>CAZUXC010000010.1:0-130525 GCA_964624045.1 uncultured Methanospirillum sp. | reverse complement strand
GGTACTGAGGTACGCGAGTCCTCGGGAACGTATCTTCGCTGCTATTGTTCTCTATTACTTACTCGAAATGAGTGCTTTTTTGTCGTTTATTGTAAGGATACCGTAGGGTCTTTTGTATAGATCTGATGGAATTATTGATCTAACTGTTCAGAAGCATATGGCTTTTTAAAATTGGGTCATACCAGTTACAGTTCTCAAACTTGGATGTTTTAGTAGAATCTCGGAATGTCCTTTGAATGAAGTTTTATGATAATTCCGTGGAAATATATCTAATCCGGGTATTCTTCTTAGTAATTAAATCTCAATAAAAGTTTTATTGAGACGAGAATTTTTTTGGAAAGTAATTAATTATCATCATATCATTTGTGTACCTTAATGCATTCTCCAGATCACGGTCTTTTTGGTAAAAATTTTCCAATTCTTATTACAAATGCAAATTCAATAGATCGTAAAATAGACATTTTCATTGATGAATTAGGTTTTATTAGTGATATCGGGGAAAAAATTGCGAAAAAATATGACAATGAAGCTGTGTTTACTATAGATGCAGAGGGAATGGTAGTTTTACCTGGATTTGTAAATTTGCATACTCATGCAGCCATGACCTTATTCAGAGGATATGCTGATGATATTGCATTTAATCAATGGCTTTACGAGAAAATTCTTCCTATCGAAGCCCTGATGACCCCCGATGATGTATATGCGGGAACCCGGTTGGCTTGTCTTGAAATGATCAGATCCGGAACCACGACATTTCTTGATATGTACTTTTTTGAACTGGATGTTGCCAGAGCGGTCCGTGATATGAATATGCGGGCTGTATTATCATTTTTGTACACCGATTTTGGAGATTCTCAGATCATCGATCAAAGGAAGAAAGAGGCAGAAGAATATGTCCGGAAGGTTAAATCCTGGAATAATAATCTGATATCACCTGGGATCGGGCCCCATGCAGTATATTCAGTAACACCTCAAAGCATGGAATGGTGTCGGGATTTTTCCCAGCACCATAATGTTCCGATCCATGTCCATATGAGTGAAACGGAGAAGGAACTCCTCGATTGCCAGAAGAATTATCAAACAACACCTACCGGTCTTCTTCATAGGCATGGTCTCCTTTCCTCTGATACCGTTGCCGCTCATTGTTGTTGGATAAGCGAGGGAGATTGTTTCATGCTTGGAAAGGAAGGGGTTCATGTTGCACATAATCCGGTTAGTAACCAGAAACTGACCGTTGGGAAAACAATGCCCTACTCCTGGCTCCGGAATGCAAAGGTGAATGTTGGACTGGGAACTGATGGGTGTGCTTCTAATAACAACCTTGATATGATGGAAACAATGCGGATCGCGGCAATGTTACAGAGGTTTTCATGGAATGACCGCTCACTTCTTCCACCACAAGAACTTCTCTCGCTTGCTACCGAAGCCGGTTCCCGTGCTCTTGGATTATCTAGCGGTGTTCTTGAGATTGGGAGACCCGCAGATCTGATTCTTTTGAAATCATCCGGAGTACTTCCTGGTAAAAATGGATTATCACCAGAACAGATGCTTACCCGGAGTTCAGGAATCCGGGTTGATACAACTATCTGTCATGGACGGCTGCTTATGCTTCATGAGTTTATTCCCGGGGAAGAAACGATAATGAATGAAGCATCTCATGCTGCAGAACAGTTGATCAAAAGAGGGAATCAGTAATTTGATCCTTCGTCAGTATACCACTCATGTTGTTAATTTTTTCAGGATCATGATCGTAATATCATCGGATTGTGGTTCTTCGTTTACAAATAGCTGGATCTCCTGAAGGATGATCTGGATTAAGTCCTTTGCAGATATTTGTTGGTTTTCACGAATTATGTTCTGTAGTTTTTCCTCTGAAAACATTATTCCATCTGGATTCATAGCTTCAGTTACCCCGTCTGAATAAATCACGAGAATATCTCCTGAATAGAGTTCGACTTTTTTCTGTTCATATTGTGCATTATCCATAAGACCGATAACCGGTCCGTTTGAATCAAGCACCTCGATATTTCCGGTTGAACGATAAAGAATGGGTGGATTATGTCCGGCATTCACATACTGAAGTTGGGAATTTGCAATATTCAAAACTCCATAAAACATGGTCATGAAACTTGTCGTTCCCGCATCTTCGATGAAGATCGTATTAGAAGCCTGAAGAATTTCGATCGGTTTTCGTGTCCACCGGGAGAGTACCCGGATGATTGTGTTTGACAAAGCCATTAATAGTGCAGCAGGGACCCCTTTCCCTGAAATATCGGCAAGAACCAAAGTACATATTCCTTTCTCACGGGAAAAGATATCAAAAAAATCTCCACCGACATCCAGAGCCGGAATATTGATCGCTGCTAAATCATAGCCTTCGGGAATAGGGAATTTTGTAGGGAGAATTGCTTGCTGAATCTGTGATGCAACCTGCAATTCAGTCCTTCTTCGTTCAAGTTCTTCACTGTATTGTTTTATTTTTCCAATCATCTGGTTGATACTGAGCTGGAGATTGGAAAACTCCTCAGTATTCATCCCTCCGATTGTGTGGTCCAGATCACCATCGGCAATTTGTCTGATATCGGTAATTATTGTCCTGATTGATCGGGAGATTCGCTTTGAAATGATAAATGCGAGTATAATACCGGCAATGATGG
This sequence comes from uncultured Methanospirillum sp., assembly GCA_964624045.1. GTDB lineage: Archaea > Halobacteriota > Methanomicrobia > Methanomicrobiales > Methanospirillaceae > Methanospirillum. Next base: position 127,868 of record CAZUXC010000010.1, on the reverse strand, counting down.
CTAACAAACTTAAAACGATGTATCTGATGATCAACCCCTGGAGAAGAGATTCTCTTCGCTCCTTACTATATTCGATCACCACTACAATGCTGTCATCTGAAACAGCCTCAGGATCTTTCAGATCAATAAACAGATATTTTACTAGATTTCCCGAATCATCAGCTATTTCAGAGAGATGGATCCGTTCTTCTATTGCTTTTTCTATGAGGGGTGAATGGGTAGTATTTTCTTTGTCCGATGTCCTGCCATTTGCAGACCATTTAGCAGAACAGAATTGATACACAGTATAAACCTGGATTCGATTGATATCCGTGTTTGTCTTCCCGATTTTCTCAATCATTTTCTGGTATGATAATTGAGTTCTGATATCGGCAAATTCATCTGATTTTATTCCGATTTCCAGAACAAACCGATGATCTGGGGTAGGAATATACCCGAATTTGGTAAGTTCACCACTTACCGTAGAATCGTTTAAATCCTGGACAGAATGAACAACCCTGTCTTTTGCTGAAAAGTTACCATGTCGGAGATCATCGAGAGATTTATAAAATTGAGGAAACTGTTTGCGGGTATCTAATCCTTTTACATTTGGCTCATTGGAATATGCGATGATCCCGGCGGAGTCGAAAATATAGAGGTTGACTGTTCGGTTGATCTCTTTGCTGAATGAAGAACTGAGAGCCTCTAGATCCATATTCTCCGGATTTGCATTACTTCGATTGTAAGCGTCCAGATATTTTTGGAGCAATTTTTCCGTATCTGAATTCAATGTATTATCGATCAGCCTGAGTCCATCATTGACCAGATCCACTGATTCGATAACATTTTTTTCAGAATATGCCTGCATAACTTCATTCTCATATAACATATCCTCCTTTGCAGAAAGGTAAGAAAATAGAATTACTCCGCCAACGACTATGGCAATAATGAGAATGATATGGATTATCAGATAATTACGAATTGATTTTTTCATAATTATCAGGATTCTCTGATTATTTACCTAATATGGAAGATATAAACGATATTGCTATCGATACATTTCGTATTTTGGTGATTCCTAAAAGGTGATGCATCGTAACCAGGGAACCGTTCTTCAGTCCCTGTGATATCTGCAGATTGAGATCCCGTGAAGGATTCCATGGAATGTCTTGCAATACGGCTCCATTGATATTGAGGAACAGATTATAGTGGTGCATCGGAGAAGGCATGATGGCAATAGTATCAAGGATATCCTGAGAAAAATTCTCTTTTGCTTTTTCCAGATCTATCCCATATCCAAACCCGATTAATGTCTCTCCCCGATACTTGTTATCAAGATTATCCTCTGATACTGATTCAATGTTCGATTCTCTCATCGGGATACGATATGGTGAATGTTTCGCCTCTCCTTCTTGAGGATGATGAATCTGTTTCGCCTTTGCAGCGGTAATCAAAGAGGATGTGATGTCAGAACTACAGATTCCTTCAATGGTTGCTTTCATACTCATGGCCCAGACTCCGGAGAAATCAGGGTAGTGTATTTTCGCAAACTTTGAAATTTCATCGGCAAGTGTATTTATCGAGTAAGGTTCAGCATTTTCATTCTGAAGGGTAAGTACGTATTGGAATGGGCCATGGTGAACAGCCTGAAAAATCCCAAATCGTTCAATATCTCTCCCTTCCATAATATCTCTGGTAAAAAAATCCGTACTTGCATGACCATCAGCAGGTGTCCAGAGCATATCACCGTTCAGAATAACCATGTTTCCAAGGATATTTTGAACAGACTTTACATTGGTCCCGACTGCCCCTATCCCGATCTCAAATTTTTCCGGTGAGTAGGTTAACTTCTGAATATCAGTATCGGTTATCCTGCCTTCATTGATGTCAGTAAGACTTCCCCGTACCTCTAATGAAGCAGTATCCTGACAAATTTCTTCGAACGAAAATATCTGTTCAGATGTGTTTTCTTGATTCAAAGGCAGATTACTCCGGGATGAAGAGATGGCTTCTTCAAGGGTATTATGAAGTTTTAGAGCCTGAAGAAATCCACCCATCTTCATGATGCTTAGTGGAAAGTCCTGTACCTGGCAGACAATCACTTTCCCATTTCTCTCTTTCATTCTCCGATATATTTCTTGAAAAACACGTAATCCTGCAGAACTAATATAATCCATTTCCTTGAGGTCAAAAATAATATCGATATCAGAATCACAAAGATTCGTTTGCAGACTTTCGGTTACTTTTTGAGATCCAAACCCATCCATCCTTCCATTTATTGTAAAAATGAGATTGCCATGTATACGATTAACGGTAATTTCCATAGGAATTCTAATTGAATTATCTACTCTATGAGGGAAAAATATTTGTAATTGGGGTGCGGATTAGCAATTTCTCACTTTTCCATTACGTAGTAAATTTCTGAAAATATGGATAAACCCATTGCAGATATTCTTATCCTAATACCCAAATAGGTTTAACGAGATACTTGAATGAAGAGATCGATTGAACTTACATTACCCCTTTCTTACGATATGCTTCCCATTATTACCCATGTAACCGAACAGACAGGAATTGCATTTGGTCTTTCTCTTAACGATATAAAACGCTCGGTTCTTGCTTGTGAGGACATGTATACCTATCTTTCCTCACATTCTGACGGCAATTCTGATCTTACATTAAAAATCAAAGAATGTGGATATTATGTTAAGATATCTTTTATTTTTAACCCTATTCCTATTCCACTTCAGGTTTTGAATATTACTGCTTTGAGTGATCCCGGAGATCCCAGGTGCCTAGCTCAAATGGAAATTTTTATTGTGGCACATGTTGTCGACCGGTTTATTCTGGATCAAGATACTTCAGATGAAACAGTTGTTCACCTAATCATAGAAAAGCAGTATCCCCTGGCATATGATTCGAACCTGAATGCATTACCTGAGTCATTTCCCTTCCTGAGTTGCACAACGGGAACTCATGAAGAGATAAAACAGGCGGCAATCAGGGTGATACAGACATATGGCTCCCAAGTACCAGACTTTTTTCGCTACCCGGGTAAGATTCTTGATATAATTGCAAGTGGCGAAATGGAGGTCGCCATTTATAGTGACGGTAAAGGGAACGTTGCCGGATGTGTATTCTGGGCCAAGGGAGAACATCTTATTGAGGTATATGGACCGTATGTATTTGTCCCCGGTCATCATGCTGGAGAAGAACTCACCAGATTTTTGCTGGAATCAGTTGGAAGGACAGGTTTGAAGAGCCTCATCATCAGACACCCGACCCCCGGTGTCCCGGAATTATGGTTTGAAAAGTTACCTCCGATTGGCTGGAATTCAAATACAAATGGGTCGGGAGATTCTTTCAACTCCCCTACGCCCCTCTATCGCCAACTTGAAGAGGATACTGGCGCAACGGTTGTAGTTCATCCTGAGTTTGCTCAGGCTGTCAGCGAGTGGTATGACCAATTAAATCTGCCAAGGTTCATCATTTCTTCGATTCCTGCAGGAGAAGCACCAGATGAGTTCACCGTATTTTCTGTCAGGATTGATAATAACAGGAAGACTACTTCGCTTTCTATGCGAAGCGTGGGTACTGATGTGGAGATAATCCTTGCTGCTCATATCAATCATCTTTCTGAACAAGGAATATCCCGAATAACCTATGAGATGGATCTCAGTAACGAGATGGAGGTCTTCCTTGTTTCCTCACTTCTCAAATCCGGATTTTCTCCATCATATATTATTCCCTGGGGAGGATCAGGGGATATCCTTGTTTTCTCTAAAATGGGTGGAAATCAGTAATGAATGATACACCCCACTCGATACTAGAGAGTGTTCCCCTCCATTTACAGAATATTTCTCCCTATATTCCCAGCCAACCTGATGATATACTGAAAAAGTTATTTCGTGCACCTTTTTTGTACCGGATGAATAATAATGAGAATGTGCTTGGTCCTCCCCAGACCGCGATAGATGCAATCACCAAATTTGATCCGGGATTGGTTTCGCAATACCCAAGTGGAGACTCCTATCACCTGAGGCTTCGGTTATCACAAATTCATGGGTTGCCAATGACCTCCTTCATTATCGGAAATGGGGCGAATGAAGGCGTCAATTCTATTGTACAGGCATTTTGCAGGCCTGGTGATACGATAAATACTGCCGATAAAACGTTCTCTATGTATGAATGGGTTGCTGAGTATTCAGAAATTACTCCAAATCTCATTCCTCTTAAGGATAATGGATTTGATGGTGAAGCAATCCTGGCAGCATGTGATAAGAAAACAAAAATCATCTATTTGTGTAATCCTAATAATCCGACTGGTACCTACTGGAACGATACCATTCTCCGTGAATTTCTTGATAAGGTACAGGGAAAGCAGATAGTGGTGATTGATGAAGCATATGCTGAATATGTCACGGCCTTGGATTATCCGGATGGAATCAGCCTCATACCAGAGTACCCGAATCTCGTGGTATTCAGGACATTTTCGAAGATGTATGGCCTCGCTGGTTTACGAATTGGCTATCTGGCCTCAAGTCCCATGGTTACCGATATTATCAGACGTACTTCACCGGTGTACTCTGTCAACACTCTGGCCCAGGTAGCTGCACTTGGTGCTCTTGCAGACGATGGATCCCATATCCGGAAGACTTGTTCCATGGTAACAGAGTCGCGTCGATATACCGAACGTGAGCTGAAAAAGATAGGATTGTCGTATATTTCAGGAGAAGGTAATTTTATCTTGATTGAAGCACCTATTTCGGACACGCTTTTGTACCGACGATTGATGCATTGTGGATATATGGTCAGACCTATGACCCAATTCCGATTCCCAAACTATATCCGGGTCACGTTTCATCAGATCCCTGTTATGGAAGGTTTTTTGTCTGTCCTGCCGAAGTGTATCTGGAAATGAATACGAACTGATCTCGTTTGACCGGGACATGATGTATCCATGAAGGCAAAATCATATTCCGTCCGCGATTACAGGTAGTTCTGATTGTTCAGTTCGAAAAACCCAGCAGAAATTCTGAAACGTCAAATTCGTTCCAAATTATTTTTTAAGCAAGGCTACGGTGGCTGAACGGCCACGTAGTTGACTGAAGTTCAACGATACTCCGGTATATCCGGACCCTAGGTTCTCAATAGCGGCCATAGCAGGTATGTCACATCCGTTCCCTTTTCGAACGTGAAGTTATGACACATCAAGGACCGGTACTGAAGTACACGAGTCCTTGGGAATACATCCTCGCTGCTATTGTTTACATGCTTACTCACGACAGAGTGTTTTTTGTCGTTATTCTGTGACTATTGCAAGGTCTTTTGTATAGCACTAACTTAATCATAGTCTTACAGCATAGTTAGTAGGTAGGAAGAATATGCCGCCGGAGATACGATCAGTTGAGCAATATGAATGGCTGGTTTATCTGTTTAATGGATTTACGCTATTATTTGTTGGGTTGTATCTTATTGTGTCGATGGTAGGAGTAGCAAATACTGATCAGACTCTTCCAAGGCTCATTGCTTCTCTTGCGTGTATTGTGATGTCATTGTACTTCTTTGCTGAAGCAATATTTACGAAGAATAAAAAAGATTTTTCTCTCGATATCGTCTCTCTCTTTCCACGTCGGTAATATCATTATTCCCATTTGCATGGCATGTTGAAATGTGCAAGGCATACCTTTAAGGAATCTTCATCCTCACAAAATATCAGGCAGGGACGTATGAATGCCTGAACCGGAGGATTGTATCAATTATGGAATCAGATGAGAAAATAATTGAAATTCGGAGGCATATTTTTGAGAATGCAATTCGCTTTCATGAGAATGTAATTAATTCTTTGAAAGATGAGATGTGTCGTCTGGAGATGGAGAATGTTTCTGTCTCTCTTTCTTCTTTGTAGATGTGTTTTTTTGATGTAATCAGTTTTTTATCGTATGATGTCCTATTTTGCTACTAATAAAAACTCATGTGTTCTTAATGATTTTTGAATCGAGCAAAATGTAAGCATAATAAAGAACTAATTAACTTGAGCCAAAAAATATATTTGTTCTATCGATCTCATATCCCTAGTTTATATGTTGTATGAAGGTCTGAATTTGGGGATTTTTTCAGGAAACACAAGACGGTGGGTATCGATCTCATTATTTTTTCTCGAGCCTTCATCAGCCTCAAATTGACGGATATCTTCTGTAAAAAAAAGTTACGACAGGATCAACCTCCGTGAGGATCTTACCGAATTTGCTCTCCCTTACTTTAGCGAAAGAACATTTTTTTGTGTATCAGAAAAAATGGTGCTATCGGGATAAAATTATCTCTGGCTTCTCGAATGGAAAAATTTCAAGACACAATTTTGAGCATACCAACATCAACATGGACTGGACCAGAATAATTAATCATGATAATGAGGCCGGCTTGGAAAGGATAGATTCATTTGAGATTGTATTATCGCAACATATTTGAATTTTGCAGTGATATTTCATTAAATATTCGGAGACCCAGAATGAAATCTCATCTGAAAGGAATAATTTTCATCATAATTTTGTTTATGCTTCTTTGTGCCGGAGAATGTTCCGCTGTCAAAATTAATTCCATCGGAGAGTTAAGTCCAGATCATCTTCAGATTGTGACTACAACGAGTGTGGATCAGACCGGTCTTATGGGAGAACTGGAGAAGAAATTTATTGCCCAATATCATCTATCGGGGGTTGATTGGATGGTGAAATCATCCAATGTGGCAATTGAAGAGGGTAAAAACTGTTCTGTCGATGTAGTGATGATTCCTGATAAAGATCTGGAGGATCTGTTTATTGATAATGGATATGGATTAAACCGGCGGTATTTTGGTTCTAATTATTATATTATTGTTGGACCGAAAAAGGATCCTGCATCAATCAAGGGAAAAACAGCGGTCCAGGCCTTCAGGGCAATTGCGGAATATGCTTCCAACCATACCGATGTATCGTTCATTTCCCGGGGAGACAACTCAGGAACTCACGCCAAAGAAAAAACCATTTGGGAAAAAGCAGGATTGGCGTATACAGATATAAATAATTCTCATCTCTCTCCCTGGTATATCAGTGCCAGAGAAGATATTGGATCTGTACTGGCAATGGCAAGGGAAAAGCAGGCTTACGCCTTAGTGAATGCTGCTGTCTATGCAACATCTCCAGATAATACTTCCCTGGCAAGACTAGTCGATGAAGGTGATCAAGACCTCATCAATATCTATTCGGTCATGATGGTAAACCCTGACAAATGTCCGTCAGTGAATGCAAAAGCAAAAGATTGGATAAATTTCCTAATCAGTAATGAAACCCAGGATTTTCTCAAGGAGTTTGGTAATGATACCTATGGGGATTCTTTTTTCTTCCCTGCAAAGGGAGATGAATATGCATTAAACACAACAAAAGAAGAGATAGAATCACCTGTTGCATAAATCGATGGACAATGAATTAACCTTATCCAATCTGTAATTTTTGCTATTCTTTTATGTAATCCCTTGGGGATGTGTTTACCGTGATACATTCATAACAATCAGTCGATGATCATTTCAGGCAGGTCCGAATACTGGAGTGTCAGAAATAGAAAATCCGGACATTGGTTTATGTATGTTCTTTATCGTGTTATCCTGCCGGACATAGTCAGCCGAGGTGTTTACGTCTGTAATGATCCTTTTCTATCTGGGATCTGTGTATTTGAGAAGATAAGGTCAATTCTTCTGTTTTTTCTTAGAGTCATTATTACAACCCGGCCGGATCAAATAACATTGAAACTTTTGAAAAAGTGAAACAACACAGTTTTGAAAAAAAAAGTGTCAAAACAGTATCAGCCAGAGGCTGATTGATTAAATGCTGATATGGGGATTCGAACCCCAGTCCTCGGCGTGAAAGGCCGAAATGATTGGCCGGACTACACTATATCAGCGTGTGCCTCTAAATGTGGGTTAAAAAAATATATAAATATTTCGACCCCGGTTGGTTATACGATAGGGGTTCCTTCTTTCTGAACGAGGACCTTAAACTTCTCCATCATCTGTCTGGTGATTGGCCCGGGCTTACCGTTTCCGATTACTCTGCCATCAATAAGCGTTATTGGAGCGACTTCCGCTGCAGTTCCGGTAACAAATACTTCATCAGCAGCGTAGAGATCAAAGTACCCCATGTTTCGCTCACCTACCGTAATCCCAAGCTCAGATGCAATTTCGATTGCTACCATCCGGGTGATACCACGCAGGTTGTTCAGTGTTGGTGGAGTGATGATGGATCCGTTCTTAATGACAAAGATGTTATCTCCTGACCCTTCTGAAAGATAGCCATTCGTATCAAAGAAGATCGCTTCATCGCCACCCTTGTAATTTGCCTCAATCTTCGCCAGGATATTGTTGAGATAGTTCAGACTCTTGACGTTAGGCGGCATTGACTCTGCAGGTGTCCGCCGTATTGACACAGAGACTGCTTTCAATCCTTTCTCATAAAGATCTCCATACATTGCCCCCCATTCTACAGCCATGATCACAACGGTTGGTTTTGGACATTTTCTCGGATCAAGACCCAGATCTCCAACACCTCTGGTCACAATGGGTCTGATGTATGCCTCAGTGAGATTATTCTTCTTACATGTCGCGATGATGGCTTCAGTCATCTCTTCTTTGGTGAGAGGGATCCTGAGGTCAATGGTTTTTGCCGAATCATACAAACGGTCAAGATGCTCTGAGAGCCGGAATACTCGCCCGGAATACGCACGTATCCCCTCAAATACTCCGTCTCCATACAGAAATCCATGGTCAAATGGTGATATTTTGGCTTCATCCCGGGAATAAAACACCCCGTCGATATAGATCTGCATAGAATAGTTTTCTGTAAGTATTCACGTTAAAAGATATCTTATCGAATCCAGCGCATATGAGCAAAAGAGTTAATTTGTATGATATTTTCGGGATCTGCAGAGATTACAAAAATCCCTCAACATATCGCGTGAAGCTACCGGGTGGAGATGCGTGTATGACCCAATGGTATTTTTGTAATATACTCCGTCCTGGGACCCGACAATGCCAACGCCACGCTCAAGGTTGTACCCGTAGGTGACATCCGGTGATAATTTCACATCTGAATAATGGAACTCATGACCTCTGAATGAGTGCCTTCCAAAGGGCGATTCAGCCGAACTTTCCCCAATGACATATCGTACAACCCGCTTGGAAGGAATTGATGAAAAGCCAGGGAAGATACCAACCATCTCAAATTCATCACCAGCACAGAGTTCATTCCAGTCCTGGGTAAACCGGATAGAGTCACATAAGTACATAAGACCGCCACACTCGCCGTATATGGGCATCCCTTCCTCAGCTGCACTTTTTATGGCCTCTCGCATCCGGACATTTTTCTCCAGTTCTTCCCCAAAATACTCCGGATATCCTCCACCAATGATGATACCATCTACATCCGGGAGGGTGTCGTGGATTGGAGAAAATGGGATGATCTCTGCTCCACATGACTCGAGTATCGGGAAGATATCAGCATAATAGAAGTTGAAAGCTCCATCAAGAGCTACTCCTATCGTGATGTCGGTCTTCTCAGGCTTTGTGAAGATGGTTCCTGTATATGGAGGGTTATCCCGGTCATCAGCAATGGAGAGCAGAGCATCCAAATCAATCTGGTTCCCAACCGTCTCGATCATCGTTGTTATCTGGTCGAGAAATGCCCTGTCAGGAGAGCCTTCAAGAAAAGGGACAAGTCCCAGATGACGCATCTTTAATGGCGGGTTATCAAGCCGGGGCACCACTCCAACGACCGGAATGCCACAATAATGACGAATGGCCTCCGTGGCTTTTCTGACATGGCTTTCTCCCCTGACATTATTGAGAATAACTCCGGATATGGTGATATCAGGATCAAAGGTGGAGAATCCCTTGAGGATGGCTGCTGCACTTCGGGTGATACTTCTGGCATCAATAACCAGCACAATGGGGACCTTCAGGAGCTTGGCAATCGATGCAGTGGAGCCAATGTCTGATATCGCTTCCGCTCCTTCGAATAATCCTCTCACTCCTTCGATGATGGCAATTTCCGCATCTGCTGTCGCACAGGCGTGGGAGAATACCTCTTTGATCTCATCTGGGCTCAGCACAAACGAATCGAGATTCAGACAATGTCTCCCGGTTACCGCAGAAAGATATGAGGGATCGATATAATCCATCCCAACCTTGAAGCATTGAACCCGGTATGTTTTGGAGAGAATGGCTGCGAGGGCAACGGTGATGCTAGTCTTACCCGCACCGGATCGATCTCCTGATATCAGGATCGTCTTCATGAAAGACTCCGGAGCACTGCTCCGAATTCACTCTCCACAATTGAAGTAACTCCAAGAGTGCGGGGGTGCAGATCCACTTCAACCATCACATGCTGATGTCCTTGATCTTTGAGAGGTCCAACCTGTCGTGGCCCGTTGGTGACCGAAAAACATTCAATCCCGGCAAGATACTCTGGAGCAATTGCATGGGGCACTCCGACAATAAGAGCAAAATCCGGTTTCATCTCCTGGACCCATCTGCCGAGCATATCGCCGTTGGCACCATATTCATCAAGGGCACCCTGAGAGATGAATGAAAGTCCACGGCTGGTCATCTCGTCACGAATACGATCTGCATCCTTCTGAACCTTTGGAAGGCCACGGGCATCGAGGTTCACTGAGTAGATGATATCAGCATCAGGTGCAGCATCATGAAGACCGAGAAGTTCGTCAGCAAACATGTAAGCGGTTTCTTTCTTTGCATTCATGACAGCCACTCCCCGCTTCCCTTCTTTGATCATCTGGAGTAAACGGGCTCCCGCAACGTGTTTGAGATCGCCCCGGGATGGTTCAATATAACTTTTCACTGCAGCTCCCCGGAGCCGTTCAACCTCGTTTGCCTTCCTGAGGACAAATTTTTGACGCTCTAATTCTTCTGCACTGATCCAACCTGCCCGTGCTGCAGGCTCAAGGGTTGCAATGACTCCGTCAATATTCTCTGCAAATCCTGCATGGATATCAACCGCGATAACTTCTGTTGAAAGATCAGCCATCTCAATTGCCGCTTCCAGATCTTCTCCGATGATAAGGGAAACACAGGTTCCAACAACTGCCATTCTTTTCGGATGAAATTCATTCTCTGCATACTGGAGAACTTCAATCAACCGATCCTGACCACCAAAAACAAATTCATTCTCTGACAGTGACGTTGTCAGAACTCTCATTCCATCCTCTTCGAGAAGTCTTGCATGTTTGAATGAACATCCTGATGGTCCATGCAGGACGGCAACACTGACTCCCAGATCCCGGGCAGTATAGAGGGCGGCGACAATTGAACTCGGGCGTGGCTGCATATATTTCATAATTTATCTCCAGGTCTTCACTGATACAATAATAGTTGATGCTGATGTTGTCATCGCATACTCAATTCCTTCCTGCATTGCGGTCACTATCTGCACAGGAACTGAATCGTTCTGACACATCTGTATGATTTTGCCGGTGTCAAGTCGATCATCTCCTGCAACCAGTACCACATGGGAGGGTTTTCCTTCGGTAATGGCAGTGATGATATCTTCAGTAGGGAAGTTTTCACAGACTGCTCTGCACTCCTGCCCGATAACTAGGGTGAATTTCGTATGGTTACCCTGAGAGATGAGGCTGATCGCATCTTTCGTTGTCTTCAGGCAGGCTCCGGTGCTGGCATTATCTACGATTGTCTTCTCTCCTTCCTGAGTGACCTTCATCCGGCCGGCAAGTGGAGTGAAGGCCATAAGTGGATCGGGGGAGTAGCCGAGCAGAAGTGCTGCTGCTGCGGCGAGCTGCAAAGGAACCCGATATCCTTCAAGTAGAAAGAGCGGGCTTGAAAAGGAACCCTGTTTTTCCTGATATGAGTAGGAACATTGGGTTCCCTTCACCTGAACAAGATCGCCTGCATCAATCCGTCCATTATGTGCGTAAGAAACACCTGGAGGAACTAATACCTTCGATGATCGAAAACCACTCTGATTCTTGATCTCTTTTGCACTGCGTTTCCCTCCGGCAACCAGGTAATCCTCATCTGATGTAAGAACTGCCAGATCACATGCCCCGGAAAAACCCAGAGATATCTCGGCAATAAGCCAGTCACCCGGATTTCTCCATGCATCAACCGTAAGGAGAGATGCGGGAGTAATGCTCATCCTTGTCAGGAAGTCTTCACCTGGATATCTGAATGTCCCCCGTGAAGTATGGAGGATGCCGCTTCTCTCCATCAGGGTAGCAAGTGCCGATGCGGTAGTAGTCTTTCCCCTGGCCCCGGTGATTTCAATAGAAGGGCCGGTATTGATCTTTTTTCGTGACTTTTCCAATATCCACCTGACGGCCTCATGGTGGTCTATTGTTGGACAGGGAATTTCTCTCAGCAGGCGATACTCAGGGTCCAGATGCACCGGATGAATAAGAAGATCATATTGTCTGGATATCGCTTCATCAGGAGAGATACGAGACGGATGAGAACAATCTCCCCGGTATACATCAACAAGGGTGACGTTGTGCCCCATCTCTTTGAGGGCGTCCCCTATCACCGTCCCGCCATGGATGGTGTCAAGGACCAGAATGTCCATAAAAATTAGAGGAGAGAGAGTGCCTGCTTGGCATTCTCTGCCATCAGGTCTGCAAGAAGAGGGTTCGGGCCGATAGGATCCGCATACACGAGAGGGATTTCTCCGTTTTTCAGCTGGAATGTTCCCTTTTTCTGGCCTGATGCAAGGTTCAGAAGACCGGGGATGTCTTCGTCAATGTGAACACCTCTTGCCAGGAAGAGCGGAACAACTGCAAGGGATCCGATATCTTGAGATCTGAACTCGTCCAGAGCCTGTGGAATTGATGGTTCATTGAACTCCATAAATCCACATTTAACCAGATAATCCGGATGTCGTTCAGCAATAAGTGCTGCAGTCTTCGTAATCAGATCCTTGTTATATTCTTTCTTGCTTCCGTGTCCTACCAGAAGGATTCCTACCTTTCCCATTGAGCTAAGGTAACACTGCCAGCGATAAAAGAGTTACTAAATGTGTATTGAAGGAGAGGTGGTAAGACATCTGTGCATATAAACAGCACATTCCCTGAGGAATAGTTCTGGTGATCTTCCCCGTGTCAGACTCGCCTCCCTTCTTGACCATCTTTAACTGTATAAACGTTGATGGATAAAGGCAAAAAGTTACGAGGATTTTAATGGACAATATCTATGATCTCTGGATAGGTGATCGGCAGATCTCCATCCCTATCGCTATCTCATCCATGGCCGGGATGACAGATGGTGCGTATATCAGGGAAAGAGCCGGGCATATCGGGATCGGATTTATTGGGGGGTATGCCATTGATGAGCCTACAATTGCAGCGGCCCGGGAACTCTCGCATCAGGGGAGGGAAGAATTTCTACCCCATGATCCAGTCGCAGAGATTGCAGCGCAGGTGGCGCTTGTCCAGGCGAACGGAGTCATCCCCGGAATTAATATCAGAGCCGCACATGTGGACTCCCTGGTTTCTCTGGTGAAAGAAGTCGGAGATTTCCCGATATATGAAATTGATGCTCATTGTCGTCAGCAGGCGATGATTGACGCAGGATGTGGGGAATACCTTCTTACCAATCCACAGAAACTCCTCTCCTATGTTCAGGCCCTTAAGATTACCGGGGTTACCGTTTCGGTAAAAATCCGGGCAGGGGTTGCTCACAATGACATCGAACTGGTTCATCTTCTCTGGAAGGCCGGAGCAGATATTATCCATGTAGACCTGATGGATTTTGGCCATCTACGACTTCGGGATATGAGAAACTGCTCCCCGGTTTTCCTGATTGCAAACAACGGAGTGACTGATTTTGAGAAAGCCAAAGAGCTCTTTGCTCATGGCGCTGATATGGTCTCTCTGGCACGAAAATCCGACATAAAAACTCTGTCAGGTATCAGTGAAGGGATAGCACAGTTTACCCGTGAGCATGGATGGTATAATTCTCCAAAACAACTCTGCCGTGGAGGGGACATCCGATCCCTTGCATTCTGTTGTATGCCGGTCAAACCGTGTCCTCTTCTCCCTGCTCTGGAAAAACTGGGAATGACTCCACAGGAGTTTGTTGCACTGAAAACTGAGGGAGTAAAAGACACCGTCCTTGAAGGTGGGACCGGTACCTGTTTTGGCAGTCTTACATACTGTTGCAAAGATACCACCCCGTGTATGTTTCGTGATGCCACTTTGAGGCAGGCAGGGGTCAAGCGTTCAAAATATATGCAACAGAAGCGTGATCTTGCCAGGAAGCTGATGAGTCATATATTCTCTTCATGAGGAATCATGAATTCCCCTTCTATTTCCCGGACAGAACTTGCACAGATAGCCATGATGCTGGAAGTCTGTGCCACAACGAAACCCGGTAATGTTGACCGGGGCCATGATTATCACGACACCTGGCTTGAGCATTTCCTTGCATCATCAATATTCTGTCGTCCGGCTCTTCTTCAGGCAGAAGAAGGATCCGGGACTATTGGAGAACTGATCCATCAGGCAACCTATCTCACCGGAAAACACCGGGGTGGCAACACCCATTTTGGTGCATTCATTCTTCTGATTCCTCTGATCATGGGGGATGGTATTGAGGGTGCATGCAGATGCATCAAAGAAACTACCATCGATGATGCGGTCTTTTTTTACCAGGCCTTTGCTCATACGGCAGTCAGAGTAAACGAATCTGATGAACTGGATATCAATGATCCGCAAGTTACTGAAAAACTCCGGGAGCGGGGGATGACCCTGTATGATGTGATGGCATATTCTGCACCAAATGACATGGTAGCCGGGGAATGGGTGTCCGGGTTTTCGCTCACCCGGAAAACCGCTGATCTTCTGAAGGAAGATGGCCGGGGGAGAGAAGCCATCTCATCGGTGTTTCTCTGGCTTCTTGCAAAAGAGCCTGACACGTTTATCGCAAAAAAATTTGGAAAAGAGCGGGCAGAACGGGTTCGCGATCAGGCAATACAGGTGCTTGCCGGCCAGATCTCTCATGATGAGTTTGATGAATACTGTATTCGTGAGAGTATCAATCCCGGATCACTTGCAGACATCATGATTGCAGGGATCTATGTCGCTCTCAGGGAAGGATGGGAGTGGGATCAGTGAATTCTCCACCCTGGCCGATGCAGGAAGGAATAAACGAAGTTATTGCAACTACTCCGGGGAATGCTGCTCCAATGGGGATTATCTGTCGCAATGGGAAACTCATGATGGCAGTGTTTCGGACCAGCCATACCTCTCAGCAGATAGAACAAACCGGGATGATTGTGGCAAATATCGTTCACGATCCGGTTCTGTTCGTACGGGCAGCGTTTACGGATCTCACTCCGGATGAGTATACGGAAGAGCTCGCATCCGGAAAAAAAGTGTATCGACTTTCCACTTCCCTCAGCTGGATAGCGTATCATGCAGTGATTGAACAGAAGACTGACCAGAAACTTCTGGTCAGATTAGAACCAGTAAGGACTGAACTTGCTCAAACCCCGGTGATCCCCATTAACCGTGGGTTGAATAGCGTGATTGAGGCAACAGTGCATAGTACCCGGTATATCCTCACCCGGGATCCCGCCCTCAAATCCCTCATCGATCATCATATGGATCTGATTCGCCGCTGTGGCGGAGAAAGAGAACTTGAGGCTCTTTCGCTTCTGCTCGATTATATCAGATAACTATCACGAAATAGTTCAGTTCATAAGAAGGATTTCTCTTCTTCTTATCCAAAAGAAAGAGCCGGGAATTTCCACACCGGCTCGAAATCGGGGAGAATATCGCATATATATTAACAGACACGTGGAACCGGATCGCCTAATGGCGTCTCGATAAATCGCTCGCCGCCTGCGGTTGTTTCCATAATCACACTTTTCCCTTCAACAACTTTGCCAATTATTGCAGCATCTTTTCCATATTTGTGGGCTTTGAGTACTTTCAGGATTGCCTGCGCATCTTCAGCCCTGACTCCCATGACCACCTTTCCTTCGTTGGCAACCTCTAAGGGATCTATCCCTAAAAGCATTGAAGCACTCTTCACTGCTGGTCTGATTGGCAGATGTTCTTCAGTGATTCGAACCTGAACTCCTGATTTTCGTGCCATCTCGTTGATAGCACTGGCAAATCCTCCCCGGGTGGGATCTTTCATGGCATGGATATCCCCGGCCTTCATTGCCTCATGTACCATTCCTGCGAGTGGAGCAACATCGGAAACGATCTGATCGCCAAATTCAAATCCTTCCCTGCTTGCAAGGACTGCGAATCCATGGTCTCCCAGGGTTCCGGAAACGATAATGACATCACCAACCTGAAGCCCGCAATCACGAACCACAGTCTCTGCTACACCGATTCCTGTGGTATTGATCATGATCTTGTCAAGATTCCCTTTCTCCATGACCTTGGTATCTCCGGTAACCAGGGCAACTCCTGCCTCGTTGAGAGCCTCGTTCATGGAATCCACGATCCGGTTGATGTCATCAAACTCGAACCCTTCTTCCAGAACGAGCCCACAGGAGATGGCAATTGGTCTGCCTCCCATCATGGCAATGTCATTGATCGTGCCGCAGACTGATATCCTTCCGATATCCCCGCCTGGGAAAAAGAGTGGTCGTACGATATGAGAGTCGGTAGTGAAGACGACCTGAGAATTTCCAATCGGAATTACTGCGCCGTCATCGAGAGATTCAAGGCCGATTCCACCGGCATTTTTGTTGGTGATCTTCGAAACAATATCTATCACCTCTCCCATGACTTCTCCGCCTGCTCCATGCATTAGTGTTACTTTCATTCTTCATCAGCCTCTATCTCAATATTCGTAACAACAATCTCCTTCCCTTTTTCTATTGATGGGAGAGATCCACAGTCAGGACAGACGTAAATCTCTGACCCTGTATACCCGCACTGACAGGACGTAACCGGAGCAATAATCGTGCAAACCAGTTGCGTTTCCGGGAAAAGCGGATCATCCTCAATGATGGTTTTAAACAAAAATTCCACTTGTTCCGGGTTGATCATCGATATCTCGCCGACATCAACACACACTTTACTGACTGATTTTGCCTTGTGCTCCTTTGCAGCACGCCGGGCAGTTTCCACAATATCGTACGCAATCCCGTATTCATGCATGGGGGGAGACTCCAACCGGACTATCCGGCTTATGTAGAGGAAGGTTCGTCCGGTAACGGTTAAAGAGTGCGGATCAACCTCTCCGGATATTTGAAATGAATGATGAGATAATATCAATGGAGAATGCTTTCCGGCGTATTTACCCAGATCCAGAGTGGTGATCTGATCAGTGCCGCTGGAAGATCCGGTCAGGTCATTTACCTCATCCTTTTCCTCATCATTCTCCTGGAGAATGGATTCCCTCCGATGATCTGGCTGCCAGGAGATTCCCTTCTATTTCTTTCCGGGATGATTTCTGCTACCGGGGTCCTTGATATCTATTGGGTTCTGGTGGTGTTTTTACTGGCCGCTTTTTGCGGATATGAACTGAGTTATTTTCTGGGTCTTCACCTGGGGCTCCCCCTGATAAGCAGGCATTTCTCCTGGATAGTAACCGAGAAGAGTCTGAAAAAAAGCGGGGAGTTTTATTGCCGGTGGGGGAGTGCAGCAATTACCATCGGGCGATTTTTTCCGGTTATCAGAACACTGACACCGTTTCTTGCCGGTATCAGTAGAATGAAGCCGAATCAGTTTACCGCGTATAATATTCTGGGCGCTTTGATCTGGCCTCCGGTTGTCTGTGGATTTGGATATCTTTGCGGAGTTCTCCCCTGGCTTGCAGCATATCGTGACAGCATCTTTCTGGGAGTTTCTCTCATCTTTGCAGCAAGCATCCTCTTCTCTGTCAGTCTTGTTCTTCTCTCATGGAAGCGATCCCGCTGGTAATCCGGTTACTCTTCTCTGCTGCACCCGGCTCCCATAGTCCGGTACCAGAAAAATGAGCCAATTGCTATCAGGATGAGCAGTCCGAGGATAAATGCAACGAGGAACCAGAGATTGAGCCCGAGGTATTTATTCAGAGCATATGCTGAGAAGCCAATGAGAAAACTATGCAAGGTGACGCCAATGGTTATCGCGCTGAAAATTTCAATCGGTGGCATTCCTGCCATCTTCCCTAATATTGTTCCGGAAACGGCACCAGTTCCCTGAAATGGAAGAAAAACAAAAATGATAAGCCCAATTAAATACAGTCGTTCAAGCCATGCATGTTTCGCAAGAGTCTCTGTTCCCCGCTTCATAAGTCTCGTAATCCATGGGCCGATAAAGGGAACTGCTCCAAGTACCTGAAAATTCCAGAGCATAAACAGGCAGGATATCATATCGATAACAATTATTGAGGAGCAGATAGTGACCAAAGGTATTCCCATGGCAATGCCTGCAGGAATTAGACTTTCTTTGCCTGCCGGGGGGATGAAGTATAAGAGTATCAGACCAGTAATCTGGAGAAACGTCTGGTAATCATAGAGCGTGTACAGCACCAGAAGTAAGGCAATACCCATGAGAAAGGGAATGGTAATCCTGAGTACCCGGTTAATAAAGGGGGAGAAAAATATCAGTTCTCCGGAAAGGGAACATCCGAGTGCTTTCAAGCCAGAGCTCCGGAAGAGAACATGATTGACAGGTTATGTTTCAGAGACATTATTTCTTTGGAAAGACCGGGGTGTCAGATTCTGATAGTTTATATATATCTTCGCTTATTCAAAGACCAGCCCAATATTATCAACTTTTGTGGATATGGCGATCTCCAGATTCATCGGAGCTAAAATTCCTGTAATTTTTTCTGCAGGTTGGGAAGTAATGATAGCGATGGATGGACCGACTGAACTCATGCCCACAAATTCAAGCCCTGCTTTGCGGAGTCTGTTCATGTAATGATAGAGTTCGAAAGAATGATGCTCTACTTCAGCCCGCTTGGAACCTCTGAACTCGATTTCCCACATCACTTCACCCATCCGGACGAGATCTTCGGATCTGAGTGCCGGGATAAAATCCATCAGAGTGCAGTATGCTTTCTGCTCACGATCCCGGTAATCAAGGGTTCTTGCCTTATTCATGAGGAGTTCAAACTCCTCTTCACCCGCTGATGAAATGGAACTTGGGGGGATCACAATATGCACAAATTTATCAGAAGCAAATTCGTGGCGGTGAACAAGGGTGAGGTCATCACCCATGATGGCCATTCCCCCATAACTGCTCACCGCAGGTCCTACACCCGTCTCAAAACCATAGGCGACAAGACCTCCTTCCGTCTCCTCGACATAGTTATGACCGATCAGAATCCGGAGTTGTTCGCGGGTCAGCGGACTTCCGACTGCCTGATTGACTGCGGCAGCAACTGCAATAAGAATTGTACTGGTAGAGCCGAGCCCTACATGTTTATACTCGTGATCGATTGCCTGAACAGAAAATCCCCCGGTATATCCGGTAACCCTGGAGAATAACCGGAGAAAATGTTCTATGATTGCCGGACGGTTATACTGGATCTCATATCCCTGGGGAATACATCTGACCGTTGCCTTGCAATATACCTGAATTGCAAATCCGATTCCCCCGCCTCCGGGATGTCCGGGTGCAAACCGGTTCATATCCAGAACGGTGAGATGAATTCTCCCGGGTGCCTTCACCGTAACCGGCTGCTCGCTTATCTGGAGCGGATATGTTCCTTCAAACCCTTTTGTCTTCAGATTTTCGCCAGGACGAAACGAGACAAATTCATATTCGACCAGATCAAGGTCGCCACCACGTATCTTCAAAATAGCCATGATTTTCGTGTTACCTGTCAAAGAAGATGTTTTTACCCGTAACCGAGAGGGGAATACCATAAGCGGTTGAACAGTCCGGGAGAAGTCCGAGTGCGAGTGCAGCTACACCGGCAGAAAAAAACACCCGGTTATCGGCATTATGCATCCGTGCAGTGGTCACCGCTGATCCGACTGCTATCCCCAGGTCGGCCATTCGAATCGCGCAGACCGGTCCCTGAAAGAGCATCCCGGTTGGACGGTTTTGGAATGATTCCGCCATCTCACGGCAGGTCTGATATCCACAGCCACCACAATTCAGACCCAGATGCTCTCCTCCTCTGCACCCGATGAGGACGCAGGCAGATGAAGCAATGATATTTTTCATATCACGAAGAATGAACTGAAATCCCGTCTCTGATGCTTTTCTCTCCATCTCTTCAGCGAGGGACGCCAGTTCGGTATCATATAACACCCGGATGACAATGGTGTCTGTACCTTTCCCTTTCGGTGCGGTCCGTGCACTTACTGCCATCAGGTTTGCAATAGTCCGGACTGCCTCCTGTTCAGGATCCATATGTTCAGGTGACAGGGAGGAGGTAAAAAGAATGTCTTTTTATTTTTACCTGACCCGGGTGTGCTGATTAATATATGCAAGAATTGCGTTGTATGCCATTTCAGAGCCCATGTAAGCCTCCTGACGTGCCGAATCAGGCTCTGCTACTGAACGGTTTTTCATCTCTTCATATTCCTGGAGTAAAAAGTTCTGAAACAGATAGAGGTCATCCATATACCCGAATCGTTCAACAGCGAGTCCGCATGCCCGATCCCATCCTTGTTTTGCATATGAACTGAGGGAGTATTTGGTTGGACTATGTTTCATCTCAACGAGCATCTCAAGCATCTCGTCATGGCTGATTGCCCCCTTGTGTGCCTTAAATGCTGATGTAACCCGGGTAAAAAATTCCTGCCATCCTTCTGTCCATCTCTCCTGCATCTGATCCGGATATTGATCATCAGATGAGGGAATCCGTCTGAGAAACATCTTTGAGAGGGTGTTTGGAAATCCTTCAACTTCCTGAGGAAATGAGAATGTGATACTAATTCTTCCATCGGCAGCAAGCCCGGTTGCATAGATAACTGAATAGGGAACTACCAGATAGTCTGCAGATTTTATTTTTATGAGCAGATGCTCATTTGTTGCATATAATGTGCATGCATCAAGTTCGGTATCATCAAACCAGATAAGGAGTTTTTCTTTGGTTTTTACTACCGCAAACGGATCGAGACCATTTGTCCGACGCTGAACACCTTCAATGAAGAGCAGTTCTTCTTCTTCGCTCTGCATCTCGCGTCTTTTTTGTGCGGCCCCCGTCTGAAAGCGTTTTACCAGAGAGTTCAGATATTTTTTCCAGGATTCAGCCCATTTGGGATCATCCAGGATAGTGATGACATTTCCCTCCTTTCGTTTGAGTCCGTTCAGATAAATCCTGACATACTCCTCACGCTCCATGAAAAACCGCTGAGGGGTATTACATCTGATACAGAGTTTGATCGAATCTTCTGTGGTGATTTCGTGTATGTGTTCGAAAGAAAGCCTGATGAGTTCTCCTTTCCGGTTCTTGATGATAATCCTGCGGTCAGTTACGTAAACTTTGGATATATGACGAGCTTTATGAGTGTAGAACACCGCTGCAATGGTCTTCTTCAGGACACTCTCCCCATCCTCACACTGAAGCGTCATGATGTCAGCAGACCAGCACTAAATTTTACTCAAGGTATTTCAGGAACCTGATATATATTCAGAATCATGTTCCTGGTATCATTCATTTAATTAGTTGTCAGGGAACTTAATTCTCATAGGAGGGAGGGACCATGTTCACGGGGATAGATATTGGGGGAACAAATACTGACATCGCTATCATTGACGATGATATCCGTACCATCAAAGTGCCAAATACGATTGGACTGTCCCGTGCCCTTGCGGAAGCTGGAAAGAGTGGAAGACTTGCTGTCAGTACTTCTCAACCACTCAATGCGATGATCACCGGGTCTGCCGGAACCGTCCGAACTATTACTATTCCGGGTCCGGGTCTGGTATACGGCGGTGCAGTAAAGGGGGCTATCGGCCCACGAGGCGACGTCCTGGAACCGGTTGATACCGAGGAAGTGGAAGATCTACTCCGGATATTTCGTGGTGATGCGGTTGCAATCGCAGGGAAATTTTCTGTTCGCAATCCTATCCAGGAGGAGATCATCAGAGATATCGCACGACAGTTTTTTGAAGATGATCAGATTGCAATAAGCGCACCTCTTGGAGGCCTTAATTTTCCTGCCCGGATTACCACGACCCAGATAAATGCCCGGATCAAATCCCGGGTAGTCTCTCTTGCTGACTCTATAAGTAAAATGCACCCCGATTTTCTCTTTTTCACTTCTGATGGCGGTCTCTGTGGTCCGGGTCGTGCGATAGAAAATCCCTCTCTGCTTTACCACTCCAGTCCGGCAACGGTAGCTCTCGGCGCAAGATATCTCACCGGAAAAAAAGATTGTCTCGTCGTTGATATTGGCGGTACTACTACAGATCTTGTCCCGCTGAAGGAAGGAAATCCTGTTCTTGAGCCTCTCTATGTGGAGGGGAAGAAGACTCTTGTGCAGTCTGTTGTGGCAGATACCATTCCCTTCGGTGGTGACTCCTGTATCCGGGAAACTCTTCTGCAGCTTCGCGCAGGAAATTCCCGGGCTTTTGGAGGGGGGGAGCCGACACTGACGGACGCTCTCAATGCTCTTGGTGGTGATATCGGAGATTCATCTCGTTCACTGTGTCTGGACAAAAAGAACGCAGAACTGGCAGTGCAAAAATATATCGAAACCATAGGGAGCCTAATCCATGCGATAGATCCGGTGCTGATCGTGGGTGCCGGTTTCCTGGCACCATATCTCATTCCAAAGTTAGCTGATTTCTCCCGGGTTCCGTTTCTTGTTCCTGAACATGCGGCTTCAGCTAATGCAGTAGGGGCCGCAGTCTCCCGGATAAGTATGAAGGTATACGTTCATGCTGATACAGAGCGGGGTGTGCTTACGTTAAACGGTGTTGAATATCCGTTCTCTCCGAATCTGGATGATGAAGAACTGATTGCATATACGGGTGATCTTGTCAGGGATATGGCGAAAGCCGAAGGTGCTCCCCCTGAAGATCTGAAGGATGTGGTCACTAGCCAGTTTTCAGCATTTAATGTGGTCAGAGGAGGGCGGACTCAGGCCAGGATAACAAACTTTGTCATGGGGATAGCTCCCGGCATCACCGCGGAGGCACTATGAAAACCGGGATAGTATTTGCCACTGCGTACCTGAATCACGAACAGAGTTCTACCCACCCGGAACGCATTGAACGACTCTCATATACCATGGATCAGCTTGAGGAAGAAGGGATCTTTGATCTTCCTGATATTCAGTTGCTGACCCCGCGCCGGGCAACCCGAAACGATGTCCTGTCTGTTCACTCACCTGATTACATCTCTTTCCTTGAAGACTCCAGTCTGTCAGGAGGAATGATAGATTATGATACAGTAATTCCCCGGGGACTTATCGGTGATGCACTTCTGGCTTCTGGAGGGGCGATCGTCGGGGCAGATGCAATCCTGGATCAGCAGGTTCACAATGCCTTTGTACTCTGCAGGCCTCCCGGTCATCATGCCGGGTGCACCTATGGAGGAGGATTCTGTTATCTGAACAATGCCGCTATTGCAGTAAGACATCTGCAGCGAAGAGGAATGCGACGGGTAATGATTCTTGACTGGGATGCACATCATGGGAATGGGACACAGGATATCTTTGATGATGATCCATCCGTGCTTTTTTGCTCCATCCATCAATACCCGTTTTATCCGGGTACTGGTCAGATTGATGAGATCGGCCATGATGAGGGGACAGGGTATACGGTGAATATGCCAGTCCCGGCAGGGAGTTCAGATCAGGTATATCAATACCTGCTGGGTGAGATTATCATTCCGCTTGCAGAAGAGTTTCAACCTGACTGTGTCGTTATTTCTGCCGGACAGGATAACCATTTCAGCGATCCCCTTACCGGACTTGCTCTCACGGCAAGAGGGTATGCAACCATGATGCAGGAGATCTGTATTCTTGCGGACAGTATCTGTCTGGGCCGGCTTCTGGTGATCCTTGAAGGGGGATACAGTGTGGAAGGCGGACTCCCTTACACGAATCTGGGTATTATTGCTGCAATGGCTGGTCTGGATCTCTCAGCCATCCGGGAACCTGAAACCCAGCTGGATCTCCTCAGTCGTTCAATATCCCCTGGCGCCCTGATGCAGGTTATGAAGATGACTACGGATCTCAAGCAACTGCTAACTCCATACTGGCCTTGTTTTCGCTGAGTAACTGATCCATTTCTTTATCCTTTTATCCGTCCTAACTCTCGGGCATTGGTCTGTATGACCTGTTTGAGGAAATATCATGACTGTCCGTCAAATAAGCGAAGGTATCTATGCTGTCGGAGTTATTGACTGGGATCGGCGGATCTTTGATGAATTAGTTCCCTTGCCTGAAGGAACTTCGTATAACTCGTATATTGTGAAAGGCAGCGAGAAGACCGCGCTGATTGATACGGTTGATCCCTCAAAGGAAGAAGAATTTATTGGTAATCTTATCAGGCTGGGTATTGATCGGCTTGATTACATTGTTATCAATCATGCTGAACAGGATCATGCAGGAACCCTTCCGATGCTTCTTGAGCTCTTTCCGGGAGCAAAAGTATGTTGCACAGAGAAATGCAGGGAGTTACTCGGTCTTCTGCTTGATGTTCCTGCACAGCGATGTCAGGTGGTAAACTCGGGCGACTCCATCTCTCTTGGGACCCGGACCCTTGAATTTATCTCTACTCCCTGGGTTCACTGGCCAGAAACCATGGTGACCTTCTGCCCTCAGGAAGAAATTCTCTTCTCCTGTGATCTTTTCGGATCGCATTATGCCACTTCAGATCTTTTTGTGCAGGATATGGCCAGGGAGGAGATTCTGGCAAAGCGATATTATGGTGAGATCATGATGCCGTTTCGCTCCAGCATTGTGAAATACATGGCTATCTTTAAAGAAATGGCCATCACCACTATTGCACCCAGTCATGGTCCGGTTATTAGGCCCGCTTCCCTGATATTGCATTTTTATGAACAGTGGACCGGGGACACAGTGAAAAATCTTGTCCTGATCCCCTACGTCTCCATGCATGGGAGTACCAATCAGATGGTCAAGAATCTGACGGATCTGCTTATGGAACGGGGTATTGGAGTTCGGCCATTTCACATCTCCGAACCTGATACCGGAGCTCTGGCAATGGAACTCGTCGATGCTGCCACGGTAGTATTTGCAACACCCACTGTTCTCTTCGGACCTCATCCGGATATGGTATCTGTTGCATATCTTGCAAACCTCATCAAACCAAAAGTCAGATACGCCTCGGTGATCGGCTCCTATGGATGGGGCGGAAAAACTGTGGAGACCCTCAAATCAATGATTCCTCATATAAAAGCAGAGTTTATTGAGCCTGTGTATATTCAGGGTGCTCCTGATGAAAAAGCACGTGCCGGGCTCGTTGCTCTTGCCGACGCAATTGCAGAAAAACACAAAACCGATCCTCTGGTTATCAACTGAAGAATAAATCCGGATATTCCCTCTCTTTTTTCACAAAAAGCCTTATCTGGCATCCCAACTGAATCAACAGTAGAGACCGGAAGGAAGGGCCTGATTCTGTCTTCCGGTCAGGAGCAACCATGACCTCTTTATATGAAGTATACAAGTGTGAAAAATGTGGAAACATCACCGTGGTTTTCCATCCCGCAGCAGGATCGCTGGTTTGCTGTGGTGCTGATATGGTTCTTCAGGTTGAGAAGACAGCTGACCAGGGGAAAGAAAAGCATGTTCCGGTAATTGAAAAGTCAGGATCCGGAATTATGGTAAAATGTGGAGATATTCCACACCCGATGGAAGAAAACCATTACATTGAATGGATTGAAGTTCACGGAGGAGAATATTACTTCATTAAGAGGCTTGCTCCCGGACAAAAAGCAGAAGCCGAATTCCCGTGTGCCACTGCTGAAGTAAAAGCACGGGCATATTGTAATGTTCATGGTCTGTGGACCAGTTCAAAGTAACCTGGATGGTTGTGAATTATCCTGAATTCTATTCCGCCAGGATGCATTCATCAGCATTCTCTATTTTTTTATGACGAATCATACATTTCATGAGGCGATTCTTTCTTCGCCTTACATATACATAATCGGGGTTGCCGGGGACTCCGGGTCCGGGAAGACTACCTTTTCGAGTGCTATCTCGGCAATTTTTGGGAGTGATGTAGTCTCTACCATTACCCTTGATGATTATCACCTTCTGGACAGGGAGGAGCGTGCCAGTCGCGGAATCACTCCTCTGGATCCAGAAGCGAATGATCTGGAGCGTCTTGTCCGGGATGTGCGACTGCTCAAAGAAGGGAAAACGATTGATAAACCCGTTTACTCCCACGCGACAGGAACCTTTGGGCCGAGTATCTCCTTTCATCCGACCCGGTTTGTGATCCTTGAAGGCCTTCATCCGTTTGCCACTCCGGAGCTTCGGGCAAATCTGGATTATACGATTTTTGTAGATCCGGATAATGAGGTAAAATATGACTGGAAAATTCGAAGGGATGTAGGAAAGCGAAATTATACTCCTGAAGTAGTTCTGGAAGAGATTCAAAGGCGTGAGCCGGATTATCAGAAATTTGTTCTTCCCCAGAGGAAGTTTGCCGATTGTATCATTAAGATAGCGTATTCGGGATATGGGAAATCGCTTGGATCCTCCCGGAATATTTACCGAGTCACTCTGGCCATGAAACCTCCGGAGAATTGTCTTGCAGATATTGAACTGAATATTGATCTCTGTGGTCTTTTTACCCGGTCCACTCATGATTTCAGCATTGAATGCACCACGCTCGATCAGGATGATCGCCGGATGCGAATGCTTCGCGTAGATGGTGAACTCTCTCATGATACGATACATCAGATTGAACGCGATATTGAGAAACAGACCGGTATACATCCGATTGATATCTTTACTCACCATGAGGTAATTTCAGGATCTGATCTGGTCAGGCTTATGATTTCATGGCAAATCATTAACCATCGGATTCTCATTGATAACCGGAATAACACCGGAAAGTAATTTTTTTCCTTTCTGATATACGAGGTGGCTCTGTCTTCCCGAATGGTTTGCGGTAATCCCGTCCATCTTCACCAAGAAAATGAATCCTTATACCAGAACGTCTCCCACGTATTGAGGAATGAAACAGATCGCCATCTATGGCAAAGGGGGGATTGGGAAATCCACGACTTCCTCCAATCTTTCCGCCGCTCTTTCAGACCGGGGGTTATCAGTCATGCAGATTGGTTGCGATCCAAAGCGTGACAGTACCCGGATGTTGATGCAGGGACGTCTTATCCCAACAGTTCTGGATCTGATCCGGGATCGGGGTGAGTCAGTTCTTACGATAGATGATGTGGTCTTTTCCGGATACGGCGGTATCCGGTGTGTGGAAGCAGGCGGACCGGAGCCGGGGGTTGGTTGCGCTGGAAGAGGAATTATTGCAACATTCCAGCTTCTTGAACGTCTGAATGCTTTTTCCGGCGATGTGATCCTCTATGATGTGCTTGGTGATGTGGTCTGTGGCGGGTTTGCGATGCCGATGCGGAAAGGATATGCCCAGGAGATCTATCTGGTAACATCCGGGGAACTTATGGCTCTGTACGCAGCCAACAATATCTGTAAAGCAATTGCCAGGATTACCCAGAATTCCCGTCAGATCTGTCGTCTTGGGGGGATCATCTGCAATGCCCGCAATACTCCGGGGGAAAAAGAACTGGTTGAGGCCTTTGCAAAGGCTGTCGGCTCCCGGGTCATTGCGTATATTCCTCGAGATGATATTGTGCAACATGCCGAGCTTCATACGATGACAGTGATCGAGTATGCAGCTACCTCTGAGCAGGCTCTCCGGTACCGGGAACTTGCCGGAGCAGTGATGGATAATACCGACTTTGTAATTCCTTCATTCCTGGAAATGGAAGAGCTTGAGGCGATGGGAAGATCGTTCCTTATTGCCCCTGAAAGATCGTCTTCATCATAATGTTGCGAAAGTATTCTTGAAAAATTATTCGCCACATATTCTTTTATTTCCCTTTCATTTCCTCTCAAAAATAATATTTTTAAAATTGAATATTATCTCCGAATACTTTCACCCTGCTATTTGAGCCTTTATATATCTCCTCTTCACACGTTTCAATCAGACAGGGACGTGATGCCAATGTTAGAAAAAGCAGGCTTTATTCAGAAAAGCAGAATGATCACCATTGATGAATCCGGTAATCCCACAGAAATTGTTGAGGTGGTTATCGAAGGGAGACGCTACGGAATGCAGATTGACGAACTGTACCAGGCACTCCACGGAAAAGTATCGGCACGAACGTTTAAAATCAGAACAAACTGGAAACAGTATGTCGGTGCAATCGCCGGGATCGCCTATCTTTCCAATTCAGGCAGGGCATTAAATTTTGAATTTATCGACGGGACAAAATTTACCACATCAATCGACTCCCTCAGGTCGCTGCTCTCCCGGAGATCTTCCTATGCTCCGGTTGCACGGCTCCCTGTCAGTTCTGCTCTTTCTCATCATATCAAGGGAGCATCTGCCCAGCGGATGCTTCTTCAAGTATAATGCCTTCCTGCTCCCCTTTCATCTGAATTATTCTTCTCTCTACCTGTAGGAAGGGAATTATTAAAATATTATATCAGCAATATTAAATCGGTCTTCCACTCAGAAGAAATGTTCAATATACACCTGTACCTGAATTTTCACCAAAAGAAAGGGCTTGGTATGGTTCTTTTGATATTCTGGAATACCCTCTTCGGATACTTCTCTCAGCGAATATGGAGATTGTTTCACCTATGGAACGTACACTCGGTTTTAAAGAGCGTCGATATATTGAGGAAATACGCATCCTCACCAAATCAACAGCACTTGACTGTGTTATTGATGATAAGTTCGATCGCATCATCTATGTTATCAAAGCTGGCGATATGGGATATGCAATTGGAAAGAAAGGCGATAATATCCGTCGGCTTCAGAATGTTCTCGGACGAAAAGTTGAGATGGTCGAATATGCCGAAAAATTAGAAGATTTTCTGGCTAATATCTTCAAACCAGCAAAAATTCTCCGGATAGAAATCGATCCGGAAACAAACAAGATCAACACTTTTGTGGCGACCCGAAGTGAAGTAGGTATCGCGATTGGAAAAGGTGGCTGTACAATCGAAAAGGCGCGCGCTCTGGTTCGCAGGTTTTTTGGTCATGAGGTTGGTGAAGTCTTTCCTGAAGGAGATTCAGCGTGACCTCAGCTCTCATTCTTGACGAAATATGGTCTGTTATCAGGGATAGAGCAGAAAATCCGGTGGAAGGATCCTACACCACCCGGATTCTGACTCATCGGAAAGGAATGGATAAGGCACTTGAGAAGGTAGGAGAAGAGAGTACCGAATTCATTCTGGCGGTAAAAAATCGGGAACACGAGGCAATCATCGGGGAAGCGGCAGATCTGTTTTTCCATACCCTGCTTGCTCTGCAGGCAGCAGGAGTGGATCCATCTGCGGTATATGCAGAACTTGAGTCCCGAAGGAAACCCTGATTCAGGGTTCCTCGGTTTCTGTCGTAAAGAGATGGGGATTGCCACATATCCGGAATAATCCTGCTCTCACTCCGGCATCCAGCCATCCATATCCATAACTGAGCTCACCAAGAGCAGCGGTATAGGTTGCTTTGGATTGCCTGGTAGATACGTTATCACGGGTTTGTTTTACTATTGTTTTGATTTTGCCTGCTGCCTGGAACAGGGGTGATCCGATCTCCGGAGCAACTTTTACTGAATTGTCTACCTCATTCAGCATCCGTTCATACCGGGTTGCTTTCTCGATCAGCCGGTCATGTTGCTGAAGGGGGATCTGTTCATCATCCGGGAGGAGTAATGGTATTGAATTCCCTTCTAGCAATCCAAGGTACCTGGCAGCATCCAGCCATCCATGAGCATAGGTCAGAGATGCATATTCATTCACAATATCATGGGAAGTATGAAAAGAGGTTGCATCTGCAAGATACGAAGATATCATCTCTTTGATTTCTGCTGCTACCATCCCTAGTGGAGAATCGTTGGGTGTGCCGGATGTGGTCTCTTCAAATACCTGAGAAAGACCAATCCGGTACACGGTTATACAATCCGGCCGGGTCATAAATCTGCGAATATCCGGAGATATTCTTCTTCAACCGGATGCAGATCTGCAGGAATAACAAGGATATGAAGAGGTGGTCCGAAATCGGTTTGTTTCATCTTTTCTGCGGTTCCGGCTACGACAACCGGGTCTGCCGATCCAGCACGGGCAATGCCGATATAGAGGGGCATGGTATATCCCTCATCCCCGGAGAGTTTTTCCAGTATTTCCACCGCTTCTGCAACGCTCATGTACCGGTTCTCCTGAATGTCCAGAAAAACAATCGTATGCAGACCGGCTGTCTGGTTTTGTCGGATGGTATCAAAGGGGGTTTTTGGGAACCAGTTTTTTGCCGGGTAGGGAACAGAACAGGATTTTCCAAACCGATAATTCTGGAGTCCGGAGAGTCCGCTGACTGCACTTGATATGGAAGATCCATGAATAATCCGGGTATCGATTCCCCGCTCAGCTGCCCGGATTCTGATGTCTGCATGAGTGGTAGAAACCATGGGGTCTCCCCCGATGAGCAGGACCACTGATCCCTTTTCCGCCTTGTTCAAAACCTCTTCAGGATGCTGTTCTACATCATCACGTTTGAGGATATGAACCGGTTTTGCATATCGCTCTTCCATCGCCTCATGATTGGTTCCCATCAGGCGGGATGTATATGCTTCAAGATAGACAAAATCCGCTTCCTGGATCGCTTTCATCCCTTTTACTGATATGTCGTCAAGATCATACAGTCCAAGGCCAACAAAGGTTAACATAATAATAACAAACGAAAAATGAAAAAAATTTTAGTTCGTGAAATGTAACTGTCCTTCTTCAAACTGGAACTGTCTCCAGTTCATCGCGACACCCATTGAACCCTGAAGTCGTAATGAGGAACCCGAATCATCATTGCGTATTTCGACTACCATGTTCATCAATTGTTTTACAATTGCTATCGTCTTTGGATCAAATGATTCGCTATTGATGAGAAATATTCCGATAGATCCCATCTTTTTGAGTTTTGAAGTGACGATATGAAGAAACTGGTAAATCACATCGATCTTTCTGAACATGAGCATGGAAGTCAGAGATAAGACACAATATCTGATGGGGGTTGGAAAGAGCTGATTGGGATCTTCAGTAAATGCCCCTTTCATGATGTCTTCGGTCATCTGTGAAAACCGGATATCCATTCCGGTCAGATCGTTCGGACTTCCTACATATTTCACTTTCTGGCTGTCAGGAACTGAAGCGCTTGAACTTCGGGTTATTGCATCGATAATTCCAATGTAATTCGTGTCAAACTTATTTGTTTTAAAATAATCCAGCATATCGGTAGCCTGATTCTCCGTGGTGAGAAGTATCATATATTCTCCATTCCGCGGTTTTGCAAGATATGTTGCAACCTGCTCTCCATTAGAGAAGGCAGGAGCAAGTATGAGGATATTGGTACCCGGGTTCAGGCCCCCGGTCCGCTGGTCCAGAGTGTCGATACCGGTCAGGTATTTGTACATCGATCTGGTTAACAGTCGACCTGAAATTATATTAACTTCATGATAACAATTCTCTGATATTCTAGCGCACGTATCAAATCATTTTATAGTACCTGAAAAGAACTAATAAGGCTGGTATGGGATAGGTGGATAACAGGGCCTATCCTTGTGAATATCGCCGTTACTTTGTTATTGATTACGATCCCGGTTTTTTCGGAGGTGAAGAATATGCTCTACAGGTTGTATGAATGGTGGATCGCGCGGTACCTGGAGTGTATTCCCCAATATCTCTGTTTTATGATTTCCGATGAGGACATGATCCGTGATCCGGAAAAAATCGTTCAGGTCGTCAGATGGTCACTGGAGATATCTCAGGATCTGCATCGCCATTTTCCTGACATAGCCGGAATTGCCAGCATAACGATTCATATCAGTACTGGTGACTCAGAGCATGTCCCGTCGTATCTTCCTGCGATACGAAAAATCGCGAAAAAAGCAAAACTCATCCTCCATTGTGGGAAGGAGACTGAGGAACTGGGCACCGGTATTCCGGTTATCGTTGCGGTAGGAAAATCGGGGCGTGAGGAGATTATTGATGCTATTCGACTGATGGCAGAAGAATCGGTAAATCCTTTGGATGTTGATGAACATAAAATTGAACAATATCTTACCTTTCAACATACTCCTGATTTTATGATCAAAACCGGAGGTTCGCACCTCGTGGATTTCCTGATCTGGCAATCCGTATATTCCGAGTTATTTTTCCTGGATTTAAACTGGGAAGCATTGAGAAAAGTGGATCTTCTCCGGGCTTTTCGTGATTATCAGTCACGAGGCCGCCGTTTTGGTGCCTGAAAAAAGACCCGGGTTTTTTACGCTTCTGCCCGGGCGATACTTTTCTTTCGCTGTGAATACACCCTTACTGCACGGAGCATATCGAGTTTTCGAAACATCGGCCAGTACGGGGCACAAAAGTACACCGCTGATTCATGCCCATTCGCAAGCCAGGGAAGGAAATTTGAAGTCCGGCATTCATTGCCCGTTCTGATGATGAGATCAACGGGTGGGATGGTGATATTTTTCCCGTACAGATATTCTTCCAGTAGATCCCCGGATATCTCAAACGGCTGAAGTTTCCCGTCGTTGACGTCGGTGAGAATATCGCGGGTAGCCTGTACAATCTCGTTTCTCCCCCCGTAGGCCAATGCCATATTCAGGTAAAAATTGTCATAATGGGCGGTTGCCGCTTCCGCACGTTCAACGGCTTCCCTCAGGTCATCAGGTAAAAGGTCACGGTCCCCGATCATCTGAATCCGGATTCCATACTTGTGAACCCGTTCATCATCCACAATCCGGAATAATTTCTCTTTAAACAGATCAAAAAGATCGGTAACTTCCGTATCAGTCCGGTTGAAGTTCTCGGTAGAGAAGATATAGAGGGTGATATATCTGATGCCCAGTTGTTGAGCCCATTCAAGTACTTCCTCTGTCCTGTCTGCCCCTATGCGGTGTCCATACGAAGTAGCCAGTCCTTTTTTCCGTGCATATCGCCGGTTTCCATCCTGAATTATTGCAATGTGAGTGGGGATATACAGGCACTGCCGGGTAATC
This sequence comes from uncultured Methanospirillum sp., assembly GCA_964624045.1. Classification (GTDB taxonomy): domain Archaea; phylum Halobacteriota; class Methanomicrobia; order Methanomicrobiales; family Methanospirillaceae; genus Methanospirillum. The sequence continues at coordinate 94,705 of CAZUXC010000010.1, read as the reverse complement.
AGATACTCATACAAGGGTTCAATGAGCGAGCGGATCACAGGGGTGTCACCTCAACAACCAGGCCATTGTCAGGATATCGTTCAATGACATATTTTTTTCCAGGTATTGTTTCCGCTAGGGAATCTAAAATCCACCAGGCCATCTCTATACGGTCATCAAACCGGGTGTAGAGATCTGTATCCAGATCTTCAGGAATCAATGCGGTATCATTGCATTCCCACACTCCATAGATTATGGTTCCATCAGTGGTAATTTCATCAAATTCCCGGGCAGTATTAGATGCAATACGTTTCAGCCGCATCCGAAGCTGTACCCGGTCTTTAAAGTCAGAGGAGCACCAGTGGACCTTTGAATTTGAAAGAATTGGTGTGACCGCTTCTTTTCCACCCTGCACGGCATTTGATACATCTCCCCGGAGCTCGTATCCTCTCCCTCTCATCTCTGAAGCATTGGATTCTCCCCATTCAAGTTCGTTAATATTCAGGAAATCCAGGTCAGGCATGATCGCCAGGAATGCTTCTATGCCCGGGAGGGAGGGCACTTCAATACCGATATCAAACCCGAGGTTTCTTGCATTTCTGACAGATTCATGAAACGCACTATTCTCTATACCCGGCCAGGTTTCATGAGGAGGATGAAGTCGTATTTCATCGACCAGCCCCTGTATCTGTTTCAGGTCGGAGAGTGTTGGAGGAATGCCTGAATAGAGATGAATCTGATGAGTCGGTCCGAATTCTTCTTTGAGTCGCTTCGTGTACTGCACGAGCCTGTCTATTACCAGAAAAGGTTCTCCTCCGGTAATACCTGTGCCAAGAGCTGACATCTTCCGGGCAACGGCGATCATCTCATCCGGAGAGGTAATCGCATGCTCATTTGCAAAAATGACATCTCTGTCTTTTCGCTGACCAGATAGCGGACAGTACCAGCACGTTCTCTGGCAGAGCCCGGTAATAAAAAGAACTAATTTTGCTCCCTCAAAGCACAGTTTGCATCCGGCACTTAGCCGACTATGTGGAGGGATATCTTCAGAACTGCTATCTTCCATTGGTAATCAGATATGAACTATCTTAGTATCTATCTCTCAATAGTGCTATATATTTCTGATCGTTTCAGTTTACGCGGCTAATATTTTATAAAAATAGAAAAATCAGGAGTTAATGATTCTTTTCTGTTTTGATGTTGCAAGTTTTTCGATGGGGCCGATATCCACATCCTTACTTGTCACCAGTGCCCCGGATGAGACGGCATGATCCACAAATCCGTTTCCGGTATCTGTCCGGATGATAAGTGTAGTAAAACCATCCGGAGTTCCAACAGACCCTGCGGAAATATCTGCATCGAGGGCAGAGAAGTCTGCACACGAGTGACATCCCTGCCTGACTGCCTTCTCTACCTCTTCAAGAGTCAGAGTTTTGGATGTTCCATCGGTAAGAGTGATGTCGAGTTTTCCTTTCACATCCATCCGGGCTACCTGCTCTGGAGCAATGCCAGCCTTTCCTTTCAGGATCTCTTCCATCAGGGTATGATAGTTAAAACTCTCAGTGCAGAAAAGGCCCATAATCAACCGGATTGACCTGCCAAACGGAATGAGCAGATCATTTTGTGAGTTTTTCATTGCCCGGGCTGCCTGCACTACGCAGGGGGTACCAACAACCGCAATCCGGGTGAGTTTTTTGTCGATAACTGCGGACTTCAGCGATCTGATGACCGGGACAGACCAGTTATACCGGGATCCGGCATGTTCCATCAGTTCTCCGGTGCTCGTGATGAGAACGGATCGGGGCCGGTGATCCCAGCGATCTTCGGTGAGGGTGACCACTCCGTCAATGAGTCCTGACTGCATTGCAGCAGTGAGAATCGCGGTTACTGCACCACCGTTCTGCTGATGGGCTATTTTCGTTGTTGACTGGGCACGAACCATCTGAAGATAGGATCCAATGGTCTCTTTCTTCTGTGGTCCGGTCCGGGGACATGCATCATAGCATGCTCCGCAGGGAACAGAATCTGTTTCCATCTTGCAGTATCCGGAAGATGTCGGATGATTGATCCCGGGATCATCATGGAAGAATAATGCATCTGCCGGACAGACTGCGACACATCCTCCACAACCGCTGCATGTTCCTGCATCCCAGACCTCTTCTTTCAGACTCTTGTAACTCTTCTTTTCAGTCATAGTTACTCCCACGTATACTTACTTGCAAATGGTCTGGCACTTACCGGAGCGATTCTGGTAAATGAAGAGTTCAGGATTTTTTCCATATCTTTTATCCCAAAACACTCACAGAATTCGGTGATATAGGATTTGACCGTCTCAATATCTTCCGGAGTTGCCTTGCGGGCTGCTGCACCGATTCCAAGTGTCCAGTCTGCAACCTCGCCCCGCACAAAGATCTCACCGCCATGAATGCCGCTTGCAACGCCCATCTCGGCAAACGGTTCATTGTCTGTCTCATCAAGTCTCAGCATGATGATCAGGCCTCCGGCCATATATTCTCCAAGAAATGCCCGGGCGTTCCCTCCGATGACCAGAATCGGGCGTTTATCCATATACTGTTTCATATGGATTCCTCCCCGGTATCCGATGTCATTCCTGACATAGACACGGCCTCCTCTCATGCTGTGAGCGGTTGCATCACCGCTGCTCCCATGAATGGCGATAAGACCCTCATCCATGGTATTTCCCGGAGCATGATCGGCATTTCCATGGACGATGATCGTCGGCCCTTTCATGAACATGCCGAGATCCCCGCCCGGAACTCCTTCAACGGTGATCTTTACCTTTCCAACAAGCCCGTCACCGATAAAGCGCTGGCCCATGACATTTTTCAGGACGATCTCTGTTACTCCTTCAGCCATCGCTTTTCGGATTTGTTGATTCATCGGGGTGTAATGCATCCCTTTGACATCAATCTCAACGACAGACATTCAGGCCCCCACAGATTTGACATCCAGAACATCAAGCATGGTCTGATCCAGCATGTATCCTCTGAGCCGGTCCCGGTTCCCACGAAGTGACTCGATACTGTTGATACCTGCTGCACCCATCAGTTCAGCCAGTTCAAGAGTCCAGGCATCTATCAGGTTTCCGACATTGCGTGCTGCTTCGTCGGTATTTAGTCTGGCTACAAGGTCAGGCCGCTGGGTGGCAATACCCCATCCACACAGATTCCGGTAGCAGGTTCCACAGACTCTGCAACCCATCGCAACCAGTGCTGCAGTGCCGATGTACACGGCATCTGCACCAAGGCAGATGACTTTGGTGACATCTGCACTATGTCTGATACCTCCGGATGCGATGATAGAGACCTCATTTCTGATTCCCTGCTGGCGGAGTTTGGCATCTACTGCTGCTACCGCTGCTTCAATAGGGATGCCTACGTGATCTCTGAAAACGGACGGTGCAGCTCCGGTTCCTCCTCTGAATCCATCAACCACTACCGCATCAGCACCGGATCGCGCTACTCCTGCGGCAATTGCTGCAACATTGTGTACTGCAGCGATTTTTACGAAGACCGGCTTCTTCCACTCAGTTGCTTCTTTCAGACTGAGTACAAGTTGCTTCAGATCTTCGATTGAATAGATATCATGATGAGGGGCCGGACTGATTGCGTCACTGCCCTCCGGAATCATCCGGGTGCAGGAGACATCAGCACATACTTTCTCTCCGGGTAGGTGACCGCCGATACCGGGTTTTGCTCCCTGTCCGATCTTGATCTCGATTGCTGCCCCACGGTTCAGGTAATTGACATCAACCCCGAACCGGCCGGAAGCAATCTGGACAATCATGTGATCCTGATAAGGATAGAGTGCCTCATGCAGTCCTCCCTCTCCGGTTCCCATGAATGTCCCGGCTTTTGTGACTGCCTTTGCCATCGCCATCTGAGCATTCAGGGATATTGCCCCGTAACTCATATGCCCGATCATAATTGGCGTTTCCAGCTGGAGATTTTTCACAAGTTTTGTCTGGAGCTCGACATCATTTCCAGGCCCGTATTTCAGACTCAGCTCGCGGGGTTTCTTTCCAATAAAGGTCCGAAGCTCCATCGGTTCACGAAGCGGATCAATGCTGGGGTTGGTGACCTGACATGCATCGAGGACTAACCGATCAAAAATGATTGGGTAATCCATTGCATTACCCATTCCCCCGAGAAGGATTTTACCGGATTCCGCCTGCTTGAAGATATTTTCCCTGACGGTTTCCGTCCAAACCGGGTGGCTTCGGTAATCACACGGACGCTCTGCAATCATTATTGCATCACGTGGACACTGAGAAATGCACCGGTGACAGGCTACACAGTTTCGGGAGTTGACCCGTATTTTTCCGTCTTCAAGCCGGTATACTCCGTATGAGCAGTTGTCAACACACCGGCCACAGAGCATACACTGATCATGATCAACCGCGACCTGAAACTTTAATGGGCGTGATCCGATGATCATGCCACAACCCTCCCGACGATTGGCTGACCGGCACGTGGCATTGATATTTTCTTGACTTCCGGTTGCATTGTCCGGATTGCAGCTTCTTCACTGGATATGAACAACCGTTGATCGTGCTCTCCTACCACCAGGGGGCGGAGTTTGATCCGGTCTGAGAATCCCACGAGGAAATCATGAGATGCAACTTCAATAGCGAATGGACCGTTCATCATTGCCTGCCCATAGGTAAGCCGGATAGCGGTGTTGAGCTCCTGCTCGGTAGGCTCCATCCGTTCTATTTCTTCCCAGAAGGGTGGTGCAAGGGCTCTGACTGCAAGTTCGGGGGTGAGTTTGTGTTTCCGGGCAAGGAGATCCATCAGGTACGAGACGACTTCGGTGTCTGTGTACATTGTGCAGCTGTATCCGAAACTCTCAATGTACCGTCTGTTGGTCCCATATGAGGTGATCTCACCGTTGTGCACAACACTCCAGTTGAGAAGATTAAATGGATGAGCACCACCCCACCAGCCGGATGTATTTGTGGGGTACCGGTTATGTGCAATCCAGAGATATCCTTCGTAGTTCTCTACCCGGTAGAAGTCTGCAACTTCTTCCGGCCACCCGGATGCTTTGAAAACCCCGATATTCTGGCCTGATGAAAAGATGAGAGCGCCTTGTATTGAGGTATTTACTGTCATCACGATATGAGTGACAATATCATCTTCCGGGGTTCTGCTCTGGGGCATCAGTTTTTTATTGGGTCTGAAAAAATATCTCCAGGGTATGTGAACTTTTTTCATCCGACCGGATTCATAGGTGGGAATCTCTTCGTCATGCTCAATCATTCCCCATGTCTCAAGAATCCCCTCAACTTTTTCTTTGGATTCTATAAGATTGTCATAGAAGACATGAATTGCATAGAGATCTGCGTAATCGGGATATACTCCATAGGCTGCGTATCCCGCGCCCTCGCCACTGCCCCGTTCGTCCATTATTGAGAGGGCTTCTCTGATTGCAGACCCGTCCATTCGTTCACGGGTCCGGTCAATTACGCCAATAATTCCGCACATATCACCACATACACCAAAAAGGCCAAAAAATACGCCAAAAGCTAATCAATTCAGATTTGGTCTGAAGGAAGCTTATTAGTTGTAACCTGTTTTATAGGTTGTTCGAATTAATTAAGGTGACCAATGACCAGGTATCTTATGTCATCCAATGACGAGTTCGATATCTGCTACTGATCTAGTCTGTCTTTTTATCGGTGATCAATTCTGGGATCTTCAATAGAGCTTACGCATCAAAAATGGCGTAACTTTTATATGTATTCTCCTGTTGATAAAATAATATTTTATATTGAGAGGTAGAAGCTTCTTTCAATGTCTGATGCAAAGGTCAGCGAAATGCTCGCACGGGTAAAAGCCGATGATGTAAAATTTATCCGGCTTCAGTTCACGGATATCCTTGGTATCCCGAAGAATGTTGCAATTCCGACCATCCAGCTTGAGAAGGCACTGACTGAAGGGATCTGGATCGATGGCTCTTCTATTGAAGGGTTTACCCGGATTGATGAGTCTGACATGATTCTGAGACCTGACATCAGCACCTATGCAATTCTCCCCTGGAGACCTGTTGACAAGAAGGTTGCCCGGTTCATCTGTGATGTGTACACCTACGGGAACAAGCCATTTGAGGGAGACCCCCGCTCTGTTCTGAAAAAGAACCTCGAAGAGGCAGCAAAACTGGGATACACCTTTAACACCGGACCTGAACTTGAGTTCTTTGTCTTCCAGCGTGATGAAGAGGGGAACCCAACCACGAAGTTCGTTGACCATGGTGGTTACTTTGATCTTGCACCAAGCGACAAGGCCGAGGACCTTCGCCGTGAGATCGTCCTTGCACTGACTGATATGGGCTTTGAAATCGAAGCATCCCACCATGAAGTTGCAGACTCCCAGCATGAGATCGACTTCAAGTACGGTGATGCACTCTCTGTTGCAGACAAGGTTATCACCTTCAAGTTTGCCGCAAAGACCCTTGCACTTATGAATGACATGCATGCAACCTTCATGGCCAAGCCAATCGGCAAGATCAACGGTACTGGTATGCACTGTCATGGTTCCCTTTCAAAGGACGGAAAAAACACCTTCTTTGATGCAAATGCAGACAAGCAGCTCTCCGAGACTGCATTATACTATATCGGCGGTCTGATGAAGCACGCCAAGGCAATAGCCCGTCTTGGAAACCCAACCATCAACTCATACAAGCGTCTTGTCCCCGGATATGAAGCACCTGTATATATTACCTGGAGTGCAGCAAACCGCTCCGCTATGATCCGTGTTCCCGCAGCCCGTGGAAGCAGCACTCGTGCTGAGCTCCGCAGCCCAGACCCAACCTGCAACCCATACCTGCTCTTTGCAGCAATGATTGCCGCTGGTATGGATGGTATCAAGAACAAGATCATGCCACCCGCATCAACTGATATTAACATCTACCACATGTCTGAAGAAGAGCGTCAGAAGCGTGGCATCGAGATGCTCCCCGGCTCCCTGAAGGAAGCAAATGACGAGCTCCTCAAGGACAAGGTCATCTGTGAGGCACTCGGACCACATGTGGTTGAGAACCTGACTAACATTGCAATTGCAGAGACAGATGATTACCGCCTCACCGTCCACCCCTGGGAAATCGAGCGGTATATCCACAACTTCTAATCTTTTTTCCGATTCATTTCGATACGTTTAACGAATTGGTAGTATACCTTTTTGTTTATGAAAAGGGATCCCGCTGCATCTTCAGTGCATGGGGTTATCTCCATGGTTGCGGTGGTGGTGATCCTTGCAGCGATGGTTTTTCTCCTGGTTATGAGTATGCTCTCTTTTCTTGAAAGTTCGGATTCTCTTGCTCCTCCCCTGATTCAGATCACTCTGGTGGATCACACAAAGCAAGGGAAAATGAATCTTGCCAGTCGGGTCACGATTCTAAACATGGATTCAATTGAATATCCGAACAAGGATCTTCAGGCTGAGTTTCGCTGTAATGGCAAAGAGCTGCTGGCGGATATTTTTACTTTGCATGGTACGGATTTTATCCCGACTCACCATTTTGGTGTCTCAAACATGGGTGGTGCCGGATGTAGTGGGGATTATTTCTCTCCTGGAGAAAAGATCCTTATCGATCTTACCAATGGGTATTATCATCCGGGTGATATGGTGGAACTCCGGATTTATCAGCGTTCAAGTAATTCCCGGCCTTCTCCGATCCTTGGGCAGGTATCTGACCGTGATTACATGGATGACTGGTTCGCAGAAAATTATTATTCTCCCCGAGATGGATATCGGCTTATTTCCCAGCATCGCTATAAAGCCTAAGGGTCTTTTCGAGTCCCCGGGCACAGAGCCGGGCAACCCGGAGTGGTTCTGGTATCTTTCCATGGATGGTCAGGAGTCTGCAGGCACGAATGCATTCCTTTTCTGACAATCCCCATCCCCGGGCATACAGCACATATCCGGATGGAAGTGACACGGGAATTCGCTCTCCTAATGTTTCATACCGCTTAATTCGCTCTTCATCTCCGGGAAAGTGGTGTGCGATATGATCCCGGAGTCCTTCTGACTCTTCATATGATACACAGATGACGGGAATGCCGGTAGTCTGATGGAGGATTGCAGGTTCTATGATGTTGTACCATGCAATGACACATCCGCTCAGCATGATGAGATTGATGTCATCCCTATCTAACTGGCAGATCATTTTGAGTATCTCCCGGGTTGCATCATCTCCACCCACGGTGATATATCCAAAAGTAAACCCGTCGATATGAAGATCCCGTCTCATGACAACTCCACAGAGGCAGGAGCGTTCCCGGTCAGAGAAACTTTCTGCAATTCCAAGGATTCGAATTCCTGTTTTCTGGAGCTGCATGGTTACTGCATTTCTGATACCATGATAAAACTCTGTCGTATGGGTTTGGGAAGTTCTCTGTGGGATGAAAAAGCCGGTTTTGTTTGTGTATCATGAACAAACTTTCCGGGAGCGCTATTTACGGCAGGTATGAGGATAATTCCGGCTGAAAGAAACTTATACACCGGAGTTTAATAAGTAGTGAATGAATATCGAGAAGGATCAGGTCTGTGTACTCATTCCGACGCTGAATGAAGAACCGACGATAGGAGATCTGATTCAACAGTTTCAGGATCTGGGGTACTCGGATATTCTGGTGATTGATGGGAAGAGTTCAGATCGGACCCGTGAGATTGCCTCCTCTTCCGGAGCCCGTGTCGTCATCCAGACCGGAAAAGGAAAAGGCAATGCCTTCATTCAGGCGATCAGTCTCATTCACAAGCCCTATATTCTTCTGCTTGATGGTGATGGTACCTATGACCCGGAAGAAGCTCAAGATCTTCTGCAACCGCTTCTGATGGGATATGATCAATCGATTGGAAACCGTCTGATTCCCGATAACTTTGCCTCGTTTCACCGGCTCAATCTGACGGGGAACCATATTTTAAACTGGCTTTTCAAGGTTGCCCATGGGCGGTATCTGTATGATATTCTCTCCGGATACCGGGCTTTTACTCTGACTTCCCTGAGAAGAATGCACCTTTTTGAAGAAGGATTTGGTATTGAGACAGAAGTCTCCTCTGAAGCGGTCAAAAATAGTGATCGGATCGCCATTATTCCGGTAAAATATGGTGTCCGGGTCGGGTCGGTGACCAAACTGGATCCGATTCATGACGGGTTTAAGATTGGTCGAACGATCTACCGGCTTGCCAAATTGAATAATCCACTCTTCTACTTTGGGCTTATCGGGATCGTTATCGCTCTTGTCGGTGGTATTATCGGAGTGTATATTGTCACTGAGTGGTTCAAAAATATCGACCATATTCCTCTGACTCTTCTGTCTATTACCCTGGTTATTGTCGGCCTGCAGATTTTCATGTTTGGGATTCAGTCAGATATGCTTCTCGCGTACCAGCGGGAGATGCTCCAGGAGATCCAGAATCTTAAGAAAGAGCGGTGATTTTGGATATCTCCCGGTATCCGGGTCTTAACCTTTAAATCAATAGAGATGTAATTAACATAACGCATCTGCGATAATAGTCTAGTGGCATGACAGGGGCTTCCCAAGCCCTTAGCCCGGGTTCAATCCCCGGTTATCGCATCCAAACACCGCATTCAATGCGGTGACACATTTTTTATCCCACTGTTATTTGATTAGGAATTTCCTTTCGTTCTTTCTGACATTGATCGGTACCGTTGTATCAAAGTGGATTATGCAGACCGGGCTCTAGCCCGTGCAATCCTCCAGGATCATATCACTCAGGATGATGCCATCCTCATTTCTGTCTTCATAGCTGAACGAAAGATCACCAATGCAATCGGCATAAGACGAGCTCAAAAGAACACCAGCAACCTTATCACCCTTCGCCGGTTCATCAAACCCTACCGGGAAAATACCGTCCCGGATATTTATCGTGGAATTGACAAACTCAACCACTCACGGTCACCCAGGGGAAAACCGTTTTCACAAAAATTCCCTGGTTGATTTCTATTCACTTTGGAAACAATTTTTTTCTCTGGTTAATTGAAAATGAAGAGATAAAAAGGAGAGATAATACTCTCTGAAAAGAAGATTAAGGCGAAAAATTTCCCAGGAAAAATAGATATTCAGACTTAGTGTTCTTCATTATATTTCCTGGTTTCAACCCATTCATACCGTTTCTCAGCGCAAAGTGGCGATGCTTGTCAATATTTAAGACCATTAAGAAATTGTTCAAATTTTTCTTCAATAAATTGGAACGCCCCATCTTTTTTTTCTGCGTCTTTCAGATTTGTAATTTTGGTATCGGTATTATTGTAGGTATAATCAAAATCTGATGTAAAATTTTCGGTATTTTTTTCACGTTCCTTGGATTCGACAAGGTTGGTATCGGAAGAAGAGTTAGTTGACTTCAAACCTTCCATTTTGCTTAATAAATCGCTTAAACTAATTTTGGCGATTTCATTATTTGGATCAATGGATAGTGCTTGCTTATATGTTTGTAAAGCTTCATCATATCGCCCTAAATCTTCTAATACACTACCTTTATTATTTATTGCCATAGATTTATTTTTTTCATCTTGACATGCACAAAACGCTTTTTCATATTCACCCATCGCTTTTTGATACTCTCCTTGTGATACATACGAAGCCCCTTTTTCAAAGGATTCCTTACATGAGTCAGCAGAACATATCGTTATCACAAATAGCATTAGGATGAAACACAACAACCGCTTCATAATACTTTTTTGTTCATGCGATTGATATAAACAATGATTTGAATCCATTTGTCATTGGTTAAGGTAAGGTGTAACACTAACAAAACCCTCAAATAATGTCTATCGTCAGATTAGGGGAGTGAAATTTGTGGTATGAATCTTAATGGCTTGCACATCTGTAAGCCTTCATGCCAATCTTGACAAAAAATTCATAAAAATTTCTACCGCCTAAGCTGGATTAAAAACTGAATCCCCTTTTTTCCAATAAGGTTTACATATACAAGTTATTTGTGTGAGTCTTTGGGCTCACATAAGCTGATATAACTCCTTGCACTATGGTCTCCCAGATTTCTCTCCAAGGCATAGTTGTTCGATGTCCTCGTTTTTCTTTCCCAGATTACGGAGAATCTGACTTGCATATACTGCAAAAATGATTGTCTATGAGCGTTTTTTGATTCGTATGACCACTGAAGGGTCCAAAATTCTCCCGAGCTACCGGTAACAATTCTCGTGCAATAATCAACCTTATAATTGGGATTCGACAAAAATTTTAGTTATCGCGGCATCGCGGAATGTTGTGGCAATCTCGCGGAATTTTCCGCGACAATTTCGGGCAATAATCAGAGTTAGATCTTCTATCTATCAATAATTATTAGTTTTATTATATTCATCGCGGAAAATGGGAAAATATAGTGCATCTGATCTACCGGTTAGGAATGTTTTGAGTATTCTCGTGTGATTGGATTTTCCGCGACAAGGGATCCATTATTCCAATCTAAAACGTTAAGGTGCTCCATTTCTAAAACAGAGCCATTATATTGTTGCGGCATTTTCCGCGAGATTGCCGCGACTGCCCGGAATAGGCCCCGATCTCCGTTTTCTTCCGCGATGAGAAATCCTGAGGAATTCTTTGAATCAGCGGATGCAGGAACGATGATCTGAGTCCGGGTCTATAATTTTTGTGCAACAAATAAGGAGGTTGACTCAAGTATGGGTATTTACCGGGTTACTTCCATCGATGAGGATTCATCCCGGTTTGAATGCGAAATGTTGTTTCCCCTACTCCGGGTGTTAGTTATTCTGAACCTTAAAAAATCCTCGTCAGTGTCAGTTCAGTGTCAATCAACTATCTTGCAGGGTCCGGAGATGATGACGATAATATGTGATATCTCGTTTCAGATTTTTCCCAGGTAGTAGGAGGCTACCGCAGTGAAAGCCGGGATCACTCCCCGGCTGGCCTGGGCGTGGCCGGTCTGTGTGGATGCTCTTCTGATTGCCGGGAGTTTGATGATTCTCCGGTCATCGCTTCGGAAAGAATCGACCTGGTTCGGGTGGCTGGTGGTTCTCGGGTTCACCGGGGTGAGTGTTTTGTTCAATATCGCTCATAGTCCGGGTGATGTGATTAGCCAGGCTGCTTATGCCGTTCCCCCGTTTACGCTGATGGTGAGTATCGAGATGTTCACGATGATCATCCGGTCAGATCTGAAACAGACTTTTACACCGGGAGTACCTGTAACATCTCCGGTGCAGGATGTTACGACACCTGAACTGAAGCGGAAGGTAACAGATGATGCGGTGTTACAGTTTTTCCGGGGTAACAGTCAGGTGTCATACATTGAAGCTGCAGAGTCCCTGCAGGTTGCCAGGCAGACGATTAGCCGGAAAGTTACCGGTTGATTGAGGAGGGGAAGATGATCCAGGATCAACGGGGGCTGATTGTGGTTTCTGCTGAGGTGTGGGCTCCGGAGGTGGCCTGATGTATGAGAAGGTCGGGAGGTTGAAACCGGATCCGGAGAGGGATTGTGTCCGGGTTATTGTTGAGGGTCTGGTGGAGATTGGGACCATCACCCGGGCTGATACTGAAGAGTTATTGTCCGGGATAGAGCCGCAGCCGGTCCAGCCGTCCGGGTCGGCTGATCTTTCGGTGTCGGCAAAAGGGGTGAAGGTAGTGATTCCGGTAGAGGGACAGTTGTATGTGGCGATTGTCCGGCAGGTCCGGAATATGCTGGAGAAGTGGCCGAGGAGGAAAGTGGCGGTGTTTCGGTTGAAGAGGAGTTCACATGATTGTAATGTTCTGGTGTTACATCCTTGAATTTTGAGTGAATAATTTTGATAATGATCGTAAGTCGAAAGTTATAATTAAAAATTAACTAATAGAGGATTGTGCATAACTCCCTCTTTGCGAATCCGGGTTTATATGCAGAATATAAATCTACTTTTAAAATGGGGGGTTTTGCACAATTCTCTAAGGATATTCAGAAGATAGAAAATTTACGTGTCACTACATTTTGGGCTTTTATCAATGGAACTCAAAAAAAGTTAATCACCGGATTTATATTCTATTATTCACTCTATTAGTATTAATGGCAAATCAAAAACACCTTGATGTGATAAATCGAGGTGTTGATTATTTCAATGAATGGAGAGAACAGAACCCCATTGAAATAATTGATCTCTCTAAAGCTAATCTCATGGGGGCGAAACTCTCAAAGGTTGATCTTCATGATGCAATTCTCAATGGCGCAAATCTCCAAGCTGCTAATCTCGATTTTGCAAATTTAAATGGAACTCACCTAAATTTCGCTTTACTCTCTAATGCTTCTCTTGAATACGCTACCTTATTTGGGACCTTATTAACGGAGGCAGATCTCTATAATACTAATCTACAGGGGGCCGCTTTTAATTTTGCTAATCTTGATGGGGCTCATCTCACGGAGGCAATATTATCCAACGCCACTATTACGAATGTTATAATATCTAGAGCTAATTTATCTAGAACTGATTTTTCGGGGGCGAAATTATCTAATGTGGATCTTACAAGGTCTCAATTAATTAATACCAATCTTAGTGGATCAACTATGGAAGGGTGCAGAATTTATGGAATCTCAACATGGGATATTAAAACTTCAGGGTCAAAACAAAAAGATTTGATTATTACCCCTGTTGGTCCAAATATCATCACGGTGGACAATCTCGAAGTTGCTCAATTTATCTATCTCCTTCTCAACAACGAAAAAATTCGAGATGTAATTGACACAATTACTTCAAAGATGGTTCTCATTCTTGGAAGATTTACTTCTCAAAGAAAGGATATATTAGATGCGATTCGAGAAGAAATTCGGAGAAAAAATTACAATTTAATGCCGGTGATTTTTGATTTTGATCCTTGTAAAAATCAAAGATTACTTGACACTGTTTTAACGCTTGCGTGTATGGCAAAATTCGTAATTGTCGATCTAACTGATCCAAGCATGATCATTCAAGAATTAACAGCAATAACTGAAAGATGTAAATCTACTCCAATACAACCCATTATTCATTCAGGGTCTAAATTCCAAATCGGGGGGTATATTCAGGATATAGGGGAATCAAAAACCTTTCTGCCCATATATCCCTATAATAATATTTCCGAATTACAAGGAGATAAGTTCTACAAAAATGTGATTGAACCAGCGTCTAAAAAACGAGAGCAATTAAATCGGGAAAAATACATCCCCGTTTTTTCTGTCTGAATCTGTCACTTTCTCTCATGAAACATCCGGATTGCGTCCCTTCGGGGTCTCCTTTTTCTACAGAGTTGGTTCCATAGGCGATAGTGTCCTCACTGGCTTATGTATAACTTCCATTTCTTGATTCTTCAGAAGGTTGTGTATAATTACAGTTAACTTCCGAGCCGTGTCGACTACTGCCTGCCTATGTACCTTCCCTTTCCTCAATCTTTCATAAAAAATTCGTAACACTCGTTGCTGCCGAGAGTCGGTCTGATCATAGGGATCTCTAACATGATTGGGATGATTCTGATGTATCTCCGGTATTCCCAAGTTATCCGGGGTGCTATCATGGCAGTCCGGACACCTGATGGCGGAGAGGTTGAGATGGTGGATCTCCTCTCTGATCACTCCTGGATTTCCCGGTGAATACTTATACCGGAGAAAAACGGTTACTGTATTGCCGTGAGAGAGACGGCGGGGACTTTTATTGAGCAGAGTTCCGGGTCAATCCGGGACTTGCTCTTGGGATTATGTATCTCGACATGATCCCGGAAAAAGGATATTTATCGTTAAAATATTGAATAAAGAGTGAACTATTGAACTCTTCACTCTAATAGTAAATCAGTTTCAAATATTTTTAGAATAATTTGATCTAAAAGTTTCAATACTCTAATATATTCATTATAACAATCCTCAAGTGATGCTTCCTCACCATTCTTTTGAGCTTGATTAACACAATAAAAATGTCCAGTATGGATTAAATTATCTCTGGAATTAATAACTAATTGCAATTCATCGGTAATAGTGATATCTAATTCATTTAAAACGGTTTCTAGCAAAACCTTAAAAGACACATGATTTATACATTTTGTATTTCGATATAGTTTTGCTCGAATTTCTTTATCATTATTTCCTGGAAGAGTTTGTTTAATTGTCTCCTTTATTTTTTCATTTAGTACGCATGCTTGTCCTTCATCATCTATAATATTTGGAGATATTTGTACTTTTGATAAATATATAGCATATTCTTTAATTCGTTCAAACTCTATTGCAACAGCTATACCTTTGTTTTCAATAAAATCATCCACCCTAGATGCTAAAAATCCATTTACTAATGATGTTAACGCCCGCGTGTTTTGAAGATATTTAGGATAGTTTTTAATCGATTTAATTAGAAAATCTTGATCTCTAGATTTTAATCCTAATGAAACAGAAATAGGGATATTTAGACCTCCTGAATATGGTCGATTTATTAATGTTTTGTGATTGAATGTTAATTCTGTTCCGTCCAATTCTTTAAATCCATAATGAAGCCATTGAACATGAGTACCCCTACTAATTGATAAAAGCATACAAATATAATTCAAAAAGTCTTCAATTTGGATCAAATCTTCTGAAAGATTAATTGTAAATGACAATTTTACTGTAGGACGAATATCATGAAGAGCCTGTATAGTAACTTCACTATCCTCATATTCAGATAGTTTTTCAATAGAAATTGGATTAAAAAAGGGATTCTCTACTGAAGTTTTATTTAATGTAGGAGGGTTCCCATTAAATAAATAATTCGTTACGACAGATTCACAAATACAGGGAAATTTGGTTTCATTTTTTATAACTTGAAGATCTTTCAATACATATATTCTGCTAAAAATATTTTCATGCGATTCTGTTAAATTATTAATTTCATGGGAGATTGTCTCTGATTTGATATGCCATCCATCATCTGTATATCCTTCAAATTTACTATTTTCATAATCTAATGGAAAAACAATTCCTTGACCTGGATTTAATTTGAGATTGATTATCAGAATTATTTTTCCATTTGCTAATTGACCGACTAAGAAAACTCCATTATATTCTTCAACTGGGGTGATGATTTTCCCATTAACTCCATAATATGATTTTACAGGGATTCCATATTCATTTAAATGTTGTTCATTTATCTCCATTATAGCCAATTAGTGCACCGAATTATAATAGTGACGCCCCTGCGACCTTACCGCCCACCCCTGACCCCTTCCTTCAGGCCAAACCCCAGGAGGGAAGGGGGACCCGTTGTTTCAGGGACGCCAGAGGCTCGGCTCGCACCCCGTCCGCTTCGCTCCATCCGCAAGCTGCCCTTTCATGAGATAAACCGAGGTTGCTCCCCGTTTTTAATTATTTTTTTATTTCGAACCGGACCCCAAATCTGTGCAATACATCTTGGACAATGGCCGGTGGATATTCTAAATTTACAGCGAGGTTCGTGATTCCCGGTGGGGTCATTCTGATTCTCCTCTCTGATCGATGACGTTTCACTATGACCACGACACCATAAAGGGGGTGCTTCTTAGCGTCTCACTTGTTGCACCCCCGAATCGGTCCTGATCCACACGCCCGTGCAAGAGAAAAAAATGATATGGATAAACTAACCCCGGCCCTTGTTATTCTCGGTTATTTTTCTTAAATAATAATTTTAGAGCAAAAGGTTTCGAATAATTTCAAAGAAATTATATATTTCACTGAAGGATATAGAATCATGAACTACTTTTTCGTTTATAAACTGGTACTCTTATTGACATTAGTTCTTCTGATTGAAGGATGCTGGGCTGATGATTCTCCAGGGGTTTTAGCATATCTGCAAGGAGGAAACAGTATTCTTGAGAAAGGAGTTGGAGAAACCCCAAATGAAACATATACCTTGACCATTGATGACCTGGTTTCGTCTTACCACCTTTCTACAGGGGAAAGAAGTTTTCTCATGCCGGTTAAGGGACTCCTGGAATATCCACTTCCACTGAATGCTGCAATTTCATTCAGTAATGAATCTAATGAGTCAGTATCCATCGTCCAGGTAACAAATATCTCATTATCGGATCAAAACAAGGTACTTGTGCTTACCTTGCAACCTCTTGAGTTTTATGATGGTAACGAATTACAATCCTTTGTTGACCAGAAACAGGAACTTATAACCGGAGATCCTGAAAAATATTTGACAACTGGCCTATATTTTGAATTACCAGGTGGCGTCCCAGAGAATAAACCCTGCACGAACACATGTCAAAATATTTTAAAAGGTTTTCTGGAATGTGAAAATGAAGGCAGATTTACTAAAGAAGAATGTTGTAATAGATGGAGAGGTTACAGTTTAAGGGCAGGTTGTGCTCCGGATCCGTTAAAATTGACATGTCCAATATAATGAGTTGCAGAATCGGTGAGGAACAACTTTTTTATTTTATTTTCAAAAATAGGTGTTATTCGGTTATTCCACTTCAACCGTAGCATTCCTGTCATACGGATTGGTTCTAACAGCAAGTGAATACAGGTATGGATAATTCAGAGACAAATATCCCATATAATGAATCCACTCCTTTGTCAGAGCCTGGTAAACCCGACTGACATCTCCGGTCAGGTGAGCCCGGTCAGAAACCGTGAGTTTGCTGAGATCTTCCCGGAGATCCAGTTCTGCGGTCAGATGGAACGCTGCCAAAAGGAGGGTAGTAAAACTCTGATGTTCAAGCATTACCGGATTTTCCATAAGTCGAAGGAGAAAATTTCGGTTATTCTGTAAAAAGTCATGCATTTCTTTCAGATTTATCTCTTCTGATTGTAATGCAAACGGATGATTTTCAATAGCACGTATCATGGACTGCTCATTGGGTTTTTCTTTTCCCGTCAGGATAAAAGATTTTTCAAAATCTGAGCCGTTTTTATCAGCAGGAATAATTCGTTTTATGAGTTCATTCCCTACTTCGGTAAAAAAAATCCCAATGACCATATTCAGTTTTTCAAGTCGCTCATTTTTCGCTCGCTTTGCCAGTAATCCATTGATTACCAGGGTGACAAACAGGACATTGATAAATAAAAATCCGGCAGAATTAAAGATATATTCAATCGTTCCCGGAAGATTATCGATAAGGGTTATTTTTAGCAGATATACAAGGGCAGAACATGCTCCCAGGGTAACTCCTAATTTTATCTGCCAGGGTAATCTAAACATATCTATTACTTGAGTTTTTCAGGGATTACCCTTTCACCGGTTCGTGATTTCCGGCGGGGGTATTTCGTTCCTCTTCTCTGATCGATGATGTTTCACTGTGGCAACAACAATATTATTGGGTGCTCCTAACCGTTCCACTCATAGCACCCCCGAATCGGTCCTGATCCGCACCCTCGGGCGAGAAACAAAAGATGGATATGTGAATTGATTATGTTTCTTTTCCTACAATAATTGTTGAAAATAGCGTGTAAAACGCGATTAATATTGAACCATAAGCTGGATTGTACCATGAATAAAACGCAAACGGTCCACCGAGTGAAAAGATCCATACCGGAAATGCAATGGTGGCAAGAATAATCTGGGTTACCGGGATGGAATCATTTGAATCTTCCTGGTTTTTTGTAACCCGAATGAGGTACAAAGGAGTGCAGATTAATAGAATAATAAAGATAAACCAATACAAAGCAACCGAGGACAATGAGTTGGCCTCGATAACTCCGGCAATAAAAACATAAACAACGATTATCTCTGAAGGAATTAATTTAATTAATCTCGTCGAAAAGTCATCCGGTTTAACTTCTTCTCTTACAGCATCCTTGAAACGAGTAACGTCTGCCTTGGTAATAATTCGTCGGGACATGTTACCACAATGAAAAAAAGGTTTACTATTATATGTAAATTTGCAAGGCATTTACCATTGGTAACTAAAACTCAATTTTTACTGGAATTTATTCCTGTATCCCCCACCATTTATTGTAATGTCAACTTTCAAAATAATCGATACAAGAGTAAAGGAACGCGAGACACGAGTAAATGTTATAATACCAGGAGATTTCTATACTACTCCTGTCACGTTTCTAGATACGTAGAGACCCTACCGGAGAGGTAAACAGATGGATAAAATCCGCATTCTCTTTGTCGATGATGAACAATCAATGCAGAACGCCATCCGGACCTACCTGGAGGATAGTGGAACATTTCATGTCGATACCCTTTCTTCTGCTTCAGAGGCTCTTCAAAAACTCTCCACTATCTCCTATGATATTATTATTTCAGACTATGACATGCCTGAAATGGATGCTCTGGAATTTCTGAATATCCTTCGAACATCTGGAAATGATACCCCTTTTATCCTATTTACCGGAAAGGGGCGTGAAGAAGTAGCCATTGAAGCCTTTGAAGGGGGGGCTGATTTTTACCTGCAGAAAGGAGCAGATCCGGCGGTTCAATTTGTCCGGTTGACTGACCGGATACATCAGGCGATTGAAAAACGATGTTCAGAAAAAATACTTCGGAAGAGTGAAGAACGGTTCCGGCGGGTCTTTGAAACATTTGAGGATCTGTATTATCAGACTGATATTGAGGGAATCATCACCCTGCTCTCCCCGTCAGTGTTCCCCATACTGGGATGGACCGAAGAGGAACTTCTTGGCAAACCCTCTTTGATGTTATACGTAGAACCGGAGGACCGGGCAATTACCCTCAAAAAACTGTTAATTTCCGGCTCTCTTCATGGGCATGAGATTCGGTTAAAAAAACGGGATGGATCCGTTTTCTGGGCCAGTCTTTCCGCAACACTGCTTCGTGACCCGGATGGAACGGTCACCGGGATTGCAGGCTCTCTTCGTGATATTAGCCACCAGAAGGAGGTAGAACAAAAATTACGGGAGAGTGAAGAGAAATTATTTGATCTTGCAGAAAATGCCCCGGTAGGGATCTTTACCTGTGATACATCTGGAACCATTACCTTCCTGAACCAACGTCTGTTGTCATTCCTTGGATCTCCGGGAAAAGAAGAGACCTCTTCCGTAAATCTCCTGACCTATCCTCCTCTCATCGAATCCGGGTTCGCCGATGCTGTCAAAAAAGTTCTTCAATTGGATGAAGTGGATCCTCTGGAAGTTCATTATCAATCGAAGTGGGGAAAACTGACTTTTTTACGAGCATACTTCTCTCCAATCATATTGCATGGTCAGGTGTCCGGTGCCAGAATCATACTTGTGGATATATCAGATCAGAAAAAGGCAGAAGATGCTATTAGAAAAGCAAATAATAAGTTACAACTTTTTGCCGGCATTACCCGTCATGACATTTTAAATCAGTTGATGGCATTGAAAGGATATCTCACCTTGGTAAAAGAGAGTGAAACGGATCCTTCCCGGGTGAGATTCATCAATCAGGCCATGGAAACATCAGAAATCATCCAGAAACAGATTGCATTTACCAGTGAATATGACCAGCTTGGCCTTCAGGATCCGGCATGGATACCCATCTGTCCGTTAATTGAGGGTATTGATGATCACCGGCTTTCCATTCAGTGTGATTGCCCGGGCTTTGCGGTGTTTGCAGATCCCCTCCTTGAAAAAGTATTTTTCAATCTCCTTGATAACACCCACCGGTATGCTGAAGGAGCGACGGGTATTGTCATCCGGTGCAGAAAAACCAAATCAGGACTTGCTGTTACCTGGGAAGATAATGGACCTGGAATTCCACTTCATCAGAAAGAGCAGATTTTTGAACGCGGAATCGGAAAAAATACCGGTCTGGGTCTGTTTTTTATCCGGGAAATACTTGCCATCACCGGGATTACTATCCGCGAATGTGGTGAAGAAGGAAAAGGTGCGATATTTGAGATAATGGTGCCAAAAGGAAAATACCGGAAACAGTAGGAAGAAGAGATAGTTCATCCATTTAGGTGATAATAAGCGATCTCTGGTCTCAGAAGACATACCTGCGGGAAGTAATTAACCGCTGTTTTTCCTGAATCAAAAATGCCTTTTGGTTTTTTTCTTTCGCTCACCTGTATCCCCAAACCTATTTCAAACAGAAAAACTATTTCCCTGTATGCGTATTTATCCGCTCATTTTCATCATTCTCGGATTGGTACTCATTACCGGATGTATTTCTCCAGGCGAGCAGGGCCAGGCCACCGATGGATTAAATCATTCACGAACGATCAATGTAAATCAGTCCGAATTTCATACGAACACCACTGAAAATCAGGGAAATGTGTCGGTGGATCCGAAAGTGAATGTTTCATCTCTTCCTAATGAAACACCACCCCTTACCTATCTCAGCACAGAACATGACATTTTACTCAGTCCGAATAACACCTGGTCATACTTCAATAAAGGGAGACTGTTATTTGACTCGGGTCAATATTCCGATGCACTTCCTTTCTTTGAAGAAGCAATAAAACGCGATTTACAGAACGTAAATGCGTATTATTTTGCCGGAGCATCACTTGTTGAGTTACACCAGTACACGGATGCTTTATCCTATCTTGCCAAGGCAATTGCTCTCGATCCTTCGAGCGCCGGTGCCTGGTTTGAAACCGGGCGAGCATATGAAGGATTGGGAAAAAATCAGGATGCGATTACTGCATACAAAAAAGCAAAAGCATTAGATCCGACGAATGCCTGGACTTGGTATATTTCAGGAAGGGCTCTGAATACCGAGGGAAGATATACTGATGCCTTGATCGATCTGAATGAGAGTATCAGACTGGACTCCTGTCGTGCAGACAGTTTTTATGAGGCCAGTATCAGCCTTAATGCTCTTGGAAAATCTGATGAAGCCCTCATATCCGTAGATCATGCAATTGAACGGGATCCGGGAAACCTCAAGTACCGATCCCACCGCCAGAAAATCGAGGAACAGATCGCTCCACAAAAATGGAATCCTGCTGTTCAAAATAGGAATCTGAAACAAAATTCTTCGAATGGAACATCCTGGTACAATCTCGGGGCAATCTCATATCATGCCAGAGAGTATTCTGATGCTCTCAGGTATTTAGATCAGGCCGTACTCCTCGATCCGCTCTCGGCACAGGCATGGTACTACCGTGGTATGTCTCAGTATGAACTGGGAAAATATCCGGAGGCATTATGCAGTTTTGACCGGGTTATTCTGCTGGATCCGGGAAATGCATGGGCTTACTATTACCGGGGAGATATTTTGCAGAAACAGGGTCAGTGCCAGTACGCCTCCCCCTATCTGGCAAAAGCGATTCAACTGGACCCCTCTATCCCCTGGACCTATTATCTCAAAGGTGTCTGTGAGTTGAATCAGACACGGTACCAACTTGCTGCAGAAGATTTTGACCGGTCGCTTGAAAGGTATCCCTGTAATCGGTGGGCCTGGTTCTTTGGTGGACAAAGTTACTATCATCTGAATAACTTTGAAACCGCAGGGCAGTATTTTTCAAAAGCTCTCTCCTATGATCCAACTAATGTTGACTTCAGGCAGTGGAAAGCAGCAGCTCTTGCTGAATCCGGATATCCTGATGAATCAATATATCTGTATAATCAGAGTGTTCCGCTCCTCTCCTCCAACTCCTGTATCTCCTGCCCAACTTGTGGGTAGGAGTTGAGGATTTCTTTTTTACTCTGCCAAATGAACATTTCAGGATATTTTCCGAAAAAAGAGGATCAGATCGTTGTCTGAAGTACCGGTACCCTGGCACTGGAAACATATAATTTATACACGGTAATCTCTGCAGAGGAGTTACCGCCAGGGATAGTCAGCATTGACGGAGTATTTTCTATCTGATATGATACGGAAGAGCCTGAAGAGTTCAGGTTTACAACATACCGGGAGTTTGTGGCCTTTTCTTGTGAGGTATCCCCTTGAGCAATTACCTGTATGATATTTACGATTGGATCATACCCCACTGAAAGGCCGGGTTCAAATTCGCTTTGCAATTGAACAGCCTTTCGGGAGGGAGCAGGAGACATGGTGGGACGGGTTTCTGCAGCACCTAAATCAACTGAAGGAGATGTCTCCTGTGGGTGAGGGATGGCTTCGTAATTGAGAAGGTTAGGCTTTTCTCCCGCTTTTATCTGTTCCAGGGGGGCTATCGCCTGTGAAAGACCCGGAATTTTGTTGATTGTGATATGATCAGATATCGGAGAAAATGGGACGATTCCAACGATTATCAGAGCAAAGAGTACGAGTATAAGAGTAAAACCGATTGAGAATGCAAGTTGGGGCACGGTCATTTTGGTCTTTCCATTCTGAACAACCGGTGGATTTACCTCGATCCACTTCACTGAATGGGTGAAGTTCTCCGGTTGCTCATGGATCAGTTCCTCGTTGGTGATTATTGAAGTTCCATGAGCAGTCTTCTCCCATTTGTAGGCCCTTCCTACCAGCAGTTGTAAAAACCCTTTCCATGCCCCAATGCTCATTAATATCCAGTAAATCGGTGAGAACAACGAATATATGAGCAGATCTTTTTGTTTCTCCTTCCAGGTGGCAAGCAGCATCATGACAAGGAAGAAGAGATTGCCGATTACCAGATTGAAAACCGCTATTGCTGCAAATGGCCAGAAGTCAAACCATTTGGAGAAATATGTCGGTATAAAAAAGCCTGCAAGAAATACCAGCCATAAAAACAGGTTCATCAGAGGCAGGTAAAAATTCCCTCCAAACCCTGTCTGAAAGATAAGGAAATTTTTC
The DNA here is from genome assembly GCA_964624045.1 of uncultured Methanospirillum sp. Lineage (GTDB taxonomy): Archaea > Halobacteriota > Methanomicrobia > Methanomicrobiales > Methanospirillaceae > Methanospirillum. The sequence continues at coordinate 71,098 of CAZUXC010000010.1, read as the reverse complement.
AGCCCGATATCCTGAAATACCCGGATAGGGTGTCTCATGGTCACAAACCAGGTAATAACAAATCCTTTTACCCACCGGGAACGCTGTTTGATCCAGCTCCGGACACTGGTGACTGCTTCCTCATAGGTGTGAGAGTTCAGGACCCCGGTTTTGTATTTTTTCCGGGCTATCCGCATCCCTAAATCTGCATCTTCAGTAACATTGAACGGATCCCAGGCTCCGAGTTCCCGAAGGGTCTTCATCCGGAAATGGTTGCTGGTTCCTCCCAGAGGGATGGGTGCATCAATTTTGTCCAGACCCTGAATGTAATAATCATAATAGTACGAATATTCAATGGAAAACCACCGGGTAAGGATATTTCTTCGGGGATTGTAAAAATTGAGCAGACACTGGACACATGCATATTCCGGACCAAGTCTTTTGAAGGCGATCGCCACCTTCTTGAGTTGATCCCGGTCTGGAAGGTCTTCGGCATCATAAACTACCACATATTCTCCCCTTGCTCGTTTCAGGCCGTAATTGCAGGCCCGGGGTTTTGTCTTCAACTCCGCATAGGGAACGACAACCGGGTGAAAGATGCTGAGGAACTTACGGTACTCCTCCAGAGACATGGGAGCAATGACCTCCTCAATATTTCCGAAGAGTCCAAGTTTTCTGGCTTTTCCAAGTGTCTCCTCATCCTCTTCCTCCATCAGGATTTTCACATCCAGTTTATCCCGGGGATAGTCCATCTTTGCGATGTTGCTCAGGATATGAGGAAGCATCTCCTGTTCATGAAAGAGAGGAACAAGAAGAGTATAGATCGGAAGATCCTCATCTGAAAGAGCCTTGATATCATCATCAGTAACGTAGATAACCTGTTTTGTTCCGGTTAATCCCTGAATTGAGATATAAAATTTCACCGGATTCATCAGGAAATAGGTGATATTGATGGCAGTGAAGATCAAAAATGTTCCAAAATACGGATTGAATGCGATAAGCAGAGCCATCAGGGCAACAACGATAATAATTGCTCCCTTCTGCCAGGGAACCAGAATTCGATATGCTGATTCTTCCGGCTGCCGGTCAACAAGTTCATTCAGGGCACTATATGCATGTGGCCCCTCATAACAACCATCCGTTACCGCCTTTATGGTATCAATCGATACCACATTTTTCTCAACTTTCTTCTGAAAGACATTTGCAATCTGATCAAACAGGGCAGTGTCAAGTGGATTTGCAGTAGCTACCCGGATATAGTTCGGTTTTGATTCAAGAAGCAGAATCAGAGATTCATCTTCTACGGAGTATGGGAGGAGGCATCCAAGATCAAGTGTAGCAAGAAATACCGCTTTTTCGATATATGCCAGACCAAGTCGATCCGCAATGGTAGAAAAAAACTGATCCGGAACAGGGATACGATATTTGGCAAGGGCAGTTATCGCAGTTTCTGCAGTGATTGCAGGATCGTCCAGAAGTCCGATATCCGGAACTTTGAACTCCTGCAACAGGGCTATTAGTTCCTCTTTGCGTATTTGGTTTGTACTCATGTTGAATTCTTCCGTTAGGAATTATTGAATAAATATGTATCAAGATGAATGGGAAGCTGATCTTTTATCGTGCCATGAGATTTCATTCACAGGTAATTCGTCCGTTTTTATATGATGCATCGGCAAATCTCCATCTCATATGGTATCTCCTGAAATTGGATTATGACTCAAGTCCTACTTTTTTGGGAAGATCAGGATCAAGAGCAACAGCCTGTTTCAGGTTCATATCATAGCCGGTATAGTTCCCGATTGCTTTTTCCACCATAGCAAGGTTATACCATCCCCATGTATTTCCCGGGTCCAACTGCACTACATGATAAAATGCCTGCTGAGCCTCCGGGTATCGTGCAAGAGCCTGCTGCGCAGTTCCCAGGTGATAATATCCCCAGGCATTTCCCGGGTCTGCCAGTATTGCCTTTTCATATAAGGGAACTGCCTTTGGTATCATCCCCCGGTTCTGTTGGAAGTTGCCCTGAAAAATCCATGCCCAACTGTTCATCGGATCGACATCTGAAGCATTTTTGAATGCTTCGTTTGATGCAGTGATCCAGTTCTTTCCCTGGAGAGCTTTTCCCAGATTGAGCCAGGCCCAGGTATTATTTGGATCATCGTTTGTCGCATTCGTGAAAGCGTCTGCAGCCTCTGAGTATCTGCTCTGATTCAGAAGGATGACTCCGGTATCATACCAATACGTTGCATTCTCCCCTGGACATGAGGGGATGAATAGGAGAATGAGCACGAAGATGAGAAATAGAAAACCTGGTTGCATGTGACATAATAGGAGTCAGGAGTTATCAGTTCTTCGTATATTGGGGATGCAAACATATCCGGGTCACCTCCTGAAATACTCTCATTTTAATCCTCATTCATATTCCCGATTGATTACCCTCCTTCTTCTCTGGATTTTTTGACTTTTTTGGAATGGCTGTGTTTACCAGATGGGTACAATCAGGTTCGATGGAAATTTTCCTCTCCACTGATTAGAACTGCGATGAAGTCAGGATCCCTGGATGAGGCGGCGGGCGGGAAGACTATGCATTTGGGCGGCAGGCATCCGCTCAGTTAATGTCCTCCGTTTTTAGGTTACATGCGAAATATTCTTTGGTTACACTTCCGGGCGGCAGAGCGGCAATCATACACACACAGAGTAACTTCAGGTTAGGGTGTAGGTGTTCCTCTGTACATCGATCTTGCCGCCCTACGTTTTATAATACTAAGAATAATAAGTAAATTATATTTTAAGGCGTAATACTCGGAGAAAAGTTGGGCGGCACTTGCCGCCCAAACCTCAAATCTTCCGCCTTTCTCCCGCTCTGCCGCCCGAGGTCGAACCATCCGTATGATTTTGTATCCTCAGAAAAGATGACACCATAGAATCTGCACTGAGCTCAAAACCCCCATAGGGATATTGCAGGATCCCTTCCGGTTCTTTACATGAATTAAGAACGATGGAAGGAACTATTCGGTGAAGACAGCCTTTCCCATTTGTCACCCCCATAAAGAGTCTGCCCAAAGGGAAACAGAGGAAAGCAGAACTCATCACAAATGGCCGAATCTGAATTTTTTTAGAATTTCAACAAAATTAACAAGACTAATATGCCTCAATAATCATATTCATCTTTCAGGCTAATTGCAAAATTTCCGCTCTATGGAATGACTCCTGGTGTACATTCGAAATATGATTATCAAGAAGGTGAGTTGAGTGATATCTGTTCTTTATATTGATGACGAAGAAGATCTTTTGACTCTTGGGAAGTTATATCTTGAGCGGCATGGGGATTTCACCGTTGATACTTGTGCGTCATCGGGTAAGGCAATAGATAAGATCCAAAAAGGTGCTTACGACGCAATTCTTTCTGACTACCAGATGCCAGGAATGAACGGACTTGCTCTTTTGAAACAGGTGAGAGCATTATTTGGGGATATTCCGTTTATTCTTTTCACCGGGAGAGGGCGTGAGGAAGTAGTCATCGAAGCTATCGAGAATGGTGTGGATTTTTATCTGCAAAAAGGGGGAGATCCAAAGCCACAATTTGCTGAATTGGCACACAAAATAAAAAAATCGGTGGAACAAAACCAGATCCTTAAATCTTTGGCAAAAAATGAAGAGCGGATGAGGTATGCGCTAGATGGGGCGAATGAAGGTTTATGGGACAACAACCTTCTCACCGGTAAACTTTACGTGAGCCCAAGAATGTGCGAAATGCTGGGTTATACCCTGGAGCAGATACAGGTATTTTCCGGAAGAGCCTGGGAAACCATCGTACATCCCGATGATGTCTCTCCAACCAGGGAGGCATTTCAAAAATATCTAAATGGAGAATCTCCTCTCTTTCAGATTGAACAACGCGTTCAAATGCATTCTGGTGAATGGAAATGGGTATTAACGCGAGGAAAGGCAGTTACATGGGATGAAAATCAGAATCCCATCCGCTTTGTAGGGACATATACCGACATCACTTCTCAAAAAAAGGTGGAAGAAGAACTGATCAGAAAAAATGAGGAGATCCATTCTGCATACGAAGAACTTTCTGCCACTGAAGAAGAACTCCGGTTACACAACACAAAACTTATCGAGCAGGAACAGGATCTCCGCGATTCGAGGCAACAATTACTGGATATCATAGATTTTCTTCCTGATGCCACGTATGTGGTGGATATGAAGGGGGTAGTGGTGGCCTGGAATCGGGCAATGGAGGAGATGACCGGGGCTCCTAAGGATGCAATCATCGGAGAGGGGGATTTTGTTTACACTATCCCGTTTTATGGTATCAGACGGAAAAATCTGTTAGATCTCCTTGATTTGGATGATGAAGAGATCAAAGCGAAATATCAATATGTGCAGAGAAAAGGGAAGACTATCTGTGCAGAATTTTTCTCTCCAAACATTTACCTGGGCAAGGGTGCGTATTTATGGGCAATCGTTGCCCCCTTATATGATACTCATGGGAATCGCACCGGAGCGATAGGTTCTATTCGCGATATTACCGAACTTCGAAAATGTATTGAAGAGCTTCGCCGGAATGTTCATAAGACCGGAGTTGAAGAAGACTCCGACTGAAACTCCGTCGTTCTCTTTTGCAAACGTTACGTTCGTATCACATATTGGTATTTTGCTTACCATTATGGAAACGGTTTCTCGTCCAAAACGACTAGACCTTTTTCCTCACTGCCTGCTCTGATTGATCTGACTGGAGAAGCAATTATTGAGCAACCGGACTGATAAATACAGGAAATATGTCATATACTGATGCCCAGGATAGTGCTCATCGATCCAAATGGAGGGAATTGTCCCGTAATTTAGTTGAACGTGAGATATTGTATTTTATCTCCGGATCTCCGGATGGAGTCAGAGAACCAAAGATACAAACCTACATGAAAGACTTTTTTACCTACTCATTTCAAGGCTCAATAGATCCACACCTGAAAAAATTAGCTGGTGATGGCCTCATAACCCAGGAAAAAACCCGGAGTGGAGCAACGATCTGGCATGCGAATCACTCACTTGTGATTTCAATAGTGCAAAAAGAACTGGATGAATTGAAGCATCGCGAAGAGAATCTTCGCGGACTTCATGCATATCTGATTGATATGTACGGGGTTTGAGTTTCATCCTCTCTCTCAAACTTATATCAGTTTTTCGGGTTCTGATGAAAGTTGCTCTTTTAGAAATTATGATGCTTTTGGAGATATCTGATGACTTTTTCTGACTCCATCCACCGGTTATCCAGTTGACGGATCAGATCATCTATCTGGTTGATCTGTTTCGTGATCTGTTCAGTTATCTGTGGCTCAAGAGACTCAGCGAGTATTGATATGATTGTTAAAGGATTTCGAATTCCATCATTGAGGATGGAAAATTCAGCAAAATTTTTCCTGACCTGACTTAAGGCTATCTCATATTCAGATTCGATATTCTTTCTTCGGGTGATATCCTCGATAGTGCCTTCAAGAAGGATTATTTCCCCTTCATCATTTCGGATCACCTTTTCGTTTATCGATATCCAGAAGATAGAACCATCTTTTCGGTATTGTTCATATTCGAAATTTCTCACTTCACCCTGTTGATACAAATGAGTGAGAATCTTGTCGCGATCCTCCGGATGTACATATAACTGATTTCTGATATCGTTTATGGCAGATTTCATCTCATCTGGAGAATCATATCCATACATCCTGGAAAATGCGGGATTCACTTCTAAAAACGTTCCCTCCAGGGTTACCTGGAAAATCCCAAGTATGGCATCTTCAAAGATCGAACGGAAATTCTGTTCACTTTTCATCAGGGCATCTTTGGTATCTGCCAGCTGGATATATTGATCTTTGAGGGCTTCTTCTGATGAGAGAAGTTCTTCATACGCAGATGCAAGCTCTTCTTTATTTCTCATGACTTCCCGCAGATATTCTTCTTCCCGGGTCCGATCATTGACGATACCACAAAATACTATCTCGTCACCAAATACTCCATAACTGATACTCATGCGGAGATTTCTCTCTGCATCAGGGGTTATCAGCATCAATGCATCTTCAGTTGCGGATCCGTCTTTTTTCGCGGTAAGCATCAAATCTGGCCAAGAACTTTTCGGGAGAGTCAGAGGCAGGGTGGAAACATGAGAACCGATGATCTCCTCCCTGGATTGAGAGGGAAATTCTACAAACGCAATGTTTGCATCAAAAATAATCCCTTCATGATTAAACCAGAAAACTCCCTCTTTGAGATGCTCAATTGAATGAGCCATCTTTTGGAGGGCTTTTTGCGCAAGGATTTCACTGGTTATGTCGGTGATATATCCCTCCAGTGCCAGCAGGGTTCCTCCATGAAATACCCCTCTTCCCTGTTCCCATACCCATTTTTCTGACCCGTCTTTGCAGATAATCCGGTACGTCAACTGATAGGGGGTATTCCTGGTCACCCCATCCTCAACAAAACGCCATACCTTTTCCTGATCATCGGGATGAATAATCGAACCAAACGAGATATCCCTGTTGTAGATCATCTCTTCTTTTTGGTATCCGGTTAATGAAAAGACTCCGTCACTGAGGACTTCCATCGTCCAGTCCGGGTCATTTTTACATCGATACACCATTCCCGGAAGGTTATCAGTAAGTGTCTGAAGGATTCGGCTTTTTTCTTCCAGAGTTGATTCTATGAACTTTCTGGTGGCAATATTGGATTGTGTTCCGACAATCCGGTGAGGGCTTCCATCAGATTTCCACTCAGCAACCTTTCCCCGGGTAAGCATCCATTGATAGGTTCCATCACGGTGCTGAGTACGATATTCAACCCTGAGATCGTTACCGTTCATGAAAGTTTTATCAAATGCAGATTGCACACGTTCCTGATCTTCAGGATATATTCGGGCGAGCCATGTTGCAATATTCGGATAAAAGGCATCAGGTTCATATCCACTCATCCGGTAAAACTGGGGAGAGAGGAAAAGAATACCTGCGGTGACATTAAAATCCCACAAACCATCGTTAATAGACTCTAATGTAAGTGCATATCGTTTTTCACTCGTCTCAAGAGCCTCTTTGTGTACAGAGAGCTCATGATAATTGTCGCGAAGTTCCTCTTCTCCAGCTGTTATCTCCTCATATGCTGCCTGAAGCTCTTCATTTTTCCTTTCAAGTTCTTCTTCAATATGTTTTTGTTTTGTTACATCAATATGCGTCCCAATCATTACATGGGCTGGATTTCCCGAAGAATCCAGTAACATTTTTCCTCGCGATAATATCCAGATCCAGTTTCCTTCCTGATGTTTCATCCGGAAATACTGCTCATACATCCCTTCTGGATGTGCAATGTATGAATACCAGGACCTGACTGCCTGGGCCCGGTCATCAGGATGCATGAGATCGACCCAGACTTTGGTAATATCCTGGTATCCGTCTGTTTGGTAATCATCAACATTTCGCCCAAGCATCGAGAAATATTCCGGACTACACCACATTTTTCCGTTGGTATAATACTCCCAGGCACCGGTATTTGATGCAGAAATGAGTGCTTCATAACGGGATGAAGCAATTTGTAATTTTTGCATAGAAGTGAGAAGCGACTCCTCTGCCTGTCGCTTCGCCACCGCCTGTCTGATCTGATTCCCTAGCTCTGCAAACAGCGATTGTGGTTCTCCTCCCTTCTGGAGATAAAAATTTGCTCCATTATTGATGGCCTGGATAACCACCTCTTCCCTGCCCCTTCCGGTAAAGAGAATATACGGGATATCACCAAAACGACTCCGGATTTCTTTCAGGAGATCAATCCCGTTCATTGCCGGCATTTCATAATCCGCAATGACTGCATCATACCGGGTACTGGATAGTATCTGCAACGCTTCGATGGGGGATGTAACAGTATCAACGATAAAATCGCCGTATTTTTCAAGAAATGTTTTACCGATGAGGAGAAGATCTTTCTCGTCATCTACATACAGCAGAGTTATCATTCTATACCCGGCATAACAGAGAGGGATTTCCTATGCATGGATATGGGCGATATTTCGCGGAAAAAAAACCTGGCTTATATACGCCTTACCTGATTTCCCTTTTCTCTGTAATAGAGTGAAATAGGAGATGCCATCGTATAAACAATTCTATTAGACCCAATTCTCTGAATCCGGTATTTCTCTTGGAGTAGGAAGGTTACTCAGATAGGTAGATAAGTATACTTTCAAATATCTTGATGATCAAACTATTTGATGATAAGATAATCAAGGGACCAAACTATGGAATCCAGTGATCACATTGAACTGCTCAACAACGGGCTCGTGGAATTCTTTGACCGGTTTTCTTCATGGGAATCATCTATCATTGAAGCAGGAAATCTGAAAATCTCAGATGCTCACGCAATAGAGATTCTCGGTCATTATGGAAAGATGAACATGAAAGAACTGGCTGGCAAACTCGGTATTACTACCGGAACAACCACAATCACTGTGGACCGACTGGAAAAGGGAGGATATGCCAGGCGTATCAGAGCCGAAAATGATCGGAGATCGTATATCATCGAACTGACAGAAACCGGGATGGTCGCTTTTGAAGAACATCACCGGCATCATCTCAATCTCGCAATAGAAATTGCATCGATTCTCGGAAAAGAAGAAACGCTCACCTTTGTGAATTATCTCACCCGGATTAATCAGCATATCTGAAATTATGGCCGAAGTTACCGCTAATTCTGTCTGCAACTGCTCTACTGGATGTGGGTGTGCCCATGAACTGGATTCTGGTGCTCTCAAACCAATTCTGGTAAGAACAATCATTGCCGGATTACTGGTTTTGATCTCGGTTATTGTTGAGCTAGGTCTGATAAATCCCCCGGAAATTGCCATCGTCACCTCCCTTGTTGCTCTTGCCCTTACTGCTTACCCGATTCTGAAAGAGGCAATAGATGGACTCAGACAGGGCGAACGCAATGTCTGTGAACTTGCAAGTCTTGCCATCATCGGAGCCGTAATTATTGGCGAGTTCACCACCGCAGCTGAGATTGCCATTATCCTGACCATTGGAGAACTGATTGAGACATATGCCTATGCCCGGACAAAACGGGATATCGAGAGTATTATTTCTGAAAATCCCCGGTTTGGTACCATAATCAAAGAGGGAAATCCGGTTCAGGTACCGGTTGAAGAAATCATTATCGGGGATCTGGTCATGATCAGACCGGGTGACAAGGTTCCGGTTGATGGGATCCTTATCGAAGGGCAGTCAAGTTTTGATGAGTCATGCCTCACGGGAGAAAGTTTACCCCAGGCCAAAGGATCCAATGACCGGATCTTTTCCGGTAGTGTCAATCAGGAAGGCTCGATCATCATGCGGGCAACAAATGTTGCACAAGACTCTACCTATGCAAAAATTGTAGAGTTGGTTCATTCTGCAGGTCTTCGCCGTCCTCCCTCCCATCCGTTCATCGATAGGTTTTCCCGGGTATATACTCCATTGATGCTCCTGATAACCGGTATTGTGCTTCTTCTGACTGGTAGTTACATCCGGGCCATCACGGTTCTCATCGTTGCCTGTCCCTGTGCTTTGCTTCTCGCAACCCCGTCTGCTGTCCTTGCCTCCCTTGGTGTTGCTGCGAAGAATGGAATCCTGATCAAAGGCGGGGAATTCCTTGAGATGTGTCATTCGATTACCACGGTGGTAATGGATAAAACCGGAACTCTGACGAGTGGAAAGATGGCTGTTACCGCGGTATTCCCGATAGGTGGATTTACTGAAGAAATTGTTTTGCAATTCGCAGGCCGTGCTGAACATTCTTCCTCTCATCCGGTAGCAAAAGCGATTGTTTCCGCAGCCGTTGAGAAAAAAGTCATCCTGTCATTTTCGAGTAATGCAACAAACCATCCCGGACTTGGAGTTGCAGATACCCAGGAAGGGCAGGTAATTCATGTGGGAAATCTCATGTTCTTTACTGAACAGGGCATTTTAGTAGATGATACCATAATTCAGAATATCAGGCAGATGCACCAGGAAGGAATCATTGTTGTTCTGGTTTCGGTGCAGAAAACACTGGCTGGTCTTATCGCATTGACCGATCAGATTCGTCCTGAATCAGCCTCAGTAATCACCTCTCTAAAGAACATGCAAATCACTGGTCTGCATCTGCTTACCGGAGATAATAATGAGGTCGCTCAGCGGATTGCCAAAAGTTGTGGAATTTTACCTGCAGGCGTCCATGCAGGGATGCATCCCCAGGATAAAGAGAAATTTATCGCAGAACTGCAGCAGCAGGGAAATATTGTCTGTTATGTCGGAGATGGAACCAACGATGGTCCCGCTCTAGCCCGGGCTGATCTTGGGATCAGTATCGGAAGCCGGGAAGACACGATTGCTCTTGAGACCTCCAGCGTCATTCTCATGAAAGGCGATCTGGCTTCTCTTCCAACCTTTATTGCTCTTGGAAAACGGACACGTAAATTTATCATCGTAAATATCATCATTGCCCTGCTCCTGAATATTCTCCTGATCCTGGGAGCTGCATCGGGCATTCTGTCCCCGGCAATGGGCGCAATCGGCCATCAGGTTGCAACCATTGCAGTTCTCTTGAACTCATCCCGTCTTGCTATCCACCCGGGACTCCTCCCCGGTCCCTTGAAAAATCTCTGGTCAGATAAATCTCATACCGCTCATTAGATGGATCCCAAATATTCCACTTTTTCCCGTCAATAGAGAGTTCTCAGTATCACTGAATATCAGGAACAAAAATGAAAAATATTGAGATTTTTGTGGTTTACGGAAAAAAATGAGATCCGGATTCAAACACCCGGTCATTCTGCCTGAAGTTGTGCTTCCGATGAATCCTGGTTCCTGAATGCAGCTCCCGTTATTCAGCAGCCATCTTATTCCGTTCTTCTTCAGTAATTTCTGCAAGAATCTCTGCTGTTGGTCCGATTTTGACAATCTTTCCAAATCGCATCAGGGCACACCTGTCACAAATGTCACGGACAAAATCCATGTCATGGGAAACGACAATGAAGGTATCATCCATCTCTTCACGGGCATGGAGGATGGAATGTTTCACGTCAATCTTGGTGATGGGATCCATGGTTCCGGTAGGTTCGTCAAGAACCACAATACTGGGCTCCCGGATCAGAACCTGAGCGAGGGCAACCCGGTGCCGTTCCCCTTCACTTAGGGTTCCTGGAAACCGGTGTAATACCTCTTTACTCTTCTCCGGGCTGAAACCTGCCATTCGAAGGGTGATAATAGCCTTTTGCATGGCCAGTTCTTTGGGAAATTCTAGACCAATCGCATCAGTGAGATTGTCCAGAATGGTCCGGTGGGGGAATAGGTCATATTCCTGGTGAAGAAGTCCGATGTACTGCTTTGCCCTCCCCCGGTAATTAAATCCTGGCTTGGTCATGTCCACCCATTCCTCGCCAACCCGGACATTGAGTTCTCCCCTTGTGGGCTCAAGAATTCCGGCGATCATCTTGGATAATGTCGTCTTTCCTGAACCTGATGTTCCGATAATTCCAAAAATTTCCTTGTGGTTGACTTCAAACTGAAGACCATTCACGGCACGAATCAATCCCCGATCCAGTGAGACATATTGTTTTGTCAGGTCATGAGTGGAGATGATTGATTGTCCTGATTCAACCTCACAAAAGGTCTCCTCATCATGATACCCTTTCATGAATGTTGCCATCACTTCATCAGGGGATCCTACTGCCTTGATCTCACCGTTTTCCAGAAGGATTGCTTTCGTCACCACTTCCTGCAAAATCTGGGTGAAGTGTGATGTAACGACCATGGCCATTCCCGACTCAGCTGATGCCTCCTTGAGCATTTTGTGAACGAGAAATGCGGTTCTCGGATCCAGTGTTCCCGTTGGTTCGTCAGCAAACAGACAAAAGGGATCTTTTGCCAGTTGCCTGGCCAGAACCACCCGTTGTTTCTCTCCACCTGAAAGATCCCGGGCTATATGCATCATCCGATGGGAAAGATGCACTTGGTCTATGAGATCTGCTGCCCGGGAAATTGCTTTTCCTGCCGGATATCCGATGTCATCAAGTGCCCGGAGGACATTGTCAATGACCCGGTCTGTCCCATACAGGGCAAATGTCCTCTGGAACATGATGGCATTTCGGGCAATGATCCGGCGTTTTATCTGTTCATTTTCTGCACTCCAGAAATCTACATCCTGGGCAACCAATGACGACTCACATTTCGGACATTTGTTTCCTGCTTCACTCAGCACTGTCACATATTCACAGGAAGGACATGCGGCGATATGGTACGTAATTTTTCCCGATGTTGGTGGTTGATCAATTCCCCGGAGAAGATGAATCAGGATTGTCTTTCCCGATCCGCTTCTGCCGATAACTCCCAGGATTTCTCCTTCATTCAGGGTAAATGAGATATTTTTCAGAACCTCTGCTCCGGAAAGTTCCATCGTCAGATTTTCAACGGTAATAAGTTTTGACATAGAAATCATGAGGAAGTGTCAGGGACGGTTACATCAACCAGTACCGTTGCATCAATAAGAATTTCAAATGATATCTGGTCCAGCCAGTTTGATTTCTGAAACATGTGCATAAAGCAGATACCCATTTTTTTTGCATCCGCATTATTTTGCAGAAGTTGCACGGTCTCCTGAGCCGATACCGGGACACCGGGCATGGAAAGTCCTCCCATAATGACCATAACTGCTGGATTTTGAATTCTGCAGGGCTCTCCTATCTGATATCCTGTGGCATCGGTGTAACACATTTCCCGCGCCTCTGATTCTCGCAGATATGGGACAAAAATATATTTTCCGGGCAGTGCTCTGATTGCATAACACAGTAGTTCGATAAATGGAGTGCATGTTCCTGGCACTCCGTAAAAAACCACTTCAGAATTATTTGTGAGGGCAAGCGAATCCAGATATTCTTTGAATGGCCGTAAAATTCCTGGAATGCCCTGGTGGGTAGTATTTGCCATAATGTCTCAGGATGATAGGGATTTTGGGTTTGGGTATCTTTCTTCATCGGATCAGGATGAGGGTATTTTACAGATTTCCTTCAAATAACATTTATATATTTCTACCCGTATGTAACATATGTGAATTTTCTGATCTTCTGATCAGAATTTTCTTTCCTGTTAGTTTTTGTCTGTAAATCGAAAAGCACCAGAGGGGATCCCGATTTCTAACCGTGTTCCCTCTCCCGGGATACCGGTTTCTCTTATCGTCATCCCGGTGATTGAGAGGATCTCACTGACAAAGTACAGTCCGAGTCCTTTTTTTCGTACAAAACTCTTCTCAAAAATTCTCTCTTTCTTTATGTCAGGAATGCCGATGCCGTTATCCTCGATAATAAGCAACAGGTTTTCTCCAGCTGGTACATAAGACATGGAAATATTCGTAGATGTTTTACTATGGGTGACGATGTTTTCCATGATCGTGTAAAAAGCAAATTCCAGTAATGGATCTGCAAAACACTCAAGATTTTCAAGTTCCATCGTCCGGGAGAGATGAGACAGGTCCAGGTGTGAGATAGCGTTCAGAAAAGCAAGATTCGCATTATGCCACTTGGGCGGGTGAATTCCAAGATCCTGATAATATTTAGCGTATTTGAGTGATTCCTCGACTCGATGGATTAATGATGATGCAGCATCATGGTATGCACCCAGTTTTGCATCAGTGTTTGCATCCTGAAGAATCTGCATATATCCGGATAATGCAAATATGGAATTTAAGACATCCTGAAACGTGGTCGTATTAAGTAAACTGAGTTTTTTCTGTGCAGTCTGCAGAGAAAGTTCGATTTTTTTTCTATCGGTTATGTCCTGCAAACTCCCAATCGTATGCATTGGATTACCGGAAGGATCAAGAAATATCTGAAAAATATCTTTTACCCAGCGTTCCTGCCCTTCTTTATGATTAAACCGGTATTCAATGATTTGATGACCTCCACCATTCGTTATTAAGGTGTCAAAGGTCTGACGAACCCTTCCACGGTCATCAGGGTGGATCATATGGAATAACTTTCCCTTCTGGAAATTTTTCATCTCTTCCGGAGTATATCCAATGATTGAAAGAATCGCCGGACTGATATAGTCATAGGAATCTGTGACATAATTTCGTTTATAGAGCGCTACGCTGGAGTTGTCCAGAACTTCCTGGAATCTCGTTTTACTTTCAAATAACTCCTGTTCTTTTTCTAGGAGTTCTTCATAATTCTGGTGTAATTCTTCTTCCGTGGTGGCGAGTTTTTCGTTGATTATTTGAAGTTCATCGTTCCTTGCCCGTAATTTGAGCACCTGTGCCTGGAGCTCCGGATAATAACTCTTTCTGCTGGATGCTTTTCCCAGACCGATGATCTTTTGCCGCTCGGTCTCAAAATCCGGTTCTTCATCAGGATTATTCATTTTGGAGGTTGGGGGGGGGTAATAGAAAGAAATAATTATTCAGCTTTAAAGAGGGAAGAAGAACATCTCTTCAGGCCTTAGTTTCAGATACACATCATATCATCGATTCCGGTATATGTTCGTATCCTTCATAGTTGACAAGACCGGAAAAAAGGATCTGGAATATATCACCTTTCAGAAAAAAAAGGGTTAATCGATCGTTACATATATTGCTGCTTTCGCAGATGATGGACTCTGATCCAGCTTTCCATAATAGAACGTGATGGTATCACCACTTCCAAAGGTCTTTGTATTCAGGCCATCAGCAGAGTTCTGGTAATCCTGAAGGGTTGCTCCATTGATCTGGGCAAACCATGCTTCATCTCCCCATTGATAATCTCCGATGCTTTCGATGGTGAGAATGTTGCCTTTTCTCATACCCCGGTCGCTGACACTCATACTTCCCACTTTTCCGTCTGTTACCAGTGTCTGAAGCAGACCTAGCGGTGTGTTTGCCCCGACTTCATAATCCATTCCGGAGTCGGCAGTGATATTTATATCTCCAGAAGGAAGAGACATGCTTCCGTCAAAGATGACTTCCTGGCCGGATGGGCGTGTACTGGAAGATGACTTTGATGAGATGTTTGCATCTGCTTCTGTCTCTTCATCCGGTGTAGCCTCGGGTGCTGGCGTACTCTCGACTGTCGGTTCTTCGGTAACCGTCTCTTCTGGTACTACCGTTCTTCCATCTTCATATACTGGCTGATTTGGATCTTTCCCATTTGTTGAAGTTTCGTTACCGGAGTTCTCTTCAACTGGTGCATCTCCATCGTATATGGGTTGGTTTGGATCCTTTTCCTTGCTCGACGTTTCTGTCACCGTCGTCTCTTTGACTGGTGCATCCCCTTCGTATACGGGCTGATTTGGATCCTTTTCATTGTTTGACGTTTCTGTCACCGTCGTCTCTTTGACTGGTGCATCGCCCTCGAATACGGGCTGGTTTGGATCCTTTTCCTTGCTTGACGAGGTCTGACTTTCATTCTCCACTACATCAGAAGTGACCTCTGTCGTGGGCAGAATAGGAGCCTCAACTGTCTGTTCCAGGGGCGGGGTAACGGTTGGGGCAACAACTGTCTGCATCGGTGTTGGAACAGGGGTAGATACCTGGGTTGGAACCGGATCGGTAGTCTGAATTGGAGTTATTACCGGCGCAGCTGCAGCCTGGGCTCCAATGACGACTTTTACAATGGGTGCTGCTTCTGACGCAGGTTTCGTGGGATTCCCGTACGCAAAGAGGACCGTATCGCCATTTTTCAGAGGGAAAACATTCAGCCCTTCCTGAGACGGGAGCAGATAATCTTCCAACTGCTTGTCATTTACCAGGACAAACCAACTTTTCTCTCCTGAGTTCGTGAAGGAGTTGATTGCGTCCAGGGTGAGAATTCCTTTCTTTGCAATTAACTCATCCCCAATTTTGTAATTTTCTATACTCTCCGTTCCTGCTAAAGCCTGAATGACCCCAAGGGGAGTCATCGCAGGGATCTGGTAGAGTTTTCCGGAGATCGCTTTGATAGATACGATTCCGTCACCGGACGGAATGGAACCACTATATATCTCCAACTGACCTGTTGTTGTGGGAACAGCCGGTATAGCTTCTTCTGCGAGTGCGATTGGCAGCAATCCAATGCACATGCAAAAGAGCACGAGAAGGATTGAACCTGATGAGAGTGTTTTCATATGAATTGATCACTCCATATCCTGAGAAAGAAACCGGATATATGTAGAGTGTAGAATCTGAACAGTAATTAAAGATTCAGCGATTCTCTGGTAGTCTGATATTCCTTCTATTTTCGTCTCAACATAACCGATATCCCATCTACCGGTAAAAGGCTCTTCTTATCCGAAAGGAACGGATAATCTCCTGATGATTACCCTTTGCCGGTATGTATTTCATTGTGGGGATCGCATTGATCTCACATGGAATTGCTCACTGCAGAAGAAGGCATGCTTGCCCTTTCCTTTGCACGAAATGTATTGCATGAGCATATAGCCGGAACCAGGTTCACTGCCCCGGTCTGGCCGGAGGTCTTCTCAGAAAAACGGGGAGTTTTTGTGACTTTGACAACCCGTGGCAATCTCCGGGGATGTATTGGATTTCCTTATCCGGTTCTCCCATTAAAAGAGGCCTTACATGATGCTGCCTGTAGTGCTGCAACCGCAGATCCCCGGTTTTCTCCGGTCACTCCCGGAGAACTCCCTGGCATTCAGGTTGAGGTGACCGTTCTGACAGAGCCTGAACTTTTGCAGGCATCTCCGTCAGAGCGATCCTCCTCTATCACCGTGGGACGGCATGGTCTCATTGTCAAAGGGTATGGACGATCCGGACTTCTTCTTCCTCAGGTTCCAGTAGAGTGGGGCTGGAATAGTAAGGAATTTCTGGATCACACCTGTAATAAGGCGGGACTCCCGGCAAAAGCATGGCTTGAGTCTGCTGTACAGGTTTTTACCTTTGAAGGACAGATATTTAGCGAGAAATCAGACTAATGGCGCTTTCATTTGAAGTTCTTGAGAAAGATATTGCTGGCAGGATTGGCCGGCTCTCTGACGGGAAAAAGACCATACGGACGCCGGCACTCCTGCCGGTGATAAATCCTCATCTCCCATTGATAACTCCCCGGGAGATGCAGGAGATGGGTGTTCAGGCACTGATCACCAATGCATACATCATATCCCGAAGTGAAGAGTTCAGGGACCGGGCTCTCACAGAGGGTCTCCATAAAATGCTGGATTTTGACGGTCTGATCATGACCGACTCCGGATCGTTTCAGCTCTCGGTATATGGAGAGGTGGAGATCTCCAATCAGCAGACGATAGAATTCCAGCAGTCTATCGGCTCTGATATTATCGTTCCCCTGGATATCCCCACGCATCCGGATAGTGATCGGGAGACGGTTGAATCGGAGCTGGCAGTAACTCTAGACCGGCTCAGGGAAGCCAATGGTTTCGCCGATCATGAGCATCACACCCTTGCCGGTCCAGTGCAGGGAGGTCTGTTTGAGGATCTCCGGGAGCAGGCAGGCCGGGAGATCTCATCCATGGGGCTCAGGTTCTGTCCGCTTGGGGCCGTAGTTCCTCTTCTTGAATCGTACCGGTATAAGGATCTGGTCCGGGTAGTTATGGCAGCAAAACGGGGTCTGAATCCGGGAATCTGTGTCCATCTCTTTGGAGCGGGACATCCATCCATGTTTGCCCTGGCAGTTGCCATGGGCTGCGATCTGTTTGATTCAGCTGCATATGCCCTGTATGCAAAAGACGGCCGGTATATGACCTCTCATGGAAGTTATCACCTGAATGAACTTACCTATCTTCCGTGTGCCTGTCAGGTGTGCAGCACCCATACCGCAGAATCCTTACAAAAGTCTCCGGAGAAGGAGCGGTTATTAGCCCTGCATAATCTGCATGTCACCCTTGCCGAGATCAACCGGATTCGACAGGCAATTCGTGACGGTGTTCTGTGGGAACTGGTGGATGAGCGATGTCGCGGGCATCCACAGCTGCTCCGGGGATACCGGGAACTCCTCACGTTCGGAGATGAACTTGCAAAACAGGATCGGGTATCCAAACGCCGGTTCTTCTACAAGGGGAGTGAGAGTTGCAAGCGGACCGAGGTCATCCGGTACCACAATATGGTTGAGCGGTATTCTGTAGGCACTTCAGCACTCGTTACCTTTGATCAGAAGATGTACAAGGGATATGATGCCGTCTTCTTCTTCAAGCCGCCCTTTGGACCTTATGCTCCTGAACTCTCTGAAACATTCCCTATCGGACAGAGTGAGATCCCTGACTGGGATGATGAGATGGTCCGGAGTGGCTGTGTCGGCATTGACCGGCTGGCAAAAGCAAACCCCCAGGCAAAAATAACCGTGCGTTGCCGCTCCCGGTGGAAAGATATTGTTACCAGCACTGCACCGGATGTGGAGGTTGTCTGTGAGAACCTGTGATTTTGTTGCCCGTGACGGAACAGGCAGGGCAGGCAGGCTCCGAATTGATGACGTTGAGTACACGCTCCCCGGTGTATTTGAGACCCGGACCCTCTTTCCTGCTCTCAATACCCGCAGCCTGAGTGCAATTTTTCCCACAGATGATCCCGAATTTGTATCCAGGTATTTCTGTGTAGATGGAGAGCAACCGGTTCCCATTCATATTCATCATGATACTCCGGTATCATCCGGTGATGTGGTAGTCACCCCGAACTGGCATAACCTCTTAACATCTCCTAGGGATTTTGTCCAGCATCTTCTCACGCTAAAAACCCGCCTTGCCCCTGATACGTGCTGGTATCTTCCAGGAATTGCTCTTCCGGAGAATGTAGCCATTCTGGTGCATGCGGGTTTTGATCTTTTTGATTATACCGCTATTGATCTCAAATCGGTTCAGGGAATATTCTGCCTGCCTGATGGGGAGTATCCGGCAACCGCCCTTTCAGAAGGTCTTTGCAGCTGTTCCGGGTGCCAGGCAGGAGATCTGAAAGAACATAACCGGCAGGTGCTTAGACAGGAACTTGCCCTGATCAGGATGCGTATTCGTGCCGGAACTTTCCGGGAGTTTCTTGAAGGACGGATACGAACCCGTCCTGCCTATGTATCCATCCTGAGAAACCTTGATCGGACACCCTGGATGGAGCTTCATACACCATCTACCCGGTCGACTCCCTTCATCGCTGCTTCCGGGGACAGCCTCCACCGTCCGGAGATCAAACGGTTTGCCGAGCGTCTGATATCCCGGTACATTCCACCTCTGGCAGATGTAGCAGTTCTTCTTCCCTGTTCTGCAAGAAAACCCTACACGCTTTCACAAAGTCATCACCGGTTTGTGCAGGCGATTGGCAGACGGGCACATGAACTCATTGTCACTTCTCCCCTGGGGCTTGTTCCCCGGGATGTTGAACTGGTATACCCGGCTGCGCACTATGATGTGCCGGTAACCGGGTACTGGGATCATGAAGAAAGGTTCCAGATCAGCGAGACCCTGGCAAAATATCTGATGAAACATCCATACCGCAGAGTGATTGCCCACCTTGACGGGGATGCTCTCCTCATCGCTCAGGAAGCAGCTGAGAAAGCCGGTATCACCCTTGAGTCCACCTGCAGTACGCATCCCACCGATCCCAAAGCACTCCGGGATCTGAGTGAGGCTCTTACCGGAGAGAAGAAGGTGAAAAACCATCTGATCCGGGGGATGGTTTCCATGCAGTTCGGGTATGATCTGCGAATGCCTGGTCTTGAGGTCAAGGGTTCGTATCCGGAAATGATCGTGAAAAAGGGCAGGCAACAGATCTTCTCTGTTGAACCCAATACCGGGATGCTCAGACCCACCTTTGAAGGATGGGCAATGATTGAGACCGGATACCGGGTGTACATCGATGACTTTGTACCGCAGGGCGATATCCTGGCACCCGGGGTAGTCGAGGCGGATCCGGTCATCAGGGAAGGCGATGAAATTCTGGTGATCGGAGAGAAAGCGATGGCTACCGGAAGAGCGGCGATGTCAGCAGATGAGATGATCCGATCCCATCGCGGGGTAGCGGTCCGTGTGCGTAAGGTAAAGAAGTTGTAATAGTAACTAATAAGGCACACGACCAGCTTTCCGGATGTGACATTCGTTTGTATACAATAGAGAAGACGCAAGAGATCGCCGATAAGATCTTTGAGATCTGGGTAAATGCTCCACATGTTGCCCGGAACGCTAAAGCAGGACAGTTTGTAATTATTCGTATCGATGAGACCGGTGAGCGGATTCCTCTCACCATTTCCCGCGCTTCAGGAGATCTGGTCAGGATCATCTTCATGGCAGTGGGCAAAACCACCCATGCTCTGGCGGGAATCAAAGCCGGTGGAAGTATTTCTGATATCGTCGGTCCACTTGGACATCCCAGTGAAGTGAAGGACTGGGGTACCTGTGTTATTGTCGGTGGGGGAGCAGGGATCGCTTCGACCCCCTGTATTGCTGAAGCTCTCAAGGCAGCCGGAAACACCGTCATTGGTATCATCGGCGCCCGAAATGCCGGGATGCTTATCCTTGAAGATGAGATGCGGGAAGTCTGTGATGAACTCCATGTCACCACAGATGACGGATCCAAAGGACGTCATGGATTTGCTGCTGATGTTCTCAAGGAACTGATTGCGCAGCGTCAGGTTGATGCCGTCTGGATCATCGGTCCGACGATCATGATGAAAGTCACTTCCATGGCAACGAAGGAGAAAGGCATCAAGACATTTGTCTCCCTCAACCCCATCATGGTCGATGGGACTGGCATGTGTGGATCCTGTCGCTGCCAGGTTGCAGGAAAAACGGTATTTGCCTGTGTCGATGGTCCGGAGTTTGATGCTCATGAGGTGAATTTCGATCAACTCATGCAACGTCAGCGATACTATATGGATCAGGAGAAGGAAGCACTTGCCAGATGGAATCAGCACCAGTGCAACTGTCAGGAGGGAAAATAAATGGGAGACCGCCCGGCAGATATCCGGATTGGTGACTTTTTCGAAGTCGATACCGGTCTGAGCCACCAGGAAGCAATCGCTGAAGCAGATCGCTGTCTGCAGTGTAAAAAACCAGCATGTGTTGACGGATGTCCGGTAAATATCGATATTCCCGCCTTTATCAGCCTTATTGCAGAAGGGAAATTCATCGAAGCAGCCCGGTCTATCAAGACCCAGAATATGCTTGGCGCCATCTGTGGCCGGGTATGCCCCCAGGAAACACAGTGCGAAGTGCTGTGTATACTGGGGAAAAAGGACACTCCTATTCGCATCGGTCAGCTCGAACGGTTTGCTGCTGATGAGGAGCGAAAAACCGGAGTCATTCCACCAGAGAGGAAACCCTCAACCGGAAAGCGTGTCGCCGTGGTGGGCTCCGGCCCGGCAGGAATTGTTGCTGCCGGTGAGCTTGCCAAGGAAGGGCACCATGTAGTCATGTATGAATCCCTGCATATGCCAGGCGGGGTGTTGATCTATGGTATTCCTTCGTTCAGACTTCCCAAAGACATTGTAAAAGCTGAGCTGGATCAGGTTCTCTCCCTTGGAGTAGAAGTAAAACTCAACCACTTTGTCGGAAGGAGTGTCTCTCTTGAAGAACTGCTCACCTATGATGCAGTAATGCTGGGAACCGGAGCCGGTCTTCCGTACTTTATGGGAATTCCGGGTGAGCATCTGAATGGAGTGTACTCGGCAAATGAGTTCCTCACCCGGGTAAACCTGATGCATGCAGATCAGTTCCCGGAGTTTGACACCCCGGTTGCCAGGAGCAGCAGAGTGGTAGTTGTCGGTGGGGGAAATGTCGCAATGGACGCTGCCAGGACAGCAAGGCGGATGGGGGCAAAAGTAACCCTCGTATATCGGCGTCGCAAAGATGACCTTCCGGCACGGCTTGCGGAAACGCATCATGCTGAAGAGGAAGGAATTGAGTTCATCACCTGTGCAAATCCGGTTCAGATTCTCGGAGAACAGGTGGTAACCGGTGTTGAATGTGTCCGGATGCAGATGTGTGAACTTGACACCAGTGGAAGACCCGCTTCAAAGCCGATTGATGGGGATACGTTCACGATTGATTGCGATGTAGTCATCCTGGCAATCGGGCAGGGTCCAAACCCCGCTCTGGTCCGTGAGATCCCCGGAGTTGAACGGGGCAGAGCAGGAAATGTTATCGCTGACGGCGATGGCAAAACTGCTCACCCCAAAATTTTTGCAGCCGGTGATGTCACCACGGGAGCTGCGACCGTTATTCTTGCTATGGGTGGCGCAAAGAAAGCTGCGAAGAGTATCTGTGAATATCTTATCAAATCATAATTTTTCGGTTGTAAATGGAATATCCTGATAAGAAACCTGACATCTCACAGGTTATCGGATATTCATTTTTGTCTCCGGATATTCTTGAGCGGGCACTAAACCGGAAAGCCTATTGTCAGGAGATGGGGCTATCTGATGATGAACATATGGATGCTCTGGCCACTCTTGGCGATGCAGTGATTGAACTTCTCATTCTGACCCGTCTTGTCCAGGCGGGAGGGAATAATAAAGGCGACATCTCGGTCAGCAAGATGGATCTCGTGAATATGTCCAGCCTGCGAAGAGCTGCAGAAGAGATTCATCTGAATGAATATGTCCACTGGGGGATTGGGGAGCGTCGTATGCACATATGGACATCCGGAAGGGTCCTTGCAGAATGCATTGAAGCACTCATCGGTGCAGTTTATCTGGACGGAGGGCTTATGGGGGCCGAACGGGTGATGGATATCTTAGCGCTTACTCCCGCATCTGCTCTGTGAAGGAACTGTCCGGATTCAGAAGTGTGATATAGCAGCCGGGTACAATCTGCAGAGTTTATCATATCATAATACAGGAGATTTGAATGGATACAAGTCAGAAGCGGTGGGTATATATCTCGCTTGGAATCAGTGCCATAATTCTGGCCATCATGGTCGGATCCACCTTTAACGAAGAGACCCTTACGTATCTGGCTCATATGAATCTCTTCTTCCTTTCGGTTGCAATTATCCTCCGGTTCATCTCCTTTGCCATCTGGGCACTCCGCATTCAGAAGATGTCTCTCTCGCTTGGATATCATGTAGATTTCAGTCATTGTTACAATATGGTAGTTGCAAACCTTCTGGCTGGAGCATTGACTCCGGGTCAGGCTGGGGGAGAGCCGGTAAGGATTCATGAACTGTATAAAGCAAAAATGTCTATCGGAGACGCTACCGCAGTAGTGATCATGGAGCGGGTCCTTGACGCTGTTATGCTGGTTATTCTGAGCGTTGCAAGTCTCCTTATTATGGGAAGTGTTGTCTGGACACTTTCAAGCGGGATCATTTTTGTCATATTCTTCTCCCTTTTTGTGCTCATTCTTTTTGTGGTATTACTTCTCTATGCAGTCCGGTATCCGGAACCGGCAAAACGACTGGTCATGCGTCTTCTTCACTGGGTTGAAGTGAAGATGAAAAAACCCTCGATCAAGAAGATCATCTCAAGTACGGATGTCGAGTTTGACAACTTCTGTTCGGGGATCAATGCATTCGCTCGTCATGGAAAGGCCGGGTTTGTCTGGGGATTTGTAACTACGGTGTTATTCTGGTTTTCAGAATTTGTAGTTGCTTCGGTAATTCTGATGGGTCTCGGGCTCCCCCCTTCCATATCGGAATCGATGCTTGCCCAGATCATCATCGCCTTAGTGAGTATGATCCCGCTCACTCCCGGAGCATCCGGAGTTGCTGAACTCTCGGCAGCTTCATTATATGCGTTATTTGTCCCAACTGCCGTTCTTGGGATTTTCATCCTGCTCTGGCGCCTGATTATGTTCTATCTGAACATTGTCTTTGGACTGATTGCCACGATGTTTATTTTCAAAAGAGAGATCTCAAACTGAATCACCGGATATACAGTTAGTAAAATCGGAAAAAAGTTCAGGCTAAAAGCCTGAGTAAAAGTGCTTTCTGGACATGCAGCCGGTTTTCTGCCTGATCCCAGACAACACTCTGTTTACTATCAATAACCTCATCCGTGATCTCATATCCCCGGTGTGCCGGAAGACAGTGCATTACGATTGCTCCGGGTCTTGCCTTTGCGAGTAATTCTGCGTTCACCTGATATCTGGCAAAGACCTTCTCCCTCTCCTTTGTCTCTTCTTCGTGTCCCATGGAGACCCAGGTATCAGTCATCACTACATCTGCCCCTTGTACTGCTTCGATAGGATCTTCCCCTATCTCAACGACTGCTCCTTGTTTCAGTGCAGCCTGAACGTACTCATCAGATGGCTGGTATCCCTTCGGGCTGGCGACCCTGACCTCCATTCCGGTGAGCGTAGTACTGAGGATGAGTGAGTTGCAGACATTATTGCCGTCACCGATCCAGGCCACTTTAACATTTTCTGTCCGGTGCAGTTGTTCAACAATAGTCATAATATCTGCAAGAATCTGACAGGGATGCTCTTTATCAGAGAGACCGTTGATCACCGGGATATCTGCATGGGCAGCCAGTTGTATGATCGAATCATGGGAATTAGCCCGAATCATGATGGCTGATACAAACCGGGACATCACTTTTGCGGTATCTCGGATCGGCTCGCCTCTCCCGAGCTGCATATCTTTGGGATTGAGAAACAGTGCATAGCCTCCAAGCTCATACATTCCGACTTCAAAGGAGATCCGGGTCCGTGTTGAGGATTTTTCAAAGATCATCCCAAGGGTCTTCTGGGTTAAGTGCGGAGGAAAAATTCCAACCTTTCGTTCCTTCTTGAGCCGTATCGCCGTTCCGATGAGTTCATGGAGTTCGTCCCGCGATATGTCGAGAAATGAAATGAAATCTTTCTTCATCGCAGCCCCTGCATGTGAGCAATCCGCTTTTCCAGTACCTCAGCAGTCCCGACATCACGACGGTGACGTACCGCTCCTTTCACCTGGTTTGCGGCTGATTCGGCAATTTTTTCCGCTTCTTCGAGTGTATCCCCGATACCGACATATGCCATGGTGCGTGACGACTGGGTTATCAGATGATCTCCTTCCTTGACAACCGAAGCGTAATAAAGGAGTGCATCTCCGGTTTCACCGGTGGTAATAATGTCTCCGGAATTGGGATTATCCGGATACCCCTCCGGAACAATGTACTTGCAGACGGTTGCCTTATTGGCAAATGTTACCGTGGTAGCATTGAGGGTTCCTGTGGTGATCCCCCGGATTACTTCACCGATGTCTGAACTGATCAGGCTGAGAACATTCATGGCTTCGGGATCCCCGAACCGGGCATTAAATTCAATGACCATCGGCCCTGTTGCCGTGATCATAAACTGGCCATATAATATTCCGGTATAAGGAGAGCCTTCAGATGCTAGAGCCCTGACTACTTCCTGCATGATGGAAAGAGCACGGGTATACTCCTCGTCAGACAGGAATGGCATCCGGTGGTCAGGGAGGGTATACGCACCCATTCCTCCGGTGTTGGGTCCGGTGTCCCCTTCAAATGCCCGTTTATGATCCTGAACGAGTGGCATCGGAATCAGATGAGTTCCGTCAACAAATGCCTGCAGGGTAAATTCTTCTCCAATAAGGCGCTCTTCAATGACCACGTCTCCGTCAATCTCCCTGACGTATTCACAGGCACCTTCAACATCGACATGTTCACCCATGATCCTGACTCCTTTCCCGCCGGTCAGACCAATGGGTTTAATGGCAAATTCCTTATTCGTGGTATGAAGGAAGGCGATTGCTTCCTTGGTATCATGAAAGATATAATATTCGGGAAGACCGGGAATGGCATATTTTTTCATGAGGTTACGACAAAATGCCTTATCGGTTTCAATTCTTGCTGCTGCCTTCTTTGGACCGACACACAGAACCCCGGCCTGATTCAGGGTATCTACAATTCCCGCTTCAAGCGGTGCTTCAGGACCGATAAAAGCATATTCAATCTGATGAGTTCTGCAGAACGCGGCAATCTCATCAACCATGGTCTCCTTGGTTATGATATGAGATTTTGATAACGCGGCGATTCCCGGATTTAATCGGGACATGGCAGCATATACGACTACTCCCTGACCGTTTGCCAGTGCCTGTGCAATCGCATGTTCTCTGCCTCCGCTACCAACTACGAGAACTTTCATCTGCTTTTCTGCTGCTGGATGAGTATTGTTCATGCTCTCTCTTCTGGCGTTTTGTGAAACATTCCGGAAGTTCCGTATTTTTCCGGATACACAGAACACCTCGGTCTCATCGATTGGGTGTATGGTAGCTCCATACAGTATATCGTACTGAGAGGGGGGAACTGGTCGATGTTCTGTCCGTGACTATTTGTCAGCCATGCGTAATTACTCTGACGATCTCCTCGTGGTGATTTCGGCTCAATACACCCGGTTTCTTGTCTCATCCGGGAAATCTCATTAAGAGAGAACCATGATCAGAGGATATCGGATAATGATCTGCGATGATCCGGGATTGGAATGTGATATCCGGATATCAGGTGCCTGCCAGATATTGGAACCGGCAAAAAAGAGAGGATTACATCCCGGTTACTCTGAGGAGATTCTGGTTGCATTCCAGGTGTCAGCGGGTTTTGGCTCGATATTTTCGAACATATATGTTCCGTTAAACATCCCACCATCTTCTGATATCGCCAGTTTCATCTCTCCAATCTCATCCCAGGTACCGATAACGGTCTTTCCATCATCAGACAGGTTGCCTGTCAGTGTCCCGATCTCTGAACCATCATCCAGGTAATAGCGTACTGTTCCAGAAATCTTTGAACCATCCTGTGACAGATTCATCAGATAACTATCTGATTTCCATTCCCCGCTCCACAGTGTGCCATTTCCGACAAAATCAGCAAATGATCCATTGTATCCAAGATTACTGGAGAATGATGTGTTATCCTCTGATGCGATAGATTCAAATTTCCCTGTTTCACTCCAGATTCCTGTTAATACCTTTCCATCTTCGGAAAGAGTTCCATTCAGGTTTCCGGTAATCTCCGTTTCCGGGTTCATTGCAATATACGAAGCAGTGACTACCTCATCCTGCTGAGTGAACGTCATGGTAAATAACTCAGATTGCCAGGTGCCGTTCCAGTCAGCACCAGATCGGTCGGTAACTGTTGTGTTGTCTTCAGCAAATGCAACCCCTGATCCAAGAAGGATGAGAAGGAAAAGGCTCAATGATGTCCATAGGTTTCGCAAGGTTTCCACACTTCCCTATGAAAAAATAGTATATCGGGTGGGTTAATTCTTTCTATTTGGATGCAATTTGGGGGATATATCCTCTCTCATCAGATATTCTGCACCGGAATCGTATTGTTTGCGGTGTTGAGCATCAGGACCCTGGGCATCTCAATGCCCAGAGCTTCTTTGAGCACATCTTCTACTGTGTGGACCGGAATAAAGGTCAGTTCATTTCTGACATCTTCTGGAACATCTGCCAGATCCCGTTCATTTTCATGCGGGAGGATCACCCGGGTGATTCCTGCCCGGTGAGCTGCCAGAACTTTCTCTTTAATTCCTCCAACCGGAAGGACAAACCCACTCAGGGTGATTTCACCGGTCATAGCCAGATTCGGATTCACGGTCATTCCGGTGACAAGGGAAGTCAGTGCAGTGAAGATGGTGACACCGGCTGATGGCCCGTCTTTCGGGGTTGCTCCGGAAGGGACATGAATGTGCATGTCAGTGGTCAGGAAGTTAAGGCCACTGTCATTTCCCAAAAGCCGTGATCTGATGAGACTTAAGGAGATAGTGGCTGATTCTTTCATCACATCACCCAACTGCCCGGTTAAGGTGAGTTTTCCCGTTCCTGGCATGAATGTCCCCTCGATGAACAGAATTTCTCCGCCCACCGGTGTCCAGGCAAGGCCGGTAACTACTCCCGGGACGGATTCTTTTCTGATAACCTCCTGTCTGATGATCTCTTTCCCGAGAATCTCCGGAGCATTTGCAGGAGTGACTACAAACGGAAGATTTGTCATTCCTGACACAATCTTCTCAGAGACATACCGGGCAGTCTTTGCTAACTGATTTTTCAGTCTACGAACTCCGGCCTCACGGGTATATTTGTCTATGATGATATGCAGAGCATCATCCTCAATCATGAGTTTATCAGCGTCAAGCCCATGTTCTTTGAGAACTTCCGGAATCAGATGGTCTTTTGCAATTGCAAACTTCTCACTCTTTGTATAACTGGAGATCTCAATGAGTTCCATCCGGTCAAGGAGGGGGCCGGGGATGGTTGCAAGAGAATTTGCGGTTGCTATGAAGAGGACATCTGAGAGATCATAGGGAACCTCCAGGTAATGATCCGAGAATGCATTATTCTGCTCAGGGTCAAGTACTTCAAGAAGGGCACTTGCCGGATCTCCCGAGTATGACTGTGAGAGTTTGTCAATCTCATCAAGAATGAAAACCGGGTTTTTGGTTCCCGCTTTTTTCACTCCCTGAATAATCCTCCCGGGAAGAGCACCGACATAGGTTCTTCGATGACCGCGAATCTCTGCTTCATCTTTGACTCCGCCCAGACTTGCCCTGACATATTTCCTGCCAAGAGCATCGGCAATGCTCTTTCCAAGGCTCGTTTTTCCGGTGCCAGGCGGACCTACCAGGAGGAGGATAGACCCCTGCTTCTCCTGTTTTAACTTCATGACCGCCAGGTGCTGAATGATGCGTTCCTTGACTTTTTCCAGGCCATTATGGTTACTCTCCAGGACTTCCCGGGCATTGACAATGTCAATATCCTGCTTCTCTTCTGCTTTCCATGGGAGTTCAATCAGGAGATCCAGATAGTTACGGATGATAGAGCTCTCATGATTATGGCTACCTCCGGTCTCCAGTTTCCTTGCTTCTGCCAGAGCCTTCTTCCTGACTTCCTCAGGCATATCAGAGTTCTCAATGCGTTGTCGGTACCCTCCGTCTGTGGGAGTCCCGTCAAACTCACTAAGTTCTTCCTGAATAACCTTGAGCTGTTCCCGTAGCATCGCTTCCCGGTTGGATTTGTTAACCCGGTTTGAGATCTTCTTTCCGATCTCAATTCTGATGTTAATATCTTCCCTGACTTTTAGCAGGAGTTCAAAGAACGTCAGGTACCGTTCCTGGATGGAAGTGATCTCAAGTAGTGCCTGCTTCTTCGCAACATCCACCGGAAGAAACGGCATGACAAAGCCCATGATCTGATCAATGGAATCCATCTGATCGATTGGGCGGATGAAATTCTCCGAGCCAGTGAACCGGCTGCTGATATCGTGAATAATCTCAATAATATCAGTATGAACCCTCGCCTGGGAATCTTCATCAAAGTCAGGAATATCGGCAATGAACTTGTGAGTCGCGTAAAAGTGGCCATCGACAAGCACCACCGATTCTGTCTTTACCCGGTGCAGAACCTGGGCACAGATCAAAAATCCTTCATCTGCAGGCTGGATATGTAATATCCGCATCAGATTCCCTATGGCATAGAATGATTCTGCCGTGATATCAGATGGAGAAATATCACTCTTTACGGTAAGACCAATTACATAGGTGGCACTGTTCTCACTCATCCGGGTAAGAAGCAGTTCTCCGGTTTCCTGGTTTGCCTGGAACTTTGCCCTGCTATCAGGATATACCACAATGTCTACGAGAGGAATTACGATTGTTTCTTTTGTCGTATCGATTTGGTCTGGTGAATTGGTGTGTTCAATCATTTAGTTTGAATTTACCTAACTAGTGGTACAGGAATGATTTACCTGACCTTCCGCAGGATCTGTATTAAGAGATCCAGCTCATGTTCATCCAGGGATTCAACCATCCGTTCGATTACCCGGTTTATCGCATCCTGTTCAGCCTGGGCAATTTTCTGCCCTTTTTCTGTCAGGCGAATATACAGGATCCTTCCGTCATCCGTGCAGGGTTCACGGTACACGCATTCTAACCGGACGAACTTGTTTATCATCTCGGTGATTGTGGGTTTTGAATTTTGAGTTAATTCAGCAAGTCTGCTGAAAGTGACATCTCCTTGCTGCTGGATAATTTTAAGGTACGCGATCTGTTTAACGGTTAAATTGGATAAGCCGCATTCAGAGAAGATGGAGCAGGAACATTCATTCCTCATTCTGAGCAGGTTTTCAAACACTTCGAACAGATGCTCATTTTGTTTCATTATGCTCCGATCACATTAGTTAGGATTTACCTAATTAAAAGAGTTCTGGTAGAGGCAATATGTACGGTCTCTGATGAGTCAGAAATTTCTGTTTATCCGAAGTCAGATGATTGCGTGAGCTTTTACCAAGAGGATAGGGAAAGAAAAGATTTACCCGCCAGGAGGACATCTTTCTGGTATGGATAGCGACCCGTCAGTGTATCAGATCACTACCCGTGTGAACGTTATTCGGTTTGATGGTTCCTCTACAGAAGACCGGATTGAAGAGGTGTGTACTGAAGAGACGGCTACAATTTTTCTCAATGAAACGTCCATTGTTTCCCTTGCCCTCACTCCGGACAATCTGGAAGCATTTGCGTATGGTCATCTCCTCTGTGAAGGCTGGATTCCTATG
This sequence comes from uncultured Methanospirillum sp., assembly GCA_964624045.1. Classification (GTDB taxonomy): domain Archaea; phylum Halobacteriota; class Methanomicrobia; order Methanomicrobiales; family Methanospirillaceae; genus Methanospirillum. Next base: position 40,680 of record CAZUXC010000010.1, on the reverse strand, counting down.
GGAACAGAAAAGCCCACCATCAGGGTTGATGGGATGAATATCTTTGTATCTATTCCCGGACTTAATCCGGATGATAGACAGGTGGGTGTTGAAATCCGTAGCTCCGGATGCCCCGGACGAAGGGGAAGCTGGCGGGAGATTGCGAAAATCCAGGAAGATGGATTTTCCGTCTCCAGTTCTGTCATCTTTTCTGCCGGAAAAAAAGTGAATGAACTGGCAGTAATCTGGCAGAAAACCGGCGGAACTCACTGTTCAGTAATAATGGATGACCGGGGCGAAGTGATTGCATCTGCAGAAGATATGGGAAGGCACAGTTCGATAGACAAAGCCGTGGGAATTGCCCTCCTGAAAGGAGTGGATCTCAGTCAGGTGTTACTTGCCTGCAGCGGGAGAATGCCGGCAGATATGGTTGCAAAGGGAATCCGGGCAGGTATCCCGGTGATTGTCAGTCATAACGCACCATTTATTCATGGGATTGAACTTGCTGCAAAGACAAATACGACACTGGCTGGATTTGTGAGACCACCGAAGATGAATATCTACTGTGCTCCTCACCGGATTATTCTGGATTCAGCAACCAAAGGTCCGCAATAAGTTCTATCTCCGGGCTTCCTTCATTCGTATCTTTTTCACGCTCACTGATTATTTATCGTTCATTCTTCCATCTTAGTCTATCATGTATCATCGATCCATTCACTCATTGACTTATCTTTTCCTTTTTCTGATAATTTTTCAGTACCTGCCTCTTGGAGTATCGGCCATAACACCTGATTCGTCAGTGAATTTCGCCGCTGCAGATAAATTTTACCCGGATACAGCGGTTTCGCAGATGTATCATGCAAATATTGATCCCCAGTGGATCGCGGGTGATGCCTTCTGGTATATGGATGCAGGAAAAGATACCAACATGTTTTTCCTTGTAAATGTCTCTCAAAATGTGAGGAAACGTCTGCTCGATACGGATCGGTTTACTGCATCCCTGAGAAATGTGAGTGGGACTCCGGTTGATCCTGCTCATCTCCCGGTACATAATATCAGGCTCTCTCCTGACATGGGGTACATCACCTTTGATGCATTTGGGAAACAGTGGAGCTGCGATCTCTCGGTGTATCAGATGACCGAGACAACCCTGCCTCCGGAAATACAGGCTGGCGTTCCATCGCCGGATTATCAATCCGTTGCGTACGTGAATGGGACTAACTTGTATCTCTATGATGCTAGGACAAAACAATCAGTTCCCTTGACTCGCGATGGGACTGAAAATTACTTTTATGGAAAGCGTTCTGATACGGTTCGCGATCCGGTTACCGAATCCCTTTCGAATTCCTCACCGGGAGCCTATCTGTCCTGGTCACCGGACGGGTCGAAAATTCAGACATTCAAAGTAGATCAGCGAAATGTCAGTCCACTCTGGCTTCTTGATCAGGCACCAGGAATCGGGGCCCGACCGGTTCTCTATTCCTACCGGTATGCCATGCCCGGGGACACCTGGGTACCGATGTATGAGCCGGTGATCATCAACGTCACGACGCAGAAGATTGTCCCGGTCAAGGGAAAATCCCAACCTGAAGTATCGATGATGGATACCGATACGGATGTGCTCCAATGGTGGAATAGTACCGGTTCCACCGCGTATTCACTCTACATCGAGCGAGGAGAAAAAACTCTGAAGCTGCTTAAAACACAATCAGAGTCCGGGGATGTTCAGGAGATCCTGAATGAAACCGGTGGGGCATACATTGAATCCAGTCTTGATTACGCAAGTACCCCCAATATTGCCATACTTGAAAAGACTGGTGATATCCTTTGGTTCTCAGAGCGGGATGGATGGGGTCACCTCTACCGGTACAACTCGAATGGAACATTTCTCAATCAGGTAACTTCCGGCCCCTGGGTCGTCAGAACTATTGTCGGTGTTGATGAAGATACTTCGACCATTTATTTCACGGGTAGTGGGAGAGAGCAGGGAAATCCCTATTACCAGTACCTGTACCGGGTTCATACTGATGGGACCGGACTTGAACTTCTGACTCCAGGGGAGGCAGATCACACGATCTCTCTGTCTCCGGATAAGCAGAGTTTTGTTGATACCTTCTCCCGGGTCGATCTTCCGGCAGTAACGGATCTCAAATCGATCAATGGAACCCTGCTCATGCATATTGCGGCTACAGATGCTTCTGCCCTGACAAGCCAGGGATGGGTCCCACCAGAACGGGTATCATTCAAGGCCAGAGATGGAGTCACGGTTCTGTATGGACTGATCATCAAGCCAACAAATTTTGATAACACCAAAAAGTATCCGGTCATTGATCTTGTGTATCCGGGACCTTACCGGACTGTTACGGAAACAGATTTTCCTTCCGACCTTACCTGGGAATCAAAGACGTACTGGACCGGCCAGATGCTGGCAGAGCTTGGATGTGTGGTCGTGACAATGGATGGATTAGGCACTGCATACCGGTCCAAAACATTTCATAATGTCAGTTATGGAAATCTTGCTGACTGTGGTCTTCCGGATCATATCACCGGACTTCAGCAGCTGGGAGCCCGCTATCCGTACATGGACATATCCCGAGTCGGGATTTATGGCAAATCAGCTGGAGGATTTGCAACGGCACAGGCTCTCCTCACCTGGCCGGAATTCTTTTCAGTTGGGGTTGCTGCATCAGGGAACCACGACAGCCGCCTGTATGGTTCTTACTGGGGCGAGAAGTATGAAGGATACCCCAAAGGAAACTATACCGAACAGATCACTCCGGAGAAAGCAGGGAACCTGACTGGATCCCTCCTTCTTCTGACCGGAGATGTCGATGATAATGTGCATCCGTCTATGACGATGCAACTCGCCAATGCATTGGAAGTAGCAGGAAAGAAGTTTGATATGTTTGTTTTCACGAACAAAAACCATGATCTGAACTATGATCCCTATTATCTCCATACGGTGATGCGATACTTCAAAGAGCATCTCATCACGTAAATTTTAACGATATCCGGGATTGAAGGTTTGAACAGTGTGTATCTGCATGAGATAAGTGAATCAAATCCTTTCTCTCTTTCAGGACAAAAAAGGAGTTACTGGGGGATCAGTTCACTCATAGAAACCAGGGGGACCAGCCGGATACCTGATTTTGCCAGCGTGTCAGTTGCTCCCTCCTCCCGATCTACCACCGTTACAATATCAGTAATTATCCCTCCGGCTGCACGAATCTGTTCTACTCCAAAGAGCGCAGATCCTCCGGAGGTGGTGACATCTTCGATCATGAGAACCTGTTTTCCTTTCACATCACCGATGATGAGTGATGAAAGACCATGTCCTTTCTGCTCTTTTCTGATGATCACATAGGGTTTTTTACTTACCATTGAAGCAGCAACTGCGAGGGGGACCCCTCCGACTGCAACACCGGCTGCCGTATCCCATACCAGATTCTTTTCGATGACTGCTTCAGCGATATGCCCCAGAATTTCCGGATTCGTCATTGCCATCTTGATGTCAATATATACTTTGCTCTTTTTTCCGGAAGCAAGAGTAAAATCTCCAAATCGAATAGCTTCTGCTTGAATCAGCCGTTCTTTCAGACTAATGTTTACCATGGTACGTCTTTCACTCCGATTTTGTATCCGATGATGTTTACCACCCGGTGAAGGACCGGGGTGATTACCAGAATGGCAATAAATACCGGGACGGTGATTACGGTAAATGTGAATGCCGGGTCTCCGATGAGAAGGAATAGCAGCGCTCCTGCGACAAAATCATATTGATCCACAAGCGGCCATTTCCCCCCTCGGTCAATACCTGCACGGCGTTTGAAAAAACTCTTTACCATGTCACCGACGAGAGATCCGGTAGCCAGAAGGACTATCGGAACGAGGCTTACCTGGGGAAGGGCAGTAAATGGCGCATATCCCTGAACCAGAATCTGTAAACCCCCTACCAGGCATCCACAGGCAATTCCTCCAAGAAATCCGCGAATTGTCTTTCCATCACCCAGTATTCTGCGACCGTCTCTCCAGCACAGACCACCATCGATTGCTGGTCCTCCCCCTACTGCTGCTGCGGCAGAGTTGGGGACATATGCGGCGAGCATCACCCAGAAGGCGGTTGCTCCCACGAGTAGGAGATCGAAGATTATAGATGCCCACTCCTGAATACATATAAGGGTCGAATCTGCATAAATAACAGATACAACTGTTCGAACAATTATTCCAAAAACCTGTGGTGGGTGATATTATACTTCTAAAAAAGACGAAAAGTCTCTGTCCTGTATGTAAAAAAGTTCTTGATGCAGAAATAATCGAAAAGGAGGGACGGGTATATATTGACCGCACTTGCCCAGAACATGGCAGTTTCTCATATATCTACTGGGAAGATGCTGCTCTCTATAAACGATATGATACCTACAATGCAAAAGGTTCAGGTCTTGAGAATCCTCAGGTTCATACCGATATCAGTTCCTGTCCCCAGGATTGTGGTATCTGCAATCACCATAACTCAACAACCCTTCTTGCCAATATCGACCTGACAAACCGCTGCAATCTGAATTGTGAGTTCTGTTTCGCCAATGCCCGGGCATGCGGGTTTGTATATGAACCCTCATTTGAACAGATCAGGGGAATGCTTGAACTGCTCCGGTCAGAGAAACCAAACCCTGCTCCTGCAGTGCAGTTCGCCGGAGGAGAACCAACCATGCGGGAAGATCTCCTTGATATTGTACGCATGGCCAAGGAACTGGGGTTCCTTCAGGTACAACTGGCAACGAATGGTATCAAACTCGCCTCAGACCCAAATCTTGCAAAAGCCCTGAAAGAGAGTGGAGTCCAGACCGTGTACCTGCACTTTGATGGTGTTACGAAGGAGACCAATCCGAAACTCGCTCACGATCTCAAGGCTATTGAGAACTGCAAGCAGGTGAAACTCGGTATTGTCCTGGTCCCGACGATCATAAAAACCAAAAACGATCATGAGATCGGAGCTATCGTCAGGTTTGCAGCAGAAAACATCTCTGTCATCCGGGGTGTGAATTTTCAGCCTGTTTCATTCACCGGGGCGGCAAATCCTGAAGAAATTGCCCGTGAACGGATCACCATCCCTGAACTTTTGGATCGGATTGAGGGACAGACTGATGGAGCAGTTTTGAAAAATGATTTCTATCCTGTCCCCTGTGTTCTTCCGGTATCGGAATTTGTTGAAGTGTATACCGGGAAGAAACAGATCAAATTTACTGCTCACCAGCATTGTGGTGCTGCAACCTATGTGTTTGTCCGGGAAGACGGGATTGTCCCTATTAACCGGATGATCGATGTCGACGCCTTCTTCTCATCAATTGAACAACTCACCCGCAAACTGGAGAAGAGCGGTACCCTGTCTAAAAAGATGGTAGCCATCAATGGAATTCGGGAGTTTTACAATCAGGTAAAGTCAGACGGGAAGAATACGAATCTTGATGTCTGGAAGATCCTCGGAAAAACCCTGATCACCCATAACTTTGAAGCTCTCCGGTCATTCCACTGGAACGCTCTGTTCATTGGAACAATGCATTTCATGGACAATTATAATTATGATCTTGACCGGGTGAACCGGTGCTGTATTCATTATGCAACACCGGATGGAACTCTGATTCCATTTTGTACCTATAATAGCGGTCCGGTATACCGGGAACAGGTATGGAAAAAGTATAGCAAATCCACTGAATAACCTCTGTTTTTTAGTATCATGATAACGATAATTCCAAAACCTACTGATATTCCTTCTGATAATTCCACCCGTATGGTCATGGATGAACTGGACAAGATGGGAGAGCCATATCAGGCGGTCTTTCTTGAAGCAATGGATCCCTTCTCCTGTGGGATGGAAGGAGAGACGATCTGGGCATGTGGTATCCGTCAGAACGGGCATAATTTTGAATCACTTGCCGCTCTTGCTCTCCGGAACCGGATCATCAATCCTCCGGAGGGTATTGTGACCTGCGCAAGTAAAGTGCAGACTTCGTCCTTACTGATTCGAAATGGTGTACCGACTCCTGAAACGTTCTTCACCGAATCCCGGCATCTTGCAGGTAAATTCATAGAAAAGCATGGAAAAGTTGTTTCCAAACCCGTATATGGATTTGATGGAGTAGGCATTCATCTGGTTGACCATGAAGAGCAACTGGGTGATGCTCCCTATTATCTCCAGGAATATATTCCCAATGACCGGGACTTCCGGGTATTTGTCATAAATGGGAAGGCCGTCGGAGCCATCATGCGGGTATCTGACAGTCTTACACACAATATCCATCAGGGTGGCTGTGGAAGTGCCGTCGCTATTGATAAAGACATGAACGATATTGCAGCCCAGGCTGCAGAAAGCTGTGGTGTCGATTATGGTGGGGTTGACCTTCTTATCCATGAAGGCAATTACACCGTTCTGGAAGTGAATGGGACTCCAAACTGGCACTGTATGGAGGCGCCCATCCCTCGTCTTCTTGCTGAATATCTTGTCGAGCAGAGAAAACAGGAAAAACGATAATCAAACGGAACTTTTCAGGTTCCGCATTCAATCTCTTTCAACGCACGTTCAGCCAGTTCATGCATCCGGGCTGACATCCGATCCGTTGAAGGATTCTCGATATCTTTCATACATTTTGCGATTGCATTCCCTAATACAAAAATCGCATATTTATGCTCCACTTTGCTCCGATGCATCTGTGTCGGCGTTATCTTCAATGATTCATAATCAGAAAAATCAGACTCAGGGTTCATCTGCTGAAGATAATCCTTTACGTCGATGAGCATCTGATGGAGTGAGATAAGTTCCTCTTTGTGCACAGTATCACTCCTCACATACAAATAAGCAGGAAAAATATAAAAAAATGAGCAGGACGCCTATCTGAATGGAATGAGGCGAACTGAGGCCGGTCTGCGGACGATTCCGCTAAATGAGGGAGCTGCCAGATATCTGATCCCCAGCATGGTGAGTTGATCAAGAAGTTGCTGGTTCACATCCTGATCAATAACCACTCCCTGATATGGCTGGTCTTCAGGTAGCGGAAGTTCCTCTATTTGCGAAACCGGCATTTCTACTGCTACATCTCCGGTTTCCGAGAGCATTCTGACTACTCCGCGCTGTCTTACCTCACTGATATGGGTGAAGACGGATCTGGGTTGATACGGAGCATCTGCTTCAGGCTCGGTCGGTAGGGCATTTTCAGCGTTATTCTGTTCATAAGGTTCAGGGTTTTCCCTGGGTGGTTCGGGTTCAGTCTGAGCCAGAGAAGTTCCCCCCTCCGAGCGGTCAAATCTCTCTCTATGATGACTTCGTTCCTCATTCCGGTTTTCTTTGTCCCGTGCAGAAATGTATTCGGCAACCCTGTCCTCAAGTACATATTCTATCGGGACTTTATTACGAAGCGCCTTGATTATCTCTTTTCTGGACAGATCTTCGACTGATTCTCCCCGGGGAGGGAATGCGACAAAGTCAATGTCCGTCACTTCCAGAAGTTCGCGAAGGATGAGATCTCCGCCCCGATCTCCGTCAAGAAATGCAGTAGCGGTTTTCTTGTGGCACATATTGATGATCGTGCCAGGGACACTGGTCCCTTCAACTGCGATTGCATTTTTAATACCTGATCTGAGCAGATTGATAACGTCAGCCCGTCCTTCAACTACGATGATTGCATCTGAATTCAGGACATTCGGACCTGCCGGGACATTATCCGGTCCGATGGTTTCGATCTTTTCGATTCGCTGGCTTTCCCTGACCGCATCAATTAAGGATTCAGGATCGATACCCGGCTCTTCAAACTCCAGAAGCAGGGATTTCGCCCGTTCGATGATCTGATTTCGTTTGGTTACCCTGATATCCTCAATATTCTGCACAGACACCTGCGCAGTACAGGGTCCGACCCGGCCGATCGTCTCCATGGAAGCTGCAAGAATTGCCGTCTCTGCCCGGTCAAGTGAAGTAGATACCAGAATCTCTCCGGAAGATTTTCCCTGCCTGCTCAAAATTTTGACATCAATACGCCCAAGTCTTCCCTGACGCTGAAGTTCACGCAGCTCCATCTCAGAACCGAGCAGACCTTCTATCTGCCCGAATATCGCGCCGACTACATCAGACCGTTCAACCACCCCGTCTGCAAGCACAGTGAGATGAATCCGGTATTTTGTAGTCTCCTGCTCATACAAAAGAGCACCCTCCGTGAAGTAAAAGAATTACCATAATACTGGCAACACAGTCTATCACAAAATATTTAAACCATACGGTATGTGCGAAAAAATACTGCCAATAGAAGATTATTCCTCGCTCGTATGCAACAGTTTACTCAGGGTTTCGCTAAGAATCTCTGGAGTAATCCCTTCAATACAAATCCGTTTTACTGATGAAGTCTGACCGCTGGAAATACTCACTGAAGACTTCGAAATATCCAGTGTTTCGGCTATGAGAGCAAGAATTGCCTTATTTGCTTTTCCTTCAATAGCAGGCGATTTTACCTGGATTCCTACCGCATGTCTCCATGCATTATAGTCTGTCGGGAATTTCTGGGTTTTCGATCCAGCATTCACTTCGATGGTAAGAAGAGAGCCATAAGGAGCAGGCGTGATTGCAGACCTGATATCATCAGGAGTTGTCATAAGAAGTTGTCGCCCGGCATTAACAAATGGTGTTCATCAGTAGCTTTTGCCTTACTTCACCCATTAAACGCCCTCTGCCAGGCGGTGCCATGTAAATGTACCAAATCCGGGTTGTCCCATGGATCACATCTTGATGCTTCATCAGATCTCCCGGGGACCTAAGGAAATGAGGAAAGGCACACTATATGATTCATGCTCCCGGGTTATAGCCCCTTCCCTGAATCCATTCCGGATGGGTTTCCTGAAAATCCCCCTGGTGATACACAGAAACGCCAGCCATTACTACTGTTTCAGGAAATATTGCTTCAAATCCTTCATATGGGGTCCATCCTGCTTTGGAGTGGAGGCGTTCTACTGATATGGACTCAGTCGTTTTTGGATAGAGCGCAAAGTCTGCCCGCATTCCCGGGTTGTATCCTGCCGGGTTGATACCCAGAATTTGTGCCGGCCGTAGTGAGGTTTTTTCTATGACTGACTGCAAAGAAATTTTTCCCTTACACACCTCAGCCATGAGTAAAGGTATCATAGTCTCGACACCTGGAATTCCGGAAGGAGCCTCTTCAAAAGATTTTGATTTCTCTGTTACTGTATGGGGTGCATGATCTGACCCGATAACATCTATCTGGTCCCAATACTCCCAGAGTTTTCTCCGGCTGGCTTCAGGTCTGAGAGGTGGATTCACTTTTCCCTGGGTATCTTCTGAAGAAAACGATTCAATCGAGAGAAAGAGGTGATGCGGCGTTACCTCAATGGTTCCTTTGGGGTTTTTTGATATGGCTCTGATCGTCTCTGCTGAAGAGATATGGCAGAAGTGGATCTTTGCGTTGTCCGGAGCAGTATCCATGATCATTTCCACGGCTTCTCTCTCCCCTTGAATTGACCGGAGCGAATTGTGGAGAGCAAGGGTGGTATCATCACCCTCCTGAACAACCTCTGCGTGCATTGTCATCAGTCCGCCTGCATGGGTAATTCTGTTCATCAGCGATTGCAGATCTTCCCGGGATAATGCTTCCCCATAACTGGAAGGTCCGGCAAATGTCTCTCCAAATGCCATTGCCCCGGCTTTTGCCATTCCTTCAATATCAGCATCGGGAGTTACTCCGGCATTGATTCCAAACTGACAGAGTGACTGGGATGCGGCCATATTTACCCGCTGCAGGAAAATCTCCGGAGAGGTGATTGCAGGAATGGTATTTGGCTGATCAACCACCATCGTGACTCCTCCGGCAAGGGCACTCATGGAACCGGATCTCCAGTCTTCCTTGTACGCCTGGACACCGTCCCGCATGTGGACATGCATATCGATTGCCGCAGGAACCACGGTAAACCCGCCACATCGGATTACCTGATCTGCCTTTCCGGATGACCCGACATGCTGCACCTTTCCTGATATGAGAGTCACATCTGCTACCCGTCCGCCGGGGATGTGAACATCGCGAAGGATCATCTCGGTATCTGGCTCCATGTTCTCAGATATGAACTCCGGACCTAGTATCTTTGTCGAAGATCATCAAAGGGTGATAGATTATTCCCCTTTCGCAGATTTCCATCGGCGGTATAGGAAAAATCCCAGTCCTCCGATAATTATCAGAGGCAGCAGTGTCATTCCTGCGACAACCAGCCAGATCAGGGTTCCGGTAAATCCTTCAATTCCTTCACTGATGACTGATGCGATTGATATTCCGGTAGAAGTTACTACTTGTGCCGGTTCAGAAAGCCGGATAGTAATGACGGAAAATGACACTCTGCTGTCAAGATATTTCATTCTCCCGGTGATTCGATCAAGCTCAACCTGCACCCGTTCAATCTCACGCTGGACAACCAGAATCTCCGAGACATTTACTGCCTGGGTTAAAATCCGGTTATATTGCGCAAGTTGATTGGTGTATGCAGTCTTTTGTGCCTGAAGATCGACATATTCTTCGGTTACATCATCTGAAGAAACACTCGTGCTGGTGATTTTACCCAATTTTTGGAGTTCTTCAAGGATTTGTGTGAATTTATCCTGGGGGACATGAATGGTAACCGTTCCACTGTACTGGTTATTATATCCTGCATAGATAGATGAGGACTGAACAGAACCTCCTGCAGATTCGGTTATCTTTCCGATATCAACTGCAACTTTTCTGACATCCGGAACTTCCAACTGGAGATCTGCATTTTTGATAATCTTTGGTTCAGTTGCAGGAGCCTCATTTTTGTCTTCAGACGTGGTGGATATTCCTTTATAGGAGTCGACCTCTGATCTCGGCGCTGAAGGAGCAGGCGCCATCTTTGCATATTCCCCTTCTGATTGCACCAACCCTCCCTGTGTTGGTGCCTCCTGGCTTTTTTCAAGAGCTGTACATCCGGAAACCAGGATGAGCAGAACAATCATCCCGGCTATGATGACTTCTTTGCGCATAGCCAATACTTGTCAGGAAAAGATAAAAAAGGATAGATGAGTGAGAAAAAACCTGAAGTTATTCTGGGTATAAGCTCTGTTATCTGATGACCATGGTGGATACTTTTGCGTGGGTTACAATGTACGTGCTTACACTTCCCAGGAGAATCCGCTGTCCGAGCCCTTTTCCAGTAGAGCCAACGACAATAACATCCGCGTGGATTTCATCCGCTGTCTTAAGGATCTCACTTCTCGGATCCCCTAGTCTGATAAGCATGTCGATCTCAATTCCGTGATCCCGGGCGATATTTTTCACCCTTTCGGTGACCTGATCTTTTTCTTCTGATATAATCCGATCCCGGATTTCATGAAGTGTGGAAATACCTTCATATCCTGCAGCTCCTTCTATTGTGGCATATTTCGACGGTGATATGACATATACTGCATGGAAACTTGTTTCATCCGGTTTCAGAAACTCAATAATTTTTAATAACGCTGTATCTGATTCCGGGGATCCATCCATTGCTATCAGAACTTTATTGATCATATGCTCAAGGGATTTGGATCCTGCCGGTATTTAGTATCTCCATTCATCATGTATGAGAAAAAATATCTCTTCTCTCTAGAGAACCCATATCCTCTTCTGATTGGATTTGAGTTCTGGAGATTCATCGCAGCCTGGTTTCCCCCAAATTTATAAAACCTCCTCTTAAGAGTAAACCGCCTCCCGGAGGGAGAGAAGGCCTGAACCTGTATAGGTCATTGGATAATCCGGAGTGTACATGTTGGGAAACCTCTTCTGGTGTAACAGACAACGTGCTATGAGCATGTCCGTAAATCCCATTGATCTTTTTCTCAACCTGGATCAGTCTCTCTCCGTGATGGCCGCAGAACTTGGTATTTTCATCTATCTTGTCCTTTTCATCGTCATTTTTTGTGAAACCGGATTTGTGGTAACTCCGTTTCTTCCCGGGGATTCCCTTCTATTTATCGCCGGAGCCCTTGCAGGGTCCGGGGTTTTGAACCTCCCTGCGCTCCTTATTATTGTAACTCTGGCAGCAATTCTGGGAGATACGGTTAACTTCTGGATTGGACGATATGCCGGAGATCGGATAATGCATGGCCGGCTGTCCGGGCTGGTGAAAGGTGAATGGATTCAATACACTCAGGAATTTTATGCCAGGTGGGGAGGAGCTACCATCGTAGTCGCCCGGTTTGTTCCTTATGTCCGGACATTTGCTCCTTTTCTTGCAGGGATCGGGAATATGCATTATCGCTGGTTCCTTGCATACAATATCATCGGGGGAATCATCTGGACTTTCGGGCTCGTCCTTGGGGGATATATCATTGGAAACATTCCGGTTGTGCAGGATAATGTCGGGGTTTTGATGTGGTTTGTCCTTCTCCTCTGTTTATTTGCTGTGGGCATGGTGATTAAAGCCCTGATCCAGGGAATCATGCCAAAAAAGAACTAATCAATGTCAGGGGTGCACGCCTTCGTATTGCTGACTCTATAATCCTCATTACGCTCTCATTTTTTGTTCAGGGGATTGGGACACGGAAAAACCTGTATTGTATGGGGTACTAACTCTGTAATCACGAAACCTGCAAGATGCGGGATAGAGTTCTGTCCTGGTTTGTGCCATGGTTCGCATATTCATGAAATGTGTTTTGGTGGGGGTGATTCGGTATGGTTTTTGAAGATGGTTTGAAAGCAGTATGTATTCTTGCCCGGAATAAATCCGGAGTTCTCAAGGATATTGCCACGGTATTTGCTGAAAATAATGCTAACATTATTATGATTCACCTCGAAGCCTGTGAAGGGCAGTGTGATGAGGCATATGAAGAACTCTATGTGGAGTTTGAAGGAGATATCATTCCGAATCAACTCATCACCGGATTGCAGAACCTTCCCGGGGTGAATGAGGTAATAATCCATCGCTCATTTGGCGATATTTTTGGCAAACGGGTCATCATTATTGGAGGCGGAGCTCAGGTTGCCCAGGTTGCCCTAGGGGCGGTGAATGAAGCTGACCGGCATAATATCCGGGGTGAGCGAATATCTGTTGATACGATTCCTCTTGTGGGTGAAGAGACCCTTGCTCTTGCTGTTGATGCAGTTCCCCGGCTTCCCCGGGCCTCTATTCTGGTTCTTGCCGGTTCAATAATGGGTGGTGCTGTGTCTGATGCGGTTGACCGGGTAAAAGCAGCAGGTATTCCAGTGATCGGTCTTAATATGGCAGGAACAGTGGTGGATCATGTCGATCTCGTGGTTACCGATCCGATTCAGGCGGGAGTTTTTGCAGTGATGCATGTCTCAACGATAGCAGTGTTTAATATTTCCAGAGTAGCAGGGAGAAAATTTTGAAAGATATTATTAAGAAAGCTGTTTCTGTTCTGAAACAGGATGGACTGATTGTATACCCGACAGACACCTTGTACGGACTTGGTGCTGATGCCCTTTCTGAAGAATCTGTCCTCAAAGTGTTTGAAGCAAAAGGGCGTGAGTTTCATAAACCCATATCGATTGCAGTATCTGATTGTGATATGATCTCGGCAGTTGCCTGTGTGGATGAGATTGCTGAAGCATTTATCAGCAGATTTATGCCTGGGCCGGTAACCCTGGTGCTGAAAGCACGATCCATACTTCCCTGCATGCTGACTGCCGGCTCTGGAAACATTGGGATTCGGTTCCCGGCACAGGATGTTGCACTTGAGATCATTTCGCAATTTGACAGTCCGATCACCGCCACGAGTGCGAATATCTCAGGGGGTCCGGATCCGATCACGGTTAATGATGCCCTCGTTCCACATGACTATACTGTTGATGTGGGGGCCTTACGCGGAATCCCATCAACGGTGGTAGATCTCGTTAATAAGGATATCGTCAGGCCAGGTGCTGATCTAGACCGGATAGCAGCCCTTCTTGCAGAGTGGTCCTGATGGTACCTGGAAAACCCCTTCGTATACGCGATTTTGTCAGAGATAATGACAATTGGTTGTATGCGGTAGCTGCATATGATACACAAACCGGTGCAGGTTGTGTTCTTCGGTATGTCCCGGATCCTGAAGGCGAACGGATGGACCCATCAGGTATCCGGTACCGAAAGGTGGGATTCGAAGAGGCCTATCAACTGATCGCTGAGGAAAAACCTGCCTACCAGGGTCTTGTTCACCGCATTCCTCTGAGTGAGATCAAAGAAGTACTCAAGCCTGACGAACATATGTCCCGAATTGCCAGTTCAGATGCACGGGTGCAGGAACTGAACCGGATTTTTGATCTGCCTTCTGGAGCTTTCGGAGTGACAGGTTCCATGCTCTGTGGTTTAGCAGGTCCTGAATCAGATATTGACGGGGTTGTCTATGGTTCATATTTTTCCCTTGCCCGTCAGCGGCTCGAGAGCGGGATTGTATCCGGTCTGATAGAAGATCTGGATGAGCCACTCTGGAAGGCGGTGTACAAAAAACGCAATCCGGATCTTGGGTATGATGAGTTCATCCTGCATGAACAGCGAAAATGGAATCGTGGTCAGATAGAGGGTACGTATTTTGATCTGTTATACTCCCGGGGGTATGCAGACCTTCCTGGCTTTGCTATGAAGAAAGGGACAATTATTGGGAAAGATACGATTCAGGCTGTAGTAACGGGAGATACTTTTTCTTATGACAGTCCGGCGGTGTATGAGATAGATCACCCAACGATTTCCAAAGTGCTTTCCTTCACTCATACGTATACGGGTCAGGCTCTAACTGGTGAGGAGATCGAGGCCCAGGGTATTATTGAACAGCACGGCTCTGAACGATGGCTTGTCGTGGGCACAACAAGGGAAGCAAAAGGGGAGTTTATCCGGTCGTTATCACTTGTTGAAAAAAATCTGTGAAAGTGTCCGGGCTTTTGGAGGTTCACACTGCTCGGTATACGGACAGTTTTTACAAGGGGGGTTCACCGGTTTTTTGGGTAGTTCTCCCCTGGCTATCATTTTTACAAGGTGTATTGCCTGCAGAAGTCTCCGTCTGTCCCGGGGATCTGGCTCGCAAAACCGGATAATACCATCCGGAATATATTCTACATATCCTCCTTTGCACTTGAATCCCATCTGTTCCTGTAAGCAGAGGAGATACGCAGCTACGCGAATCCGGTCATCAGGCCAGCATCCAAGCCGGGGAGCAGGAGAGGCTCTGACAATGGATATGGATTGAGCCTCTGCGTGATATTTATCAATCTGCCCATGAATTCCATATTTTTCAGACCTGACACTGATCTCGGTATCAGTCCAGGAGGGGAATGGAGTATGCTGTATCTGTTCCAGACATTCTGTCAGGTAATCCTGCATGGAGGGATCGATATCCGGGTGAATGAGGGTGATTTCATCCCAGAGTTCCTGTTCATCCGGCCTTGGTACCCTTGCCAGAGAGAGGTGTTTACAGATGATATATCGATCTGATTGAGGTATTACCTCGTTTCGGGAAAAGTAATACCGCCGGGGGCATCGATGGGCCTGAATTAATGCAGAAACCGCAAACGTCTGGTCTGATATGGACTGATATTCGGTCATTTTAATGCAGATCCCGGATAATATGTCAATATGTCTTCGAATGAGATTCAGGTCACGATCCCCCCGAACCTGGAACCCGTATACAGTAATATGATCCAGATTGCGTATAAAGAGGATGAGTTCACCTTTATGTTCCTCCACCAGATTCCGGGAATCAATCAGGCCCGGGGAAAAGCGGTTGTCAGCATTTCTCCAACTCATGCAAAAAATCTGCTTCAGGTTCTGCAGCGAACCGTCGGTGAATATGAGCAGAAGTTCCGGCCTCTAGAAGCATCCCAGGAGAAGGCACAGAACGTCACTTCTATGACCGGATACTCATAATCCTACAATCGATTTTTTTTTAAGGGATAACGTAGATGTATATAGTCGCGCCGCTGTGGCTTAGGGGTATAGCGGCTGATTCGTAATCAGCAGATCGAGGGTTCAAATCCCTCCAGCGGCTTACTAACAGAGTGTTCAAATCTCCCACTCTTAGAAATCTCTATTTCGTTCTCTATAATGCTGAGTGTTTCCCAGAACAAGTGGTTTATTAGCAGATTTATCACAAATTCAACGTTCAATTGAGATTCATCTGTTTCATTATTCTCATAAAAAAAGACCGGATTATCGTTTTATCTCTATTCCAACTTCATTTCGCCGGAAAAATCCTGGCATCCATGGAGGATCGTACCGCATCAGAAATACCTGACCCACCGAGGCAATCCTTTCATCTGTCAATCCTTTCAGCAGCCGGGACGTTGCAGCAGCCACATCTTCTTTCGATGCATATCCACCGAAACGAATAACGGCTATCTCTCTTCCTGGTAATGTTACAATCTTCACCCGGCTATCCAATGGATCCGGGATCTCCTCATAGGTTTTTTCCGGGGGCATAACAAAAGACATCGATTCGGCATCTGAAACAACCGGTGCTGTCATAGGGATTTTCGTTGATGTTATCACCGGGGCGGTCATTGGCATGGAACTCTTTGCTTTGTTATTCCCTGATATATACTTAAAAAGCAGGTCAAAACCAGCGTCATTTTCTTGGCTTTCAACGGTGGCAAGCACCAGGGCAGGGTAATTCCGGAACTCAATCTCACCAGTCTTTCCATCGACGATATAGGGGATTGTTTCAGCTGATGACAGAGAAATTATCAGGATAAGAAAAAAGGCAGACACTACAAGAATTGTTGGAAGCATACTGTCCATTGTATGGTTCAGGCATTAAAAGATAGGGAGAACTCTGAGATCATTAAACAATAGAGGGGAACATAACGATATTGAAACGATAAAACCTCTTTCCATGAATCAGTTTCACCGGAATATGTAGATAATTGGGTTGATCTATTTTGCAGCATAATCCTGACACTACCCAATTCACCCAAAGGTTACCAAGAACTGCTACTTTTTGATAATTTTGTGAAAATAAGAATGAACTAAAAATCACATGAATTATTCTACTCGGTGAGGTAATAATGGGGGTTTTGCACTATCCTATTATGTGAATAAGGCTAAAGGAAGTACTCATATCAAAAAAAGGGTATTTACAAATATCAATGATTCATTCTTCTTTTATTAAATTGAGGCAGTAACCATTGATGCTGATCTTTTCTTCTGTACATTCACCTTCTATCATTGTTTTCCCATCCTCCGAAAGAGTAAATGTGACATTTTCCGGAGAAATCCAAGTCATGGGAAGCGTTTTTCCATCTTCTGCAATAGTCCCATTTACTACTCCACCAAAATTGACGGAGGTCAGAGCATGATAATCTCCACTCACCGATGCATTCTCCTGGGTGAGGTTCATCAGGTTTCTCTTACTCGTCCATATTCCGGTCCATTCCTGATCCGGAATAATTGGAGTCCCATTCCTGGATGCGTTGAACGTATAAGCGAATGGTTGGCTCGTGTTATCGACAGCATCTACAGTTCCGGAACCATCAAACATCATTTTGTCTTCTGAAAGATTCAGGATTAGCGTCCCGGAGGAGGTCAAGACACTCTGAAGAGTCATTCCATCATCGGAAACCGTCCCTGATAAACGGAAGGGATCAGTTTCGGCAGGATTAGATGATACTGCTATTCCAGTGATGGTTGATCCGTTTTGAGAAAGTGATAAAGAATAATTTGCATCAGTCCATGTTCCTTCCCACAGAGATTCAGCATCAGATGTATTACCCGTTGTATCTGCATACATACTGCAGGAAAGAGAAATGATTAGCGTCAGCACTATCCCAACTACAAGATATTCGCCCTTATGAATGTTCATATCAGATACTCTGCTAAATATGAAATGATAAACATACCGTTTTTCTCCCATGATCGGAAAAATTATTGAATATGACTCTTTGTTCAGTATTTTGATGACATCTTTAATGATCTAAATAAAACGCTTAAGTCATTAACTATTGTTTAGAAAATAACCATCAGTTATATTATGTCTGAAGGTTATGTCTTAGTAATGAATTCCCTGAATTACCGAAATTCTCGAGATATATCCGATGCGAAACTATCGGGTCAAACTGGGCCTGGAATATCTTTCTTTAATCATTGGAGAAAAAGTGTTTTAGAAAAACATGACTGGATCGTACGATGGATATCTGTTGAGTATGTATCGCTGAAAGGATTTTTTTCGATGAGAATGGAGGATACAGCATGAATATCTCATCTTTGAAACTTGTCTATTTCTCTCCGACCGGAACAACCAAAGCAGTTGTGCAGGAAATTGCACGAGGGATCAGTTGTGAAAACGTTGAATTACTGGATATCACAAAACCACAATCGAGATTATCCCCTCCAAAAACCTCGGAAAGCGAGTTACTCATTGTAGGTGTGCCTGTGTATATGGGTAGGGTTCCAGCACTACTCACCGAATGGCTCCATGCAATAAAGGCACAAAAAACACCTGCGGTATGTGTTGTTGTGTATGGCAACCGGGTGTATGAAGATGCGTTAATCGAGCTGAAGGATATATTGAGTCAGTGCGGATGCAAAATAATCGCTGGTGCCGCGTATATCGGAGAACATTCTTTTTCCTGCGATGAAACTCCCACTGCAAAAGATCGTCCGGATAAAGCCGACTTGCTCCATGCTGAGTCATTAGGACAAAAAATCCAGGAAAAATTTACCAATATCTCCTCAATAGACCTGGTATCTGAAGTGGCAATACCCGGAGTTCATCCATACCGGGGGGATTCTAGACTTTGGACGGTAGATTTTATTGCGGTCAGTGATGCGTGTATCCAATGTGGAATCTGTGCAGATGTATGTCCTGTTGGGGCTATTGATCCCACAAACAGCAATACAATCGATACAAAAAAATGTATCACCTGTTGTGCATGCATAAAACGGTGCCCGAGCCAGGCGAGAACGATGAAACCCGGACTGGTGAAAGAAGCTTCGGTAAGATTATTCACCCTATATCCCGATCGAAAGGAGCCTGAATACTTTTTATAAGGAGAATCTATGGTGCTGGTCAGGAAAAAAATGCGAATCATTACCTGGGATACCTCATGAAGCACTATCCGTCCTATGCTGTCCGTCCACTTCTTCCGGTTTTTCCAGAACCAGAAGACCCTGAATCTGCACGGAAACGCTGGATTTTGGTTCAGGGGAAAAACGTGCTCATCCAGAATGATCAGGAGTCCAGCGTGGTTCTCCTGCCGGAAAAACTTCCTGCAGAAGTGACCAAAAGCGATCCGGTCTATCTTGGCATTAAAGATGATCTTCTCTATTACGCAGTTGGGGTTGCTAGTGAGATCACTTTGGGAAAAGGCTGGTTCTCTATACCTGTCCGGGATTTATACGGGAAAGTGTCAGACAGCGATTTGGCTCTTGCCTCATATGCGGTACGTATTCTTGATTTTGATCATTCGGCAGGATACTGTGGAAGATGTGGTGCAATAACCTGCCCACTGACAACCGAAAGGGCTCGGATCTGCAGTTCCTGTAACCATATCATCTATCCCCGGATATCGCCTGCCATCATCGTACTGATAACAAAAGGGGATGAAGTTCTGCTCGCCCGATCTCCTAACTCCCCTCCAGGGCTCTATTCGGTCATTGCCGGATTCAATGAACCGGGAGAAAATCTTGAACAGACCGTGCATCGCGAAGTGGAGGAAGAAGTCGGTATAACGGTGCAAAATCTTCGATATTTCGGAAGCGAACCCTGGCCATTTCCTGATTCCCTGATGATTGGATTTGTTGCAGAGTATGCCGGAGGAGAGATCCGGATTGATAATCAGGAAATTGAGGCTGCCGGATGGTTTTCCCGAAGTAACCTGCCTCCTTATCCCTCAAGGGCTAGTATCACCCATGCCCTTATCGATTCCTGGGTTCAGCAGAAAATCTGAACTTCAAAATTATCTTGATGCCACAAATTAGAAATTGAGAGTTTTTATATGGGGATTGCTGATAGAAGACAACGAGAAAAGGAACAGCGAAAGACCGATATCATCGATGCAGCCCAGCGGCTCTTCTTTTCCCGGAGTTACGAAGAGGTGTCTATGGATGACATCGCCCGGGAAGTCGAACTGAATAAGGCGACCATCTATCTCTATGTAAAAAATAAAGAAACCCTATTTGCTACCGTTGTTCTCCGTGGTGTACAAATTCTTCAGGAGAAGTATATTGCCTGTATGGAAAAACCGGTACCGGGAATTGGTAAAGTAGTTCTGATGGGTCAGGCATATTACCTCTTTTCCCAAGAGTACCCGGATTATCTTCGAATGATTCATTTTTACGGTTCTGAACGCTTTTCGAAGGAGAATCCCTGCACAGCTGAGATTGGAAATGGATATGGTACCTGCCGGATGATTCTCCGGGATGCGATCCAGGAAGGTATTGATGATGGAACCATTCGAAGGGATCTAGATCCCTTCCTTACCTCCATGTATCTGATGATCGCTTTCATGGGTATCCTTTCTATGGAAAATAAATGGAAACTCGTGATTGAGGGAGAAGGATTCAGCTTCGAACAGTTCACCAGTGAGTTTTTCCGGTTTATCATCCCTGCAATTTCCTCAGATGAGACATCTCACCAATTGGATGTCAAGGATTTTTCATCATTTGGAATCAATTTGACAAAACCTCCAGGAAATCTGAAGAAAAAAAGAAAAAAATGATACCTTTTTAATTATTGATGAATATTTGAGTTATCGAAAAAATATCTGTCCATCATCCTTGTTTTTTCAAAATTTTTCATGATGGAAAAATTGCATGTTTCAGTAATTTGCCAAGATTGAACTACCTCGATGAAATATTGAAAAATGGAGTTATGAAGGAATAATTGCAAATACTCGTGCAGGAAATCCGGATCCATCTTTTGGCTTAGGAAAAGTGACCACTATCAAAGAACCACTTTCCGGAACCTGATCCAGATTTGTCAGAAGTTCAACCTGATAGGCGTTATGCGAGAGAATATAATTCTCGAGCGGGTATTGGTCTTTGCTGGTCACCAGTCCGGGATCGGTATCAGTTGTTTCATGACCGGATGCGGTAATATTTCGCTCCTCATAGAGATAGGTAAGGACCTCCTTACTCCACCCGGGATAGTGAGCTGTCCCAAGTTCATCCAAATTTTCCATAGCACTCTGGTTTGGCCAACGTTTTGACCAGTCAGTTCTCAATGCTACAAAGGATCCCTCTGGTATCAGACCAAATTGTTCCTCATAGGATCTCACATCATCCATAGAAACAACGTAATCAGGATTCTCAACAACCTTTTGATGAATATCCAGGACAACAAGGGGTAAAATCATCTCTTTGGGTGGAATCTGGTCGAGGGTTCGCAATCCTTTGACAAAATGAGCCGGGGGATCTACATGGGTCCCCCATTGTCCTACATGAGAGAAGTATTGCATGTAAAATCCGGAGCCAAGAGTGCCGTTCTCTGGTTCATACGAATATATGGTGTCAATTTTCTCATCCGGAGCCCCTTTCCAGTGTGGGATTCCTGGCTCAAAGGTATGAGTCAGATCCACAAATCGGGCATCCTGAAGAATTTCCCAGATTGCGGAATAGGTATCAGACTGGTCTTTATCTGATACTGCTGAAGAAGGGGTACAAAGAAGCAGGAAGAAGAGAAATATTACGAATGGGATTTTCGGTATCCGGTAATTCATAGAAGTAATGGGACTTTTCAAGAAAAATTGATTGTGATATTAGGGTATCACTCGATCCTCTTCGTAAATAGAAATTAAACACCTCTGCGGGACTGTCTCAAGCTTAGCTCCTGAAAAAGGGACAAATAATCAGCCAATTTCTTTATGAAATGTGCAGGTTGTTTTCATTTAGGGATCTCAAGTTCGGCAAAAAGTAACCACGAATTGCAAATGGAGGTTGAACTATGACATAGATCGCGAATGCAAAAAACCAGTAAGGTAATTCAGTCTCTACCTAATTCTCTTATTTTTCAGGTAATATGACAGGAGAATATCCAATCGCTGCGGATATATCCATAAGGGATTTATCATCGCTCTCATACTCCATACAAATGGTGTCAAATTCAAACAGCGATTTGAAAGAACGATGAATGATTAATGGGTTCAGATTAATGACGTATTATACGACTCATTGGATGTCTTTGTTGGTAATCCCGATGACCTGAAGGTCTTATTGCATAAAAAAACTGATAAGATCGCTTCTAATATAATAACGTTTTAGTGCTAAAAGGGATGGTTAAGCCCTCTTGAGTATTTTTGCGTATATATCAAGATTGAAAACCTTACACGAACAGCTTTTCAATACGCCCTTGATAAATATCAAAGAGAATTTGAAATCCTGAATTCTTCTCCCGGTATTGGAGAGCTCGAAGTATTTACCTTACTTGCAGAAGTTGGTGATTTCAAAGATTTTCCATCTGGAGATAAGATTTCTAGTTGGACAGGGATTGTTCCCCCATTGGTATGAGGCTTTTTCATGCGAAATAAGGAAAAAGGATAAGGCTTCATGGATAACACACCCTGGGATTCAGGTCCTGAATAAAGATTCTATTAAGGCGTAATATCCCATATAACGTAAAGAGATTATATGACAGAACGGGATGAGGTTTTATCGGTACTCAAACGTAAGGTCATGATCATGAAAGACCGTTTCGGTGTCAGAAGGATGGGTCTCTTTGGCTCTGTTGTCAGGGATGAGGCCGGCGTTCAGAGTGACATCGATATTCTCATAGAACTTGATTCCGAGTCGGTTTCATACCAGAAATACCTTGATCTAGAAGAATATCTGCAATCATTATTTTCAAGAAAGGTGGAGATTGTGACGACCGACGGGGTTTCCAAATATATTATCCCATACATTTCCCGCGAGGTGGTCTGGGTTTGAAAGTCTATCTGGATGTATGCTGTCTTTGCAGACCTTTTGATGAATCCCTGGATAATCGGATTTCGCTTGAAGCAGAAGCAGTCCTGGCAATACTTACTGGGTGCAAAAAGAAATGGATATTGGTTACAAGTGAAGTGATCTCCCATGAACTGAATGCGATCACTCATATCAACAAACGAGAAAAAGTCCTTTCATTTTTGTTACTGGCTCGTGAATACGTTCCTCTCACTCCCGATATCATCCATTTCGCTGAAACAATATGGAAGAATGGAGTGGATACCTTTGATGTCCTTCATTATGCATCTGCTCTTTCAACAGGTGCAGCATTTGTGACAGTTGATGAGGGATTGATCAAAAAAAATATGAGTCTCCCCGAAGATCAGGTAAATACCGCATACAATCCGGTGTCATGGTTTATGGAGCTAGATCATGAGTAAAGTAAAATCGATACAGGAAATCCATAAAATAGGATATTTGGCCCTTGTTCAGGCTCTTGGGCCGATAAATGCAGCACGATATATGCGGAGTTGTGAAAATGGATTTGGTGATTATACCAAAGAAAGGAAAAATCTGCTGAGTAACGATTTTGAAAGAGTTGTATCTGATATAATTCAGGCACGTCAGAAGTAATACTCCTGATAACTATCCTTGTTTCTAGTTCAATTCTCATACATTATAACCTTCTCTAACTTGGTGAGTATGGCAGAAACCTCTATGAATCTTATCTGCGGTCCGGTATGTCCAAGACATCAGCCCGGCATGTTATGAGGACTTTTTTTAATTATGAGGTATCAGGTACTCCCCTTACCCCGGCACCCGGAAGCCTGGCTGAGGCAAATCAGAACCTCATTGAATCCTATGTAAGAAGTGGAATGCGGGAAGATACAGCCCGGAAATCGTATTAAGTATGTAATTATCATGGCAGTAGTACAAGTCCCCCAAGCATCAGAAAACGCAAGACAGGCAGAGCAGATGGTTAGTGCCATTAATGGGCTCATCAACCCGGATAACCCACGGGTTAAACTTGAGACCTTCGATGATGTCCTGGACTGCTGTTTCCTGATGAGAGGTGCCCTTTCGGGTCTTTTCAATGGAGCGGTGTCAGGTCTCCGGGAGGAGATCAGGAATGAAGAGCGGAAGAAAGTCATCGAGGATCTCAATGCCCGGCTTGAGACGAAACAGCAATTTGAGCGGAGGGTGAGTGTATCAACTCCGGCAGATGTGAAGGCTCTCATAAAGCAGGTGACAGCATTTGATTACCTGAAGGATGATTTCATGGGTCGGTCCGGGTTCATAGCTCATTGCAAGAAGCAGGGAATCCCGGAAGAGACGGCTGAACTCATCTTCATTTCGCAGGCGTTTGATATTGAGAAGAGGAGAAAACTTATCAATGAAAACCTTATGATGCTGGCGGAATGAAATTATGTCTAAATTTCTTAAATTTAGATATATAATAATATAGATTGGTCAATTACTTTTCTCTAACCAAATCATTATATTCTGATGCTAATTTTTTTAGATCTAATATTTCATACTGTTCTCCAAATGCAATTGGATATGTTGAGTATACAGTTTCTATAAATTTAGTAAAACTCATATTTGATGTGGCTTTTATTACTGCATTTATTGATTTTGCTTCATTTTCGGAAATATTAGGTTCATAGCAATTATCTTTAAGTGAAATAATGGTTTTTTCTTTCCCTAACATATTTCTATCATCTTTTTTACAGAATAATTGAGGATTAAACATTACTTCTGTCATCACATCCTCAACATAGGGACCAAAATGATTGAAAAACCATTTAATTGACGTTATTTGTTCTCCATTTATAACAGAACTGTGCCAGTCAACGAGATATACTAACTTTGTCAATCTTGCTTTGGATAGATCATCCTTTTCAGGATATTGTTTAATGATGTATGCAATAATATCCTTAAGAGGACTCATGAAATAGCACCTCTGATGATTTATCAAATTTATTCATATAAGTAGATAGTTTATTTGATAAACCTTCAATTGCGTTAACGCAGTTATTAAATATTGTACATAGTTGAGTTATGGTAAATTTAGAAGACTTATTGCTTTCTAATACTACAATCCCATATGGGGTCCCATTTCCGGTTTCTAATCTTATTGCTATTATAACAGAGGGTTTCATTGTTATTTCTTCCACTGTTTCTATTGGAAAACCAGGATCATATTTTAAGAATTCTGCCTTATATTTAACAGGATTTTCATCATATTTACATGAATATGTTCGACAAGATTTCCCATGCTGCCATGCTTCTCCAATTGCTCCAATTGAATCGTCGTAGAATGGTCGTCCTTTTTTGCTAAGGAGGGGATTTCTAGAAAACCTGTAAATTAGTAAAAATTTATTTCGTTTATCATCATGAACATATAAGGATATCCTTTCTTCAAATTTTTCATTTAAATCATTAAAATTAAGGCGATTTATTGCAATATTTCGAATGTATTTTTCAATCTCTTTACGGGTATTTAATCTCTCTTGTGTTTCTATCTCATCAATACTTGAAATAAGCTTTTCAATTTCTTTTTCTTTTTTATCGATAATCTCTTTTTTTTCTGCCTCTAATTTTTGAATCTCAATATCTTTTTCATCTAATCTTTCTTTTAACTGAGCGATAGTCTCAATTTTCTTGCGTTTTAAATTCCAAATATAAAATATGAAAAAACCGTCTAAAATGAAAATTACTGTAAAAAAAGGAACTAAATATGAGTTAATACTATTCAATAAATCGTCGGGCATTTTTTTATTAATAAAAAAGGATAACCCTGTTTTTAGAGGATCTACGACGCTGTATAAAAAGGTTATTCCTATCGCAATACTGAAAAAAAAGTCTGAATGCTTACATAAAAAACTGTCAATACGTTTTAGACTTTTTTTCATCAATATGAGTATTTTGAAGATTATTCCATAATAAATTACCTAAATGGACATGGAATAGTGGAGGGAAAGAATGTCTTCCTTTCAGGGAATGGTAGCGGATTTTTTTTCCCCCGGCACTGGATTGGTGAATAAGTACCGTGATCCTAGCTTCATATTCACATTCCGCACCCTTGGTAAAATCTCAATGAATTATTTAAATTTCAATTTTCGATTTTGTTCATTTTCTGGTTTCTATATATACCTGTGAAAAATTCATTGTCTTTTGAGACAAGGGTGCGGAGTGTGGATTCAAATTCGGTATACGAGTCTGAAAAATAATAAGGATATAGGAGTAGCAAAACTGCCTTTAGTGAAAGATTGTGACTTATTTGTCAGATTGGATCTTATTTAATGAAGTAAATATTGTATAGATTTTTTTAAGAATTTTGAACCGATATGAATTTACACAAAGTTATGGTAAGATCTTTTGCATCATCTGATAAATCATTCCATGAATTTAAATACTGAAGAGATTGACGACAAAATTTAATTTTTTCTTTGATCGTCCCCGAAGGTGTTTTGTATTCGTATTCTCTTTTTCGAGGAAATTTCGAAATTCTTTTATCTATTTCCCTACCCAGTGGTTTTTTCTTATAATCATCAATATTCTGAAAATATTCATTAGTCTCATCATTACCTTCAAATTTAGAAAGAACCCGATTAATTATACCTGGAGATAATATATTTTCTATCTCTCTGCAATCTAATAAAAAAAACCTATCGCCTAGTTTAACCCTTAACTTTTCATGCCTTATCTTTTTAGCATTTCCCTTTTCTGGATTGTCTAAATCTGCTATTAAAAAGATTTTAGCACATAGCCTATCTACACAAATAGTAGGGTCATCCCCCTCTAAAAAAGACCAATGAGTTATGTTACTTCCTCCATACTCTACAAAGGAATAGTGATAATCTTCATTATATCTACGTCTATTAGTGATTCCTTGAATATTGCATTGGGGATCACAAATATAATCAAAGAATAGTTTGAGAAAACGTTGTATGTATAATCGATCAGTTATACCTTCTACCCAGATTGTACAATTCGAAAGGTAAACTGAACTATTTCTTACTCCAATTAAATCTAACACAGAATTATCATTATTTGATATATTTTGAACTAAAAAATTTGGGATTACTTCTTCAGCGTTCTTTATTGGAAGATCTTTTTGTATGGAATATATCGAAACGCAAGGATAATCAATTGTAATATCTAAAAAGTGATTTGAATGTGTAGTTATAAAATATTGACAATTACTGAACTTAGGCAAGAAAAAAGTTTCTATTAATTTTCTTTGAAGACCGGGATGAAGATACTTTTCTGGTTCTTCAATGAATAACAATAGGTTTGTATTTTGATTAAGAAACAACTGAAGAGTGATAATAATTATTGATTGAATACCATCTCCTAAATGGTGGATGGGTTGTTCTTGTTCTTCTCCAATTTTTATAACTAATACTTTTTTTTCATCAGAAGGAATAATCTCTATGCTCTTATTATCAAAGAAATTTTCACTCAAATATCGTTCGAATTCCTCAATTTCTCGCCTTTCTCTTAAATTTCCAAGTCTACCTTTTTTTATTAATTCATAAGAATTCAATCCAGTAAATATGGAGAAATTTCCTTTCTGACTACCAAAGTATAGATTTGATATTTTATTTTTGTATAAATCATCCATGGATTCATTAAGATGAATTAAACCGCGTAAAATTGGAATATATATGCGAGTATAATTTGATTTCAAAATATTTTGGTTAATTATTAATTCCAATATCAAATCTTGAATAATTACCTCTAATTTTTCTTTAATTTTAGAGTCAAAATCGTTTGGTTTTTTTTTGATTCGCCTAATTCTTTTATTGACGGATAAACGGTTTGTTCAACATATCGATTAAATAAAGTCTGGTGATTTTTATATAATTTGAGTGATTCTGATTAATTTGTTTTAATAATTCCAATGGATCAGGATATGAAAATCCATTTTTGCGGCCATTGATTGCTTTAATGAAAAAGTTTCTACATAGTGTTTTTATGGAGTTGCCGACATCATTTGAAATATATTTTTCTGAATAATTCCAATTTGAAGAAACATATTGACGAAGTAATCTGCTTTTTCCAGAATTATTTGGGCCGATAAAAATATTTAAAATGGATAATTCCTCAATTAATTTTGGACTAATTCCATAAGGTTTTAGATATGAAAATTCATCACTCGGGATGGAGAAAGAGCATATTTTTTCGTTCATTTAATGCATTCGCCTATTTCATATTATATATTAGAGACTAAAATATTAGTTGTCATCATTTTGTATTGGATCAAGTAGGAGGACCCGTACTCGCTTTCCTATCCAAGATTCAGGGAGATATATCACTCCTCCTTTTGTTTGTGCTCGGACCTCTTTGTCCTTCACTTGATAACATTTTGTTGAAATTTCCATAGGCTCCACACTAGTTAATGACCTAGGTAATTATAAATAGTACCCCACACAACATTGAATACCTAGGTATTAACCTAGGTTTGATGAAAACATGAAAAGAGGAACTCATGACAAATTGATCCGGGCCGTACTCACGGACCAGGACTTAACACGCAGTTGGATATACCGCCAGGCACAAGGAACCACTAAGACAGACTGGAACAAATACCTTGACAATTTTGCAGAAAAGTTAACAGGAGTGGTTTGAGATGGATTCTTACACAATCCACCACACTCCTGAAGGACTCGTCCTAGAGACCGAAGATAAGTCGGTCTTAATCGGAGAAAAGGATCTCCCTCTCATCCGGCGTGGAATCACCCGGCCCTTGAGGGATGAAGCACACCAGCCAATAGGCAGGGGTAACCATGCTTGTGTTCTTACTGGGATTCTGGTTATCCGGCTGAGTACCGATAATTTGTCAATACCTTCACGGGTGTGGACGGACCGGAGTGGAATCAAGAGGGTAATTCTCACCTCTTCACCTCAAGCGGTAAAAGCATGAGCCAGCGTTTAGGACCATACCGGAATGAAGATACCCTGCAGGCAGTCGTCAAATCCTCTGCCTGCCTGAGTGAGAATGTACAGATAGAAGAATTCTGGGTGCCCTATGAGCGAAAAGACCGGAGATATGAGGGATATGTAATAAGGGGTGCATCAACATGAGCGAAGATATCATCCTGGCGGTTATGACGAAGCACAGATGATGTATTCCCCTCGGATATCCGGAAGTTTGGCTGATGCCTTCGCTCTCTAGGATGAGATCAGAATTCTGAAAGAAAGTATTGCATCCATTCAAAGGGAAGTGGACCGGAGGCAGGAGAATGTCTCTGCCATTATTCAGGAGCAAATTACGGCAGGTATCTGGAATGAAGGCTCTCTGAGTATTCTGGAAAAACCTGGGAGAAGGACTTTTAACCTGAAAGCATTTGAGAAGGGATCTTCGGAGCAGTTCAACCGTGTGGTTAAGGTAGAGTATTTAGCCACAATTGTGGACATCAAGTAAGTATTGAGCGGGAAAGAAGTAGATCTGTTACCGCCCGTACAGAATCAACCTATGAGAAGGTTACGACCTGAGAAAGTGGTCTGAATGTTTAGCCTCAGGGATCACGGGAGAAGGAGGGATATACCCTTCTCTCTCGGACCATCAGAGATGCCCCCCCAAATAATGAACGGAAGATTAGAGGGTTCGAATGGGCTTTCATCCTCACTTTCGTTATTTCTCCAATTTTGTTATAGCAAAGGATAGCAGTGGAAAGCCAAGGATTAGAAACCCAGAATATGTATGCAATTAAAATTAGTAGATAAAAATTAAATTCTCAAAAAATTGAAAAAACATACTAACGCCCCGGCTGGGACTTTTGACCCGAGGTTCAATTCCCAAAATAATTAATATCCAGTCAGAAAAGATGATGAGAGGGTACTACCCTCATAATACTCTCTCAAATTGAATTTGTCTCTGCATAATTTAACTGATTACTTCGGACACCCATTGTTGCGCGGATGAACGAAGAATACGGCAATCGGTTTTTGACAATCCATTAGTAATCATCTTCCCTGATGCGACTGCTTTCGACACCTTTCCCTTTCTGGTAAGTAGGAGCATTGTCTCCGGAAGCATATTTACAATATCTGACTGTTTAATCCACTCGGAATCACCGGTCTCAATTACTGGATTTGATGAATTGATAATTTCTTCTTGAGCGATCTCTTCTTGAGAGCAGGTAGCTAATTCAATCGCTGAAGGATAATGTTCGATTGAAAGTTTATTCTCTGTTTGAATATTGGTTTCTTTCGAATTTTCGATATCTAAAGAATTGTTGATCGTTGAATTTGACAGATGACTGATCCTGAGAATCTCTGCTCTTACGATTTCAAGAATACATTTTTGGATCTCTGGTGTTACCTCGGTAATACTATCTGTCCTACCGATAACAATTGGTATTTTTGGATCTTCTGGAAGACCGAGACCTCTCCGAATGAGAGCGGTGAGTCCTTGAGAAAAAGGGGTATTCTCTGGTATAGTATTCAGGATTTCCTGGTAGATATCATCAGGTATTGAAACGGATAGTTTCACCATTGTTGGGACTTCCTTTTGAAAATATGCTGTGGATCCACTTAATCCTACTGAGTAATACTTATGGGTATTACTCGATAGAAAAAAACTATTTGAATGAACCTGAACACTAATCCTACCGGGTATCACTATTGGTATTACTCTCGATTTGAAAAATTTTAGAACTTATTGAAGTAACTTGAAACATTAATCCTACTGAGTATTACTTTGGGTATTACTCGAAAGTAAAAAAAAAAAAAATGAAACCTGAAAATAAAGTGGGGGATCTATATCCTACTAAGTAATACTGACAGTAATACATCCGAATACAATGATCACCTTAAAAATCAGCAATATTACGCCCCTGCGCCCGTGCCACCCACCCCCGACCCCTCCCTCCAGGCCAAGCCCCAGGAGGGAGGGGGGACAGGTTGTTTCAGGGACGCCTATGGCTCGGCTCGCACCCCGTCGTCGTCGTTCCTCCTCCTCCTCCGCAAGCCGCCCTTGCACAAATCAATCAAATGCCGAAGACGGGAAAGTTGGCTCCGCTCCGCGTCGCCGACAATTGATCGAGATCAAGGTTACATTTTTAATAAATACTCACCCGCACCGCTTGATGCCGGTGCAGGTTCACGAGTGATCGCTCCCTTACTCCCTTCGGCAGACCGGACAAACCGGACTGCCTCGTTCGTTCAGTCGCTGAGAAGGGCCTCCCTCCTTCGTATGATCGTTGACTCCACTACGCCTCATGGCACTCCTCATTCCGGTTCTCACTCCGGCTCGTTCCTCACCTTCGTTCCGGTCCTCATATCGTCGGCCATCATGCTCCGCTCCGGGTTGTAAGTATAACGCCAGTAAGTTGACTCTCCAGGTCCGCCTGGAAGTCGTCCCTTGAGGTCAACCGACTGGCAATTTTTTAGGGGTTAATTGTTGAAGAAAAATACTGACTTGGGTGTCACTCCCCCTAGCCCCCTCAATCTTGAGGGGGAATTATCGCGTCTTACCAACTTCGCTCCGCTTAGGCGTCGCTCTCGGACGCGAAGACGCAATAATCCAAAAAGGTAAACTTTTTGGATTAATCCATCACAGAAATTTATAGCGCCCTATTTAGACAATGATAACCTACTTATCCCTTTTCAGCCAATAATGGATGCTGTGAAGTACTACACGGTAGCTACAACCGCTGAGATATTTGCTTGTTCACCTAAGACAATCCGGCGGATGATTCATGAAGGAAGATTACGGGCAGTTCAACTTGGGGGTGATTACCGGATAAGTGCAGAAGCATTAGCTGAGTTCATTGAAGAAGGTGAAAAACGAGCAAGAGGCATAACAACTGAATCCTCAAATGAGAGTGCTCAAAAAACAATAGAATCCGCAGATGATGATACAGCGAGAGCAAAAGAGTGATGCCTGCAATAGAATTAATCCCTTGCTCTCATTCATTTTTATTCGGCAGTCGATAAATAGTATTGGCTCTTTTTTTCGAATGTCCTAAATTATGAGTAAAATCGATTACCATCAGATCAACTAAAATCATCGACATTTTCGGTATGTAAACCAAAGAGGGGAGTGTCGGGGCAGTAGCCCCGAACTCCCATAACCTGCCGGGGTATAGGCCAGTATCCCCAGATGGTGACCGTCGAACCGGGGGACTCGGGCAGAGCCCTTCGCCCCCAACCCCCCGGGTTAAGATAGGGGGAGAGGAAGGCGGTTCATCGGCCTCAACGACATAGAAAATATCCATAAAATGAATAGAATTTTCAAAATACGATACGAAAATAAAATGCCCGTTCAACGTTACATCAGAAAAAAATGCTCCCCCCATAGCCCGGAAACCACCAAGAATCTGGAAAATGAGGGAGCCAATAATATTGATCCGTGATTCGTATCAGTTTTTTGGATACACAATCAGGTTACTGTTTTCAGTATGTCTTCATGAAATGATTATTTCGTAAATTTACCCGAATACACCTGGAAAAAGTCTTTCCGCTGCTCCCCGTTGTTCTCTGCTCATCTCTCCCTGTCGCATCTTGATCATATCTCTCGCTTCCTCAGGTGAGATCTGATAGAATCCTGCTGTTTCCTGGCTGTTGAAAACCTGCCATGAACCGACATAGAAAACACCATCCTTTGAGATGAACAGGTCGTTCCCCCTTTTCATAATCTTTCGTGGGACCGCTATCAATTTCTGATCAGTTTCAGGGTCTATTTCCGCCTTTATTCCCCGGTAACGAGAGAGGGTGATCATGCAGTCACCACCTCCCCGTCTTCTATCAGGATTGCAGATGTTCCTTCTTCATCTACGGTCTCGATCCAGACCTGCATCTGATACATTTCTGCCATCTCTTCGACTATCGCCCGACTATGTGCATCGAGAAGCGATCCATCCTGGATTAGCATGACCCGAAGACCTGGCTGGAGGGCTATCCCCATCGAAAGGGAAACTCTG
This sequence comes from uncultured Methanospirillum sp., assembly GCA_964624045.1. Taxonomy (GTDB): domain Archaea; phylum Halobacteriota; class Methanomicrobia; order Methanomicrobiales; family Methanospirillaceae; genus Methanospirillum. Next base: position 7,888 of record CAZUXC010000010.1, on the reverse strand, counting down.
ATCTGTTCTGATGTTGATGCCTGGCTTAATGGGAGTCCATTGAGAAGAACACCATCTTTGTCAAACGAGAGGCCCTTAATTGGGAAGGCTGCAGTCTTCAGGAGGTCCTTCTTCCTCCGATCGATATCTTCGATCTTCTCAGTCATTGCATCTGCTTTTTTTGATGCATCTCTGAGCTTGTTCATGATATCCGCTGCTTTCTGCTTCCTGGTGACTTGTTTATTGATCTCTTCAATCTTTGAAAGTCTCTCTTCAAGGGGGGAGATATCAATCTCAGCCATGTCTTCGGACTGTATCAGGAGAGTATTCAGTCTGTCCTTCGTCTCTTTCAGGCGGGTTTCAAGGTCTACGATCTCCTTCTCGGTGCTGTCGATGGTTCTGTTTATTGTGAAGAAGGCGGAGTTCCGGGTTTCTGCCTCTCTGATTTCTTTGATGAGGTCGGCTGCAGATACCATTTGAGTTGGGACATCTACGGGTATTCCCTGGTATGCGGTTAGTTCAGCAGTGAGTTCATTCACTAACCGGTTGTGGTTAGTTCTGGCGTTGAAGAATCCTTCCCGTTCCTGATCTAACGGTTCGGTATCGATGCCGACCAATTTTATCAGGGTTGCTCTCTGTTCTTTCCGGTCCATCCGGGTGAAGGCTAACGGGTCAAAACTCAGGTTTGTCTTCAGTTTATTGAGGAGTGTCTGCGGGCTCTGATATACTGCCCCATTCTTCCCTTCGACCTTGAGATATGATCCTTCAGCAGTCCAGGTCCGGGTAACGGTAATTTCTCCCAGGTCAACCCGAACCGATCCAGTCTCTTCTCCTTCCCTGATGGGTGAAGAGTGATCACGGGAGAGTTCCTTATTCGCGAAGACTGACCAGATACTTTTCAGGACAGAGCTCTTCCCTGCTCCATTTTTTCCGGTGATATAGATCGCATTATTCTTCCCCGGTGTGATGTCTACGGCTTTGAGTTTGAGAAAGTTCTGAGCTTTCAGGTTAACAATTCGGTACTCCATACCGGCCGGATTTGTGCTTATGCCTGATGATATCGCATCAATTGAAGACATTATTCACTCCCTGTTATGATTGGTTTGACTTGTGCAGACTCGATGCTCTTTTTCAAATCTTCCTGATCTATTCGAAATTCTCCGCTAATCTTGCAGGCTTGAAGCCTTCCGGATTGTATCATTCGGCGTATGGTTTTCGGGGAGAAGTTGAGAAGCTCTGCAGCCTGTTTCACGGTCAAAAATTTCATGGGGTTAGTCCTCCCCGGGGAGCATGAGGGTGATAACCGGTTCTCCATGATCTCCCGGACCACATGCTGCGTAAATGGTAACGGTTTCGGGAATAGTGATAACCCGGTTGTGAACCTGTTTTCGCATCTGAAAGATCATCTTGTAGGTCAGCCGGTCTGCGTGCCCTTTTGTAGCCTGTGCTGCAAATCTGAACATAGATAGCAGGTCCCAGAGTCTTCCGTCTTTACTCTGTCCAGGCATTTCTGCGATGTTTTCCGGTTCGATATAATCCCAAACTCCCACGGTATACGCAACCGGGAAGGCAATACCCGCTTCTTTGCTCATGCTCTCGGGGACTTCGATTAATACGCCGTCATCGATAGCCATCTGCCGGGAATAACAGGAGATGACCGGACCAAAAAGAGAGGATGATGATTCTGCCATCAGTTCACCTCCGTGACCGGATTGCAGAAATTTTGTATGTGAATATCCAGTTCCTTATACCCGGTTGGTGTGGTTTCGTGCTCTACCTGGTACGTTGAAAGAACAAATGATTCCCATGCTTCAATAATTCCGGTGAGAGTATCTGCTTCTCCCTCTACCTCGATGGTGATATCCTTGATTACTGCGCTAAATCGGACGAGGATCATTTAATACATCCCCATTCTTACGCCGTTATAGTGGCTGCAGATTCTGATCTGTGCAGTGTTCATCAGCTGCAGAATGCTCTCTATCTGTTCCTGGTCCCCTTCGATCTCGATGGTGATAGAAGCGGATTGAATCCGTATCAGTGCCATAATGCATTTTCTCCCTAGAATTCCGGATTGTCGTACTCTGCATCCGGGTCAGGAAGGCAAGAGAGCGACTCTTCAATTTCTTCAAGTTCTGCGGTCTTTTCCTCAAGGGTGGTAATCATTGTCCTGGCTGCATCAATGATCACTTCTACACATCCGGAGTCATCGATTTCTCCGCAAAACTCTTCAGCAAAAGAGAGGGTGATCGTTTCAACCTCTTTCTTTACCCGCTGATAATCCTCATCGAGATCATCAGGGGTTGGATGGTATTCAGGAGGCTGAAGCCATGCAGCCTCAGCTCTGGCAAAAGAAGCTGAGTTCATACGATCACCTCTATATGAGATAGTCCCTGGGTGACCCGCTCGTGAATCCAGAATTCCGGATCTTTTCCGTAATACTTTTCCGGACGCCTGATTTTAGAGAACGTGAGTTCAAACCATTCGGGATGATCTCTGATAGCGGTTTCGACTGCAAAAGAGGGAGCATAGGATGTATCAGCCATTCCCCGCCCAATCTTCGGCACCATGACGGCCATGTACTGGGAAAAATCATCCTCGAATTTCTTGAGGATAGTTATCGAGGCTGAGGACAATCTGAAGAACATTCATATCGCCTCTGCTGATGTGGTCATTCGGGTGAGGTTCTGAATCATACCGGCAATTCCGGACTTTCTATACTTCCAGACCGGGGAAGATGTTCCATAAACAGGGATCATCTGACCGGGAGCAAGATTTCGCATATCCTCGACCCTGACGAAATATTCTTCGTGCTGTTCCTGGTCTTCGACTTTAATCAGGTCCTTCTCGATGGTGAAGCAGATAGAGCATGATCCATCAAGAGAGCAATCAAGGTCTAATATCCACCCGAATACTGATCGCTGACCATTTAATAGTCTGGCCCACTTGTACGCCGGGAGTATATACTTCCCGGTTGGGGTGTCGAGGTGGATCGCATTTCCAGCTGCGGACATAAAGCCCACGATGCCGACTTTGAATCGGCCTTTTTTGGTTTGTGCGCTTGCAGGCATCACAGTCACCACATATATATCGACGTTTTGGGCAATAAAGGCACCTATTTAGCATATATGTCCGAAAAGGGAACATGAGGGAACTTGTATATATAAAGGTTGCGGCGTCCCTCGCTTCGCTCGGGGAATGGGGGTTCGCTTCGCTCACCGGCGGTTGTTTCCCATTTTAAAAGAAAAATGAGGGGCTAGGTAAGTGGGTCGGTCGCTCGCTTCGCTCGCGACCTCCTAAATTCTCTAAGACGATGTTTAGGTCAAATCAAAGGGAGATCGTGGAATAGCGTGAAGGTATGAAAAGGGTTTTTGGGGGGACATGTCAATAATTTTTCAAAATAACACTCATTTACAAGGATTAAAATGCCACAATTTAAACTCCATCTTCAGAAAACTCAACAAATTTACCCTATTATTATATATGTTGTCCTGATTTACGACAAAATCCTAATTCGCTCTTTGTTTTTTAAGATCATTTCGATAAATGAACTTATTTTCTCGATCTAAGGTTAAATCTCTGAATTAAAAATACTTGAAAATTTTAGGTTAAAACCGAATTATGTAATAAATATTATGACTCATCCTTATGATCGACACAACGTGGGGATATATGAGTATTTTTCAGATGCATCAAGAGGTTATGTTTCGGACCGGGAGGTTGGTGATGGAGGAATGGGAGCGGAAATATGACTGATTTTGAACTAATTAGCCGAGAAATAAATAATCTCGAAGAATTGGCTGGTGAAATAGAGAACCAAGTAAGAGAACTTATCGAAAATACACCATTAATACATCGGCCAGATTCTCCTGGAGTGATTAGCTCTTTTCCAAAAAATGAATGGGGACCCCTTTCTGATGAAATAAAAATAATTCAACGATCTACTATTAGAAATTACCAAAAATATTTTTCAGCGGGTTTACTTTTCATTAAAGATTTTTTGCCAGATAAAGAAACTGAGTTTTCTGATTGCTATGAAGGGAAAGAATATAGGGATATTGAAGGAGTTATGGATTATCTACAATTCCGCCGATCTCAATATAAAAATGATAAAACAGAGATTATAAAAAAATTTACTAGCCGATTTGAGATTCAAAGGAGCATTCTATTAGCAGTACCATTTGTTGCAAAAATAAAAGAAAAGAACTTACGGGAGATAATCTCTACGGATTTCATTGAAAGAGAGATAGAACAGTCAGAATATTTGTTTAAAATCAAATGTTACCGAGCTGCTGGGGCCTTAGCAGGTGTAGCTTTAGAACAATACCTCAAAACTCAATGCGAAAAATTTGAGATCGACTGCAAAAAAAAGGATACTATTGAACCATTAGTGCAAAAACTCTATGAAAATAATCGGATTGACCTATCCATAATGAAAAGAATTCAACATTTGGCATCAATTCGTGATAAATGTGCACACCCCTCTGATGTTGAAATGGGAGAAATTAAGGAACTTATTGAGGGTGTTAAAAGGATAATTTGAGGTTAATCATAACATGAGAAATAGTATCAATATTTTTATAGAGTGGTTCAATTCTTGGGATCTCAAATCCTTGGCCCTGGTTGTCATCCAAGAACTTGGCTCGGTCACCTGGAACCAGTATTTCCCTCACAATCCCCTGCAGGATGGCAGACCGCACCCGTTCAGATGGGATGAGGAACGTCGGGCGGTGCTCCGGGCGGAATTGAATGCTATCTATTCCAAGCTATACGGGCTGACGAAGGAAGAACTCGAATATATTCTCACGACTTTTCCGGTCCTGAAGAAGAACGAGGAACGACAATTTGGGGAGTTTCGAACCGGGAGGTTGATGATGGAGGCGTGGGAGCGGAAGGTAATATGAAGAGGGAAGCGAAAATTTTGCTAGTTAAAGCGACTTCTTCATTAACTATAAGTATTGAATTATTTAATAGACCTCATGATATTGGGAGAGTTCATTGTGTGATGATGTTATTGGATCACTCCTTTGAAATGTTGATTAAAGCTGCGTTAATACAAAAAGGTTGTCATATCACTGATAAAAAAACAGGACTTCTATTTAGTCTTAATAAATGCCTTCGAATCGCTTTGGGAGACGGACGTTTACAATTTCTTCAAAAAGAACAAGTATTAGCGATTCAAGCAATTAATCGTATCAGGGATGCTCAACAACACAGTTATATAGATATATCAGAGAATCAATTGTTTTTCTATGTAGAATTAGGTTTTACAACATTTAGAGAAATTTTGAAGAGTGCTTTTAATCAAGATTTATTTTCATATCTTCCCCAAAGAGTCCTCCCAATTTCCACAACCCCTTTTTTATCGTTACATGTCCTTTACCAAAATGAAATTGAAGAGATTAAGAAATTAATTAAAGCTGGAAGTAGGAAAAAAAGTCTTGCCTTATCAAAATTAAAAGCTCTGGAGGTTCTTGAAAGAGCAATAAAAGGAGAAGATTCACCATTAACTGAACAAGAATTAAAACGTAAGATTAAGATTTTTGGACCTGATCAGAATATAGAAACTCTTTTTCCCAATGTATCATCTATTGAAGTAATTCCCGATGATTCATCTCCGTCAATCTCGCTAAGATTTTCAAATAAAGAAGGTATACCCATTCACATCGTAGATGAAGGATCAGCAAGCCCATATGTCGTAGGAATGAGAAAAGTCAATGATTTAGCTTTTTTCAACCTAACTTTTACCCAGTTATCTAAAAAAGTGAATCTAACTGAACCTAAAACAAGTGCAGTAGTGTGGTTTTTAAAATTAAAGGAAAACGCCGAAACAGCAAAAATCATTCCTCTAGGAAAAAGTTCAGTGTACAAATATTCTCAAAAAGCCATTGAAGCAATTAATCATGCCCTAGAAGAAAAAACAATTGATCAAATCTGGGATGAGTATAAGGTAAGGAATACCAACTAAAAATAGGAAATTACGGGAAATATGGTTTCCCAAAAAATTGGTTAGTTGTTCATGGGAAACTAAAAGAAAATTTCACATCAGCCTGTCCCGTATTGAGGTGAGACCAGACAATGTCTTTCATTATTAACGCCCTATAAGGAATCCGAGGATTAATTCTGAACTCTTTGAAATGCTAAATATGGCGTATTTCATTCAAAATGTTTTTTAAAAAATGAAAATAACAATAACCTCCAAAAAAATATCCTCCTCTCATATCTTTCAATTAATTCCTCACCACCTATGATGAATACCTATCGTCTAGCTAACTAATTAATTAATGAATACTATGTGTGATATTATGTGGGAACCAGAAATCTACGAATGTGAATTATTGGAACCGATAATTGAGAGTCAGATAATATCTAAAAAAATTCATCTGAAGGTTTTTCGTGATGATCTATTTCATTTGCAAGTAATATTAGAATCAGATACTCCAATAAATCAAGATTTACTCCAACTAGATATAAAAATGGGAGGAAAAATAGTACCATTTACTATTAAAGGGAAGAATGAGAGTGATTCAAATATTCAAATTATTAATTGTATTCCGATATCACGAAAAACAGAGTCATCTGAAGATAATTCATATTCGATTTCAATTCATTTAGAATGTGAAAGTTTTTTAAGAGATACTCAGGAACCTTCTCTCTATTATATAACTAATTATCTGAATGGGTTTCCACCTATTGGTTTCAATAATACAATATCTAGTCGTATTAAAACCTATCATTATGAAAACGAAAGAGCAATAGATTCTATTCACTCCGATCTTATGATGAATAATAGATCTATTTTTCATTCGATAGATTGTGAAGAATTTTCTTTCATCATACATGTTTATCATGATGATAACCCGCCAAAATGGTCAAAAAAAATTGGAATCGAATGGTCTAATCGGTTCGGAAAATCTATCGATGAGAATATAATTCTCCAGATTTCAGAAATTTTGGGTTTTTTAACGGGCTGTCACTTAATTCCAATTAATACCGTCGCATATTCCTCTGAAGGAAAAGTAGTGTTTTTACACATGAAAAATCACAATGTACGATGTGTTGATCAGTTATGTAAAATGAAAAAGAAATCCTTGATTCCCTGGTGGGAAATAATTAGATCAGAAGAAATAGGACAAACAGTCTCAAGATACTTAGAAGACCGAGAACCCTATAAATTACATTTTTTATTAGCATCATATTGGATTGGACAAAGACTTCCAAGAGGATTAGATATTCCAATCTACCATAGTGGACTTGATACATTAGCAAATTATTGGTTGAAAATATCTGGAACGCCTACTCAGAAACATTGGATTCCAAAAGATAAGTACAAGGAAATTCTTGAGGAGTATTTACCTCAAATTCTAGAAAAAATTAAGGATCAACAAAATTGTCACGCTGTAAAATCGAATATTGAAAGGGCTAATGAGATTAGTCTCTCAAAAAAAATAGATTTTCTGTTCGAAGGTAATAATTTACGTAAAAGTGATAAGGAAAATGATGCTATAAAAAATCGAAATAAAGTTCACGACATTTCAAAATTGTCATATCGAAATAATTTTGATGATACCGTAAATAGATCGTATGTCTATTTAATTTTAATAAATAGGATTATTTTAAAAATACTCGGATATTCTGGTAAATATTTTGATTATTCTCAATCAGGTTGGCCATTGAAATGTATAGACATCCCAGCAGGAGAGTAATCTGATAAAAGGATTAATTTAGGGTATACATAAAAATCTTGACAATAAGAAATATGTGTAGATAATCAAAAAAATTGGATAAACAAAATTACTTAAAAACACACCTAAGTGGATATCACTCTCACAAAAATTTTTTATTTTTTATATGTAACCGACATTCGGCACCAATTTTTTTATGAGTAGTATTTTTCAATCTTTGGTCCGAG
>CAZUXC010000009.1:147560-173138 GCA_964624045.1 uncultured Methanospirillum sp. | reverse complement strand
GGAGAGCGCCAGACTGAAGATCTGGTTGTCCCCGGTTCAAATCCGGGCTGGGGCACTTTTACTATTTTCTAATGCTCTAGAGATATTCTAAAGTTGCTTCACATCGAGTCGCTATTTGACTCTCTGATTAAGGTTATAGAAAACAACGCCCTAACACCCATCTGGCCAATGTCGGGCTCTTGTGAAGGTGTTATTTCAGGTTCGTTAGAGTTAGATAACTAACTCATGAAGAGTTTTTTTTCTTCCATCTCTGACTTCGCTGATCAATCCCTAGTTCTTCACACCGTGTAACCAATCAAGAGCATAATAATATGCTAATTACTCAAATTATTGAATAATGTCAAATTTCTATAGTCCAATGGATTTTCATAAATCGATTAGTAACGAACTTTTACTCACACAAAACCGTGTTAGAAACTTAATTGGCGACAAACATTGGGCGAGCGACGGGGCATATAAAGAGGTTATCTTCAAACAAGTAATAAACCGTTTTTTACCCAAAAACATCGAAACTGGATCCGGGTTCATCGTAGATACAATAAATGGGGAAATCCATTGTTCAACGCAAATCGATGTAATATTATATGATACAAACTACCCCGTAATGTTTCGACAAAATGATTTTGTCATTATTAGCCCTCAAAGTGTAAAAGGAATTATTGAAATAAAGACAAACCCAAATCAGAAAACAATAAGAAAGGCAATTACACAATTAACTAAGATTTGTGATGTTCTTATTCCACAAAACATTTTTGTGGGCATTTTTGCTTTTAATTATCAATACAATTACATTCATCTGAAATCGGCATTGCTTGAAAACAAGGGTAAAGTAAACCATCTGGCATTAGGTAATAAATTCTTCATTAAATATTGGCCTGAGATCTGGAATCAAAATGTGAAGAATTCCCCTTCAAAGTTTTCAATATATAAATTAGAAGACCTTTGTATTTCGTATTTTATATCAAATCTCATTGCAGATATCACAGATCATGATTTAACAGGCAATAACTGGTTTATGTTCCCACTACCTGAAGGGAAAGAAGAACACTTGAAGGAGGAATTTTTTTTGGAATCTTGATTTTTTCAACCGAAAAATACGGCATTAATTTCACATGTAATAGGGGGTAATTGGAGGAGTTTGACACATTCCTAAAAAGCAATAGACATCTTCATATTATCGCCCCACTTAATAATTAATAACAGGGAGTAGCTTTTAATTGGTCGGTAATTAGGTTTAGTGGAACAATCCTAACAAGTATCGGTGATATTATACCAATCCTCATTGGGCAAAGTGGTGGAGAAATCTGGCCTTGTGTAAGTGCAATAGGAGCAGTATTAACATTATTCGGAGAAGTTATGGCAGTAATAATTAGTAACAAAGATTTTAGATGGTTGAGCAGGTTAAATGCCGGAAGAAAGGGAGACGCTCAACATCTAAATAGTATTACCAATTAAAGTGAAACCTCCGGTATGAGGGTTCAAATCCCTCCTCCCTGTTTTATCCTTCTCATATACTTTGAATAATAAATTTTTCACGAATGATGGTAAAGCAGTGCTTCATATCCCTACATGAGAACCAATTTAACCAGATATCCATTTCCTAATTTTTGTTAATAATCTCGGCCAGGTCGCGACTACTTTTATTTTACGTCCCAGGCATTCTTGAGATGTTATCTCCTTCTCAAAGCAGGTTGATCGTGAGTGAATCATTCAAAAATATCTATTACAAATCGCCAACTTTATCGCTCACCATTCTGATTTCTCAATAATATGTCTGATCCATCCGGCTCTGACCTGTTTAGGGAAGGCCTATCTCTTTTTAAAACTGGTAATTATCAAGAAGCTTCGCAGCCCGTTCATCCAACGACAATTCCCACTATCGCACCAACTACGATAATTACTACACAAGTTACCGCTATTCAAACGGTTGCTCCATCATGGCCAATCCCCATGACGGTACGTTACCTCGATGTAGGTCAGGGAGATTCCATACTTATCCAGGCTGGAGGGAAGAATATGCTAATCGATGCAGGACCGGCTGCCGCTGGGCCATCTGTGGTGTCTTCCCTGAAAGCCGCTGGAGTTTCTAGCCTGGATGTCATAGTCGCTACCCACCCCCATGACGATCATATCGGTGGTATGGCGGATGTTCTCAACGCCTTCCCCTGTCGCCTCTATGTAGACAATGGGGAGACCCACACAACGAAGACCTATGAGAATGTGATGAGCAAGCTCAAGGCAGACCAGACTCTATACACCGAGGTATCTGCAGGTAAGAAGATACCTTTCGCTCCCAGTGTAGATGTCACAGTGCTCGGCCCTGTAAAACTGACAGGAGATCTAAATAATGATTCAATAGTTCTCAAGATAACCGACGGGTCTGAATCTTTCCTATTCACGGGCGATGCATCAGAAGTCCAGGGAGATGTTAAGGCATAGGTTCTGAAAGTGGCTCATCATGGGTCAGCAGTAGGGACATCATCAGGGTTCCTCTCCCGAGTTAGTCCAACGGTTGCAGTCATTGAGGTAGGGGCAGGAAATGATTATGGACATCCAAACCAGAAGACCCTGATAGACATACAGAACATTGGTGCTGATGTTTTCAGAACCGATTTGGATGGTACAATAATCGTCACAACCGATGGAACCACTCACACAGTAACAAAAAGCAAAGATACCGCTCCAGTCTCCACATTTACTCCTTTAGCAACCATTGTAACACCTAAATCAACACCGACTCAAGTAGTCCAGCCCGCCCCCGGTTAAGACTTCCACATCTACACCGGTTTGTGCTTGTTCAGGAAATATTTACAATTGCAAGTCCTTCCCGTTACCAGGTGGGGTTACAGCCCAACAATGTTATGATTATTGCAAATCTCAAGGAAAAGGAGACATACACGGATTAGATCGGGACAAAGATGGCGGAGCGTGTGAGGGATGATTAAAGGCTCGGTTGACCGACTAGAAGATGATTGGATAATTATCGTCCCAGATTCAGGACCAATATTTCAGATCCCCAAACTTTTGTTTCCCGATTTAAAAGAAGGGGACATTGTCTCAATCAACATGGAAAGAGAGGAATCGGAGAAAATAAAAGCAAATACTCGCATCGATGAGATAAAGAAGGGCCTTAATCGAATTAAGTTATAAACCGTTGAAAAAATGATCCTATTCCTGTTTTACCGCGCTGGAAACTCATTGAACATTAACACATTATTTATCCCTTAATCATCTTCATCTGTGATGCATCTCCTGCAGAACATCAAGACACTCTCGTGAACAATTGAATCAAGAGATGTATAGTCCTCAACCTCCCAATTTTTTAAATTCACGGGGTTGTGGAGTAAATCCTTTACGGCTGTTGAAAATGAACCAGGAATTCCATTTCGCAAACCAACCTCACATAAAATGAATACATTTGGTTTTTTTCTTTCTTCAGTTAAAGCAAGTTCAATCGAAACCATTTGCATTAAATTTGCAGGGTCGTCATCTTTTTCGAAATGAAAAATAAAAATGTGAATCGTGCTAAAATCAATTAATTGTTTACTTTGTAACCATCGATTTGGCTTACCGTCATCATCACATATTTCAGGAAGATCTTGTGCAATTTTTGCATCATAACCATTCTCTCTTAAAAAATCACGTAAAATTTTTAACTCTGATTTATACGGTTTTATATAAGATCCAAAAATGCCCACATTTATACCATTTTTTAATTTAGTAAATGCAGGCAATCGTGGATAATGCACATTAAAATTTATACTTCGGATAATAGATAAATATCGCCGGAGAGTTAGGAAAGTATAACTAATATTTTAGATATAGAGAAACATAGTTATTTCAGACTAATGCAACCAGGTGCAATGAAATGGATCAAGAGAAAGTAAAACAATATGCAAATATGGTACCTTTGGAAATAAAGATTCCAGCCAGAGCATTAACTACGGACCCAAGATGGGCCCTGTTTTTATTTTTGGTGACAAATGGTGAAAAAAGATTTAATGAAATCCAAAGGGAATTTGATGCTAACCCAAATGACATAACACCAGTGCTTAAAGCATTAGTGGGAGGAGGTTTAGTAAAAAAATATGCTAAAGATCATGAAAGCTTTATTGATAACCGAGCTACCTTTTACAGACCTACCAAACTAGGCCTAAAATATCTACATGCCCTATGTGATGTAGTATTACCCATTCATCCTCTGGGAAATAGTCAATATGAACAAAAGTCGATGATAGAAATACAATCATACAAGAAGATCGGATATCAAACTTCATCATATCAAAATTTCGGCGGGAAGGTGAAGAGTGATGCAAGATAAAGATTTTTTTGAAACCCCCGAAAATATTATCTCAACAATTTATTCAAATGCATATGTTGTAAGTGTCAGCGATAATGATATTCTAATCGATTTTCTGTCAGTGCCCCCGGTATTAAGAGGGGATAAAATGGTTATTGATGGAACTAGGGTATATATGACTCACCAGAGGGCAAGAGATTTAGCTGAAATGATTTGGGATGGGTTAGATCATCGCGACATAGATAAAAAATCCGAAGATAAGACAAATTTATTGGAATAAAAACTCACTCTATTCGATGATTCTATATGTGTCAACTCAAAAATTTCGTATAGAAAGTATTGGTTTCCGTTTAATATTACCACCGAGTTGTGAAATTTAAAACTAACTCTGGTTAAATCAATTTTGGATTACACAAGGCGTACCAACTTAGTCTTTATATAGGTTAGAGCCAATAGACAATTTAGTTCAACCCTTGTTTCATACTCACCAACTATTTATGCACAAAATGTCATATCCTCGCTTGGAAACTAATTTCACGGGATATCCATTCCCCAGTTTTTTTAATGGACTCTCACCTATACCTGTGAGCAGGGATATTTCTGCGTAAGTTTTCCCATTTTTTCTCAGAGCGTCTATCTTCTCTTTCAGGGCAAGCCGCATCTCTTCGGTCAGAGTTATCTTTTCATCAAGTATAACTTCGGGTTTTACTTCGGCCATACTCTGATCAGGCATAGATACTGCGTTTGTTATCAATTCGACGTTTATCCTATCCTCTGCATCTTTTGCTTCATCTGCCAGAGCATCGAGCGAACACTTCCCCGGTGCTTTCCCTTCCAGCCTGGATAACCTGACATTAATGGCATCAATCTCTGTAATGATATCCCCCAGATGTGGCAATGCCCGACTGATTGCCGATTCCTTGCTTGTGAGATCATCCACACGCTGAAGAAGAGCCTCATAATTCTTCATTGAGTTGACCTCCCAACCCTGGAGGTTAGTCATCTGGCTTGTGGTAAATGATAGATTAGACTCAAGAGATTGGAATCTTTCATCGAATTTATCCAAGTCATTAACGGCATATTTCTCCCTGCTCTGAATCTCTACAATCTGATGCAAAGCTCCCTGGATGCTTTCTTTATTCTGATTCACTGCGCTTTCAATCTCGGTAATCCTGGATAGAATAGCACTAACATCGGGAGGTATAACTTCAGTATGAATCGGAAGTACAACTTTTTTGCCCTGTTCGAGAGCAAGTCTGATTAAATTGCAAACGGTCGTGCTAAACTTTTTCCCGTCCGCGTAATCGATAACAGCCCGGTATAAGTCATCAGGCATACTGATGGCAGTCTTCATAGTATAACCCAGAGTCATACTTTATTGGAGACATACCAACATAAAGTTATACCTGAGTATAACTACAATCCATCCAGAAATATAAACTAACGTTTGTAAAATATGAAATTATAGGATTGTGAATAAACTCTCAAAACAGAATTCAAAAAGATAACACCACCACGGATATTAAATTAGAAAATGGGATGAATAATTAAATAAATTGCATCCCAATTATCGATGTGAGGGTAAACCAGAATAAAATGCCAAGGATTGGAAGGAGAATTATAAGTAATATAGCCCATCCAAGAAATTTTTCACCCATATCATCAGAACTTAACCAACGGTAAAACTCTTTCCATGCCCATACTAAAACATTGGTCATTGAATAACGCATTATGTTTCTTTGATATTTACTTGTGACGGTATAATTCCCGTATTTTTTGAATACAATAACTGGCGAAGATATTTGGCACAAATTATATGATTCAAGCATTATTAAGACAGAAATGTTGTATTCGTGGAGAGCAGATACATCGCCTACATTTTTTAAATGACGGATTACTTCTCCTGCAGGAGAGAGGACAATTATCCATTAAATAACATATCTTGAGTGCCTCAATACCCACAGGAGTCAATTCAAAGCATACCCGATCTCGAGTTGACATTCGTCTTGTACTAAATGTACCTGAGTTTGCAAGATAACCGGCTTTTCTTAAATATCTGAGCCCTTTTAAGTCATTAAAGGCATCCTGACCTAATGAATTCAGAATTTCAGATAATGGGATCGGTGCCTCCCCGTATTTATTATAAATTGCGCTTATGTGCTCCCGATTATCGAATAGAGAAAATATCTGCATATAATCACTTAATATGAAGATATCCCATGTTCATATTCGTCATCAATCCAAACCGTTTCATAGACTGGGAGATTTGCCAACCAAGATGAAAACCAACAGGTTAGGGAGCAACTTAAAACTAGATCATCGTGATCCCCCTCTCTTAACGCTTCAAACGATTCATTACCGGTTTTTATATTTACTTTCATCTTAAAGTTTGATAACTCATGAATAATAATTTCTGAATCAGGGAGAGAACGAATAATCTTCAATTTTTCAGTTTGCAAAGCGACAATTAGAGATGATATAAGATCCCTTTTAGGTACGAAAAAATCATCCCCATCCTGTCGGACATCAACACCTCCATGAATTGTTACGGAAATTAAACTGATACCCGACTCCCTGATAAGATCCACAATAGGTCTACCTACACCAGTACCATCAACTATAAGGTATACCTGGTCACCTAGTCGCCTAACATCGTGATGTATTTTAGATATCCGGCGAACTTGGTCAGGATAACTCATACCAATGCATAATCGCTCTAGGTGTATGATCTCGTCATTTTCCTTTCCTGTACGCAGAACACAGATAGCAGTGTGATCTGCAGCTTGACCCAGATCTACACCAATAAAAGAGGTCATGGAATCCCCCCTTCATACAGTGGTTTCCCTTCATCAGACAATCCAGACATAACCGGATATAAGGGTTCAATATCTTCAGTCATTGCTTTCATTATCGAATCAAAACTAAACACATTATCAAGATTTTCCCCAAATTCACATTCAAATTCCTGTTTAAAATGCCATTGCCCCATACTTTTTTTATACTCTTCAATATCAGAGGGGAAAATCCGTGGGCAGTCTTGCCAGGGGATTTTTACCCTTATCCAATCTCCGTCTCCAGTATATTCTTGAAAAAAGTGACCCCTTTTTCCATTAGGAGTACTCATTAGGATTAATTTTCCTCGTGATACCGCCAACATGGGGAGAATTGCATAGTATAATCGATCATAAACAAACGCAGCTTCATCTTCAATCAATAGATCAACAGCTGAAAACCCTCTAACATTATCGGGTTGATTACCAGGGAGAGCTTTAATCCAAGATCCATTTTTTAGTTTCAGACTGGTTTTATTTTCTTCCTCTGGCTGTGGCTGGTTAGGGACCAGTTTATAAAAGGCCTTCAATTTATCGAGTAACAATTTTGATTGCTGTTCAGTTTTCGAAATCACTATGATTGTTGAACCAGGGTAGTAAATTGCCCGATGCAACGCCTTAATCGCGGCTACTGTACTTTTTCCTGCCTGTCTTGTACAGTTCATGAGCAGCTTCTTATTTGATAATAGGACAGTCTGTTGCCATGGATCAGGTTCTTTTTTGCAGATTTCAGAACTGAAAGCACATGGATCAAGGGCATACCGTAGATCTGTCCGGATCATTCAGTCATCTCCTGGAGGGCTTGAGCTACTGCAACACGTGCTTCTGGATATGGATCTAGGGCAGAAAGGATCACCGTTCGGGTCTGAATCCACGCGGGGGAGAAAATTATGTTAACTGTGGCCTTCCTGTCTATCTCCCCTCTGACCTCAGCCAAAGTTTCAATGACCTTTACGGCAGCACTTATCAGACCAGAAGCAACTTTTAGATCCTTCGTGGCTTTCGCTTCATCGAGAAACCCAAGAGCGGTATTTCGGAGGTTTTCGAGATCACTTAGCAGATTACTAGCTTCTGTTATCTCTTTAGCTTCCTTAGCCTTGCTCAGATGTTTTGGGATATGCTTTTTGTGTCTTTGAATTGCTCCCAAACTGAGAGAAGGGTACTGAGCCAGAATGGATCGGTTACTGACCCGAGACACAATCATCCGGTCAATGGATTCACGCTCGGAGTGGACACAAATTGAACATTCGCGTGCCATTTGACCTCAATGGGTGTTTCGATTCACCCAATCAGAACTCTTTAGAGACTTCTCTAACTCAGTGCCGATCATTTCTTGAATCATCAATCTTGCTCGTTCATCTTCAAGCGACTTGACAAAATTACAACCACAATCAGACAAAGATGTGTATGAGGCCAGTAGTAGTATACCTCCATCCTCATCCATGGATATATTCACTATCAAATCAAAGAAAGGCAATTCCTTTTGATCGGATTGAATAAATTCAAACAATCTATGAGTAACCATCCATAATTCTAGAATTTCGGTGGCAGCACTCACAGCGGGGCAGAGTATATGCTCAAATTTAGCAGGATTTTTCAATAATCCCGGGAAAATCGCTGATTCGATACCAACGTCCTGTTCATCCTTTATCAGTGTCACTGCGAAAACCATCATTGGGATGTTACCGCCGCTTATGAAATGACTAACCAATGGTTCAGGGGCTTTGTAAATCTCATTCATTATTTTCCTCCTTAATTCGATCCTGTTGCCATAGGACCTTCATTTCATTGTAGTGTAGTTGGCATATCCGAGCCCTTGCATATTCTGGACGCATTATGTTCCAGTATAATGGGTTAGATCTTTGTGGCTCCACACACCCCTTGCAGTGGCATTTATGTCCAGGATTATCATTTAAATTGGGTATCAAGATGAAATTATCAGGTGTTGTATCTTTTGGCATGCCATGATAAGTTAGCCACACATGTAGTTCGTGGGGTGTGTCCCCTTTATGTGGTACAACTGGTACATGTGTTCCATCTGGATCAGAATCATCAGGTTCCGTAACCGGTCCATTTCCACTTTCATTCGGATGAGAATCACATTCAGTAACAGAATCTGATAGGCCATTTTGCCGGGTGTTATATTCCGGCCCTTTCAAACAATCAGGACAGAGTAACTCGTTTTCATTAGCCTCACTCAAATAGTAACGTTGAATTATCTCATTCCATTTCTGTTTATTTGGGACCATTAAAGGGCGAACCTTTTTTGAAGATGTACCCTCTTTTGAAGTAACCGTTACTCGTCGCTGCCGTACTTCCATCCCGATTCCTTCTAATGCACGGGTAACCGCTTTTGGGCTTATTTTTAAGGACTCTGCAATCATTTTTGGAAGGACTGCCTGAATTTTGCCCCCATAATAATAACGACCAAATTCAGGATCACTCATCAGGTCTTCCTCACCTAACGCAAGTTGAAGGACATAGTTGAACATCCCTCCTTCCCAACTCTCGGCTCTTGTCTGTTTGATCTCCTTTTGCCTAACATAGAGGTAATTTTTGAACCTTTCCTCACCATCAGGGAATAATTTAAGGATAATCGATAAAGGCCGGGCCATTTGCTTTAATCTGGGTTCAAGATCAATACCGGAACAAGAAAACATGCAGGATTCATCTACATCCCCCCAATGTTCCAGAGTAAACCGGGTGATTATGGCTCTTAATTCGTCTACCTCATCGTAATATACAGCTGGAAGCTCAGAAGGAATGTCAGCACGGGTTGTTTCATCAGGGGAGAAAGAGAGACATCGTCCTTCTGTTGCGACATCACGAAAAGGTTGACGCATGGCAATTGTTTTCGGTCCAAAAGGATCAAAGATGTGAGATTTTCCGACATCATTCTTATCAGTAAGAATGAAGAAATTATCTCGCTCAAATCCTAAATTGAGGTATTTTATCAGTGGATCTGCTTGATCACCTTTTAAGTCACTCTCGTCTATATGCAGTGTCCCCATCCACCGCTCTTTGAACCTCATTATCCCACTCAGAGAAGAGGAGCCTGATGCTTTAATGGGATAAAAACACAAATCGCTGACAACCTTCAAAAATCTGCTTTTCCCTTTGCCTGTATCCCCGAGAAATCGTAGGTATGGTGCAGTTCCACATTTCGAGTAAAACCATGAGTACAGGCAAAAGTATACAAAGACCTCATAATCTACCTCCGGAGCATCGGTGTATTTATAGAAGTGATTTCGCATTCGAGAGTAAAGATCAGCAGGTGATACCACTGATACATTAGCGAGAAGATCGGTTTTAGGGAGACCCACTACTAACACTGTGGTTCCCCGATCTTGATGAACAGGCAATTCAGGAGGGTTAGTAATCACACCCATCGGATCAAGTTCTTGATTAGAGAAAACTACCTTGCCTTCTTCCAGATGAGCATATCTGAAACATTCATTAGGGGTTATACAAGTGAGGAACAGTTTCCCATCTTTCTCAAAAAAAGGGTGATGCCTTATTTGTTCCTCTTCTTCAGACTCCGGAGGAGGGTCTAATAATTTTGATGTACTGATAAAGGTATATGCAGATTCCTTAATATCCTGTAATTTTTCATAGGATAATTTCTGTTCTGGCCCTAGTTTCTTGTTTCGGGCGGAAAGTAGGGATATTAAATCCTCAGGTTTCTTCCCTTTTTGGAGAGAATACACTGCAATATCCCAAAATTCATGATCCTGATTCCTATCATTATCAGGTTCTCTTTTTATGAGATATGCACCAGACTCCTTTACCTTCGCTAAAGACCTGCCCCCAGCCATACGCAGCGCTTCGAGGGACTTATCAGTAAATATGGGGGAATTGACTGTCGCACCACTCATCGTTTTCCCCGTGTCTTTTTGTTTCGTTTCCATTCAACACGTTCAAGAAACCGGACATCAGGCCGTTCATGATCAAGGATTTCCGCATGTCTTTTCAGGGCCTCGTGATCATATGATTCATCACACCGGATGACTCCCCGGTTGATCGCATCCCAGATGGCGGCATCACCACCCCTCTGACATCGAAAGCAATAAAAAGTTCCTTTTCCAGGATTCAAAGCAATATTTTCCCCAGTTGACGAACCATGAATCGGGTGAGACCCTCTAACTTCATCCCCACAAATCCTAGGATTATCGGGGTAGTGATCACGAACAGATAATCCATATCTTTCTGCTAAAGTCTTGCTAATTCCAGGGGACCGAACCTTAATTATGGACTCAGGGATTGTTGTTGGAATGGTCGCTGGGTTAAGAGTTTGAACAATATTCCAGATATCCATCCATGAAACGCTTAAAATATCTGCATCTGGATCAAAAGGGGCATAGAGGTTTCCATTTGGATGAGTGCAGCCAGGACCTACACATTGACCGCCTGTCTTCTCTTTGTTCGCAGGAAAGAATAGTTCAAAAATAGGAGTCTTTCTATCTCCCATGATTGAAGTTTTGCGGCCTTGCCATTCCAAAGGGATATCAGGGCACGTTACTATTGCCCTATATTTATGCCGGTCGTCTGGCCATGCTGAGTACCTATAAGTATTCCAAACTAGATCAGCACCACCTGCTCGATGGAACGAATCAGCATCATCGACATCCAATGATAGAAGAGAAGATCCAGGAGTTGGATAATAGCCATAGTTGCCACCATCTCTGATATGTTGAAACAACCGAGGATCTTGTCCACGAAGTCCCATTTCCGTTCTGTTCCAACCGGGTAATCTCGGCCCCTTCTCTCCTCGAGGAATCAATACAAAAAATAAATCATCCCTCTGCAATTGCCAAGGGAGAGGGGAGAAGAACGATGAGTCAGTCATCAACTTCTCCAATTACCAGGATTACAGTCCTGTATGAATCACATGCTACCCGACCAGGGATATCCCTGGATTTTACATACTCACCTATAGATGCTTGTCCACAGATGGCATGTTCTTCTGTTCTAAAATTAAAGTAAATTCTATTCTTCTCAACTCTAGAGGGTACTTCCCCGAATCTAATTTCAAGTTCAGGGAGCAGATCAGACCTGATGTCAGTTACCTTATCGATTATCAGGCAAGACATTCATTCCCTCCATTATAAGAGTTATACAGAGGGTCAAAGATCGGTTGATTTTCGAAAACCGACAATATTTGAAGAAAGATAGTTTTATCCAGATAAACATCAAATATAAATTGCCTTTTGGATAGAGGTGAAATAATAGTCCTTGTTGATGCACCCACATCATGCAAGGGCTTAAATTGCGTATTAATCATTGAATCACGTCGTTTTCCGAATTATCTCATTAATTAACGCATTTTCTAAAACTGTTCTAAGAGAGATTTTCAATTCCTTAGCTTTCTCGTGAAGGTCAAGACGCACTGTTATGCTTGTGTGAACCTCTTGGGTTCCAGCAGCTGTCGTAATGATTCTCATTTTTGTCGTCTATCGGTCTTGATTGCAGTATAAAAAGCCATGTTTTAAGCACCACATCATACAATTTTCCAGAATCCCCGACGAACATAATCTTCAGCGAGCATTCGCACAATAGGGTCTGGGATGTGTTGCAATTCTTCTCGAGTTAATTCCAGAGGTGGAGGAATAAAAAACTCATCATTTATCTGCATACTATGGTCACCCTTAAATTTGGTCTTCAAGTTCAGCCCGTATTGCACGAGTCAGGAGAGCAGAAAAGTTAATTTTTCGCTCTTTTGCAGCGTCTTTTAACGTTTTATCTACGCTAACACAAATTTGAGAGATGGCCTTTCCATCTCGGGTGAAGTACACCACCATACAAGATAGTATCTATGTGTATAGATATATAGATTATACCATATACCTCCAAATGTAGAAGATAGTATCTATGATGAGAGGGACAGTTCCATGGTATTATCAACTAAATGAAACGGATATATCTGTATTAAAGCAAATAGGAGGGTCGATTTCGTCAGTATCTCCATATGAGATTCAACAATCAATTGAAAAATCATACAATGTAATTCATAAATCGGTTAAAAAATTACATTCGTCCAATTTAATTGAATTACAAATTACTACAAGTGAAAAATCAGGAAAAAAAACTGAATACAGCTTAAATTTTCTTGGTTTTTGTGCCTATTTTTCTATTCTCGCTTCGGATATTAAACAACCAAGTGCAGTTACAGAATGTATTAAAGCCATACACACTTATGCGGATTTTCATGAACTATTAACTTTAATCTCTAGTTATCTTAACTCTCAAGTTAATCAAGGATTAACCCATGAAATTACGATATTGCTCAAAATTGTAAATAACTCAACAGATAATATTTCGTATATCAATAGTGGAAACCTGATAAATGAGGCCATAACAGAATATGAATCACAATTAGGGGAACTTGGGATTTTTAATCTAAATTATAACACTTTTGAAGACCTGTATTTAATATTCACCATTCATATTGCAGAGACCTTGTATCAAGGAATATTAAATTCTGAATATTCAGTTGAAGTACTCGATAAAATACACACAATTTTTAACTCCAATGAAATATTTACCAAAATTTTTCAGAATTATGCAATCTGTGGCGTTCTGTCGTCTATTGAATTAGTATCAGGTATATCGAAATATACGCCAGAAATTATAAAATCCTCTCTCAAAAGTATAGATTGGGAGAGTTTAACACAAAAAATACGAAACGGAATCGAAAAAACATAGAACTGGACTTGAGATAGCAGCTCAAAGGTGTGTGAATTAATTGTTGAGTGGGATCTCTTAGTGCCTTCAGTGGAACATATGTACCAGATGTACCACATACAGAGGACACACACCCAACTCTTTTTTTTAGTATTTGACGATCTAATACTGATTTTTCGAAGATCTGGATATAGGTCAATGTCTCAGAAAAAGAGAAGGAGAAATCAGATCATCATTTCCATGAGAGCCTTTTCAGCTGCTTCTTTAGCTATCTTAAACCTTGGATCACTTTCCCCGGTTTGGGTTATGAATTTCATCCTCTCCCCAGCCTCTGGAGTCAATGGAGTCCCGCATGCGCTACAGAAACGATGATTGAATGGATTAACAGTCCCACAACTCATACATTGTATCGGCTCGAGCTTTTTACTCGCATTTGTTGGCCGTCCCCTTCTCTTAACTCCCATACGTTCAGCAGCTTCATCCGCAACATCATCCTCGCATAGATGGAGGTAGGTTTTAAACATATCAGACTCTACTGATCCCCACATCATTTTTTTTATAACTGATTCTTTCCAGCCTTCTTTTATCAAATGAGTGATCCTACTGTGCCGAAAAGTATGAGGAGTGATCTTTTTGGTTACTCCTGCCTTGTCAGCCGCACGCTGGATTACTTTACGCAATCCGTCATATGTAAAGGGTTCAGTACCACGAGCAACGAACACAAAAGAGTCTTGCGCGCTAGGGTCCCCGGGATATTGATTCATCCAGCTCTTCAAATACCCGAGACTATTATACAGAGGAATTGCCCTCTGTTTCCCTGTCTTGAAGTCAGTGCTTATGGTAGCATGTTCATCATGAAACTTCAACTGATACCATTGCAAATTTCCGATTTCTCCGATTCTGAACCCCCCTTCATACAGTGTTGAAATGATAGCCTGGTTGCGAAGGTTTCCAGCATGGGTAATCATGTTCATCACTTGTTCAGGAGTGAGAAGATCCGTTGCATCTTTGGTAGCAGAATCATACCCAGGTGTCTTGATAAGCCGGACTTTTTCTACCTGTAATCCAGGATCAGCTTTTCCATTCTCACATACCCACAAACATATCCGCTTTAATGCCCGGATGATGTCTGCCTCTGAGTTTTTCTTAAATCCTGCATTTCTGATCTTATCTGCAGCGAGATACACGTCAGGGGTAGTCATCTCATTGAATGGTGGAGTCCATCGTCTCAACCCAGAGATATTACTACATAACTTAGCAGCCCTCACATCACTGATCCCACTGGTTGCTCTGAGCTCAGCTATGAAAGCACGTATGATCTGTTCATCGGAATACGTAATTTCAGACGCCTTAATTTTCCGGGCTAATGTCTTTTCTATTTGTTGCCGATATTGCTCATCTGATCGATAAAAACGCTGATTAGGGCTTTTTATAACCACATATATTAATTAATTCCATAAGGCATTATACTTATGTTCTAATGCCGGGCTGGGGCATTTTCTTTTATCATCCATATTTTTCGCAGCGAAAAGCATTCACGAACGGGAATTCTGTTTTTTTCTCGGACATTCAAAACATGGATTATTCCCATTGATTACCATGTAACAGGGATCTCTTCCGCTGATTTGATCATCTATTACCCAGCCTCATCCTATAACTCATACATCAGGAGTTTTCCATGAGCGATTCACCCCGGATAGTAACCAGAGGTCTTACCCGCCATTTTGGCTCCCTCTGTGCAGTTAAGAACATGAACCTCGTCATAAGGGATGAGATATTCGGGATTCTTGGTCCAAATGGGTCGGGAAAAACTACAACCGTTCTCATGCTAACCACGCTTCTCACCCCTTCATCAGGAACTGGAGAGATCTGCGGATATGATATCTGGAAATACCCTGACCAAGTCAGAGGCATGATCAGTTATGTTCCCCAGGATATGGCAGTAGATACCCGGCTCACCGGCAGGGAGAATGTGATGATGTATGCCGAGCTCTATGGCGTTTCAGAACCAGCAAGGAAAACAGAAGAGGCACTGCAGATTCTGGATCTGATAGAGAGAGCCGATGAATATGCGAAGGTGTATTCCGGAGGGATGAGAAGGAGGCTTGAACTTGCCCAGGCGTTGGTCCACAACCCCCGGGTCCTCTTTTTGGATGAACCTACAGTAGGTCTTGATGTTGCCGCAAGAAAAAAGATCTGGGAGCATATCAGGGTTCTCCGGGATGCCGGGATGTGCATCCTCGTGACCACCCACTATATGGATGAGGCAGACAGGTACTGCGACCGGGTGGCAATTCTAGATAGAGGAGAAATCCGGGCGATTGATACTCCACAAAACCTGAAAAATCAAATTTCTCATAATGTGGTTTCTGTTACTGCAACAGGAAAGTTTGAGAATATGCCCATACCCGGAGTTGTCTTTGCATTTCACGAAGGAGAAGAGTACACCTTCCATGCAAAGGACGGGGCATCCGCTATCCCGATAATCAAAGATGTTCTGACGGGTCTGGGGATGAATGTGACCGCAATGTCTGTTCGCTCACCATCCCTGGATGATGTTTTCCTTCACCTGGTAGGCACAGAAGAAGACAAGGGTCCCTTCAACCTGAGTTCATTCAGAAACAAGATGGGGAGGCGATGATGAACGCTATCCTTGTCTATTGTAAAAGAGATCTTATCAGATGGTACCGGGCAAAATGGGGATTTTTGTCAGCAATGATGATCCCGGCGGCATGGCTTATCTTTGTAGGGCTTGCTCTTCCAATACGGTTCACCGACAATTATCTCGATTTTGTTACCCCCGGAGTGCTGGCAATGACCACTCTGAATGCGTCGCTTGGAGGGGGATCCTTAATCATCCTGGATCGGACCCTTGGATTTTTTAATAAATTCCTGGCCCTGCCGACCCCCCGGGAGAGCATCCTGTTTGGAAAAATTCTAGTCATCATGATCCGGGGGTTGATTCAGACTACCATTATTCTCTTTATGGCTTTCCTCCTTGGAGCGAAAGTGTATACTCCGATACAACTCGCAGGAACATACCTGATTCTTATCATATTCGGAACGTTGCTTTCAACATTCGCTACTACGCTTGCGTTGTATGTAGATGAGCACGACAGTTATGCTGCTCTCTATGCAATGATCTCAATGCCGGTATTTTTTACTTCAACTTCTATGATGCCATATAGTGCCATGCCGGAATGGATGCGCATCCCGGCCGCGATGAATCCGTTAAGCTTTGCTATCGATGGAATCCGTCTGATGCAAACAGGAGTATTTCCCGCTCTCCAGTTCATCATCCTGACAACCCTGACCCTGTTTCTTGGAGCGATATGTGTCAGAGTATTTCGGAAAATCGAGGTCTGATAAAAGAGAAGGGCAAAAATAAAAAGATCACCGGGACTTCCGGATCCTTCGCCTTATCTCTTCTTCTACAAATGTCTGAATAACCTCTTCCTGAAGAGTTGCATCAACAAGAACAAACCGGCCAGGCTCTTCTTCCGCACGGCGCAGATATGCATTCTGGACACGCTCAAGAACGGAGAATTTCTCAAAGTGTTCATTCACTTCCCTCTTTTTCGTACGGGAGAGGGCAGTTGCAATTGGGAGGACAAGCAGGAAAGTGAGATCCGGAATCACCGTCCACCCATGATGTACCTCCTGGAGCCACCGGATCGGATCCGGGAGTATCCCATCAAGGGTGACTTCCTGGTAGGCAAACCTGCTGTCAATGTACCGGTCCGATATCACCACCTTCCCTTCGGCAAGAGCGGGACGGACAACTTCACGGAGATGGGCCGCATGATCGGCAACAAATAACAGCGCTTCAGCAATAGGGTCACTCTGCTCCGCAATTGCCCTGCGGACCTGATCGCCAATCCATGTAGCGCCCGGTTCCCGCGTCATGATCGGAGAGATATCTGCAAGCCGGGAGCCAAGTGCGGTATGTAGACTACTCTTCCCTGATCCATCTATCCCCTCAAGTGTAACTAGCATAGAGTGCCCTCCCGGATCAATTCAATGGGAACTGCTCCAGCATGAAGGGCCGTAGCGATGATTGCTCCATCAAATCCACTATCCTTCAGCAGGTAGAGATCCTCCATACTGGCGACACCCCCTCCCCAAAGGAGCCGATGAGGATATGCAGCACGACACATCCTTAAAAAGTCAATATGTAATCCCTTTTGCGTCCCCACTCCGCCAATATCAAGGAGAATACACCCATCAAACGCACAACCGGCTGCCCGGGTCAACACCTCAACCGGATCCTGTCCATCAGGGAGAACACGGCCATTTTTCATATCAATGGAAAGATATCCTCCGGAAAACTGCTCTAACTCATTGCCACAGGTTTCCGTGCCAATCACATTGATCACGCCAGGGTGAACAAGAAGATCCTTTGGACCCAGGCACCCCCGATCCAGAAGGATGACATCAACCAGGGTAGCCAGGTCTGCTATGATGGGATCATGGCTCCCAACTCCGGTGATCCGATCCAGATCAGCGACATACAGATACCGCGGCCGTATATCCTGCAGGTATTGTGCCGGTTTTGAACTCGTAGCAAAAGGGGAGACTACAGGCAGGTAATTGTCTCTATTCCCGCTCCTGCCGTGTACAATATCTCCACCTTTCAGGTCTGCTGCAAGGATAAGGTCCATAATCAAACGTAATCACTATTTAGATACCAGTTGCATAAAATGTATGCAGTTATTAGTCAGCCCGGCAAGCATAGAAGAGGCAAAAATGGCCCTTGCTGCCGATATTGTTGACGTAAAACGCCCTGAAGAGGGATCGCTCGGCGCTTCTTTTCCCTGGATAATACGAGCGATCAAAGACCTCACCCATAAACCAGTCAGTGCAGCCATCGGGGACTTTGAGTATAAACCCGGTGGAGCAGCTCTTACTGCCCTTGGCGCAGCAGCAGCCGGAGCAGATTATATTAAGATTGGGCTGATGTTTGAGGGAGCAGAAGAGGCGGGAGACGTAATCCGGGCAGTGGTCAGAGCAGTAAAAGATCCATACCCGGAAAAATATGTGGTCATTGCTGCCTATTCAGACTGGGAACGTTTAAACACAATATCCCCGTATGATCTCGTTCCGGTAGCAGCAAAGGCCGGAGCAGATATTACGATGGTGGACACCGGAATAAAGGACGGGAAATCCACTTTTGAGTTTATGAATGAGGGAGACTTAACCCGTTTTACCTCAATGAATCGTGATCTCGGAGTAAAAACCGCTATCGCAGGTTCCCTGAAATTTGAGGATGTAGACACCCTCAAGCGTATTAATCCTGATATCATCGGAGTAAGAGGGATGGTATGTGGTGGAAACCGGAGAGATATGGTCAGAGAAGAATTGGTCATGAAAGCGGTCAGCATGGTGCACTAATATGTTTCTGGAGAAACTTGCAGCACCGAAAGGACTCACCTTTGATGATGTTCTCCTCGAACCTGCAGCCTCTGAAATCGAACCAAACCAGGCTTCTGTTCTGAGCAGATTTTCCCGGAATATCTCCCTGAATATTCCCCTCGTCAGTGCCGCGATGGATACCGTCAGTACCTCCACCATGGCAATCGCCCTGGCAAGGGCTGGAGGGATATCAGTCATTCATCGGAACATGACTGCTGAGCAGGAAGTTGAAGAAGTAAGAGCAGTCAAACGAGAGGCAGAGATCATTGAACGTGATGTGCTGACAGTCGGACCTGATGTCACCGTCACCGAAGTAGAACGGCTGATGACCATCCATGGAATTGGAGGTGTCCCAGTCATTGATCATGGAAAGGTCATCGGTATTGTCAGTAAGCGGGATATCCGGGCAATTTCAGGGAGAAGGGGAGCAGATAAAGTATCTTCTATCATGACCCATGAGCCCCTTGTGGCAAGTGAAGAGATCACGCTTGACGAAGCATTTGATCTGATGTATTCCCGGAAGGTTGAACGGCTTCCGGTTATTGGAAAAGATAAGCAGTTAATCGGAATAATCTCCATGCAGGAGTTGCTGGAGAAAAGCCAGTACCCGGGAGCAGTCCGTGACACGAGCGGTAACCTTCGGGTAGCAGCTTCGGTCGGCCCATTTGATCATGATCGTGCCATGCTCCTTGCAGAAGCGGGTGCTGATGCAATTGTGGTGGACTGTGCTCATGGACATAATCTCAACGTTGTCCGGGGAGTTAAAGAGATTAAAGCAAGCCTCTCCTGTGATGTGGTTGCAGGAAACATCGCAACCAGGGCAGCAGCAGAAGCTCTTGTTGACTCGGTCGACGGCCTCAAAGTAGGAATCGGACCCGGCTCAATCTGCACTACCCGCGTTGTAGCCGGAGTGGGTGTCCCCCAGATTACCGCAATCGCTCAGGTTGCAGAGATCGCAAGTCCTGCTGATGTTCCGGTCATTGCTGATGGAGGAATCAGGTATAGTGGTGATGTTGCAAAAGCGATTGCTGCAGGAGCAGATTCGGTGATGATGGGGAACATGTTTGCCGGAACTGATGAAGCTCCCGGCTCTCTCGTCACCATTCAGGGACGAAAATATAAACAGTACCGTGGGATGGGATCTCTTGGAGTAATGAGCAGCGGAGTCTCTAGTGACCGGTATTTCCAGAAGAAAGAGATCGGCAAGACGAAATTTGTACCAGAAGGAGTAGAAGGTGTCACCCCATATGTGGGTCCGGTTCAGGATGTCATCTATCAGATGATTGGTGGGTTGAAATCCGCAATGGGGTATACCGGATCTGCAACCATCCATGATATGCACACCAGGACCCGGTTCATCCGGATAACTCAGGCAGGGTATCTCGAGAGCCACCCCCACAATATCACCATCACTGATGAAGCGCCGAATTACCGGATCTGATAATCACCATATCTTTTTTACCATGTATGCACTAACTATACGTTAGTGAGAGACGAACAGGCAGAATTATCCCAACTGCTGGATATCCTGGGAAACCGCAACCGAAGACGTATCATTGCACTACTGCGGGATAAACCCTGTTTTGTCACGGAAATATCAGAGCGCCTGGTGATCTCGCCCAAAGCGGTTATTGATCATCTGCAGATGCTGGAAGCTGCAGAGATTTTATCTTTCAGACACGATGAAAAGAGGAGGAAGTATTACTATCTGGCGCATGATATCAATATCCAGGTACATCTCGACCGGCAACAGCAGGGTCTGGTTCCGCTGGTGCTGAGTGATGATCAGAAGTTCATCATTTCTCTGCTCAAACTCTGGCAGATGATATCGTCACGCCAGCAGATGGCCGAACGGCTGGAGGAACTTGAACGGGAGATCGATCAGCAGATTGGTGAGGTGCTCAGACAGGGACATCTTGCCGGAAGCGGAGATACCGGACTTATGGTCGCGGTGGCACTTGCTCATGGCGCACGAACCATAGAAGAAGTTGCTCATCTGACCGATTTATCAATACCAGAGGTTCAGGAAGCAATAGAAACGCTTGTTGAACAGGGAATCGCATGTAGGACAGGTTCGAACGTCCGACTCAGAGGAAATTATGCAGAACAACCCGTATGATGACCTGCTCCGAAATCTTGCACGGTTAATCGAACAGGTCGCTGGTCTCGAACAGAATATGCGCAGCCCGCAGGACAGGCAACAAGATAACACGCATATCATCGGATGCGCCATCATCACCGGCGGCATCCCCCTGGATCAGGAGATTCCAATCCGAAAACCCTTCGAGGTAGCATATGAGATTATTGATGCGGGAGATGTGGCGTATCTGACCGTGGCACTCCCGTCATCTCTCTCTACACTTCCAGTCATCGACTTTTCAGAGGAAACGGTATTCATCACTGCCGGGTCATCCCGTGCTCCAATTGCCCTGGCATTCAGGGTCATCCCTGACTCCTGTTCATTTCGGTTACTGAACGGGATTGTAGATATTACCCTGGTAAAAGCAGAAGACCCTTTGGAATTCTCCTGAACTCCTTTTTTGACCTTCTTCAACTCTGAACAGAAGTTATCCCTCTGAAAGATTAACCACACATCTATGATCATGGTGATCGGTGGCGGACCTGCCGGAAGGTATGCCGCAATGCGTCTGGCAAAATCCGGAAAGCAGGTGGTTCTTGTAGAGAAGAGAAAGGAGGGTCTGGGAGGGCAGTGTCTGCATCAGGGGTGCATGATCATCTGTGCCCTGAATGATGTTGCACGGACCTTTGAGCATCTGGGAACTCTTCATCGATCTGGGATTATTCCAGAGATTCCCCCGGTACATTATTCCGCTTTAATCTCTCGGATGCGTGGGATCGTTGAGACTATCTCCCGGGTCATTGATGAAGAGACAAGAGAGGCAGGAGTTAAGGTCATCTATGGAAATGCGACAGTTACAGGAAGATCAGTCTCTATTAACAGAGAGGATTTCTTCCCTGATGCACTTATACTAGCCACCGGTACCAGTCCCAAAAAACCTTCCTTACCCGGGATTCACCTCCCCGGAGTGTATACTGCTCATTCAATATTCTCAATGGAGACTCTCCCAGCTCGCCTGGTTATTATCGGGGGTGGTGCGATTGCTGCAGAGATTGCGTATATCTATTCAACTTTGGGATCTTCAGTAACCATTCTGGTCAGAAGTTCTCTGCTCAGGGAATTCCCGGACACCCTCATTCAAGAGGCAAGGAGGGATCTTCACCGGGCTGATATCAGGGAACAGGTGACTGTTACCAGGATAACTGGTGATAACGCAGTTGCCGGAGTAGAGTTCACCTCTTCTGAAGGGGATGAGGTGGTAGGAGCAGACGCTGTACTCATCGCAGCTGGTACATCTGCTGAAACCGCAGGAATTTCCGGAATTCCACTCGATGCAGACGGATACATCAGGGTCAACGGCCATATGGAAACCGAAGTGCCCGGAGTGTATGCGGTAGGTGATGTTACCGGGAGTTCATGGCTGACCCCGGTCGCACGATGGCAGGGCAGATGTGCAGCAGAGGTAATTCTGGGTCTGGAGCCTGAAGCGCATCCATCTGTTGTCCCACAGGCGATTAAACTGCGTAACGATCTTGCTTATTGTGGAGAGCAGATGCATGACGGAGTGAAAGTGACCATCCCATCTCCTGCCGGACCGGGAACCTTCTGGGCAGTACCTGACAGGGCAACCGGTCGGGCATCCCTGACAGTGAATCCAGATACTCATGCAATGCAGGCTATGTGCGAAGCATCACCGTATGCATCAGTAGTTGCAGCGTACCATGCCCTGCTCATGAACTGCCACCTTCCAATAGAAACCCTTGACCGGTTTATCGAAGTACACCCTTCAGCAGATGGAACCGGATGGATTGGAAGATACCTGTCTGAAAAACTGCGTCAGGAACAGGGCTGAACAGGCTACAAAAAAAGAGGGATCTCATTCCGGGATATCGGGAATCAGATCGCATTTTTGAAACTAAATCTTCCCATTTCCCTATTGATTGTCCCTACGGCTTCATTGATCTGGGTGATAACTTCAGTGATCTGATCCACCATAGCAAGTGCCTCTTCACTGGTTGCCGAAGAGTTCAATGCATCTTTGGATGTTTCTTTTACAAGAAGACTCATCTCATTGACACTCGCAGTTATTTCCTCAAACGAAGCAGCCTGTTCTTCCGTGGCACTTGCCACCATCTCCATGTTTGTGGTGATATCCTCAACAGCTGCACCGAGCTGATTAAAGATGGTAAGGGTATCAGTTAAAGCAACGCCTCCATCTGCGACCGCTTTTCCTGCCTGAGACATAGCAGATGATGCAGCATCACTCTTCGTCTGCAGACCGCTGATCATATCGGCAATGTGTTCGGCAGACTGACGGGATCTCTGCGCAAGGGACTTGACTTCTGCAGCAACAACAGCAAAGCCCTTCCCGGCATCTCCGGCCCGGGCTGCCTCAATCGCTGCATTCAGTGAGAGCAGGTTTGTTTGGTTGGCAAGGTCAGAGATCAGGTCGACAATCTTTCCGATCTCATTCATCTGAGAGCGGATTTCTGTTATGATTGAGTCAACTTGTTCACTGGTTTTCGTGATACTCTGCATACCCTGATCTGCCCGCCCGGCAAAGCCAATACCTTTCTTTGCCAGCTCATTCGCCTCTTTACTTCGATCTGCTACCCTATCAGCATTAGAAGACACATCAGAAATGGTTCTCGTAAGGTCTTCCATCGTCTGGAGTACCTGACTGATACCATCTTCACTCCGTTCGGCATTTATTTTCGTCTGTTCAGAGTTGCGTGCAATCATTTCTGCACCACGGGCAACATCACCAACTCCCGTACTTGCAGATTCGGACTGTTTGGAGAGCCCCGTAATCTCGCGGGTAACTACCGTAAGTACTTTGGAGACATCCGTGCTGATCAGATCAATTGCATCCCGGACCGTAGCCAGATCTCCGGTTATATGCAAAGTCCGGTCAAATTCTGCTGCAAAGTTACCATGTGCATATTCATCTGCAACCCTTCGGATCTCATTGATAGCAGAGAGAATCTGGATGCCAATATTGTTCAGGGAATTCTTAAACTGGATGTAATCTCCGGATACTTTGAGATTCTCATCTACCCGGGCAGAGAAATTCGCACGAGAAAACTCATCAGCCATCCGCATGGCTTCTTTCAGGGGGTTAATAACAGCATCAAGGGTCTTATTAACACCGTCCACGATCTTACGGAAATCGCCCTGGTGTCGGGAAGCATCGGCACGGGTGTCCAGTCTGCCTTCAATAGCAGCAATTGATAGCATTTCTGCATCAGCAACCAAAAGGTTCACTGCATCAATGCAGGTGTTCAGATTATTTTTGATCTGGTTAAAATCGCCATTATAGGAGTCAGTAATCTTCGAAGGAATGTCACCTTTTGAAATCCGATCCACATACTCAGCAGCCACATTCAAAGGACCAATCACAGAATCAAGAGTGGAATTGACACCATCAACGATTTTCTTGAAATCACCCTGATGCTTTGTTGAGTCAGCCCGGGTAGCGAGTTTTCCTTTCAACGCAGCATCAGTAAGCATCGCAGCATCTGCAACCAGCAGATTTACCGCATCAATACACGTATTCAGGTTATTCTTGATCTCATTGAAATCACCATTATACGAATCGGTGATCTTCATAGGAATGTCACCCTTTGCGATACGATCTACATACTCAGCAGCCACATTCAAAGGACCAATCACGGAATCAAGAGTGGAATTGACACCATCCACGATCTTCTTGAAATCTCCCTGATGACGGGAAGCATCAGCACGCGTATCAAGAGCACCTTTCACCGCAGCATCAGTAAGCATAGCCGCATCGGAAACCAGCAGATTTACTGCGTCAATGCACGTATTCAGGTTATTTTTGATCTCGTTGAAGTCGCCGTTGTACGAATCAGTAATCTTCGGAGGAATGTCGCCCTTCGCAATGCGGTCAACATACTCAGCTGCCACATTCAACGGACCAATAACTGAGTCCAGAGTGGAATTGACACCGTCCACGATCTTCTTGAAATCACCCTGGTGAAGGGAAGCATCAGCACGAGTATCAAGAGCACCCTTCACCGCTGCATCGGTAAGCATAGCCGCATCAGCAACCAGCAGGTTCACGGCGTCAATGCACGTATTCAGGTTATTCTTGATCTCATTGAAATCACCATTGTACGAATCAGTGATCTTTGGAGGAATGTCGCCCTTCGCAATGCGGTCCACATACTCAGCAGCCACATTCAACGGACCAATTACAGAGTCCAGAGTGGAATTGACACCGTCCACGATCTTCTTGAAATCACCCTGGTGAA
>CAZUXC010000009.1:87254-147460 GCA_964624045.1 uncultured Methanospirillum sp. | reverse complement strand
TCAGGTTATTCTTGATCTCATTGAAATCACCATTGTACGAATCAGTGATCTTTGGCGGAATGTCGCCTTTTGCAATACGGTCCACATACTCAGCAGCAACATTCAAAGGACCAATTACAGAGTCCAGGGTTGCATTTACCCCTTCAACAACCTGGCGGAAATCACCCTGATGCTTTGAGGCATCAGCACGCGTATCTAGTTTCCCTTTTACTGCAGCGTCAGAGAGAAGATTTGCATCAGAGACCAGGAGGTTTACCGCATCAATACAGGTATTCAGATTATTTTTGATCTCGTTGAAATCGCCATTATAGGTATCAGTGATTTTTGAGGGAATGTCACCCTTGGATATCCTATCCACATACTCAGCAGCTACATTCAGAGGACCAATCACTGCATCCAGCGTATCATTGACTCCTTCAACAACCCGTCTGAAGTCACCCAGATGCTTTGTCGCGTCAGCACGGGTATCAAGAGCACCTTTTATCGCTGCATCAGACAGAATTTTTGCATCAGAGACCAGTTGGTTCACTGCATCTATACAGGTATTCAGGTTATTCTTGATCTCATTGAAGTCGCCATTGTACGAATCGGTAATCTTCGGAGGAATATCGCCCTTCGCTATGCGGTCCACATACTCAGCTGCCACATTCAAAGGACCAATAACAGAGTCAAGAGTTGCATTTACCCCTTCAACAACCTTGCGGAAATCACCCTGATGCTTTGAGGCATCTGCACGCGTATCCAGTTTCCCTTTTATTGCAGCGTCAGAGAGAAGATTTGCATCAGAAACAAGGAAGTTCACCGCATCAATACAGGTATTCAGATTATTTTTGATCTCGTTGAAATCGCCATTATAGGTATCAGTAATTTTTGAGGGGATGTCACCTTTGGATATCCGATCCACATACTCAGCAGCTACATTCAAAGGACCAATCACTGCATCCAGCGTATCATTCACTCCTTCAACCACCCGTCTGAAGTCACCCAGATGTTTTGTCGCGTCAGCGCGGGTATCAAGAGCTCCTTTCACCGCAGCATCAGACAGAATTTTTGCATCAGAGACCAGCTGATTCACTGCGTCAATGCACGTATTCAGGTTATTTTTGATCTCATTGAAATCACCATTATACGAATCGGTGATCTTTGGAGGAATGTCACCCTTGGATATCCGATCCACATATTTTGCTGCAACGTTCAAGGGACCGATCACTGCATCCAGAGTGTCATTCACTCCCTCTACTACCTGGCGGAAATCACCCAGATGTTTTGTCGCATCAGCACGCGTATCCAGTTTCCCTTTTACGGCAGCTTCAGATAGCAGGTTTGCATCAGAGACCAGCAAATTTACTGCATCGATACACGTATTCAGGTTATTCTTGATCTCATTGAAATCACCATTATACGAATCCGTGATTTTTGGGGGAATGTCACCTTTGGATATTCTATCCACATACTCGGCAGCTACATTCAGGGGACCGATTACTGCATCCAGTGTATCATTTACCCCTCCTACAATTCGCTTAAAATCACCCTGGTGCTTTGTCGCATCAGCACGCGTATCCAGTTTCCCCTTTACAGCCGCCTCTGAAAGCTGATTTGCATCTGCAACCAGCAGATTTACCGCATCAATGCACGTATTCAGATTATTTTTGATCTCATTGAAATCACCATTATACGAATCGGTGATCTTTGGAGGAATGTCACCCTTCGCGATACGATCCACATACTCGGCAGCCACATTTAACGGCCCGATTACCGCATCAAGCGTGTCATTCACTCCTTCCACCACATGACGGAAATCACCAAGATGCCTGGCGGCATCAGCTCGTGTATCCAGCTTTCCTTTCACCGCGGCTTCAGACAAGAGATTTGCATCAGAGACCAACAGGTTTACCGCATCAATGCAGGTATTCAGGTTGTTTTTGATCTCATTGAAATCCCCATTATATGAATCAGTGATTTTCGGGGGAATGTCACCCTTCGCAATACGATCAACATACTCAGCAGCAACATTTAACGGGCCGATAACCGCATCAAGCGTTTCATTCACACCTTTGACGATCCTCTGGAAATCGCCCTGATGTTTGGTCGCATCAGCACGGGTATCCAGTTTTCCCTTCACTGCTGCTTCAGATAACAGGTTTGCATCGGAGACCAGTAGATTTACTGCATCGATACAGAGGTTCAGGTTATTTTTAATCTCGTTAAAATCACCATTGTAGGTATCACTTATCCGGGGAGGGATGTCACCCTTGGAGATGCGATCCACATAACCGGCAGCAACATTTAACGGGCCAATGACTGCATCAAGTGTATCATTCACCCCTTCCACGATCTTTCGGAAATCACCCTGGTGCTTTGTTGAGTCAGCCCGGGTAGCAAGTTTTCCTTTCACCGCAGCTTCACTTAAAAGCCCCGCATCACGGATCAGAGCATTAACTGCTTCAATACATTGATTCAGATTATTTTTGATCTCATTAAAATCGCCGTTATAGGCATCGACGATCTTTGGAGGTATGTCGCCTTTGGATATACGGTCCACATAACCAGCAGCGACATTTAATGGACCGATGACCGCATCAAGCGTATGATTGACCCCTTCCACAATGCGTCTGAACCCTCCCTGATGTTTTGTTGCATCAGCACGGGTTCCCAGTCTTCCATTCACTGCAGCTTCACTCAAAGCTTCAGCATCACGAATCAGGAGTGAGATTGCATCAATGCAGGTGTTCAGATTATTCTTGATCTCATTGAAATCACCATTATACGAGTCCGTGATCTTCGGAGGAATATCCCCTTTGGAAATACGATCCACATATCCGGCGGCGACATCAAGAGGGCCGATGACAGAATCCAGAGTACTGTTCACCCCCTCCACAATC
The DNA here is from genome assembly GCA_964624045.1 of uncultured Methanospirillum sp. GTDB lineage: Archaea > Halobacteriota > Methanomicrobia > Methanomicrobiales > Methanospirillaceae > Methanospirillum. Next base: position 144,578 of record CAZUXC010000009.1, on the reverse strand, counting down.
TTGCGGAAATCTCCCTGATGGCGGGTGGGATCTGCACGGGTCTCGAGTTTGCCTTTCACCGCTGCATCCGTGAGAATCTTTGCATCGGTAACAAGCAGATTCACTGCATCAATGCAGAGATTCAGGTTATTTTTGATCTCGTTAAAATCGCCATTATAGGAGTCCGTGATTTTCGGAGGGATATCACCTTTCGCAATACGGTCAACATACTCAGCGGCTACATTTAACGGGCCGATGACCGCATCAAGCGTATCATTCACCCCTTCCACGATCTTACGGAAATCTCCCTGGTGCTTCGTAGCATCAGCACGGGTGTCAAGAGCACCTTTCACTGCCGCATCAGAGAGCAGCCCGGCATCAGCGATCAGAAGATTTACTGCGTCGATACAGAGGTTTAGGTTATTTTTAATCTCGTTAAAATCGCCATTATAAGAGTCCGTGATCTTTGGAGGAATATTTCCTTTCGCGATACGGTCCACATACTCAGCAGCAACATTTAACGGGCCGATAACCGAATCAAGAATTGTATTTATCCCCTCTGCAAGAGCACGGAAATCACCGGTCATCTTCGCCGGGTCAATTCGTGACTCAAGCCTGCCAAGCCTTGCCGCTTCAGTCAGGTGAAGAATTTCCGAAATTGCATTTTTGGTTGACGTCAAATCCTGATAAAAACAGGTTATTGAGACGACTTCCCCATCAACACTAAGAACAGGAAGATAGGTATAGGAGAATGAACAGATACCCGCCGGACATTCCATCTCAAGGTTTCCTTCAACGCGGATTTTTTTCGTGAGAGCATCCTTGGCAGTCCCCCCTGTCCTCTCACGAACGGTAAAATCCTTGAGATCCATACCAATGACATCATCTTCGTCATATCCGGTTATGTGAAGGAAAGCTTCATTTGTCTGTTTCACCACAAAGTCAATCCCAACATCAAATATTGGGATCGGAGCATTACTGATAATATACCCTAATGTATTCTGTAACTGATCAGATCCCTTTAGTTGTTCAGCATAATCCCGGGAGATGAGTGCAAGTTTTTCTCCATCAGAACGACCAGATTGTAGGATTTGATCAATGCTTTCCTTTTTCATATGTTATCACCATTACCAGTGCGTATATTCAGATGAGGGATAATGAACTGCCAACCGTATGCAAATCAGGTATTCGTTCCCATATCCAGAGTTTCTGAACTACGAATCGGTCACCCCTGCCTGGGGGTCACACATGGTAGTAACATGTGATCACGATCTTCGTAGTAAAAATAGTTCGTGTGCCATGAAAGAAGGAGGAGAAAAAGGGCTAATAAACAAGCGTTTGATGAGCACCAATCCTCATACCCTGTCCTTCAAAAGAGGAATTCGGCGCCTTCTTTCCCCGATATTCGGTGAATTGGTGGAGACTTACCGTGAGATCCCGGGTGAAAGCAAAATACCCGATCTGGGTGCTTTGACAGAGCTTCATTGCCATATCCATCAGACCCCTGGGATCCGGACGAGCTTCTCCAAGCCAGATATGAAATATGTTTCCTCCATCAACAATCGGGAAGAAGACATGCTCAAGTTCTGCACGACGTGCGAGAGGAATGTCAGCCCCGGGAGCAACATGGGTACCATTGGTATAGTACACCGGGAGATCCCGTGTCTCACCTAGCCGGTCAAGAGCGTTTGCCAGATTTCCTTTGATCACTTTCTTCGCATCCTCATAGAACTCACGACGGAGAAGATCTGCAACTGCAAATCGTTGTCCGGTTGTTTCTGCAGGGGTTCTGGCAAGAGCGATTGTCATCCCATGTTTCTCGGTGATCTCACGGGCATATTGCTCCATGTGAGTCATGGCAAGGACACCAAGCCGAAATGCGTCATCAGATTCATGAAGCTGGGATCCGGTAAAATGCTGAACCATCTCATTCAGCCCTACCACTCCGATGGTGAAGACAAGTCCTTCAAAGTCCACTGCCATCGCCCCCCGTTCCCCGGTCTCCGGATCTTTGGGCCGCTGCATGGCAAACGGCATCCTCCCGTTCCTTGCGATAAGATCCATCCACCTGACCTTGATCTTAAAGACTTCAACGGCAACGTCCATCAACGACTTGAGCTCAGCGACAAGGCGATCTTCATTTCCCCCAGCTTTATATGAAGCACGGGGGCAGTTCAGTGAGACAACACCCCATGATCCCATTGAGAAGTGCATGCCGTCTTCAAAATACAGCTTGCGATCAAAATCTTTGTCTTTGTCAGCAACCGTAGAAAACTGGTACGCACAGCACTGATAACAAGAGATACCTTCTCCTGCTCCCCGATATGCCGGAAGCTGGTTGTCATAGTACGGGGTCCCGAACTTTGATGCCAGCTCAAATGTGAGCAGATACAATTCCCGATAGGTAGGAAGATCCGGATGAGCCAGGTTAAACGATTCATCCTCCTGGATAAAATCAGGCTCTATACTGATCTCCGGTTTTGGGAAATTGAATGGTTTTCCCCAGTAATCTCCTTCCAGCATCACCTCAATGAGTGCTTTAAAGAGCAGTCTGACCTCGCGTTCAAATTCCCCATATGTCCGAAGAGGATGTTTCTTCCCGTCCCAGACCCGGCCTTTATATACGCAGGGTTTGTCTCTCCATAACCGAGGTACCCCGGGAGAAAGTTGAACGGAAGAGAAGACGAGTTGTCCTCCACGAGCGACCATCATCTGGGTCATCTCGTAAACAAACATCTGCATCAGCTGTTTCATCTCTTCATAGGGAGCCCCCTCAAAGAAGGGAGAGAGGAATGTCAGGAAGTTATAATAACCCTGTCCACCGGCAAAGTTGGTCTGGGCCGAGCCCAGTGCTTTGACAGCATGGAGGACAGCAACTTCTGCCCGGTTGGCAGGTCCTGCTACCGATGCCTTCGTTCCATTTCCATCAGGCATCAGACCATAATAGAGGAAATACCGGAGATCCCAATCCTGGCAGAAAGGCCGGCTCCCAAAGTACTCAAGATCGTGGATGTGGAGATCCCCACACAGATGGCGATCCGCGAGATGTGGCGGAAGCTGGAGAAGATACTGCTCCTTACTTATCTTGTCTGCTTTTTTCTTGTGTGATGTCTCTGCATTCTCCTGAAGATTTGCATTATCTTTTGCTTCAAATCCCCTGCCTACATCAATCAGATGAGCGTCATACACCGGAGTCCCGACACGGGTGCAGACATTGCGGTACTGCGTCATACCCCGCTCGAGAAGGACCATGTTCATGATCTCCCGGATCAAAGGACCTGAAAGACTTTGCAGACCTAACTTGCGAATCCGTTCTTCGACTTCACGGGCGATCGAATGAGATACTTCCTCATCCGCCCCCTCATACCCGTAAAAAGTCTCTACTAACCGCGTCTCCTTGACGATCTGCTCTGCAATCTTCTCCCGGTTCCATTCAAGGATGTGACCATCACTTGTGCGGACCGGAGGCATTGCCGGAATGGCAAGACCGTCAAGGGTCGTCTGTCTTGATAGTCGTCCCATGCCGACTTCCTACTGAAGAGCTGCAATAGCGTTTCCGTTCACCATATCAGAACCCCCAAAAAGTTCCTTGGTTGTGAGGAACTTTTTCCCTTTCTGGAGAACCGGTGCCTCCTGAACAAATACGCCATTTACCCTAAGCTCAGTCAGAGAAGCGGCTGATGACATATCAGCGATACTAAACTCAATGTTGTGCGACGCGAGATATTCTTTGAGTATCTCACATCGTGGACAAAATTCGAGGGTATAAACGATGAAACCTGCCCCGTCTTTCATGTGACCCCTGTCTCTAATGATAGCATGAGCAACCGTATATTTTTGTGCCAGGCATTAGGGCCTACTGATCAGGAGAAAGGGGGGGTTTGTCCCACTCACTTTAAGCACGATGCACTCAGATTTTCTAATTACGATGGTTCGGCTTTTTATCGCTGTTGAGATTCCGGAGGAGGTAAAAGCCCAGTATGCTGAGGCACAGGAGGCAATTCGAAGAAGCCGGGCCCGGATCAGCCTGGTTCAGCCTGCTGATATGCATATTACCCTGAAATTTATCGGAGAAGTTGAGGGGTCACGCCTGCCTACGATAACCAGCGCTCTTCAGACGATCACCGGAGCACCTTTCACCCTTGACCTGGGTGCAATTACCCTGAACAGCCCTCGATCTCCCCGGGTGATATGGGGAGATGTCCATGACCCGGGGGCATGCAGGGAGCTGGCAGAACAGATTGAGTCAGTGCTGATCCCCTTACAAATTCCGGCTGAAGGAAGAAAGTTTAAACCCCATATCACAATCGCCCGAATCAAGCAGTTTCACCCGTCTATATTTGAAGAAGTTGCAGGTATCAGTTCCTTCTCAGAAGGATCCTTTGAGGTTGATCGGTTTGTACTGAAAAAGAGTGAACTGACTCCTCATGGGCCGGTATATACTGACATTCTTGAGGTTCTGTTATGAATGAGATGCAGATCAGATCCCCTCTTGAAGAAGAGGTATTACAGGAGATTCGGCCGACAGCAGAAGAGTTAGACCATATGTATGCCCTGGCTGAACTGCTGATACATGAGATAGAGGCAGGGGGAAAGGCAACCGGGATGATGGTGGGATCGGTTGCCCGGAAGACATGTGTGAGAGGGGATCGGGATCTGGATATTTTTATGCTTTTTGATCCGGAACTCCCCCGGGATGAACTGGAACGGGAGGGTCTCAGCCTCGCCCATACTATTGCAAGCCGTCATGCCAGGCAGGTAGTAGAGAAGTATGCCGAACATCCATATGTCAACGCCAATATCGAGGGTCTTGATGTGGATCTGGTTCCCTGCTATCGGGTTGCTTCAGCGACCGGGATACAGAGTGCCGTGGATCGCACACCTTTTCATAACCGGTACATATCCGCACGGATCGATGCCTTCACCGATGATGTCCTGCTGCTGAAACAATTTGTGAAAGCAGGAGGAGTATACGGATCAGACCAGATGACTGAGGGGTTTGCCGGATATCTTTGTGAAATCCTGATTCTCCATTATCAGGGATTTTCGAACCTGATCACCGCAGGAGCAGAGTGGAGACCGGGACTGGTAATTGATATAGAAAATCATCAGGCAAAGGAATTTGAAGATCCCCTGGTGGTTATTGATCCAGTCGATCCCCGCAGAAATGTTTCAGCATCGGTATCTCTCACAAAATTTCTCGAATTCAGTGAACTCTGCCGGGGGTATATCGAATCACCATCTCGCTGGTTCTTCTACCGTCCTCCGGTATGCATTCTCACCCGAAACCAGGTCGAAGAAGAACTTGCGCGAAGGGGATCATTTCTCTATGCCATCACCATTCCCACTCCCCCCCTCATTGAAGATATCGTGGTTCCCCAGTTACGCAAAAGTATGCACACCCTGATCGATCTGCTTGAGCGTCATGAGTTTGTCGTAGCAAGAGGAGATGCGGCAATGCAGAATGAACGATCCATGATCCTCTTTGAACTGCTGGTGGATTCCCTGCCTGCAGTGCGGTATCACGCCGGACCCCCGGCAAACTCCAGTCCCAATGCACGAAAATTTCTCGCCAAATATACCCTGACCTCAGATCTGTTTGCAGGTCCCTTCATCAGGGAAGGAAAGTATGGAGTTGAAATCGAGAGAAAACACCGGAGTGTCAGGGATCTCTTCTCCTCTCCGGACATATTCCAGACAGCCCTTGGAAAACATGTAAAGATCTCAATGGAAACCGAGTACCAGATCCTGTACGGGATCGAATGCTGGGATGCAGGTTTTGAAATATTCCTAAGTGATTTTCTCACGAAGAGTTCACCCCTGGTGAGAATACGAAGAATGGAACAAGTTACTAACCAGGGAGAGTAAATCGTTCTTGCCTCATAGAAACTATTTAATTGTCAGAACCTAACCTCGTCAAAGAGATGCACTTCCCCACCGTCAGGTATTTCTTTCCAATACTCCTTATCCTGCTGATTCTCACGCCCCCGCTTCAGGCGGCGTCGGCGCAGGACTGGTTTTCCAGCGGTATTGCCTTATATAGTCAACAAAGGTACGAGGAGGCGATCGATTCATTCACTCGTGCAATCGAGGCAGAACCAGGGAATGCGGCAGCCTGGTATAATAAAGGGGTGGCACTTTTTAAACTGGGTAAACCTGATGAAGCCATTGCGGCGTATGAAGTCGCAACCGGCCTCGATCCCAGGAATGCAGATTACTGGTACAATAAAGGGAATGCTCTGTATAGTAAAGGCCAGTTGAGTTCAGCATTTGCTGCATATGATGTGGCCATTCAGCTGGATCCATCTGATGTACAAGCGTGGATGGCAAAAGGGAATGTCCTTTCTGACCAGCAACAATATGATGAGGCAATCCGGGCATTTGAAGCAGCGATACAGATGGATCCGGAGAATGCTGAGGCAAGGTTTGCAAAAGGAAATGCCCAGTACAGTAAAGGGGACTATAAAGGGGCAATTCAATCATACGAAGTAGCTCTCCAGCATGATAACAAAGACAGCAAAGCCTGGTATAATAAAGGAAATGCTCAGTATAACCTCGGTCAACTGACGGAAGCACTCAAGAGTTATGAAATGGCTCTTGCATATAATCCGAAAGACGAAGTTGCATTTACGAATAAAGGCCTGACTCTTGCAGATCTCGGCAGGTATGATGAGGCGATTGATGCATACATGGGCGCTATCGCCCTCAATGCTTCAGACCTCAAAGCATGGAAGAGTCTTGGAAATGTCTATGTAAGCCTGAAGCGGTTTGACGATGCCGTCCATGCATATCAGCAGGCACTCAGACTGGACAAGACAGATCCGGACATCTGGAATAGTATCGGAGATGTCTGGCTCGAAGAACGCCGTTACAATGAATCTCTTGCGGCATACGAACAGGCAGTCAGTCTTGCCGGTTCTGATCCCTCTGCGTGGGCAGGAAAGGGACGGGCTCTTCATGCTCTAGGAAAAAATGGTGAGGCTTTAGCTACCTTTGAGATCGCCATATCCCTGAAACCTTCATTTGCGGAGGCGTGGATCGGAAAAGCAGAAACCTTGGCAGATCTGAACCGCACAAATGAAGCAGATACTGCATATGAAGTCGCCCTTCAGCTGGACCCAAAAGTTATTGGAGCCTGGTCTGGAAAGAGTAAAAACCTGATAAAACTCGGCGACGTATCTGGTGCCCTTCAATCGCTGGATCTTGCGATTCAGACGGATCCCAAAGATCAGAGCCTCATCGTGCAAAAAGGAAGCATTTTGAGTGAACTCGGACGCACTGATGAAGCACTCACAGTATTAAACGAGGTCCTGATCAATTCAACCAGCCCTCTCCCGGTTCTTGATGAAAAGGCACGAATCCTCCTGAAAACGGGGAGAAGTGATGAAGCAGGAAAAGTTTATGCCCCATATCTGAATGGAACATCTGACGATGGTAAAATTCTGGAACACATGGGGGATGTCTTCGCAGCAGCCGGACAGATAAAAACCGCTGAATCTGCATACCAGCAGGCTCTCAAAGCCCGTCCAAACCTTACTGCCGTGTCTTCAAAACTCCATGGTCTTGAGCAGCAGAAAACAACCTCACCCCTTCCTGCTGCACTCATTATCCCGGCAATTGGTGTGGGTTATCTCCTTTTTCGAAGAAAAAACTGAATTTTTTAGAGGCCTGATTTATCAACCGGTGATATTACCGATGATATTACCGATGATCAGGATACCGACGGAGTGCTATTTCGCATTGCATCAGACCATGCCAGGTACCGGATCATAAACTGATCCCAGGATGGCGTGATGGATGCTTCATTCTGGTAGTACCGGTAAAAAGAAGACGATATCTGCACCGGAGAGAGGATAGCAATTCCCTGTGCATCAGGCACCTTCTCATCATGACCTGTGAGAAGAACCATGCGTCTACCCGCATCCACCAGACCAGCTGCCGGTTCTGCAAATAGACCTGATTCCATCATACCAATTCTTTCCCCAAATCCGATGAGATCCATGGTTGCCGGATCCAAAATTCCTTCACCCGTAAGACCGAATTGCTGAACTTCAGTGATAACTCCGGATATTTCCAGGTATCCTTCCGGTGTATCAAGGACAGGAATCAGAAGTCTGGAGAGGTGATCCAGTTGTGAGGTCACTTCTCCTGCAATACTGAGATCCAGTACTGAGAGGGTTTTTCCTTTCACCGGGTTTTCCAGATAAGTCTTCAGAAGCACATCACCAATCTCTGCTATCGGGGCATCCGGATGCTGAAAAAGATAGGGAATAAGAGCATCGTAACGCCAGCCTTCTGCAGGCTCAGACTCCTCACTGGCAATAAGATACCGGGAATACCCGGAGAGGGACGAGGCAACTTCAAGAGTGCTCATCAGACAGGTATCAAGTCCGATCATCTCTACATTGAATCCACCGGTCTGAAGAGCAGTGATTAGTTCAGGGGAGGTCAGGGGATCATTGTTGTGATTCTGGTCAAAGAGCATCCCCGTATAGGCTTCTCCATGCCCAATGAGGATAAGGAATACCCGATCATACCGATAATCAGAATGAATCAGATTCAGGTATTTCCCAAGGGAAGCCGGGTCCCCCATACTGACGTTTGGATAAGTGGCAATCGTATCTGAATCATTTCCAATGATCCCATCCTGAGCGAGATCATGAGAGAGGTTTCGAATCGTGGCAATCTTCATCCCCTGCCATCCGGGTTTTTTTGATCCTCCGTATGCAACCAGAATCTCTACCATATCAGGAGTGGTGTTTGTGGCGCCCTGTATCATCTGAGAAATATCATCAGTGATGAGACCATAATCAGCCTCAAGACTACCTCCCACAGCGTAAATTGCTACGAGAACTTTGCCCCTGGCCGGATCTGGTGCTCCGACTACCGGGGTGCACAGTGAGAGAATCAGAAATATGAAGATGCATATGTGCAGAAGAGGAAGACAAGGGAAAAAGAATCTCCTGATACCTTTCCCTGATGATGGCCCGGTCATTCCTCTCCAGGAAGGTGCAAAGAAAACACCACTGCAGCAACACCGAGCAGCGGGGCATTCCCACCGAGTGGACTAATCACGATCCGTGGAGATGGCAGATACGGATCGATGAGGGGGAGTACCGGTTTGAGGATGAGGTCCGGGTGCCGGGTGATAACCGGACCATCAAGGATGATGATCTCGGGATCATAAGCGACAATAACAGTGGAGAGTCCACGGGCATTGATACACGCCAGTGTCTGGAGAAACCGATTGGCATCTGAATCACCCTGTTCTGCTGCAGTGATAATCTCTTCTGCAGTATCCCGGGACTGCCCGGGACCAATACCATGAGCATGGCACCAGGTTTGAAAGAACCCGGGGATTCCCCGGCCCGATGCATACCCCTCCCAATGACCAGAAGCACCACAGGAACAGGGATGCTGATACACCGTATCAACCAGGATGTGACCAATCTCTCCGGCATTTCCCCCCCGGCCAAGAAGAACGCGGCCACCGGTGTATATTCCCCCTCCGATTCCGGTTGAAATCGTAATGTACACGACATGCTGATGCCCGGATCCTGCACCAAAAAATACCTCACCAAGCACAGCAGCCCGGCAATCATTCATTAGGACCACCGGACAGGAGAAACAGCGGTTGAGGGGAGCTATGATCGGCACCTCATCATACACCATGTTTGGAGGATTTTTGATTGTTCCGGCCTTCAGATCCACAGGTCCGGCAACGGAAACACCAATTCCAAGAAGATGCTGATCAGAGATGGATGATCGGATTCTTTGAAGGGTTTCTGCGATGAGAACCGGGATGGATCCCGGATCATCATCTTGCGGGGTTCGAACGACCTCATGCGCCAGGATGGCCCCTTCATCGCTGATGATGGCTACTCTGCTGTTTGTCCCTCCGATATCTGCTACCCCGGCAATCCGCATACGTATAAGAGGCTCAGACCTGCAGAGATAAAAGAGTCTCGAACCTGATGATTCAGGGAAAAACCATTATCTCTATATCCCTAAACTGAAATGAAACCGGAGGAATCTCATGGAAGGTACGTATGCATCACTCTTTACCGATATTGTCATCATCTTTCTCCTCTCGATATTTCTGCTCCTTGTTCTTTACCGGATAAAGATCCCTTCGGTTGTCGGGTTTCTGATCGCGGGCATTATTGCTGGTCCTGCAGGACTCGCCCTTGTTCACAATCAGAATTCGATCCAGTTTTTTGCCGAACTCGGGGTAATATTCCTGTTATTTACGATAGGACTTGAATTTTCCATTAACCATATCCTGAAAAGCCGTAGGTTTGTCCTCATCGGTGGGGCAGTCCAGGTTTTTTCAACCATTATCTGTTGTATCGGTCTGGCTCACCTTGCAGGATGGGATCTGCACCATGCTCTCTTTGCAGGAATGCTGGTCTCACTCTCCTCAACAGCTATCGTAATGAAAGTGCTTACCGATCGCCGGGAGGTGGAAAGTCCACATGGAAAGGCGGCTCTTGGTATCCTGATCTTTCAGGATCTCATCGTTATACCGATGATGATGATCACTCCGGTGCTGGCAGGATCTACTTCAGACAGCCCTTCCTTTCTGAAACTTCTGGCTGGAGGAGTTCTCATCATTGCGGTGGTGTATGTTGCCTCCCGGTACGTTATCCCGTATCTGCTGCATTATGCTGCAAAACTGAAAAACCGGGAGATGTTTCTGTTTATCATCATTGGAACCTGCCTCCTTGTTGCCTACCTGACGTCAGAGATAGGGCTCTCAATGGCACTGGGGGCATTTCTCGCAGGTCTTATCATTTCCGAGTCAGAGTATTCCATGCATGCAATGTATAATGTGATTCCGTTCAGGGACATGTTTGCGGCATTTTTCTTCATCTCCATCGGGATGTTCTTTGACATCTCATATCTTCTCTCCCATCCTACTGAGGTCATCGCCCTGGTAATAATCGTCATTGCACTCAAATATGGAACCGGTACCCTCGCCACTCTTGCTGCAGGTCTGCCTGCCCGATCATCGGTTCTGACTGGCCTCTCTCTCTGCCAGATCGGAGAGTTCTCATTTATTCTGGCAACATCCGGTGCCACCTTACACATCCTCACTGCAGATCAGTTTCAGCTCTTTCTGGATGTTTCCGTAATAACCATGGGAGTTGCTCCCCTTCTCATCTCACTCTCAACCCGAATCTCCCCGCAACTCTCCGCACCCTTGAGAAGAATTGTTCCGGATCGGATTCCCGATATCATAGAGGCCTCTGTTGATGAATTGAAAGATCACATCATCATCGTCGGATACGGACTTAATGGACGAAATGTAGCACGATCAGCCCGGGCTGCAGGAGTGCCGTACCAAATCATCGAGATGAATCCGGATACGGTACAGGAGGAACGGAAAAAAGGAGAGTCCATCAGGTATGGGGATGCAGCCCAGCCGGATGTATTAATGAGAGCAGGCATCCTTCAAGCCAGGGTTCTTGTAGTGGTGGTAAATGATCCGTTTGCTACACAGCAGGCGGTGCAGAATGCCAGGAGTATGAACTCCGGTCTGTATATCATTGCGAGAACCCGGTTTATGGGTGAGGTTGCAACCCTTCTCGATCTCGGTGCTGATGAGGTGATTCCAGAGGAGTTTGAGACATCCATCGAGATATTTACCCGGATTTTAAACAGATATCTCATCCCGGAAGATGAGATTGAACGGCTTATCCGGGAAATTCGTGCAGGAGGATATCAGATGCTCAGAAGTGTCTCAACATCTCCGGCAGCATTTGAAAATCTCCGGGAACTAGTACCGGATATTGATATGCGATCAATCCGTATTCCGGAAACATCCGTCTGGGTCGGCATGACTTTGGCAAAAGGAGAACTCCGGAGCAGGTTTCATGTCTCGGTTGTCGCTATCAGGCGGGGAAACCGGATGATCGTAAATCCAGGTGGAGAGGAGACGATACGGGGATCGGATATCCTGATGATCATCGGAAGACCGGATGATATCAGAAGTGCTTTTTTTCCGACTTTCCCTTTGCAGACAGATGGTATTATCAAAAAAGGCAGGTAGTGGTTCAGAACCAGGAATATCTCTTGTTATTCGCCATTTTCTATGAATGCAGATGCATCAGTCCAGGCAGAAGGACCAGAGTACCGGGCAACCTCCTGAATGTCATCGGAAAGAATGAGAAGCGGAGTTCCCCCGATAACATGGAACATAAGGGAGAGGATGTCATACTCGCCCATGGGAACACCCCGGAGGAGTTCACTTGCAGAATGAAACATGAGATACTCCACTGCTTCATCTCCCGGGTAGGCAGCGAAAAAATACCAGAATACCTGCCAGGCATTCAGAAGATCTGAAGCAAGGATCTCATCCCTGATTCCAGGGTCCAGTTTTTTAAGTTCTCCAGCGATGCAGGCCGGATCATCATCACATCTGGCAAAGATGGTATCCATAATCTCTGTCATCATATCAAACCGGCCATCAACATCTCCGATAATCATACTGCGTATCCTGTCAGCGTTGATCTATAACATCCTTCGGATCCACTACACGGGTCTGATAAAAAACAGATGAGGTGAAGAGATGCAGGCGGTGATCACTCGGATTTTTTATTTTCGTAATAATCAGTTATCAGGGAAAGGACCAGATGAACCATATCTTTGGGGTTATATGGCTTTGGGAGCGATGCATCAAAGCCATACTCAGCATACCGGGAGCTGACCGATTCTCCGGAGTATCCACTGGATACAATTGCCAGAGTTGAAGGGCAAATCCTCTTAATCTCAAGAATTGCTTCCTTCCCCCCCATTCCTCCGGGAATATTCAGATCAAGGATGGCCACCTGATAGGGATTCAGACATTCATATGCTTCAGACACCGCCTTCACGGCATCTTCCCCACATGAGAACGCATCAACATGAAATCCTTCTTTTTGAAATGTTAATTGCAATATTTCCCGGATTCCCGGTTCATCATCCATAACCAGAACACGGGTTCCCTCCGAACGTCTCGAATCTTCTCCTTCTCGTGACGAGGATACATGGAGGGAACGGGGAAGGAGCGGTGCCAGAGGAAGAGAGATACAGACCACCGTACCTCCATCGGATGCACCAGACAAGGTTATCGTTCCACGATGCCGGGATACAATGGATTTTGCCGAGGTTAACCCAAGACCCAGATGACCTTCTTTTGTAGTAAAAAAGGGTTTAAACGCACAATTTCGAATGAGAGGTCCCATCCCGGACCCTTGATCCCGGATCTCTATCCGGACAAACTGTTCATCCTTGCCCCACTCATATGCATGCACCCACTCCTCCCCAGACACCTCAATATGAATGGGAGATCCCACCGATGCTGATGCTTCTACCGCATTCATGAGAACCGCACGGAGAGTGGTTTTTATGAGATCCGGATCAACCAGAAGAGCGGGAATATTGTCAGGAATAGTAACATGTATCTCACCCTTTCCTTTATTGAGAAAGGCAAGAGTCTCCTGAATGAGAATCCTGACCGGCACCCGCTGGACTACCGGGAATCCGCCATCTGCATAGGTGAGTAACCGACAGGCGATGTCTTTTCCATGAAAAACTGCCTTCTCAGCCCGTACAAATGAAGAGGTCTCATGGTCACCTCCGGGATCAATCAGCTGACGGGCAAGTGAGAGATCGCCCAGGATGGAGGTGAGCATATTATTCATCTCATGAGCAATTCCACTCGCTAAAACGGCAAGAGAATCAGAGGAGGCAGTGAGGGGATCATACCCGTCATCAAAGAAGAAGAGAATCTGTCGAAGGTCTGACTCAGGATCGGGGAAAAAAGCAGAAAATAGAGACACCTGATTCCCATCAGGTAAGGTATGAATGGATCGGATGACATCACCACCCGGAGTCATATCCTGAAGGAATGTCGGCGAGTGAAGCCCATACTCACTACACATCCGGTTCAGAATATCGATGCATTGCTGCCCGGATATTCTCGTCCCACTAAAGGGAGGAAGACTCCCCCGTTTGGCAAAGCGTGAGTTATAGTAGAGAATATCACCGGAACCAGGATCCCTGATGAGAATCCCCATAGGAGAGATCGACGATACCGATCCGGCTGTTTCAGAGGATTGATTATCGCTGAACTGGGGGGATCGGGTTTTGATCAGTGATTTGATATACTCAGGAAGGGTGTGTAAATATTCGCGTGACACATCTTTTACAATATAGTCATATGCACCACATTTTATCGCCTGAACTGCAGTGCTGATATCGGAAACCCCGGTAAGAACAACGATATCGGATCCGGATCTCCCCAGTTCTTTGATGAGATCAAGAGCAGAACCGTCCGGAAGCCTGAGATCAACAAAGATAATATCATAATCGCCTGAACGGATCCGTGCCCTTCCTTCATGCAGGGTTTCTGCACAGGTAAAATGAATCGGGAGGTAACTTTGATGGATAGCACGCTCGAATGCGAGACGGTCGAGAGTGTTATCCTCGATATAGAGTACCTCCATTAAAATTACTTCTCTTCAGAACTATATATGAACCACGATTTAATTCCAGCCATCCTGAAATTTGATCAGGGAGTTGAATTTTCGATGAATACTACGAGAACCTAAAAGGTGATCGGGATGGTGCTCTGAAATTTCCTTTCCGGAGGAGGTGAGCAGTCAGCAGGGAGCGAAACACAAAACCGGGAACCCCTGCCAAGACCCCCGCTTTTTACGGTAATGTGACCTTCATTCAGGATGATAAGTTTCTTTACGACTGAAAGGCCCACTCCATGAGTATCCAGATTATTTCTCGCTGTATCAACCTTATAAAACTCATCAAATATCCGGGCAGTGTCTTCCTGACTCAGTCCAACCCCGGAATCGGTTATACAAAACCAGATCGAGGAATCTTTATCAGTCCCTCCATTCAGATCAATGGTGCCTCCGGGATTGGTATACTGGACAGCATTCTGAATAATATTATCCAGTATCAGATGGAGATGTGATTCTTTTATGCGAATCGTGATATCAGAAGGAGTTTTATTGGTTATCCGGATATTTTTTTTCTCTATTGACGGAAGATACGCCAGGAGGATCTCCTCCATCATCTGACCAATATTACATGAGCAGATCTCCCCGGAATTGGTGATCTGAAATATCTCATTCTCAAGATGATCAATCCGAAGTGAAGCATCAGCCAGAGAGCGAATCTTTTTCGCTCCATCACAGAGTATTGAAAGTATTCGCTTTTTCCCGGGATCCGATTCATGATCATACAGGTACGGAAGAAGGGCAATCAGCGGAGTGAGAGGAGTCCTGAGATCATGCCCGATGTTCACCATTAAATCACTTTTTTTCTTCAAAAGCACATGTATCTGTTGAGTTCGTTCATGAACCCGTTGATCCAGATGAGCATTCAGGGATTCAAGTTCAAGAGAGTACTGATACAGTGCTGAACGAGCTCTGGTCAACTCCGTCGTATCTTCAAAAATACTGACAAAGCAGGGGGATGCTCCTGGATCCAGAGGTATAGGGGTAGTAAAAAACCGGATGGTTCGATTACCCCGAACGCTAATCTCCCCATCTGAATGCTCATCTCTCTCAATAAACCCTCCCTTTGGGAAGATGCAGATCCCATCACCGGCCGGTTCAGTCATTTCAGAAATATACTGTTTTATGTAGGAATGGGTGTGAACAGAAGCGGACTGCAGTTCCGGAAGATCCCATAGTGATAAAAATGCCTTGTTTCGATACACCACCCGGTCTTTTTCCGGCTCATACAGATACAGCCCAAAAGGGATCGTCTCGGCGACAGAATAAAAAAGAGCAGATAACCATCTCCGTTCTTCTTCAATCTGCTGAGTATGAATCAGGTTATTGATGTGAAGCGGAAGTAGCTCAAGGTATTGACGGGAGGTATCTTTTACCAGGTAATCTTTGGCTCCCAACTTTAACGCAGAGACCGCATTATGCAGATCAGCAAGCCCCGTCAGCACAATTACCGGGGCCCGGTCTTTTCCCAGTTCAGGAAGAAGATCAATGATAGTACCATCAGGCAGATAAAAATCGCAAAGCACGATATCAAACAAACTCTTTTTCTTTCGTGCTTCAGAGAGAGTTGGAGAAAACTCAACCAGATACGGAAGAGATTTTTTCTCAATCTCGCGGGTAAATGCCGATTGATCAATGAGGTTATCTTCAATATAGTGGATCCGGATCATGTCAGGGGTCTCCCGGTCCTGAGTCTTTCACTGGAGATTTGAGAAGTGTAAAACAGAATGTTGCACCATTTCCGGGAACTGATTCAACCCATACACTTCCTCCGGTCGTATCAATGATTCGTTTTACAATAGCGAGACCGATTCCTGTCCCTTTCTTATCAGGGGACTGAGAGAACGAGGAAAAAATCTCAAAAATTGCTCCATGAAGGGAAGGATCGATTCCCGGCCCATTATCTGATATCTCAAATAACCAGAAATCCCCGTGTGGGCGGGAACGGATACTGATCTGGCCATCATGCGGGGGAATAAAAGATAGTGAGTTGCTGAGGATATTCTGGAATACCTGCCTTACCTTGGTTCGTTCGCCAAATATCACCGGCAACTCCGTTTCAATAGATATGCGTATGGTATCCGGAGGCGATAACGTGTCAATTACTTCAGAGACAATCAACTGAACTGGCACGTCTTCCCCTTCATCTCTGATGAAACCGGCTTGAGAATAGGTGAGAATCCCATCAATGAGTTCATTCATTCGTTGAATCTGGTCAAAGATCATCTGGAGATATCTCTGTCCCTTCGGGTTGATTCCATCCAGGTTATCCTCTGATATCCATGAAACTAACGAATATATCCCCCGGAGAGGCTCTTTGAGATCATGAGCAACGACATGGGCAAAATTCTGGAGTTCCATGTTGGAAGCAGATAGTTCATGAAGGAGAGCCTGGATCCGGATTTCAGCCCTTTTTTTATCGGTGATATCAACGATGGAGTAAAGAATGCATGGCTGTCCATCGATCTCGATCAGTGCCCCGTATAAAGAACCCGCCCTTTCCTCCCCCTTCTTTGTTTTCAGAGTTATATCAAAATCCCGGATTGAACCCAGTGTTAAGATAACTTCTTTGGTCTTTTGTATCTGCGGGTAGTCAAATACCTGGCAAGGCGAAAACTCAGGATTTAATAAGAGGTCATCCCGGAAAAATCCCAAAGTATTGCAGAATGTCTCATTGACATCAATCAACCGGTCATTTCGGAGATTCCAGATTGCATGCAGAACCTGACTTGAACGAAAAGCAGTTGCAAACTTGTGCTCTGAACGCTTTAATCCGGATATATCTTTACAGATGCAAAATATTGCCTGCTCACCATTCCAGATACCTGGTAATTGTCGTAACTCTACAGGGATCTCTTTTCCATCAATTGTAAGAAGAATCGCCGCTCTTTCTGGAGATATTGCAGAGAATATTTTTTCTTCGGAAAGGAGAGAACTTCCAATCCATCGTGAAGTAAAAATTCCGGAAAGATGCATACCCCGGAGTTCTGATGGTTTTATCCCGACTTCCTGCAAAGCAAAAAGGTTGGCAGTAATTATCCGGCCCTCGGTATCCAGAACAAAAATAAAGTCACGAATATTGTTAAAAAATTGTTTAAAATTCTCCTCTCTCTCCCGAATCTCCTCATCATTCTCGATCTTTGCAATAGTGGCCATAATAAGGCCGGATGCAATATTCAATGCCTCAAGTTCAGTAGAAAGCCAGATCCGATCCTGTTTGCGATCAATGAGGAACAGTGCTCCGATAAATTCATTTTGAGAAAGAAGCGGGATGAGAACGAGGGATCTGATACCCTGCGCCTGAAGAAAATCCTGGGCATCAGGAAAATTACCGGGGAGACCCGCACGGATACCAGGGACAGAATCTTTTGAAATCCAGTTTCGTATTGGACTTGCAATCAGGTCATCCCAGAATAACTGATGGGAGGAATACCGCGATGCTTCAGAGTTCCAGCAGTAATCATGAGTGAGAAGGAGTTCTTCATCATCATCGGTTCTCCAGATGAAAAGATGTGCTTCATCCACGCCAATTTCGTTGACATATGCATGAAGAATCTCCACAATAGAAGAGATACTCAAGTCACTCAGAAGCCGGGTTGCCGAATGACCGATAGCTTCAAGAACGATATCACGCTTTTGAAGAGATATCTGTTCAGCCCTCCGTTTTTCTTCCCCATTGAGTGCATTGATCAGGAGATCGAGCACAATCTGATTTGTCTCATCCAGATTATCCGCGCTGGAGAGGAACATAAAGAAATATCCCAGGGTTTCCTCACAAGGTCTGATTGAACGAAAGAGAATTGCATGAATCGACGGATTAACTAAAGCAATCCGGGAGGAATCTTCAAAAAATACCAAGGGAATGGGAATAACCTGTCCTTCCGCATACCCTTTGTAAGGATGATGTGTGGACACCAGGTTTGTGAGAAGTGTCTGGATCTCCAAAACCGGATTGGGCCAGGAAGAAACCACTGTGGGCTGTCCATTATCTACCCTGATATATGCCAGGTATTCTGCCTGAAAAAGTCCTCCCGCAGACGCCACAATCATCTGGATATTCTGCTCAGAATTGGGTCCGGCATGAAGATAGCGATCCAGAATTACATGGAACTTATCTAATATCTCCCTGCGGTGTTTCAGAACTTCAATCTCTTTCTCCTGAGATCCCATCAATGACTGGGTATGTTCATATCGCCGAATCAACTCAATCATAACAAAAGTTCCCATCAAGAGTGTCAGAATGGTAAATGCAATAGAACGCCAGATATAGGGGGTAACAAATGCCATTCCCTTGGCATAATACCGCTTATCTCCATGAATCGTGATATTGAGAACCGTTGGTCCAATACTATCAGGAAGAGAGATCTCTCCAGTGATTGCCGAGTCGTTTAGGGACGTTACGGTTCTTGTCCCAGGGGATAACAGGGAAAACGAATGGTAAGGATAGGTGTTTCCAGGTGAGGGTTGAGCATTCACAAAAATACCGGTTATGTCTGAATCTCCTGCCGCTGATTTGATAATCGGATCAAGGGGAATACCAAAATAGAGAAGATACCCGGTTTCCATTTTTCCGTCTGATGAAGTTATTGGAGCCTTTGAAATAAGTAAAGAGTCATAGTTTTCTGACCAGAGTATAAAAGATTCAACCCGGTTATTTGTTTTGAGTATTGATATTATCGAAGAAGGACCAGACAGAGGAAGTTCTTCATTTGACGCAGGATCATACCATTTCAGATACTGAATTTTTCCATCCTGCTGAACTACTGATACAAAGGTAATCCCGAGATTCTTCAGGGATTTCGGATTCAGATTCTCGTTCTCATATCGGGAGTTATGATCTCTGACATATTGTGCTGAATCATCCCATCCTGCATAGTCACGAGTGGTTTTTTGAAGTGTTTCTGCCTGCCTGAGTATGGATTCCTGCAGGGAACGAAGAGAGGAAGCCATGTTCTCTTCCTCAATGTCATTATAGGAATCAAGGATTTGAAAAGAGTTGTAAAGAATAAAGAAGATCGCGGTGATTGAGATGAAAAGAAACATGATAAGGAGGATTCTCCTCCGGGTAAAAAAGGCGCCATGAGGGCTTTCGGGATGGTATTCAGGGAAGATGATTTTTATCAGATGAGTAAACACCAGAGATCAAACAGAGGTTGGATTCAGAGTATCTAAATACCTCTCATGAAAAGAATCCAAAACTCTGATAATGGGAAGATTATATGACGAGCAGGGATAAGGAGAGATATCTCCCGGAATCACCTTCAATAAAGGATGTCTGGTTACCCCGGGCTCTGATAATCGGAAGGTGAGCCATTTAAAGCAGTAGAAAATTATTGGGAGGAATTACTCTTCGCAGTGTATTGTGCATTGAATCTATCCACTGCCTGCGTCAAAGGAGGAGTATCATCGGGGTTCACGATGATATCGCTCGGATCAATCCCTAGATATGTCAGGGTTTCAGAGATCAAGGGAATATCGGTAAACCCCTCTGTGTTTCCGGATGAGAGATCAGAGATAATTCTCGTGAGAGACTGATCTACCATAGAAAAGATAGTCTCCCCATTGCTTCCATACGAGATGTCAAGACCCATCACCTGGAGGAGACCTATGAGGCCATTTACCTGAGTCTCCCCACCTCTCTTCAGATACCCGTTATTATCTGGTGATGAACCGGAGACCTGATCAGACAGGGTTACCGTATCACTCTGATTGAACGGTGTAGGTTCTTCTCCTGACACACCCGGCCATAGAAAAAACATTCCTCCGATGAGGATAAGGGCCAACACACTTCTCCGTATGAAAACTCTCATATTCGATAGGGAGATATCGTTCTCATTACTAAAGGGAGTTCGCCTGGAAAAAGGGACGAGTTCCTGTAAAAATCAGGATACTTCGTAAGTGACAGAAACTTTGGCAGATACGTCAATACTCCCCGGCTCTATTGAAGTAGAAGGAGCTGCTGCACCGGCACTCCGGATATCCTGATTGTAGTACACCGGAGGAAGGTAAGAGTCCTCAACGGTAATTTCATGAGCACTACCAACCTGAAGACCCATCGCCTGGGTGACTGCTTCTGCGTCAGCCTTTGCTTTCGCTACGGCAATTGTGAGGGCCTGACTTCGAAATTCCGCAGTTTTTCCCTTACTCAGAGTAAACTGGAGCGAACTTACTCCGTTTGCTCCGTTTGTCACCGCAAAATCAATGAGATCGCCTATCTTATCCATCTGGGAAGTCTCTACCGATATCGTGTTCGAGACTTCATAAATGACCACATTATCTCCGAATTTCGCTTTTAGTGCATCATCCGGACTATAGACTTCAGAGATGGAATATGAACTGGTGCCTATCTCTGCAGGAGTGAGATTTCCTTTGGAGGGATCTTTCAGGACGCTCATAACCAGGTCCATCTTCCTGGCGTTTTCTTTTTGAGCTGCTTTCACGTCAGAATTTTTCGTAACAACCGAGAACGCGATATCACACCGGTCCGGAGTGGTTTTAATAGTCCCGCTTCCGGAGACATGGATGAGATTTTTTTCCTCGCTCGTTTTTGCCACGTCTTCTGCTGCTCCAATGCTGGCAAGCAGGCAGATAGTAAGCACCATGATGGTGATCTTGTGGAGGATCTGCATGTTCTGATCTCGTCTCATCTATTCATACCTTTTCTGATAACCTCAGAATTTCCTGAAGTGAAAATCCGGAGGACAATATCAAGGTCTAATTACCTTTCCTGCTAACATGTCAGGAACGTGAGAGCCGAAGAGTTCGACTGGGCAATCTATCATGCCATCGATGAAGCGAAAGGATGTACGATGGATGAGATAGGAGAACGGACAGGTTTTCCACAGAATATTGTGCAGGAGTCGCTTGAGAGGCTCAGGTCCTATCTTTTGATCGAATGCCGGGGAGAAAGATATCGAATATGCTCCATTGAAGAGATGCTCATCACAAAGCAACTGAATCAGGATCCCTTCTCTGACATTGTCATCGAGAATGGCATCGTGAAAGTGAAGGCCCCGGCAGACAGTAGAACCGGAAACGAATCATCTGAACAAAAGGGAACAGAATCATGAAAGAGGTTGCAATACTCAGACTTGGTCACCGACCACAACGGGATCAGCGGGTCACAACTCATGTCGGACTCACCGCTCGTGCTCTGGGAGCGAAGGGAATGTATCTTGCATCTAATGATACAGGGATAGTTCAGAGTATCAAGGATGTTGGGGAACGCTGGGGGGGAGAGTTCTTTGTAGAGAACGATGTCGGGTGGCACTCCTGTATCAGGCGGTGGAAGGAAGCAGGAGGAACGGTCGTTCATCTGACGATGTTCGGACTCAATCTGCCTGATGTTCAGGAAGAGATCATGACAAAAGAAAAGATCCTAGTCGTTGTTGGAGCGGAAAAAGTCCCTGGGGAAGTCTATCACCTTGCAGACTATAATGTCGCCGTCACCAACCAGCCACATTCAGAGATATCAAGTATGGCAATCTTCCTGGATCGTCTGATGGGAAAAGAGGCTCTCGTTCAACAGTTCCCTGGTGCCCAGGTCAGAGTAGTTCCCTGCAAGGAAGGAAAACTGGTCGAGGAGATCAGACCAGAGGAATGAAAGATATCAGACGAATTCTAGTAACCGGGTTTGCAACCCGCCACGTTGCTGAATCAGCTTCCCGGGCAGGAATAGAGGTTGTTGCCGTGGATCATTTCTGCGATCGGGATCTGAAAGCCTGCACAATTGGTTGTGTCAGGTTTGAAGAACTGGAAGAGATTCCCGATCTGGTGAAAAGATGTATTACTGAGTTCAGCGTTGATGCGGTAATAGCCACCTCCGGGGCGGAAGATCTCCAGAACCTCAAAATCCCTCTCCTGGGATCTGATCCCATAGTTGCTGCCCGTTTTCTTGACAAAGCAGCAACCCAGATGTTCTTTGAGAAACATGGTTTCCCTGTTCCAACACAGGTCAGCAGAGGAGTTTTTCCGGCAATGCTCAAACCCTGTAAAGGTTCGGGAGGATGGAGAAACAGACTCGTTACTTCAGATGAAGATATCAGAAGATGGGAAGAGGAGTTTGATGGAGAGCCATATCTGCTCCAGGAGTTCGCTCCCGGGATCCCTGCTTCAGTCTGCTGCGTGGTTGCTGACGGGAAAGCAAAGGTTATCGCGGCCAATCTGCAGATATTACGAGGCACTGAAGAAGCCAGGTTCGGTTTCTGCGGATCTCTGACACCATTCATACACCCGATGACCGGTAGTATGTGCGAGATGGCTGAGGCAATTGCTGCATTCAGCGGATGCCAGGGAATTATCGGAATTGACTTTCTCGTCACCGATACAGGAGTTTACCCAATTGAGATTAATCCGCGGTTTGTCGCTACCCTGGACACAATAGAAAGGGCAACCGGATGTAATCTGGTCAGGATACATATTGATGCGTTCGCAGGAAAACTTCCGGATGTCATACCTGAACCAAAAGTTGTGAGTATTCGCCAGATTTTGTTTTCTCCGGAGGATTTAACCATGCAGAAGGATCTCTCCGGGCTCATTCCGGCGGTAGCAGATATTCCAGCAATTTCAACACGATTTGAGACAGGTGATGCCGTAATCAGCGTATATGGGGAGGGGCCTGATGAAGCATCAGCTCGCGAAGCACTGGATAAGACTATCAAAGCAGTCTGCCTATATATGGGGTGATGGTCACCGTAGAAGAGCTGCTCGAAGAGTCGGCAATCGTGGCGTACCTGCACCGGATGATCGGGGATGAAGGGATGGCACTGATCCGCCGGTTTCCGGAAGGAAAAGAATACAGCGACGAGGAACTGGCTGAGCTGACTGAGATCAATCTGAACTCAGTCAGGAACACGCTCTATACCCTGTATGAGCACAGACTGGCCAGATACCGCCGGATAAAGAATAACGAGACCGGGTGGCTTACCTATCTGTGGCACCTGCAGCTCGCCAATATTTATGACTCCATAGCCAAGGATATGGAAGTTATTCTTGAAAAACTGAAAAAACGGCATTACTACGAAGAGCAGAATGACTTTTACATCTGCAAAGAATGTGGAAACATCACCACCTTTTATGACGCAATGGACAGTCAGTTTGCTTGTGGCGCCTGTGAAAATCAGATGGTTCATTTTGATAATGATCCGCTCGTCGATGCTCTGGCGCGGCGAATTGCCCGGATGAAGGAATCACTCGGGCATGCCTGAACCCGGTGATGAGTACATCAGGTACCTTGAGGAAGCAGGGTGTGAGCCAAGGATCATAGCCCACTGCCTCCGGGTCCGTGATGTTGCAGTTCAAATAGCAGACCGGATTCAAAGCGCAGCTATTGTCCCGGTGGATCGAAGTCTTGTTGCAGCAGGTGCTGTCCTCCATGACATTGGAAGATCCCGGACTCATGGGATGGATCACGGTGATGTGGGAGGAAGTATCTGCGAGGATCTTCGGTTTTCCCCGGAGATCTGCCGAATAGTAGAGCGGCATATTGGTGCAGGTCTGACCGGAAAAGAGCGGAAAGACCTTGGACTTTGTGCAGAAGACAGAATTCCTGAGTCAACGGAAGAAAAGATCGTAGCTCATGCAGACAACCTGGTAAAAGGAACCCGCATAATAAGCAGGGATGAAATGGAACAATCCCTCCGCAAGTTCCCTGAGGATGTCAGGATGCGTTTTATTGCCCTCGCTGATGAACTTGAGGGATATGCAGGAGATCAGTAGATCCCCTGAACTTTTTTTTTATTCAGAGAATTAACCGGCGTACGGTTGGAAGGTTTCTCAGTTCTTCGATAACCGGAGCAGGAATTCTGCTTTCCGTAATGATGACCAGTCGTGGATCTTCAGACAGGTGCGGGTCCGTTACAAACAATTGCCTGATGCCCACCCCGTGAGAGGAGAGGACATGAATGCAGGAGTCAACGATTCCGGAGCGCGTGGCATCAGTGGGAAGGATGGTGATGACGGAAAGGGAGAGTTTGTCTGCGATAAGGGTCAGATCCGGGGTAGCCCGCATTGCGATGAAAATATCCCGATATGGCGATTCGAGAATCCGCTTTGCTGTGGTATCTACCACCCGCCTGTCAACACCAATTTGCTGTCCAATCTGCGTGGATGCCACAGGAATCGTATTGCAACAGATTCGACCCTCTTCATTCACTCCAAATCCATTCTCAAGAAGAAACCTGACAACCCTGCTCTGAGATGGGGAATCAGAGAAACCGGAGAGGATATCAGCCCACATAGAATACAAGAGATATGGTGGCTGCAGGTAAAAAATGCCGTGATTTGCCTGAGGTCATCATGATGAAGGTGAATGATTCAATAAGTATATATGTGCCAGAGTATACCTTATTAGGGCACACATACGGCGATGAAAGCATCAGATTATTGTGTGGCGGTAAATTTCCGTGCATCGTTTCACGTGCGAGGGTATCCGAGCCAGGTCAAAGGAGCAAGGTTGAGGGCCTTGTCGCGAAGGCGTTCGAGCGTTCAAATCGCTTCCCTCGCATCATCTTATGAATGATGTGTTCTTTTCTTTCATTATCAGAACTGATAGTTCGTTCTGTCCATCGTATTCATTAATATCATGATTTTGTAGTATACCCTATTTTTTCTGCAAGATTTTATCATCTCACAAGACTAGCGGATATCATGACTACCCTATCTCTGCCGTTTTCTTTGATGAGTATTCTGATTGTTCTGATTTTAATCGCCGGAATACCGGCTATGTCTGCAGCATCGCAGGTACAATCCTCCCGGCTGAATCAGATTGATACCATCAAACCAATCTCAATCGCACCGATGAATACTACCTCCCCAGTGCCAGAGCGAACCATAAACATAGAAGAAAACCCGTCAACGGAGTTATCGGATCACACCATAAATCAGGTTACCCGGATTATCTCCCCTCAGGTCGATGAAAGTATCATTGCCGGGCCATATGACTGGGATCCAAATCTCGAATATTTACCCAATGAGAGTGAAAAGAACAATATTGACCTCCGGGTGAAATTTTTAATCGCTCCTCCAAAACAGAATCCAGAACCACAAAATCCTGAGACCCAGGAAACAAAGCCCCGATTTATAGTAAATCCGGATACGGTCGAGCTCGGGAAAACCTATGCGTATCTTGTTCGCCTTACAAATTCCGGATCTGATTCATCTGTACCGACCGAAATTACCTTCTCATATACCCCTGATGAAGAGCCGCAACAATCCGGTGAAGGGACCTACTGGGGATTTGAACGGATATTTCTCATAAATCAACAGATAGAAGCGGTTCCAGGAAACAAAGAGAGTGATATTGAGTGTTCGGTTCCATTCCCGGACGATATTTCTCCAGGAACAGGCATGATAACGGTTGAAGTAAATTCTGACATCAATGGGCCATCAGTGAATGGGGAGTATAATTATGACTCCCTGCCAATAACCATCCAGGCACCATCAGACGGAAATTCGACGACCGGATCTGTCAAGAATCTTTCAAAAGTTCAGAACATCAGTCATACAGTAAGACCCACAATAACCCTGCAATCAGGATTTTTCTTTGCCTGAAACGGATTTGAAGTCAGGCAAAGAGTATTCCACCTTTTTTCTGGTTAAAAACAGATCTCCCAGGCATTCCCCTCTTTTCAGAAGGATATTCACGATCTGCCAGAGATACCTACTATATTGAGGTGTATATCTGATCAATAGAATGTCCGAACCGGAATGGAGTTTTGGCACTACCCCCGATTATCTCATCGTACCTGATAATCAGGTTGTTCAGACCCGTGTTGCGGATCTCATCAGGAGAGAAATTACTCATAACCCGGACCAGATAACTACACTTCGTGGATTTTGTACAGGGTTTATCCAACGCAATGCCCTGGAAATGAGGGTTATGTCAGATGGCCAGGCTCTCCACATTCTGGCAGAAGTTCTCGAAAATATCCGGACGGAGGTTCCATTCTTTTTTCATCAGAGCAACCCTGCTCCTACAACCTTAAAAGATCTACTGGCCCTCAGAGACATTCTCTCCCAACGAAGAACCACATCACTTTTTGTCAGCATTCAGAATCAGTCAGAAAAATTCAGACAGATTGGCAGGGCATTGCAGGCATATGAAACAACCCTGTCAGAAAAAAACCTGCTTGATGCAACATCTCTGATCGACTGGACAATAGCAAAAATCAGAGATGATACGGAAATTCGATTTGGAACAATTATCGTAAGCGGGCTACATCATCCTCTGCCCCGTGAACAGGAACTCATTTCTATCATCAGAGATCGGGCTTCCCGGTTCAGGTATGAGTACCATACCGGAAAGGATACGCAGATATTCAGCACTGTGGATTGGATCAAACCAGAGGAACTGACTCCCCTCCCAATTTCAGATGAAAATTTACGGATTTCATCTCTTTTTATGCAATGCCCGGAGTCATTAGAGGAGAAAAAGATACTCCAGGGATCATTTCGAAATCCCAAAGAGGAATTCGAAGCTGTTGCAGAGGAGATATCTACCCTTAATGACGAGGGGCATCCACTCGAAGGGATCACCATAGCCGTGCCGGACCTGTCATCATCACAGACACTTATCACCGATGTGCTCAGAGACTTTGGGATTCCTTGTCATGTCTTTACCGGAGAGCCCCTTACGCGTGAACCGATTATCGGGTTTCTCATGTCCATTCCCGAATTAGTACTTCATACCTACCCCCGTCAGGATCTGATATCACTGATTAGCAGCCCGTATTTTTACCTGAACCAACCAGGTCTGCCACCGGCTTCACCAGCACTGATAGACAGGATCACCAGGGCAGCAATGATAGAAGAGGGATTTTGCTGGGATCTAAACTTCCAAAACCTGACAGAATCTCTCCAGAAAGAAGACAAATCTCCTGCCCCGATTCCTTTGGAATCCATCCAGACAGTCAGAACCATCATCAATGAAATTCAGTCTGACCTGAATCAGTTCATGAATCCGGGCACCCAGGAGGAGTTTGCTCTCCGATTCCAAATGATCTTACAACGCTGGATGATAGCAGAGAGAACGGATCGGGAAATCAGGGTGATGCACCGGTTCAATTCTCTTCTGACACGTCTGGTTATGCTTTCCCATCCCGATCAGAAAATTTCGCTTCACTCGTTTTATCGCTCTCTCACCTATCTTCTTGAAGAACTGATCAACCTTGAAGAAGACAGAGGTGGAGTAAGGGTTGTTGGATTTCAAAGAAAGTTCATTCAACCAACACAGGTTCTGTTTCTCTCCGGGCTTATTGAGGGAGACATTCCCCACCCATCCACCAGGCTGCCTCTGGTAAACTCCACCGAATCCGAGCAACTCGGGAGCAGAAGTCTTGAGGATGTTATCCGGGAGGAGCAGTTTTACTTCCTTAACGCCCTGATGCAGGGAGAACGGATCTATCTCTCATCACCACAGACCAGGAAGGAACGTCTGCTCCTCACTTCCTCGTTCCTCGAACGGGTGATTAAAGTTTGGAATCCGGCAGACTGGAGAGTACAGATTACCCATTCTCAAAGTCATGCAGCGGTAAGAGCGGGGAAACTCCTCTCCCATCCGGTTGAACCAGAGTCAGGGATAATACCAGATGAGGTATTGGCGTGGTTACCATCAGGGATAAATGCATTGAGCATTGCAAACCGGATTCTCATCGAAGACTGGCACCGGACCGGTTCTCCGGATTCCCCCTATGACGGAGTCATAACCTCTGACATTGAGATATCCACATGGATAGCAGAGGAACGGTTTCCCTCCGACCGGATATGGTCACCAACCCAGCTCGAGATGTATGCTACCTGTCCGTTCCGGTTTTTTCTTGAGCGGGTCATCAGGCTCACGCCTCTCAAGGAGGTTGATCTGACCCTCTCATCCGCTGATAAAGGCACCCTGATCCATCAGACCCTGTGTGATTTCTTCTCAGAGTGGTGCAGGGAGGAATCTCGTCAGATTACCCCGAAGAACCTGGAGACTGCGTTATCGCTTCTGAAAAAATATGCCACTGATAATAGTGAAAAATTCAGATTTCACAGCCCTGCATGGTATGCTACAATTCAGGTTCTGATCGGTGATGGAGAGGTTCCTGGTCTTCTTGACCGGTTTGTACAAAAGGAAGCAGACCGTGAGAACTCATCACTTACTCCTTTTGCCTTTGAACTGGATATCAAAACAGAGCCATCGAGAGAGGGTGATGGAGATTCGGTCCCGTATGTTACGCTGGACCATGGCGAAGGAGAGCCAGTCCGGATTCAGGGAAGAATTGATCGGGTTGATTGTTCCAGAGATGGATTTTTCGCTATCATCGACTACAAGACCGGAATAACCTATCCTAAGGCAAAAGATATCGCGGAGGGATCCGCCCTCCAGCTCCCGCTTTATATTCTCGCTCTGGAAAAGATGTATCAGGAAACCAATATCCCCATGACCGGGATTGCCGGTTCGTATTGTGAAATCAGCAGAAAGATCAAGCAGACCTGGCCTCTGCTCAGCCAGGATCATAAATCCCTAGTTACAACCCGGAAAGTAAAGGCTACTGCTGATTTTCGAATGGTTCTCCAGGGATCTCTCGATGCAGCAAGGCGGCATATCTGTGGGATCCGAGCAGGATCCTTTCCCCTGACGCAGGATGCCTGCACTATTCTGAACTATTGTGAATACCGCAATATCTGTCGGTATGACCGGTTCCGTGTGAGTGAACAGGAAGAAGAGGGAGAAGAATAGATGACCGGAACTCCCAGACAAAGAGAAGCGATCACTACCCATGATCGATCTCTGGTGGTCACCGCTGGAGCAGGAACAGGCAAAACCCATGTGTTGGTTCACAAGTACCTCAATCTGCTCGAAACCTTTGGAGAGCGACATCACGGCCCTGGCTACCCCTTGTCAGTGCAAAATATCCTTGCTTTAACCTTCACCGATAAAGCATCAGCCGAGATGAAGGAGCGGATTCGAAATGAGATAGAAAAGAAAGACGAAGTGTACTGGCAAAAGACCAGGACAGAATTTCTCATTGCACCGGTCCAGACATTTCATTCGTTTTGTGCCCAGGTTCTGCGTGAGTTTGCTTTTGAAGCAGGACTGGAGCCATCATTTGTGGTTCTGGACAAACAGGATAGTGCCCGGATTCTCTCTTCCTGTTTTACAGATTTGATTCACACACACCGGGAGGGACCAGAAGGAGAGGCTATAGTCAGATCTCTCGCCGTTGCTGGCCCTCATACCCTGGAACAGATGGTCCGGGCATTATATTTCCGAAGAGAAGATGCAGAGCATCTATTTACCCGTATTATGAATGAGCCGGAGATGGTACTGGAGGAGTGGCAGGATGCATTGAGGGAGTACCGGAACCAGGCAGTTGTGCAGATACGAGCGAATCCGGAATTCGCAGACTACATTGAGACCCTGCTTAGGTCAAGTCAGAGAGATGTGGAGCAGGATGATAAATTGCTGCTATACTTGCAAAAAATTTCTCCTATCGTGAAAATTCTCCAGACAACTGATGATACAGATACCTTTCTCTCTGCAGCACTGGAGTTTTGCACCACAAAGATGGGGAATATCGGATCAAAAAAAGTGTGGGGGGAAAAAGGGCTCACTGACTTGAAAGACGCGTATAAAGGGTTAAATGAGGTGCTAAAAGAGAGTGTCACCCTTCTGGCAATGAATATTGATCCGGATGAGATGTTCCATCGCATATCAATGCAATTCACCCAGGCCCTGGGTGTGACCTTTGCCTGTTACTGTTCCCTTGTAGATCAGGAAAAAGCTGCTCTTGGAGGGATGGATTTTTCCGATCTCATCAGGCATACCCGCCGGCTCTTTCGGGAGCAGAGAGATTTGGTAGCCGGATATTATCAGAATCAATTCAGATACATTCTGATTGATGAGTTTCAGGACACCGATCCTGCCCAGTTTGAAATCGTTACTACCATCATCGGAGAGCCCGGACCCGATATGCACAGTCTCTTCATTGTCGGAGATCCCAAACAATCGATCTATCTCTTCCGGGATGCAGATGTCACCCGGTTCCGGGACGCAGGCCGACTTATCACCCAGGATTGTGAAGGAAAAGAGATCATACTGGATGTCTGTTTTCGCAGCACTCCAGCCATAATTTCCTTTGTAAATATCCTCTTTTCTCAGGTATTCAGGGAGAGCGGATCCCCATGGGTATTTGCTTATAACCCGATACAGGTCGCAGAGGATCGCAGCGAACATGTGGGAACTCTGACCCTCCTTCTCTCAAGGGAGGATGCAGGAATACGGGAACCGGAAGCGGTAGCTGAACAGATTTGTTCTCTCATTGCTGAGGAGATACCGGTTTATGATGAAGGGGAACGGGATTCTGCCGGAGCACGAACGTTTTCTTCACGCAAGGCAGTGTATGGTGATATCGTAATCCTCCTTGAGCGAAGAACTAACCTGGGCCATTATCTCCATGCCCTTGCAACCCGGAACATCCCGTATTATGTCCATCAGGGAAGTGGATTTTACAGCAGGCAGGAAATTCTTGACCTCATCAATCTGCTCACGGCTTTAGAGCGGCCCTATGATGATATTGCACTTTTTGGTACCCTTCGTTCACCATATTTCGGATATTCGGACGCAGAGCTTTGCAGAATGAGCAGGATGTACGGTCAGTCATTTTTCGAGAAATTCCTCAGTTATGCAGAAATGCATCCGGAAACGAAACCCGGGTGCGATCTTCTGAAGCACTGGATAGATCTGGCCCCCCGGTCCCGGCTTGTTCCCCTCCTGCGAAAGATATTCCTTGAGTCCGGAGTTCTGGCAGTATATGGCGGAATGCTGGAAGGTGAACAGATACTCTCCAATATCGAAAAACTTCTTGAAATTGTCAGAACACGGGAGGAGAAAGGACGATATCGTCTTTCTGATCTGGTAAAGGATCTCACCGACTCGGTAGATCATGAGGAGCAGGAAGGGGAGGCAACGATTCTTGATTCAGATATGAATGCGGTCACTATCATGACGATTCATGCAGCGAAGGGATTGGAGTATCCCATTGTCATCGTTCCGGAGATGGGCAGTGCTCCTCATACCCACAGCGAACCAGTTCTCACAGACAAAGAGGGAACACTCATCGGGGTCAGAATTCCAGACCCGGAAAGTGATTTTTCCACCAGGGAGACTCCGGTGTACACTCTTCTCAAGCGTCAGCAGAAAGAGAAGAATCTTGCAGAAAAACGCCGCCTGTTCTATGTTGCCCTGACCCGATCATCAGACCACCTGATCATGAGCGGAGAGATCAAAGAGACTCTTCCGGAAGGAGACAAGGATACCCGGCTGGACTGGATCCTATCCGGACTGAAAATCACCGGTGACGATATCTGTGCAGGGGGAAAGAATCTTCGAGCCGAAAACGGTGAGGAAGTATTCCTTCGAATTATTACCCCCCAGGAAATGCCGAAAAAACCTCAGGGATCAGAACCCCCGTTCAGGTACCAGGATGAGGAGAGAGACAAACAAGGGAGATGTATTCTTCCTGAACGATGCAGGAAGAACCCGGACGGGAGCCCGATACCGGTGACCACCATTGCAGAGCGATGGTATTACAAAGATGAGGATACCGGCGGAGGGGAGCACTATTTTAATGGGAGGACGTTTGGTACAGCACTTCATGAGGTACTCAGAGGGAAAAAGCCAGGGGAGGTGATCAAGGAGTTCATGATAACTGATGGTATGCAGCAGGAGAAACTCCATACCATTAGAGACCAGTTCTGGTCTCTGGATGAACTGAAGGAGGTGACGGAACGGTATCATGAGATGGCATTTACCACAGTCATCACCGATCTTCCCGTAACCGGGAGAATCGATCTGATTGTCAGATTTTCTGATGGAGGGTATCAGGTAATTGATTTTAAGAGTGAGCCAATTCCCGCATCCAGGATCAAAGAGGAGCGGTCATATCAGGTGCAACTGGAGATATACCGCCGGGCAGCAGAAAAATGGGGAATGAAACCAGTACGGGCAGCGATATATTCAGTGCACGAACATTGTCTGATTCCCCTGGACCCGTGGACAGAAGAGGAGATCGCCGCAGTGATGCAGGTAGAGGAAGAAAGGCGGAAAAAGAGCGGTATTTATTCCAGACCAGACGATCCAGAGAACCGATAAAAGCCAGCCGGAACAAGGATCTCAAACCTGGCCCCACTCCCAGGTGTACCGGTTTCTGATATTGAAATCCCGGTGATAGCAAGAACTTCCCTGATGAGAAAGAGACCAAGACCGGTATTTTTTCCATGCCCTTTCTTAAAGATCAACCCTTTCTCCTCGGTGGGGACTCCAACTCCGTTATCAGAATAGATAATCAGGAGATTTGTATCCTGTTGCTGATACGATACCACTATCTCCGTGACCGGTTCTCCATGACGGCAGGTATTCTCAACCAAATTATACACTACCCGTTCCAGCATTGGGTCAGCATATATCTCCACCTGCTTTTCAGGAAGAGCGAGCACAATCCCATTGAGATGATTTTGTACCTCTTTCCGTTGAAATAATCTCCCGAACTCCTGCCAGACAGGCTTTTGCACCCCAAGATCCTGGTACTCCCGAGTAAAATCGATCAGGTGCCTGATGTCCTGTCCGGACTCATGAATCCGGGAAAGCGGAGTTGAGAGAGAGGGATCGGAGATGTCTTCGAGAAGGAGTTCGCTGTATGACATGACCACCATCACCCGGTTAAGGATGTCGTGCCGGGTGATACTGTTGAGCAGGTTAATCTGATTGTTTGCCTGAGAAAGAGCGTTTTGAGCACGTTTTATTTCATCGATATCATGAATCATCAGGAGAATTGCAGGAGAACGACGAAGAGTGATCTGGCTTTTCCTGATAATGACAAAACGCTGGGTTCCATCAGGAAGGTGAATCTGCGTCTGGATCGGTTCATGAGACGTTTGCTCAAAGATAAATCCAAATAGCTGATCGAAATTTTCTTCGGGAAAAAACCTGAGCTTGGAGAGTGATATACCGACGATCTGTTGTTTTTTCAATTGCATCAGGGTAAGACCGGCAAGGTTGACATCCTGAATAATTCCGGATATGTCCAGAATCAGAAGGGGATCGGGGACCTCCTGAAAAATGGTGGTAAACCGCTCTTCGTTCTCCCGCAGTGCTTCCTCTGCCTCAACTCTGAGGGTGATATCGCGGATAACATACACAATCCCGGTTGGGTGACCTTCGTCATCACAGGTTAGTTCTGAATGAATTTCATAGGGAAAATAACTTTTATCAACCCGCTGCCCCCGGTACTGGTTTAAATGTAATCTTTTTCCAGAGATCAGATCGATAATCTTCTGTCTTGCTACCGGTGCATCATCAGGGTGGATAAATTCAAGGACATTATGTCCGATAAAATCATCCGGACTCTGCCCCCCAAACATCGCAATTGCTGCAGGAGGGATCATCGTGATGATACCGGTCAGATCTGAGAAGACAATGGCATCTGGTGAAGCCGTTACTATGGAACGATAGAGTTCCTCACTCTTTTTGATAGCCTCCTCAAGATTCTTCTTCTCAGTTACATCAATAAGGGCAACAAACAGGGCATTTTCTCCCAGATATCGGATATTATTAGCAGAAAGCGAAGCCCAGAATGTCATACCGTTTGATTTGTTCATCTCGAGTTCGTAGTTATTGACCCGGCCACTTTCCCGGAGGGATTTCAGCACGAACTCACGGTCTTTCAGATTGACATAAAATTTCTGTACTTCCTTCCCGATGACAGACCCCGGATCAATGGAGAACAGTTCGGCTGTCCGCTGATTGATCATGATGATCGAATGATCACAGGCACGAATGATTACCACCGGAAACGGAGCGAAATCGATGAGAAAACGGTAGTTTTCTTCACTTTTCCGTAACTCTTCGGTTTTGACCTGATACTCGATCCGGTGAAATATCTGATAATATCTGATGATAAAAACCGAATCAATTACAATCAGGGTCAGAAGAAATGAAGTGGTGACGAAGGTAAATTGCACCGAAGGAGAGGAGATAACTGTTTCAGACCATAAGACTGCAAGCCACCAGTAGGGGAGAATGATGATTGCCAGAATGCATGAGGCAGCCAACGCTCCGAAGAGCGGAGCTGCCAGCCATGAACGGATTGTTTTTTTCAGGTGATGCCCGGTAAAACCAAATATGTTCCAATCTGGCATGAAAGTAGTAGTTATTATACCATCCGTGTTTAAATACTATTGAGGTCGCGTGTTTTCTCAGTCCTGCGAGCCACATGGCAGAAATATTCAGCGTTACGCACCATTGCCACTCTATATAGCCCTGTTCTTTCTTCTTGTCTGCATCAATGCACTGGTAGCCAAATTCGTGGTGTTCACTTTTACGATAGCACCTGGAGTTTCCCTGTTTTATATCGTCGTTGCCAGTATGATCATTTTTACCCTCTGGTTTGGATTATGGGGAGCAGGGGCAGCGTACATCGGATGCTTTATCGGAGCAGGATTATTGAGCGGAATCCCCTGGGACATCAGTTTGTACTGGTCAATTGCAGATCTGATTCAGGTTCTGATCCCCCTTCTTGCATTCCGGTATGCCCGGGCAGATATCGGTCTTGCAGATATCCGGGATCTCGGGATCCTTATCGTTTCGGGAGTGATCATCAACAACCTTGCCGGAGCTGCCTGGGGGACTCTGACTCTGGCATGGAGCGGTATGATCCCTCCAGATGAGATCATCTCCACGTTCACCGGGTGGTGGATGGGAAATATCATCGTTTGTATGATTCTGCTCCCTCCGATTCTCCGGATAATTACCCCGATGATCAGGAACCATGAACTCTTTGTAACCGGGCTTTGGAGATAACTCCAGGGTTTCATTGTTCTCAGAGAAGGAGAGAGAAAGAAGAGATGGGATAATCTCCCTCACCTTGACCGGAATATCGGGATGTTTTTGTTAGGCAGGGGTGATCCGACACTCAAAAGTGACTTCACCTACATCTGCAAACATTGCGGCTATCGGACAGAGATGCGATATGGAACGAGTTATGATTCCATTCACTATCTCTTCATCCAGAGGACCAGACAGAGAGATCGTGAGGTGTACCTTCTCAAAGGTAGCAGGAAGGCTCTGTCTCCGGGTTGCCAGAATTCCGATCGAGAGGTTATCCAAAGTGATCTGCTGATCTCTGAGAGCAAGAAGAATTTTAATTCCGATACAGCCACCAAGAGAAGCGATCAGACATTCGATGGGATTGGGTAACTGCCCGGCCCCTCCAAGATGGGTATGGGCGTCCATCTGAATGAGTACACCGCCAGGGGTCTCAGCAGTGAACTGCATTCCCGAAATATGAGACACCACCATTGAAACAGGTTTGAATTCCATTCGTGCCGGGTCCCAGGGAATTTCCATAGTCATAGGTACTGGTGTGATCATCCCAGGATATAGATACCCGGTGCAGGACACCGATAAAATATGAAATCTGCGTTCGGTTTATCAGGAGATTAAGCAGAGGTACTCATATGCGGGAGCGAGAAAAGCAGGGACACTGGATTGTTCTGATATGGATCATACTTCTGGCACTCCTATCCCTGCAGACAGCTGCAGGAGAAAGAACGGAAACAGATCAGACCCAAAGTTCAGCATCATCTGCATTGATGCTGGTATATCTGGTAGGAAGTGATCTGGAGAGTGGAAACGGACATCTCGAAGGAGGAGGTGATGGAACAAACGACATTTTGAAGATGCTCGAGGGATATGGGGATACAAACCCTGAAGATCTGAACATCCTGGTTGCCTTTGGAGGAGCAGCAGTTCCCGGTTGGGAAGGAATGACGATTGCCACCATCGCAGATCTTCGCAAAGATGCAGGTGACGGAGTTATTGGCAATGAGGAGATCGGAGAATACCGGGATGCCTCTGCTGATATGGGAAGCAAAAACACACTGCAGACATTTCTTTCCTATGCCCGGGACAGATATTCAGGGAATACAACCTATCTCTTCTTCTGGGATCATGGAGGAGGATTTGACGGATTTGGATGGGATGAAAATACCGGAAACCATCTGTCGGTTGCCGATCTGGCAGCAGCCCTCAAAGAGAATGGCGAGCAGTATGATCTGATTGGATTTGACGCCTGCCTGATGAGTGGAATTGAGGTTGCCCGGAGCATGAAACCTTTTGCCCATTATATGCTGGCATCAGAGGAGATCAGTGCCGGTGGATGGAGTTATGAGAAATGGATCCCCATTCTTGCAGAAAACCCTGCACAGGATCCCACCGAAACCGGACGCACGATCATCAGGACTTTTATTGAACAGGAAGAGCCACTGGGCAATACCGAAGCCCTGATCGATCTCACCAGACTTGAGCCGGTCTTTGAGAGTCTTGATGAACTCGGATCTGCTCTTGACGGGACACTTATTCCCGAATCATCTGTACTTCCCATAGCCCGTGCATATGAGAAGACTACCCGGTTTGGAGAAAACTTTGGAGACAGTCCTGGTCCGGGGATGATTGATCTTGGAACACTTGCGCAGCAACTCAGTGTATCGGTCCCTCAAGCAGAACCGGCGATCACTCAACTCACCCAGGCTCTTTCAGACGCAGTGATCTATGAACGTCATGACGATCTGGTAAGCAATGCAACAGGTCTGTCAATATCAGATCCCCTTACCGTTTCTGCTGAAACCTATGAGAGTGCCGCAGATGTGCTTGCAATCAGTCCAGGATGGGATGTATTTGTAGAAAATATCAGGCTCCAGATGCAGGATTCCAAATCCAGCCCCGAGATGGTAAGCGTCGGAACGAATACCTACCAAATCGCGGAACCATCTGGATCTGAATCCGTTTCTGTCGTCTATTTCGCTCTCGTGAACGGTACAAATGAAATCCTCCAGCTCGGAATGATGCCGGTAGAACCGGATGAAAACGACAGGTACCTTCTGCCGGACTGGAGTGGAGAATGGTATTATCTGCAGGATTCTGAGGATCCAAATGAGGTGGCACTCATCGACCTTTATTATGGAGACACAACCACAACAGGAATTGAGAAATACATATCAGAGGTCGATGTTACCAGGAACGGAACAACATATACATCCGTAATGTATTCCTACATCGATCCTGATATCGATTGGATCCGCTTTTCCTTACGGCCATATCAGGAGGAGAATGATGATATCGTATTTGCACGAAATGGATTCACTCCAATACCCGGTGACACCCTATCCACATATGCATCTGCGTATGATGAGACAGGAAATGACATCGGGGTGCAAAACCTCGGTGCGATGAACATCACCTCCCAATTACAACTCACCAGAGGAATTCTGCCTGATGGAAATTATGGGTGGGCCCTGATGGTCACTTCTCCAAATGGGCAGGAGGATATCGGAGAGATGAAAGTGATGGAGATACGGGACGGAGTAGTCACGAGCATACTTTCTGATGAACCGTCAGGGAGCGAAACAGGTCCCGTGTCCGGTGAAGATGTCCGAATGTCAGAACAGAATAAGAGTCCCAATCAGACTTCA
This sequence comes from uncultured Methanospirillum sp., assembly GCA_964624045.1. Lineage (GTDB taxonomy): Archaea > Halobacteriota > Methanomicrobia > Methanomicrobiales > Methanospirillaceae > Methanospirillum. The sequence goes on along the minus strand of CAZUXC010000009.1, from coordinate 106,575 downwards.
TGAATACCATGAACCCTCGGGAAGAGGGTTCATCTTTTTTCTGCAACATTTTTCCCATTCAGAACGGGTCAGTTTGTATCCCGGATCAGGATGAGACTGATGTTATCCGGACCTCCCCCAGCAAGGCAATCGGAGAGGATCGCATCTGCTGCGTGTCTGATATCCAGATAGGAAGACAGGGTTAATAGCATCTCATCTCTGAGCACTTCCCAGACCCCGTCTGTGCAGAGGAGAAACTGCTCATCCCTGGTCCGGGGAAGGTGGATCACCCGCACCGCGGGAAATGGCCGCCGTGGATCCCCTGATATTGAAGCAGTGATGATATTACGATAGGGGTGAGTATAGACCTGTTCGTCAGTGATCACCCTGCTGTCACAGAGTTCCTGCACCAGCGAATGATCATGAGAGAGCCGTTCAATCTTCCCCGTTTCTATCAGGTACACTCTTGAGTCACCACTGTTAAAGACGATGACTCCATTCTCTAAAAGAACAATTCCGGCAATAGTGGTTCCAAGACCGGCAGATGAAGGAGTAGTAAGAACAATGCTATCCAGAACCTCTTTTGCTCCGGCTACCAGAGCGATGATTCCTTCTTCATCCACCGGAACCGACTGCTTTGCAAAGTATTCCAGAACTTCCCTGCTTGCAACTTCTCCAAATGCCGCTCCGCCAATCCCGTCTGCAACGCAGAAGAGGGCAGGGAGCCGGGACAGGGAGAGAACATCACTTCTCTCCATGCTTATCCCGGTTACCACTCTGCCTGCAACCAGGATACTATCCTCATTACCAGACCGCAGATATCCACGATGCGTAAGATAGGAAGCAAGGACTGGTGACATGAGTTATGATGAAGATGTAACCCTGAAGGCAGATGAGTGTTCTGATCTTTCCTGTTCTCATCGGCAAAAAAATCGGTCAGTGCATCTTTATGGTTATGAATAGAACCCTAGTACGATAGTCGGAGGGATAATCTGCCTCGTTTTCCAATAACCCCAACATCGTATATCTATATCTGTACCCGCCTCACCGTCAGAAAGGGTCGCCTTATCTCCCAGGATCAATATATGCGGCTTCTCCATATGGATCTCAGCCAGATCATCAGGTTTATCGGGGAGACAGAGTATCAGAACGAAGTAAACCAACTCGCCGGATCTCTCACCGGTATTGATCTTATCGAGACTGCCCTCACCCGAAATCTGGCAGAAACCTATCAGGGCGTTATCTCGATCGCTCCAGGAGCATTGCATGAACTCGCGGAGCGGTATCTCGCACGATGGGATATCTGGAATGTGATGCTGGTTCTCAGGGGAGTCCAGTTTGGCATAGATCCGGATCAGATCCGAAAAGTGATCATACCGGCAGGAGGGATATCTCCCCGAAAGATAGACATCCTCCTCTCAATGCGATCCACATTTGACATAGTGGAAGGCCTCAAAGACTGGGAACTGCACCATGTTCTGAAAGGAGCGTATGAAGAGGGTTACCAGAAGGGACTCTTTTCCCGGGTGGAAAACGCCCTCTATATGTCATTTTACTCAAATCTTTACCGTGACGCCAGATCCGGAATCCGGGGGGGAGATGCCATCCTTCCGTACCTGCGGTTTGAAATCGATATCGTGAATATCAGAAATCTCTTCCGACTCAGGGCAGGGAGCAGAGTCACGGACATCTCCCCGTATATGATTCCGGGAGGAAATCTTGAGCCGGGTTATTTTCAGCGGGTGTACCCGATTGAAGACAGACAGCAGTTTATCAATGAGATGATGCGGGCAAAAATTCTGCCAATCCTGATGATCGCACTCCAGGAGATCCGGTGTGATAAATCGGTCTGTGAAATGGACGCAGCGGATCTCATCTGGAAACGCTGGGAGGCAAGAAAGACTCCGCTCTTTTCTACCATGATGGCGGTCAGCAGACTTCGTCTTCACCGGCTGGAGCAGATCGCACGCCGATATCCATTCTCGGTCCTTCCCATTCTCTCCTATCTTGAACATAAACGGTATGAAGTGATGAACCTGCGGGCGATTGCAAGAGGAAAGCAATTCGGCCTTGAACCGGACCATATCAAGCGGTACCTGGTATTATAGGGGCAGGAGATGGCATACCAGACCGATATCAAACCAACTCGTGCCGGGTTACTTGCTCTGCGTTCGCGGCTCCGGCTCGCAAGAAAGGCACATAAGATACTGAGTATGAAACTTGACGGCCTCATTCTGGAGGTTACCAAACTTGCTCCTCAGGTGAAACGCGAGTATGATCTCCTGATTCAGCGGTATACCCGGACGAAATTTCTCATTGCTGCCGCTTATATGATCGAAGGGACTATGGGAATGACAGTTGCTTCGTACTCGGTAGAAGTTAAACCCGAGATTGATCTGTCCGTTCGCAATGTCTTCGGAGTGAAGGTTCCGGTAATCACCGGGTCTAATGTCCAGACTGATGTGACAGAACGGGGATACGGGCTGCTCGGAACAACCCTGGTTATTGATGATCTTGCTGACTCTTACGAAGATCTCCTGGCAGCGATCATTGCGTACGCAGGAAGTGAATCAACCCTTAAGCACCTGCTTGCTGAGATTGAACGAATCGGCAGGCGAGTCAAAGCACTCGAACATCAGGTTATCCCGACACTGGAAGAGACGGAAATGTACCTCTCCCGGATGCGTGATGAGATTGAACGGGAAGACACCAGCAGACTCTTCCATGTCAAGCGAAGAAAAGAAGAGAATGCAGAACGTGAGATCCAGATGAAAAAAAGAAAATTTGCAGATATGACCGGTTCGATCTAACCCCTCACCGATGTCCCCCTCAGATCAGGGGAGAGGGGGTCTTCTCTCCGCACACCGGGAGGCGGGCGTGATTGACCAGAATCTGATGAGGGAGCACAGCAAGACGGGCAATGAGCAGAGCTTTTCCCGGGACGGTCATGACAAATATCGGAACCGTTGTTCCTGCCTGCATCAGGGATTTTGGGCCACAGATATCCCGAATCGCCCCGGATGCACAGGCGGTTGAGATATCAGCCACTTCTGCAACCCGTATGGCATCCTCACGGGACATCCCCGTCACATGCACCATCATGATCAGTGCCCTGGGATCTGCAGCACGAACCGCTTCTGCAACATCAGCACTGGCAACCGTGACAAGAAGCCGGGTAAATCCAGCGGCATGAGCAGCAGTAATCCCTAAAAGAGGATTCATCGATGCATGAACAGGATCCGGGACAATACCCCCTCCCTGCTCAATTCTTGCAATAACATCAGGTATCGGAGAAGTACTGACCAGACCGGACATCCTTCCCCCAATCCCCTGGGCCATCGCAGGATCAGTTACGACTACGGTTCCGGCTCCGTCACATGCCAGAATTGCAGCATCAATAAGACCGGAGGCAAGTCCGGTGCTGGTCAGTTCAGAAGCCCCAAACCCTACGAAATCATCATGCGAGTAGAGTTCCCGATCTGGCGTACACATTCCAAAAGAGGAGATCCGGTTTTCAATATTTTTCCGGATGGCTTCCGGTGTAAATTCTTCTACCGGACAGGCAAATCGCCTGGATAAAGGACAATCGGTGATGACCGGCTCTCCTACCTCAACTACCACACCATCTCTGATTACTACCCGGGTGCGGCCTATAGCTTCGATGATATGTTCATCAGCCATAATTATCCTCTTCGACAGGCAAGAAACGCTGCAATACCAAGGGATGGAACCAGAAGGAAGAGTGATAACCCGGATTTTGGTGTAGGTGTAGCTTTTGGAGGGGAGGGAAATGACGTTCTTGAGGGTGCTATGGTCTCAACCGCGGTTGGTTCTACTGTTGTCTCCACCACCTCGGGTTCCAGTGTCGGAGGGGGATTCGTAACTTCAGGAGTCGGAGTTTCAGTCGGATTTACCGCAGACTGGGTTTTTGGCAGGGTGAGGGAGATATTATCAATATATCCCTCGGCTTGTGGTCCGGGGACACCGTCACCCAGAGCAGTCAGGAAGAGATGGTTCATATCTTCTACCTTTCCCGGAACCAGGGTGAAAGCAGTGAAGAGAACGGCAGATGAACCGGATTCCTGCACGACGATACTTGCACGGTTATCAGCTGCGTAGTAGGTCAGTTTAATATGATAGGTCCGTCCGTCCTCATAACGGACTGTTGTTCCCGGTCCTCCGGTTGAGGGACTGGAGCCGACAGTCTGCAGCGAATTTCCTTTTGATACGGCTTTCAGATAGAAAAGTTTCCCATCTTTTTTATCTGCCAGTTCTGCCATGATCAACGGTCCTTTCATACTGTCTTTCTTATCGGTTCCAATCCCAAACCGGAATGTTCCCCCTTCATCGGTCCGATCGGGGGTCACATCAAATTCCAGAACAAATGGCCCGGAGACCTTTTCCGGGAGAGAGACTGCCGCATAGCTCCCCGTCCCTCCTTCAATCAGATAATGATACCGGCCGGTTTTATTTTCGAGAAAATAGCGTTCATCGCTGTTTGTCGACCAGTCATCAGCCTTGTCAAAGCTGGTTGCATAAAGGACATTGTTTTCCGGGGATGCCGGGGCTGCAGGAATCGGGGGAGAGATTAGAGCAACCAGGCAGAAAAGCACCAGAATCAAGAGGGGGGTTCGGATATACAGGCACATGAGATAATCTCCGCTTAGATATCAGAAGGCTGACCATGAATATCTCTCTGTCAGACCGAAGTACATCCACCCGGCTTATGAGACAAAGAAAAAAAGAACGGGGTCAGGCCCGCTGGAATTCGGTGATCCCGCCCTGGAAGCTCATTGCACGGCTTGATTTCTGGTAGAAGAACCGCTGGAAGCTGTCAGGACCAATCCCTACAAGCCGAATTTTCGGAGTCTTCACATATTTGTACTCTTCAGAGTCGATGTAGAGTTTCTCGTACTGATCTCCGGCCGGGATGGTAAGATTGAGGGTAGAAGCAAAGCTATCATATCCTCCGATTTTCACATCGTTTACCGGTCCTTTGGCGACGAACTCTTCATTTTTGATGAGAGTGATGTCATTAAAGTTGAATGCAACGAACTGATTCTTATCTGAGGAGATGGTCCCATCACTGGATCCTGCTCCGTAAATTAACTGGATATTATCCCCCGGTACGAACTGGATGATCTTTCCACTGATCTTCATTGAACTGACCGGATCGGTAATCCGCAGCCGGATGTATCCTTCCGGTTCCAGGTACCCGCCCTGACTGTTGGTAAGATATGCATCCATCAGGGTCGGTGCAGTAACCTCAACTCCTTTTTCCGGAGAGTATTTGTTCGTCCCGTACGAGTTGGTTACCGTCAGAGTAACATTATACGAGCCGCCATTCTGGAAGATATGCACTGGATTCTTGGCAGTGGATTGTGTTCCATCACCAAATGACCATTCATACTGTTTTGGATTTCCGGTAGAGAGATCCGTGAACTGGACAGTCAGTGGTGCTTGACCGGTTGCGGGTTCTGCCAGGAATTTTGCAACAGGCGGAGAGCCGATTGTAACATACCCGTCTGCAGTCTTCCGGTTTGAACCATAGGAGTTTGAGACCAGAAGGCTGACGGTGTAGGTGTTTGGTACAAAGTAGGTATGCACCGGGTTCTGCAGTGTCGATGTAGACCCGTCACCAAAGCTCCACAGCCAAGAGTCGATTTTGCCATAACTGATATCCCGGAAGGTTACGGTCAGCGGTGGATCTCCAACCAGAGGATCTGCCGTAAAGTCTGCTGCCGGAGGTTTTGACGGATCCGCATCCTTGACCTGAACCGGGATCATCGTTGCCTGTGGTACCGGTGTTGCATTTGCGACCACGGTGACCGGAATCGGAGTTGCACTGACCTTTGGTGGAGGTTCAATTCTCCCTTTATCAATCAGGATACTCTCGCCCTTATCGGTCATGTATAATATCTCAACGACCCGGGGAGATTCCGGAGATGGATAGAATATCTGAACGTTTTCTCCTTCCGACCATGGCCAGGCCCCATTCATAAAGTTAAGGTTCTGGGTATTGACCACATCACCATTCACCCGGATGATCATCCTATCCGCAGGAAGCGGATCCCCGCTGATATGGTGCATGACAATTGAATCACCTTCACCTTCAATCGAGATACTAGCAGCCGGAATCTTCTCGGTGATCGGGTTCCACAACACTAGGGAAATCCCGAGGATAAAGAGGACAATCATTACCACCGAGAGGGCAAGGATCGTCTGAACCTGTGACATTGCCTGATCATACCGCATTATAAACCACCCATCCATCTCATTAGACATGCTGCTGCCCCATTATCAGCAGCATTGCCCGGAATCATTCTGATATTGTTGTACCTGTATCTATTTGAGCAGATTGATATCGGATCAGAGGGGGGGAGGAGTAGTGACCTCATATGACCCGGTCCCGCCCCGGAAGGTGAACCCTGCTGAGTCCTGCACGCTGAAGAGGAGTTTCCCTGTCGAATCAATACCGACGTTCTGCAGAAGTATCTGCTGTCCGGGAGATGCCTGGATGACCGGCTGGCCATCAACCATCCCTTTCGCCCCGTCCCTTCCGGCAAGAACCTTTATTGTTAGGTTTGCTGTCTCAAACTGCAGGTATTGATCGATGTTAATGACTGAGATGGTCCCAGTCTCGATGTCTTCGCCATTGACGGTCAGAGTAGCATTGCTGAAGTTGCACCGGAGAATTGCTCCGGATACGACAGATATGTCGCCATTTCCATCACTTCCGAGGCTGATCGATGCATGATCTCCTTTCTCAAGGTAATGATCCCTTCCCCCGATTCTGATATTGGTTCCCGGACCTTTCACCGTGAAGTAGAATGTTCCCCCAGCCAGCACTTTTGCAACACCGGTTCCCTGAGCAAGTGTATCATGCCTGACAGATGGTTCAACGACAACGCTTTTTGTTGGAAGTTCTGCAGGATTGTCATCCGGATCACAGAACCTTACATCAAGCGTAATATTGTACGTTCCAGGGAATGGATAGACATGTGCCGGGTTTCGTTTCATGGAAGTTTGATCATCACCAAAGTTCCATACCCGGTTGCGGACACAGCCTCCGGTCAGGTCATTACACTGAATCGTGAGTGGTGCAGATCCTGAAGCTGGCTGAACATCCATGACAACCGAAGTAGATGCTCCCGGCATCACGGTTGGTACAACTACTATCACCTCTTCAATTACGGGAGCAGTCTGCCCAGCGCTTCCGGTCACATTACCCGGTGTTGTCAAATTTCCGGGCGTTGCATTCCCTGCTACCTGTTCCTGACTCGGAGTAATGATCGGCTCTGGTGTTGGAGTCGGTGTGGGTGTTGGCGCCACTGAGGTACTATATACCGTGTATGTGGTACTCTTTGGCATGTAGGTGAGGACAACTGTTGCCGGTTTCGTATATCCGGTTGTATCGAGCCGGAGAACTGCCCCTGAACTCCATGGCCAGGTAGCTCCACCCATGAGAGTATATTTATCGGCAGGTAGAGGAGCTCCATTGATCAGGACACCGAGGTATTCCTGTGCAAGTGCATCGCCACCTGCGTGGTACAGGAAGAGATCTTCGCCGGTCTGACTGGGATTAAAGCTGGCAACCGGTGCCTTGTCAGCGAACATGGGCATCACAAAGAATACAGCGCCTATCAATATTGCTGCAATTGCGACTACCGCTACGATGATATATCTGATATCGATCTCAAGGCCTTCCTTTTCAGGTTCCTCCCCCCGTTCAGGAACCTCTGCTATTACTTCTTCCCCTGCTTCTTCTTCGAGACCCAGATCTTCTTCGGTATCATCCAGATCCAGTGAATCGTCTCCCTGATCATCAGCAGGTTCGTCATTCAGCTCGAGTTCATCGCTCTCATCGGAGTCTGCAGTAAGATCCTCCTCATCAAGCAGTTCGAGCATGTCGTCTTCTTCATTCATGGAATTCCTCCGTTTCTCCCCCCAGGGATTGCAGGCTTACAAACAGGACAGATATCTGTATGTTACCTATATTGAAGATATTATATAAAATATAGTATGTATATCCCAGACCAATGATTCCGTGAAGATGGATAGCCAGCCATTGTATGAAATCCCGCAGGAAATTTGATTAAACCATGCCCCGCCCGGATGTTCTTTGAATTTCATTGGAATGATGATGCAGAGAGTTTCAACTTCTCCGGTATTTCTTCAGTTGAGGGAGTTTTCCTTTGATAAGTCGAAGTGTGGTTTCCAGAGAAGACAAATGTGTTGAGGTGGGATGAAAGAGACTAACCTGGTCCTCCATCAAAGGTTTAGAAATCTGCAGGATGGCAATTAATGATTACAAGTTGTCTGATGATAATCCAAAAAAAACGAGAATTGGTAGATCTATTTGATGGATCCAGATTATGCCATGATCCCAGAACGGTGAAGAGCATCTTTTATGATCTGCATTTCATGCTCGAGTTTATTAAACCGTTCATTCATCTCGGTTTTTAAATCTGTTCGGAGTGCCCGAACTTCGGTGATAATCATGTCCTGCTTTTCTAGCATCCCATCCTGCCCGGTAAGCATACGATCCTGTTTCTCCAGCATCTGATCCTGTTTTTCCAGCATTTGTTCCTGTGAGGATTTGATGCTCAATATTGCGGGAATTCCCTATGTCCAGTTGTTCAACCTGAACCAGATGCATGTAATCAAGGATCCGGATTACCCGTCGCTCATAGGAGTCTATACTGACGGAATCAACCTGAGCGTGAGGAGGATATTGGGTTCACAGATAATCAGAAAAGTCTGCTATTGCTTCCTCATCCCCCTCTGCAAGGACTATGACCTGCGGTATATCTTCAGGACTTTGTGTATTCGTCGCAGAAAACCCCTTCATTATATGTTTGAGCAAAGCAATCTACAACCTTATCATAAGTATAAGGGATTTGTCAATTGATTACTGACCTGATGAACCCCAATTATTCAGAATTTGTCTATCCATCAGAGAGATTTCTCAAAATTATGCATTAAAAGCGATTTCAGCCATAATTTGGGAGAGAGTCATTATTATTGAAGGTTAGACAGGGGTAGGCTTGAGACCTCAAGTCCATACAAAGCAGAATATGGATTCATATAGAAGAACACTATTCCGGGTTTGATCGATAATCCATCAACTCCATCGAGGTTAAATTTAGGAGAATGACAACCCCATATGAAAGCGATTATTATCCGGGGTTTTGAAAAATATGCGGTATATGGGCAGGAAATTGAGAGTGAGGATCTGACTCCTAGTGGGGAGATCAAATCGAGGGTTAAATCTAAATTCAGACCCAGATTACAGAGATAAATTCCATAGAGTTCTTGATGTCATACCCATACTATTTGAAACCCATCGAGAAATATCACATTTAAGGTTATTTTCAGATTTTAACCCACATTTGAGGACATATCAATCAGTAATGCCTGAAAGTATTTGATATTCTTTTAGGGGTTGAACAGGGTTTTTCAGATCCTTCAGGTAATTTGATTCATGAAAATGGGGCCTAAATTTCCGGATGACTATTTGAAAGATATATATCCTGAGTGGTAGATACTGGTATCATTGCTCATGGTGGGTACAAAAAAGGAGTCAGGACTTTCTGAAGTGATCGGGTTTATCCTGATCATCGCAATTCTCGTCGTAGTTGCATCACTTTACGTTACATATGTCGTCCCGGCTCACGGAAGAGAAGCAGAGATAGAGCATATGACCTATATCAAAAACCAGTTCGTGGATTTCAAGATGGCTATGGATTCACTCTGGATTAATAGTCAGGTGAATACTTCCCTCAGTCAGAATATCGAGATGGGGACACTCGGGCAGAAAACCGAGGGGCAGTTTGTGTTTTTACCGTTGACCCAGCCGATTGGATCAGATGGGGAGATGAAACTGAGTACGAGTCCGAATGATGGAACGATTGAAATCCAAATCAATGGTTTGTTCAAGGAAACCGAGGATGATTATAAAGATCAAAAAATATCAATAAATCCAGATATTTACCGGATTCAAAATTACCATCGATATTCTTCCCCCGAGACAATCATCAATATGATCCCGGTGCATATTCCTAGCTTACCGGATTTATTGAATTTTACCCCGTCATCAATGGAAATACCGCTCCTCACTATTGTTCCGAATTCTACGATATCGCCTGCTCCTGCAAACTGGACAATAAACCTGAACCTTAAAAGGAATCCATATTTTTCAGTTCCAGAAGAGAATACAACAGATTTCAACAGAACAGGGAGTCCGTATTATATGAAGGCCAATTATGGGTATGATCTCATTATGAACCTGGTAAAAAGAAACCAAACCCTGCAATACCCGGTGATGCAAAATTTCACCATAAAAAGTAACGTCCAAAGTAATTCATTAGAATGGATTAACCTCCAGGATCCTGCATATGGTCTCGATGTACAGGGACCAATCATTGTAAAGAATCTAAGTGATCAGCAATTCAAAGGGACTTTAAATATCACCCAAAATTATGACTCGGTAATAAATTATACCCAGTATTTAGATGCCATTAAATCTACCTACCAACTCGACACTCTTGATTTAGATCCGTCATCCGGTACACCCATGGGGAAATTCTCATACACGGGGAAGAATTACTACTGGGTCCCACAGGAATTTTTTTACCAGATGGGGGGGGTTTTCCTTGTTCAAAACCTGACAGAAGGGAGTGTCACCAAGGTTCTCCCTCTTATCACTCTTGGGGTTTCCGAGAATAAAACCCCGTCGCCCTCAATTAGTATAACCAAACTTATTTTAGACGGACAGAATTCGAGTATTTCCGGATCCACATCGGTTCAGATGTTGTCTCAGGTATCCAAAATTCGAAAGGGTATCACAGAAGATACCGGAGTAAAATACTATATCGCACCAACCCAGGAAAATGCAAGATCAGTGATGATTACGATTGGTCCAGCAGGAATGTCCTCTGAGATCGCCCAGATGTGGAAGGAAGCTTTCAATTCAATTATTTATTCAGCAACGGTAACTTCTCCATTTCAGGCAAATTGGGCAAACGTTACCACAGATCCGAGTGGAAACATTGTATTTTACTTGTACGGCCCGGATAATTCCAGTTCATGGAATGATATTACTGTTGACTATACCGAAGTTCACTCAAATGTAGTCCTTCAACCGGTAGGATGGCAGGGATCATGACACAAAAAAACCATGCAATTTCTGAGATGATCGGAGCATTAGCATTAATTGCGGTGCTTGCAGTTGTAGCTGCAATAGTTCTCGTTTACCTGACTTCTTTTTATCCTCCGACAATCATTCCGGATGCCCAGATTGAGATCACCAATGATACCTATTCAGATCCGTTAGGAGTAAACAACACCATTCACATCAGACCAGCCGGGGGGAATATTTTACCCCCACAACAATATCGAATCAAAATATCATATCTCGATTCTTCGGGTCTTACTCATGATGCTGATATAACCCCTATAGATTCCAACGGAACGATCTCATATGGAAATATCAAACCATCTTTTACCAATGATACAACATTTAAACCGGGAAATAAACTCGACTTTACCTGGCCAAAAAATCAGGTGGTTCAATCTGTTGCGGTCATCTACCGGGATCACAAGGGATTTGAGGTTCTGATATACCAAAAAGACCTCATTCCTCCAAGACCGATCTCCGTTGGTCCGGGCAAATTCAAACTTCGTGTATTCGTTATGGGTGAGTCTGGAACAGTCACTATCCCTGGCAGAGACATTTTAACTCCCGGGGGGAAAAATTCGGATGAATTTGAGGTGTACTTCGGACAAAACATTTCCATCAATGCTGGAGATAATGTCGTAGACTGGATTTGGGATTATCCAGGGTTGGTAGATGAGACAAACACTGACTCCATGAAAACCCCCACCTATGTAGTCTCCGATTCAGGGGGAAAAAATCAGTATAACTATAATTTGAGTTCAATCACCAGTGATCATACTGTGTTGATCCAATTCAGAAAACCGAAGATTCGGGTTTTCAATAATGGGTTTAATGGATATATCCAGAGTACCACTGATTCCACTCCTATCCCTCCACCTCCGGGAACGAATATGCGGGAGTATGACCTTGACCCAGGCCAGGATTTAACCCTCCTCTTTGCTGGATCTGACAACACAACAACAATAGATAGTGTATGTGTCAGAAGTGGTCTCATCGATACCCCATCAGATGTCTATGCAGGAGGGACGAATATCTCCGATGCTGTGGGTAGAAATTCATATACGTATACTATCCCGAATGCATCGATTCCAAACCCTTCATTTAGCACTCGGCAGGATTACACCATAGTTGGAAGTTTTACCGGGTCAGTTCCAACCAGAACTGTCCGCGTATTTAATTTGGGGCCCGGAGGAGCGGTTAATTATGGTTCCACAACTGTTCAGCCAACTGGGTCGTATGAGGATATTACCGTCCCGGCATTAGGAACAAATCCCTTTGATATTGTTGGTCAGTCCGGGTATACGATCAAAGAATTCAAAGTAATGGAGAATCTCCAGAATCTGACAGACATCATGAACGGAGGTACAACACAGGGATCCGCAGCAAACATGAGTACCTATACCCATCAGATTCCCCCGGATGGGAAGGATTACACCCTTCTTGTCTCTTTCAATAACCCACCCGGTACCCAGACAGTCAGAGTGTTTAATGAAGGGCCTGAAGGTATTGTTCTCTCAAGCGGGATTACGATTAATCCCTACTCCTCACATGATTTTACTATAGTCCAGGGAGAGAATTTCAATATGACCGTAAATGGCCAGAACGGGTACTCCATACGTGATCTCACGACAATAAACCAACTGGCAAATACGGCAAACGAGGTTATTCAAAATGGAACCCCTGATACAAATGCCCCTGACAAGAGTTCCTATGTATACAATACCACCGTTACTACTGACCAGTCGATAGTTGTTCGTTTCACTCAAACCCAATATACCATACGGATCTTCAATGAAGGTCCGGTAGGAATCGGCCTGGTTGGATCTGAGACCATTAATCCACTTGAAGTCAAGAATTTTACCGTCAATAAAAGCGACAGCTTTTCTGCAATCTTTAACGGACTTCAGGGGAATTATGATATTGTCGCCCTGAAAAACCTGACTGGACTCGTATCAGATCCTGATACCGTCATGAATACCGGAAACAACATTTCTGCTGCTGCAGGAATGCACATCTATACCTATAATCTCATGAACATCAGTTCATCATATACCCTTGCGGTAAATTTCTCTGCATATTACAATGTGACTGCCATTGCAGGGCAAGGAGGAACTATGACGAAACTCGGAGTCACCCGCTACCCTGCAGGGGCAACTCCGCAGTACACCGTTTCTACTGTACCACAGAGTTTTACCATGAATGGTATCACGGGGACACTCTGGAATCGTACATATCAACTAACAGTGGATGGAAATCCAATCCAGCTCACAAGTGCTGAGACCCGGCAATATACCTACAACTTCACCCCGCTAAGCGCAGATCATGTTATCCGGGCACGGTTTGCAATTAATGGAATCAGAGGGAATTACTGGGGATGGGCATGGATCAATCAGTTTAATTCTGCTCCCGGATATGCGGTTATGAAGAGATATGTAGTATATAATGAAGTAACCCAGGGTTCCTCTGTCAGGAATGGACCCTACGTGGAAAGTGGCCATGCTGCATATAATCAACAGATTCATCCCTATTTCAGATTAGCGGACACGAAAGCGATGGCTGATCACCAGGCAGGAACCAGTTCCGGTGCTCGACCCTATTATACAACACTTCAGACCGTATGGCCAAATGGAATAAGTCCACCAGTAGGTCAAGGAACAGATAAAGAAATATTTTACATAAACTGGACCGGTCTGATTTACCTTGAACAACCAGGAACCTACCGGTTTTGGACCAGAGCGGATGATGGATTAAAATTCTTTATCGATGGGGTTGACGCATATGATGTAAACACCAGTGCCCATCTCTTAACAAGTGATGCCAGGGCGTGGATTAAACCCAACCCTCCAACCTGGGCAGACTGGTATGCATGCTCAGCAAGTCCTGGTCCGGGATGGCATGATTATACCGTATGGTTTTATGAGAACTATGCACATGCAGAGGCAGAAATCCGATACCAATTGCCAGGAGAGGCATCTGTCATCCCATCTTCAGGAAATGTTGACTTTTTCTACGACTGGTATTACCTCGTGGATTGATGATGGGAAAAGAAGACGCAGTAACCGAAGCGATAGGAGGAATACTCCTCCTCACTCTGGTGGTCATCGGTGTTACCATAGTTGGAGTGATTATTTTTTCCCAACCCCTGCCTGAAGATATTCCTTCAACGAAAATTATTGCTATTCATGAATTAACCAGGAGCGGAGTCAGTACAGGGAAATTATACCTGACCCATGATGGGGGAGATCCACTCGAAAACGGTTCATTCAGGATTAAGATAAATAATGAATATATACCGGATGCAAATATTTCCCTGTGCCAAAATAATGATTGTGAAGCGTTTGATAAGTCATGGACGGTTGGAAAATCTCTACAAATCCAAATCGCAGATTATCCGAAAAATCTGATAATATCATACATAAGTGGATCAAGCGAGTATGTGTTTTATTCAACCGGGAAATTTGTAAATGAAACAGAGCGGAATGTAAACTCCAATTCTACCCCATGGTATCAAGATAACATCCCTCCAGTCATCACCTCGGTAACGGTTTCCAATGCATCCGGAGGAAACCCCCCTCTCGAAGGATGTGCAAATGCCATCATTAAATGGACAGCATCAGATAATGTGCAACTCAAATCAGCAAAGATCGAATTATTTGATGGTTCAACCTGGACGGTTATCGCAGATCCCGTTAGTGCGTTGAAACCACATACCTGGACGGTGACCCAGAGTGCGGGAGCCGGACGCCAGATACGGGTAACGGTTCGGGATTTAAACGGAAACATTGCAAGTAAGACGAGCGATACATTTACCATTCAGGATAAAACCGGACCGTTAGTGACCATAAAAAAACCACAACTGGGAAATATCTGGATGCTGGGAAGCCAGTATCCGATTAACTGGACTTCTTCAGATTGTGACACAGTGATCGGAGTTACCATCTCCCTTTCCACGAATAACGGAGGAACATGGACAGATTTGAGTACCGGGCAACCACAAAGCGGAACCTATCAATGGCTAATCCCTTCAAATCCGGCCCTTCTCTCAACCCAGGCTCTCATCCGGATCAATGCTACCGATCCCAGCGGGAATATTGGCTCATCAGTAAGTGGACGCTTCACCATCGGGGAAAATGATGCTCCGGTAGTAACTCTCGGTGCCCCGAACGGAGGAGAATCCTGGACAGGAGGATCCTATCAGACAATCAGCTGGTCTGCTGTTGATACTTCAGGAATATCCCAGATCAACCTTTCCTTTACCACTGATGGAGGAACTACATGGGAAACAATCAAAACAGGTTTGAGCAACACTGGTTCGTATCTCTGGACCGTAAATAACATCCCAACCCACAGTGCAAAAGTAAAAATCATTGCTACGGATAATTCAGGGAATACGGCAGCTGATGTCAGTGACGATCTCTTTACCATCGTTCTGGGAACTGGAATGAGTGTTCTTGTGTTAACTCCGAACGGTGGAGAGAGTCTCACACCAGGGAGTTCATACGGCATCACCTGGAATGCGGCACCACCAACGATTCTCGGGGTAAATATTTCCTATTCCCCAGATAACGAAATCACCTGGGTTCCAGTTGCAATTAATGCACCTCAAAATGGCGGAGTATATGCCTGGACGGTGCCAAGTAATCCAACATCTCAGGGTCGCATAAAAGTCGAAGCATATAACGATAAAAGCCAGGTTGGTACAGATACCAGTGATGGACCCTTTACTATCTTGAATGCTCCCGGATCAGTCGCAATTACTTCACCCAATGGAGGGGAGATTTGGGATACCCAGTCTGTGCATCAGATCACCTGGACTGCGAGCGATCCGGATGGAATTATATCACAGGATATTTTTTATTCCGCCAATAATGGAGGTTCCTGGACATCATTAGCTTCCAATTATCCAAATAACTCAACATCGTTTACCTGGACATTACCAACCACTACTACCACTTCCGGATTGGTACGAGTATCGGTGAAAGATACGTGGGGAGCAGTTACTTCCGATCAGAGTAATAGTGTGTTTACGATCCAGAATGCCCCACCACAAGTAAGGATTATTTCTCCAAATGGCGGAGAATCATGGGTTGCGGGTTCAAATCATTTGATCACCTGGAATGCCACTGATCCGGATGGAGTCACCGGGATGGATCTGGCATATTCGTTGAATGGTGGATTTAACTGGAACACGATAGTGAGTGGAATTGCCAACTCAGATACCTATAATTGGACCGTCCCATCCAGTGCGAGTACAACAGTGAAAGTCAGGGCAACTGCACATGACTCTGTTGGTAACTCCGCTTCTGATATGAGCGATGCAGTGTTTTCCATCGCAATCAGCCCTCCACAAATTCATCTAACGGCACCAGATGGTGGGCAGACCTGGGCCTGTGGTTCGTCCCAGACAATAACCTGGACAGCATCTGATTCTCTTGGGATTGCCAGTATAGACCTTGCCTATTCATTAAATAATAATCCACTAACAACCGCAATACCCGGTGCTACCGGGATTGCAAACACCGGATCGTTTACCTGGAGTCCAATCCCAAACACCCCTTCAACTCAGGTGAAGATTGTAGCAACTGCTCATAACACTGCGGGAAATACTGCTTCTGACTCGAGTGACTCGTTTTTTACTATTGCTGATACCACGAATCCTTCCATCACGATAGGGGATCCAAAGAGTGATGTTTTATGGCCTCGTTGTTCATCAGGTTCCTGTCCTTCAAAGATAACATGGAGTGCAAGTGATAACGTAGATGTGGTCCGGATTCGTTTGGATTATTCACGTGATAATGGGGCAAATTACAATCTGATTATCGACCCCCTTTCAAATAACGGATATTACTATTGGTATGTACCAGGCCCGACTGCAGCGAATTGCTATGTCAGAGCGTATGCATACGATGCTGCAGGGAACTCTGCGGTGGCTACATCACCCAAATTCAGCATAGTTTAAGAAAATGAGAATATTCATGAAAGAATACGCAGTTTCCGAGATTATCGGAGCAGTTCTGCTCATCAGCGTGGTTACTGTTACCATGGGAATTACTGCAGTGATGATCACTCAGAACATCGTTCCATCCAAAATTCCATCGGTTACCTTTGAGACCTGCCTTAATGGGACCGATGTTCTCCTCTATCATACCGGTGGAGATTCTCTCAAAAAAAATGAGAGTAATACCGATTTTTATATTCGACTCCTGAACAGCAAAAAGGAACCGATTAACACAATAATATTCACTCCCTGGGAAAATGGAGAGTGGAACACCGGGAAAGTCAGGAAGATCGCCTCCGGATTAAATCCGACTTTAGCCCCTACTATTCAATATGCCCAGCTCATCGCTAAAACCGGAACAGGAGAGTCTCTCATCGAATGGTCGCAGGTTCGGAGTTGCTCAGGTGATCCAGGGAGTAGTTCATCATTGTGTAAAGGAGTGCTTGCCAGGCCATATGCAGCCTTTAGTGCTATACCACAATCCGGGGAAGTAAATTTATCAGTGACATTCATAGATCATTCTGGTACCGAAGATCAGATAAGATTCCCAATAATTAGTAGAACTTGGGATTTCGGGGATGGACCTACTTCACAGAATATAAGTCCAACTCATATTTTCACAGTACCGGGAAAAACATATACCGTCCGATTGCGGGTTGAAACTGCATGCGGAACCGATGAGGTATCTCATCTAATTACTACCAATTCAGCTCCCTGTTCATCGAGTGTTACCGCAAAGATTCTGACAAACATTCCTCCGGTAGGTACCCCTCCATCCCTTACTCTTACATTTACCGATAACTCAACAGTAACCGGCGGAAGTATTGTATCCCGAAGTTGGGATTTCGGGGACGGTAGTACCCTCTCACCGGATGTAAGTCCAACCCATACGTTTTATTATGGCATATATTTTGTAAAACTCACGGTTACTGACTCATGTGGGAAGTGGGATACCACGCAAATGCAGGTTTCTGTGGTAAATGATGATGATTGTATTGCAACCGCAAGTTTTTCTCCAGAACCTACAAGAGGGAAACCTCCTCTCCTCGTGAATTTTACCGACAAAAGCAGCACAAACCGTGGGCAAATAACCTCATGGAGCTGGGATTTTGGGGATGGAAACACCTCGACCACGCAGAATTCGTCTCATACATTCTATGAAGAGAAGGTATATCAGGTAAATCTTACCGTGACGAATAGTTGCGGCAGAACAAGTACAACTCAGGAAAATATTCTGGTCTCATCCGTTGCATGTGAAAACATCATAACCTCAATTCAATCAGCTAACGGAGTGATCTCTCCATCCGGACCGGTGAGTGTTGAGTGTGGTTATAATTCAGAATTTACCGTAACGGCAAATACATGTTTTAGTATTAATGATGTGATTATCGACAATAGTCAGCATCTCGGACCACAAAACAGCCCATATACCTACACATTCACCAATGTTCTCTCAAGCCACAACATTAGTGCAAATTTTACCCAACACCCCTATACCGTAAGTACTTTGTCTACCATCGGAGGAAGCATCAGTCCCTCTGGCCCGATAAGCGTAACATGTGGGCAGAATTCCCCTCCGATTACGATTACCTCAAATACCTGTTACAATATTAGTGATATTCTCATAAACGGAAGTCTCCATCTTGGAAAGCAGACAAGCCCCTTTGTATACACTTTTACTAATGTGCAGTCAGATCAGAATATCAGTGTGAACTTTACACCCCAATCATATGCGATTACTGCGGTAGCGCCTTCTAATGGGACGATATCCCCTTCCGGTTCGATAAATGTCACCTGTGGACAAAACTCCCCACAATATTCCATAACAGCGAATGCATGTTATTCGATCATTGATGTAATCATTAACGGGAGTTATCACTTAGGGCCTCAAACAAGCCCCTTTGTATACACATTTACCAATGTACAGTCAGATCAGAATATCAGTGCCGTGATTACTGAGAATGCCTACTCCATATCAACAATCGCGACCCCAGGAGGGTTTATCAACCCAACAGGCCCGATTAGTGTAATCTGTGGGCAAAATTCCCCACAATTCGTCATTACAGCAAACAACTGTTATGACATCAACGATATCATTATTAACGGGAATCAGCATCTCGGACCACAAAACAGCCCTTATAATTACACATTCACCAACGTACAAT
>CAZUXC010000009.1:0-87154 GCA_964624045.1 uncultured Methanospirillum sp. | reverse complement strand
GTTACTGCAAACTCATGCTACAACATTACTGATGTAATCATTAATGGAACCCAGCATCTCGGACCACAAAACAGCCCTTATAATTACACATTCACCAACGTACAATCAAACCAGAACATATCCGCAGCATTTGCAGTCAGAAACTACACTGTTTCAACCATTCAGACAACTGGAGGAACAATTACACCCACAGGGCCTTTGAATGTATCATGTGGACAAAGTTCAACGCCATTTACTGTGACTGCAAACTCATGTTACAACATTACTGATGTAATCATTAATGGAACCCTGCATCTCGGACCACAAAACAGCCCATATAATTACACATTCACTAGCGTACAATCAAACCAGAACATATCCGCAGCATTCAGCCAGTTAGTATACACAATTTCCGCCTCTGCAGGAGCAGGAGGAAATATCACTCCAAATGGAACTGTACCTGTTCTCTGTGGAACAAGCCAAACATTTACCATAACGCCAAACACCGGATACCACATCACAAATGTGGTAGTTGACGGAGTATCACAAGGAGCAATATCCAGTTACACATTCCCCAATATTGTTGCAAATGGCCATACAATCGTTGCATCATTTGCAATCAATACCTACACGATAACCCCGTCAACCGGATCGAATGGGGCAATCAGTCCAAGTACCATTCAGACAGTAAATTATGGAAGTACACCCACATTCACCTTCATCCCAAATTCAAAATACCAGGTGGATGTAGTGACAGTTGATGGAACTCCGGTCACTCCAACCGGAAATAGTTATACATTCCCTGCGGTTACTGCAGATCACACGATACATGTAACATTTGTGAAAAAGCCCAGAGTTAATCTATTCTATGATGATTTTGAGTCCGCATTTTCAGGATGGACATCATCAGGTGTAATAGGCTGGTATACTGGAACACCAAAGTATGGAACACATGGAATCAGAGTAAGAACAACAGGGCAGATGAATAAGGTAATCTCAACAGTTGGTTATTCTGAAATAATTGTTTCCTTTTCCATGGGTGCTGCAGCTCTTGAATCGGGTGAATATGTAAGAGCTGAATGGTCATCAAATAATGGAGCGACGTGGACAACATTAAAACAAATACCTCCAGATGCTGCAGCGAATGGCCAATTGAATGATTACTCAATATCTCTGCCAGTCTCTGCAGATAATAACTCTCAGTTTATCATACGATTCAGAATCGCCGCAAGTTTCACAAATGATTATGGTTACTTTGATAACATAGGAGTATCAGGAATTCCAAATTGATTTATCTCCATGGTAGGTTTTCGAACATGAAAATAAGAGGTAGTGAGAAGAAAATGCGGTTGTTATCATAGTAATATTTGGATCCAGTAAGATCAAAATCTATTTTGTTTCAAACAATCATTCCCTATCATGAGTTTATTTGACGAGGGAATGAGGGCCTTCAACAAAAAAGAATACCATACCGCCCTAAATCTTTTTATCCAGGCAACTGAAGAAGACTCCTCGAACCATAAAGCCTGGAACGCTCTCGGGGTAACTCTTGTCAAAACTCATTCCTACGAAGAGGCTGATGCCTGTTTCAAAACCGCCATCGAACTCTCACCGGGTAACGCTGTTTACATCCGAAATCAACTGGCAAACCGTGAAAAACTTCCGAAAGAGAGATCCGTTCTCAAAATTATCCGGAGTGAAGTCTCGTATATCAATCATATTATCCGCACTCAAAAGTCCGGATACCTCGCAGTAACCACCCTCATTGCCTGTATCATCTTAGCCCTTCTCTATCTCCTGTCTTCAGCAGTCATTACCGGCATCCAGCCATCAACAACCCAGTTTTTTGCATTCGGAAGTTTGGGAACAGGGATTGGATTTATCCTGCTCATCTATGGAAAGAGATTTAGAAGATCTCTCTCCTCCCTTCCGGGAGTAGGTCTGGTGACCGTATTCATCCTCGGAATTTTCATTATCGGATTCCTTCTTTTGAACCCCTCATATCTGCCTTTGGGAAATACCAATAATCCCACTATCCCCGAACCATCACCTCCATTTACCGTAACACCCCCGGATCCATTCCCATTACCTGCAGTGGAACTTGAATCGCCGAATGGAAAAAACCAATCCACCCCGGATAGCCCGGATTGCATGAAACCAGCCCCGTCCCTCACCTATACTATCAATGAGTATGATCCATTCCGTGTCACCTTTCAGGAGATCTCTTCTGGTTCATCCCCTATAACCAACCGAACCTGGTCTTTTGGCGATGGAACAAGCAGTGATCTGGCCTTCGTTACCCACATGTATCAGGGACAGCCAACCCAGTATGTCATCAACTATTCAGCAATCAACGACTGCGGCAGAACAAATTCATCCCTCATCATTGACCCCCCCTGTGGGGAAATACTCACAGATATTGAGAGTGTCCCGGCAGGTTCTTCCCATTCATCCATCCGGTTCATCGACAACTCAACTCCCCAGACAGAGATTCAGTCATGGAGATGGATATTTGGTGATGGAGAATCATTTGTTACCACAGATCCAAAAAAGCGCAATATTACCCACACGTATCAGAAAATGGGGATGTATTCAGCCTCACTGATGGCGGAGAATCGATGCAACCAGACATTTACTTCTACCACCCAGGTATCAGTCAAAGACCCAATCCTCATAATGGGAAGAGTATGGGAAGACTCGAATGCCGACGGAGCGATAAATCCGGCAGAGTCAGGCCTTCCAAACCGGACTATCCATCTGGATGAATATCTCGATGATACCTGGCAAACAACACAGACCACCAGAACAAATACAACCGGGTGGTATCAGATCCCGATCTCCACATCAGGAGGAACATACCGGGTGAGAGAGATAGTTCCCGATGCTTCCTGGAAAGTTACCAATCCCTCTAATTCATACATAGAAAACTCATCCCCCATATTTTCATCAGCACAAACACAAAAATTTCAGTATGACTTCGGAAATATCCATTTGAGAACGGACAAAAAGTATCAAATCTCCTTGCATTCTTCCCGGGGCGGCACCATAGAAGCCGGAGGATATCAGAGTTGGATTACCTCAGGTCAGGGAGGATCGATCTCCGTGAATCAGAAACAGGAAAGACTTTCCGATGCAGACCGGGGGATGATATCCATTCTTTCCAATTCCACCAATGGTACTATTCTCATCAATGGAAGCAGTCATGCATATTTCGGTCTGAATACTTCAGTGATGATACGAAACACCAGTCAGATGTCGAATGGAGTGATATCAGCAATAATTCCGACTTCCGTATCCTATGGATCCACCGTCCATGTCACCTTACCTCCGCAGAAAAATACCTATACAAATCTGGTAGTGAATGGGAAATCCGTCCCGGTAAACTGGCGACAGGAGGTTGATATCTATGATCTGGTTCCTGCTCCGGGCCCGAATATGCTCCTGAAAGTATCTGAGAATGAAACCATATTCATCGGGCAGGCTTCAGAATATGCAGTCCGATAATAACAGATTCGAAAGATGGTAGAGAGTCAGGGTTCATCAAGGAGGAGATGAATGAGGATTCACTCACCCCTCATACTCGTATTACGTGTAGTTTTAACGGCTCGATTTCGTGAAGGATAATATCCCATACAATGACCCAGTTCACGGATAAATATCCATGAATAATCCTGTCACAAACTCCAATCATCTCTTTCCATGGTATTTCAGGGTGGGCATCTTTCGTTTCCTGAGAAATATTCCTGGATGCTCTCCAATTATCTCAAGTGCCCGTGATACCATATGCTGGAGATCTTCGTCAGAATTAAGATCGTCTATCGTCTTCCCTGAACATTTTTTTTCAAGATATGATATCTCATGGAGAATGTGTTCAATAAATACTTCATCCCTTTTCATATCCAGATGATCGCCTTTTCAATGTCAGATCGTATCCGAATATCGAGAGCATGATCAGAGATCAATTCAATTTTTTTTCCAAACTGTTCTTCAAGGTAAAAAATACATTGCATATAGGGGCGAAAACGTTCTTTTCCACTTTCGAACGAAACAAGGAGATCTATATCACTCATAGGACCAGCCTGATCCCGGGCATATGAACCGAATAGTCCGATACGATTAATACCATATCGTTCTTTGATCACCGGATATTCTCTGCGTAGCATAGTAAGGACGTCAGAACGATGTAAAAAAATTCGGTCCTTCCATATGAGTACCATATATACAACACTGGGTAAAATAGTTGATCCAGGGTTTTGTAGATAACCCGCTCCAAAGAGAATTGAGTTTCATACTGCATGTACACAGACAATCGATTCACAAAACCAAAGGACATGTAGCTGATCTTCCGATAACGTATTAACCAGACCGGGTACAACGGATCAGTAATCGGATTGATATTTATGAAATCTCACTCAATTTCCAGAGCATTCATCCTTGGAATAATAGTCTTCTGTATCGCATGTATCAGTATTCCATGCACTGCAGATCAAAACGGAAATCCCGGAGGATTCGAATCGATTCCCTTTATCGGAACTCTTACCGGGAATCAGAATTTAGGATCGGGACCAGTCATAATTCACTTCTTCTTCAATCCCGGATGTGGAGCATGCGAAAAGATCCATCCCATAATAACAGCATATGAGGCAAACCATTCAGAAGTTCAGATTCAATATCACAGCCTCATGGGAAATCAAACGAATATTGAACTTTTCAAGTCTTATCAGGAGGCATACAATATTTCCCATGCCCATGTCCCGATCCTCTTTATGGGTGACACGTACCTGATGGGAGAGGAAGTCATAGAGAAAAAACTGGATAGTACCGTAAAAGATATCCAGAAGACCGGCCCAAGAGCAGGTCTTCTTGCAAATCTCTTATCAGGAACTACTGCACCCACCTCTAATGAGGCAATCAATCCCCTGGTTCTTTTAATAGCGGCAATTGGTGAGGGGCTCAATCCCTGTGGTCTGCTCGTACTCGCACTCCTCCTGGTCTCACTCATGGCATCAGAGTCCCGGAGAACGGTTCTTGCTATCGGGCTGGCATATACCGTTGCTTTCTTTGCAGTCAGGCTTCTCTCCGGATTTGCAATCTTTTCGATCATCCAGATTCCCGGAATATCACGGACATTCACCCTCATTGCAGCAGCAATAGCTCTTATTGCCGGAGTAATCCAGATAAAGGATGGACTTGCCAAAAAGCAGCATCCGCTCCTTTCGATCCCAGATTCAAAGAAAGGACTGATTTCTTCATATATGAAGAAGGCCAGTATTCCTGCGGGTCTTGTAGTAGGAGCTCTTGTCGGAGTATATGGTATGGCATGCACGGCAGGAATTTATATCAGTATCCTGGGTATGCTGTACAAGGAACCGGCTCTTGGTCTGCTCTATCTGGTATTGTATAATATCGTGGTAATCATACCACTTCTCGCAATACTGCTCCTGGTATTCTTTGGAATTCCCCCGGAGAAAGTCAATTCCTGGAGAGATGATCAGAAGAGTATGCTCCGGGTGATGATTGGAGTAGTAATGATCATCATGGGAATAATCATCCTCATTCCGATGCTTTGAATAGCATCAAACTCTCATTTTGAAAGAAACATTCCATGGCCATAATGAGACAGGAGAAAACGCCTGACTTTCTCAGACCGGATCCATGCCTCATCAAAATCCCGGATTACCTGATCAACTTCATAGATCTGATCCATGTATCGTGATTTAAACGGACTCTCATCAAGATCTACAAGCCCGAGCAGAACCTGGAGCGGATTTCGAATCTGATCATTGAGGATCTGAAATTTCTCCATATTCTCTTCAATCCGGGAAAGGCCCGCTTTTTGTACTTCAAGTTCATACTCTATCCTGAGTGATACATCCCGCAGAATAATGAGATGCCCATTCGTGAGAGCTGTATGATCTGATACCGGGAGAATATTGAGTTCAATCCAGATTCCAAGGCCAGGTGCCTGAAAAGTCGATACCTTTCGTCCATGTCCCGGATCAGAATTCAGGAGATCCATCATCTGCAAAATTTCTTCCTGAAGAAACCCGGGATAATTATGAGAGAGCGGACAACCGATTAATGAATCCGGATCAAGTCCGGACAAAGTGGTGATCAGATTTCGGGCTGCTCCATTCATGTACCGGGTCTCACCTTTTTTATCAATCAGGATGATCCCATCATCTATCGCTTCAGCAAGAGTCCGATAAAACTGTTCACTTTGACGGATACATGCATCAATGCGGTGCTTATAGATGGCGATATGAATCGTGAGCCGCAGTTCAATATCATTATACGGCTTTGCCAGAAAACCATACGAACCTGACTCAGTTATACGAATGATCTGATCTTCATCATCGCTCCCGGTAAGGAATACCACAGGGATGTAATAGGTATTCAGAATATACTCAGCTGCGGCTATCCCATCCATCTCTCCGGCAAGACTGATGTCCATCAAAACCAGATCCGGGTGCAACCGACCAATTTCTGGAAGGGCTTCTTCAGCGGATTGTTCCCAGCCGGAGATGAGAAAACCCATTTCCCGAAGGGAATCACGAACCGCTTCGCTAACACCGGGGTTGTCTTCAACGACAAAAATGCAGGGGGGTCCGCGAATATCACATACCCCTTGTGAGAGCGGACCAGGTATGTCAGTCATTCCCATCACCCTGAAGAAGGCAACTGTTCGATGATTGCTCCCTAATAATCTTATTCAGAAGTCTGTCTATGACAAAGGTCAGAGGCCAGCTCCTGATCCATGGTTGGCATGGCAACGCTTGAAAGTATGCAAGGCAATACCCGGGCAGAGCGTCCTTTTTCCTCCACTTCCCCCCATCACGCATGAATAACAGGATTTGGAGAGGTAAACACTCAAGGGATTACCATTGATCACCAGTTATGAAACTGGTGCAAATTGGTCTTTCCCTACCCCACAAACCGGACAGGCCCAGTCATCGGGAAGATCTTCAAAAGAGGTCCCTGGCGCAATTCCGGAATCATCATCACCAACCTGCGGATCATACACATACTCGCAGGGTATGCACTCATACCGATCCATGATTGTACTCACCCGGTCAGGGTACCTGACCTGACAGAGGGGTATAGAGTGAACATGGTATTAAAGCGGATGGAGAACCCTGGAATTCTTACCCGTACATATCCTCATGACCTAGCCGAGCGAATCTGTACCAGCTGATGGAGGATGCAAAATTTGAATCGTGACCTGGAGGGACAAGTCCTGGCTGAAAAATCCGATGCAAAAGAATACCTGGATTCCACCAGAAAGCGGATAATTCTGTTTATCGCAGTACTGGCAGGATTTATCACCCCGTTTGATGGGTCTGCAGTAAATATCGCACTTCCGACCATCGGTGCGGAATTCGGGATGGACGCTATCTCCCTCTCCTGGATAGCCACTGCATATCTGCTTGCTTCTGCTGTTTTCCTCGTGCCATTTGGTAAAATTGCCGACATTTATGGAAGGAAAAAGGTTTTCCTTTACGGGATTATTCTCTTTGCAATCTCATCCCTGATTATGACGATGGTTCCAACAGCAGGTATGTTGATTCTGATCAGGATTGTTCAGGGGATCGGAAGTGCTATGATATTTGGGACCGGAGTTGCCATACTTACCAGCGCTTTCCCCCCACAGGAGAGGGGGAAAATACTGGGGATTTATATTACTTCAGTATATTTCGGGCTCTCTGCCGGTCCATTCCTCGGTGGTCTGCTGACCGGCTACTTAGGATGGAGGAGTATTTTTCTCGTAAATGTACCCATCGGACTGGTTGCAATCCTGCTTATCATCACCCGGCTTCCCGGGGATTGGGCAGAACGCCGGGGTGAACGTTTTGATATTACCGGTTCAGCGATATACGGAGGATCTCTTGTCGCTATCATGTACGGGCTGTCTCTCCTTCCCGGCATTACCGGAGGGATCCTTATCGGATGTGGCTGCATCCTGATTGCTATCTTTGCAGGATATGAGTCGCGGATTGAGCACCCGGTTCTGGATATCAGACTCTTTTCAGGCAACCGGATTTTTCTCTTCTCCAATATGGCAGCGCTGATTAATTACAGTGCAACATTTGCAGTTACCTTCCTGTTAAGCCTGGATTTACAATATACAAAAGGATACTCCCCTGAACATGCAGGGCTGATTCTCATCGCCCAGCCGGTTGTAATGGCCATTTTTTCAGGCGTTGCAGGAGGACTCTCTGATCAGATAGAACCCGGAAAAGTGGCATCCGGGGGGATGGCACTAACGACCCTTGGACTTTTCCTGCTCATTTTCCTCAATGACACGACACCGGTCTGGTATATTATTCTCAGCCTTCTCATTCTGGGCATGGGTTTTGGATTTTTCACTTCACCCAACACCAACGCGGTGATGAGTTCGATAGATAAAAGAAATTATGGAGTGGGATCAGGTATTCTTGCAACAATGCGACTCCTGGGCCAGATGCTCTCCATGGGATTTGCGATGATGCTTATTGCCATCTACATCGGACCAGTCCAGATAACCCCGGAATACTTCCCCCGGTTCATATCATGCCTGCAGACCGGATTTCTATTTTTCACTCTCCTCTGTGGAGCAGGGATATTTTTCTCACTTGTTCGGGGAAACATGCGTGATACTCCATAATCACGCTATCCTCCCCGGTTCCTCTCCTGATTTCCCTGGTGAAGAAAAATGATCTGATCTCAAAAAAATCCCGGATTTCGGTTTTTATATACCGTCACATATATCATATCTTACACCTATTTTTCCCAGATGGCAGCTCCGTCACCCCGAATCCTGCTTGTTGACGATGAGCCGGATTTCCTCACTATTGGACGAGCATTGCTCAGAAATACCTGCGGGTGTGAGGTTGAGACAGCTGCATCGGCAAAAAGGGCACTTGAACTCCTCAAATCTTCACAATTTGATGCAGTCATTTCAGATTACATCATGCCAGGGATGAATGGAATTGAACTCCTTAAGGCTGTCAGAAGTGACGATGGCACACGGAATATCGCCTTCATCCTCCTCACCGGTCAGGGAGAAGAGAAGATCGCCGTAGATGCCATCAATAACGGGGTGGATTTTTATCTTCCAAAAGGGGGGGATCCCACCTCACGGTTCACCGATATCGGTCATAAAGTTCAATGGGCTATTGACCGTAATCAGGAGAGGCAACGAAAAGATGAGGAGCAGCAACGAGCAAAGGGAGATATTACTCATTCATCGGTTGCGATCTGCTCATTCCATCTGGATTATGAAGGAAACCTGATTTTTGACGGGTCCAACTCTGCAACTGAAAAAGTCTTCAAGATCAATGCCAAGACTATGGCAGGAAAATCCATACAAGAGGTAATTCCGGGTCTTGATGCAACCCCAATCCTGGAGAGATTCAAAAACATCGCAGAAACAGAGACCACTTGGGATGCCGAAGATGTTGCGATATCGATAGGAAAAGAGAGTCTGGTTTTTGATATCCAGGTATTTCAGATAACCCAGAGTCAATTCGTGGCCACGTTCACCCGGAAGAGCGATCACCCCTTCGCTGAACAGCAACAGGATCCGTCAGGCCTGTACCAGTCCTTCATCTCCGCATCTCCCGATGTCATTGTTATTGCGGACGTTTCCGGAGATGTGACCTATATTTCCCCACGAGCTGGATATGTGTTCAGGGTACGGGATATTGAAAGGGTGATTGGGTCAAATATGCTCTCATGGGTACATGAAGATTACCGACAGCAGGCGGCCATCTGTATCAGGCAACACCTGCAGGGAATATCAGTGCCCCCGATGATCTATCGCCTTATCAGGGAAGATGGAAGTTCATTTCCTGCAGAAATCCATTCTGCTCCTATCTGGTCTGAGGGATTGATCACCGGAATCATTGCAATTATCAGGGATAACACAGAGAGAGCCGCACAACACGAAGCTTTGGAGCGGGCAAATACCAAACTGAACCTCCTCTCTTCGATAACCCGCCATGATATTCTGAATAAGATTACTGCCCTGCGATTGTATTGCTCATTAATCGAGGATGAAGAAGATCCACAGCAGAATAAAGCGATGCTGAAAAAAATAGAAGAGATGGCAGGAATCATCGCGGATCTTGTGGCATTTACCAGTTATTACCAGAATCTTGGAATAAATACTGCACAATGGATCATGCCCGGAAAAATTCAGGAAAAGATAACTGAAATGCTGACTCCGGGGAGGGTTAGTATCCAAAATGGATTCGGGAATGTGCGAATCCTGGCAGATCCCCTGTTTGAAAAAGTTCTCTACAATCTTTTCGACAATGCGATCAAATACGGGCAGATTATCCGCACGATAAAGACCTGGTATGAGATGACCCCGGAAGGATTGATACTTGTAGTCACCGATGATGGAGTCGGCATCCCGAATGAGGAAAAAGAGAAGGTTTTTGATCGAAGTGTTGGGCATGGATCCGGGCTCGGACTCTTTCTCAGCAGGGAAATCTTAAGTGTCACAAATATGACCATTCAGGAGACCGGAGTGTATGGCAAAGGGGCCAGATTTGAGATCACCATCCCTCATGGCAATTTCCGGATCCCCCATGAGGAAATCGAGGGATGAATTTTTTTAAAAACCATTCCAGGATTTTTTCCCATCCAGAAAGCCCGGAAATGTCTTCCCGCATCATTCAGATACCCATTCACCGGGAATGAAAGGTGACAGAAGAGGTCAGGATCTGTCGGTAAAGTTATCCAAGAAACTATATCCTCAAACGATATTTACCATAGTTAGAAATTTGAATCCGATATCATAGGGATATCAGAATACTTTCGGTGATACGTAAAAATATGAAATTCCCAGAGCTTTTGGAGGGAGCGGGGAGATGATCCGGGTTCTGTATGTCGATGACGAACCAGGTATACTTGATGCAGTCAGGCTTACGCTGGAAGATATGGGAACATTCAGGGTAGATACCGCTGTGGGAGCAGAAAACGGGCTCAATATGTTAGCAAACCCGTATGATGTGATCCTCTCTGACTATGATATGCCTGAGGTAAACGGAGTCGGATTTCTCAAGATCGTCAGGGAGCGATTTGGGGATATCCCGTTCATCCTGTATACCGGATACTCAAGAGAACATGTTCTGATTGAAGCGATCAATAACGGAGCGAATTTTTACCTGCAAAAGGGCGGTGATGGGGATCCGGAAGTACATTTTACCGAGCTGGCCCATACCATTGAGCAGGCGGTAGAGCGAAAGAGAGCCCTTGAAGCGTTATCCAGAAGCGAGAACCAGTACCAGAAAATATTCAATAATGCAATACTGGGATTATTTAGATCTACTCGTGAAGGAGAGTTACTGGATCTGAATCCTGCATATGCCAAGATGTACGGATTTGAATCCCCGGAGCAGATGAAACATGAAGTTCACCATATTGGCAGCCAACTCTTTGGTAATCCGGATAACTGGAGAAAATTAACAGAAATACTTTCCAAGGATGGTGAGGTTCGGGATTTTACTGCAGAGTTTTTCCGGCGGGACGGGAAGAAGATCTGGATTCAGATAAATGCCAGTGCAGTCAGTGGTGCTGATGCAAGCCTGCTGTATATTGAGGGATCCTGCGAAGATATCACCAGTCGGAAAAATTCGGAAACAGAACTCAAACAAAAGAATGAAGACTTATTTGCTGCAGAAGAAGAACTCAGACATAACTATGAGGAACTTGCAATACAGCAACATTCACTTGCAGAAAGTGAACGACGATACCGGGCAATTATCGATAATATCATCGATGTCTATTACCGGACTGACAAAAAGGGAGACCTGATATTTGTCAGTCCCTCTGTCTTATCTCTTCTTGGATACACCAATTTTGATGAAGTAATCGGAAAACCCAACCACTCATTCTGGAGATTCCCCAAAGAACGGGAACAGATGATCTCCCGTATGAAAGAAGAGGAACAGGTAAGGGATTATGAAGTCACTCTGCTCAGAAAGGATGGGAGCAGTATTGAAGTCTCTGCCAGTGCCCGGTTTTATACGAACGATGCGGGAGAGAGAGAAGGAGTTGAAGGGATCTTCAGGGATATCTCTGAAAGGAAAAAGACCACTCGTGCCCTGGTGGAGAGTGAGGAGCGGTACCGGCGGTTTGTGCAGCATTTTCATGGAATTGCATATCAGGTGGAGTGGCCGGCTTTTGCCCCAATACTCTTTCAGGGTGATGTTCAGGCCATCACCGGATACTCTGAAACAGATTTTATTCAGGGTACCATCAGTTGGCTGGATCTTGTTCATCCCCAGGATAAGGAGATCTTGAGTACTAGTACACATGGGTTGATTCAGGATCCAAGTGCAGTCAGGACTCTTGAGTATCAGATACTCCATCGAAGCGGGGAGTGGAAATGGATCACGGATACCGCCCAGTCAGTAGCAGAAGTCTTCTCGCACGAAGGTCTCATCCAGGGCACTGTGCAGGATATCACGGCAAGAAAACTCGCAGAGAATGAGGTGAAAGAGAAGAATGAGGATCTGAGTGCTGCGAATGAAGAACTGAATTCGCTCCTGGATGAACTTAAACGGGCAGAGGCCAATTTATCTTTCAGAAACCAGGAACTAAATAATCAGCAGGTGATTCTCAATCAATCACATAAAGCACTCAGGGAAGCCAATAGACAGTTAAACCTCCTCTCCAGTATAACCAGGCATGATATCCTCAATAAAATCACCATCATGAATGGATACCTGACACTTGTCCGGGATGAAGCGGAGAACAACGGAGATAAAATTCTTGAGTACCTGGAGATTATTGAAGAGGTTACCCGGACGATCGAATATCAGATAGAGTTCACCCGGATTTACCAGGATCTGGGTACGCAGGAACCCCAGTGGATCCCGATTCATACGCTGATCTCGTCCATAAATGTCCCCGGCATGATCCAGATACATCAGGACATCTCAAATATCGAGATTTATACCGATCCAATCTGTGGAAAAGTGTTTGAAAACCTTCTGGACAACACCCTGCGTCATGGAGAGCGGGTAACAAAGCTCATGTTCTCTTCCCATCAGGCAGAAGACTGCCTGGTGATCACCTGGGAAGATGATGGAGTCGGCATTCAGGAAAGGGAAAAAGAACAGATATTTCAGCGAGGGTATGGAAAAAATACCGGGTTCGGGTTGTTTTTAGTAAGGGAGATCCTCTCGATTACCGGAATCCGGATTCTTGAAACTGGAGTGCCGGGAAAGGGAGCCCGGTTTGAGATCCTGGTACCAAAAGGCGGATTCCGGATGGGGTGAAGTCTGCACTCCCTAGGGGGGGAAGGCAGTATCTGCTTAAAATATACGAGATGTGAGAGGAGTCTGGAGACCATAGGAATCTATCCAAAGGGGGATCGGTAAGTTTTCCCCGAGTGAGACTGGGGAAGAGGAATTCTCCGATCCAGGTATCAAAATTCCTGAATCTCAAGGACAGATAGATACCCTCATACCCAAGCGATGTAAAAATACTTCACAGAAGCGGTACCCCGGATGACCCCTCATCACTCCAGGTCCTTAAGCGACAGAGATATTCCAGGCCACGATGCCTTCCACCAACTCTTCTATCTTTCACCAGATCCTTCGCTGCTTATCAGGGAACGGGTTATTATCGCATGTAATGATGCAGCTGTCAACCAGCTGGGCTTTCGAGAGGAAACAGACCTGATTTCTCAAGAGTTTATTCCGCTGTTTTTGAATCCAAATTTGCCAATAAGGGGTGACAAAGGGATTTTGAATAGATGCATCTCTGAGGCAGAACGCGGTGGAAGTGCAAAGTATACCGGGTTTATCAAGAGGAATGAAAAGCAGGGAGAAGAGATAGAAGTAACCCTGACCCGGATTCACTCGGAGGAGGGAATGATAATTCATGCAATGCTCCACGCCACTTCTCCCTCCCGGATATATCCGATACATACCGGTATGCAAGAAAATACCGGGAGGAGTGAGGCCCTCAATCAGGAACAGACTTTAGTCACGAATCTCTATGAGCAGATAATCGCTTCATCACCTCATGGGGTTCTGGTATTTCAGGCAGATACCGGCAGATGTCTAAAGACAAACCAGGCTGCTGCAACGATTCTCGGAGGAAGTATCGAGGAGATAGCAGAGTTCCGGTTTAGGGACGATTTATTCTGGAGAGAATCCCTTCTCCAGGAAACTGCCGAGGAAGTGTTAACGTCAGGTCAGCAACGCAATCTGGATGTCTGTACCATCAGTCCTTTTGGAAAAGAGATCAAGATTGGTTGCACGCTCATCCCCTTCACCAGTTTTCACCATCTGCATCTGTTATTGTTGTTTGATGATATTTCAAACCAAAAGACGGTAGAAACAGAGAACCACAAAAGGGAACTTATACTGCGGAGCATTGCCAGATCAGCACGGAGACTTCTGGGAGATTTCGGACTGGAAAATGCCATTCAGGATTCACTGCGGGATCTTGGAGAAGAAATGCAGGTGGATCGGGTGTATATCTTTGAGAACCATCTGGATCCCACATCCGGTCTGCTTCTCACCAGCCAGAAATATGAATGGGCATCTCCTGGCATTGAACAGATGATCACCAATGAAGCTCTCCAAAAAATCCCCTATATCATCACCCCTCCATGGGAGGAAGAACTTTCATCCGGACGAATCATTGCTGGACTCGTGGAGAACTTTAATTATCCTACCAGGGAGTTGCTTGAGGATCAGGGAATAATATCCATATTGATTGTACCAATTCGAATCGGAGATACATTCTGGGGATTTATCGGATTTGATGACTGTCATACCAGGCGTTTATGGACCATCACCGAGAAGACTGTACTCAAAGTTGCCGCGGATATTATTGGTGGAGCGATCTGTCGAAGAAAAGCATCAGATGCTCTGATAGAAACAAAGCAGCAACTCATGGACATTATCGAGTATCTTCCCGATGCAACGATGGTCATCTCAAAAGACGGGGTGGTGACTGCATGGAACCGGGCAATGGAGGAGTTGACGGGAGTCAGAGCACGGGACATGCTTGGGAAGGGACAGTATCAGTACTCAGTCCCGTTTTATGGGAATATTCGGCCGATGCTCGCTGATTATGCACTCAATCCGAATCTTTCGACATCAGAGGAATGCGATCAAAATATCGTGATTGATAATACCCTCTCCGGGGAGACAACCATCACCCGGGAGAACCGGCCCCAGCATCTTTCTACCCGGGCATGTCTGCTCCGAAACCAGAAAGGCCAGATTCTTGGAGCAATTGAAAGCATCAGAGACATAACCTGGCAGATAGAGACCGAGAACCAGATCCGGCAGTATACCCGGGACCTGGAAGAAAAAAACCGGGATCTCGGTATCCTCTCCCGGAGTCTGATCGAATTAAACCAGGATCTTGACCACCGGGTAGCTGAACGGACCAATGAGGTGGTCCGACTTCTTGAGATCAAAAATGATCTGATCACCCAGATCGGTCATGATCTCAAAACCCCCCTGACTCCGATCATCGCCCTTCTTCCCGAGGTTCTGGAACACATCACAGATCCGGAAACAGGGGAATTACTTGCAATCATCCACCGAAATGCTGACCGGCTCAGAAAGGTTGTAGCGATGGTTCTTGCCTACTCACGACTCGAAGCAGTATCCGCGGTGGTGAATCCGAACGGAATCTGTTTGAACGAGGTGTTTCATCAGGCATTTGAAGACAGTCTGGGAGAGATCAGGTCGAAAAAACTCAATGTGAATAATCTCATCATACCTGATCTCCGAATACAGATTGCTGAGAACCATGCCCAGACCATTGCAATGAATCTCATCTCCAATGCGGTCAAGTTTTCTCTGCCTTATGGAGAGATCACAGCGACCTGTGAGAGAAATGAGGGGGGTATCCGGATAAGCGTTCGTGATACCGGAATCGGGATGACCGATGAAGATTGTAGCAGAGCTTTTGAAGAGTTTTATCAGGCCGATAGTTCCCGTCACGACCGGGGATCCTGTGGACTCGGTCTGGCTATTGTGTCAAAGATCGTGACGATGTATGAGGGGACCATCACTGCTGCCAGTGAAGGAGTAGGGAAAGGATCAGAGATAAGGATCACATTTCCGGCATCACTTTATAACGGAGAGAGTAAAAGCCAGGCTCAGGGAAATTTTTTGTGAGATCCTTTCATACCACAAAATGGCGATGCTTTCACCGGTGATACTGCCCTCATTAATACAGGATAAAGAGATCTTTTACTCATACTTACTGAGTGATGCGAAATGTATGTTGTAGCTTTTAATGCAAGCCCGAGAGCAGAAGGTAATACCGCCCGTCTTATCAGATATGCTCTTGAAGAACTCGAGAACCAGGGGATCAAAACAGAACTGATTCATATCGGGGGAAAACCGATACAGGGATGTATCGCCTGCATGAAGTGTTTTGAAAAACAGGATCGTCAGTGTGCTCTGAAAAAAGATGTGGTAAATGACTGTATTGCGAAAATGATCGAGGCTGACGGGATCATCATCGGATCACCGACATACTTTTCAGACATCACCCCGGAGGCGAAAGCACTTATCGATCGGGCGGGGTTTGTAGCAATTGCAAACGGGGGACTCCTCTCCCGAAAGGCAGGGGCAGGAATTGCAGCAGTTCGAAGAGCTGGAGCAGTCGCAGCTCTGGATTCTATCAATCATCTCTTTGGTATAAGTGACATGTTCACCGTAGGGTCTACCTACTGGAATCTCGGGATAGGAATGGAACCAGGGGATGTAGACAAAGATGAAGAAGGAATTCAGACGATGAGAAGGCTTGGCGAGAATATGGCCTGGTTTATTCAAAAAACCAGGTAAATAGGGGGAGTGAATCACTCCCAACCGGACCCTTTTTTTGAGGTATTTCCCATACCACTTCATTCACCGGTCTATACTCACTGAATGGACGATGAATGCGAATCTATTTTTAGATGTCTCCCCCATGAACCATATCAAAGACCTGCAGTGGTCCGATTACCCTTGTTGTGATAACCATGAAATCATCCCTGCTGGATTTCACATCCATTAAACATAAGATCCTCTTCTTCGGAGGTATTGCCCTCCTCCTAGTAGCAGTCGGGATCATCGGATATACCGCATTCACCATGAATACTTCAGCGGTATCATCAGCAAAGAGTGACCTGCAGAATACCGCAGAAAGGGAAGGGATCAGGGTTCAGGCAATCCTTGAAGAGCCCTTGACCACTACTTCAGGTATTGCTGCAGTCCTTGAAGGAATACGGAGTAAGAACGGGCAATTCCCCAGGTCAGACGTTGTATCAATGATGGAAGGGACCCTTCTTGACAGGTCCCTGTACAACGGAGTCTACACGATCTGGGAGCCACAGGTGTTTGATGGGAAAGATGAAAGTTACCGACTCAAAGATGGGTATGACAAGACCGGCAGGCTCCGGGTCTATTGGTACCGGGATGCATCCGGCAGTCTGGTCAGAAAAATCTATGATGAAACCACCAAAGATCCCGGATCCTACTACGATGTCCCCAAGGCAGACCTGAAAGGGGCCATAATTGAGCCATATATTGAGACGCTTCAGGGGTCCCCGATCCTTCTAGCATCACTCGTTGCCCCCATCGTCAGAGACGGAAAATTTCACGGGATCGTCGGAGTGGATGTCACCATATCAGATATCGATAAGGTAGCAGATTCCCTCAATATCTACCAGGGAACGGGAAAATCTCTCGTGGTCAGCAATGGAGGAACAGTTGTCGGGGCTACCGGAGATCAGGATGTTGCGGGAAAACCACTCAAAGACGTAGCCTCCGATCTGGGACTGAATTCCGAACTGATCCAGGATGCGATAACCACCGATGAGATCCGGTCCTTTGACGATGGAAAACTTCTTGGATCCATCGTCCCAATCAGGGTTGGGGACACTGTGACCCCCTGGGCCATGGTAGTGTATGCACCAACCAGCGTGGTAACCGCAAGTGCCACAGCCCAGACGCTGATGCTCATTCTCATCGGGATAGTCATCTCTGCCATTGGTCTGGGTCTGCTTTACCTGGTAGCCAGATCCATTGCAAGTCCGATATCTCATATTACAGAAGTATCCAACCAGATTGCCGATGGCGATCTCTCTACCCATATCGGGATCCATCAGCGAGATGAGGTTGGCAGGCTCGCTGATGCATTCCGCCATATGCGAGAAGGACTTCGGGGAAAAGCTGAGGTTGCTGCCCATATCGCCAGGGGTGATCTCAATGTCATGGTTCCGGTTGCAAGTGAGAAGGATCTCCTTGGTAAATCGATGGTACAGATGAAAGATGCTATCACTACCATGACAGATTCCATGAATACGCTGTCAGAACGTGCATCAGCAGGAGATCTTTCAGTCAGAGGAGATACAGATGCGTTTTCCGGAGAGTTCGCTCATATCGTCAGTGGAGTAAATGCTACTCTTGATGCGGTGATCAGCCCGCTCAATGAGGGGATGAGACTTGCCGGTGAGTTCTCCCGTAACAACTTTGGTGCAAGATTTGATCCCTCAATTCCCGTGAGCGGAGATTTTGTCCGGTTCCGTGACGCCATGGATAACATCGGAATCCAGGTATCAGGGACTATTCAAGTCATCAATGGGAAGATGGCTGAACTCATCGCCAGTGCAGAAGAAGCCCAGGCTTCGACAAATGAAGTCACCAGAGGAGCATCGGAAGCAGCTCAGAACGCAGAAAATGTCTCCCATTACGCAGACCAGGGGAGTGAGGGGACGAGTCAGGTACTGAAAGCAATGGAAGATCTCTCGCTGGCGGTATCAGATATATCAGTAAAGACAGAACAGGTATCCCGCCTTGCACAAGAGAGCAACCAGCTCAGTAATGAGGGGCAGGTTCTTGCCAAGACTGCCGGAGACGGGATGGAAGGTATCCGGACGGCGACTTCAGATATTGCTGAGATGATCCGGGCTATCAAGGAGGAGATGGATCAGATCACCAGCGTTATCGCAATTATCACATCCATATCTGATGAGACTAATCTGCTGGCGCTAAATGCAGCCATTGAAGCTGCCCGTGCCGGTGAAGCAGGGCGGGGATTTGCCGTTGTTGCCGAAGAAGTCAAACAACTCGCAATGGAAAGTCATCAGTCTGCAGAAAAGATCGAAGAGATGATCAAAAGCCTTGACCGTGAATCAGCACGGGCTACTGAAGTCATGCAGCGTGCACAGACCCAGGTCGGCAGCGGATACGGAGCAGTACAGAAAACCCTTGAGATATTCAGCAGAATTGTGGATATGCTCTATGAGATCACGAAAAACGTCAGTGAAGTTGCTGCTGCATCAGAAGAACAGGCTGCGGCAGTACAGGAGATCACCGCAAGTATCAACGAGGTCCACCTTATGATACGGAGCACGGCTGAGAATGCAGTCTCCAATGCGGCAATTTCCGAAGAGTCTGCGGCAGCGGTGGATCAGATTCAGCGGGTTCTTGAGAATGTAAATGGTATTGTTGCTGTCCTGCAGAGCGAAATTAATAAATTTTCCATCTGATTTTTAAAAATAACGTGATAAACGGCAAAGATTCCCCCCCAGGTAATCATCGCAGACCTGACTATGGTATGCTCTACCGGCACCGAATATCCGTACTCCTGGGGTTATGTCTCCTTATTCTCATTCTGGGAACTTATGTCGCCGTGGTATCCATCCATCCCGGGGTGAGTTCTGCAATTACCGGTTATTCTCCGGTAGATCTAACCCAGGATGAGAAACAATGGGTAGCAGATCACCCGGTTGTTCTGGTCTGCCCGGACTCCTCGTATCCCCCCTTTGAACTGATTACCAATGACGGGGAGTACCAGGGTATTGCTGCAGACCTCCTCAGAGAGATTGCCAAAAATACAGGATTCACTTTGGGAGTTACCTATGAGACGAACTGGGGGAACTGTGTTGAAAATATTAAAACAGGAAAAAGTGATCTTCTCGGTGCTGTATACATATCGAATCTGCGTAGTGACTATCTGATTTACTCAGAGCCTTATTACCGATCCCTTCTTCCGATCATCACCCGGGGCACCTACGGAACCGGAATGACCCTCAACCAGTTTTCCGGGAAACGTGTTGCTTCTGTCCGGGGATTTACCACAACCCTTCTCCTGAAAGAGCAGTATCCGGACATTCATGTTGTTGAAGTACCTGATGTCAAAGCAGGACTTGAGAGTGTTTCCCTTGGTGATGCCGATGCGTACTTTGGAGATCTGGCTGCATCAACCTATTATGTCAAAGAAGAAGGGATGAGTAACCTGCATGTTGCAGGTGCGTATAAACCCCAAAACCCGGATGATTTCTCCTATGCTTTCGGAGTCAGCAAAAATGATCCTGAACTTGTAGGTATTATTAATAAAGGCCTTCATGCGATCCCCCAGAAGAAGCAGGAAGAGATATTTCGCCGATGGATATCCCCGGATCTTGCCTACCCGCAGATAGACCCGTTCTTCCTTCTGATTGTTACCGGGGCTTTTGGAGTTCTTCTTTTGCTCGTCGGACTCTTTATTCTCTGGAACCGGACCCTGCGCAGGCTTGTTGAGGAGAAGACCCGGGATCTCTCGCAGGAACTGAGTGAACATAAAAAAACCTCAGAGCATCTCCTCATAACCCGGTTTACTGTGGATCATAGTCATGCCATGATGCTCTGGCTTGATGGAGGTGGGGCGATTCGGGATATGAATGAAACACTCTGTACCGATACCGGGTATACAAGAGAGGAACTGCTTGGATCCCGGCTCAGCATTCTGGACACAGGTATATCAGAGGAGACTCAACAGGAACTCCTGGGAAGAGTAAAAAAAGAGGGACGGATCCGGGTTGAACACCGGATAAAAACCAAAACCGGGGAGATTTTTCCGGTTGAGACCGTGCTGTATTATTTTACATATGAAGGGAAAGAGTGGCTATGTGCAGAAACCCAGAGCATATCCGAACGTCAGGAGAATGAGCGGGTTCTCAGAGAAAGTGAACAAAAGTACCGGGATCTCTTTCAAAATGTAACAGATGCCATCTTTTTCTTTGCTCTTTCTCCAGAAGGGACACCCGGGAGAATCCTCGAGGTGAATGAAGTCGCTGAACATCTGACTGGATATTCCCATGATCACCTCTGTTCCATGGAATATCAGAACCTGGGAAATTCTCCGGGTCATGAAATCTGTATGACAGAACCCTTGTTAACGCCACACCAGAGGTGTACATATGAATGGGAGATCATCCGTGGATCCGGGGAGATCATTCCGGTTGAGGTGAATCTGCATGTGTTTGAGCGTGAGGGGACTCCTTTTGGCCTCTCCCTGATTCATGATATCACCGAGCGAAGACTACACGAAGCAGAGCGGGAAACTGCAATTTCTCAGATTCAGAAAAATCTCGCTGAACTCTCCATGCTTAATGATGGGGTCAGAAATCCACTGAGTATCATCATGGGAGCTGTAGAGATATTCTGCTCGGAGAAAGGAGATATCATTAACGAACAGGTCAATCGCATTGACGAAATGATCAAACAGTTAGATATCCGCTGGAACGAATCAGAAAAGATACTGCAATATCTGAAGAAGCACCATGACGTAGTGATTCCAAAGCATCAAATGTCTGAGGACAATGAAGAAGGAGGGGCAGATCTACCCTGATGGACAGCCCGATATGGTATGAAGTGTGAAATAATCACCAGGATATAGTTCTGGTGATACCAGGATAAGCCTGACAGGAAGATCTCCTTCTCCTGATTTAATCCGGATTCATCTCTTCCGGCGAAACATTCCCTCAAGATCTCCCAGAGTCCGGAGGGTAAAGAGCCCTTTGATATTAGCCATAACCGCATAGGTTGGAAAGAGAGCCAGCAGCTGGTATCTGACGAAGGTATGAATTTGTGACTCCAGAAGGAGTGAGCCCGCAAGTTCACAGGTTTGTTGATGTTCAGGGGAAGAGAGAGAGGATGTATCATCCTGCTGAATCGCAAAAAGATCCCGGGAGACATCTTTCATCCGGATACAGAGATCAGACACAATATCCCTGGCGATCTTCCTGCTCAGAATACTCTGGAGATACTGCATACTCAAAAACTGACTTCCCAAAATCAGGAGGCTGGAAAGATTGGTACGGTTTTGGATAAAACCCGCCACATCGACATACACACCAAGGGTAAAACCCGGAAGAACAATCGCGATGAGCAGAATGATCACGGCAAAAGTCGCGATGAATACAAACAGAATACCCACGATACCAAGGGCAAGGTATCGGCGCCAGTTTTGAGCAGTAATCGCAAAGTGCGAGCGATTAAATATGTAAAACTGATGTCTGAACAGAAAGATATCAAAATAAAAAATCAGAATACCCAGACATTGCACCAGAATCAGTACCGACGTCTGTGCGGTCAGTTCTCCGATTTGAAGTAATTTGAGAGAGAAAAAGAATGACAATGAATAAATCAGGATGATTCCTGCAGTAAGGGGTACAATACTCAGGATAAAAAATCGTATCAGCAGTTGAATTCCAACAATGCGATACCGAAAAATCCGGAGGTTTTTTGCCTGGGTAATCAGGGAGCCAAGCGGAACACCTTCTTCATCCGGTTCAGATCTCCGGAAAAGATACTGAACCAGGGCGAGTGCCAGAGGGAGGAGAGGATAAAAGACATAAAAATATAAACTTGCCAGAATCCAGAGGACCAGGTATGTTCCGCCATCTGAGAGCAACATCCATATATTGAGGATAAGGACTATACCAAGGACTCCATATGCATACCATGGCACCTGTTCCCGTTCGATCTGGGTGAGAATACCTTCAAGGTGCCTGATCTCTTCACGAGTCTTTCCAAATAGTTCCTTTGCATCAGGTGACGTTCGGGCAGGACCGGAAACCTGACCGGATGCAGGATTATGAAAAAGAAATTTTCCGGTTATGAGTAGCCCTCCATCTGGTCTCAATTTTTGTTGAGGACATATATAAGGGTCGCTCTTTTTCGAAGCGGTGAATATTTATCCATCTCATGACGAATGGATACTTCAAAGCAGGCAGGAACAATGCCATCCATCGATAGTTATCTCAGCCCGTTACATCAGGGAATATGGGAGGTCATAATACCTAGGGATCAGGTAAGCGAACCTCTGGATAATGAATGGATATTATCCAAAATTAACGTTCCAACGCCGGGGTGTATTGCAAGTTATCGAAAAGGAAAGTACCATCTGCATGAAACCCGGGATGCATGGCGGGTTCACCTTGACCGGTACGATCCTTCAGTACATCCGATTCTTCATCTGATCGATGATGCACCGCTCCTCCTGATGATCTCTGAGACATTTATCACCCTTGTCCAGAACACGCGTCATACGTTCCTTCCCAGCATACCTGAAGAGCGCCTCTACCAGACGGGGACATACAGGATGCATCTCATTCTCGGGTTGTTGATTGGAATTCTGGGACTTGGATTTATCCTGACACCCGAGATTGCCTTTTTTGGAATCACCAGTCTTCTCATTCCAACAGGAGTACTCTTCACCGGTCTCCTCATTCTTGTCAATGGATCCAGCCTTACCAGTGAGGGGGGACAAAGGAGCCGGGAAGAACTATTCAGAGGAGTTGCGATTATCGTCACCGCAGGCATCCTGTATCTTATTCCCCCACTCTTCTGGGGTGCATCCATCCTGCTCATTCTGGCAGGATGGATGTTTGCATCTGCGGTAATGCTCCTCTCACGAGTCATCCATGGAAAAAAGGCAGTTCCAGAGGGGGTGATCAGCAGAGGGATTATCGGAACCATCTCCCTGATTCTGGGAGGATTTTGCCTCCTAGCACCGGTTCAGATCTTCATGCTTTTCATGAACGTCCTCGGCATTCTGACTCTAACCCTTGGACTGGTTATAATTCTTATCGGCTTCAGACTCCGAAACATGATGCGCCAAAGAACCTGATCCCGGAGTGAGAAATGTCCGGAGAGTGAATAACAAATCAGACGTCAATAATCCATCTGATCTTCGAGAAATTGTTCGATTCTCCGGATTCGACCTTCTATCTCTTCACTTTTCATGAGCAGGTGTACCCGGATCAGGTAATCCCTGGCCCGGACCGGATCTCCATCTTCCAGATAATCATCGGCAATCAGGGTAAGGATGTGTATGATCTCCGGATCCGGCCCAAATGGAATTCCCCGGGAAAACAGAATATCCTGGCCACGCTGGAAATAATACTCTGGATCCGGATCTTTACCGATCTCCTGTGCAAGAAGGTGAAGTTCTTCCTGCCCCTCATGAGTTACTTCCCAGGTTTCTGCCATGAGATAACAACAGACCGCACCTTCATAGTCTGAATGCATGGCAAGAAGATATCCCTGGTTCCGGTATGCATGAGCAAGTTCAGAAGGTTTCCATGCACATTTGAACGAACGGGAAAGAAATTCGGGTGCATCACCTTCAGGACCATTTTTCAGGAGAACTTCAGTGAGATCCCCAAGGATACCGGCATGAACCGGATTCTGAATGCTGGCCGTCATCAACTCCCGGAGAGCCGAATCCGGATCACCTGTCATCGCCAGAAATCGTCCGTGAAGTGAGAGAATACTGGTCTGCAGATGAGGTAACGCCTTCACCTCCCGTTCTGGCTGCAAGACCATCCGGTAGTACAGATATTCAGTGAGATCCCGAAATGCACAGAAGTCATAATCCCCGGATTCAGGCCAGGGTTGTTCAGTGAATGGCAGAAGAAAGCGAAAGAGAACTTCAGCAGCGGGATAATCACGATTTTGCAGGATATTCTCCAGCTCATCTATCATCGGTCCCACAACCCGTTCAGGTTCATCTATTGTAGCACAGAACTGCACAAGGCCAGAAGGAGTGCCCTGTTGATGGAGAATATCTCCAATCTCATGAAGAATTTCTCCTTCGCATGGATGGCCGGTATATCGGTGATACATCTCCAGAAGATAGGAAGTGAGGATGGTGGGATCCGAAGGGGTGTTCTGATGCAGGTTTTGCAAAATCCGGGTACAGAGTTCAGTGCGAGTCATCAGCACCACCCAGGGGGAGTCCCATACACCGGAGAGAAATTACCGGAGGAGAGGAGGGGATGCTGAAAATGACAAATATCAGAGGATTTTTTATTCGGTTTCATCATATGCACCATCAGGTTCGTATGCAACCATATGACCGAAGTAAGATAAGCATAGCTGCATCGCTGATAAGATGTCGCCTATCCACCAGATTAAAAAGACTATATCTAATTTGATGAGCCACATTAGTCATACATATTACGGGTGCCTGATGACAGATGAATTGCAGATCCTGGTGATCGATGATAACCCTGATATCTGTGATGCCATTGTAGCAGT
The DNA here is from genome assembly GCA_964624045.1 of uncultured Methanospirillum sp. Lineage (GTDB taxonomy): Archaea > Halobacteriota > Methanomicrobia > Methanomicrobiales > Methanospirillaceae > Methanospirillum. Next base: position 61,853 of record CAZUXC010000009.1, on the reverse strand, counting down.
TCTGGAGGATGAACCATGGACTGTTATCACGGCTAACGGAGGAGAAGAGGGAATACATATTCTGGAAAGCGGATTTTCCGGCCTGATACTTCTGGATATCATGATGCCTGACATGAACGGGTGGGAGACTATCCGGGAGATTGCCAAACGGGATCTTTATCACCGGATCATCATCTGTATGCTGACCGCCATGGATAACCCGGATGAGGGAATGATCGGGATAGAAGAGTACGTCAGTGATTATATCACCAAGCCTCTTGAACCCGAACTCCTGACCGAACTGGTCAGACTCTGGATGGACAATATCCCTGATACCTGATCATCCCGACAGCTGAAGTGATATGATCAGACAAGACAGGCGAAAGGATCGATTCAGATGATTCAACGGAGATACTCCGGGGTTTCCAATCATTCCCTATCAGGCCCTGACGCCAGTCTTGCGGAAGAAGAAACTGCAGCCTGGATTGAAGATCTTTCCGAAGTATATCAGGTTCTCTTCAGAATTCCGGACCAGGGATCAGAAAACATCAGGCAGTTTTTCAATGAATTTCCCGAAGAGTTGATCCGATGCAGAAATCTCATCCGGATTACTGATGCGAATCAGACCTGTCTGAACCTCTTCGGGTACGATTCCATCAAAGCTCTGGATCAAAACCGGTTCCATATCTTTCCTCTTGAAACACTCATATCATTGAGAGAACTGTTGATTACTCTCTCTGAAGGAAAAACTCAGTTTGAGGCAGATATTATCGCTCAAAGTAAGGACGGAACACAAATACCCATCAGGTTCCATCTCACTGTCCTTCCGGGATATCAGAAGACACTGGAAAGGGTTCTCTGTTCCTGCTTTCTGGATACAGCAGGTACCCTTGACCAGCAACCTGAAAACACACCATATCAGACTCTCAAAGAATTTATCCGGGATCTCAGTGTCCCGGTCTTCATCATCAACCAAGATTACAAGATACAATGTGTAAATCCGATTCTCACCCGTATCCTTGGCAATACTGGTGAGGAGTATATCGGAGAAGACGGAGGATCAATGTTTCCAGAGACATATCGGGAAACGGTATGTGAGATCCTCAAGCGCTCAACTACAGGCACACAGATTCAGGGATCTCCTCTCCCCCTCCTCCAGCAAACAGGGGATCAGAGGATTATTATCTGGAATTTTATTCCCATACCTGAAATATCAGGAGATGGGTTTTTTGTTGTTGCTCAGGGTGTTGATATCACCGAACAACACTGGGCAAAAGAATACATGAACCGGTATATCTCTGAGTTGATGGAAAAGAATGCTGAACTTGAAACATCACGCTCGAAGCTCAAAGAGATAAACGAGACTCTGGATGAGAAGGTAAAGATCCGTGCAAAGGCGATGGAAGACCTCCTCAGGCAGAAAGAGGAGTTTATCAATCGCATCGGGCATGATCTCCGGACTCCTCTCACCCCGCTCATGGCCATTCTCCCGGTTCTGCTCAAAAAAGAGCAGGATAATCAGAAACAGCAGTACCTGGAGATGGCTATCAGGAATACCAGTCATGCTCATGATATCCTGATCTCCATAATTCAGATGGCACGGATGAATACTGCCTATCTCCCTGATGTCGTGACCGATCTTCCGATACGTCAGATGATCGAAGAGATTATTGTGAATTTTGAGGCAGTAATCCTGAAACGCCGGGTAGAAATCCATAACCTCGTTCCTGAAGATCTCCGGGTATCCATGACACCCCTTGATTTTGACACCATATTTGAGAATCTCATCGACAATGCAATCAGATATACCAAGCCAACCGGCTTCATCACCATTGATGGCAAGGAAGGAGAGGGTCGCATCATCATCAGGTGCATTGATAACGGGGTAGGTATTCTGCCAGAAGAGAGGCGATACGTGTTTGACCCATTTTATAAAGCAGACACATCACGGCATGATGGAAAATCATACGGTCTCGGCCTTTCCATAACGAAAAAACTCATTGAACGAAATGGGGGAACGATAACGGTCACAAGCGAAGGTCGTGACAAAGGGGCGTGTTTTACTATTGTAATTCCTAGTAGGACAAGAGGAGAGACCTGAACTATAGAAAACCGAAGCTTTTCTTACGGAGAAAAGAATACTAATATAGCAATACTGGATATCCTGCAAAAGAAGTGAACATTTCAAATCCGGGAGAGATCCAAACCAGACATTTATGGCCCGCATTCTTATCGCTGACCGAGTTCCGTTTATGAGCAATATTACCCGGTTTGCTCTTCAGGTCGGCGGTCATGAAGTTGTTGCAGAAGCTGCCGACGGATTACAGGCAGTAGAGATGTATTCTGTTCTAGAGCCGGATTTAGTGATCTCGGAGATTGTTCTTCCCCGGTTTAACGGGATATCTCTCCTGCAAAAATTGAAAGCAATCGATCCCGATGCCCGGGTGATCATCTGTTCTACGGTTCGAAAGGAGGGGATGATACAGCAGGCTCTCTCGTTTGGTGCCGATGCATATATCATCAAACCTTTCCAGATACAGAACTTCCTTGCAGAAATCCGAAAGATAGTGGGTCCGGAAAAAGCCTCTCCACCGCCACCGGCTATTGCACTGAATAAGGCTGAGCTGCAGGAGATGGTAAATAAGGTACTCACCCGGACCATTAGTCAGGAAGAGATCTCGCTGTTTCTCCAGAAGATGAAAAAGTAACCATCTCGTTACCAGATTTTCCGGTAATTCCGGGTTGAATGAAGACCGGGTCTATCCTTTTTTTACGTAAATTGAATAAGAAAAATGGAGATTTTGAGTTCTGTTCAGGCTGTTGGCTCTTCCCCTAGGTCACAGAACTTATCTTCGTCAAGATCGCTATAGAGAGGACATCCCGGACAACTGCAGTGGAATCCCTTCGGACATGTTCCTGCTTGAGAGTCAGCTTTTTGCTGAGTTGCTTCATCAATCAGGGGAACTGATCCACTTTCAGAGATTGTATCTTTCTTCGTTTCGGCTGTGGTTGCAAGCAGAGGATCCTGACATCCATCCTTGCTCCCTGCTGCGGTAGCATTTCCTATGAATCCTACAGCAAAACTGACAAGGCAGAATACCTGCAGGATGAGGATTATGTGTTTATGATTCATGATTGGTTCCTGACGCTGTTCATGGTCAGCATCCTCATCATCCGACGCCTGAACTGAGCCAGGTGTATCCCGGCAAAGATGAGCATCACTAATCCGGTCCAGTCGTGGAGTTCGGTCAGCAATGCCATCGGCAGATCACGGTATGTCAGACCGAGAGCATTAATGAGCCCCGGCCATTTGATGATTCCAGTACCTGCACAGATGATGGTAGCAATGAGGAGGATCACTGTTGTTCCATTAATGAGCGTTTTTTTCTTCATGATTGAATTTCGGTCCCTATTCAGGGCAGATTACCGCCCTTTTGTGTCGGCATATCACCGCAACAACAACCATCTGGCACTCGGGTATATAGGTGGCCTGGATCCTTCAGGTTGAATACCCAGGTGGATCAAATAGGAGTATATTGAACCTATCTGTGAGTAATACGGAAGAATTGGTTCAGGATTCTTCATATAGTTACATGGCAATTCAGGCCATGGATCCTTCAAAACCTATCTTCCCGACTTCCCAAAAAACCGTTCAGTCATTCAGCTCTCTCCAAAAGATCTGCTTCATCATCGCAGGGCTGCTTGCGAGCGTAACCTTATGCGGAGCAATAATCTCTTCATCAGACTATATCGAGCAGGGGGAATCGGCATATGAGGCAGGAGACTATGATGTGGCCATATCTGCATACCTGAACGCAATAGCTATCGACCCGTCAGGTGCAGAAGCCTGGAACTATCTGGGCCTTGCGTATTTCAGGGAAGAACAATACACGGTTGCGGAGACAGCGCTGAGAAGGGCCGTTACCCTCGAACCGGACTATTCACAGGCATGGAATAATCTAGGGGATCTGTACACGAAAACCGGAAGATATGCGGAAGCAAAAGAGGCATATCAGAATGCAGTACCGTTTCCAACGACAAACAGACTGAACTGGCCAACACCAGATCGTCAGTGGAATGAACCAGAGAGACAGCTAATACCCCCCGATATGCAAAATATGCCACCCGGACAGTTTGGACAGAACGGGCCCGGGATGAATATGAATCGGGGATTGTTCTTTGGAAGGTAAAAATTTAAGATGAGCCTGGTGCTCCGATCACAATCGGCAGAGCAACAGCGATCTCATCAAGCATCTCTGCCGGAATTCCCATAACCATCTCACTCTCCTGAATGCCAGAATACTTCCGTGAACCGTCACAACCTAAGGAGAAATTTACCTGCCCATTCAGATATACCTGAGCGGAAGCGTCAGAACATACTGACTGAATACCAGAGAAGTTCACCTGTAACCTTCCACCAAGCCGGTACAGACTGCTCTGCGCCAGTTTCAACATTGCCTTTGGCGTCGTTACAATGAGTACGACACTGGGATCAAAAGGAGTTTTTTCGAGCGGGGCATAGGCTGTTGCATAGGTTGCTCCGGCCTCTACATGGGGGATTCGGTCAATGGTTCGTTTACATGCTGCCCAGCTGTCAAACTTGCCCAGTTTATAATAGAACTCACCGGTTTTGAGAGTTGCAGTCCGTTCCCGAAGACCAAGAGCGAAAGCTCCTCCCATACAGGTGTGGTTCTCATTGGTTGCGTAGAACATCTCCCCTTCCTTTCTGGCCTTGTTCACCATCTGACAATGAGGCATCGAATCAGAGAGGTGAGCAAGACCTTCGGGGATATGATCCTGACTGGTGATGAATTTGATAGCTACCGGGGATCCTTCCAGATGAAGGTGTTCTTTCAGCATCCGAGCTACCTCCGGATAATCTATTTTGGTTCGTATCGCATCCTGCATACTGATCTACCTGTAGGGAAGAATGGGAGGAAGAGATATAAAGATTTCATCACTCAATTCACAATCGTTATTTCAACAAATAGAATACATTCGTCCTGATTCAGAGTAAAAAAATACTTCATACAGAGATAATCCATTTCGGAGGGTCAGCATATTTGAGAAAGCCATCACCAGGGATGAGAAACCAAACCCGCAGCAGAAGGCTGACACCCTTGCAGCCGCGATGATCCAAACTCTTCATCCGGGTGGAACTGAGCAGGCGCCTGATTAGAGAGCCAGAAATGGACTAATTATTTTCAGAATCTATCCTTTTGTCAAAAAACCATTATGCAGGATACCTCTGAAAATGTGCCTGCAGGACTCAGGACAAAAATTCAGGAGGGGAGTATCTTAATCCTTCTGATGAGTGCACGAAAGGATCTCTGAACTCTGCATAAGAACCGATTCAGCCCATTCCCGGTGTACCCATAACGCACATCCTCCCCCGGATTCGGTGAGCATGCTATGATTTGAGCGGATGCGTGCTAAAAACTCTGATTTCAGAGCATCACGAAGGGACGTTCGGGTAATATTTGCATCAGAGAGGGGAGCTGCAGGGCAGGGTTCAAGATCTCCGGATGGGGAGACATGAAGAAATCCTCTCCCTGCAGAGAGACATCCTCCAAACCGATCTTCGTCCCCGGGAAAACCAATAGAAACCGCCGGGTATCGATCTGAAAACGTCTCAATAAACCGGTTCAGATTCTGATGATGAAGATCAGTCAGCACCTGATCGCGGGTTCCGTCAGCAAAGGGAACATAGGCTACATACACAAATAACCGGCAACCAGACTGGATCATCTGATCAATAAATGATGACCCCGTAACTTCAGTAAAGTTTGATCGAGTTACCGTAATTGAGCATCCAAAGAAAACTCTCTTGTCCCGAAGAAGCGAGCAGGCATGAAGAACAGATGCAAAAACCCCTTCACTACGACGGGCATCCGTCTTCTCTTTGTCTCCCTCCATACTCATGATTGGAATCAGGTTTTTCCTTCTGCTGAACTTTGCCGCAAGATCAGCATCAATCATCAGTCCGTTGGTAAAAACTGCTATCGGAATATCAGGAATCTTCTCTGCCAATAAAAGAATGTCGTCTTTTCGAATCAACGGTTCTCCTCCGGCAAATACCAGGAACGAGATTCCGAGATCCTGACACTCCCCCGCCAGGGTGATGAGCTGATCCCGGCTCATTTCAGACGCAGGGTTCTGGTGCAGATGTTGCATGTAACACCCGATGCAGGAGAGGTTACACCGGTGAGTCGGACTGATCATCAGTACTGCAGGAACCTGGATCCCTTCCCGTGCAAGTGCAGCCCGCCGGGAAGATGCACGCCTCTGGGCAGAGAACATTCTGACGGCGGGTTTTAACAGAGCAGGATCCCGGCGTATTATCCCAAATATCTGACGAAATGTTCCCCTGATACACTCATACAGTATCCCGGAATAATCGGGATCAGACATCTCATCCTGATGATTCATCTATTCCAATTCCTGTGAACGAGGAGCCGGGAGTCGGCGAGTGACACCAATTCACTCCTGATGACCTTTCTGATTCTGCATATCTGCAACCGTAACGGAGGGATGATGATACCGACCTCTTCCTTTCGTACCAAACATGATGTGAAGATCAATCGCCTGGGTCGGACAAAAATTCAGACATCCACAGCAGAGTTCACAATGGTGGTTCCAGACGGGTTTCCCCCCTGACAGGGTAATGTTCGCTGTAGGGCAGACAGAGGAGCAAATACCACAGGATGTGCATGAATCTGATACGGTAAATTTTTCCCCGGACGCCCGCACTCCACGGGAGAAGCCTCCATACAACGCTTTTTGAATGATTGAGGAGAAGAGAGCAAGCCCAGGGGGGTGAGATGTTTCAGCACGAATTTTTGCGGCGATTACTTCCAGATCCTTTTCGGCACCGGCGAGGATATCATCGCATTTTTTCCCAGTGGGAGGCGGGGAGAGGGGGGGAAAATTGCCCGGCATCTTCACCAGAAATCCGGCATCCAGTTTTCGCCCGGCATGTTTCACAAGACCAGCATTGATCATGTTCAGGGCTGAGGCACCGGTTCCTCCCAGGGTCAGAACCGCAAACAGATATGACCCGTCTGATACCTGAAGTCGTGTCAGGAATTCATTCACCAGGACCGGAACACCCATATCATAGACCGGACAGATGATTCCGACTCTCCCTTCCGGGGCAGAAACCGGACCAGATCCGGAGTTTAATGATGCAATCGGAATGAGAACCGTATCACCAAGGATTGAAGCGATTTTTCGTGCTGCAGCGAGCGAATTTCCCGTTCCGGAGAAGTAATACAGAGTAGTGTTCATCATATATTCCCTGCTTTTTCTATCATCTGAGGGATAGCCGCGATCATCCCTCCATCTATGACATTCTTCTTGTCAAGAATAACCGAACCCACTACTTTCATCCCTTTCTCTTCCAGAAGCGAGGTGAGCTGGGACAAGGCCTGTTCTCCGGACTTGGCATCACCGCAGGTACATATCAGAAAGGTAGGTTTTCCCTGAAAACCATGCAGGTTGTTGATAGCACCATGAATCGCCGGAGTTGATCGACCTGCCCAGACCGGGGTTGCAATCACCAGAAGGTCATACCCGGAAACATCAATCTGATCAGGGAGTACTTCATCCGCACTTCCTTTCAGAGCACGATAACACCCTTTGGTTACTGCTGAGAGAGTGGAATAAGGGGGATTGACCGAAACCTCAATCAGGTCTCCATCAATGGTTCCATGAAGTTTTTCAACAACATTTCGGGTTTTTCCTGATAATGAATAGTAAATAATTCCTGTTTTCATGATTTCGTCACCTTTTCAATCTACTGATCATCAGCAGGTGCAGGGACTGACTGCTGATATGCAGTGATAATCTGTCCGATAAACTGGTTTCTCCGATGAGGGTCCTCAATTTCCCTCCGGGAAAAAACCGCGTCACCAATCACTTCCACTCCGCGGTTCTCAAGACGCTTCTTCAGGATCGGAATGCATTCTCCGGGATTGTTGCTGTATGTAGCGCAAATAACCGCCTTTTTTCCTTCGCACCCGATGAGCCCGGCCACAATTGCGTTCGCTGCCGGAGAGGGTTTCCACGCCCAGACCGGGGTTGCAACCACCAGCAGATCATACCCGGAAACATCAAAAGAAGCCGGGGAGATCGGATCAATTTCTTCCTGCCGGGATCTGATACATCCGGTAGTATATACGGTAAATGTCCGGTATTTTCTGAGTGTCCGGACAGGTATCAGATCACCTCCACATACCTCATGTACCTTTTCTATCAACGTGCGGGTAATCCCCGAATACGAATAACAGATAAAACCAATATTCAACGGGCCTGAGGGATTATGCGATCTGAGCAGCTGCTGATCACAGCGGGAAAAGACAGTCATCCGCATATGTTCAAACTGTTCAGCGATCTGTGCCATCCGCTCCTGGTTAAATGAAAAAAAAACCTGAAATCCGGCACGACGGGACTGGACGATTCCATCGGCTTTCAGGATTTTCAAATGCTGGGAGACTGCAGGTTGAGAAATCCCCAGTTTTCCTGCAAGATCCGTGACACGGAGATTGCCGGTCGAATCAGTAGCCAACAGGTAAAGGATTCTGAGGCGACTCTGATCACCCAGAGCCTTGAAGGTCTCCGCGAGATCCCGTGCCTCAGGGCACTCATCACTCCGGTAGTCTTCCCGCTCATCATCCGACATGAAGTGTATAACTAATTACTTATACTCTTATAACAAAGTTGTGTATGGTTCTGAGGGGATCTGAAAGGAGACTGAAGCCAATATATCGCCCATATCCATCCTCCTATCAAATATCAAATCAGTCTGGTGCAAACCATGCAAATTCCGGATCAGACCCCCAGCCAGCAACCAGTCTGCCTGCGATGTGGCAGGTGCTGTCGATACGGACCTTCTATTCATGCAACTCCTGAAGATCTCACCCGCTGGATTTTTGAACGCCGCTCAGATATTCTCTGTTTTTTTGAGGCATACTGCACAGACGGGACGTACATAAACTGTACAACAATCCCGGATCCGGAGTTTATCTCCCATATTCTCTGGACTGATATGATAAACCCGGACACCGGGGATTACTATACCGATTGTCCGTTTCTCATTCCTGCAGAGGGCAATACCTGGTCCTGTACGATCCATCAGACACGCCCTGCTATCTGTGTCCGGTTCAGGCCATGGGAATGGGGAGAGAAAGGAAAGTTCTTCTCCTGCCCGCAGGCAGAAGGAGCAGGAAAGGTCCCTTTAGGTAACAGCAGAACCGGATCTGAGCATCCGGAGAAAGATGAGAGTGCAGACCATACTGATCAATCCTGACAAATAAAACACCACAGAAATGCCGGAGAGATCCATCACGACTCCGGAGAGAAGAGGAGCGATGATCAGACCTATGGCGAGAGACATATTTACCATACCAGAGGCGCTACCCTGGCCAATTTCCCTTCCTGCCACCGTCACCAATGCAAACATTGCAGGAAGAGAAAGACCCCGTCCAATCCCCATGATCAGGGCCGACACCAGATATGGACCAAATCCATGAAACTCCGGAACGAGAAGCAGGGAAAGTCCCATCATCGCAACTCCGGCTGCCATGAGATGATACCGTTCAAACTGGTCGGCAAACCGTGAAAAGAAATGCTGAAATACCGGCGTGGAAAGCACCGAAACCAGGATGATCATCCCTACTTGAGATGCGGGAATAACAGTGCTTCGAATCGCCATGAGTGGGAGAAACACCATAAAACTCCCGTTTGCAAGGGCATACATCAGTTGGTACAGAATGGGACCACGCAGGGATGCATGAAAGATGCAGGTGCGAAAGGACGAAGTGACTACAGGACCTGCAGGAATATCTGGAAGATACTTGAGACTGGTTAAAAGGGCTACCAAAGAGAAGAGTGCCATTGCTGGAAAAACCGCATTCATCGAGAAGAGATCCACAATGATACCGCCAATGAGAGGGCCAAGACTCATCCCCAGATAGATCGAACTCACAAATGAGCCGATAAACTTTCCTTCTCCTCCAACCGGAGCAATATCGTTAATGTAAGCGATAGCCACCGGAAGAACCATAGCTGAAGCAATTCCATGAAGAAATCGCAGTGCCGTTATTGCAAGGACTGAATTTGCAAGCAGATACAGGATAGAGAGAAGGGTGTACGCAGATAATCCGATGAGTATCAGCCGTCTCCTTCCATGGCTATCAGATATTTTTCCAAATACCGGAAGAAAAAGAACCCGGGAGAGAGCGAATGCCGAAAAAATTGCACCAATCCAAATGCCCGATGCTCCCAGGGTAGCTGCATACCGGGGAAGAAGAGGAATGACGATCCCGACACCAATCATGGAAGAGAGTACGGCACCGTACAGTGAGAAGAAGATACGGCTGCGGGTGGTGGCATCCAGAGTGCCAGAAGAAGGACTCGTCATAATAAAGAAGTGAAAGTGGATTGGCGGAGCCCGGAGCACTCCGGATTTGTACTCTGATCTTGATATGTGGAGATATTACGGTTTCTTATTGATCACCAGGGATCCCTCACGGGAGATACCGATAAAAAAGACACCAATATCAAAACAAGTCCATCAATTACAACAAGGAATATCAGAACCTTTTTACTGAAACAGATCACGTGGACTTGAGAAGAGATAAACTCAGTTCGCAGATGGGTCTTCACAGGAAAAAGATTCGGGAATTGAGGGGAGAATTATCCGACCGGACTTTGATAGGTTCCATTCTGGGTACAGTACAGCCAGTAACCCTGCCAGGGCTGCACAGATCTGCTGTCACTCTGATTTCCGGTACCTCCCCGGATGATTGGATCCTCATACTGCTGTGTAGCAGCCTGATATCCAACCACGTATGACCAGCTGGTATTCAGAGAGATCAGGGTAATATTTGCCGGAACCGGTTTATCTTCCCATCCGCCGATCGATGACCAGCCAGCAGGGATTTCCCGGGTTGATCCCAGAACCGGATTTGCAAACGTCACCCGAACTTTTGTAGCGTTCGATGAGAAGAGCCAGTACCCCTGTAATGGCTGAATCCGATCTGAAGAAGAAAGAGTACGATATCCAACGGTGTCATTCTGGTACATCAACACAGAGTGCCCGGACGAATTGATTTCCGCAAATATTTGTGCAGTGTCAGATCCATTTGCCAACGAGCGGGGAACAGACACATGGTTCCATCCGGCAGAGATGGGAATTGCATCAGGGCTTGGAGGCTGACGGATCTTATTCAGAGCAGCGGTAAGGTTTACTCTTCCACCAGTCACCGTACGGTTTTGAAGTCCAGGTACCGGATCCACACTGCTTAAGATACAGTCCCGGATCGTCTCCAGGGTTGCGTCCGGAGCATACCCACTGAGTAGGGTTGCAACTCCTGCAACCATCGGAGTAGCCATTGATGTACCGCTCTTGTACCCCCATTTCGGCTGAACGAGTGTCCCATACCCATCAGAAAGCATAAAGTCATCGATATTGCAATATCCGGACCTTCCCTCTACCGAAAACCGGAACACCGGGAATTGCTTAAAAGCGTCTGGTACCTGTGTCTGTCTGAAAATAAACTCTCCAACAGGGGAAGCATCAGGGATGAAAATATCCAGAGTCGTCCATATTATCCCATTATCTGTTGCATCCAAAGTTACTTTCTCAACCTGATCGGTGACGCGAATCTGGTATGAAATCACCGGATTCTGCATCCCTGACAGATTCACGACGTTGTTATTCAGAGTTATATACAGAGGCGAGGGGGAACTGTTGTTCAGATCTCCATTCCCTCCAAACCCACTGACACTGGAGGGAGGGGAGACATAACTCACATTATCCAGAGTCCAGTTACCGGTCACCGTCCAGTTCTGTAACGAGTTGAATGGATCATAAAACGAAGGAGCGGGTTCGTACACACTCCGAACCGTAGAATAGATATCCTCTCCTGGTGCTCCAAGATGCACAGAGCGATTTCCATAATTCGTAAACCAGGCAGGGCTATCATTCGCAGATGTCGCAGCTACCGTGATGATATTGGGTAGTGAGTATGAAGCAGGATATTCAGGCTTAATGTCGATATCTGATTCTGAATTTCCCGCTGCAATGATAAAGAGTGCTTTTGTCTGCGCTATGACATCCTCTTCAGCTTTGCTTGGGAAATAATACCCATACGAACAGGACATGATCTTCGCTCCATGCAGTGAAGCCCAGGAGATTGCAGAGATTTCATCAGACACTTTCCCATATCCGTTTGCATCAAGCCACCGAACCGGCATAATGGTAGTGTTCCATACCACTCCTGAACCTCCGATCCCATTGTTGGCGACAGCACCAATAATTCCTGCACAATGAGTCCCATGGCTATTCTGATCCATCGGATCCAGGTTTCCGGAGATGGCGTCATAGCCGTGAGTCCGGGTGCTCAGATCAGTCCAGATGTTTGCCGCAAGATCCGGATGGCCGTAGTCCACTCCGGTATCCAGCACTGCAACGGCGGTATTTCCCCCGCTACTGGTAAGATCCCAGGCAGAGCTTGCCTTAATGTCAGAGCCCGGTGTGCCCGGTGTTGTGTTCTCCCGGTACATTTGTCCAATATTCTGCAGCCCCCATTGTCTCCAGAAATCAGGATCAGTAGGGAGTGCAGAGATACGTCGGTAATAATCAGGCTCTGCATAGGCAACTCCTGCTTGCCCGGAATAATAGGTAACAGCAGCCGGCACAGTCATGTTTTCTGGTATCGCAACCAGAGCCAGGCCGGGAATACCCTCGGCACCATAGTCGCGGGCGACCGTTGCCCCGATGGTAGAATGAGCACTGCTTAGTGACTGTATCATCCCATCCGGACCGACACTGCTCTTTACCATAAGATATCCCGGGGCATAATCCGGAATTGTTCCATTCATATCAGGGCTTTGTCCTTGCGATACCTGAATATCAGCAAACCCTGCCCCAAATAATAAAAGCACGGACAATAGAATGAGTCCAAGCCTACAAATTACACTGATACTTCCCATCTGACACCTGATCCTTGTATGAGAAATATTAGATGAGTAATATATAATATAATCTATGCAATCATCTCCTATTCCAGTCGGAAAAAACCAGGAGAGAACATCTTCCGGAGATATGAGAAGGAGAAAAGGGCATTTTTTTCATCATCGATCGAAAAATTTCGTAACAGCATCAGAATAATGATGGAGAGGTATCTTTTCGAGGAGTTGCCAGGAACGGAAAAACATACGAGAGGGGTTATGTACGATATCGTCCATGGGGGACGGTGATCTCGAAAACTGCTCCCTTCTCATATTCCCCTACTTCATCAATAGATATCCCGGTAATGCCCAGGATCTCCCGTACAAGAAACAGACCCATACCAGTATTTTTTCCAAACCCACGCATAAATATCATATTTTTCTCGCTCGGTTCAACCCCGATACCATTATCCCGGTACCAAAGAGTATATGAATCCGAATGGGATTCACCAGATATGCTGATATGAGTTACCCGTCCCCCATGCCTGACAGAATTATCAATAAGATTTTCAAAGACCTTTTTGAGCATGGGATCTGCATAAATAATCACATTCAGGGGAGAAATGTCAAGCTTGATATTATCCGGTCTTTCAATCGATAGTAACAATGCCTCTATCGGATGCCACCGGGGATCCTGAGAACCGAGATTCTCGTATACCCTGGTGAATTCAATCTGTGATTGTATGCTTTCGATAATAGTTCTGATGGTATTGAGACTTTTGCCCATATCCTCAAGGGAGGAGGAGTCATTCATGAGATCAAGGTATGCCTGGGCAGCCATGATGAGATTGAGAATATCATGACGAGTAATGCTGGTAAGGAGATTTAATTGTTGATTTGCCCGGCGGAGGGTGTGTTCAACGAATTTTTTATCGGTAATATCCCGTGATATCCCGACGAGAGAAGTAAAGTGCCCATCATCGTCAGATACCGGAGCAGAAGCTGCAGCATGATAGTGCCAGCTTCCATCTGCGTGGAGCACCCGGTATTCAGCATCCGCAATCTTCCCTTTGCTCTTCATGGCCTGGTTAATAAACCTCTCACAATGATCGATATCATCAGGATGAACAAAATTCCGAAAGTCTTTTCCAATTGTTTCTTCTACCGGATACCCAGTGATACGGTTCCAGGAAGGAGATACGTAGGTAAATATTCCTTGAGGAGTAAGAGTCCAGATCAGATCTGCAGCATTCTCTACGATCAGTTTGTACCGGGCTTCACTCTCGAGCAGTGCTTTTTCCCGGGTTTTCAGGTCGGTGAGGTCGTGAAAGGAAAAAATTCTTCCAAACGGCTTCTCATCGAACTTGAGGAGAGCAGAATACATCTCGAGAATCCTTCCCCCTTCAAGGGTAATGATCTGCTCTGCTTCACAAGATTCATGATTCTGATGCTCATTCAAAAAATTACCCATTACCGGAAAACAGACCCGGGCACTGATATAATCGAGAACTGCCTGATCATTTGTAGATCCTCGTATTGAACTGGGAATACCACAGAGATTCCAGAATTCCTCATTGCAGGTGATGATAGAGTTATCCATTCCAATGACCAGAATACCATCATGAATAGCGTTGAATACCTCATTCATGAGAGTAGCGGATCGTTTTAACTCAATTTCAGCATTTTTTTCATTGGTTTTATCCAGAATCAACAAGAGCGATCCGATCCTGGTATTTCCAGGTCCGAAAAGGGGAGAAAGCATCAAACTGAGAAATTTCCCTGAACGGGTCATTTCACGTATCTCTGAAGTTTGCTGCGTACATAGTTCACAAATCGGATCCCCAGGATCAAACAGATCCATAATCCTCGGCACTTCTCCCTGCTCTGATTGGATAGCCAATAGAAGTTCAGCTGCCGGATTCATTTCAACTATCCGCAGGTTGGGATCAAGTAGAATGATTCCAGCCGGAAAGTTATCTATAACCCGACGATATGCAATTGGCCTGAGAGACAAAGCATTGTACTGAAAAATCGCCAGAGTCATACAGACCGATGTACCAAACATAAAAAATGAGGTAAGGTTAAGAAAACCAAATGGGCGGACTCCGGACAGATAAAAAAGATATCCAAGAATTGGGCAGCAAAATCCAATGAGAAGAACAATTACCACCGGATTATATCCCCGGGGAGAAGAGGTACGCCATTTTATAAACAACGCAACCGTAGCAAACAGGATGAACAGAGCACATCCTTGCAGGAGATAATAAAAGGGACCATTTGTGTGAAAAAATTGAGGAAACCCCTCAAAGGAGACCAATGATACCTGCGTATAATACAAATGATGGATAGGATTGGTTATGAGAGTGAGAAGACAGAGAACGACAGGAACAATAATGATACCATGTATCAGCCTGGTGATTTTTTGCCACAGATCGGTGTACCAGACGCAGTAATAGAAGGAAGAAAGGATGAAGAGAATATTCCCGAGGTACCGGGCGATAACCAGAAAAAACTTCCAGGAGAGATCCGGGGTTAGAAGTTCCAGAGAATAGGACATACAACTAAAACCCGAACCACAGACGATGCCCATAATCAGTAGATTGCCAATATCATCCCGGGTATTGGTTCGATGCCTCCATAATGCAGCAAGGAGGAGAATAGAGAGAAAAACCGGGATTATTAGAATTATTGCAAAAATGAAAATAATGATGACCCACCCCATCCGGATAGTAATGGGAATTTATGAGTCAGATAGATAAACATTTCCCCAGACTAAATTTCTGGTACTTCTTTGTATTTTCTCCTAACCAACCGAGTGTAACATAGAGAGCATGAAGGTGTTCTATTGACTTTTTCATACTCTTGTCTCTTCAATGAACCTTTCCGGAGGGTTACGCAGAAATTTCCAAATCTTCCCTGAACAGAACATAAAGATGTTCATCGAGTGTTTGTCCCAGTTTCAGAATCGCGTTCTTTCGTACAGCCTCCAGATAAAATCCGTTTTTTTCGAGCACCCGCATTGAAGCGGGATTATTTGAAAAAACTCCTGCCTGAATCCTGATAGTATTGTGTGACGCAAAAGCAACCGGAACAATGGTTCGAATAGCATCTGAAATAATCCCCTGGCCCCAGTAACTCTCTGAAAGCCAATACCCGATCTCGGCGGTCTGCTGATAGACATCATCAAAATAGTGGACCCCAATCCCTCCGACTGCTTCTCCATCCACTTCGATTGCAAAAAAAAGATTCAAAGGGTTATGAACTGCACCCTGGAGAAACCGATCTGCTGCATCCGGTGTATACGGATGGGGAAAGGCATCCCGCATACAGGATGCAATATGCAGATTATTTGCATGTCGGATCAATGATTCCTGATCATCAGATACCCAAAAGCGAAGAGTCGATGTCGGGGTTATTAGTTTCATTTTATGATATTGGACCCCTCTGATAAACAACTTATTTTATCCCAGTGAAGCTTTTTTTGAAAGTTGAAGAGTTGTCCGAAGATAAGAGTCATTTTTTCATGTGGCATAGTCCGCGATGGAAACAGGAGTCATGGAGTACAGTAGAACTATCTGGAAACAGAACGTAAAACATCAGTACGATGAGCAGGATTCTGATCTCCCCATGCCAAAGTTGCAGACATTATGCTCAGAATTCATCAGGTGAACTTCTCACATGCGAAGCATTTCCCGGAGGAATTCCTGATGCGATTCTTTCAGGAGATAATGATCACAAACGACCATTCCCGGGAGATCAGGGAATCTGTTATGAACCGGTACGGGCTCCATGCATCATCTCCCGGGAACCCGAAGAGATCCGGATCGGGAGAGTAAATCTGGATATCGATCTGGGAGATGAAATCATCAGAAGAGGTGAGATCGATATCACGATCCAGATAAATCCAATCAAAGAACGATTTGGAGATCGATATACCTGACCCGAAATTTAGCGAGGAGGCTTATTTCTTTTTCTCATCGCTGATCTCTGGTTCAAGAAGAAAACAGAATTCCTGAAGCAGGAATGGGAATATCCATAAGTGTCTTTAATAACCCGTGGATCCCATGGTCATTCACGTATCCCGGGAACCAGGAGAAGTTACCATGGAGAATAGGATAAAAGATGAGAAAAAGCAGTTCAGGAAGGATCTTCTCATCCGATGGACCAAAGGTCTTTCTCCGGCAGAACAAAGAGTCAGTATCTTCTCCCATATCAGAGACATCCCATACGCCATAATTCCCGAATGGAGAGAGTCGGACGATATTATCAGGATGATGATATCAGAGAACAAAGGATGGTGCGGACCCAAGCACCATTTATTACTCTGGATGTTTGAACAACTTGGAATATCAATCCAGTTTACTTTGATTCCCTTCAGGTGGCAGGATCAGCCGGTAAAATACCCGGATGTACTCAGGGTATGTTTCCCCTACCTATCTCCTTCACATCATCTCTGTTGTCTGGGATATCTGGATAACAGCTGGAAAATTATCGATGCCACCTGGGATCCCCCTTTGGAGCAGGTAGGGTTTCCGATTAATGAACCCTGGGACGGGTATTCAGCGACCATTCCGGCTGTCATCAGGTGGGATGAAAATACCAGAAAAGAAATCATGCCATTATCACGGACATCTCTGCAGAGATGTGATTTTACTCGCCAACTCAACGATTGGCTTGAAGAAGTACGGCACACAAACCCCCCTCCTGAACAGAAACCCTGACTTAAAAAAACTCAGGGAGATCTTCTAAAGCCGGATAATACCGGAAAATTTCCAGTAAAAACCAGACTGAAGTTTTCGAGTGTTACCTCCAGAGAAGTTACTCGCTAATCGGCTTTTCCAGCAGGAGTGTGTAGGAGAGTCGGTTCCCGTAAAATCCAATTTCCCTGAACCCATATCTTCCAGCGATCTCGGTGACATAGCCCCGTCTCTGAAAATGGGGATCCCGTATGGTTTCTTCGACTACCATAAAACCACCTGGCTTTATGGCTTTGAAAAGATCCCGAAGAGCTGCGTTTTGATTTGGGATTTCACCAAGGACCGTAATAAGAACTGCCCGATCAAACCGGTCTTCTCCCAGATCTATTTCTCCAATTCCTCCGAGAACGTAGGAAATATTGGTAATATGTTCCCGGGTTGCTCGTTCGCGTACAATCTGAAGCATACCCTCCTGGAGATCCAGTGAGGTGACAAGACCTTCAGGACCTACTGCAGTGGCAAGAGGGATGGAGAGCCGTCCCGGGCCACAGCCGGCATCCAGAACCTGCATACCGGGTTTGAGATCAAGGAGGGAGATCGTCCTGCGGGTTCTGGCACTTGTTCCCCAAAGAGATGGAGGATCCAAAAGCCACCGCATCCACACCGGACAGGGAAGTGTATGATGCCGGGAACAGATTCGCCAGAGAACGCAGAGAATAAGTATGGCGAGAAGGAGGAGAAGAAGGAACTCGATCATAATCATCCGTATCAATAATCCGACGGTGATTGGCAATAAAGAATTCTTATCTGAGCGAAAGTTCGACTGGTACCTGACAATTCTGAAATTACACACCCACCATCCTGTATTTCACACATTCGAACATTGACATATAATACCGGACAAAGCCAAGGAGAGATATGCATCCGTACTCATTTCTGCTGATATGCAGCACGATCGGTTTGATCGGCATCGCCGGGTGGGCATCTGCAGATCTTGCACAAAATACCTCATGGACAAATATCAATACCGATCCAGTCCTGAATGGACCGGATCATCCGACAACGATCTCGTTCAATGAATGGGTGAAGATCACTACGATCAGTACCTATCACTGGAACTATGGACAGGGAGATACACCGGGAAGTATCAGCCTCTATCATGAGGATGGAACAGCATATGGTCCATGGGGGACCATAGGAGATACGGGGGCAGATGGAAAAAAGAATTTCTACTGGGTTTCTCACCCGGGAGAAAGTCTCAAACCCGGAACCTATGTCATCACTGACTCAAGCCCCGGCACATGGTCACGCAATGATGCGTCTGACAACAGAGGGATGGCGAAGGTTGAGTATGAATCCGTGAATAGTGACGGAAAACCCAAAGGAGGAAACCCCCTACCCGTGCAGACTCCCTCTGTAGTAGCCATGGAAGAGGTGAAAGAGGGAATCCAGATTGTTCCCGGAGAAATTGATCCAATGACCCTCTCCGGAGAAGAGACAGACAGCCTTCATGTACCGGTAATTCGTCAGGTCTCTTTCATCCCGCTCTCCAGAGCTGTCTCCGGTGGAGACCCGGTCTATGCTACTCTTACCGTAAAGAATATCGGAGAGAGGGATCTCAAAGACGGGTACGTCAGGGTCGGTTTTATGAGCAGAGGAAATTTATTCTCATACCGGGGAGGGATGGCAAAGATACCTGATATTCCAGCAGGAAAAGAACGGAATATCACCCTGATACTACCAACCGAAGCTCCGGAGCTGAATGAAAAAGGAACAGAACTGAAGAATGAAGCAGTTGCATGTCTGCCTTATCGGATCGAAGGAGCGATTGTAGAACTCATGAATGGGGGATACTTTGTAGACCGGGGAACCATCAGTTCTGCAGGGGACAATATGGTAGAATTTATCGGGTGCTGTCTGGAACCCTCTACAGATACTACCATCAGAGCGTGTGAAGAGAGAGCAAACCAGACGTTAAAATAAAAAAGAGTTATGATGAAGGATGATCCATCATCGGGATGTCATTCTCCCGGTTCAGGGTGATGTACAGATCTACAACTTCTCCTTTTGCCGGGTGACGATCCAGAGACTCAGTTACCGGAACATAATCCGGAGCACTTACCGTGATAGTTGAGTACGGAGTTCCCGTAGTATACACGGGAATAGTCAGTGAATTTCCGGAGATGGTTCCTTTTTCTTCCCCATCAAGAGTAACCGTTGCACCTGGAACATTACAGAAGACATCATACCACCCCTCATCTCCTCCTATCGGTTTTGGCACCGGTGTTGGCACGGGAGTCGGAGCCGGAGTGATATCCAGATAAATATCAATAGAAGAACCTTTTTCCGGAACACCAGGGAGAGATTTGGTGACTGACTCGTGGTATGGACCAGAATCATAACTTGCGGTATAGGTTGCATACGGGGTGCCGGTGATATAGACCGGAACAGAGAGTTCTCCGTCAGTGATAACTCCCTTTACTTCACTGTCAAGAGAGATCACCGTGCCATCTGCATGACTGTGAAAAACATACCAGCCCCGATCCCCACCGATCACTTGTGCACTGGCACAGGAAATACTCATTCCGCATATGAGGCAGATCAGGATTACGATACCTGTTGTGATGGTACAATGCTGCAACTTCGCCATATCATAAGGGAAGATGTTTAAACGAATAAGAGTTTGGCATTTTTTTAAAAGAGAGGATGAGAGAGAGGTATTACCGCTGATATTGACTCTCAGCGAGTGATGCTTCGTCAATCCGGGGAGTAATTACCGATGAGAGATTTGCAAACCGGGGATTAAACCGGAGTTCTGATCCTCCGTTCGATAAACCTGCCAGTTCAAAACCCGGAGTAAAGGAACCGTTCATGGTGCTGCTTATCTCCCGGTATACCACCTGATCAATATTTTTCATCACTGATGCGATGACCACATCAGGCCCAAGTGAAGACTGATCAGTGTCAACCCCGATGACCAGGACGTCGGACAGATTCGCTGCCTCCCTGATGACCCCGACTCCCGAACCTCCGGCTACCGGAAACAGGATATCTGTTCCATTTGCTGCAAGACTGGAAGCGAGAGCGGCTCCTTTTTCGGGATTATTAAATCCGGATATATCATCCGCAATATACACCGTCCGGAGGACAATCGCAGGATTCTCTTTTTTTGCCCCGTCAGCAAATCCGGCGATGAATTCATCAACATTTGGATCCGGTTTACCTGCAATGACAGCAATTTGATTTGTTTTTGTCTGATTAGCCGCTAGTACACCGGCAAGATAACTTGCTCCGTAGGGGGAGAACCGTATGGTCCGGGAATTATTTCCGGTTAGATTCTCGGTATCAATCCCAATTACCGGAACAGATGGAAACGATTCTGCAATTGTCATGGCGATGGGACTCAGTTGATATCCAAGTACCAGCACCA
Source organism: uncultured Methanospirillum sp. (assembly GCA_964624045.1). Taxonomy (GTDB): domain Archaea; phylum Halobacteriota; class Methanomicrobia; order Methanomicrobiales; family Methanospirillaceae; genus Methanospirillum. The sequence continues at coordinate 40,793 of CAZUXC010000009.1, read as the reverse complement.
GGTCAGGCACTCTCTCTGATGCCCCATCATTCACCGGAATCGGGTCTCCGGAAGAATCTGCCCGGAAAAATTCTCTCACCAAGACGGAGTAGGTATCCGTGGCTAATTCAACCCCTTGAGCTGCACTATCAATATATGAAGAATCTCCTTTCTCTCCCGGATACACAATCACCATCCCGGGTTGATCAACTGCCGAAGCGGAAGAGGTGAAAACCATGAGAAGAATCAATATGAGAGAAAAAAACGGACACCCGTTCATACAAATCATTATGAATATTTTTCAGGACACCATTTGAAAACATCGAATAGAATCAGACCGTATATGAAGGAGTGATCGGGTTTTGCCCGGGTCAATTACCGCCCTCTGATTCATTCCCATCAAAGGGAAAGCATACACTTCTCTAATACCAGGATACACCATACTAATGAGAATACGTATTGATGCTGCCTGAAGGAGATATCCGGGATGGGGAGCGCTGACCAATTCAGTACCAAAGGAAAGTCAGGAGGAGTATGAAACAGAGTCGCAATAACGCAGGATGGGTGAACGGGTTTTTGCAGAATATTATCCTTGGAATCTGCATCATCACTATGGTGCTTGGATCTGTTGCTCAGGCAGAACAGGGATTTGGAAGTGGGAGTACAGAACCATCATCCCTGATAAACGTTACCATACTCGCAATCAATGATTTTCACGGGCAGATTCCCGCAGGAATCACCGTAAACGGATCACCGGTTGGAAATGCCGGAGTCATGGCAGCATACCTGACGCAGGCGATTCATGCGACGGGAGGGAATCATACCATCCTTGCTCTTCCCGGAGACTTTACCGGAGCTTCCCCTCCGGAGTCCGGACTGCTGCTTGATGAACCAACCCTGCTCTTTTACAACTTGTTTGCGGGAAATACCTCTAAGGAACATCGATACACCCCAATCGCCTCATGTCCGGTTATTGCAACCGTGGGTAACCATGAGTTTGACAAAAATATCACCGAACTGTACCGGAAGATCAGTGGAGGAAATGGATCTACCACCATTCCCCACCTGCAGGATCCATACCCGGGTTTTTCCGGATCCGTGATTGCAGCAAATGTTGTGTGGAAAGAGGATGGAAAGATGATCCTTCCTCCCGCATTGATCAGGGATGTGGATGGAGTACCGGTTGCCTTCATCGGAGCGGTGACAAATACCACCCCATATCTCGTGAAAGCAGAAAATGTAAAAGATCTGGTGTTTCTCAATGAGGTGGATTCCATCAATGCCCAGATACGGGATCTGCAGACAAAAGGAGTACATGCATTTGTTATCCTCCTCCATGAGGGGGGATCCCAGCCGCCGTATGATGGTGCAACAAGGCAGGATGTGCAGGTTACCGGTCCGGTCACGGATATCGTCTCGCAACTTGACGGGGATGTGGATGTCGTCCTCTCCGGTCATACCCATGAGTTCACCAATGCATTCATGCAAAACTCCAAAGGAAATGATGTTCTGGTTACTCAGGCCTATGCATATAGCAAAGGATTTGCAAACGTAAGTATTGCCCTGGATCCAAAAACCCGCGACATATCATGGAAATCAGCAACGATTGTAGTACCATACGCAGACAGACCACCGGGGACAAATCCTGACCCGCAGGCTTCACTCCTTCTCAACGACACCCTGAACGCAACCGGTCCGATTCTGAATGACGTGATTTCCCGGACTGATATGGACATCAACACGAGCCGTAATGCCGATGGGGAATCTGCCATCTATGATCTCGTTGTTGATTCAATGCGAACGGCAATGCAGACCGACATGGCGGTGCTCAATGAAGGAGCAGTGCGGGCAAACATCTCGCCAGGAAACATCACTATCGGGAAAATGTATCAGATGCTCCCGTTTTCAAACAATATCGTCACCGTTAACATGACAGGAGCTCAGATCCGATCGCTCCTTGAACAGCAATGGACAAGGACTATCCGGCCCGATCATCTGCTTCAGATATCAGGAGTAAGGTATACCTATGATGCGACCAGATCGCCTGGAGACCGCATCCTTTCAATTGCCATGAACCAGTCACCGATTGAACTGAAAAAGGAGTATTCAGTTGCCACAATCGCATTTCTCACCGGAGGTGGAGACGGGTACACCGTTATGAAGGATGCAAAAACCGGGATAACCGGACCCTTTGATGTGGATGTTCTCATGGCGTACGTGAAAAACTTATCAACGCCACTGGTCATTCTGCCGGATGGAAGAATATCACAGATATCTCCCGGTAACGTAACCGTAACCGGCATAACACCAGATACCGGGGGGATCGGGGAATCGATCCCGGCGACCATAACCGGAGGGAATTTTACCTCCCAAGCTATCGTGTCTCTCAAATCCAGGGATGAAAAGATACCGGGAGAGAACACCTCGGTTCTTCATCAGGGAGAAATCCATACAATATTCACGATACCTGAATCCTTTGAACCAGGAAAATACAATATTACCGTGACAAATCCTGACGGAAGTGAGGGGTTCCTTTCGGGTGCATTTCATATTCATCCCCGGAGTCCACCCTCAATTATTCGGGTGAACCCGGGGACGGTCAGGTCTGGTACACCCGTTTCCCTGGTTGTACAAGGGAGTGATTTCTTGCAGGGAGCAGAGATTTTTGCAGATCAGGACAATATCCGGATCACCGGAAAATACCCTATATGGGCTTCCAACCGGACCATTTCAGCTTCCTTTTCGATTCCTGCAGGGCATCCCGGAGACTGGAATCTGTCAGTTGCGAACCCGGATGAAAAGTCAGGAGAACTCATCAAAGCGTTCAGAGTTATTGATGAGTAGATGGATAGGGATCAGGAGCCAGACTCCAGTGACCATTGGGAATCTCGATCTCAAACCTGACTCCCTTTCCAAGTGTTCCGGTTTCCCTGATCGAAATATTCGTAATTGAAAGGATCTCCCGTGAGAGAAACATTCCCCAGCCGGTATTACTCCCAAATCCTTTGGTAAAGATTAGTTCTTTATTCTCCTCAGGAATGCCCACACCATCATCACGATACTCTATCACCATACCCACCTCTGTCTGATGAGAGGAGACCGATATCCGGGATATCTTCCCTCCATGACGGATCGAATTTTCCAGCAGGTTATAATAGACTTTTACCACAAGACGATCTGCATAAATCTTCAGACCGGAGAGGGAGATGTAAAGGGTACTATCCTGAATCCCCAGATGTTTGGCAGCCTGAAGAAGAAGGGCTTCAACACAGGTCCATTCCGGTTTCTTAACTCCGATATCCTGATACGACTTGGTAAAACCGATCTGATGATGCATAATCTGGGTTATTTCCAGTTCTTTTTCCAGATAGGTGAGTGCAAGGGGATCCTCATGGATCTGTTTTTTTGACAACTCAAGAAAGAGGATCAACGCATTCAGTTGATTGAGCAGATCATGACGGGTGATAGAAGAGAGAATATTGAGTTTGTTATTTGCCTGCCGGAGGGCCTCTTCTGCCCGCTTGCGTTCAGTGATATCACGACTTATCGAGAGGGTTACCGGAGTTCCATTCAGATAAAAGAGGTGGGAGTTGACCTCAACCGGATATATCGTGCCGTCTTTTTTCCGGTGACCAGATTCAAATACCACCTTTTTGTTTGAAAATAATTGTTTTGAGATATTTGGCGTGTTTTTAACTGAAACATCAGGAAGGATGTCATGAAGAGAGAGTTTCAGTAACTCTTCACGAGAGTACCCCAGCTTTTCACACGTGATATCATTGACCAGAATGAGCGGGCCAGGTCCGTTTTCCTGTGAGATCTCGTGAAGGATGATCTCATCGGAAGCGTTGTGGAAGACTTCTCTGAAGAGTTCTTCTTTCTGTATCAGATCCAGTTCCATCTTTTTTCGTTCAGAGATATCAATAATTACTCCGCAATAACCGGAAACTGAACGATTTCGAAATACTGCGGTAAGATATACCAGAATCGGAGTCGTAATTCCGTCTTTTTTCCTTCCCAGATACTCATGGGTCCCGGGTGGAGGATTCCGAGAGGGATTTTCGATCATTTCTTTCAGCCTTGCATGATCTTTGGGGTCAATCACGGCATAGATGTCCAGCCCGTCCTGGATATCCTCATGCGTATATCCCATCGAATCCAGGGCATAACGGTTTGCATAGGTGATCTGGCATTGCGGATTCATTTCAAAAACCATCTGGGGAAGAAGTTCAGAGAGTTCGTGGTACTTGCTCTCTATCTCGGCGTACGCTTCTTCGACTTTGAGATGATCGGTTATATCGTGAAAGAGTCCTTCAACCCCTATCGGTTGTTTCGCGTCATCATAGATCAGGTGACTGGATGCAGTATAGGTGCCTTCTGTGCCATCATGCCTTTTTAACGTCAGACGAAACTCCCTGACCTCCCCGTCACGAGAAAGTTGTTGGATCAGTTCATCACGCTGGTAAGGATTTGCGTAGAGCGTATCTGTTATGGATTTTCCTATGAGTTCATCAGAACCCTGGTACCCGAAGGTTTTCCCGAAAGCCGGATTGACCATAATCAGATGACCCTGCAGATCAGTACGATAGAAGGGATCCTGCATTCGTTCGATGATGGACCGATACTTCTCTTCACTTTCATACAGAGCGGATTCAGCCTTTTTCAATCCGGATATGTCAATCAGTGAAGCAACACTGTTTTCTGAACCAGGGATCAGATCCACGTAGATGACGCACGTATGAGGGCATTTATCCACATCAAAGATGGTGCATTCATAGACTCTGGGAGCTGAATCCGGATCTATCCTTCTTGCATGATGGTAGTTCTTCATCCGTTCAAGGTCCGGACCTGATACAAAATCCGTCCAGCTCCTGATATTTTCCTGCTCAGAGCGAGGTATACCAGTAAGTTTTTCCCAACTGGTGTTCGCAAGGAGGATCGTGGTATCCTTTCCGATGATGATCGTGCCGGCGCCGGTATTGTCAAACACGGATCGGTATAAGGATTCAGACTCACGCAGAGCATCTTCCATCTTCTTTCGTTCCGTGATATCCCGGAATATTCCCTCCACCCCGGAAGCTTCACCGGTTGCCGAATAATAGATCTGACTGCTGGAAAGAACATAAACCGGAGATCCGTCTTTTTTCTTAATGACTACTTCATAATTGGTTACAAAACCGTTCTGGGAGATCTTATCCAGAAGGGCATTTCTCTGTTCGGGATTTACATATAGGATATTGGCAAGATTTTTCCCGTAGAGCTCAGTTACCGAGTCATATCCAAGTACCTTTGCAAAAGAAGGGCTGGCCAGCAGCAGATTTCCATCCCGATCGGTTCGGAAATAGACATCCTGAATATTTTCAAGAATAGTCCGGTAATTCTGCTCACTTTCCGAGAGACGATACTGTTGATCGCGGAGTTCTATCAATTGGGCCTGAAGCTCTTCATGTGCTGCAATCAGTTCTTCGTTGGCAGCCTGAAGTTCTTCTTCTGCATGTTTGCGATCCGTGATGTCTACCATCATGGAGATGAGAGCCGGTTTGCCCTCATACATCAGTTTATCAACCGATAGGTCTACCCAGCGAGTAACCCCGTCCCTTGTCAGGTACTTAATCTCATATCGTTTGGGAACCGGAAGACCCCGGAGTCGATCCACTGCCCGCTTTTGAATGAGCTCCCGGTGATCAGGGTGAATGAAGTCCCAGAAGTTTGTGCGGTAAAAGTCTTCTTTCTGGTATCCGGTCATCATTACCGCATAATCATTGACATACACATCCGCATTCCCCTGAATAACCGTAATCCCTGCTGGAGCATTTTCTGCAAGAACCCGGAACTTCTCTTCACTTTCCACTAGAGCAGCCTGGGCGATTTTTTGTTCCGTGATATCCATCAGGACGCCATTCCAGAGAGTACTCTGATCTCCCGGATTGCGTTCAGGAACGGATCTTCCTAAAAGCCACTTGACACTCCCGTGGATTATCGTTCTGAATTCACACGACCAGGGGGTCAAAGAACGGGCAGACTCCGCTATAGTCTGATTCACAAGAGGGAGATCATCAGGAGATATCGCGGCAAAAGCACGTTCCGGTGATATGAGGGCCTCTTCTGCAGAGACACCAAACAACCCTTCCCAATTCCCTTTGATGTAAGGAAACCGGGAGACTCCGCTTTTTGAGAGTTCAAATTGGTAAATTGCTCCGGGAATATTCTGACCTACTGTCTGAAGACGATGTTCCCGTTCTTTCAACGCCTCTTCAGCCAATTTTCGTTCGGTGATATCGGTACCAACCGACTGATATTCCAGTAAGGTTCCGGTATCATCAAAGAGGGCCCGATTGTTCCACCAATGCCACCGGATAGATCCATCGGGCATTCGAATCCGGTGTTCTATCTCATTCACCGGTTGCGTAGGCGAGAGAGAGGAAAGTTGTTCATACACCCATGCACGATCTTCCAGGGGAATATCAGGGACATACCGTTTTCCCAACAGATCCTCCCGTTTTTTCCCTAAATACCGACAGTAAGCCTCGTTTACAAAGACCAGATTCCATTCGGGACTGAATCGGGCAATAAATTCAATCTGGGTCTCTACTACTTCCCGGTACCGGCGTTCGCTCTCTGCCAGTGCTTTTTCGGTCTCTCTCCGCTGAACTGAAAGACTGATCTTGTGAATAAGTTCGGTAAACTGAGATTTCGGATCGCCTCCTTTCTGGAGATAGAAATCCGCACCTTCATTGAGAGCACGGATGACTACCTCTTCCCTGCCTCTCCCGGTAAACAGAATGAAAGGAGTGTGGCCGTATCGTCTTCTGACTTCCTGAAGAAACGCAATCCCATCGATCTCGGGCATCTGATAATCAGAAATGATGGCATCAAACTGTCTGCTTTTCAGTAATTCAAGGGCACGAACCGCAGAGTCCTGAAGCGTAACCTCAAAGTTGCCAAGTCGCTCAAGAAATTTCTTTCCGATATCAAGGAGCAACTCTTCATCATCGACATACAGGACTGAGATCATATCAATACCATGCAGGCTGGTTTCAGGTTTATCAATAGATGACAGGATATGCGATAAAGGTTTTTCCCATAACGGAGAGATGGGAGTGAAGCGTTATCATCGGGGTATCCCGGAAACACCATAAGGAATGACAACGGTTATTGAGAGACTACCGTGAGGAGAGCATGCAAAAAATCCGGAATCAGGTATGAAGAAAACCCAGACAGGAGACATCAGACAATAGGGCCTCAAAGAAGCGGTGCATAAGTTAGGACATCAGAGAACCCCTAATGCGGATGTATGGATCCCGAAGTGACCCATGGATATTTTTATCTGGATGTATCCATCAAATATCACATCACAAGTATCCAATATCCGAATCCCTGATGAGGATCATATCCACCTCAACATGTCACCATCAGGAAATATGAGAAGATAAATGCGTATCACCGATATCCGGTCCAGAGAGAATATGGAAGAGAACGAGCTGCAGATATTATATGTTGACGATGAGCCCGATTTTTTAGAGATTGCACAGGCATACCTGCAGTTTCATCAGATGGTGGTAACAACAGCTACGTCGGGTCATGAAGCACTCAATATCCTCAAACACCATCATTTTGATGTCATTATTTCAGATTACCAGATGCACCGGATGGATGGTCTGACTTTTCTCAGCGAGATCAAAGCCCGGGGAATTGACATCCCGTTTATTCTCTTTACCGGAAGAGGCCGGGAAGAGGTGGTTATCTCAGCAATCGAGAACGGAGCTGATTATTATGTCCAGAAAGGTAGTGATACCGTTGCACAATTTACCGAACTGATTCATAAAATCAGGTTCGCGGTAAGCCAGAGGGTCTCAAAGCAGGAGAGAAAGGAGCTGGAAGAAGCATTTCGTCTCGCATTTGAAGGGGCTCATGATGCGATCTTCTGGGCTGATGCCGGAACCGGCACCCTGGTGAACTGTAATGAAGCGGCCGAATATCTCATCGGAACGAGCAGAGAGAATATCATCGGAAAGGATCATCTCATGCTCTACCCTCCGGATTGGGCAGACTACCATACGAAAAAATTTGCCCATGCGATAAAATCCAACCTTTTTCCAGAACAGGAAGTTCCAGTCATTACCCGGGAGGGAGAAGAGATCCTGGTGAGAATCTCCTACTCGGTCACTCGTATAGGAGATCGAAAGATCATTCAGGGATTATTCAGGAACATTTCAGAAAATCGAAGAGATCAGATTGCCATTGCTGAAAGTCAAAACAGGTTCAACACACTCTTTGATTCGATTCCTGTTCCAACATGGGAGGTGGATTTCTCTGAGGTGAAAAACTATTTCAACTCCTGCAGAGAGCAGGGAGTGGGAAGTATCAGGGAATTCTTATCTCAGCATCCAGAAAAGATCCGGTACTGTATCTCCCTCATCCGGGTAATACATGTCAATAAAGCCACATTACAATTATTCGGAGTCAGAACCTGTAACGAGGCAGTATTATGTACGATTGCCCTGTTTACCGAGGAGTCGTGGCCGGTGTTTGGGAGACAGCTGATTGCACTGGATGAAGGAGTCGCAATGTTTGAAGAGATCTCCCCGGTTTGCGACCCCCAGGGAAGGATGACGCATTTAACAATACGGGCCACTGTTGATGAAATCCATCGGGAAACCCTCTCCCAGGTTTTTGTCTCATATATGAATACTCAATAACTCAATGGGTGAAAATCTGGCAACATGTCCAACATGCCGGGTAATTTCCAGAAGAGGAGGGTAACTGCGTGGGCCAGCCGGAAGATCCCCCTTTTGAGTATAATATCACAGGATACGATGCGGAGAATCATACTACCCCATCACTCAGGCACATCAGATGATCCCAGCGAGTCAGGTAAATCTCGTTCAATTACGGAAAAAAACCAGTAAAGTTTATTAGATCATAGAAATGATATCATATCACCGGGGGATCGTCAGGTCCTCTTGCAACCTGTCAGAAACAGAAAAAAAGTCCCGAATACTGGATTGAAAGCATAGCTTTTATATTCTATTCAGGATATTATCTTTAGAGGTAGAAAAATATGGCAGACTTACCAATTGCAGCAGTAACCAGGATCGCAAAGGACAACGGTGCAGAACGTGTCGGCAGTGACGCAGCAGAAGCACTTGTAAAGATGGCAGAGGACTACATCGCTCAGCTTGCACGGGAAGCAAACAAGCTTGCCCAGCACGCAGGTCGCAAGACCATCAAGGAAGAAGATGTAGAGATGGCAGCACAGTCTCTCTAATCCTTTTTCACTTGGATTTCATTCTCTTCTTCATCAAAATATACGGCTCCTTCACCGATCCGTGACGAGTTCACATCAATTCTGAACCATCCGTTCTCTCCCCAGTCAGTTCCAACGCTATTCTTCCCGATAAAATAGTCTCTTCCACCTGCAGTTCCCCAACCTACCAGAATAACCGCATGGTTGGTCTCAGGCTCCGGACTTGGGTTTCGACTCACAAAAATCCCCCCGGTATACTCATCAAAGGCGTCATCATCATCCACCCCTACCGCTATCGGTCCTTTCAGGTAAATTGCCGCCCTGAGTTCATCAACCTGGGGAAGGCCAACTTCCGCATCCTCGGAAGAAGCATTCACATACGCCCATTTTCCTGCAGTGTACCGGGGAATATCAGCAGTGACAGAGCAGGAGTCATCCGATTCGATATAGGGATAATCTGACTCAGTTACGGTCCCAACCTCTCCATCTTCTCCGGGAGTGTCCACCAGATAGGACATTGCAGTCTCAAAATCGCCCCCATCACAACCGCCATCATCAGTATCACATGAGATGAGATACTGCTCAGAGAGATCAGGATGATAAAGAGGGTCGCCACGAACAATCTTCAGGTGTGATTCCAGGATTCCAGTGACCGCAAAAGCCCAGCAGCTCCCACATTCTTCTCCCTGGTTTTTCACCGGAGTTGTCCAGTCTCCCTGATTATTCCGCCAGTCAAACTGCCGGGGGAGATCCTGCGGGACAGAGATGGCCGGACTTTCAGCAAGAATCGTTATATTAGGAGCCCGGTGCTCAAGACTTCGCAGGAGTGTCTTTTCCTGTGGGGTGAGACGAGAGATGGATGTGTCCCCGGATGTGCTGAACACCTCTTCTTCATCATATGAATCCTCAATTGAGTCATCATCTGCTTCTTCATCAATCACCAGATCCTCATCCTCATATCCTGGATCAACCAGAGACTGATCCTCTCCTCCGGTTTCGGCGAGAATCGTCATTGGGCAGATACTGAAAAGAGCCAGAAGAAAAACGATTTGAAAATATCGGAAAAGCGGCATATCCCATAATAGTCTGGTGAACTACATATAAGGCCCGCTCAAGTTACCCCGTTGCATGAAGCCATGAGTATCCTCCGCATCTGATTCCCATGGGTATCAGATCAGGGAATACAGATTGCAGATCTCATCTGGGATTATCATGACGATTTTTATACCAGGTCCTTTGCTCTATAAATAGTTCCTGCTCTAAATCCCATTACATTGATCTTTCATAAACAGACAGAACTCGCTATCCTGAGATGATCCATGATGCCAGAACCTGACCTTCAGATATCAGATTTGCCCCGAGGGTACTCTGAGCTGGATGTGATCATCCGTATCGAGCATCTGTCAAAAATATTCTCAGGTCATCGGGTAATACGGGCAGTCGATGACATCTCCTGCACAATCCAAAGAGGAGAAATATTTGGCCTGCTCGGCCCGAATGGAGCAGGAAAAAGTACCCTCATACGTATCCTTACCACCCTGCTCAGACCAACATCCGGGACCGAATTTATCGGACCCTATGAAGTCACCCGGGATCCCGAATCTATCAGAAAGATCATCGGAGTCTGTCCTCAGAACGGCACCCTGGATCTGGAACTGACCGCATATGAAAACCTTGCATTTTATGGAAAACTCCAGGGTCTCGATGATGCCCGACTCAGTCAACGAATTCATGAGCTCCTTGAGATGGCACATTTACTTGACCGTGCCAATACTCCGGTTCAGATGTTTTCCGGAGGAATGCGGAGAAAACTTGAGATTGTGCGGGCGTTTATCCATCATCCCCTGATTCTCTTTCTGGACGAGCCAACCATCGGATTAGACCCTGATTCCCGGCGACAGGTATGGCAGCAGATCGAAGTCCTCAACCAGGAGAATACCACGGTAATTCTGACCACCCATTACATGGATGAAGCAGAGAAACTCTGCAGTCGGATTGCATTTGTCGAAGGTGGCCGTCTCATCGCCCTTGACACCCCGGAAAAACTCAAACAGGCAATGCCGGCAGGAGATCGGATCGGGATCACCACCGGGGAGGTCACCGTACCAGCGGATGTCATCGCATCACTGTGGGAAATTCCCCATATCATCTCAGCCGAAGTCAACAGATCAGACCTGCAGATCGCAGCCAAAGGGGGAAGTTCTCTCATTCCTGTACTTATTGCTAAACTGGAGGAGAGGAATATCCCGATCACCTCGATCACCATCCGATCTCCAACCCTGGAAGATGTCTTTATCGAACTGACCGGGTCAAACCTGAATGCCTCCGGGCCGTCACCGGATGAACAGAAAACCAGGAGAACTCAGAATGATTAAGGGAGCCTGTGCGATTTTTGAGCGGGACATCAGGAAATTTCTCAAATCACCCTTCTTCATCTTCATGACCCTGATATTTCCGTTAGTATATCTGGTAATCTTTGGGAATGCCATGGGAGGAACAATCGTTCATATCCCAATCGGCGTAACCCAGGATGATCTCTTCAGAAATGAGACCCCCCTGTATTCAAGCACCTTTGATGCTCTGGCGGCAGTACATGATCCAGGGAAACCCCCCCTCTTTGAAGTTACCCGGTATATTGATGTCCAGACTGCGAAAGGTGAACTGGCAACAGGGAAGATTCTGGCAGTTCTCGTGCTCCCACCTGCAGTTGCGCCGGATTCTGATATCAGACTCTACATTGATAGCTCAGAATATATGATTCCGGCACTTATTCAGTCAGGAATCAGTGGAGTATTACTCCACTCGGGTGCTACGAATCCTCTGCTGGTGGAAAAGATCTACGGGAAGATTGAATACATCCAGTTCTTCGGGGTCGGAGTTATTGTGATGGCAATCTTCATGACCACCATGATGGGCGGGGGAAACGCTCTTATCAGAGATCGGGAGATGGGGATCATCGAGGGATACCTGGTCACACCCGTGAAACGTTCCAGTATTGTCCTCGGTATGATCGCGAGTGGGACAGTCAAAGCATTTCTTGCAGGATTATTTGTATTCCTCATCGACATCTTCATCGCCGGAGTCCCGGTAAGGGGTGCGGGGGAGATCCTGATGGTACTTGGAGTCGTTTTCATCATCTGTATTGGCATAAACAGCCTTGTCATCTCATTTGCCTCCCGGTTCTCAAATCAGTCTGCATACAGTTCAGTAGTTGCTTTTCTCAATCTGCTCCTTTTTATGACCAGTGGAGCGTTCTATCCGATCATTGGGATGCCTGACTGGCTCCGGTGGATAACCGTCATCAATCCGGAGGCATATGCAGTGCATGCTCTCCGAAGTCTGATCCTCCGGGGACAGGGGCTTGAAGTAATCGGTATCGATCTCCTGGCATTAGCAATATTTTCTGCAGCTGCAATCGTTATCGGAATTTCCAGTTTCAGAAGAACTCTCGACTGATCTATATAAAGACAAGTTAGGGAGGGGCCGGATAATACCCTTTTTCCTGAAGGTGGAATCAATCGTACCTGGCCCCATTGCAAAAATATATGTAGAGTACGCCCTGAACTGATATACTCATCATATCATGCCTGCAGTCCCAGTTTTGTTTGATATCCGCACGTTTCAGTTCAGTATCATACTCATCGAGTTATTTCTCTCCATGCTCATGATCCTGTATGCCCGGATCCGGGGGGGATATCCAGGATTTGGCATCTGGTCATTCCAATTGGCATGTTTTGCAATCGCTCAGATGTTTGGAGCATTGCGGGGAATTATTCCGGACAGCATCTCGATACTGGGATCTAACCTCTTCAATACTCTTGGGGTGCTCCTGATTTACGAGGCACTCACCCGGTATTACACAGGAAATGCTCTGGATCGTCGGTGGTATCTGCTCATTCCCATTGTTCTGGCAGGTATAGAATACTGGTATGTGATTGTTGATATCATTGCATACCGGAGTGCCCTGGTTTCTCTTACCTATGCCATCATCGTTATCCTAATCACCAGAGTCATTCTCAAAGGAGGTTCTACCGACGAGGTGATGTTAACCCGCCTACAGGCCATTATCTATCTCCTTCTTGCCGGTATTTTCGCGGTCCGGGGTATAGATTATCTCATCAGTCCGGAGGGGAGGAGCTTTTTTGAGAATGGTCCGATAAATACCATATTTTATCTGTATGTGATGATCGCCTCCATCGGATCCTCGTTCCTCTTTATCATACTGAATTTTGAACGTCAGGCCAGGGAACTGGATCAGTCCCATATGCAGATTCAGAAGCTCGCAACACGGAATGATCTGGCAATCACTTCAGCCGGAGCAGGTGTATGGGAGATGGACCTTGACACCCGCCAGCTGTCCACCGATAACCAGATCGTCCGGATGTTTGGTCTTGGAGAGGATGATAAGCAGGATATTACCCGTGCTATCCTGGAAAGAATACATCCTGATGACTGGAGCCTGATGAACGCTACGATTGAGGCTATTCATAACGAAGGCGTTCATGTCACCCAGGAATACCGGATGCAGATGAATTCGGGAGAAAATCGGTACCATCTTGCCAATGCCAGGAGCTTTCTCAAAGAAAACGGGAAAGGGCTGCGTCTGATCGGGCTTTCGACAGATATCACCCCACTCAGACAGGCACAAATTGCTCTTTCTACTGCGTTGCGTAAGATCACAATCCTTTCAGGCGTTACCAGGCATGACATCCTCAACTGCGTGACTGCAATCGGGCTGACATCTCAGTTGCTTCATAGCGAGATGGCTGATAAACCGGAACTGCAGAAACATATCACCTCCATCGAAAGTATCGGGGATCAGATCACCAGGTTGATTCAATTTACCCGAGAGTATGAGGAACTTGGCAATCAGGAACCTCTCTGGACAGACCTTGCCATTCTCCTCTCAAAAGGTGCGATCGAAAATATGCTGAAGACCCGGAATCTTCTCTTTCCTCCTTTCGGTGTCCGGATATACGGGGATCGCATGATAGAGAAGGTCTTCTATAACCTGATTGACAACTCTATCCGCCATGGGGGAACCGTTCACACCATTTCAATAACCTATCAGTATGACGGAAGGGATCTCCTGATTATCTATTCCGATGACGGAGTAGGAGTTCCGGAGAGCGAAAAAGAATCGATCTTCTCCCAGGGTGTTGGTAAGAATACCGGACTCGGCCTCTTTCTCTGCAGGGAGATCCTGGCGATCACCGGCCTTACCATCAAAGAAAACGGAACAGAAGGGGTTGGAGCCAGATTTGAGATCCGGGCAAAACCGGGCCAGTACCAGGATATGCGAAAAGCTGTAGGAGAGGATTCCTGAACCTATAATGAGGGTTTTCCCTTTGGCATACCCATCAGACCATGGATAAATGACGGATCTCTCTCAGTAAGTTCATGAAGCAGGGCAAGACTCTCTTCATCCCTACCCAGTCCTTTGAGTGCCCATGCCTTTCCAAGGGCTGATTCAATATCCCCCGGAGTTTTTGCAAGCAGTTCCTCAAAGAGCACAAGCGATGCATTGGGGTCCTCATCATAGAGGATGAATGCCTTCTGCCGGATAAATGACAGATTTGAGGGATCGGCAACAATTGCCTGTTCAACAAAAGGCAGGGATCCGGCGATATCCTTCCTCAGTTTGTGCAGAGATGCCAGACCCGAGAGGGCATACGCATGGGAAGGATTGGATGCAAGAACGATATCCAGGTCTGAAGAGGATATCGGCTGGGTATCAGAACCCGGATCCAGGGAAAGAAAAGCCCGATAGTACGTAGCAGCGATATAATCTCCATCCAAATCAGCTAACCCACCAGTATGATCATAGTGAACGCTCTCTCTCAGCAGCGGACAGAGCATGGCATACATCGGGGAAGAGAGGAGAGTCTCCTCTACAAGACGGGAAAAAACGGCCCGGGAACGGGCATACTGGCCTGTCTGATAGAGAGAGTCTCCATAGGCTATCACCAGTTCCTGATACCCGTTGATGAGATCACCAGACTGTTCGGCCTCCCGGATGGATTCAGCAAATTTTCCATCAGAATAATAGATCTGGGCAAGAGTGCCGTGACCGGCCTCATATGAGGGTTCCAGGGATACCGCTTTCTCAATCAACGATATCCCTTCAGTCCGATCGCCATAGCTGGTGAGGATAGAACCCAGGTTATGAAGTGCCTGGTAATTGTCAGGATTCAGTTCCAGACATCGGCGATATGCTGCTTCCGCTTCAGAAACCTTCTGTGCCTTTGCATAACTGACTCCCTGGAACATCCAGGCATCAGCAGACTGGGGAAACATCTCTACCAGCCGGGTAGTTTCGGTTAAGAGTTTATCTGGCTGCCATGTGTCAGAGATACACCGGAATCGGATAATATTCGCGATTTCATTCCCGGGATCTATAGCAATGACAGAATCACAGAGATCCGCTGCCCGTTTATCGTGTCCTTTCTGATAATGTTTCTCGATTTCCTGGATCCGTCTTCTGATGAGTTTGTCCTTATTCATGAGATCTCCCTGCACCACGTCAGGTACCATCGGATATTCCTGACCGGGCAGATTGCTATACCAATCAACGACGTCTGGCAAAAAATGACTTCCGAATTTCTCTTGCCTTTGATTTCAGATCAGAGAGAAGAGTTACCAAAAAAAGGAGATATCGGTGAAATGAATGCAGGTTGTGGTATACAATGATACCAGGAGGTGTTTTTCGTATTATTGGATGCATGGACCTGTTCTTATCAGCGGTAGCGGATTATGGCTATCCTTTTGATCACCTCAACATCTTTCTGCCATCATGGATGCAGAATGCATCCGGGTTGTAAGTAGTCCTGTACATCCGGAGATCCGGATGGTACACATAGAGGTGTTACTGTCACGTTACATACGCTTTCTTCTCTTTCGGATATCATTTCTGCAGGGCCCCTAAAAAAAACAGGGAGTCTCACCGAAAACCAGATCGCACGCAGCCATGAACCAGGGTTCAGGTTATCTTTATGATCAACTCTCTGCAGGCAGATCGGTATCTTCCGTGATGAGGACTACTGCCATTGCCGTTGTCCGGGAATGGGAGAGACTTGTCTGAAAATGATAATGGGAATACCGGGTCTGTTCAATCAGTGTTTCCGCATGGATCGTCACCACCGGAGCACCTGAAGAGAGCCGGGAAATTTCAATCAGATGATAGGGAACCGGTTCTTCTCCCAAAGAGCCAAGTGCTTTGATTACTGCTTCTTTTGCACAGAACCGGGCTGCAAGGTGAGGAGCGGGGCTTTGAAAGGTATAACAGTACTCGATCTCAGCCGGAGTAAATACCCGTCGTAAAAAGGCGATATCCTGCACAGGGTCGAGAAAAAACCGCTCAATCTCCTCGATGTCGCATCCAAGGCCGATTCTGGGAAGGAGATTCATGCCTCCATCCCTCTGCACCGATTACTTCTTTTCATGATCAGGATGGGTGAGTGATATTGTCCAGGGTAATTTCAAATTGAAGAGAACTACCAGCCAATGGTTTGTTGGTATCAACCGTCACGGTTTCATTGGTAATACTCGTGATGAGATACCGTTCGTGCTTCTCTTCATGCGGGAGGTACTCGATCAACGGCCCGGGATATCCGGGAAGAAGAGAGATCGATACATCACTCTTCTGTAACCCGTTCAGCATTGCCGATGCTTCCATGATCGGCATTGATTGCACCAACGACTCATTCCGTTCCCCATACGCTTCATCAGGAGAGAGAATAACGGTTTTCGTTTCACCGGGAATCATTCCCTGAATTGACTGGTCAAATCCAGGGATCATTGCACCACTCCCAAGCACAAAAGACAAAGGAGAGCCATTGACATTTGACTCAAAAACCGGACCTCCGGGAAAGGAGAGAGAATAATAGACCTGAACTGAGTCCCCTGATTTTGCACAGATTGACTCAGCGAACAGTGGGGATATCACCAGGTTTACCGCACAAAATACCATGAAAACCAAGACAAACCGGGATGATGATCGGGGAAGAATCTGCATCCCATGATATCAGGGTTGAAACGGGAAAAATGTCACCCCTATGGTCAAAGACCGGCAGGTTTCGTCCAGGATGATATTCGCAAACTATTTCATAGAATCTGAAAAGATACTATCGTATGACCCAGGAGGATACCGCGTACGGCGATGCGATTATGAGAAAGATCATCATTCGCCTGATGCCTTTCCTGCTCATCCTGTATATTATGAATTATATTGACCGGGTCAATCTGGGATTTGCTGCTCTGACCATGAATGCAGATCTTGGTATAACTCCAGCGGTATACGGCCTTATATCGGGAATTTTTTTCATCGGTTACATCGCTTTTGAATATCCAAGTAATCGACTCATGGAGCGGTACGGTGCAAGGGTATGGATCCCCCGAATTCTGATATCATGGGGGATTGTTGTTGTCCTCCTGGCCTTTGCACGAAGTGCCTATGATATCGGTATCCTTCGAATTTTACTTGGAATAGCAGAAGCGGGGTTTTATCCGGGAATGATATTTTATCTTTCCTTATGGCTGCGGTGCAAGGATCTTGCCAAATGTCTCAGTTATATCTTCTCAGCCCAGATCTTTGCATTAATTATCGGAGCACCACTTTCAACCCTGATTCTGGATCATATCACCTGGTTTGATATGGCAAGCTGGAGATGGCTCTTTATTCTGGAGGGACTACCGGCGATAATTCTCGGTATCGTCTCCTATCAGTACCTGACAAACAGACCAGAGGAAGCAACCTGGCTTGATACGAAAGAGAAACAGTGGCTCATTCAGACATTGAAAGAGGAGAAACGGCCTGAATGCATCCACACTCCCCGGAAAGTTACCTGGTTTTTTCGACAGGCGTGGTTCAACCGGTTCTGGATTGCGTACTTTTTAGAGATGTGTGCAGGATATTCGATGATATTCTGGCTTCCCCAGATCATTCACTCATTACAGTTCACTTCATCCCACACCATGGTTGGGTGCATCTCTGCCATTCCATACCTGGGATCCCTTGTGGGGATGGTTCTGATTGCACGGCATTCAGATAAAACCAACGAGCGGAAATATCATCTGATATTTGCCTGGCTCCTTGCAGGAGCCGGATTTCTGGGAGAAGCATTTGCAGGAGATCCCGTAACATCCCTTTTGTGTATCACCATCGCGATGATGGGTATCTACGCAGGATTACCCATATTTTGGGCGATCGTAACAGAGCGGATGGGACAGATAGACAGTTCAGGAGGGATTGCTCTTCTGAATGCCATAGCCACATCAGGAGGGTTTTTCGGACCATTGCTGATGGGTATCTTTGTCTCGGGTTCAGGACAAATGGATGCAATCCCCGCTCTGGTAACCTATGGAGGATTTATGATCATCGCCGTGATCCTCGTCACCTGGAATTTCCAGAACTGGGAACACAGTATTACCCAAAAATAATCAACTCTGATGCTTCAGCCATGGTAATGTCAGAAAAAGGGAAAACGGTAAACCGATACCTGTCTGCCTCCCATGGAAGCGAGAACAGAAAGGGTTTTAGCAGGTGAGGAGTTACTGCATTGAAGCGATTAACGCATGAAAATACTCAGGTTTGCGAGTAGTATGGAGGGAGAACCAGGCATCCAGGGTCGCTTCACGCATGACATTCAGACGGGTAAAGATCTCCCGGGCGAACTCAACCGGCGCAAGTCCGCTTGCAGTAATGAGACTTTCGTCACAAACCGCCGGAACATTCTGGTAATACGCAGAACCGGAGTAACCTGGGCAAAACATACCAAGAACATCCAGATCATTACTGGTGTGTGGGCGGGAATTGAGATGCCCTGTCTGTGCCAGACCCATGGTTGCCCCACAGATGGCACCGACGACCATCCCGGCATCCATGTAAGAAGGAATACGTGAGAGGATATCCTGTTGATCGGGTTCCAGCCAGATATCAGATCCCGGCAGCAGCAGAAGGTCTTCAGAAGAAGGAGTAATCTCTGACACCGTTATTTCAGGGGTGAGAACCATGCCACCCATCGTAGTGATGGGATCACGGGTTCTTCCACATAGGACCAGTTGATACCGGAGATCTGGATTCCTTAAGAAACGTCCGGATCCAAGTTCTGCGATAACATACCCGGTTTCCCAGTCAGACAAGGTATTGAGAAGATACAGATACATCTGACGCATCTAAGCAGATCTGCTGTCTAAACGATTATCTTTTCTCTACCGGAGTTCGAAAAAGAGAGGGAGATTATTTTCTCAGGATAACTTTCGGCACATACGTGAATCTGCCCTGGGTCACTTCAACATACCCTATCCAGTCACGGAATCCTTCTGCTGCAACCCGGACCTGACGGATTCCGGCGGGTATACCTGAAGACTGAAGTGGAGTTTCTCCGATGTACACCTGGTCAACATACACCCGTGCATTGGACGGGGATGACGAGATCCAGATCATCCCGCTTGGCCCGGAAATTCTTCCCGTATTCGTGATAATATATCCGGGTTTTCTCATTGCTGACTGATTCCAATCATTTGAGACTTCCAGGGTGACAGTATATCTACCGATTCCCTGATACACATGCACCGGGTTCTGGTCATGAGATACACTTCCGTCTCCAAAGGTCCAGTTCCAGACCGTTGGCTGGCCGGTTGAGAGATCCGAAAACTGCACAGATAGTGGAGGAATTCCCGATACGGGGGATGCAGTAAACTCTGCAGACAGACCACCGGGTGTTGGTGTCGGGGTAGGCGTTGGAGTTGGTGTGGGAGTGACATTCCCGTGCAATGGCAGATAATCGGTGTTTTTATCATTCAGAACATAGGGTTCTCCAACAAATCCGTCCCCCCGGTCAGCATGAGTCTGAGACCATCCGGTTCCGTTCGGGGTGGCATAATAGTTCCCACCCAGGAACGATCCATTGACAATATTCTTTCCTTCCGTTTTCGTGACATTCCAGATATTGGGGAAGGTATCCTCTCCATCCGGAGAAGTCACAGATGAGCCGGACGGTATAATGCCCCATACCTCTGCATCCAGTGTCATGTTGGGGAACAAACTGGTGATCGTGGTGAGATTTACCGGCCTTACACTCTCGATATAATTATTGACAAAGACATTATTTTCACAGCTGCCACCCCCGATAGCATCTGAACTGATAATATACATTCCTTCAGAAAATTCATCCGAATTATGGATAGTATTACTAATGAACTCATTATTGTTCGATCCCAGAAGATTGAACCCAATGCCTGAATCCTGAATCGTATTATTGTGCAACATGAAATCATTTGACTGGATCATCAGCATTCCCCGGGAGTTGTTGGAAAGCGTATTGTTTGCCAGGAGAACCTCTCTATTTCCATTCGCTTCTACCAGTGCAATAGCCTGCTCACGCCCTTCATTCTCCCCATGCAGAATATTTCCAGTGATGTTAATCAGATATGGAGAACCAGTATGCACCAGGATTCCACTATTATCATACTCGGAAAATCGGTTTCCGGAAATGGTGACATTCCGATTATCACCAACACCAAGACCATCCCATGAACCGGAGATACTATTTCCTGATACTACCGAGTCATTTGATCGGATCAGCATCATCCCGGTATTGGAATCAGAGATCTCTGAATCGGAAACCATCGTGCGGGAACAGTTGTACAGACCAATTCCAAGACCTGATTGGGTAATCTTTGCCTGGTGAACAGAACTGTTTGAACAGGACATCAGAACCACCATAGCAGGCATGGATGCTCCAGTAACTTCTACACGATCCTGATTCTCACGATATATGACCGGTCTTCCATTATAGGTGTTCGAGGTGTCAAACGTGAGATTTGGTTGCATATTCAATCCGGGAGCGTAGTTGAATCCATACGGTTCCACGTTGGTTATTGTGGTATTTTGGATCACCGAATTAGTTACCACCTCAACCTGAAATGCAGTAAATCCAGTCTGAGGATGAAGAGTTCCATCACGTACCACGGTATCCTTCACGATAAAATGATCCAGGTACATCAGGTTAACCCCGTCAGAACCATCTGTGAAATCGGTGACTGAGTTATTTACCATCAGTCCCTGGGTTATTCCCCTTACCCGCATACTCGGGTAGGTGCTTTTTGTTCCAGTTACCAGATTATCCTTCAGGGTGAGGTTTCTGATATGATGCCCGTTCACATCCTCAAATCCTCCGACATCCAAACCCCAGAAGTTCGTGTTCTGCACGAGGTTCCCGGTGATTTGTAGATTCTCCATCTCCGGATAGATGATCACCCCTCCCTGCTTATTGAGGGTGAGAACACTGATACCCCCATTCAATATCCGGTTATTCTGGATGGCTATTCCGTATGCAGGATGCTGTTTATCCCCTTGCGAATAGTCGATTCCTGAATGGAGGATATCAGGGGTAGTAAAGTCGACGATGTTGTTTCGGATCAGCAAATCAGAGGAATTTGAGAACGCAATACCATAGACACCTGATGATGTCATCCTGCAATCTTCTATCAGGATATGGGAGAGTTCAGATCCATTGATTACCGCAGAGGTGATCTCATCAGGATCATGGGCGGTCAGATTGAGATTTTTCAGAGTTACCTCATCACCTGCAATCCGCACCCCGTTCTCACGTGCAGAAGTGAAAGAAAGATTTTCAAGAGTTACTCCACTCGCACGAATGTCAGCACCATATGACTGATCCGGTAACCCTACGAGTACGGTTCCATTTATTCCCTGAATGAAAACCCCCTTGTCAATACTCAAGGATTCCGGATACGTCCCTGCAGAAACAAGGATCGAATCACCACAGCCAGAAGCATTTATCGCTGTCTGAATGCGGGAATAATCACAACCGGATGAACATACCGTGTGAACTGACTGTGTAGTCGCTTCAGTTGCCACCCCGGTTGATGAAGAAGACTTCCCATCTCCGATCACCATATAGAGTGATGATTCACTGGCCGGATCCGAAGAGACACCCGGATCTCCAGATCCAGAAAATACCGTTAATATGATCAGAAACAGGCAGATGAGCGCTTGTGCTCGGATAGTATAAAAACTCCCCATAGATGCATCCCATGTTATCATAAACGGTAGAATATATAATATCTCCGATAAAAAGGAGAGAGAGAGTGAGAGAGAGCAATCATGAAGGAAATACCATCATTTGAGAGAGTTGTCTGAATAGCAAGTTTATCGACAGTTATCCGGTACTACCAGGGATCCCCTGATATCCTTCTATACACCGCTTGTTTCTTCCCTATGGAGAGAAGAGAATATCATATGCCATTTATCGTCTGGGATGAATTATACGAAACCGGGGTATCTGATATTGATGAGCAGCACAAACACCTCGTTTCTCTGGCAAACCGTATGCTTGAAGCTCTGATGCAAAAGAAAGGGAGAGATGAAGTCTCCTATGTCATCAGCCAGATGGTCCAGTACGCAGAAGTTCATTTCAAAACAGAAGAAGCATACATGAGTAAAGCAGGATACCCGGATATTGAGGAGCATATCAGGGAGCACCTCACATTTAAAAAGAAAGTCCGGGAATTTGAACAAAAATACGAAGGCCAGGACCTTGCCCTGACAGGAGAGTTGACCGTCTATCTTACCTCCTGGGTGATCGAGCATTTCACTCAGGAAGATCAGAAGTACGTTCCAACCCTGAAAAAGGCAGGTCTTACCGCATCTTGATATTTTTTCCTCACCCATATATCACCCACGGAGAACAGAATGGAACTCAAAGGAAGTCAGACTGAAAAGAATCTTCTCGCTGCGTTTGCCGGGGAATCACAGGCACGAAACCGGTACACATTTTTCGCAAGTGTTGCAAAGAAAGAAGGATATGAACAGATTGCCGCAATATTCCTTGAGACAGCAGAGAATGAGAAGGAGCATGCAAAACTCTTCTTCAAAATGCTCCCCGGAGGAGAGGCAGAGATCACCGCATCGTATCCGGCTGGAAAAATAGGCACAACTTCAGAAAATCTGAAGGCCTCAGCAGACGGCGAACAGCATGAATGGGGTGCATTATATCCGAATGCTGCCAAAATCGCAGAGACCGAGGGATTTGTGGCAGTGGCACATCTCTTCCGTGAAGTAGCAAAGGTAGAGGCAGATCATGAACGCCGGTACCGCAAATTGCTTTCCCAGGTGGAAAAGTGCACCGTGTTCTCCAGGGAAGAACCAGTGAGATGGAAATGCCGGAACTGTGGATATGTCCATGATGCTGATAAAGCACCCCAGATGTGCCCGGTATGCTCACACCCCCAGAGTTACTTTGAACTCTGGTGCGAAAACTACTGATACCGCCCCATCATCCCACCAGTCTCACTTTTTTTCTATGACTTTCGGTCTATTGGACATCCTGAATGGCATTTGGACTCAGAGGACGCACGGAATTTAGTGGAACCCGGATCTCAAACCGTGCACCTGCACCGTAATCCCCACATTCAGCGATAGTAATTCCGGTAATCGACAGAATCTCGTGAATCAGGAACATACCAAATCCGGTGTGCTTCCCAAATCCTTTCTCAAAAATCTTCTCCTTCTCTTCAGGAACTACCCCGTTTCCATTGTCCTGGTAGATGATCCGAAGATCCCCCCCTGACTGAACAAGGGATAGGGAGATCTGAGAGACATGCCCTCCATGGCGAAGCGAATTGTCAATCAGATTATAAAACGCCCGTTCCAGAAGGGGATCTGCCAGAATCTCCAGGGTCATGGGTTCAGACTGGCAGGAGATATCCCGGTCAGTAAACGAGGCAGCAGCATGCTGAAAGACCGTAGGAGGATGCTGCCATATTGGTTCATGGAGACCTGACTCCTGGTACTCACCCGTGGACTCTGTCTGATGCTGCATCATTCTGATAATATTGTCCATCCTTGCCAGAAATTCAACAGTCTCTGCTTCCTCCGGATCATTGCGAAGAAGATAGAGGTAGATCTTCAGAGCAGTTATCTGATTCAGAATATCATGACGGGTGATTCCGGAGAGCAGCAGAAGTTTCTGGTTCATGTTTTTTAAGAGATCTTCTGCATGTTTCTTTCCGGTGATATCCCGGAAGTTCAGCACCCTCCCGATGATATCCCCTCTGAGCCGGTAGGGGGTGATAAAGAGTTCATACACACGACCGGAACGAAAGGTCAGGTTGGTCGTGTAGAGAGGATCGTCGGTTGGCTGAATCAGAGGGAAAAGAGCGGATTCATCACAGTTTTTGATATGATAAGTCAACAGACGGGTAATCTCGATCTGATCTTCCTGCATTTCCTCCGGAGATCGGATGTCAAGGATTCTGGCTGCAGTTCGATTGTACCCACGGACGATTCCCGTATGATCGATGACTACAATACCATCAACGGTGGACTCAAGCGTTGCCTGTTGGAGCACATTGATCCGTTCAAGATCGGCAGTTCTCTCACGAACCAGATCCTCCAGATGTTCCTGATGATTGGCAAGAGTTATCTCATCTTCTTTTCCCCGGTTTATCGAGAGGATTACCCATCCAAGAAGAAGCACCCCGACAAAAATAATCACTGCTGTATCCACATCTTTCAAAGGGCCGAAGTCTTTTCCAAATGTATCAAGAGGAGGGAAAACACCCAGGACGACCATGGTCATAAAAGTAAACAAAGACGATAGCAGCACCAGATCCCAGAAAGGGGGATACCGAAACAATCCACGGGTACGCCCGGCATGAAACGCCGAACCGGTAATGGCAGCAATGCATGCCAACACCAGATCCGGAGTGATACCGACACCCCCTTCGATAATTATCCTGATAAAGAAGAGAATGATGGTGACAATCCCTGCGGAGATCAGGCCTCCCACCAACCCTGCAAGCGGAATCAATACCCCATTGATTCCGATGACCGGATGGGTGGTCCCTGACCAGGGAATCAGAATCCCCATGATTGCAGCAAAACCAAAGATGAGCCCAACAAAAAGAGTAAAGAGAATCTTTTTACCCTGATAAATACGGTTTGGTATTACGTTGTAAAGCAGGATGACCATTACCAGAATACCAATATTCTGGAACCATTGGCGAAAGGTATCAATAGCAGCAGTCAATGGATCCATAGTACTCCTGAGTCACTCTTCTGTGTGTAATCCTTGATACCCGGACATATGTGCTTTCCTTTTTGCAAGGCAATAGCCTCCCGGAGAGTATGGACAAGTTATAGAGCAATCAGAGATTTACGAATCGGATCGAATTCGGGAGAAAAACCTCAATAACCTGAAGGAGGAAACCGGGCATTACCGCCCGTGAAGATCTGTTCCGCAAAAACAAGAGCATACGGCAGGATGCAGAGGATCAGTCTGCAACCGGAGCACAAACAAAGGGAGAACGGGTGATTGGCACCAGAGACAGGAGGTGTTCATGTGAGATTCAACACGGATGTAGGAGGACATTGGTGATGATTTCAGGGGGTGGGTTCCTGCCGGGCAGGAGACAGACTACCTGGCAGATGGATATTTCTCCCTGGTGACCGTGTCCGGCCTCCCTGTGACATATCAGTGTTGTCTGAAACACCGTATAAAGCAGGATGATAAAACCGGAGGAAATTGATTGTATCAATATGAAACAAGCAAATAAAAAAGCATTTCGAAAAATATAGAACACACAGATCATTTGAGCGAAATTAGATTCATTCCTTTAGTTGCAACCAGTTGGACCCCTCTATGGCTTCCAAAAAACCTAAGAAATCAAACCTTTCGAAACAAGAAAAACCCCCGCGGGTCAGACCCATATTCAGTTGAAAGAGAACTCGCCAATCAGAACCTTCCGGATCTCCCCGATCAGATCGAATTATTTCTGCAATAACACTACGGGAGAAAAACCGGACTCATGTCGCAGAACAGAAAAAGCTACAGCGTGACATGATAAGAAATGAATCAGGAAAAGACCATCAGGAAAAAGATTGCTGATGCAAGAAAACAGATGGATCTCGGCAATTACTCCCGGGCACGAGAGATCAGTACCCGGATCATCGGTTTGTACCCGGATAGCGAACCCGGATGGATGCTCCATTTCCGGGTTATACAGACTCTCGGAGACATTTCTGAGATCCAGGATGTGGTTGATGAACTGATGCGACGGTTTCCGGATAGTGCAGAGGCCTGGAATGCTCATGGGGGATTTGCCATGGTGAAGGATCAATATGAAGAGGCAGAGAAGTCATTTCGTCATGCCTTGCAGTTAGAACCGGGAAATATTACAGCACAGGTAGGTATCGGGGGTTCATACATCCTGTCAGGACAAACTGACAAGGCGTTGTTAACGTTTGAGTTGATCATCAGCCAGGACCCGGAGTCCTGGCAGGGTCTGCAGGGACTTACCATCCTGTACCATAAGACTGGCAGGTTTGAGGATGCCATCATCACCGGAGAGAAAGCCGTCGTATCAGGAGTAAGAGATCCTCAGGTACTCAGATTCCTCGGAGATGCATACTATCAGACCGAACAATATCAGAGATCTGCAAAGGTGTTCTCCCGGTATCTTGAGATAGTCTCACCAGGGTCTCGGATGCTCCCCATCCTCTGCCCAACCATCACGCAGGCAGACCCGTTCAACCATGTCGGGAGTGGGACTGAGAAAAGGCCTGGATTCATCGAAGCAACGTATTACCATGCATTCAGTGGATTTGAACAGGATGATGCAACTGAGTCTTCATCACCAGTATCAGAAAAAGATCTGACCGCTGTCCTGGACGCAAATCCGGAGCATGGCTATGCCCTGATCGCCCTTGCCTACCTGATGCAGCTAAGGGGAGAGCGAAAATCTGCACTTGAAACAGTTAAAAAAGCGATACATACTGAACCGAAAGTAGAAGAGTTCCAGATTGTCGAAGGGATATACCTGATCGATGAACAACCCCAGGTTTCCATAGAGATATTTGATCAGATTCTCTCCGGGAGCCCCCGTATGTCTGCAGCGTTAATGGGGAAAGCAATGGCTCTGAATGCATCAGGGAATAAAGCAGAAGGAATTGCTACCTTGCGAAAACTGGAGAAGGCAGATCCTGTGCTGCTCGCTGAACTTATCCAGGGAATGTCCCATTTGAGCAGAAAGTAATAAGCAGGTCTTCAGTAGATACGGGTGAAGGCAGAAGGCATCCGGAATAAAAAACTCAAGGGTGACTACATGCTCCGGTATATTTGAGAGGGGATTAGATCCATACCCACATATAAATGTTCCACCATTTGCTTTGCCAATATTAATACTGGTGCACCGATAATCGTGTGATATGAATGCCCAGTCCCCAGAAATCACCATAGATCCAATCATCATCACTAAATTTCTTGAGGTAAACCCAGTACCAATAGCACAATATGATGCAGAATTCAGATTCACCTTTTGTAATCAGGCATTTTGCAATCTGATGGGAAAAACCCGGGAATCAATACTGAATACCAAAGTGTCGGATATAAAGGTCCTCAGGATGGAGGGGGAGGGCTCCCAGGTTGCAATCAGAGAAAAACGTCAGGTCCAGGCATTTATTGAGGCCGACCTGCCGTCAGGGAGAAAGTGCCTCAATACCTATACCATCCCGATTCTCAATGAGGCTGGTTCTATAGAGGGTGTATTTGGCGTATATCTCGATGTAACAGAGTCTCATCTGGAAAAGCAGAAAACTACTCAGATCATTGAGGAGAATCCAATACCCTTCCTGGTCCTTGGAAAAGATCTCAGGATAACGACATCGAACCAGGCTTTTCTTCAGATTTCAGGATATTCCCGGGATCAACTCAGCCGGATGAAACTTGCAGATTTCAGAATTCTGTCCATGAAGGGCGAATCAGCCAGACTCATTCTGGAAAAAAAGGCCCCGGTTCAGAGTGAAACAGAATTAGAATTCCCAACAGGTATCCGGATAGTCAAACTCCATTCGATCCCGATTCTGGGAGCAGGTGGAGAGGTGGAAGAGATCCTTATTACCATCGTAGATCTTACCGGCATTCGCCGGCAGGCTAATTTCCTGGTATCAGAGATCACACGGCTTTCAGGCAATCTTGCCAGACTTGCTGAAGGGAATTTTACCTTTGACCTCACCGTAGGAGAGTCAGATCAGTATACCGCTGATGCAGCGAAACATTTCAGCATCATCCAGGAGAACATGGGATCTGTTGAAACAGCGTTAAAAGGAGTAATTTCGGAGATATCATCCCTGTCTGATGCCATACAAACCGGAACGTTGGACACTCGCGGCCGGTCTCATTTGTATAAAGGAGCATATGCCGAGATCATCGAAGGACTCAATACTGTCATGGGGGGAGTAGAAGATCAGATTACCGCAGCCATCACTCTTTCCGGGGAATATGCAGGAGGAAATTTTGCTTCAAAAATTCCTCAGACAAAAGCAGAGGGCGACTTCCTTAAACTGAAAGAAGCTCTGGTTGACATCGGAGTCAAGGTATCCCAGGCTCTGTCAGCGATTGATAAAGAGATGGAGGAACTGACACAGCGGGCAGAGGAAGCCAGTGCGGGAGTCAGGGATGTGGCCGAAGGATCCGGGGTGGTGGCAAGGAATGCCCAGGATGTCAGTGAACAGAGCGAACGGGGAAAAGAGAACCTTGAACAGGTGCTCAGGGCAATGATGGATCTCTCGGGAAATGTCGAAGAGGTCGCATCCAGCACTGAGTCGGTGTCACGGGCTACCCATGAGACAAACGGGCTCTCCAAGCAGGGAGTTGAGCTCGCTCATAAAGCAGAATCAGGGATGAAAGGAATTATGGAGTCGACCGGCGATGTTGACCGGATTATCACCGAGATCAAAGAAGAGATGCAGAAGATCGGAAAGATAGTCAGCGTCATCACCGACATCGCCAGCCA
The DNA here is from genome assembly GCA_964624045.1 of uncultured Methanospirillum sp. GTDB lineage: Archaea > Halobacteriota > Methanomicrobia > Methanomicrobiales > Methanospirillaceae > Methanospirillum. Next base: position 11,749 of record CAZUXC010000009.1, on the reverse strand, counting down.
GACCAACCTTCTCGCTCTCAATGCAGCCATAGAAGCTGCCCGGGCTGGAGAAGCGGGGAGGGGATTTGCTGTTGTTGCCAGTGAGGTGAAAGCACTTGCCCTTGAATCGCGTTCATCTGCAGAAAACATTGCTGACATGATCGGAAATCTCCAGAAAAAATCTGATCAGGCCTCTGTTGCGATGGGACAGGCGGGCTCAGCGGTGGATCAAGGGAATGCTGCAGTTCTTGAAACCCTGGAGATATTCAATCAGATTGTCACATCTGTGGATAATATTGCAAAAAACATGGATGATGTATCAGCCACCACCGAGCAGCAGGCAGCATCAGTTGAAGAGATCACGGCAAGTTCCCATGAAGTCAGCAGGCTTGTGGAAGATATTGCGAAAGAGGCGATCTCATCTGCAGCGGCCGCTGAACAGAGTGCTTCAGGAACCCAGCAGATCGCAACGGTGATCGAGGATCTGAATCATATTATTCTCAAAGTATCAGGGGCTATCGGAAAGTTCCGGTTCAACTGACCGGACCCCTTCATCCCTTTTCCCACACAAAACCCTAATCCCGGATTTGCCATCGGTTTTGTTGCTGATGATCAGAATGGATCTTCGGTTCTGATGATGCAGATTACCCTAATTCAAAGGTGGTAACTCCGAATATTTCCTGCATGGGCAGAGACGGCAGAGTATTGGAGTACATCCGGGCGGTTCCAAATACCTCGGTCATTCCTCTGTTTATTGCCATCTGCACTGCAGATGCATTGGGTTCCGGAGTATCAAAGTACACCGTCTCTCCAGATACCGTAGCAACCAGCCCGTCATAGAGTTCTTCTGCGATCTCCAGAGAATCCGCAAAGATCGGACCGATCTTATGCCCCTCAAAACATCGCCGAATAACCCCATACCCAGTAATCCTGCCATCCGGCCCGGTCTTCGCCAGGGCAGTACCTTCTGGCTGACGTATCCAGTGTTCAAGGAATACCCGCCGTTCGGTCGGAAAATGAGCCGTATCATATGCAAGAAGTTGATCAAACGGGATCTTTGACACCGGAACAAGGTTTACCGGACCGTTTGGGGAAGCGATTCCCTCCCACCGGATATTCCGGTACGCAAACCGCATAGAGGCTTTTGACTCATATCGATCCCGCATGATAAATACCCCGTCCATACCGATATTCCGACTCCCCATATGGGCAAGAACAATCTGATAGAGGGACCATCCGATACCCTGAGCCCGGTGCTCAGGCTGAACAATGTAAAAACCAAAAAACGAAAAGGTAGGATCATAATTGATGCCGCTGGCAACTCCGATGATCACTCCGTTCTGTTCCACCCCGAACCATCCCTCTGGGTCTGTGGAAAAGTGCATCTCTCCGTCATGAATACCCGGATTCCATCCCTCCTGCCGTGCCCAGGCAATTGGAATGTGGATCTCATCTTCTCGCAGGTTCCTGATGATGTACGCGTCGGACATGGTTCGTATCTGATAATCGGTAGCAAAAGGGATAAGGATTGAGGGTCGAATCGGTCTCCTTGAACACCTCTGACAAACCATAGACAACCATAAATATCATCAAATCTATCCCATCACATACAGGGAGGAGGAAGATATGACCCGTAACGTTCCGGCATTATTACTAGCGCTAGGATTTCTTACCTGCATATCTTTTGTTGCAGCATTACAACCAGGAAATCCGAATCCGACAACAAACCATTTCAGCATTAGCGGATCCTCAGGCTCTTTAGGGGTTCTCCCAGTTCTTCCGCCAGCTCCATCCTCTCCGGCACCAAAGAACAACATCCCGGTCTCAACTCATCTACAGCCGATAAGTCCGCTCAAATACCTCCCTTCATTTCAACCTTCGCAGGAAATACGTGACACAGGAAACGCTACCGGAACGACAACCCAGAACATATCTCCCTTGAATGCTACCCTGGAAGTTTCCGAAGAGTTTGCCCCAAACCAGGTGATCGTAAAGTACCGGACCTCCATGTCAGTTTCCCAGGCGGGAATGCAGTCCCAGATAGCATCAATGAACAGCCAGATGGGGGCAACTGTGACTCAGGATTTTACGAGTGAGGGATTACCAGGAATGCAACTGGTAAATCTTTCCGGATTATCAGTTTCGGAGGCGGTGAAGAGATATGAAAATAGTCCAATCGTCGAATTTGCTGAACCGAACTACATTCTGCACATTATTGATGAAGCATCAAATGGTTCAGCAACACTTATCCCATCACCATCAGTACAAAGCAGGATAATTGTTCCAGCACCCATTGTTCAGGGAGACAACGCCCCAGTGCGATCAACAACACTCCGTCTGTCTCCAGTGATAGAACCATCTCCTGACATCATAAAGCAGGAGGGAAGGATCCGGTACACAACCCCCACATCGGTAACAACCGGCATGCCCACTCTTTCTCCGGTTCTGCAGACAGAAGGACCTTCAATCAGCGAAGTATCAACACAGGATGTATCGCCCAACGACCTTGTCTCAAGTCTGTGGGGTTTACATAATACCGGACAGTCAATCCTGGGAGTCACCGGTACTGCAGATGCCGATATTGATGCTCCTGCTGCATGGGCAATGAATACCGGATCTTCATCTACCATAATCGCCGTAATTGATACCGGGGTGGATTATTCACATCCGGACCTGGCAAACAATATGTGGACAAATTCCGGAGAAAATCCCAGTGATGGAATAGATAATGACAACAACGGATATATCGATGATTACCGGGGATGGAACTTCTATTCAGATACAAACAACCCAATGGATGATCACTCCCATGGTACTCATTGCGCCGGAACCATTGCTGCGGTTGGAAACAACGGAATAGGGGTGGTAGGTGTGTGCTGGACTGCAAAGATCATGCCTCTGAAATTCCTGGGTGCATCAGGTTCAGGGTACACATCTGATGCAGTATCAGCAATACTCTATGCAAACAGAATGGGAGCACATGTACTCTCCAACTCCTGGGGAGGAGGGGGGTATTCAAGTTCACTGAAAACTGCCATAGACAATTCACCGGCAGTAGTGGTTTGTGCAGCAGGAAATGAAGCATCAAATACGGATCTGTACCCCTCGTACCCGGGAGCATATACCAGCAACACCATCATATCCGTCGCTGCGACGAATAACCAGGATAACCTTGCATCCTTCTCAAATTACGGTGCGGTCAGTGTTGATGTGGGAGCACCAGGAGTTTCCACGTATAGTACAACCCCATCAAACACCTATGGCTACAAATCAGGGACATCGATGGCAACCCCCCATGTATCAGGTCTCGCAGGACTCATTAAGTCAACGAATCCGGCCCTGACAAATCTTCAGATAAAAACGGTAATCCTTGGAACAACAGATGCCAAGAGTTCACTTACCGGAAAATGTGTCACCGGGGGGAGAATCAACGCACAGAGAGCCGTCAGCCAGGTGTATGTGCCTCCATTGCAAGCGAAATTCTATGGAATTCCCGGAACCACTGTATTCCCTCTTACCATCCAATTCAAAGATGCCTCAATAGGAACTCCTGTATCCTGGTCCTGGAATTTTGGTGATGGAAATACCTCCACCCAGCAGAATCCTACCCATATCTACTATACTCCCGGATCCTATAATGTCACTTTAGCGATTCAAAATTAGATGAGGATTCAAACAACCCTTTTTTCAAGAGTGAACAGTGTTTTGAGAAATCAGAATAACTAGGAGTTCTGCATCCCGATATCATCATCTTCATATACCGGATAGTCACCAACCCTATGCTATTCTCTATGACAGAGCCTTCAGTTCTTACCACAACGCTCGGAACGCTCACCCTTCCAAACCCGTTCATCCTTGCATCCGGACCGCCAACCGCTTCCGGTGAGATGATACGCCGGGCATTTCAGGCAGGATGGGGGGGAGCAGTGATCAAAACCATTCATCCAGACCAGGTGGAGATCCAGGATCTCTCCCCCCGTTTTGGAGCATTGAAAGGAAGCAGAGGAGAACTCTTTGGGTTTGAGAATATCGAACTGCTCAGCAAACATTCGGTTTCTTACTGGGAGCAGGAGATCGGTCAGATCAAACGGGAATTTCCGGATCGGATTCTCATTGCGAGTATTATGGGGGATACTACTCCAAAGAGCTGGGAAGATCTTGCCATACGGGTGCAGAATGCAGGAGCAGATGCCATTGAACTGAATGTTTCCTGCCCACATGGAATGCCGGAAGCAGGAATGGGATCCGCACTGGGTCAGAATCCGGAACTGGTGAAAATTCTGACAACGACGGTCTCACGGGTCGCATCTATCCCCGTGTACGTCAAACTCACCCCCAATATCACGGATATCAGTCAGGTGGCACGGGCTGCTGCAGAAGGAGGAGCAGATGGCATCGCAGCGATCAATACCGTCCAGGCCATTATCGGCGTGAATATTGAAACATTTGAACCCCTTCCCACCGTATGCGGGTATACGACTCCGGGAGGATACTCAGGACCAGCTATTAAACCCATCGGCCTGCAGATGGTCTCCCGGATAGCACAAAGCGTGAATCTGCCAGTCATGGGGATCGGAGGGGTTCATTCCTGGGAAGATGCGGTTGAATACCTGTTGCTGGGAGCATCTGCAGTACAGGTCTGCACTGCCGTGATGTGGCATGGATACGGGATCATCAGGCAGATGAATACCGGCCTATCTGCCTATCTCACCAGAAAAGAAAGCTCTTCACCAGATAGGATCCGAGGTGCTGCCCTCTCCCATCTGACCAGCCATCAGGCATTAAACCGGGCAGAACGGATTTACCCGGAGCTCAACAGTCAGGAGAGCTGTTCCCGATGCAGCAGATGTATCACCGCCTGCCGGGACGGAGGATACGAAGCACTCCGGATGACGGCAGACGGTCTGATCACGAATATGGAACGGTGTGATGGATGCGGACTCTGTCTGCTGGTATGCAATACCGGAGCCCTTGTTGCGAGAAAGATCACGAAATAAGATTTTTTATCCGAATATCCGGGAGAGGAGAACCAGCAGTTCTTCTCTGGTCCGGGTATGAAGATCTCCCACCTGAGCAAGAACGGGGACGAGGGATTTCTCATACCGTATTGATGACGGAGTCGATGACAGGAAATCGTGGATGATCCGCATATTACGGTTCCATTGATGAACCGGAGCATATGCTCCAAAGAAAGATGAATCAATAGAAACTCCATCTTGAATGTTTCGGATATACCCCATATTCTTCGGGATGAGATCCCGGGATATGATCCCAGAGTGGGCAGACACCAGGGTTTCTGCCTCGTGATCCCACAGACCCTGAAGGGTTTTCAGATACTGGTTGAGATCGGCAGCATCGAGGTATGGAATGGGCTCTTCCACGAGATCTCCAAGGTACAGCACCTTATCTCTCTGATCATAACAGATAGCAGAATCAACAGTATGGCCCGGGGCAGCTGAGAAAACAATCCCCTCATCAGCGAGAGTGAGATGATCCCGGAAAGTGAGGTCAGGGAACCGGAGCACTACATCACCCCGAACCTGTGCACGGTTCTCATTCAGATCAAATATTCCCCGATCCTCCATCCGGGTCCGGCAGGCTTCATGAGCAATGATAAAGGAATCAGGAAAGGCACAATTCCCCCAGATGTGATCCCAGTCTGCATGAGAGTTAAAGATCATCAGCGGGTTTGAACGCCGGTTTCTATTGAGGTAAGGCTGAATAGCGGCCATGGAATCAGGGCCCAGATGGGTGTCACAAAGGACCGTAACCCGGGAACCGTGAATCAGGTATACTGAGATACCATCATCAAACGTGAGAAGCATCCCACGGGAGCCCACTGACCTGGCAATCATGGGAGAAGAATGTACTCCAAAGGATTATGAAGTGAATGCAAAGAACAGAGTTACCTGATCTCCCAGGTTTGTATCAGGGTAAAAAACAGGAGAGAAAAGGGAAAGGGGAATTTTGATCAATCCAGTCGCAGAGATTTTAACAGGGCATCACGGTATGGTTTTTGACTATTTGCCCGATCTGCACTCTCATATATGAAGTTGAGATTGTACACATAACCCTTGGAGCAGAGGAGGTACGTGACGGCAGCACCATGATCGGAGTTTTCCGCTGACACCCGCACCATTTTCGTCCCATCCGTGAGATTTGCCATCTCGACATGATACTGGATAAAGGTCATCGCCACAACCGTTGCAGAACCGTTGATGTCTACCTCATTTGCAATTGCCAGTTTTTCATTAAATAAGCCTTCCACCGTGGATTCTGCACTCTGTCGGGTTACCTGAATGGAATCCCTGCTGTCTGTTGCAGTAAGAATGGTGAGGATGTTGATACCAGTCGGATCAGCGATAGCCCGCATCTTTCCAAGCGAGGAGTTACTGATCTCCCGGAACCGGCTGGTATACTCCAGTGAGATACCTCCGGAATTGAAGGTGATATTTCCTGGAGAATCAATGATTCCTGCAGAGGTTTCCAGGGGAGCCGGGTTCTGTGACAGAGAGGAGGGGGGGAGAGAGGGATTCGGTGTAATGGCTATGCTGCTTCCGGATTCAGACACCAGAGTAGAGCAGCCAGCGAGTAATACAGCAAGAACTGCGGTGAGCATGAGGAAGATGCAAAATATTCGATCTTTATTCATACAGCTCTGCTTACCTGTACTGAAGAGTATTCATATCTCTTTTCCGGTGATGCAGACTGCAGAAAGAAGAGTAATCACAAGGACAAAAAAGAGAGATCTCCTTTGATACCGGGAAATCCCCCCAATGATAATCATGACAGAGGGGGGCGACGGGTTCTTCCCCGGAGAAGCACTCAGAATACTATGGATATGGTAAAGGAGATCCTGCAGGTGATGAATACCCAGAACGGGGCAATTACCATCAGGCACCTTGCGTATCGGACGGGTTATGCCCCCTCTACTATCGTAGGGGTAATGATGGGGATGATTAACCAGGGATATGTCACCAGGGGAACAAATGGAAGCCCGGGAACTGATGGAGAGGAGCGATGTTCCTGTGCCTGCTGCACCAGAAAACCAGACAGAGAGAGCACGACCTCATTGGATATCCAGACATACCGGATCACCGCCAAAGGACTGAATTATCTCAGGAGTTGGGCAGGGAAGTGAAAACCCTTTCTGCATATGAGAGAGTAATCACAAGATAATCCGCAAAAGGAAACGAAACGAGAAACAACGACACATCAAAACCCCATGCCCGCCAATACTCATTGTCATTCAACCAGATCTTTGGAATACGTCTAATACTTGTGAAAATCCATTTTCATACTCCCTTGAATTCACCATGCCAGATAATCCCGTTATTGAACTCGAAGGTCTCTCCAAACATTATGGGAATCTTTGTGCAGTACATTCCCTGGATCTCTCCATCGGTACAGAGATTTTCGGCCTCCTCGGACCAAACGGATCCGGAAAGACCACCACGGTCCTCATGCTCACCACATTGCTGAAACCAACTGCAGGCACCGCATCGGTATGCGGGTATTCCTGTAGCCGAAACCCGATGCAGGTCAGGGACCGGATATCCTATGTTCCCCAGGAGATGGCGGTGGACATTAAACTTACCGGCAGGGAAAATGTCTGGTTTTTTGCGAAAATGTACGGAGTGTCCCGACCCAATGACCGGGTAGATGAAGTTCTGGCAATGCTGGATCTGACAGACCGTGCAGATGATCTGGTAAAAACCTATTCCGGGGGTATGCGTCGACGGCTTGAACTCGCCCAGGCTCTTGTCCATGAGCCGGAGGTCCTCTTCCTGGATGAACCGACCATCGGGCTTGATGTATCAGCCAGAAGGAGTATCTGGGAACATATCAGCAGGCTCAGAAAAGAAGGGATGACGGTGTTTGTAACCACCCATTACATGGATGAAGCGGATCATGCCTGTGATCGGGTGGGTATTATCGATAAAGGAAAACTGGTGGCTATGGACTCACCAACAGCTCTGAAACATCAGGCTGCACCGGATGTAATATCATTCCGGATTTCCGGAGAATATACACCGATATCAGGAGAATCATTCTCCTCTCTGGGAAAAAACGGGGAGATCTACTCATTTGCTGTTGAGGACGGGCTGTCCTCACTCCCGGAGATCCGAAATCTCCTGGAAAGAGCAGGAAATACCGTATCATCCGTATCCCTGCGATCCGCAACACTGGATGATGTATTTCTCCAGCGAATCGGATCCCGCGAGGAGCCCACCGGTTTTAATGAACGTCAGTTCAGAACCATGCTCCGGAGGAGAAGATGAGCCCGGTAATCTATTACTTCTGGCGGGATTTCATCCGGTGGACCCGGAGCCGGGCTTCTGTAGTATCATCCCTGGTGATGCCTGCAGCCTGGCTTATCTTCGTCGGTCTTGCTCTCCCCATCAGGTTCACCGACAATTACCTGGAATTTATTACTCCGGGAATTCTGGTCATGACCGTATACATGACATCACTCCAGGGAGGGGCATTGATCCTTTTTGATAAAATTCTTGGGTATTTTAACAAATTTCTCGCCCTTCCTGCCCCCCGCGAAAGCTTGTTGTTAGGCAAAATTCTCTTTGTCACCTTCCGTGGCCTGGTGCAGGCAACCATCATCCTGATTCTCGCTATTATCCTCGGAGCAAAGCCGATGTCAGTTTCCGGCCTGGGGATGACATATCTGCTACTCTTCCTTCTGGGAATGGCCTTTGCCTGCATGGCAAGTACCATCGCCCTCTACCTGGGAGATCATGATAGTTATGCTGCTGTCAATTCGATGGTGAGCATGCCCCTCTTCTTTACATCCAGTGCCCTCATGCCATATGATAAAATGCCAGAATGGCTCCGGATTCCGGCTCATCTGAATCCACTCAGTTTTGCTATCGACGGTATCCGGGAGGTGAGTGCTGGAGTGATTCCCTGGATGCAGGTTGCCGGGCTCTCAGTTGCACTGTGCATCGTGCTGGTGATTTCGGTGATCAGTTTCCGACGGGTTACGGTCTGATCAAAACCAAGTCTTCTCGATATGATACCAAAAAAATTCCTGCAACTAAAGGTTAGTATCGAGAAAAGTAGGTCAGAGAGAGATAAATATGACTCCATGGATTGGAGCTCCCTAAAAGAATGGGATGTGCACCCGGGTAGTGAGGGAAACTCCAGGGTTTCTCCCATTTTTAACCATAACCAATATGAGAGTTACCAGGGATCCTTGTCAGTGATCAGTTTTGAAGGAAGGGGATAGGATCAGTGCATATCTCCTTCCCTTGTGACCGTCTCATTATGATGAGTAAGGGATGAGTAATACGCTCCGGGAATACAATCAATACCCGGGATATAGGGTTTAATATCAATAAGCGGGGATTTATCCAGCGCTTCAATACCACTAACCACAATAACTCCTTTTTTATACGACATAATCTTCCCCACCGAGAGGGCTATCGGATTCGGACGTGCAGGAGACCTGATAGTAAATACGGGACGGGCCTCAACCCATTCCGGACGTCGGGCAAAAAGGGTATCCCGCTCAGCCTGATCCATCCAGTAGAGTACCCAGATATGAGATATCCCAATCATCTCTCCAAGACCCTCCTGGAACTCCGGGAAGATACAGAGGGTACAACACCCCTCACACTCTCTCCCCTGACGAGGAGCATCCTCCCGGGTCTTGAACGGTGAACTGATGACACCAATCGGAGTCAGTTCGATCATAAGTGACAATAGACAATCTTGTGATTAAAAGATATGGGAGATGAACGTTTCCAACAACTTCCTTGCCAATACAGATGAATAGCGTGAATCTGTCCTCTTTACTTACTGAAATCATCTGGAAAATGAATCGGAATCACACGGGGGTTTCTGATACTCATTATCCGGCCCACATACCGCATCTTCATGGAGAACATAACATATTACGAATTATCTAAGACGTCCTAAGACGTAAAAAAATAAAAGGACCGATCGCACATCTGGATATGCGATGGCGTAAAAAAGAAGGAGAAATGCCCCTGCGAATTGTAACTCAAAGATCTACACATAGAGGATATGAACACACGTCCATCCAGACTTCGATAATCAAAAAAAAACCAACTGTGTCCTTTTTATGAAAAGTGACAAACACCCACACCATCGCACAGGACAGTTATTTCCTTCTTTTTCCTCGTACATGAGATTTTCAAAAAACTGAACTCGCAGAATAAATCAGATCATCACACCTTAGTTTTATTGATCGATAGATGCCGATGAATTCGTAATACGTAAATAGTATTGTTCATAACAATAACGAGATAACATGCACATTCCTGACGCATTTATTCCCTTATGGCAAAGTGGAATCTACTGGATCATTGCGCTTCTGTTTCTCGGATTATCGATTAAATGGGCTCAAAAAGAGATGGGAGAAGACCGGGTGCCCATCATAGCCGTTCTTGCCGCAGGCATTTTTGCGATTCAGGGATTTAATCTCCCGGTAGCCATGGGTACCAGCGGTCATCTGGTCGGAGGTGCACTTGCAGCAATTATTCTGGGCTCACCTTTTGCCGCCGTATTTATCCTGACCCTTGTCCTTATTGTCCAGGGACTTCTCTTTGGAGATGGAGGTATCACCGTGATGGGTGCAAATATCCTGAATATGGGAGTAATCGGAGGATTTGTAGGTTTTTACTCGTACCACGGGATTCTTGCCCTCATTAAAAATCCCTATGTGTCTGCAGGAGTTGCCGCATGGCTTGCCTGTGTAATCTCCGCACTCGCCTGTGCAGTTGAAATGGCCATAGCCGGTACGTTCCCTCTCGTTCCCGGTCTGATGGCAATGGGAATTTACCATGCAGCCATCGGTATTATTGAAGGGATCATAACTGCAGTTATCATCTATCTGCTCGTCTCCTCACGTCCGGACCTTATCGCACCCTCATCAAAGGTGGTGTCTCCATGAAGAAGATCGATGATAGGATGTTCATTGTTCTCGGTCTCACAATCGCTATCATTATCGGCGTTGTTGCGGTATTTCTCGCATCTGGAGATCCGGACGGCCTTGAAAGCACAGCGCTCGTAGTGCAGGGAGAAAAAAGCCTGACCGGACCTTCACCAGAAGAAGGAGATCCTGAAGCCATCGGAACCGGCGTATCCGTATACTCTTCCCCCTTCCCTGACTACTCTCTGGGAGAACATTATGGCCCAATCGGAGGCGTGGTCGCCACCATTCTTGGAATCATCATCACTCTTGCCGTAGTCCTGGGTGCAACCAAAGTTCTTGCAATGAGAAAGGCCTGAACTCCACAGAAAATCCAATCAGAAATCCCCCATTTTTTCAGAATTCAGACAGACAAATGAGCATCAATACTCATTGAGGGTAACCATTCATCATCCCCCAACGTCCGAACCCTTCTTTTGAAATGTCCATTCTCCTTCAGCCAGGTATATCGATCAGATGAAAAGAGACTGTGGCGTATACAGCTTGAATCAGAACCAATACTGAACTATAACTGGCCCACATAAGCGGTTACATCCCCACATTACGAAGACCTGCTGATAGCGTAACAGTATGCCCATCTTTTATCCTCCAGGAGGGCACCCATCAGATAATCAGGTAGTCGGGGCCGCATTCCTGATGTTGGAGAGTTGAGAAGAGAAGAAACAAAAAATCAGATGCATTCCTCACAAATTCGCATCATACTGCACAAAACGACTTTTTTCAGACAGAGCACAAAAGAAAAAAAATTGGGTTTTACCCCTTAGTTCCGGCGGCTAACCAGGAAAGCTACTGCTCCAAGGC
>CAZUXC010000008.1:0-175794 GCA_964624045.1 uncultured Methanospirillum sp. | reverse complement strand
TACTTGGAAAGATGTCGGATTTGGAAACAAGGAGGGAGAATTAGCTAAGTACTGAACCTTGGATATGTCTATCATGGTTTAAAATGGAATCCAGAGAAGATTCATAATGCGTACCGTTCACGATTCTCAATTGAATCATCATACCGAATGAGAAATCAGGTTAAACCTAAAACATCGAGTAGAAATCCAGTCCTTCGTTATTTATTTACGATTATTTCGTTCCTTCTGAAAAATATCTGGATGGTTTTACTCTGGACATATTTTAGTCCATTGAAACGAGGCCCTAAAACGATAAATCGGCGCGAATTTCGATTTGAGATATTCACTTTTCTTGTTTGGGAATTCATCAAACATACTTACAAATGTATATGCTCAATTGCTCCGTTTTGTAGACCGTTTGGATAATTTATACTTGGAAAGATGTCGGATTTGGAAACAAGGAGGGAGAATTAGCTAAGTACTGAGGATGAAAAGAAGAACCCCAGACGTACAAGTGAAACTAACATACTTTCCTATCTGTCGCCCGAAATTCGGGTTGTAAGGTGCTTGAGCCGTATGAATTGAAAGGTTCACGTACGGTTCTTAGAAGGGGGGAAGAGAGTAATCTCTTCTTCCTATTCGACTTTAAGGACTGCAATTTCAGGACTCGTCGTTCATCAAATATCCTTCCCCGCTAAATCGACATACTCATATCTGTTTATTGTAATGTACTTTAAGGATTTATCGCATGAAACCCCTTCTCATTCTCATCTTTATTCTTTTTCTGATAATCGTACCGGTTTTTGGTGATAAAAGTAAAGGGCTTTTTTCTGGTGATTATCTAAAAGCTGATTTGGATCTGTTTACATCGGATGTTTCTGATATTCCTGAATATCTCTCTGATAATCAGTCTGCAGTTCAGTCCAATCCCCAGGATATCGGGAGTTGGATGGATATCGGAAAAACACAACTTAAATCCGGGAATTGGAAGGCTGCCGCAGATACATTCTCAAAAGTTATCGATAAAGATCCAACGAACACAGATGGATGGGAAGGGTATCTACTTGCTATCAGGGGAGATGGAAATTTTGAGGAACTTCTTGATGCATCAGAACGTGCAACACAAGAGAATCCAAACTTTGCCTCGGCTTGGAAATATAATGGAATTGCACTCAGTAGTCTTGATCGTTCTGATGAAGCTCTTACCTCATTTGAGAAAGCTCTTAAAGTAGATCCAAAGTTTTATGATTCCTGGTATTATAAGGGCATTGCACTTGATAGTCTGAAGAGATATTCCGATTCTGTCAAAGCGTATGAACAAGTTGTTGCCCTAAATGAAAACTTCACGAAGGCATGGAACAACAAAGGAGTCGCTCTTTTGTATATCGGTAATTATGATCAGGCTATCTCTGCATTTGATAAAGCATTATTAATAGATCCTAATTTTCAAAAAGCAAGTGAAAATAAGGGGTTAGCAATACAGGAGAAGAGTAAAAGTTCACCGATTTCAGTAGTTACCATCGATGATGCTGCCATATTCATACCCTCATCAGGTAGTCAATCAGGAGGTGGATCAGCTGTTATCACGGTATCCCCAACAAAGACACCGGTTCCAATTTCTGACATTCAAGAGGTTCAAACACAAGAGCAGACTTCTGTACCAACTACTACATCCACACCAAAACCTCAAGCAACTCTTCAGATCCAACCATCAAATGAAATTACGACTTTTGATGTTGAAAAAACTGAAATAATAGAAACTGGAACCGGAATTCAGACATCAAACGAAATCGGCGGTATTACTCATACGTATCAATTAGTTTATTCCCCTGATATTACTTGGGAGAAAGCAAATGCTGCTGCAATTAATGCAGGAGGTCATTTGGCAACAATAACTTCTGAATCTGAAAATGCATTTCTTACTAATCTGGCGACTAAAGATCCGCAGGTATGGAATTGTTATAACGGTCATTGTTATGGACCATGGCTCGGTGGATACCAAAAGGAGGGATCAACGGAGCCTCGTGATGGTTGGGCATGGGTAACCAATGAACCATGGATATATTCAAATTGGGAATCTAGACAACCTGATAATTATTGTGGTGAAAATAGATTACAATATGTCGGTGTGAATCTCAAACCTGATGGCTTATGGAATGATGCGAATGGATGCAGTTATAATCAAATGAATGGGTATATCATCGAATGGGATAAACCAACCCCAAACTCAGATACCAATGAGGTTCAGTCAGAACAACCCCCTTCTGCATCATCACCTACAACGATTGCTCAAAAGCCACAGATAGATACTGAACCTGTTAAAGTATCAGATGGTCGTGAAACTTTTATTGCTCAGGATGATTCCGGTTGGGCCCTTTCCATGAATACAAATGGTCCATGGCATTATGCATATTGTGTTGTTCCAAATTGTAATGAAGATACTCAAAACCCAAATATCGCAAATGGGAATGGAATAAGGCAATTAAGCATTGACTCTCCAAAGTTCCTTGGAATAAGAGCATGGGTCTCTGGTCCCGGTGATGGTAAAAGTGATTATGAATTAAACCTGTATTATGGGTCAACATTGGTCAGTCAGGTTTCCTTCCCCCTAAAAGGTCAGGGAATATTTGGGGTATTTAATCCTGGTTATGAAACATCATCAGGTGATAAAACCGTCACTTGTAAGGTTAACGCAGTTTCTCAAGGAGCATGTATGAAAGATGATGTTGAACTTGATTGTCGTCCTCCATAAGTAAACAGTTATCAGTGGAGGTGTAAAATTTTACCAACTCGGGCGGTTAATTGTCCATAGTGCCCTTCGTCTCTTTATTTTCGTATAATCTCTCTAGGGGATTTACTTCCAAATTTAAATGACAAGGGGCAGTAGACGGGATCTAAGCCTTTTATTTCCTCTTCAAACTGGTCATCTGAAGATGTTATGAAACAGACACGTTTTAATGGGATCAAACATCTTGGACCGGTGGTTCGATAATTTATGAGAAAACCGATACTCTAATATCCCCATCCCTGAAATACTTTTCAGGATTCTTCATGAAATTTCTGTTCCTCCTCCTTATTATCCTTTTTATCACTACTCCAGCTATTGGTGAAAAGAGTAAGGGTCTCTTTTCTGGAGAGATTCTTCAGGCTGATCTGGATTCTTTTACTTCAAATGTTTCAGATACTCCCGGTTATCTTTCTGATAACCAATCAGGAGTTCAGGTAAATCCACAGGATTCCGCTGCTTGGATGGACATTGGTAAGACTCAACTCAAATCTGGAAACTGGAAACCGGCAGAAGAAACGTTTTCTAAGGTCATCGAATTAAATCCACTGAACACCGATGGATGGGAAGGATATTTACTTGCAATCAGAGGAGGAGGAAATTTCGTATCACTCCTTGAGGCATCAGAACGGGCAACTAAACAAAATCCAGGTTATGCATCAGCATGGAAATATTACGGGATAGCACTTAGCAGCCTGGATCGGTCTGAAGAAGCCATTACTGCATTTGACAAGGCTCTGGAATCAGATCCGAAATATTACGATGCCTTGTATTACAAGGGCATCGCTCTAGATGGGTTGAAAAGGTATAATGAGTCTGTCAAAGCCTATGAGGATGTTCTTTCCCTGAATCAAAAATATACGAAAGCCTGGAATAACAAAGGTGTCGCCCTGATGTACACAGGCCGATATGATGAAGCAATAATAGCCTTTGATAAAGCGTTATCAATAGATCCAGGTTATAAAAAAGCTAGTGATAATAAGGGATTGGCGGTCAGTGAAAAAGGTAAATCGTCCCTTGGATCTGTCGTTACCATCGATGATGGTTCTGTATTTATTCCGTCATCTTCAGAGAGTGAATCTGAGGAGTATACACCTATAATTACCGTGTCACCAACGAATATTCCCGAAGTATCATCTGTTACAACAGAGATTCAGATCCCGGAATTGATATCAGAGCCTAATATTATTCCTACTTTAACGTCTGAAATAATTGATGAGTCATCAGTAAAGCCGACCTCTATACCGATTATTGAGGAGTCATCCGTTAAGGAGACTATTTCAACAGGAACCAAGTCTGGGGCAAATATGTTTAGAGGGAATTCAGCACATACTGGAGAATATCCCGGTCCAGCAGCAACAATAGGAGAGTTGAAATGGAAATATAAGGTAGGTAAATACATTTCATCCACTCCAGCGATTACTGATGGTTTTGTGTATGTTGTTAGTGGTGATAATAACATTTACGCTTTAAATGAAGATACAGGAAACTTGAAATGGTTATATGAAACTAAAGAAAATAATAATAGTTTCTTCTACTCGCCCACTGTTATTGATGGCATCTTATTTATTAGCAGTTCAGAATATCTCTATGCATTGGATGCAGGAACCGGATCTCTGAAATGGAAAATTCACGATAGTTATTCATCATCTCCTGTAGTGGTAGATGACGTTGTATATATAGGAGCCTCTGAATACCTCTATGCTCTGGATGCTAACACTGGAGATGTAAAAAATAAATTTGAGATCCAGAATGCATATGATATCGTTGTTGATGATGGCAGTATTTTTGTTTCTACATCTGTGTTTCAAATTGAAAATTCGATTCTTACTTACTATAAATGTTCTTTGAACGTTGAAACCGGATCCATTATATGGAAATTTAAAACTAATAGTGCAGCTAATGGTCATGGAGTGTCAGATGGCATTATCTACTTTGCATGTGATGATGGTGCTATATATGCTTTGAATGCAGCAAACGGTGTTTTACTATGGAAATTCAATACTAATTTAGGGGGACAAAGTTTTTCAGCTCCAGCAGTAGCAGATGGCATTGTTTATGTTGGAAAAGTAGATCCATATGTCATAAAAAGAACAAATGAGTATCTTTTTGCTTTGGATGCTAAAACAGGAACTCTATTGTGGAAATATGAAACTAAGGGCAGTCCCTCTTCTCCCAGTATTGCAGAAAACATTGTTTATGTTGGAACTGAACAAATTGGAAATGGTAAGGATTTGCCTTCATTTAATGAAATAACGGATGGATCTATATACGCTCTGGATGCCAAAACAGGTAATTTAAAGTGGAAATATGATACACCAATACGAGCATCCCCTGCAGTTAATAATGGTGTGGTGTATTTTGGCGGTGTTGATGGCTATGTGTATGCATTCACATAGGCTTCTTTTTATCAATAATTTGTCATTAAAATGTTAGGATTTTTAAATGTTAAGAATCTTCATCTAGTTTTTTAAAGTATTGATGATATCTGTTTTATATATTGATGATTCTCCTGGTCTGATTAGAGAGGTAAAACAATTCCTTGAAAGATCAGGAAAATTTCTAGTTGATGGTTACGGATCGGATATTGATGCTTTCACTCATTTTCCCTTCACGGGATATGACGTAATTATTACTGTATCTGAACTGACTGGGATGAATGGATCGGATATTCTCCTAAAAGTCCGGGAACATGACCCGATAATCCCTTTCATTCTGATTACTAATACTTTCAATCCCCGTCTGACTGATGAATTTTTGGTACAAGGCGTAGATTATACCCTTCAAAGAAGAGGACCTTTACTAAACTTTTATGAAGAACTCTCCCAAAAAATTACCCGATTAGTAAAACGAAAAGAAAGGGAGAGACATTTCAGGGATCGAATCAGGAAAGAGATGAGTCAGACAAATCCATATTTAGATAGAAACTGGGTGATAACACGAGGAGGAAAAACTCTGTTTGGTGGGTCAGAAATTGCATCATCATTATCCATTACGATGGAAGAACTATGGAAAACTGATATTTTTTCATTCATGAGTGAGGAGGAAAAATGCAGATGTACTTTTATATCTGATACAGTGACAGATTTTGTCAAAAAAAATTTTGAATTTACCTTAACCAGGACAGATCACCAATCTAGATCGATGATAACAAGAGAATTGAAAGTCTCTCATAATGAAAATGGGGAAGAGCTATTTATTTTTCAGGGACTTTCTGATATCAGTAGAAAGAAAACCGCAGATCATCTATTATGTAAAATAAATCAGATCTCTGAAATTCTTCTAGATACCATTGATGGAGTCATTTGGATAATAAATACGGTTTCTATGAGATTCTCGTTTGTAAGTTCTTCCAGTAGGCGGGTTTTCGGATACCCGGCTGAAGCCCTCATCGGAGGAGATATCAGCAAAGGAAATGTCATCCTGACATCCAGTCCTGTTTCTGATATCATCTGGGAACGGGCAGTTTGTCATCTTTCATCAGATAATCCCCCCGGGTTGTATTCAGATTGTCTTACTTACTGCAAAAAAAATGGAACAGAAATCATGACTGAAGGTATTTCAGAGTTTTTTCTCAATGAGGATAAAGATGTACTCATGATGAGGGGATATGTGAAAAAATCTCCTGATACACATTCATCCGATTTTGGTAATAGTATTTCAGATACTCAACCAAGTCGTTCTGAGAAGATTCGAAATTTTCTTGAAACAGTACCTGACATGATATCATCAGTAAAATCAGTATCCGGAAATGAAGATATTTTGCATCTTGGAGAAAAGGTTGACCTTCTTCGGTTTGCCTCTCATCATCAGTGTACGTGGGAATGTGATAATTGCGAAACGGTAGATCATGAATTATCTGATCTTCAATCCCTTTACGATCAGTTCTGACTGCATAGTGGCTGGTATCGTTAGGATCATCCTATACAGCCCTGTCTGATTAGGATATGCTCCGATTCATGAATTATGAGATATTCGTAGTTTTCGGTTTCTGATCCTAATCGGACAATTACCTACTCTCTTAAAAAGGAGCCCAAATATCGTTTTGATAACCCTGTTTTATTCCCTGATCCGGGTACCATCCACAGTAGATATCGTTCTATGAATTTTAACTGAATAGCGTTTGAATATATCTCCTCTTTTTACTCTTCAATTTTTAATTTGGACTCATATTGTCGACTTTTAAAAAAAGCAATATAATCCCCGGAAAATCTCTCACTATCTGGTGTATTTTAAGAAAACACGGGAAATGGTGCTAATCAGGAATAACCTATACCATTACCCCAGGGAATAAAAAAGAACGGTATAATGGTTCTTGCCATTATACCCGGGTCCATAAAAATACGGAGTATTTTCGTGACCTGTTTATGCCTGAGTTCTGGCTTTGATCTTTTTGAGTCTGAAGAGTTCTTCTCTCTCCATCTCGTCAAGACGCATCTTGATAAAATCCCGGGTTGCAATGAGGTTGGGGATAACCTTAAACTCAAGGGCGTTAACCCGGCGTTTGGTGCTTTCAATCTCATTGAGAAGCCGCTTCATCGTTGTCTCGATCTCAGCACTTTTGATAATTGCCTCGACGAGTTCTTCGAACGCTTTTGCGGTATCATCGATGACAGGGGTGGTCCCGATCACTCCATACCCACGATCTGCAATTCCCTTGCGGACCTGGGTCGAGGCAATCTCAGGAACTACAACTCCCATGATGTTTTTGCTCTTCAGTGTGATCTCCGGGTTTTCCCGGACAGAAAATGCGGCTGCTTTCACCCCGATACTTCCTTCGATGGTGTTAGCGATTGCCATCATTTCCTGTGCACGCTGGTAACTGGTCATCAGTGCACCACGGGTGTCCCGTGCCTGTTCCAGAATCTTGAAGAACTCCATGATCAGCCCATCACGCTTCATCTTGAGGATCTTGTAACCATTCTGGGAGAGTTTGATCTTCCGTTTGGTATCAATGAACTCAGATCGGGTCGGCTTGATGTCTGCCATGAAGGCTCACTCCGCCTTTTTGCGGTATTTGGGATGATACTTCTGGATCGTCTCACGATCGATACGGCCCAGCTGCTCTTCAGCCATATCCTTCAGGAGATCCCAGCCGAGGTCAAGGGAGTCCTCGATGGTCCGGTTTTCATCCTTGCCCTGGCGGACAAACCGCTTCTCAAACTGATCTGCGAACTCAAGGAATCCACGGTCTCTCTCAGAGAGTGCATCCTTTCCGACGATGGCCACGAGACCTCTCAGATCCATACCTTCTGCATATCCTGCATACAGCTGGTCAGAGACCTTCTTGTGGTCTTCACGGGTGAAACCTTTCCCGATACCGAGGTTCATCAGACGGGAGAGGGATGGCAGAACGTTGATTGGCGGGTAGATACCCTTGCGGTGAAGGTCACGGTTAACCACAATCTGGCCTTCGGTAATGTATCCGGAAAGGTCAGGGATTGGGTGGGTGATATCGTCACCGGGCATCGTCAGGATGGAGAGCTGGGTAACGGAACCCTTCTTCCCCTTGATGATACCGGCACGCTCGTACAAAGATGCAAGGTCAGTGTACATGTATCCTGGATATCCACGACGTCCAGGCACTTCTTCACGTGCTGCACCGATCTGACGGAGTGCTTCACAGTAGTTGGTCATATCAGTCAGAATGACCAGTACGTGGTATCCGAGCTCGAATGCAAGGTATTCTGCGGTGGTCAGGGCAAGACGCGGAGTGATGATACGCTCGACAGCCGGGTCATCTGCAAGGTTCAGGAAAACGACAGCGTGCTCAAGAGCACCGGTCCGCTCGAACTCAGCCATGAACTGGTTCTCTTCTTCCTTGGTGATACCCATTGCAGCGAAAACCACTGCGAACTCTTCATCAGAGCCGGGAACTTTTGCCTGACGGGCGATCTGCAGAGCAATCTCATTGTGTGGAAGACCTGCTCCCGAGAAGATCGGAAGTTTCTGTCCACGAACGAGGGTGTTCGTCAGATCGATGGTTGAGATACCGGTCTGGATAAACTGACGGGGTGATGCACGTGCCCATGGGTTGATTGCAGCACCAGTGATCTCAAGACGCTTCTCCGGAACAATGTCAGGACCGCCGTCTTTTGGTTTACCAGCACCGGAGAGGATACGGCCAAGCATATCCTTGCCCACCGGCATCTTGATGGTCTCGCCGGTGAACCGGACACCACTGTCCTTTCCGATACCGGTGGTGGTCTCGAAAACCTGCACGACGACAATATCGTCAGAGGTATCAAGAACCTGTCCACGCTTCTCAGTTCCATCGGAGAGAACAATGTTCACCAGTTCCTGATATCCAATCGGCTCTGTCTTCTCAACAAAGACCAGTGGACCGGCAACCTGGGAGATTGTTCGATATTCCTTCATCTAAGCCGCCTCCCGGAGTTTGGTAAATTCCGCTTCCATGGCCTTCATGATCTTATCCATCTCAGGCTTGTAGTCCTTGATGTACTTGATCTGTGGAAGGTCTGTCTTCGCTTTCAGGGTGGTGATCTGTGAAGTGACTACGCCTGCTTTCAGGGCAGTGTAAGACTGGTCTGAATAATACTTGATTGCCTTCAGAATGTCAAACTGCTTGGTCATGTCACAATAGGTGTCGACTGCATCGTATGCATTCTGCTGCAGGAAAATCTCACGAAGCATACGTGCTACTTCGATAGTGACCTGCTGCTCATCCGGCAGTGCATCTGAACCGACGAGTTGAACGATCTCCTGGAGTTCTGCCTCTTTCTGAAGAACTTCCATTGCCCAGGTACGGAGTGGATTCCATTCCGGTGAGACCTTCTCATCGTAATATGGTCCGAGAGTGTCCAGGTACAGCGAGTACGAGTTCAGCCAGTTGATTGCTGGGAAGTGCCGGCGCTGGGAGAGTTTCGCATCAAGTGCCCAGAAACATTTCACGATACGCAGCGTGTTCTGTGTAACCGGCTCAGAGAAGTCACCACCAGGTGGGGAAACTGCACCGATAACGGTGATAGAACCGCTGTCCTTGTTCAGGGTGTTGACAAGACCTGCACGCTCATAGAACTCTGAGAGACGAGCTGCAAGGTATGCGGGGTATCCTTCTTCACCAGGCATCTCTTCAAGACGTGAGGAAATTTCACGCATTGCTTCTGCCCAGCGGGAAGTAGAGTCTGCCATCAGGGAGACATCGTATCCCATGTCACGGAAGTATTCCGCGATAGTGATACCGGTGTACACCGATGCTTCACGGGCTGCCACCGGCATGTTGGAGGTGTTTGCAATGAGCACCGTCCGCTCCATAAGTGGGCGTCCGGTCTTGGGGTCTTCGAGTTCGGGGAACTCAGTAAGAACCTCGGTCATCTCGTTGCCACGTTCTCCGCATCCGATATAAACGACGATTTCTGCATCAGACCACTTAGCAAGTGACTGCTGGGTAACTGTCTTTCCAGAACCGAATGGTCCGGGAATTGCGGCAGTCCCGCCTTTTGCAACGGGGAAGAGACCGTCGAGAATACGCAGACCAGTGATGAGTGGAATGGTCGGATTGAGTTTCTCGGTGACCGGACGGGGAACACGGACCGGCCACTTCTGCATCATGGTGATCTCTTCACCATTCTCGAGGACACAGACGACATCATCAACGGTGTAAGAACCGCCTTTGATCTCTTTGACCTTACCGCCTTCAGACCGGGGAGGAATCATCACCTTGTGGACGATGTTCGTCTCCTGAACGGTTCCGATGATGGTACCGGGCTTTACTACATCGCCAGCCTTTACGACTGGAACGAAATCCCACTTCTTCTCATGGGAGAGCCCTGGTGCAGTAACACCACGCTCGATAAAGCTGCCCATCTTCTCTACAAGTACTTCGAGAGGACGCTGAATCCCATCGTAAATACTGGTAAGCAGACCGGGTCCGAGTTCAACAGAGAGCGACAGTCCGGTGTTCTCGACTGGCTCCCCTGGCTTGATACCGGAGGTGTCTTCATAAACCTGGATGATGACATCATCACCCTTGATCTTGATGACCTCCCCCATCAGCTGCTCGGTCCCGACCTTTACCACATCATACATGTGGGCGTCGAGATTGATTGCAGTGACCACAGGCCCTGCAATCCTCTTTAAAACACCCTTATTGCGTTTTACTTCCACAGATCTACACCCACTGATCGTTTAATTCTCTCCCGCATTGACAGCCCTCCTTCCTGTTCTCCCAAAGAGATTACGGTTGGGTGAACGGAGTTTTCAAGGGTTGTGCGGAGCCTCGGTGGTATCTTTGCCATATCGCTGCTGTTCAGTACCAGGATTCCAACTGTATTATCGTCAAGAACCCTGTTTACCTGCTCAACAACTTTCTCTTCAGACTCGGCGGCATAGGTCTTGGTGACCCCGGCCAGCCTGAACCCGAGGATGAATTCACTATTCCCGATAACCGCGATCTCCATTTCAGATCACCAGGTACTTCGCGATAGTATCGCCTGCAAGTTTGGACTCTTTTCCCCGGGCAATTGCCCGCAGATTGAAGACTTCATACTTCTTTTTCTCGAGGTACACCAGGATCGGGTGGATAGAGAACGGATTAATCTTGGAGAGCTGCTCCATGTGGTCGAGCTGGGTCTTCGTAAGTTCTGCGTCGACCTCCTGCTCAGACTTCTCGGTTCTCAGATCCTCCAGAGCAGTGATCAGTGCTTTGGCCGTAATACGTGCCTGTATGGCATCGATGACCTCGTTTCTGCTGCTCATCTGGTTCATCTGCTGAAGCTCGTCGGGTGAGAATGAAGAGCCGGGGATGAAGAATTCGCGAGCGTCTTCTGCATATCCGTCTCCTCTCATCCGAAAGAGGGTCTTGATGTTTTTGACATCGATCTCCAGCTGGACAAACTTGAGGAACTGACTTCCTCCCTTCACTCCGCGTCTGGCTATCTGGAGAAGGTCTGCATACAATTGTTTGTAGAGCTCATTTTCGAGCTTGGCAAACGATCCTATTGCACAACCGTCTGAGATTTCAGCGGCAATGGTCGGGTACATCTTCCACGGTTTCAGAGCGTCAGCAACCCGCTCACATGACTCTTCGCCTAAAACCCGGTCAAGAATAACCCGGTCAAGGCTTCCGGCAGGAATAAGAACTTCCTTAATCTTCCCTTCCTTCATCCCCTGCATCTTACCGCGAAGGATCGTCAGGACATTGTAGATATCCCAACGGCGAAGGTAGGCCATGGTGAACTCTTTCAGAGCACCCGGTGCAAGGTCAATGACCCGCTGGTACTCCTTGGCAAGGTTCCATGAGAGAGCGACCTCAATCAGGTCGATTCCTTCAAAGGATGTGCCCAGTTCATCAACTTCCTTCTGATATTCGGTTTCCCCAATCAGACGGATGATCTCCGGAAGACTCATGTTGAGCATTCGCTGGTACTCTTCAGGGGCGAGCAGTTTGGCTTTCCTTACCCGCAGCCTGGTGCTGACATAGATGTATGGTGCCGGACCGCCCGTATTCTGAACCATTTTTATATCCCCCTGAGATGTTATGCGAAGAGAATGTCTGACGCGTCCTTAAGTCCTGACTCCCATACCTGGCTCATAAAGGTACGGTAACTGAAGTCTACCTGTAGCTGACCGTCTGTGCTCTCGACGATGATTCCACCGTCGATCCCAATTACTTTTCCAAAGGAGAATGCACTGAATTCTGACTCGGAGAGTACGTCTTTCAATGCTTTCTCATCCCGCACACAGCAGCTGACCGAACCCTTCGGGATCTCGGCCATTGCTTTGCGAAGGAGTGAGGAGATTGCTCCTTTGTGGAAGGACTCAGGCATACCGGTAATTGCTTCAAGCGACTGCCGATATGCTTCATCCATCAGCTCCTTCTGAGCGTTGAGGATCTGGCGTTTGACGACAAGATGCCCTGCTGCTTCTTCCTGGGTTATGATATGTGAGGTGGATTTCTCCGACTCTTCCCGGGCGGCAGACTTGATGGCTTCTATCTTCTGCTGAGCTACATTTAGAATCTCGACTTTTTTGGAGTCAGCATCCTTATTGATAGCATCAGCTTCAGATCGTCCTTTTTCCCTGATCTCTGCAACGACTGCATCCAGTCCCATGATAAATCCTCACTCACTGGAACATGAGCAGGAGTGCCACGACAAGACCGAAGATGACGATGGTTTCCGGAAGCACGGTGAAGAGAAGAGCAAGACCGAACATGTCCTTGTTCTCTGCAACTGCGCCCATTGCTGCTGCTCCGATACCCATCTCACCAAGACCTGAACCGATACCTGCAAGACCTACTGCGAGTCCTGCACCTACTGCCTTAAGTCCTGCTGCCGATGCTGCTGCTGCTGCTACTTCTACTGCTACTGCTTCTGCTGCCATATTTTAAATCTCCTTTACTCCTTTAGTTCTGTTCTGTTAGTTTTCGAATCATTCCAAACGGATTGTATTTCTTTCCTCCACCACGGTAAAATTTCGTAAAGAATTCCACGTAGTGAAGACGAAGGGGATGCAGACCGCCACCCAGAATACCCAGGGCGGTGTTGAGGGCATGTCCAAAGAGGAACACGACTACCCCTACGATAATGAGGACGATGCCTACCGGGGTGAGGTTCTCAAGCTGGGGGCTGATAATCAGACCGATTGCAATAAAGTTTGTTACCAGTGCAATTGCTACAGATGAGAGACCTACCGCGATAAGACGTGTGTATGAAAGCACGTGACTGATAATGGTCGGAACCTCCATGAGGTCCAGAACGTTTTCACGTGCAATGAATGCAAGACCAATCACCAGCATGACTGCTCCGGCAATGGTAGCCACATTCAGGCCTCCTGCCAGTTCAGGCATCGTGCTCAGGTCGGGCATCATCATGATCGGGAACTTTGACCAGATCAGAACAATGATACCCCACATAACCAGAATCCATCCGATGTTTGCAAACATCTTCAGGGAACGGTGATGACCATGCTCCATTCTTGAAGCGTTCATGGCTCCCCAGATCCTGCCAAGAGTGATATGCAGGATACCGATCCAGATAGATACGACGAGCAGCTGGGGAATCGCGGATGCATGATGCACGGCTCCTTCAGTTGCTACCCCGATTGGGATATGTCGTGAGAACCAGAGTGGTGCCCAGGGTAAGGAAAACCCAAAGAATTCAGAGAATATTACTCCAAAGATGATGCTGCTGACACTGCAGTTACGCAGGACATTCATGAGCTGAGTGCCCTGTTCACTACCTTTGACCATGGATCGAAGGCCGAAACTCATTGCGAGCAGGATCAGACCATACCCGACATCTCCAAGGATCAGACCGAACATGATCGGATAGATCACGGACATCAGAAGAGTTGGATCTACCTCTGTGTACTTTGGTCGTGCATAGATATCCATGAAGAGTTCGGTTGGGTGGGAAAAGTTCGGATTATTGTACTCAACCGGAGGTCCATCGTTGTGATCCTCTACTTCGAGTTCAGTAACATAGACTTTTCCGGCACAGACACGATCCAGACTCTCATATACTTTGGTAATCTGTTCGGTTGGGACCCACCCGATGACAGTGAATGCAAGATCGGTTGTTGCAAACCGGAGAGGCGCTTCTGCCTGCTCAACATCTGCGGAAAGAAGTTCCTCAGCAGACATCAGGAAGTGCTGGTGCCGATCTCTGATCCCGGTCATCTTTGCTGTCAGAGTTTCGATCTCCTGCGTTAAGCTGGTGATCTTCTGCTCATAATCGGCAATAACCGCAGGTGCAAACCCTGTCTCATCAGGAATGGTGACTTTCTGCAGCTGAAGATCCAGAAGACTTCTCTCTACTGTAGCCAGGTCTTCATTTCTGACTGCAATAACGACGAACTTACCGTTCTTCTGCTCTTTTTCCCAGATTTCATGAGGCACACTGATTGTTGCTGGCCCTTTGATGGTTCCGGCGATACAACTGACAGAGTCATATCCGCTCAGAAGATCCATCGCAAATGGTGCGTCAACAAATGGTTTCAGGGCTTCAATTTTTTGCTCGTACTCCTTGATGGTAGTCTCGAGTTTGGATCGCTGGGAGAGCAGACGTTCTACTTCTTCAGCGAGTGCAGGAAGATCCTGTTCGATGCTTCGCTTCAGCTCCTGGATTTGAGCTTTTACTACATTATCCTGCTGAATTGTTCCAATTCCAAAAGCACTTGCAATGGATCGGATTTTCACCAGACTGGATGATGTAGTATCAGCTCCCTGGAGTGGCATACCGATCTTAAACCCTTCCCACTGATCATCTCCTTTATCAACGAAATCATCGATATGGAAGATGTTCATCCGGTAGAGTTCGGTAATGACCGGTTCGAGTTGCTGTTTGGATGCGACGATGAGCAGCCTGCTCATCGGTTTAGGGTGAAACATTGAGTTGCTCCTTGAAGCGTGTAACGAGCAGATCCACGGCTTTCGCGAGGTTCTGCCGTCCTCTGCTTTCGAGAGCTACTGCTTCAGCCTTACCGTCACTGATGATTTTGTCATGCTTTATCTGTGCCTGACTCCGTGCACCCGTGATCTGCTGCTTCTTAAACTCTTCCGCATCCTCCTGAGCCTTCTGGACCAGGTTGTCAGCCTCCAGGTCGGCACTGGCAACTAATGTCTTGCGCCGTTCCTGTGCCTGCGAAATCATCTTTTTATAATCTTCTTCTGCGTTCTTGATATCCTTCAGGACCTCAATTTTCATCCAACCCTCCTCTTGGTTATGGTACAACTATTAAGTGGGCAGAGATCAGTATATTTGTTTTTATTTGTGGATTTGGGGTTTCTTAACCTGTATAAAAGAGGTTACCCTGATGTCATATGATCAGCTACTTATATTTGTCCCCTGTATGGTCTGATAAGGGCCTGGCGTTTATGGCAGGGACCTGCCTATTGCATCCCGGTGAATAAACATCATTAAACCCCGCACGACACAATGATATCGTATGCTCCTGCGGAGGGAAAGGTATGGACCTGATATCTGCACTTGAATCAGTAAATAAGGACATTACATCAGGCCGGTATTCGTCACGTTTGAAACCTGAAGCCTTGGATCAGGATTCACAGATGATTGCTCAAATCATCAACCGGCTTCTTGATACGATAGAACAAAAAATTCAGACTGATTCAAAGGAGATAACTGACATCATCCAACAATCCGGATACTGTCAGACCCAGGTCAAAACCCTCGCTGTATCCCTGGCCAGACTGGCTGAAGGTGATACCAGTACCCCTCTCTATACTCCAGAATCTGATTCCCGGATGTCTCAGGTGCAACATGATCTTACCGGGATTGGATCATCCATGGAGAAGATAAAAAAAGCGATTGTAACTTTGAATCACGAGACTGCCCGGGTCTCTGAAAAAGTGAGTGCCGGGTCTTTTGATATCCGTCTTGATACCCGGATGTATACCGGAGATCTTCAGAATATTGCATCCGGAATAAATGGCATCCTTTCATCAGTGGATAAACCTCTGAAAGAATCCATGCGGGTTGTGCAAAAATTTTCAGAATATGATTTTGCGACACGTTTTGATAGTTCCACTATCGTTTCCGGAGACTGGCTGATTTTGAAAAATGCTCTTGATTCTATCGGTGCCCAGATAAATGATGCATTCAGTCTTATCAACCGGCAGGTTATGGAACTCTCGGCAAATGCGGAACAGGCAAATGCAAGCGTGCAGGAAGTAGCAAACAGTTCAGAGCAGGTAGCACATAACTCTGATGCAGTATCGGAAAACACGGAACAGAGTGATGCCGGGGTCAGGCAGGTTCTCAGAGCTATGGAGGATCTCTCGGTAACCGTAGGAGAGGTCTCTCAAAAAGCTGAATCTGTCTCACGAATTGCGCAGGAGTCTACAGTTCTCTCCCGGGAAGGTTCTGAATATGCATCCAAAGCAGAAGAGGGTATGGGGGTGATTACCCGTAATGCAGGTGAGGTTGATCGCGTTATCAGTGAGATTCAGCAGGAGATGAAAAAGATTAATGAGATTGTCCGGTTGATTACGGAAATTGCCAGCCAGACAAATCTTCTTGCTCTCAATGCTGCCATCGAAGCTGCCCGGGCTGGAGAATTTGGGAGAGGATTTGCTGTGGTGGCGGCTGAGGTCAAAGCTCTTGCCCTTGAATCACGCGAATCAGCGAGTAAAATTACTGATATGATCAGTAATCTTCAGAAAAAATCTCAGGTGGCGACAGATGCAGTTTCAGCAACATCCAAGGCTGTGCAGGAGGGTAATGTCATGTTATCAGATACTCTCCGGATATTTGGTCGTCTGGTGACTTCTGTAGAGGATATCTCTAATAATATTGAACAGGTTGCCAGTATGAATGAAGAGCAGGCAGCAGCAGTTGAAGAGATAACCAGTAGTATGCATGAGGTCTCAGCAATGCTCAAAGAGACTGCAAAAGAAGCGGTTAATTCAGCCCATGCCACCGGGGAGACTTCCGCATCAGCAAACCAACTCAGAGTGATCGTTGATCAGGTTGCGGGTATTGCTGAACAGATATCTGTATCGATGGCCCGATTCAGACTTTGATTCTTTCATAAGATAATTAACTTTTTTCCTCTTTTCCTGATAACGATCAAATACGAGTATTTAAATCTCCGAAAATATTTGATGTAGTATGGTATGAATCCCTGCGGGGGGTAGGGATGGATCTAGCACAATCAATATTGAAGGAATTGATCACTCTTCAGAAAAAAAATGAAGAACTCGCCCGGATTATCACGAAACTTGAACATGAATCAGATGTGATTATTCAGCAGTTTGAAGGGAAGATTGAAGAACTTCAAAAGAATCTGAAGCATGAACAGGACGAAAAATCCCGTTCAGCTCGGCGATATGAGTCAGAAATCAAAGAATTAGAGGGATCTAAAGACGCGCTTATTTTGGAGACAGCAAATGTCAGGGAAACCTATCAGTCAATGATAGATCAACTCACCGAAAAAGTCAGGATCCTAGTTTCTGATCTGGAAAAACGTGAAACCGAATTTACTGCGGTATTAGATGAGAGAGATCGCAAACTGGAAAAAAGTTCTACAGAATTAGCAACGCTCCGATCTCTTCTTCAAAAACAGGAGGATGATGCCCGGTCTGACCATGAACTCCTCTCTAAAGCAATATTGAAACTGGAGGAGACCCTTCGAGTGGAACGGGACCATACCAACCTTCTCATTTCTGAGAAAGAACGGGAGATATCATCGGGAAAAGAATCGTTACTTAAGATGAATACCCGTCTTCGTGATGTTGAATCCGAGAGGGCCTTGCAGGAAGAGCAGACTCGCCAGACAATAGAAAACCTTCATCATCTCATTAATACCGAACGGCAAATCAGGACTCGCGAACTGAAAGAACGGGATTCTCTGGTAAAAAAATTTGAGTCTGATCTGAATACTGCTGAACGGAAGGTCCGGGATTATGACACTGCCATTCAGGAGAATGAATCACGATACCAAAAAGAAATCTCTATCCTCCAAAAGAATACCGAAGAAAAATCCCAAACTATCTCCGACCTTGTAACTGTCAGAAATGATCTGACCTCGAAAATTTATGAATTTGAGCAGAATATCAAAAAATTAGAGGAAGAAACATCCAGACAGAAAAAGGTGAGTGATGATCAGATTCGATTATACAAAGAAGATCTGATCTCTGCAAAATTGGCTCATGAAACGGTTCTCCGATCAAAAGACGAACAGTTGGATGGGCTGCACCAAAAAACTCTCCGGAATCAACAGGAACATCAGGCTGAAGTCACGTCACTCAAAGATAGTCTGGCTGACATTACGCGGCAGAAATCAGATCTTGAGTCCTCCCATAAGGCCCTCCAGTCTCATTTTCAGGGCCTCTCTCAGGAAAAAAAGGATTTGGAACAGTCTCTCAGCGATACCCGGTCTGCGTTTGAACATGAGATGAATGCCTTGAGGCTGGAAAAGGACCAGATACAAAAGCAGGCGTATGAAACCGAACGGGAACTGGGATCAAAAATAGATCACCTGAGAGAAGACCTGGAGAGAGCAGTATCTGAACGCGACCAGATGGCATCCACAGTACAGGAGCGGGATGATTACTATCGCGATCAGATTTCCCTGTTAAATCGAGAAATTTCCGAACTCCAGGTTGCATCACGTCATCGGGAAGAAGAACTGTTGCAAGGACAGATACAACGGGATCGCCATGTGAATGATCTCTCTACCAATAATGAAGCACTTCGTTTCGAGGTTGACCGGGTGAGAACTCAGTACATCAAACTTCAGGAGACGATTCGGGCAGAGAAAGAGGAGTCAGTTCATGCCTTATATCGGGAACTAACTGCACTTGAAGACAGGATGCATGAAAAAGACCGGGAGATTGCATCTCTTTCTGAAAAGGTATTGCGGTTGGATGCAGAGAATACCCGCCTGGTGAAGAGTGCTGCCAATGGAGGCAAGGGCGATTCAAACGATAAATGTCAAGTCCCTGGTGTAGCCAAACTTCTTGTTGAGACTTTCCCTGCTCCGGTTGATTCACGACGACGTGAAGTAGGAGTGCTTACCGCTCATCTGGAGGATCCTGCAAGAGCAGCGGAAGCTGCGGAAGCTCTGGTCGGACTTGGAAATGACATCGTAGATCTTCTGATTCCTCTCCTTCATATAGGTTCAATTCAACGCAGAGTCTGGATAGCGGTAGTTCTCTATGAAATCAATGATAACCGGGCAACCCTGCCGCTCATGAAACTGCTGGAGACGCCCAAAGTTCACTTTCGTGAGCTCATCTGGGAAGCAAAAAACCAGTTACATACCCGTTCCCGTACGGGAATCCTTCCGGTATCGGAACATGCACGTGCCGGGAGATCCGGATCCGGCCCAAACGGAAGGAACTAACCCTTTTTCAGAATGCGAAGTTGAATGCAATAAGTGCAGCAATTATCAGGATACAGCTGTGTTTCACTCCGGCTTTTAACGACGATTCCCCCATCATTCCCGCAATTAACCCGGAAAAAATTCCCTGAACCAGACAGGTATGGTAAAGAAGGCGATCGACTGAAACAAGCGATAATGTCCCCACATTTGCCAGGGGTCCTGCCATGGACAGACCTTCTTTGCTCTGGTTTGCAAGAACCGCGAGAAACTGTGTGGTGATAACTCCTACAACAAAGATAAAAACAAAGTATGATAGATAGACGATCGCAGTGTAAATGAACATCTCTGATAAACGGTCTCTTTTCAGAAGTTCACTCATCCGGGCATCTGTAGCTGCAATACGCAGCAGATCAGATATTGAACTGCTCATCGTTGATGCTTTGGTGATCAATGTAACGGTCCTGGCAATCAGTGCAGTTCTCACTCTCAGTTCGAACCTAACAAGAGCATCACTAAAATTTGCACCCCAGAGAATATCCCGTTGGATGTGTTTTATCTCATAAGCGAGGAGACCAAGATTGGCCCGGGCCATGATGGTAATAGACTGGGTCAGGGTCAGACCTACTTCGTTGATTCCTGCCATACGATCAAGAAAGTCAGGAATTAATGATTCCATCCCTCTGATACGCTGACTCCACATGGTGTAAAAAACTGCATATGGAATCAGGATAATGAGCAAGGCGACCATACAGAGATCATCTATTGCCATGACAAAATCTTCCAGGGTTTCTGTAAAACCTACATTCAGGAAGACCCAGATGAGGAACAGGAGAGCGATGGGAACTGAGAAATAAAATGAGTACTCCGGATTTTCAAAAAATGCTTTGAGCGGATGGGCCATCCATCGTTTGAGAAACCGGAGTTGATCGAACCGGGCAATAGCGGCAAACAGATGCTCTTCTCCCTCGGTTTTTGTGATTCTGACATCGGTATATTGATTGAGCCATTTTGCCTTTACGTATTTTACAGCATTCTCATCTTTGATGGATATGGTATCTATCATAAGAATAAAAACCAGTGAACCAATAGGCAAGACAATGTAGCCGATAAGAGAAAGTTCAAAAATAATCTCAGAGGATCCAAGCATCCCCATTACTACCATGATGGTAATGAGGAAAAGCGGTCCCGCAATAAAAATCGTGACGTAGATCTCCCCGACTAACCCGAGAAATTGTAAAAACTCTTTTTGTTCGAACTTCGCTTCATCCTGGAGGATGCGGACCCTGTCCTGAAGAAATTGAGCGAGGTCGCCGCCACTTTCCACAGTGGATAACATATCCTGAAGAAAGTCACGCATCTTCTGGGATGGCGTGGTTTCACTCAGGTGTTTGAGGGCATTTACCACATCATACCCAAAAAAATCAGCATCACGGACCACTTGTCTGAATTCATATGATACCTCGCCATAAATCGCAGACATTTCAGAAAGAGATCGAAGAATTATCAGTAATTCTGCTCCTCCTCTGCGCATCGCGTACATATATGCAACAGCATTATGCAGACCCATATTGATCTTTGATGATCGGGTCATCTTTTCCAGCGTTGGAAAAGCGAGCGTTGATTTATATGCAGTATATCCTATGATAAAAAAGACAGCAATTGCAATGATGATTTGGACGGCGATTATTATCGGAAGTCCGGGGCTATCTGCCTGAATGTCCAGATTCAGAACATTATAAAGTTCTGGTTTTAATCCCAGGTTTGAGGAAAACAAAAATGAAGCAAGAAAAAAGCCGACCATTGATCCGAGCAAACCCGCTATCAGACCAATAAAGAGCGCCTGACGGACATACTGCTCTACGGTTACCCCTGCCCGTATCGATGCCAGATTCTTTCTGAGATCGAGATATCCTTCCGGGTTGCGTGATATCCATCTCTTTACAAGGTCGTCAGCCTTCATGTCGCGATCCTGCTGAGATCGTTTATGTTTTCCAGAACCCGTTCCTTATCAATATAATATGCCTGGATTACTTTGGTAAATCTGATATAGTCTCGTAAATCCTGATCTTTAAGGGCAATGAGGACCGTCTTACGCTGCTCCATTTCTTCGAGCAGGGTTTCACGGCTCCATCCCTGGAGGGTCGATATATCTCCAAGAACCTGTGATCTCCCTGTATATCTTGCCGTATCAGTCAATGGGTCATACTCAAACACCGTATTGACCATGATGTTACCGGTAGCCGGATCAATTCCTGCAATCTCAACGATCTCTTCACTTCTTCTGACCCGTTCAACTCCAATCTGAATCTGTTTCTGTATTGAAAGAATATTGAGTGCCTGAAGCATATTTCTTGGCACATTCAGGGGCTCATTCTCCAGACGGTGGATGGCGGCATCTACACTCCCGGCATGCATGGTGGAGAAAGTTGTATGCCCGGTATTCATTGCCTGAAAGAGAGTTTGGGCTTCATGACCTCGGACTTCTCCTACCAGAATGTATTCCGGCCGCTGCCTCATCGCTGCTTTTAGCAGCATGAACATATCAACGGCAGTCCCTCCCTCGGAGACTGAATCACGGGTAATGCTGGCAATCCAGTTATCATGGAAAAGCGTCACTTCTCTGGTATCTTCTATGGAGATGACCTTGGCCATAGGGGGAATAAACAGTGAGACTGCATTCAGGGAAGTGGTTTTTCCTGACGCAGTTCCTCCGATAAAAACCAGGCTCATGTTATTCTCAATAGCCAGCCAGAAATAGGCGAGCATATCCGGGTTGAAAGTCTTCAACTCCATCAGGTCAATTGGAGTGAATGGCTGCTCGCGGAATTTTCTGATGGTAAATGATGTACCGCGTGAGGTTACTTCGGTGCCGAAGGTGAGCTGAAGCCGGGAGCCTTCCGGCAGGGTTGCGTCGATCAGCGGATTTGCCGAAGATATGTGTTTTCCTGATCGCTGGGCGAGAGTTATTGCCAGTGAGATAAGTGCCTCTGTCTCAAACTGGATGTTAGTTTTAATATTCTGTTCTTTTCGGTGAAATAAAAAGATTGGAATATTGTCCCCATCACATGAGACATCCTCGATCCAGGGATCAATCATCAGAGCGTTGATTCTGCCCCACCCAAGATAATTTCTCACCAGGAAATATTCAATTTTAAAAAGGGATCGCTGATCCAAAGAAATTCCGTAATAATTCAATAGATCCAGGACTTTGGATATCAGGAGAAACCGCCGATCTATTCCGATTTCTTCATCCGTTAGAATCAGGACATCCCGAAGATCTTCATGAAGCCGCTCTAATAATTCATATTCGAATGGGGTGAGTGCCGGTTCAAACAGCAGGTACTCTTTCATCCGGGAATTCATATTAAGTGCAATATATACGAGAGCTCTCCCCGGATCTGCCCAGTATTCACGCACTAGCTCGTATCCGGGGGGCATCTCTACATCAACAAGAGAACCATGTTTCTCAAATGAGTAGGTTTCAATTCCTGCTTTTCTTGATAAGGTAAATTTTTTGATAAAGTTACTTGAGAAATTCAGATCTCTGCTCTCTGCCTCAGTTCCCAGAGCACTTTTCATCTCTTTCTGGGTAATAGAGGTAGGTTCGTCACTCTTTTGGAGCAGGTGACCAATTTTTATCCGGGTAATTTTTGAAGGAGAGGCAGGTTCTTTCTCCCCTCCGTTTTTTGTTTTGGGAGTTTTGGGCTTTTCTTCCTTTTTAGGAGGAATGATCGCTTTTGCCTTACTTGTGGTATCTTCTTTCTCTTTTGTGGATTTTCTGGTTAATGAAATATGAGGAACTTTAATGGTAATCGTAGTCTTTTTTTTCGGTTTCGATCCGGAGTTAGATTCCGGTTTATTCGTCCCTTCGGTTGCCCCCCCCACCATGATATTTCCTACTGATTGTGATGACCCTTTTCACACCAGATATTAATGAACAGTAATATGCTATCATTAGATAAAAACGGTGAGGAATCCATATGAGCATCGTGTTGAGGACCTTTGAGATTCAGGAGGTAAAACCTCACCTTTTTGTTCATATGATTGATTATAATGGTTATTTGATATTCCCGCTTCCGAAACGGGTGGGATGGAAAGAAAGAATATAAGTATAATTATGGGGAACTACTCCTAACTTACAGTTTCCAGGGGAAAGGATGTATACTGAACTTAAAAGGCATATGCCAACTGGTCTTTCAACTCTTGATCCTGTATTTGGGGGTGGAGTCCCCCCCGGTTCAGTCATACTTCTCAAGGGAGATATCGGGTCTGGTAAGATCGAATTCGCTTATACTTCTCTCATTAACCTGTCTCTGGTAATGAATCAGCCACCGGTGGATAACCAGATCCTCATCCCCCATGACATCAGGTATATTACTGTAACCAAGATGCGCGAAGACATTCTTCGTGAAATCGGGCAGTCATTTGCTCCGGACCTCCTTACTAATATTGATCGTGTCCAGTTTGATGACCTCTCTGATATCTATTTTGATTCCAGCCTGGTTCCCATAAGCTGGTACTCGGATTATGAAGATATTATCGAGCGGATGGAAAAACGTCGTAAGATCCATGATAATGTCCTGACGACACTCGCGTATATGTTATCTGAAGTGCCCCGGGAAAGTCTGGTAATTCTGGATTCTTTAACGGAAATCGCTACACAACATATTGCATCCGGAACCTGGCCGGATCTCACTGCATTTCTACGGGGTCTTCAGCGAGTTGCGAAAAAATGGGATACGACTTTTTACCTGATTCTTACAAAAGGAATTTTAAATCAATGGCAGGAGATTGAGGTTGCAGATGCTGTTGATGCGGTTATTCACTTCAGATGGGAAGAATCTTCCACTGCCAAACGTCAGCGCGTATTATATATTGAGAAATTCCGTGGTGTGATGATTCACCTTGAAGATCGGGAAATGGTGAAATTTGCTGTTCGTATCACAGCAGGACGCGGGTTTGAAGTGAGTAATATCAGGGTGATTATATGAATACCGATCGGATCACATTTGGCATCAAAGGGCTTGATGAGATGTTGTCCGGTGGACTGATCCCTGGAACCGTTGCATCGGTTATTGGACAGTATGGATGTGGGAAAACTAACTTTGCGCTGTATTTTCTCTGGTCTGGTCTGTTAAATAAGGAAAATGTGATTTACATAACTCTCGAAGAACGAACCAATCGTATAGAATATTATATGCGCGATAAAGGTTGGGATATCACGCCCTATTTAGGCAAATCCCTGACCATTGTAAATCTGGACCCCTCTGATTTTAACCTTGCCATAAACAGTGTAAAAAATGAGTTACCTGAACTTATCAGGCGTAAAGGTGCGAAGAGAGTAGTTATTGATCCCGTGTCTCTGTTTGAAGATCTCTTTGATGATGATGCAACCAGAAGGCGTGAGATGATGAGGTTTCTGGAAAGTCTAAGAGATCTCAATTGTACCTCTCTTCTCACCAGTGAAGCAGACAAAGGTAATCAGTTCTCCAGCCGGTATAATCTGATAGAATATCTCAGTGACACCGTAATTTTACTCCGTTACGCTCGAGGTGATGAGATATCAGATATCCATCTGGCTCTTGAAGTGGTAAAGATGAGAATGTCTGCCCATTCCCGGGAAGTAAAACCCTTTGAAATCCTTCGTGATTCAGTGATTGTATACACTGAAGCAAATGTATTTTAACATTCCGGCTTTCCTTTTCTTCCGTATCTGGCACGATCCTAACATACATTTCATAGCAGAGGAAATCTTAAAACCCGATCTCCCATGATATTATCAGTATGCGAAAATCGGTATGTGCGATTGTGATCATCCTGTTCATTGCCGTTCTCCTTTCCGGATGCACTCAGCAAAAAGAGTCATCATCGGGTACTGGAGCCAGTCAGGCAGAATCCTCTGTAACTTCCGCATCCGGATCAGACGCCGGCAGTATGGAAGAATATCCGGCACCTCCTGTTGATAATGCCGTATCTGCCCAGATTAATGATAAAGATCAACTTGACAAAAAAATTCATGTGTTCTTCTCAGGGGGAAAAGGGCAAAAGATGGTGAAGAGTTCCTGGATTGTAATGAAACGCAGTGACGGGAAGATCGAACGGTTCTCTCTCAAACCTGAAGTTCAAAGTGAAGTGATCCTCGATGGAACTGATGGTCCGGATCTGGTCCGGGTATATGCTGAGTATTTTGATGGTAACATCTATCAAATAGCGGAAAAAACATTAAAGCTTCGTCAGCGGATGTAATTCTTATCCCTGACTTTCTGTTTTTGCTCCATTCTGGAGAAATTTAGGACACACATGGAGATAATTTGGCGGGAGATTACTTCTCAACGGAATAGTTTTTCCACTCTCTTTGCAGCGTGTGAAAAACATGGATATCATCTCACTCCCTCTCCAACTCCGGGTGGGGATGTCACTCTCTATAGTCTGAATTCAATTCAGGCTCCCGGTCTTCTTGAAGAAATTGCAGGCACTTCAAGCATAACGGTGGTAGGCGGCCCTCATGCAACTGCATGTCATCAGGAATTAGTTGATGTTGCTGATTATGTGGTGATTGGTGAAGGAGAGTTTACTGTCCCGCGTCTTCTCGATGCTATCAGAAAAAAGTTACCTGTTCCTCCCGGTGTTGCAACCAGAGAGGGTTACATACCGGTTGATCATAGTGTCTATCTGGATGCATACCCTTGTTTCTCTCAGTATAAAGGGTATATTGAGATCAGCCGGGGATGTCCATATGCGTGTAAATACTGTCAGACTCCCTGCATGTTTGGGCATAGAATGCGGCATCGCAGTATCGATTCTATCCGCGAAATGGGATCACACTTCAACCAGATCCGACTGGTTACATCAAACGCACTTGCGTATGGGTCCGATGGGATTAGACCCCGCCTTGATAAAGTAGAACGATTGCTTACTGTTCTCAGCAAAGAATTATCCAGGGAAGTGTATTTTGGAACCTTTCCCAGTGAAGTCAGACCTGAATGGATCACTCCTGTAGCAGTTGATCTCATCCGGACCTATTGCAGCAACAAAAAACTTCATATTGGGGTTCAATCCGGGAGTGATTCTGTACTTACCCGCCTCAACCGCGGTCACTCCTGCAACGATGCGCTTTGCGCCCTCGATCATACCTGTGATGGAGGGCTGGTTCCGGTAGTTGATGTCATCTTTGGATTTCCTGATGAGACTGAAGAGGAGCAGGAAGAGACCCTTGAACTGGTTTTAGAAGTCTGTAAAAAAGGCTTCGTTCATGCGCATCGGTTTATTCCGTTGCCCGGCACCCCATTAGCCGGAACACGCTCCACTCCGGTAATTTCTCAGGTTCAGGCATCTTTAGGATCCCTGGCGAAGTCTGGAAAAGTAACTGGTTCATGGAACGAACCTGAGTTAAGATTTTTTAGACGGGTTCCATATTAGTACTCATGTTGAAAGCGCTCCTGCTTGCAGATCTGCATGGTGAATACGGTAAGATTGAGTCATTTATGGAACTCAATCCTGATATCGTGTTTATCGCAGGGGATATTACCAATATGGGGACATCCAAAGATGTGGATACCTGTTTTTCGCGTATTGATGTCCCTTGTTTTTCTGTTCCCGGGAATTGTGATCCAAAAGAGGTCGTCGATGCTCTTGAGCAGTCGAGCAGTGTAAATCTCCATGGTTCAACGATGAACCTGGGAAAACTCTCTCTTGTTGGTGTTGGGGGTTCAAACCCAACTCCTTTCGGAACGCCAAATGAACTAACTGATAAACAGATTGACGATCTTCTCAAGGGGGCCGTCTGCCGGATGGAAAAGGCAACTCATCATGTCCTGATCTCTCATGCTCCTCCTCAGGGGATTCTTGATGAGATAGGCGGGAATCACGTCGGGTCAGCAAGTGTTGGCAAATATCTG
This sequence comes from uncultured Methanospirillum sp., assembly GCA_964624045.1. Lineage (GTDB taxonomy): Archaea > Halobacteriota > Methanomicrobia > Methanomicrobiales > Methanospirillaceae > Methanospirillum. The sequence goes on along the minus strand of CAZUXC010000008.1, from coordinate 148,326 downwards.
GAACAGTTTGATCTGATCTGTTGCGCACATGTTCATGAGCAGCGGGGCATCTATGAGGGTGAAGGTTTTAAGGCAGTGAACCCCGGACCTGCAGCAATGGGTAACTGTGCAATGATTCACTTTGGTGAAGATGCAAAAGATATCCAGATTGAACTTCTTACTGTGTAGAGAGGAGAAGTTCAAGATAGGAGGAGGTTATCCGTTCTCCTATTACTCCCATCTCTTTTGCAGTGGTATCAATCCGTGAGGCTGCCAGTTCAGCATTACTCTCGGTGATAAGTTCTATTTCTACGAAATCTCCCAGCCCCTCAACCGTATCCAGGGAGATGGTATAATCCTGGTACTGATAATATTCCCGGTCTTTCAGGACTACTGCTACAAGTTTGAAACCAAGGCTGGTTATGATTTTGTCAAAGGTCTTCGGATCAGATATATCCAGGTTTAACTCCTCACGAACTTTCGATCCAAGGATAGTGCTTTTCGGACCTTTGTAAGTGACGACAGTTTTCCCTCCTGCCTGTCGCAGTCGGAGTGCTTCATCTGTTATCCCAAAGTCCCGGTGAGGGGCATTGTAATATGAGTCATGTTCGGTCAGGCGCTCAGTCAGGACTCCTCCGCATGCAGTAATCCGGTTTCTGATGCTCTCAAGGTCCGGGACCCGGACTTTAATTTCGATCTCCAGCATTATCCTACTCTTTATCTATTTAGTTCCCCATTTAATAAAGGAACCAAGAATGCCTGTCAAGGAAGGAGACTTTATAAAAATCAGTTATACCGGCCGAAGTTTCGGGATGGTATTTGATACAACTCGCGAAGATGATGCACGCGAATCTGGAACATACGACGAGAACAAGAAATATGAGCCCGTGACAGTATGTGCAGGGAAGCAGCAGATTCTTCTCGGTCTTGATGAAGCTATCATCGGCAAAGATGTCGGGTATGAAGGGACTGTAGAGATCCCTGCAGAAAAGGCCTTTGGTGAGCGTGAGCAGGAGCTCATGCGCTCATTTGAAAAGAAGGTCTTTAAAGAGAAGCCCGCAGAAGGTATGCGTGTGAATATCCCTGACACGGGTGAAGGCACTGTTGTCAGAATTATCGGAAACCGTGTTCTGGTCGATTTCAATCACCCTCTGGCAGGACAAACGCTCTCTTATTCGTTCAAAATAGAGGCTGTTGTTGAAGAACCCGCAGAGCAGGTTAAGGGACTTATCAGTATCTTCTCAGGGATTGATGCAGAAGTCTCCCTTGCAGATGGCGTGGCATCTATTGATCTTCCAGCAGGAATTTACTCATACAGCCGCCGTTTTGTGAGCAGTAAACCCTATATCACGATCTCAATATTTGATCTTGTCGAAGGCGTCAATGAGATCAAGTATGTCGAGAAGTACACAAAACCAGAAAAAAAGGCTGAATCAGGTTCGGAATAATCCGAATCTTTCAGTTTACATTAACTCTTTTATTTACTCGACAATCGTTGCCTTCTGGATGATGACATCTTCCTTTGGCCGGTCATTTCTGTCAACCTTGGATTTACCGATGGCATCGACAACATCCATCCCGTTGATAACTTTTCCAAATGCCGGGTGCCCACGGTTAAGATGCTTATTGTCTACAAGATTAATGAAGAACTGACTTCCCCCGGTGTTTGGTCCGGCGTTCGCCATTGAAATAGTTCCCCGATCGTTGCGGTTGCTTACGGTAATCTCATCTTTAATGGTGTATCCGGGCCCGCCAGTGCCAGTTCCCTTTGGACATCCCCCCTGAATCATAAAATTGTCGATGACCCGGTGAAAAACGAGTCCGTTGTAGAATCCCTCGGATACGAGTTTCACAAAGTTACCCGTGGTAATCGGAAGGTTTTCATAAAGTTCTATCAGGATATCTCCTTTGTTTGTTGATAACTGCACCCTGGTAGGTTCTGCCATACAGATATGTTTCATCTTGAGGGTGATAGGTTCTCTGGTTGGACTTAGTGACTGTTCAGACGAATTAGGTGAAAGATATGATAATATTTATATTATGTGAAGAATATGATCTTCTATATATCGCGTTCCGAAAGGTTTCTGTGAGTTTCCTCTATCCTGAAAAGTCAGGTGAAGGATTAGGGGATTAAACAGTCAGGATCGGATGTGACTGATGTGGGGAGTGAAAAGATAATGGTTACAAAAGGATCAATGAGGATTATTCTCTTCTTATTGTTGTTTGGTATTGTATGCGGGGGGAGCATTGTTTCTGCCGGGGACATGGAAATTGAAGCTTTTGGGGACATCAATTTTACCCTTGTTTCAGAAAACTATACATTTCCGATTGATAATGGTCCGGTAGTGAAGAATTTTTGGGCAGATGTAGGGCCCAGTACCTATTCTGTTGATAACTATACTTGGTCAATAAGGCCGGTTCAAGGTGGACCTGGGTCATTTGATAACTTTACATCATCTCCTCAAAACTACGATAATTTTACCTTTACGAATCCTGGTGTCTATACTTTGACCTGTGTAGCGGAAAACGTAAGTACTACACCGCATCCAACGAAAACTGAGTCTTGTACGTTTAACGCTACATTAACTATCAATGGCAATTTCTCCTATGGTCCCACTGGAATTGCTAATCTGGTGAATTTTACCTATATACCAAATGCCACCAGTCCTATCCCAAATGAATTTGAATGGAACTTCGGGGACAATTCTGCGAACAGAACTGTCGCTAACAATGTAACTACATATTATCAATATGCGACATCAGGAAATTATACGGTTGTAGTTACGGCCCGTAAAATTCAGACTGATACTCCGAAGACTTATTCACAATATATTCTCGCTTCAAGTAATAGTTCAGCGATTACGGTAAATGCTTCACCTGTTGCTGCATTCTGGATCGCCGGGAATTATACGAAAAATGTGACTCCCTTCCTAGCTGAGTTCCACAATAACTCCACAAATGCTACAAATTATACCTGGCAATATGGTGATGGGTCTCCTTCTGAAGCCAACAACAGTGCAATCATCTATCACGACTACCTGAACCCAGGAAGATTCCTCGTGAATCTGACCGCAACGTCCTCCTGGGGAAGCAATACAACTTCAAAACTTCTGATCGGGTACAAAAATATTTCGGCGAATTATACGTATGCATTAGAATCATGCCCTGCATTTCCGGTAAATGTAACTTTCAGGGATAACTCTTCTACAGGAAGTAACATTGATCGCTGGGACTGGAACTTTGGAGACGGAGTGACTGTAGTAAACACTACCACAAACAGTGTCACTCATGCATTCCAGTATCCTCAGTCATACAATGTCACGATGATCGGGTACAATGACACGTACGAAATTTCGAACCTTACGAATCAGACCATTGATGTAACCGGCCTCTATGCAAACTTTACCCGACAACCATCAGAGGACATATTCATCTTTAGAGGCGATAAAGCGACAGTGGTAATGAATTCTACATCAGTTGGAACTGATGTCAGAACATATTATGACTGGAACCTTGGTAATGGCCTCACTGACACCTACAAGAATGTTACTGGTCAATACACCGCAGGTATCTATAATGTATCTTTGACTATCTCAAACCGGACCTGTGGCGGATCCAACACATCAGTACAACAGATCCGGGTTTATGAATACCTTACTTCAGCTTTCAATTATACCCCATCGTACGGGAGTTTCCCTCTGACCGTCCAATTCCAGGATAATTCCACTGACACTCCGGATCAGTGGAACTGGAAATTTTATGATGCATCAGGCAATGTAGTCGGAACCAATACAACCAGTTCGCGACCTACCTTTGTGTATAACCAGCCCGGTTCGTATCGTGTAGATCTGGTTACCCGAAATGGATTTGGTCATGAGTCAAATCTGTATACTCAGATTGTTACCCTGACAACCGGAATCACTGCAGACTTTAATGCGAACCGGACTGCAGGGGTAGCTCCTTTTACGGTGTTATTCACTGATAATTCCACTCCTGTTTCTACGATCTCCAACCGGACCTGGAATTTTGGTGATGGACAGGCAAACTCCACTGATATTAACCCCGTTCATGTTTTCTCCCAGGCTGGTGTTTACAATGTCACATTAACTGCCTGGAATGTATCATCAGGGTCATCAGGAGTGAAACAAAAAACTTCATACATATCGGTTGGATCTCCTCTGGTTGCAAACTTTGCACCAAATGCTACCTTCAAAGTAAACAGTACTCTGCTGGTTAATTTCACAGACCTTTCTACACCTGCATCTCAAGTTACCAACTGGTCATGGAATTTTGGAGATAATCAGACTTCAACCCAGCAGAATCCAATTCACCAGTTCCCGGCTTTCGGGATATATAACGTATCACTGAATGTAAGCAATCCATTTTATGGAAGCTCTAATATCACAACCTTCCCTGTGAACATTTCTGAGATTAAGATTCCGGTAGCGAAATTTGAAGGGAATCCAAGAACCGTAACCACCAATCAGACTGTTGCGTTTGCTGATAAATCCGAAGGCCCGGAGATTAACAAGTGGTTCTGGGACTTTGGGGATGGAAAAACATCAAATGAAACAAACCCGTCACACGGGTATGAATTTGCCGGATCCTATGATGTTACTCTGACAGTAACAAACCCCTACGGTTCAGGAAATACCACTATGCCGGATTACATCAAGGTAAAGGGTCCGGTTATCGCTGACTTTATTATTGATCCATCTGACTGGGGTGTTGTAAACCAGCCGGTTACCTTCATAGATGCCTCAAAAGGTGAACCTATCTCCTGGATCTGGAATTTTGGAGATAGCAACTCTACTACAACTAACTCATCAGTTATTTCACACACCTATTCCGCTGCAGGGTGGTACACAATTACCATGACTGGAACGAACTGGGATGGTCAGTCTGGTACCGCAGTAAAACAGATAGAGATTACGAATAAAACCCGTCCCAAGGATGTTGACTTTGGGGTTGTTGGGAAGAAATATAGTGGTACCCATCCCTTAACTGTCCAGTTTGAGGATTTCACTCCGAACCAGTCAAATGTGACTGAATGGTACTGGGACTTTGGAGACCGGACGAATGTGTTCCTCACCTCTCCAGGAGCACCATCCCATACCTATGCATTACCGGGAGAATATTCAGTTACGCTTACTGTCCGGAATGAAGCTGGAGTGAATGAGAAGAAACGAGTCGCATACGTAGTGGTCGTTTAACATCCTCTCTTTTTTCCTCGAATTATTAATGATAAATCGCACTTTGCATTGCAATTATTTTGCTTTTTTGATTAACCCTGTATCGAATCCGAATCTGAATAACACAATTCATACACTTTTGATATTCTGAATGCCTTAAAAATCTGGCATATTTCAACATCTATATATATAATGAGAAATATAACCCTGTTTAACTCCTCTTGCGAGTTGCATCCATAAAAGGTATGCGTCACGGGGATTACCTTCATTCATGAATGATTTATTGGGGAAGTGTGAAGTTATGGCATACAAAACTGCATATCCGTATATTATCGGACTGCTGATTCTGGCATTCCTGATATCCGGTAGTATGGCGGCGCCACAACAGAAAGGGGTAGTGTTCATAAACTCTGTACCGGAAGGTGCAGAGATCTACCTCACTAATGTTTCGGTTACGCCAGATAATCTAACAGTATCTGATACCCAGGGACTGACTCCACGTGAGTTTTTTGTTGATCCCGGTACCTATCGGTTATTCCTGAAAAAATACGGGTTCATAACCTGGTGGAATGAGTCCTTTACGGTCAGCCCAGGTACGTATCTGAATTTCACCACGGTAACCCTTACACCGAACAATCCGGTATATGGTGCCATTCATCTTGATACAAGCCCGTCTGATGCAGACCTGACTCTTCATCGGGAAATCCCGAATGTAACCAGTCAGATCTACAGTAAAACTCCTGCATCTGTTGAGTCTCTCCCTCCAGGTACCTATATCTATAATATTACTCGTACCGGGTATTATCCAAAGAATGGAACCGCTGAAGTCACTGCAGGAAATGTAACAGAACTTCGGCTGACCCTGGATCCAATCCCGGAGACTGCCCCGGTAACATTCAAGAGTGAACCAACCAGTGCTGATGTTTTCATCTGGAAACTGAGTGATGAGATCGATGCAAATGAACAGTCTGCAACGATTGCAAAAGTTGAATCTGCACTGAGTGGTTTTTCCGGGACTTCTGAAGAAGCAACTGCAAAAGTGGACAGTCTTGTCTCAACGGAAATGATGCTTCCGGATGGCATGAAATTCACCAATGGTGCAATTGGAAACTCCACCACTACACAACAGTTGTATGCAGGGTCATATGTGTACCTGTTCTTCAAAGACCGGTATTATCCAAAAGTAGGCATGCACAATGTGACAGCATCAGTCCCAAGTTCTGTTGAAGTTGAGATGGAACCGTACACCAACTTTGTCCAGGTGTACTTTGAAACCAGTGTTGATGATGATGACCATCCGGATCTGGACATTGCAAAAGGTGCCAGAGTGACCTATGATGGTATTGTTCAGGAGAACCGGACACCATGCTGGATCAGTCTCCCTGCCCAGAAGATTGTGAATGTAACCTTTGACCGTATGCCTATGAATGTTCCAACTACGGTTACTGTTGATACCACTCTCTTTGTGGGAAGACCATCCAAGTGGGGTCAGATTATCAATCTGGATCGGGCAACCTACTTCATACAGGCATCATCTGATGCACACTCAGTGATTCAGCCATCCGGAGTTATTCCGGTTCTTGCCGGAGAGACAATGACGTTCAATCTCTCAGGAGAACATCCGGCATATCTGGTGCATAACCTGAGTGTAAACCGGACAAGTGAAGGAAAACCTGTATTCAATATTACCTATGATCTTGACAGTATCACGTATCCCCATGAGAAAACCCTGGGCAATGCAACCCTGTATGTCTCTTCTTTGAAGAAACAGGTAGCAGTGAATGCAACAGCAGGAAAAGGTGGATCAGTGAACAACGCTGGCATTACGTTCTATGAATATGGAAATGATAGTGTCGCCTATAGCTTTGTTCCGGATGCTGATTATCAGGTAAAGCAGCTTTGGGAAGATGGTGTTCCGGTTCCTTATGCACCCTCCTATATCATTCAGGGTTCACGGATGACGTACAATCATACCTTGTACTGCACCTTCCGTCCAACCAAGGTCTGGGTCTTTGCAAATAGTTCTGAAGGAGGAAGAATCGAACCTTCCACTCCCTACATGGCCGATTTCGGTGGATGTACCCAGAATACTACTGCGGTAGCAGATCCCGGATATTATCTGAAAGATCTGACCTGGGATGAGGAAGAAGGGGACCCCTACATGTCATCGGCTGAAGGGTTTACAACGAGTTATTACAAGTGTAATCTCAAGTCAAACCTCACCTGGCATGCAGTATTTGATAAACAATGGTTCAACATCTCGGCTTCAGCCACTGAAGGAGGTATGATTGTTCCCTCCGGTAATTCCACCGCAACGTATGGGCAGAACCTCTCATTCACTTCAACTGCCTTCTCCGGATATCAACTCGCAGAGATTATTGACAATGGTATCTCCAAGGGACCGGTAAGCCCTTACAACATTAGTGTTACCGAAAACCACGAGATTGTTGCAAATTTTCGGCCTGACGTCCTGACCATCACGGCGGTTGCCGGTCAGGGCGGTGTGATCGAGCCAAATGGCACAGTCAATGTTACCTTCGGGAACACTCAGTGCTTCAACATTACCGCATCATCCAACTACTTTATCTCCAGTGTTGAGGTAGATGGTGATGATCTTGGGAATAAGTCAAGTCCGTTTGAGTACTGCTTCCCGAATGTAACAAAAGATCATACCATCAATGCTTCATTCCAGAAGTATGCCTATACTATCACCCCGTCTGCAGGGGCTGGTGGGTCAATCAGTCCATCAACACCTCAGAATGTTACCATCGGAGGATCTGCAAATTTCGTCATAACTGCAGATTCCTGTCACACCATTGGCAACGTAATTGTTGATGGAAAGAGTCTGGGATCCCAGAGTAGTCCATACACATATTCGTTCACCAACGTGACTGCGGATCACACAATCCACAGCGAATTCCAGGTAAAGACGTATACCATTCTGGTAAACCAGTCTAATGGTGGAACCATTGAGCCAGCAGGAACCGGAGGCATTGTTCAGGTAAACTGTGGAGCGTCTCAGACGTTCACCATGACACCTGATTCAGGAAATGCTCTGTATGATCTTATCGTGGATAATTCATCTGTCGGGCCAATTAACCCGTATACCTTCACGAATATCAGCTCTGATCATACGATTGAGCCAGTGTTTGTCATTCCGCCAGAGCCGGATTTCGAAGCAGATCGCGTTCGTGTGCCTCCGAAGTATCCGGTAGCATTCAAGGATCTCACCAAAAACAGCCCGACCGATTGGCTGTGGAGCTTTGGTGACGGTGAGATGAGCAAGGTTCGTGAACCTGTTCATTACTATGCAACAGTTGGAAATTACACGGTGAAACTGACCACCTTCAATGCTGCAGCTCCAGGTGGGGTAAGTATTGAAAAGACTGACTATATTCAGGTCACAACAGATCCAATCGCCTGTTTCATGGCAAAGCCGCTGGGTGGTACGGTTCCACCTGGTCTGACCGTTGAGTTCACCGACTGTTCACTCAACACCGATGGTGTGGCATGGGGCTGGGTCTTTGGAGATGGAGAGAAAGGATCCCTTTCCAAAAATACGACTCACATCTACACCGCTCCCGGAGTGTATCAGATCACTCATCAGGTAGAAAAACCCTTCATTGCGAAGGATTACGCATATGAGACTATAACCGTCTTCCAACAGCCTGTCGCTGACTTCACTGCCCACCCGGTTTCAGGAAAGTCACCACTGAGTGTTCAGTTTGAAGACAAATCGCAAGGATTCCCAACTGAATGGTTCTGGGACTTTGGTGATGAGACTGCATCATATGACCAGAATCCGTTACATGTGTATTCTGGATCAGGTAACTACACCGTCACCCTGAAGGTTTTCAGTGATGAAGGCACTTCAGAAAAAGTAAAAGAAGGGTTTATCACCGTTCAATAACCTTTTTTTCGCAAAAAAAAATAAACCGTTTATTGGTTTTCCAGTTCTTTTTTCAATGTAGCTATCCGATCTCGAAGCAATATTGCCTCCTCAAAGTTTAGACGTTGTGCAGCAGTCTTCATCTGTGATTCTAAATCGATAAGCATTGCAGGGATGGATGATTTTGGTACGGGTTTCCCTTCAGAAAGTTCAACCTCCTGTTCCCTGACTGGTTTTCTTATCGTCTGGGGAATGATTCCCTGTTCTTTGTTATGGAGAATCTGAAGAGTTCTTCTCCGACTTGTCTCATCCATAGCGGTCTGCATCGATCTTGTGATGGTATTTGCATATAACACCACATATGCGTCAGCATTACGGGCAGCACGACCGATAATCTGGATAAGACTTCGTGCGTCCCGGAGAAACCCCTCTTTATCCGCATCAAGAATTCCGATAAAGCCTACCTCCGGAATGTCAAGACCTTCCCGAAGAAGATTTATGCCTACCAGAACATCAAAAACTCCCAATCTGAGTTCCCGGATAATCTCTGTCCTCTCCAGGGTGTCGATGTCTGAATGAAGATACCTAGTCTTTACTCCCCGGGTTTCAAGGTACTCAGTGAGTTCTTCTGCTAATCTCTTGGTCAGAGTAGTCAGAAGAATGCGATCTCCTCGTTGAATCGTCTTTTCAATCTCTGACCTGATATCTTCCATCTGTCCGTCTATCGGCCGGACCTCAACCACCGGATCAACGAGACCGGTTGGTCTGATGATCTGTTCCACGATCTGTTCTGAATGGTCCTTTTCATAATCAGACGGGGTGGCTGATACATAGATTACATGGTTCAGATATCCTTCAAATTCATGAAACCTGAGTGGTCGGTTGTCAAATGCAGAAGGAAGTCTGAATCCATAATCGATCAGAGGAACTTTTCTGGATCGATCTCCGTTGAACATGGCCCGGACCTGAGGTATTGTCTGATGACTTTCATCGATAAAGAAGAGAAAATCCTTGGGAAAATAATCGAGAAGACAGTAGGGTTTTTCTCCGGGTTTTCTCTCATCAAAATGCCGGGAGTAGTTTTCAATCCCTTTACATGAACCTGTTTCACGGATCATCTCAAGGTCATATTTTGTCCGTTGTTCAAGCCGGTGTGCTTCGAGCATACCCAGATGCGGAAGTCGTTCTTCGAGTTCTGCTGATATCGATGTAATTGCGGCTTCTTTTTGTTCTTCCGGGATGATGTAATGGCTTGCCGGATAGACATAGACATGTCTGAGTTTCTCGACTGCATCACCGGTTATCCGGTTTATCTCGGTTATCCGATCAACTTCATTGCCAAAAAGTTCAATCCGGATAATATTGTTATAATAACTGGGTACGAGATCGATAATCTCTCCTTTCACCCTGAAACGTCCGGGAATTAACTCGATATCATTGCGTTCATAGAGATTATCCACGAGATGGGAGATGATCTCTTTTCGGTCAATTTTTTGCCCGACTCCCAGGTCAAAACCCATACTTTTGTACGTATCAGGCCGACCAAGACCATAGATACAGGATACCGATGCTACAACGATTACATCACTGCGTCCAAGCAGGGATGCAGTTGCAGAAAGGCGCATCATCTCAATTTTTGGGTTTATCTGTGCATCTTTTTCGATATATTGATCCTTTTTTGCGATATATGATTCAGGCTGATAATAATCATAGTATGAAACGAAGTATTCAACCCGGTTATGAGGAAAAAATTCTCGAAATTCGTGATATAATTGCGCCGCAAGGGTCTTGTTGTGAGCTAATACAAGGGTGGGGATGTTCAGTTCAGCGATGATATTTGCCATCGTGAATGTCTTTCCCGATCCGGTCACTCCCAGGAGTGTCTGATTTCGATATCCTTTCCTGAATCCTTCGACTAACTTTGAGATTGCTTCAGGTTGGGATCCTCGCGGCTGATATTCTGATACGATTTCAAATCTGGTCATGATAATGCTTTTTTCAGTCTGACCTGTCTTTGGTATGAGATAGCAAATCGGTGTGCTTCATCCCGAATCTCCTGAACCAGAAGAGAAGCAGGACTCTTTTTTTGAATTGGAAGAGGAAGAGCACGACCAGTGGTGTATATTTCTTCCTCCCTTTTTGCGATTGAGATCAGGGGTATTGAGAGTTTGAGTTCATGGAGTATATTTTCTGCTGCATGGAGCTGACCCAGGCCTCCATCAATAATGATGAGATCCGGAAGAGATAATTCTTCTTTCAAAAGCCTGCTGTATCGCCTTTTTACCACTTCTCCAATTGCAGCAAAGTCATCTATTCCTTCAATAGTTTTAATTTTGAAACGCCGGTATTGTCCTTTGTCTGGCTTTCCATCTCTGAATGATACCATTGAACCTACTGTCCCTGTACCTGAAAGGTGAGAGATGTCAAAGCATTCGATAACTTCAGGCGGATTTTTCATCTTTAATGCTTCGCCCAGTTCAATTAGGCGCATCTTTCCAGAAAAGAAGGATGCTTCAATATTCCGGGTGACGAGATCCAGGAGATGTTTCTTTGCACCCTGGACAGGTACAGTAATCGTTACCCGTGCTCCTCTGATATCAGAAAGATATTCCTGTATTGCTTCATCCGGTGTCTCGGGGAGGATAAGTTCTCCCGGAGGTTTCATGGAAGCGTAATATTGTACGATAAATTCTTCAAGAAAAACTTCTGTATCAGGAAAAACAAACTCTTCTTTGCTCGTGAGAGTTCCTCGTTCGATCGTGAAAAGAATGAGATAGACGGTTCCTGCCACTATTTGATAATTAATAATGTGCTCATTTGCCTGTTTCTGGCGCATGACATACTGACGTTCTGATAAATGCTCGATAGCTGCAATCTGATCACGGATAGTTAAGGCATGTTCAAATTCTTCCCGCTCTGCATATTCAGCCATCTTTTCTTTTAATTCAGCTATCAGATTCAGGTTCTTTCCTTTGAGCAGAAGATCGGCGTTTCGAATCTGATATTCGTACTCCGGCTCTGTCACCTTGCCCTGACATGGTGCAGAGCAGGTTCCCAGATGAGATCGAAGACAGGCCCTTTTCGTTATCTTCCGACATGTTCGAAGGTGAAATGTTTGTTTAATAAAGGCAAGAATCTGATCTCGTTCAGCTGCTGACACAAAAGGGCCGTAGAGCGTCCCTCCTTTTTTTCCTCCACGGTTTCTGGCTATTCCTATCCGGGGAAATGGCCCTTCACTGATCTGGATGAAAGCATAACTCTTCGCATCTTTGAGATCAATATTATATTTTGGCTGATGTTTTTTGATCAGGGTGTTTTCCAGAATGAGTGCTTCTACTTCGGAGCTGGTAATAATAAAATCCAGATCTTCAGCATCACTCACCATGAGACTGGTTTTTGTCCCGTGATCGCTCTTTTGAAAATAACTACTTACTCGTTTTCTGAGGTTTTTCGCCTTCCCTATGTATATGATGGTCCCCTCAGCATCTGTAAAGAGGTAGCAGCCGGGATCTATTGGGATTTTTGCTGGATCAGATAGTTTTCCATCAACAAGTAAATTCTTGTTCATTCCATATCATGTGCGTACGAGGAGCGATATTGATCAGACTTATCTTTTTGTTGTTACCAGTTCAGCAATTTTCCTTCCTATGACGACTCCTTATATCGGATTTTTCCCAGCGGTAACCACGGTGTATGGAAGTATTGATTAGGCGTCATTTTTCCTGATTCATACAAAAAACCTTGATGAATCGTTTTCATATGGTTTGCTTTTTCTTTGCTCTGGTTTTTTTGGTAGTAGGTACAGGTTTTTTCTCTTCAACGGATGGAAGAAGTTTTTTCAGGAACTGTCCTGTATAACTCCTTGGCTCAGAAGCAATATCTTCCGGTGTTCCGATTGCAAGTATTTCACCACCGGCATCTCCTCCTTCCGGACCAAGATCGATGATATGATCCGCAGATTTGATGACATCAAGATTGTGTTCAATGACGATCACGGTGTTTCCTTTCTCCACCAATCCGTCAAGAACGGTAATGAGTTTTCTGACGTCATGGAAATGAAGCCCGGTTGTCGGTTCATCAAGAAGATAGACTGTTTTCCCTGTTGCACGTTTTGACAGTTCCCGGGTGAGTTTGATACGCTGTGCTTCCCCACCTGACAGGGTTGTGGCACTCTGACCAAGTTTGATGTACCCAAGACCTACATCAAGAAGAGTCTGGAGTTTGTTTCTGATCTTTGGAATATTTCCAAATGTCTCCATTGCTTCTTCAACACTCATCGCCAGGGCATCGGCGATAGATTTTCCTTTGTACAAAACTTCCAGGGTCTCCCGGTTGTACCGTGTTCCTTTACATTCTTCACATTCAATGTAGACATCAGGAAGGAAATTCATCTCAATCTTGATCAGGCCATCACCCTGACATGCTTCGCATCTGCCGCCTTTTACGTTAAATGAAAACCGCCCGGATTTATATCCCCGCATTTTTGCTTCTTTCGTCTCGGCGTACAGCAGCCGGATTTCATCAAATACCTTGGTATAGGTTGCCGGATTGGATCGGGGTGTCCGGCCGATTGGTGACTGGTCGATTACAATTACCTTGTCCACTTCTTCATCAAAAATGAGATCATCATGAACGCCCACATCTATCCGTGATTGATATACGGCTTTTTGCAGGGCCGGATAGAGCGTATCATAAATCAGGCTGGACTTTCCGGAGCCTGACACACCGGTTACCAGGGTAAGGGTGCCCATGGGGATTTTTGCCGTTATCCCTTTCAGATTATTCTCCCTGCAGTTGGTGATAGTGATAAATCTCTTTCCGGTCCGACGTTTTTCTGGGACTTCTATCTTCATCCGGCCGGAGAGATATGCTCCGGTCAGCGATGCCGGGTGTTGTTCAATATCTTCGGGTTTTCCTTCTGCTATCACTTCTCCGCCATGAGTCCCGGCACCAGGGCCCATATCGATTACCCAGTCTGCAGCACAGATCGTATCTTCATCATGTTCTACGACGATGAGGGTATTTCCGAGATCACGGAGCTGACGGAGTGTCTCTATTAACCGGTTGTTATCCCTCTGGTGCAGCCCGATTGAAGGTTCGTCAAGAACGTATAAGACTCCCATGAGGTTCGCTCCGATCTGGGTTGCCAGCCTGATTCGCTGTGCTTCTCCTCCAGAAAGGCTGCCTGCAGTCCGGGAAAGAGTAAGATATCCAAGACCTACACGCTGAAGGAAGAGCAGCCTGGATTGGATCTCTTTGAGCACCTGATTCGCAATCTCTGTCTCCTTTTGGGTCAGAGGGATCGTTTCAAAAAATACAATACATGCACTGATAGACAGATCAGTAACATCTACAATGGAGTGATCTGCGATTCTTACTGCAAGAACCGTATCTTTGAGCCGCTTTCCATGGCATACGGGGCACTCAGAGATACGCATAAATTTTTCCAGTTCCCGTTTCCGGTATTCTGATTCGGTCTGTTGATATAGCCGATCCGCCTGCGGGAGCAGTCCTTCCCAGGTTCCTTTATGTGACCAGGTACCCTGCCCCTGTTTATAACTCATGTGAAAGTTGATCTGTTCATCAGAGCCATGCATCAGAACCTGATACTGTTTCGGAGTCAGCTCTCTGATGGGGGTATGTACGGTAAATCCGAAATGATCTGCTACTGCCCCCACCAGCTGAGAACGGTATCCGTCCAGAAAGTTGCGGTACGTTGCAATCGCCCCTTCGGCAATGGATTTTTCCTTATCCGGTATAATGAGTTCCGGATCAAAGTCCATTCTGATTCCAAGCCCTTTGCATTCAGGGCAGGCTCCAAATGGACTGTTAAAGGAGAACATTCGGGGCTGAAGTTCTTCAAATGTCATCCCGCAGATCGGACAGGCCATTTTTGCAGAATAGAGATGATCAATCCCGTCATCACCGACTGCGATTACCAGCCCGTCTGAACGGATGGTCGCCTGTTCGCACGCTTCAACAATTCGGGAATGATCAGATGCATCCATCCTGTCCAGCACGAGATCGATAGTATGCATCTTGTAGCGTTCGAGAGTAATCTCATCGTCAGTTCGGTAGATTTCTCCGTTCACCCTGACTCTGGCAAACCCTTCTTTATTCAGATCTTTGAAGAGTTGCTGGTATGTCCCTTTCTTCTTCCTGATCAGGGGTGCGAGGATGGTAATGGTTCCGGAGATCTCCTCTTCGATTTTTTCAGCGATTTTCTCTGGTGACTGGGCAATAATAGGGAGATTGTGATCCGGACAGTATGCTATCCCGATTCTTGCATAGAGAAGTCTGAGATAGTCATAGATCTCTGTCACTGTTCCTACGGTGGATCGGGGATTTTTACTGGTTGACTTCTGTTCGATGGAGATGGCAGGTGAAAGACCTTCGATACTATCCACATCGGGCTTATTCATCAGTCCGAGAAACTGACGGGCGTAGGATGAAAGAGATTCGACATATCTGCGCTGTCCTTCAGCATAGATGGTGTCAAATGCCAGAGTGGATTTTCCTGAACCTGATAGTCCGGTTATTACAACAAAAAGATCCCTGGGTATTGAAATGGTAATGTTTTTCAGGTTATGTTCTCTTGCCCCTTTGATTACGAGTTTGCCTCCGGTCTGCCCGACTGACGTGGCTTGGCTATCTGATTGCATATTAGTCATGAAGTTCTCCTGATAATGGATTCTGGCTATGGGAAATCTGATGAATGAATGACTTATTTCGTGATCCCTGCGATATTTCAGGGAATTTGTATGTGGGATCCGGATACATCTGACTACTATGGAATGTAATGCGGGAATATACTTTTGAGGATAGGCACGACACTGTTTTCATTGCTTTAGCAGCATATAATTCAGGAAAAAAATTTTACTCTGATTGTTGCCTCTCCTTACGTTTTCTTCACTTATGGAAAATTCTGTTCTCGCAGATGCATAAGGGGAACCTAATAATCTTTCCCGAGAAAGGTATACGTATTCCAGTTTCAGGGTGGCATAATTGGGTTTAGAAGATTCGTTTCATGAAGGGCTTAAAGCCTATCGGGACGGGCGATATCAGGAGGCTATACAGTTATTGTATGATGCAGTAGCTGAGAATGAAAGGAATCATAAAGCGTGGAATGCGCTTGGAGTCACCTTCTCTAAACTTGGACGGTTTGAAGAAGCTCTGAACTGTTATGAAAATGCGTTGAAATATGATCCTGGAAACCTGTCCTATGAGCAGAACCGTGATCAGATAGTGAAAAAAGCTTTCAGTCGGATAGCAACTCCTGAACCTGTGCCAAGAACAGATGTATCTGTCAATTACCGTAAATTTATCATTCCTGGTATATTGTTAGGATTTATCGTGCTGCTGGCGATCTATGTTCTGGTCATCTCAACTTCGCTGGGTGGATCTGCAGGGGATGTTCATAAAACAGCAGTGGTACCAACAAAGACTCCGATCCCTGATTCAATCTCTCCTAACCTTACTACTCCGGCTGTAGCCCAGCAAAATCAGACTTCCTCTTCATCGATAAAAACCTCCCCGACTACTTCAACAGATATTGGGAATAGTAAAGAAAAGCCGTCTTTACTAATTGACGGGAATCTGGTTGGAAAATATTTGAAAGGCCTCTCTGAAATATCATTTTCTATTGTACTGACTGACGGAAGTAATCCCCAGTACCTCCCCCGGGTAAGTTATCTCTGGAGTGCAGGATCCCTTGATCCGATAACCGTTCTTCCTGCCAACCCTGCTTCAGGTACTATCAAACCCGGAGACAAACAACTCGTTACTCTCCAGATTCCCCAGGAACAGCAACCCCGTTCGGGTGAAAAATTTACACTGGAAATTCGTCCCCCAACCGGGGAGCCTGCAATTTACTCAAGCGAACTTCCCGATGATTATCGTGGTGGAGACATAGCGAACCCCTCTCCCCAGTATAATTCCTTCCTGGTTACAGCAGGTTCTGCTCGCTCAGGTAATAACTCCTCCTCACCTTCAGGGGACAATTCCAACCTTGCTGTTGAAGGTTCACTCAATGGATATTATGGAAGCGACCTTGAACAGGTAACCCTGACTTTACGAGCTCCGGCAGCAGGTTCTCCTCAGGATATGACCGGAATTACCTACTTCTGGTCAACCGGTTCATCATCTCCGGTACAGATTACTCAGATTCAACCTCCGTCTGGAACGATAAACCCGGGTGAACAGCAACTGGTGACTCTGACGATCCCTGAATCTGCCCGGACTCAGGCTGGAGAAAGTTTTACTCTGGAGATAAAACCGTCTAATGGACAATCTCTTCTCGTCAGGAAGGCTCTCTCCTCTGCATATCAGGGTGGTGTCATCTCCTGAATCTGTTTTTCTAAAACCGTTCGTTGACCCAGCGTCTCGCCGATGATAAAGACACATCCGGAATAATCTTCGAAAATAGGGGTAATTGAATGATATATCCAGGGATACATTACACTAGTATCTGATCCCTGACCATTCTCCTCCGTTTGTATCACTGTCTCCGGTTCCCCAGGTTCCAGTAAATGCACAACAGTTGTCTTTTAAGAAGAAGGTAAATCGCCCTGAGTCTTCCAGAGATTTTGCATCTGGCTCTGCCCATTCACCTGTTAACACCGGACCTGTCAATTCTCCCTGAAATGTCCCCTGGTTTTTCTTTACATATGAGCCAATAATGGTATATTTTTGGTTAAATGATGAATAACTTTCATCAAGACTCATATTTCCCCAGTTTGTTTTCCAGGATCCGGTAATATCACAACCCGGATTGATAGCCCTCCCTTCATCCAGAGGTTCCCAGCTGACTGCAAGTTTTACCCGGTTGGCAAGTTGGTGATTTGTGTTGATAACGATTGCCGGAAGTAACTGGATGGTCAGTGTCTCATCATGCATTCTTTCTGAATAATACCGGGTTACGGATGTAAGAGCAAGGCCTTCTGATATCCCCTGCTTCGTACTTACCACTGCTCCTTTCTGATAATAGGTAGTTCCCAGAAATGTCCCGGGCGAAAATATCTCATTTTGTTTTCCCGGATTTGAAAATGTCACCTGATCAGGGCCATACTGAGTTCCTGCTTTAACCCATGGTTCCTGGACTTCGGTGATTGTCACGATACCCGGCCCTTTTGGTAAGATAACCTGACCGGGATCTGGAAGAGCAATATTCCCGTTGTTCCATCTTTCCGTAAACGATCGATCTAAAGATACCAGGGGTTCTGCAAATCCTCCGGGAACCAGGAGGATAATTATGAAAATACCTATGAGTATTGACTGGAACTGCCGCATCTAATTCCTCAGTCATGATCTCAACAGTCGGACCTGATAATTATTCCGATACATTACCGTTTCAGATCTTCGTACTATTACTGAAAAAAAAGAGGGTTTATCGTCTCCGTGGTCCGGTGAGTGATCCCAGAATTCCCCTGACGAGTTCTCGTGTTACCTGTGTTCCAATGGTTTTTGCAACTGATATTGCGATATCACCGGCGACATTCACTGGTTGTTTCCCTTTTGGTTTTTTTGTGGATTCATCGCTTTTTTCAGCCTTCCCTGTAGTTCTTCTCTTTTGGCTTTTTACCTCGGTTTTCTGATCAGACGAACCGTTTTCCGCCTTTTCAGCAAGGTTTTCGTACGCTGATATCCGATCCACTTTGACATCGTACTTACCGGCATCAGGAGATGAATTTTGTACCTTTTTTACTTCATCAGTGGACAAAGGAGAGAGACGGCTTGCAGGTGGGACGACGAATGCACGCTCAACCGGTGTAGGGACTCCTTCAGGATTGAGGATTGAGATCAGAACTTCTCCGGTACCAAGTTCTGAAAGTGCCTGCATCGTGTCAAATGATGGATTTACTCTGAGGGATCGGGCAGCAGATCTAACCGCCTTCTCATCATTTGGGGTAGTAGCCCGGAGGGCGTGATAGATTTTGTTTCCGAGCTGGCCCAGAATATCATCTGGAATGTCTGATGGATTCTGGGTGATGAAGAAAATGCCCACACCCTTGGATCTGATTAACCTGACGATCTGCAGGATCTTCTCTTCCAATGCTTTAGGGACGTCTTTAAACAGGAGATGTGCTTCATCAAAGAAGAAGACAAATTTTGGTTTTTCTCCATCGCCTACTTCTGGAAGATTTTCAAACAGCTCTGAAAGGAGCCAGAGAAGGAATGTTGCATAAATCCGGGGAGACTGAATGAGTCTTTGCGCCGCAAACAGATTGACTATTCCATTCCCGTTTTCGCTACGGATGAGATCTGCGATCTCCAGAGCAGGTTCTCCAAAAAACTGATCTGCACCCTGATCCTCAAGGGTAAGCAGGGCACGCTGAATGGCGCCAATTGAGGAAGGTGAGACATTTCCGTATTTGGTTTTTATCTCTGCAGCGTTATCTGCTACAAATGTGGCCATCGCCCGGAGATCTTTCATATCCAGAAGGAGAAGGGCATTGTCATCTGCCACTCTGAAAATGATTGAGAGTACTCCCTCCTGAGTGGCATTGAGCTCCAGGAGTCTGCTGAGTAGTACTGGTCCCAGTTCTGATATCGTAGTTCTTACAAAGGATCCCTGCTCTCCAAATACATCCCTGAATACCACCGGATATCCCTGATAAACAAAATTATTCAGGTTCAGTTTTTTGATCCTCTCTTCGACTTTTGGATTATTTCCTCCGGGCGTTGACAGACCGGAGAGATCTCCTTTCACATCAGCAAGAAATATTGGCACCCCTATTTTGCTTAAATTCTCCACGAGAACACGAAGAGTGACAGTTTTGCCCGTACCTGTTGCACCCGCGATAAGACCATGTCTGTTCATCATCTCCGGGAATATAGTGAGATCTTCTCCTCCCTTTGCGATCAACAATGGTTCAGCCATATAATGTATTCAGGATGTGATAGGGATAAAGATTCATATGATTTGGTCATCCCAATACCCCGGAAGAAATTCTCCCTATATATCTGCCGACTTCTTTCAATGCGAAAAAAATAGTGTCACCAGTAAAACAAAAAAAGAAGTTCTCACTCTTGTATTCAATAATTATGAGTGATTTCTGTTGATACGTTGAATCATCAGGTTTTTCTTGCTAATCGCTGCCTGAGCAGCCCGATCCACACCTGCTCTCATCTCTTCAAAATCGCGGCTTTCTTTCTCGACAAGTTTTTTCAGCGGAGTGTACGCTGCTTCTCTAAAACGGGGTTGAAATTCTGTTCTGACTCCATTTCTGATGAGAACCGGCTCTGCACTTCCCTCTTCAACATATCCGATCTCTGCTGTTCTTACGCCTGCTCCCTCGATTACCCTTCTAATATCTGCAATTGCTTCCTGTGGAGCTACCACCAGCATAGCATCAAGTGAAACACCAAGGGGCTCGATCTCCAGTTCTTCAAGCATTCCCCTGACTTTCGCATCCACAAGCCCGAGAACCTTTTCCTCTTCGACAATAAACCTGCTCTTTGCCGTCTCTGCCATCTCGAAGATATCTCCCCGAAGTCCTCCATTGGTAACATCAGTCATTGCATGAATCTTGGGAAGAACTTCACTATTCAGGAGAGCATCTGCTCCTTTGAGGAACTGCAGGTTGATAGTCCGATCCACGATTTCATGAAATCCATAATACAGAGCGGTAGTTGCAATGGTGCCTCCCCCGGCCCCCTCGGTCATCAGCAGGACATCCCCGGGTTTTGCCTCTCGTCGTGCGGTGATGTGCTCAGCCACACCGACACAACCGACACATCCGGTCATCCGGTCGCCAATTACCATGTCTCCTCCGATACGCAGCGTAGAACCCGAAACCAGAGGAACATTCATGACTTCTCCTACGGTGGTAATCCCTGCAGTATAGTCAAATATTTTTGCAACATCTCCGTCATCGGCAACGTGGATATCAGAAAACAGCATCACAGGTCTTGCCCCCATGACATAACAGTCACGTAGTGTCGCCCGGGTCACATGGAATCCGGCAAGATATGGGAAATCAGATAATCGTGAATGCATCCCGTCAACGGTGCAGACGATATACTTTCCCGCTGCTTCTACAACTCCGGCATCATCCATCTCGTCGACACCGACATTGGCTCCGGTCTTTCCAATTATTTCCGCAATTTTCCGATGTGCATAAAAGTCTCCGGTGCCTCTTGATCCCACACCAAACTCACCCATGGTGACTCCGGCCTGGGTACATGAGAGGATATCACCAGAAGCATTCTGAGTGTTTTTTGCTTCAGTGAGTACTGCATGCGCAAACTGATCCGCATATTCGGGGGAAACGGTTTTTATCTCTCGAATCCGGCATGAGAGATCTTTTACTATTTCAGCATCTGTCCGGCCGGATTTCATATTTCGCCGGACATAGCCTTCCACATCCATGCATCCAGATTCGCACAGGGTTGATAAATATGTCTCCTTGATATCTTATCTGTTCAATATAATACAGTACCAGCCTGATTACCAATCTTCAGGGGGACCAGACTTCACGATGGCATTCACATCAGTAAGAATCCGGATTATCAGTATTCTCCTCCTTACCGGGGTACTTGCTTTGGGCATGCTCACCACTGGTTCATCCTCAAATAATACCATCAACGCAACATCCCCAATTTCGTTTCTGAAAACTGATTCTTCACATACCCTCTCTGATGCGTGGAAAAACAAGGTATCAAGCGATATCATTCAACTGATCGATCCTGCTGCATGTCCTCCCGGCCGGACTACGGCAGACATTGCACGTGATATGGAACGATTTGGCCAGCTTCGGTATGATGATCAGAATCAAACTGAAATCCACATTACCATCACTCTTCTCTCAAACAGCCGGACACAAAACATCTCCTCTCTCCTCAATCAGTCTATCGTTGATCCTTCATTTGGTCTCATTACCGGGTGGGTACATCCTTCAGAAATCAGTAACATCTCCCGGATTGCTGAAGTGAGAGAGATCCAGATTATGCTTCCCCCTGCCGGTTCGGGTTTAATTGATCCACATTCGGCAGAAGAGTATCTCCCTCTGGATCCAGCTATGAGTACTCACTCCGCTTCTCACATATCCTGCTCGCTACCGGGAGATTCTGTAACCTGTCTGGGAGCTTCATGCACATCAGAAATCTCTTCAGATTTTTTAAATACTTCAACCTGGAAAGAAAAACTCTCAACAGATCTTCTTCAACTGCTTGATGATCGATATCTTTCTCCCGGGCAGTCATCGGGTAATGCTGCTGATCTTATGTTCGCAACTGGAGAGCTACGAAAGTCCGGTTTGAATGCCAGCGAAGTGATGGTCAACATGAGGGTTGAAGCCGGCTATCCATCCGGGACCTTTCTTCCATTTTTCAAATCTGCACTTGCCGATTCGCAATATGGTCGGATATCAGGATGGCTTCCCGTCTCAAATCTCTCAACTCTGGCTCAGGAACCCGGGGTCATCTCGATAATGGCTCAGCTCCCTGCCTTCACTTCTCAAGTGACTACCAAAGGTGATGAACTCCTTTACACCCGGGAATTTCGAAATATCACTAACATTACCGGCTCCGGAGTGAAGGTAGGTATCATTTCAGATGGAGTAGAGAGTATCAGTTCAGCCATAACAGAAGGAGAGTTACCTGCTGATGTTCATGTCCTTCGAAATAGTGTGGGTGGAGACGAAGGGACCGCAATGCTTCAGATTGTTCATGACATAGCCCCGGATGCAGAATTGTATTTTTATGACCGTGGATCCAGTCAGATAGAGTTTGTTCAGGCAATGGACCGGTTGATCAGTGCCGGATGTCAGATCATCTGTGATGATATTACCTATGTAGAGCCGTTCTTTGAAGATGGATACATCGCCCGGAACATCAGAGATCGTATCCTGTCATATGGTATTCTTTATGTAACCTCTGCGGGTAACTTTGCTCAGGAACATTATCAGGCTCCTTTTGCTGGATATCAGGATCGGGGATACGCATGGCATGATTTTCATGCCTCTGAAGGATCAAAAGATCTGAAATTTACTGCCCCTCCTCAATCTGCAGGACATGTGATCCTCCAATGGGATGACCGGTTTGGTGAATCCTCTGATAACTATGATCTCTTTCTCTATAATGCAGAAAAACGTGAGATCGGGAGGAGTGTAAAGATCCAGGATGGTGATGATGATCCCATGGAGTACTGCCGGTTTATAAATGAGGAAGATTGCGATAAGGATTATTTTGTCAGGGTGGTTCAGGCAGGAGGAGAGAACCGGACTATTGAGTTGTATGTTCTCCCGATCGACGGCAACTCAGTGAAACTCGATCCCTGTGTTCCGGAAGACTCCATATTCGGGCAGCAAGCGGTATCTGAAGCAATTTCCGTGGCTGCGATTATGCCTCTGGCTAACCAGACGGTCGTAGAGCCCTACTCATCGCGAGGGCCTGTCACGATAAAATTTCCCTCCCCTGCGTTAAGGCAAAAACCTGAAATTTCTGCACCTGATGGAGTATTTGTCAGTACCGGTCCCGGACAACAGGGAACGTTCTCCGGTACAAGTGCATCTGCACCTCATATTGCCGCTCTAGGTGCTCTGTTGTGGAGTACTGATCCGAACCTTAAAGAGGAACAGATTCGGAAAAAACTGATTAATTCATCTCCTCTTCATAACGAGAGCTGGAATCCGGCTATCGGTTATGGGGTGCCTGATGCCCGCCTTCTTCTTTCGGGACCTCTTGGTTTTGCTCCTGAATCCACGAACAACACTACGAAAATCATCACTTCCCGCTCTTATCAACCCAGAGAGATGGAACAGCCGGAAACCCTGTCTCTCTATCCCGGGTGGAACATGATATCCATACCCTACCCTCTGAAAAATGGAAAAAATAATGGGGAGATTTTTTCTGCAATCAATACTACCAGTCATACCATCTGGAGGTATTCCGTTGACCAAAGGCACTGGCAACCGGTAGGATGCGGGGATGAACTGGATCAGATGGATGTTATCTGGGTGTATTCTGCAAACCGTACGGGCATTGATCTCCAGTATGATGATTCCCGCGTCAATATGACTGCACGGCACCTGACTCCTGGATGGAATCCTCTGGGGATTCCGGGAAGAAATACGTTAACTGCGAAGGAGCTACTTTCTCCGCTGGGAAGTGCCTGGTCATATATTCTGGTGTACGATCCCCGAATCCAGCAATATCGTCCGGCTATGGTGAATGGAGGTTCTGGAGCATATTCTGATGAACGTCTCTTATATCCGACTGAAGGATTCTGGATTTATATGAACAGTCAGGGGATTATTATTCCCTGACCTTGAATACAAACGGGAGAACTTATTAGTTACGCTGCAGATATCAGAGTACCTGGGTTGTTCATAGTGGGGTCTTTGAGAACATTCAGGCGATATAGCCTCGGCTGTGTCGTTCTGATTTTACTATTGGGTGTTGGAATACTAGTTCCATGGGCTATTGGGGATCAACCTGAGGAGTTAATAACTGAACGGATTATTCTCTATACCTCAACGGTGAATGAAACCTCCCTTGATTTCTCCTTTCTCAATAACTCTGCAGTATCAGATAATTGCACGGTGATCCTCCGCTCTCCGGATCTCAAATTCCTTGTGGTGGAAATACCGACAAATGAGTCAACGTATTATCGAAATGAACTCCTGAAGATACCGGGGGTGGCTATGATAGAGCGTGATGTTCTTCGCAGCCCTGAAACACGGTATTCTACTCCATCTGATGATCCGGACCTCTCTGATCAATGGGCATTAAACCGGACCCATGTTCCGGAGGCATGGAGTCGTATGGACTTTGGATCTACCAATTGTTCAGTGACTGTAGCAGTCATTGATACGGGGGTAGATAGTTCTCATGAGGATCTGAAAGGTGTCGTTCGTTCTGATGGATATGACTGGGTTTTGAACCAGTCATCAATACAGGATACAGACGGTCATGGCACATTTCTCGCCGGTATTGTCGGGGCAATCACCGGGAATGGAAAGGGGACAGCTGGAATCGCCAATGTTACCCTGCTTCCCGAGCGGGTAGGTACAAATACAACCGGCATATACGCTTCCCTGTCTGCGCTGGCCATTCAGGATGCGGCAGATAAAGGCGCTCAGATATTGCTGATCGGATATGGCGGACCTGAACAATCTCCTGCAGAAGAAGCAGCCATTTCGTATGCTACCGAAAAAGGGTGCATCATAATTGCTCCAGCGGGGAATGATGCATCAAATGAAGGTCATTATCCATCAGATTATTTTGATGTGATCTCTGTCGGATCTACTGGGAAAACCGACGGATTGTCATATTTCTCCAATTATGGAATTTTTGTAGAACTTGTTGCTCCTGGTGAAGGGATTATCTCATCATGGCCAGGTAATCTCTCTCAGTCTGCGACTGGTACCAGTCCTGCTGCTGCACTGGCGGCAGGATGTGCCGCTCTTGTCATCCAGGCAGATCCCACGTTAGATCGGGACCAGATCCGGGAGATTATGAGTTCAACATCCCAGGATCTCGGAAGGACCGGGAGAGATATCTATTATGGATATGGGCTCGTGGATGTGGATGCGGCGGTGAAAAAAGCCCAGGAACAAAAAATCATCTCTCAAAGAAAGGGGAACAATTCCAGTGCTGATTTGAGTTCTCTTTCACGAGATATGAATCAGACTGAGTCGTCTGATCTCGGGCTTTCCGGCGTTATCCGGAAGGGTTCAAGCAATACTAGTGCCGTTGAAATCCTACTCCAGTCTGGTTGGAATTTTATCTCTCTTCCCGGCTTACCCGGGTCTGGAAAAACTTCGCAGGATATTTTCCAAGGGATAAATACTGACGGACATACAATCTGGAAATATGACGCGGTGAAGCAGGACTGGATCGGGGTGGAGAAAGGAACTGACTTTACCCCCCTTGAGGGTTTTTTGGTTTATTCTGATCGAAAAACCGGTCTACCTCTGGTTTTGGACTCGGGAAATCTTCAACATGAGTTGAATGTAAGTAAGGGATGGAACCTGATAGGTACTCCTGGTATGTCCTCCCTCACTGCGAAAAGTAGCCTGCAGTCTCTTTCTGATAACTGGGTGAGTCTTCTTCCATTTAATAATACCATTCAGTTATACGATCCGGCAATTATTCCGGGTGCTAATGGCACCCACTCTGATTCGCGGTCACTTCCGCCATTTTCATCATTCTGGGTATATCTGAACAAGGCCGGGGTTTTTCAATATGCCGGATAAACAGAAAAGCTATTAGCAGTCGCGGGTAAACAGAAGAGTAATGGTAGCCCTTGGGGAACGATTTCTGTATGGATCAGAGATAGCAGGATCCCTGGTGATCGGGCTGATCTTTGTCGGTACCGCATTAGGTGCTGAACCTGATATGCGATGGAAATTGATTGTGGGTGCAGTGCTCTGTTTTTGTATCTCTCTCTTCTTTGGTGTGATGTATATGAATTCAACCAAGGAACGAAAGAAGAAAATTATCTGATGAACAAACCAGAAAAAAGATTAGATGATGATAGCGTTGGACATCTTGTCCTTTTCATCATCAAAGTCTGCTACTATTGCTTCGGTGGTCAGGAGCATGCCTGCAATGGATGCGGCGTTCTGAAGACCTAATCTGACGACCTTGGTTGGATCAAGGACACCTGCTTCAAGGAGGTCCTCATAGGAATCCTTCTTTGCGTTGTATCCAAATGACTCGCTCTTGTTCGCCTTGATGGTTGCAATTACCTCTGCTCCCTCACGTCCAGCGTTGTCTGCAATCTGACGGAGTGGCTCCTCTAGTGAGCG
Organism: uncultured Methanospirillum sp.; assembly: GCA_964624045.1. Lineage (GTDB taxonomy): Archaea > Halobacteriota > Methanomicrobia > Methanomicrobiales > Methanospirillaceae > Methanospirillum. The sequence continues at coordinate 121,513 of CAZUXC010000008.1, read as the reverse complement.
TCTGACGATGTTGATACCTATCATCTGCTCGTCATCAAGTTTCAGGGCATCCAGTGATTTTGCAGCCCGGTACAGGGTCACACCGCCACCTGCAACGTATCCTTCCTCGACTGCAGCCTTGGTTGCATTCAGGGCGTCATCGATGCGCATCTTCTTCTCTTTGACCTCGGTCTCAGTTGCTGCTCCAGCCTTTATGACTGCCACTCCGCCACCCAGCTTTGCAAGGCGGTTCTGCAGTGTGGTCTTGTCATACTTCTTCTCAGCAACATTGAGCTGGGATTCGATCAGGTTCTTGCGTGCTTCGATATCAGCTTTCTTTCCTTTTCCGCCGACAACTGTGGTCTTGTCCTGGTCAACCTTGATGGTTCTTGCCTGACCAAGGAGATCCATCGTGACATCTTCAAGGTTCAGGTTGCGGTGCTCAGAGATAACGGTGGCTCCGGTGAGGAGTGCAAGGTCTTCAAGCATCTCTTTTCTTACGTCACCAAACTCAGGAGCTTTTACTGCACATACGCGGATTGCTCCACGGATGATGTTGAGAATAAGTGCGGTCTGAGCTTCTCCATCTACATCATCAGCGATAATGAGGAGTGGCTTTCCTACAGAAGCTACGGTTTCAAGAACTGGCACCAGCATCTTGACGTTGCTGATCTTCTTGTCGGTGATGAGGATCAATGGGTCATCGAATTCGACAACACGGCGCTCCTGATCGGTAACCATGTATGGGGAGATATATCCGCGGTCAAACTGCATACCCTCAACATGTTCGAGGCTGGTTTCAAGGGTCTTAGAATTCTCTACGGTGATGACTCCGTTGTAGCCTACCTTCTCCATGGCGTCAGAGATGAGGGATCCAATCTCTTCATCATTGTTTGCTGAGATAACGGCAATACGCTTGATGGTGTCTTTTCCTTTCACCTCAATACTCTTTCCTTTCAGGTCAGCAACTACGGTCTCAACTGCCTTGTCAATCCCTTTCTTGATCTCAATGGGGTTTGCACCAGCGGTGATGTTCTTGATCCCTTCGGTGATCATTGCCTGGGCCAGAACTGTTGCAGTGGTAGTACCATCACCAGTAGTATCCTGGGTCTTTGATGCTACCTCTTTGATCAGCTTGGCTCCCATGTTCTCGAACTTATCTTTCAGTTCGATCTCTTTTGCAATAGTCACTCCGTCATTGGTTACGACTGGTCCGGATGCCTTGTCAAGAACGACATTGCGTCCCTTTGGGCCGAGAGTGATCTTCACGGTATTTGCTACTTTGTTAACGCCTTCAAGCAGTGCATGACGGGCGTTTTCGCTGAACATTATCTGTTTGGATGCCATGGTATTCTCCTCAGTCAAATTTTGCTACAATATTCTTAAACTCAACAATTACGAACTCTTCCTTGTCAAGTTCTACTTCTTCCTGGCTGTAGCCACCATACAATACTTTGTCTCCTGCTTTGAGTGGGAGGGGTTTTCCATCTTCAAAGGTTCCGACTGCAATGACGTCTCCCTGTTTTTTCTTCTCTTTTGCAGACTCAGGGATGTATATGCCGCCTTTGGTCTTTTCTTCCTGTTTGTACTGCTTGATTAGGACCCGTGGTCCGATTGGTGTGATGCTCATTGAAATCTCCTTTTGGTTGTAAGTCTGCACATAGATGTTGATTATTACTTCTATATATTTTTTCTATCTCTTTGAGATATGATTTCAATAAAATTGATATCATATCGATCAAATATGTGTTGATAGAGAAAACCGGTTTATGAATCAGCGCTTAATTCTTCAACATCTTCCACGACCTGGTCAGAAAGGCCTGAAAGAAGAAGCATACTGGCTATGTGACACTCTCGGTCTCTCCTCGGGGAGGGATGTCGAAGATCTTTCCATCAGAATTGTGCTCCAGCTCCTTGAGGAATCAGTAAGAAGAGAAGGTATTGCCTCCGATCATCTGGCATCGATCCTTGGAATAAGTACCGGGAGAACAAATCACCATCTTCGAAATCTTACTCGTTCGGGAGTGATCTACCGGGATCGAAAACTCATTCATTTGCGGGGACGCAGCATGCGTGAATCTGTACATGAACTGCGAAAAGATGCAGAGAGGATTTTTGATGAATTGGAGAAGGTGGCATCAGATATTGACTCATTAATGGGTCTTCCCGGATCAGGGGATGAATCCCGGGAGCCCCGATCCCTTGTCCCGAGGGGTGCCTCCAGTCTGACTCTGGCTGGTAATCATCCTTAATGATTCTCAAACCTTGACCCCGGTTTAGACCTTCTCACTTTTTCCGGAATGCTGGGATTTTGCCACTATGGTGGCAAATCCGGCAGTTCTTGCTCTCATATTTCGTGTGTGGGATCCTTCCCAATATGCCTTTTTGCACTGATTGCACCAGAGAATGGTATTTTCCTCAGGGAATTCGTCAGGAATTCTGTCTGGTATCCTCCCGCTCAGAGTTTTCATGGTCATCTCGGTTATCGGGAGGAGAAGGCTGTTGCATAATGAGCATCGGGAGAGTCGTAGATTTGGAAAGATGAGATCTGCTGATACGAGTTGCATGATCTGATCATCAAAGGTATCACTTTTCAGGTATCTCACGAATTTCAGATCTCTTCGGGATAATTCCGCATCTCTTGTAAGAATGATCCGGTTTTGTTCTCTGGCAATATTCAGGAGCTCGGTATCCTCTCTACGGTTCCCTTTCGGAAGATCATTGGCATCCAGGGTGTCATATCCCAAAAGTCGGAGGTATTTGCATACCATCCCCATCATCCTGTCGCAGATAAATCTGTTCTCACCTGGAGTTTGTGTCATATCTGTCTGATTACTGCAATAGGGGTATTACAAAAACCACAGCACTCTCCATTCAGATTTTCAGTGGATGTCTGAAATCCTGCACGTTTGACAATGATTTTACCACAGGAAGGGCAGTAGGTATCTTCATATGGATGCCCCCCGACATTGCCGAGATACGGGTACTTTAGTCCCAGTTCCTTTGCCCGTTCATATATTTTCTCGAGGGTTTTGATCGGGGTGGGCGGTCGATCTGTCATGTGGAAATCCGGGTGAAACCTGGTGAAATGCATCGGGGTATCAGGGCCCAGATTGTCAATTACCCAGTTGATCAAATTGGTAATCTCCTGCATATCATCATTTAGTCCGGGTATGACAAGAGTGACGGTTTCAATATGAAGGCCTTTTTCACGTGCTCTGATAGAAGTGTTCAGGACTGGTTCGAGTCTCGCTTTGCAGACTGATCGATAAAAGTCATCAGAAAATGCTTTGATGTCAACACGCCAGGCATTGAGTGATGGTGCAATTTCATCCAATGCGTCCTCAGTCATGTATCCGTTTGTTACATATATGGAACCAAGACCGGCTTGAGCAGCCTGAACACTCATGTCCCGGGTATATTCGTACCACATGGTTGGCTCATTATATGTCCAGGATATTGAGGAACAGTTGTGTGCCCGTGCCCGGCTCACTCCTTCTTCCGGCATAATTGTCTGCAACTTAACCTCTGAACAATCAGGATGAGAAATGTGCCAGTTCTGACAATGGGTGCAGGAGAAGTTACATCCAATGCTTCCAAGCGAGTACGAATACGTGCCTGGCAAAAAATGATAGAGGGGTTTTTTTTCGATAGGATCTACTGCTTCCGCTGAAACCCGGGCATATGTCTCAGCGAGAAGGTTTCCCGATAGATTTCTGCGCACACCACATCTTCCGGTTTTTTGTTCTTTAATGTGGCAAAAATGGTTGCACAGAGTACATTTCACGGATCTATCGGGATTTTTCTCGTACATCATGGCATCCCTTCCATGTGAGAATATCGTATTTTGCAGGTTATTCCCTCCTCATTCTTTTCTAATTCTGAAACACTGCAGAGTATGCATAATGGGTTTGGGTTTGTGAACACCCCACCCCCAGAAGGTCCTGTCCACTATCTCTGATAACAACCTATATCCCCCTTTTCATGAAATATATCGGGTTGAATGTCCACCATCGTTTTATCTCTGGGTGGATCGATCCTGATACCCGGACTCGATTCCCCTAATATTAAATCATATCTCCCTGTTCTTGAGAAAATTGCATCAAATCATCGTCTTTTTGTTGTGGTGGGCGGCGGTGGTGAGGCTAGGCGCTACATCGATGTCGCCCGGTCACTTGATGTTGATGATGCCTCTGCCGATGAACTCGGTATTCTGGTAACCCGGTTGAATGCGACCCTTCTGATACAGGCACTTGGGAGTAAGGCATGGCCAAAGGTGGTAGAGAATCATACGGAAGCTCTTACCGCAGCAGAGTCCGGAAAGATTGTTGTCATGGGCGGGGTTACTCCTGGTCAGACTACTGATGCGGTTGCAGCGGTACTCGCTGAACGGAGTCGCGCTTCGGTATTCTTTAACCTGACCTCTGTTGACGGTATCTATTCTGCTGATCCGAAGAGTGATCCAACAGCCAAACGGTATACGATGCTCTCTCCATCAGAGCTTCTTGCAATAGTCATCCATCAGCAGGCGAAGGCAGGGGTGAATACGGTCATGGACATTGTAGCAGTCAAGATGGTTGAGCGATGCGGTATCCCACTCATCGTTTTGGATGGGAGAGATCCGAAAGCTCTTCTCGCTGCGGTTGAGACGGGAATTTGTAATGGTACGGTAGTAAGCGAGGCAGGAGTCAGCCCGCTTCCCTTACAATAACCAAATCTTTATATGGTGCAGCCCCCTACATTAGTAACGCACGGGGTAATAGGGTAGCCTGGTCCATCCTAGAGCGTTTGGGACGCTTTGACCGCAGTTCAAATCTGCGTTACCCCATAACTGTTTTTATGACTTTTTCAGATCCCGGGAAAATCTATGATCTTCTCTGCGGTGAGTATGATCTTGCATCATCAGGGGATGAATTTCTTCACTTTGAGAATCCTTATCAGATCCTCATCGCAACCATCCTTTCCGCACAGACAACCGATCGCTGTGTTAATCAGGTGACTCGTGTTCTCTTTTCCCGATATCCGGATCCTACCGCTCTGGCCTCTGCTGACCTTCATGAAGTTGAGAAAATAATTCATAGCACAGGTTTTTATCGTGCAAAAAGTCGGAATATCATCGCTGCTGCAAATGCTCTTCTAAATTTTTTTGACGGGGTAGTTCCTGATGATATGAAATCCCTTGTAACGATTCCCGGGGTAGGAAGAAAAACCGCAAATATAGTAACTCATCACGCGTTCGGGCGGGCAGATGGTATTGCTGTAGATACTCATGTGAAGCGTCTCTCAACCCGGCTGGGACTGACGAAAAGCTCTGATCCGGATCGAATTGAACAGGATCTTCTTTTGGCGTTTCCAAAAAGTATATGGGGGGATATTAATGGCCTTTTCATCCTTCATGGACGCAGGGTGTGTATTGCACGAAAGCCTTCCTGCTCGAAATGCGTGTTATCTGTCCTTTGCCCCTATTGCCTGACAAATGGCATGGCATAAGCAGACTCTGCAAAAGATCTGTATCTCTTTTAGTAACCCTGGCATGGTGAAGTATTGGTGAACGGACCGTTCTTTGATTTCTGCTTTGAAAGGATCGCGACCACTGATATCGGGTATAAGTATCTATGACATTTTTCTGCAGGCTCCAACACGAATTGATTATGCAGATCTCACATATGGTTATCTGATCAGTTCAAATGCTATTTGCACATGAGTGTCAAGTCCGTTATCCAGTCCTTGCGTCTGGAACTTATACCTGTTACTGAAGAGAATTGCACCGCAGATATGACTTCATCTGTACTCCTTGGCAGACACCTTCATGCACGAATCCCTGATTCATGGCCTCCCGCTCTGATGACTCCGGATACGTATAGTGAATTTCTCAGTCTCTTAAAGAATCCAGAAGGGTCCCGGCTTATCGCATTTTACTGGGTGACTCGGGGAAATGATGATGAGCCGGATCGAATCCTGATTGGGAGCGGAGGCTTTGTTCTTGATGAGGGGGGAATCCCTGAACTTGGATATTCGGTGTTAGATGAGTTTCAACGGATGGGATATGCAACTGAGGCAGTCTTTGCGATGATAGAATGGATCTCAATCACCTGTCAGGTTCCGTTGATTCGGGCATCAACTTATCCAAATCTCCTCGGTTCAGTCAGGGTTTTGGAAAAAAATAATTTTCATCAAGTTGGAGGTGAAACAGAAGAAGGTATCATTAATTTTGAACGTGTCCTTTCGGACTCATAAAAAATCTAAAAAACGGACATGGACCGAGCGGGAATTGAACCCGCGGCCTCTACCATGCCAAGGTAGCGATCTACCACTGATCTACCGGCCCGCCTTACTAGGTTGTTTCAACTGACATATATACTCTACTCTTGTTTTCTTTCCGGATGAGTAGTATCTGTTTTAGAGCTGTTCAAACCCGATGAGATATGAGTAATGACCACTCATATGTGTATGAATCTGACTCATCTACCTGATGGGCGCACGAGGATATAATGCTTGGAATCATAGGTGGGACCTCATTACTTGAATTTTCTTTTGCAGAATGGGAGAAAAAGATCATCCATACTCCCTATGGGACATCAGAAGTCCTCCTGGGTTCTGACATCGTTCTTCTTCTTCGGCATCAGAACCGGAGAGCTCCTCATCGGATTGCCTATCGTTCCCATATTGCAGCTCTTGCGATCATCGGGGTTGATCGAATCATCGGAATTGGATCGACTGGCTCCCTGCGATCATCGATAAACCCGGGAACATTGGTGATACCTGATGATTATTTTTCCATTACTCCAAGTCCCTCCATCTTCAATCATTCTATTGGACATATCAGTCCGGAATTTTCCCCGGACCTGCTTCAGATGCTTGCGGAGGTTGTTCCTGATGCGCATGTCGGGGGAACCTATATACAGACTGATGGACCCCGGATCGAAACGATTGCAGAAATTCGCTGGATGGCAGAAGTCGCAGATATTGTGGGGATGACTATTGCATCAGAAGCGACGGTAGCAAAAGAATTTGATATCCCATTTGCCGCAGTATGTACTGTTGATAATTACGCAAACGGGATCTCACAAGATGAAGTGACCTACGATCAGATTGTGGCAAATTCCCGTCTCTATAAAGAAAGAACCGACAGAATGATGAATGCAATATTTACCCGATGCTTGTAACTTCGGGATATTTGGGAAAGAATGCACGGAATGGTTCGGAACAGGTGGCAAAGATAGAGTTTTATCCCGCCTGAAGCATATCATATGATAAGCCCGCTGTCCGCAGGGAGGAAGAGAGATTGGCACTAACCTCGATCCTGACTATAGGGGATCCAAATCAGTTCTCATATATTACTCGTCTATTTTCTGAGAACGGTGCCAAGGTGGATATCTTTTCCGGGACCGATATAAAGGAAAGTCTGCATAAGGTGCAAACCTCTCATATCGATGTCATCATCTCGGACTTTGATCTTGGGCCGCAAAATGGAATAGATTTTATCTCCCGGTTAAAAAAACAGATACAATACAGTCCGATTACCATATTTACCGGAGATCAGGGTCCAGCAATCGCCAAGGAAGCTCTCAAGGCAGGCATTGATTACTATTATCAAAAGAATGGAGATCCGGATTATGAAAAAGCTCTTCTGAACACGTTCATCAGGCAGGTTGTCAGGTGGAAGCAGACAGAGGAGGCTCATCAGTATGCGGAGACAAATTTCCGGACCATTGTCGAAGCTACAGAAGATTCTATCTATATGATAGATCGTCACTACCGATATCTCTACATCAATAAACCCCATCAGAAACGACTTGGAATACTCGGGGAAGACTATGAATCGAAGATGTATCGCGACATTCATAATGAAGAGGACAATAAGCGTTTCATCAATTCGATGAGTCAGGTTCTGACCCATAGTAATTATTATCTGGAAGAGTACGAGAAGGAAGGCAGGTATTACTACCGAAAATTTATCCCGATAAAGTATCAGTCTTCGTCTCAGGTACTGGCGGTTACGGTTGTTTCCACCGATGTCACTGACAGGGTGCGGCTAGAGGAGGAGGTCAGCCGGGGTGCATCTCTGATGACGGCAACCCTTGAGTCGACATCTGATGGGATTTTTGTCGTGGATCGTGCCGGAAAGATCATCAACTATAATCAGAAATTCCTTGATATGTGGTATATCCCGGAGACAGTCATCGAAGAACGGGATGAAGAAGTGCTCCTGGCATATATTGAAGATCAACTCGAAGATCGGATCGCCTTTATTGAAAGGTACAACTGGCTCAGGAACAATCCTGATAAAGATGCTTTTGATGTGCTGGAGTTTCGGGATGGCAGAATCATGGAACGCCAGACTCTGCCTCAGCGTATCGGGGGCACAATCATTGGAAGGGTCTGGAGTTTCCGGGACGTTACCCAGCAGCGGTCGACTCTTTCCTCCCTTCAGGTAACGCAGGCAAACTACCGGAGCGTGGTTGAGTCAACGGGTGATTCCATCTTCATGGTTGATACGGAGTCATGTTACATCTTCATGAATTCCTATCACCGGAAAAAACTCGGAGATCTTGCTGACAAATATCTGGAGCAGCGTATGCGGGTAATGCTTCCTCCTGGTGAGGACAAACGCTTTGATGAGGCTATCAAGCGGATTTTGACTACCAAGAAGATGTTCTCCGATGAGTTTCACTGGATTGGTCGTGATTATATCCGGAGATTCAGCCCGGTGAAAGATGAAGAGAATGATGAGATACGTGCGGTTACGGTTGTTCTTACCGATATCAGCGAGCGAAAGGCTGCTGAACTGGAGGTTCATAACTCTGAAGAACGCTTGAAAATTCTCTTTGATTATGCTCCTGAGGCATATTTCCTTACCGATATCAAAGGGACATTTGTCGATTCAAACCGTGCGGTTACGGATCTCACCGGGTTTACCAAAGATGACCTGCATGGGCGCAATATCTTCACCATGGGCCTGATTGCATCGATGCATATCACCAAAACAGCCGTTTTGTTTGCCAGAAATGCATTAGGGAAAGCGACAGGTCCGGAAGAGATGACCATTCACCGCAAGGATGGTGCAGCAGTCTATGCTGAAGTGGTGACATATCCGATCAAGATTCAGGATCAGAGTCTGGTGATGACCATTGCCCGGGACATCAGTCAGCGTAAGGTAGCAGAAGAAGCTCTCAAAGAACGGGAAGAGCAGTATCGTCTCCTGGTAAATAATGCAAATGAAGGGGTTCTTGTCCTTCGGGGCACTACGGTCATCTTCTCAAATCCGAAAGCCTCCAATATTCTGAAACGTTCCCGGGAAGAACTTGCGGGCCATGAAATTACTTCATGGGTACATCAGGATGATGCGGAAAAACTGCAGGGGATGATCGCAGAAGCAGCTTCAAGTGGTGCAGTGCATGCCGGGCATACTATTCGGGTCTTTGACATTTCTGGAGAAATCCGATGGCTTGAAGCCGGTCTGGTCAGCATCTCCTGGAAAGATGGCCCTGCTCTTCTCTTCCTGGGCAACGATGTAACTGACCGGAAAATTGCCCAGGATTCGCTTGTCCAGAGTAATAAAAAACTGAACCTTCTCTCAAGTATCACCCGTCATGATGTATTGAATCAGATTACGATTCTTCTTGCATATCTTGATCTTTTGAAAAAGAAGAACACCGATCAGAATCTGATTCCCTTTATCGAAAAACAGGTGGAAGCAACTCAGGCAATCAGAAGTCAGATAGTGTTTACCAAAGAGTATCAGGATGTAGGAGTCAAAGCCCCCCAGTGGCAGAATGTTGCTGAGAAGATAAAAGCTTCAAAAGATATGCGGAGATGCGACTTTGTTGACTGGGATGAGGATCTCCAGCGTCTTGAGATATTTGCAGATCCTCTACTGGAAAAGGTCTTTTTGAATCTCATTTCCAACTCTCTGATGCACGGGGAACGGGTTACCCGGATCCATTTTTCAGCAGAACAACGTGATGGAGCAGTCATCCTGGTATACGAAGATAATGGTGTTGGGGTAACGGCAAATGATAAGCGGAAAATATTCGAACATGGGTATGGCAAAAACACCGGATTCGGACTGTTTCTCTCGCGGGAAATCCTTGCCATAACCGGCCTTGTCATCACAGAGAATGGAAAAGAAGGGGTCGGTGCACGATTTGAGATTTTAATACCGGCTAACGTGTATCGGTACATCTGATCTTTTTGAATACGGAATTTTTTTATTTCTGAATATTCTGATAACCACTATTCATTAATGCTGTTTTGATCTCTTCCCGGTGGGAATCACTTCGCGTTTCAAGTTCTATTTCCACCCTTGCGAAGTCCATGGGTATGTTTGGATCTCCTGCCTGATGATGGATATGAAGGATGTTTCCGTTCTTCTCTGCGATAATACCAAGAAGTGCTGCAAGAGATCCCGGTCTATGACTGATATCAATACTCAGTTGCATAATTCTTCCTTCCAGAATAAGGGCTCTTCTGACAATTCTTCCGAGAAGATGAGTATCTACATTTCCTCCGCTTATCACCAGAGCGACTGAACTCTCAGGTCTGATTGAACATCGTCCGCTGAGCAGAGCCGCTAACGGAGCAGCACCTGCTCCTTCTGTTATAATCCGTTTTCTCTCCATCAGACACAGGATTGCCCGGGCGATTTCGTCTTCCCTGACATTGAGGATCTCATCGACGAGGTCCTCTATGATTGGATATGTTAGTTCCCCGGTCCGTGATACTCGTATTCCGTCTGCCAGCGTCCATGCAGCGGGAGTGCAGACAGGTCCTCTATTTTGAAGGGCTGATGAGACAGAAGGACATTGTTCTACCTGTACTCCAATAATCTTACATTTAGGGTTTATTGATTTGACAGCGAAAGCAACACCTGCGATTAATCCCCCTCCACCAATAGGGATTATGATTGCATCAAGATCCGGAAGTTCTTCCATGATCTCAAGACCGATGGTTCCCTGTCCGGCAATTACCTGGTAGTCATCAAACGGGTGAATAAAGATTTTGCCTGTTTTACTTACCTCTTCTGCATGGACTACACATTCTTCGATCGTCTTTCCTGCAAGAATGACATTAGCACCATATCCTTTGACTGCTTCCTGTTTTGTCAGAGATGTCCATTCCGGCATGACAATTGTAGCTGGTACTCCTGCAATTCTTGCAGCAACAGCTACACCCTGGGCATGGTTTCCTGCAGATGCTGCAACGACCCCTCCTTCATGGGTATGGAGATCCGGATTTAAGAGAATCGCGTTTAATGCTCCACGAATTTTAAATGACCCTGATATCTGCAGATTCTCAAGTTTTGCATACACGGTATGGCCGGTCATCCGTGAGATGGCTGGTGATGGAATGAGTGGTGTTCTCAGCACATATTTTCCAATCCGGATCTGTGCTTCATGAATCGCTGCAGAAGTCAGCATACAACAAAGTGTTCTCCTGCGAATATGATATCATCGGATGTTCTGAAGCATTTCCCGGGAAAAATAGACCTCCGATTATATATTGAATAACGGCGTATCTGGTTTATCTCAGTCAGGATCATGGTTCATCTTCTGTTTTTTTCTGTTGATGGTATCCGGGGTGCTATCCCTCTGAATGAATCCATGTACCTTGTGCGGATGGTAATGATTACTCCGGTTGAGGATCCGTCCCATGGTATTGTTGGTATGATGTCTGTTCAGGGGGCATCTTTGCCGGTGTACTCTCTTCGAAGGTTGCTTGGTTTTCATGACAGACCTCCACGATTAAACGATAATCTCATCATATCCTCTGTCGGATCTTCACAAGTTGCTCTCTGGGTGGATGAGACCTTTGTTGTGCAGGAATCTGATGATATCTTAAGCAATTCTCTTGGTCAATCGTGTGATGAGCCGGTTATCCCCGGGGTTCGAATCCTGCCTGATGGCCAAATTCTGATCTCTGATCTCACCCTCTTTCTTCAATCCTGGACTTACTCTGTTGTTCCTCAAGTCAAATCACTGCTCAAGAGTAACCCTGATGTGCTATTGAACGATCCGGATTTAGAAACAGAGGAGTATTATCCTGAAGATCCGCTGGTTGTGGATCGGGTTCTCACAGAACGGGCTGAAGAATTGGCCAGGCCGGGAGAAAAAAAGTCTGATACTTCAAGCATCGAAATTTTAAAATTTCGATTATTGTACCATGAGTATGCGGTAGAAATGCAGTATGTCAGGGAAGTTGTTCTTTCCCGGGAAATCACCCCGGTTCCCGGGACACCTGACCATCTCATCGGTATTTGTCCAATTCGTGGGGAAATTGTTCCTCTGATTGATCTCAGGGTATTACTCAGTCTTCAGGAAAAAGGTCTGACTGATTATAATCAGGTAATTGTGCTGACAAATGGTATTATCACCTTTGGTATTCTTGCCGATCAGATAACCGGGATCAGGACCATTCCCACCAATCAGATCACTTCAGTGAATGAAACAAAAATCCCGGGAAAAGCTGATTATTTTCTTGGTATTGATAATCGTGACACGATGGTGCTTAATGCCTCGGCGATACTGGCAGATCCCACCATCATTATCGACAGTTCAGGAGAGAGCGATGTGTGATACATCTCAACATGGGCGTATGGATAGTAGTCTGTTATTCACGGCTTTGACAGGTATTTGCATTTGGATGGGGTTGCGATATTCTGGTCAGCATTTTTTTGCAACATGGGTGTGATTAGATGTTACAGTTTTTTAGAAATGTGAAGGTCGGGACAAAAATTTTGGTCATTTGCCTGTTTCTGGCAATTATTCCCACATTATTACTAGGCGTTGTCGCATATTCCAGCTCCAGCAGTGTCATTAATGATCAGATTGAGACCCTGCTTGAGACACAGGTTCAGGACATGAAGGGATGGACCAACGATGTCTATAAATTGACCAGGGTGAAAGTCGCGAGTGATTTCAATGTGTTAAACCAGAATTTCTATTCCAAAGGTACCCCTTCTATCATCAATGGAAATCTGACACTCACTGATAAAAATGGAAACAACTATGTGGTGAATAATAATTTTGAGATCGTCGATAATGTGCAGTCCCTGGTAGGAGGCGCAGCAACCGTTTTTCAGGTGTATAATAACTCATATGCGGTCCGAATTTCCACAAACGTTATTGGAGCTGATGGGAAGAGGGCGGTTGGTACGCATTTGACTGATAATGTATATGATGTGGCTGTGAAGAAGGGGGAGACCTATTATGGCAGGCGGGATCTCTTTGGCAAGAATTATGTTACTGCATATGAGCCTATTCGGGATCCGAAAGGGACGGTTATCGGAGTATTATTTGCCGGAACTGAAGAAGGGCAGACTCTGGATATTGTGAAAAAAAGCATCAATGAAACTACGGTTGGAAAAAAGGGGTACATGTATGTCATTGATGGAACCGGTAATGTTCTGATCCATCCTGCACTTGCCGGTGGGAACCTCTCCCAAATGGATTATGTTCAGGAGATGTTTCAGAAGAAAGAGGGATCCATCTTCCATAATGTAAACGGGACCATTGTCTTTGATGCATATACCTATTATGAACCTCTCGACTGGTACATCGTCTCCCGGGCAGATCTTTCCGACTTTTCCGGTCCAATTGATACTCTGCGAAACACCATATTTGCCCTTGTGGTTGCTTCTATTCTCATTGGAGCAACGATAGCAATTCTCTTTGGACGATCTATCTCCGGTCCTCTGCAACAAGTCGTGGTGATGATTAAAGAACTGCGTAACGGCCATGTTTCAGCACGTCTGAATATCCACAGGCAGGATGAGATTGGAATCATGGCAGCCACCATGGATGAATTTGCTGATGATCTGCAGACAAATGTGGTGGAAACCATAAAGAAAATCGCCACTGGTCAATACATTCTGGAATTCTCTGAGCCGGTTGATGATCGGGACGAAATTCGTCCTGCTCTGCGAATGATGGTTGAGTCAATGGATCATCTTCATAAGGAGACGATCAAACTCACCAATATTGCCCGTTCTGGTGATCTCTCAGTGCGAGGCGATGAGAACGCCTTCTCTGGAGGATACCGGATGATTATTGCCGGATTTAATAAAACTCTGGAGACTATCACCGAACCGGTAAACGAAGCGATGCGTCTTGCCCGGTTTTATGCATCCGGTGATTTTACTGCCAGGTTTGATGAGTCAATTCCGGTAGCTGGTGAATTCGTTGCGTACCGGGATGCACTGAATACCATTGGTATTGAACTTTCTCGTCTCATGAAACTCATTACTGAAGAGTTGTATGAAGGAGTTTCTGTTCTTTCTTCGGCATCAAGTGAAATTCTTACGGTAACTACTCAACTCTCGTCTGCCAGCTCACAAACTGCAGAGACGGTGAATGAAACTTCGGATACGGTTGAAGAGGTGCGGAGAAAGACTGACCTTGCCAATCAGATGACCAAAGCAGTTTCAGAAAAAGCGATAAAAGCAATTCAGGTATCAGGGGAAGGTCAGCGGTCTGTTCAGGAGATCCTTGATGGTATGAATCATATTCAGCGGCAGATGGATATGATTGGAATGAACGTTATCAAACTCTCTGAACAGAGTCAGGCAATCGGTGAGATTATCGCAACGGTGACCGAAATTTCTGATCAATCCAACTTCCTTGCAGTGAATGCATCTATTGAAGCAGCAAAAGCCGGGGAGTTTGGAAAAGGATTCGCCGTGGTTGCTCATGAGATTCACAATCTGGCTCAACAGTCCAAACAGGCGACAGCTAACATCCGAACTATTCTCACGGATATTCAGCGGGGTGTTACTTCCACCGTGGTCTCAACGGAACATGGGACGAAAACCGTCGCAGACGCCGTTCGTCTGACGAGTGATGCACGGGAGGCCATTGCTGTTCTTACCCGTTCCAGTGCAGATTCATCACAGGAAGCAATTGAAATTGCTCATTCGATTCAGGAGCAGGTAGCAGGTATGGATCAGATCTCTATTGCAATTGAAAAGATCCGGGCTGCTGCTCAAAAGAATCTTGAGACAACCAGAAAAGCAGAGAAGACCGCCGAAGACCTTCATGCTCTTGGTGTGAGACTGAAGAAGATTACTGAGCAGTATCACGTGTAATATACCGCATGATCAGTTCTGATGAAGAGTTTCATCAGTGGCTCCTTGCCACGTTCCGGGAGGAGTCTGATGAAATTCTTACTGAAATTTCAAATGGCCTTATCGGTCTTGAGAAGGCTGATACCAGTGGACAGGCCGAACTCATCGAACAGATTTTTCGGAAAACACACAGTCTGAAGGGTGCTGCCCGTGCGGTTAACCTCAGGGATATTGAATCGGTATGTCAGAATATTGAAAATGTTTTTTCTGCAATTAAACGCGATGAGGTGCATCTTGATGCAGAAATATTTGATCTCCTTCACCGTTCACTTACGGTCATCTCTGCCTTGCTCGCCGATGATACCTCTGCGGATAACCTCTCCGCTGAAATCGTTCACTCTCTACGAACCTTAATTGCTGAAAGAAAGTCTGCTGAATATCGATCGGTGCCAGCTGTCAATCCGGACCCGCACCAGCCAGAATCCCTTCATCATGAGAGGGTTTCCGTTTCCTCTGGGTCCAGAGTGGCTACCTCCGAATCATTCGCAGCAGAATCCCATGAACCTGGGAAAGATCCCTCGCTGTTTATGGATTTCTCTAAATCTGCAGGTTCATCAATTCCCTATATGTCTGTATCTGGAACTGAAACCGTCCGGATTGCGGCACACAAACTGGATCGTCTGGTTTCCGGCTCTGATGATCTCCTGAGTACCCGGCTGAACATCTCTCACCGGATTCGCGAACTGGAAGAAATGATGAGCACATTTTCATTATGGAAATGGAATCATACTCAGATTGAAGGAGACCTGCATCAGATACGAGAAATAACGTACGGGGCCCAAAAGGCACATTTGCCTCCTGAAATTCTGCTCCCTCTGGAACGGCTGGTAAATTTTATCAAATTTGATCAGGAATTTTTTGCAAATCTCCAGCATGATCTGGCAGTTCACATCAGGGCCACCGAACTGGATCGTTCAGTGCTAGAATCCAGTACAAGTGAAATTTCCGATCTGATTCATGATGCAGTTCTTCTTCCCTTGTCTGCTATCCTGTCTCCATTCTCAAAATTTGTTCGTGAATATTCCCGAAGTGTCGGAAAAAAAGTGGACTTGATCATTGAGGGAGAAAATATTGAGATGGATCGCCGAATCCTTGAAGCGTTGAAACCTTCTCTCATGCATCTGATCCATAATTGTATCGATCATGGGTTTGAGACTCCGGGTGAACGGGTAAAACTGGGCAAGCCCGATCATGGTTGTCTGACAATCAGAATCAATCCTCATTCCGGGAGCAAGGTGGAGATTGATGTCATTGATGATGGTTCTGGGATTGATCGCGATCAGATCCGAAAAGTTGCAATCGAGAAGGGAGTGATTACGGAACGTCAGGGTTTGCTATTAACTGATGATGAAGCGCTCTGGTTAATCTTCAGGTCCGGGATGTCCACCTGTGGTGAGGTCACGGATCTCTCCGGAAGAGGTCTCGGTCTTGCAATCGTTGAAGATACCGTTACTCGTCTGGGGGGTGATATCATGATAGCATCCCATATTCAGAAGGGCACGACAATCACCATTGTGCTTCCGGTGAAAATGGCTACCCTGAGGGGGGTAGTGGTAAAGGCCGGGAGCCAGACGTTTGTTATTCCCATTCAACAGGTAAAACAGGTGATTCGCGCACCAGCCCGTTCATTTTATGTGCAGGGATCACGCATGGTCACTCAGATCGAAGGAAGTGTGTACCGGGTTGTGATTCTTGCCCAGATTCTCGGGGTTCCTGACACTTCTATGGTTATCAATGGACAAAGCCCGGTCCCTATCGTTACGATTGAGTACGGAGGCCGCACGATTGCCTGTGTTGTCGATGATGTCATCAGGGTTCAGGAGATCATCGTGAGACCTCTTGGAAATCTCCTTCGACGGGTAAAAAGGATCACCGGGGCAGTACTTCTTGGAGATGGAAGTATTGCGATGGTTTTGGATCCGATGGAGATCATTCAGGAAGCTTTCACCGTCGGCAGGCAGGCAGTTCCATCAGTGGTAAAAACAGGATCCAAAAAACAAATTCTCGTGGTAGAAGATTCGGTCACATCCCGGGCATTACTTCAACATATTCTGGAAAAAGAAGGGTACCAGGTTTATACGGCAATTGATGGAATCGATGCTTTCGCAAAGCTTAAGATATATGAGTTTGATATGGTCGTATCAGATGTTGATATGCCCAGGATGAGTGGGTTTACTCTCACGGAAAAGATCCGGGCAGATGATCGATTCTCGAATATCATCGTAGCACTGGTAACGTCGCTCGATACTCCGCAGGATCGTGAACATGGTATGGCAGTAGGGGCAGATGCATATATTGTGAAAAGCGGTTTTGAAACGGCTTCTTTTCTCACAACCATCAGTAATCTCCTGTATGTTCATCAATAATTAGTTTCATTTGCAAAAATGGTCCAGGGGGGAGGAGAATGGAAGAAGGTATTGATATAGAACGGATAAAAATTCTGATAGTCGAGGATAACCGGACTCAGGCAGAACTTCTCCGTCACATTCTCATAAAAGAGGGGTATACCGTCTCGATGGCGTCAGATGGAGCTCAGGCTCTTGCTTCAGTTATTCAAAGCCGCCCGGATCTCATTCTTACCGATATTATCATGCCTGAGATGGATGGCTATACTCTGTGTAAAGCGATAAAACGTGATGAGAATACGGCAGTCATTCCGGTAATTCTGGTCACGAACCTGTATGATCCCATAGATGTGATCCGTGGTCTGGAAGCTGGCGCAGATAATTTCATCATTAAACCCTTTGATCCCGCAAGCATACACACCCGCATTGTCAATACGATTCGATCCAATTCAAATGCAGAGGTGAAAAAGTATCCTGCCCCGATAACGGTTGAATTTTCCGGTGGTACTCACGATATCACCGCTAACCGACGTCAGGTTCTCAATATCCTTCTTTCAACCTATGAGATAGCGGTAAAAAATTATAACGAACTTCAGGAGGTTCATGATCAGGTAAACTATCTGAATGATGAGCTTCAGGCGACGGTGGAAGAACTTCAATCTTCCAATAATGAATTAATATCAGAGAATATTGAACGAAAACGGGTAGAAAGTGCTCTTGCAAATGCAAATAACAAGTTGCAGTTAATGGCAAGTATTACCCGTCATGATCTGCTGAATCAACTTAACTCTCTGCAGGGGTATCTGGATCTGGCACTCTCTGATCGAACTACTGATCCTGAATCTGCCTGGACGTTCGTCGAAAAAGCAATGGGTATTGTCGGCCAGACCATCGATACTGTCCGTTTTACTGATGAGTACCAGCGTATCGGCATTAAGACTCCGATATGGCAGGACATTACACAAATTGTACAAAATTCAGTGAAGCATACCTCTTTACATCACATCTGCCTTGAAAATACTATTCCTGAGGGAATTGAAGTTTTTGCGGATCCCCTGATTGAAAAAGTCTTTGCAAATCTCATTGAGAATTCGGTAAAGTATGGGGTAAAAAATTCCCGGATTCGGTTTTCAATCATCAAAGAGCAGGAAAAAACCATTATTCTTTGCGAGGATGATGGAATTGGAATCAGTTCTATGGAAAAAGAGAAGATATTCTCCTATCAATATGGGAAAAATACCGGACTTGGGTTGTTTCTCACCCGGGAGATTCTCCTCATAACCGGAATTACCATTCGTGAAACCGGCACTCCGGGTGTTGGGGCCAGATTTGAATTAATCTGTCCAGATACCACCATCAGAATCGTGGATGTTGAAAACAGTGATGCTTCTGTATCTGTTCAGATGTCATCACCATAGTTTTTTGCATTTATTTCTGGAATCTTCCCGTGCAGTCAAAGTCTATATGACCGTTATACGGATCTGCCTGGAGAAGTTTTACCCGTACCTTTTGTCCTACATGGAGTCCCCGGCTCCCCATTACCACTCTACCCTCCACCGGTGGCGAGAGTATTCTTACATACGTTCCTTTCTCAGACGCTCCGGTTACCAGCCCCTCAAATATCTCTCCGATTTTTGATTGTAGCAATACCGCTGCTGCTGCTTTTTGCATAAACCGTTCGACTTTTTTTGAGCCTTTCTCTTTTCCGGTGAGCCAGGCAGCAAGATCGATGAGTTCAGCATTGGTATAGGGAATTTTCTGTCCCAGTATAGCTGACTTGATGATTCGCTGAATTATGAGATCTACGTATCTCCGGTTTGGAGCTGTACCATGGGTATAATCAGTAACTGCCAGAGCAAAATGACCTATTGGCTCTTCTCCGGGAATCAGGGGTACATACTCTCCCGGTCCCATTAATTTCACAATTGTCAGAGAGAGGTCTGGAAACCGCTCCGGATCTTTTTCCTTCCGTTTCTTTAAAAATCGTGCTAATGCCCGGGTATCTGGTGCACGAGGGAGTTTTTCCCGGAATTGTGCTGCTGTGATTCTGATACCTTCCCAGTTTTTGGGTCTTCGAACAATTCTTTGAATCATCGGCAAGTTGTGCTTATTGAGGAAGGCTACGGTTGTGCCGTTCGCTGCAACCATGAACTCTTCTATGAGACACCGGGCCATATTCTGATCCTGCACCACCAGGTCAAGAACTGTTCCTTCATTCACTATTGCATTTGCTTCAAGCGTACCGAGATCTAATGCTCCCTGCTGTTGTCGATGTGTCTTTAATCGCTGGGCCGCAGTATTCTGAAGTAAAATCTGCTCTTTCAGGCCTGGTATTTCTGAAATAACCAGGGGCAGCCCGGTCTTACCCTCGAGCCAGTCTCCGACCTCTTCATATACAAGTTTTGCTTTATTTGCTACGATGGCTGGGAAAAGCGTTCCTGGTCTGAATGATCCATCGGGAAGGACGGTATATTCAATAACCATCGCCAGGTGATCTGATCCGGGAAGAAGTGATGAAACCCCTTTTGAAAGCGGGTCTGGGAGCATCGGGAAGGTTTCAACTCCGGTATACACGGAGGTGCCGTTATGATGAGCGTGTTTATCAGTTGGACAATCTTTTGGCACAAAATAGTCCACATCTGCAATGGCGATTTTTACATGAATCTCTCCGTTTTTTCCGGTTTCACAGTATTCAATCTGATCGAGATCCATGGAATCAATATTATCAATTGAAGACCAGAGTAGTGTTCTCAGATCCCGGGTATGGGGGAGTTTAGGGCTTACTTCTTTTCCAGATAGTTGCGCTACCTCCGTTATTACGTCTTTTGAGAATGCAGGTTTAAACCCATATTGAATCATCGCATCATGGGCAATGGCTTTCAGATCAACTTCCTGAACGGGTTTCATAATGGATTGTTTAGATTCTGCGTTATCTCATATAATAGTCGGTATGTTTGTCCTGGGCTTGAAAAGGATTTGTCCATTCGATGTATCTGGAGAAGTCTGATATTTCCTTGAGTCTGAATAATTCCGTGGGAATTTACCCTGCGGCCATTTCTCCCTGTTCTCTTAGGAATTTCGACTAATGGGTTTTTGAAAAAGATAGAGTGGATGGAATTTTGTCAGCGTTATTTTGCTTTCATGGCATGAAAGTCATAACCGGGAACATAATTCTGTACTTCTTTGAGTAGGATATTTGCTGGTACTGAATCCGGGATTTCCATCATTGCGTAGAATTCTGTCAGATTCTGTCCCACGTAGGTTGATCCCTCTTCGATTGTCATGGATCCTTTGAGATCGATTGGGTTGAGGTATTTCCCTCCTTGCTGCACACTTTCAATTTCAGGAATTGTTACCTGCATAAGACCAATAGAATTCAGTAGAACAAGAGATCCTACGAAAAGGCATACCGTACCGATAATATAAAGTACGGGTTTCACTTTTTTTCCCGCTATTGTCATTGCGAGAACTGGAGTTTTTGAAGGACAAACCTCAATGCAGGTTGTGCATCCGATACACTCTGAAACATTCATCGCTCCTTTTCTTCCAGGATTAAGTCCCATCGGACAGGATTGAGCACACTTTCCACACTCAACGCAATCAATGTGTGCAACCCGGGTTGGACTTACCAGTGACGGGAATGCATACATTGCACCTGCAGGGCAGAGATATTTACAAAAGAACCGGTTGATGGGAAGAGCAGCGATAAGAACAAAAATGAGGATAATAAGGCCAATTCCGTTTTCAGTGAGGATATCTGCTCCTGACCAGATATGGGCATATGCAACATAGGGATCATATGGGGATATCCAAATCGAGGCAGTTATCCAGGCCATACCGATGACTATCACAAGAATTACATATTTCAGGTATCGCAGGAAGGTATCTATTTTCAATGATGGGGATATTTTTTTGGGAGTTATTTTCCCGATAAACTCCATTAGTGCTCCGAATGGACAAATATTGCCGCATATGGTCCTTCCGAAGATCAGGGTAAAGCCTAGTGACAGGAAGAACAGAGTCATCGTCCCAGAAAAGAGTTTTTGCAGGTTCGCATGTCCTGAAAGCCATACCTGCAGGTTTTCCAGTCCTCCAAGCGGGCAGATTGCATGAACCGATGGAAACATGGTACCAGCAGTAATATGCAGATAATTGAGGATTATTGAGATGACTAAAATTACTCCGAGTATCGCCCATCGAATATATCTGACTTTCATTGGAATACGTGATTTTACTACCCTTGACCCTGGGTAGGGGTATTTTTTCAAAGAGAAATCTATCTCCCGAATGGTCTGCAGGCAAAGATCGAGCAACTTCTATAGTTCTGCAGGTTTGATCTGGTGAATGCGAAAATCCTTTTCAAGAGAAATGATGATATGTATCTCCCCATATTAGTGTGTTCTCAACCTGACTGATTTTATGATCTCATACGCTTGAATCCTGAATCGATGTTCACATCAGTGGGATCTATCCACTGGTGTTTTCATCAAGACATGGCAAAGTCCGTTCTGCATGTGAGATATTGGGGAAACCATTGAAATCCTAGGACCTGAGTTTTGTCCAATAAGCTCTTTTCAGATGCATACGTCAATTAACCAATACGAAAAAGTTGGGTAATCATTATTATCCAGCACCCGGATTCTTTTCCTTCACAAAACTGGTCTTTGTGCTTCTGTTATTTCCCGAAGAAATTGGCTACATCATCCAAGTATTTTCGAATGGGAAGACCTTGCGGACATTTATCCTCACACTCTCCACATTGAACACAACAGGACGCATATCCCGGTATTCCTCCTGAAAAAGTACCGTTAAGGGCCCAGAGATACACACCTTTCGCTTTCTCCTGTGCTTCGAAGGTGTACGCCTGGTTATAATAACTAAAACACTCGGGGATATCGACACCGTTCTGGCAAGGCATACAATACCGGCAGCCGGTGCAGGGAACTTTCACCCGGGATGCAAACGTGTCCCGCATCTTTTCGATAACACCAAGTTCTTCGGGAGAGAGGGAAGCTGGCAGGCCCTGATCGGCACTGGAAAGATTCTCCCTGACCTGTTCCATTGTTGACATTCCGGAGAGCACGACGGTGACTTCCGGGTGATTCCAGACCCAGCGGAGTCCCCAATCCGAGGGTGTCCGCCGGACTGGGGCGTCGATTATATGCTGATGGATTATCGGAGTATCCCCTGATAGCAGACCACCCCGGAGCGGCTCCATAACAACGATTCCAAGGCCCTTTTCCGCTGCGTATTTGAGTCCCTTTGTTCCTGCCTGATTCTCTTCATCCATGTAGTTATACTGAATCTGAGCAAATACCCATTCATACGCATCAACAATTTCCTTAAATGCCGGGAACTGGTCATGGAAGGAAAATGCCGGGTATCGAATCCGTCCATCCGCTATGGCACTGTCAAGAAACTCCAGTATGCCCAATCGGGACAGGTTCTCCCATGATTCGCCACTAAGACCGTGCAGGAGATAAAAATCGATATGATCGGTGGCAAGTCGGGCTAGTTGTTCATCCAGGTACCGGTCCATGTCCTCCGTGGTGGTGACAAGCCAGCTTGGGAGTTTAGTGGCAAGAAAAACCTTGTTGCGGTACCCATCCCCCAGAGCTTTGCCAACAAGCGGTTCGCTTTGACCGTTGTGGTACGGATAGGCGGTATCAATGTAGTTGACCCCGGCGTCTATGGCGGTGCGGATCATATCTATGGACTTTTGCTCGTCTATATCTCCCCCAATCTGCTGATCACCTGCTGACGGTAACCGCATACACCCAAAACCGAGGATTGAGATCTCATGATTGCATCGTGGAAATTTCCTGTAAAGCATCCTCTCACCTATCTATAGCATATGAAGATCTCAAGGGAATAAAAAAGGATCCCGGACAAAAAATCAATACGCCTGGTGGTAACCTACCGATCCGGGTGCACGGAAATACTGGTTATCCGCATTCGTTGATCTGATCTGCTGGCTCCTTGTTACCCTATTTTTTCTCGTGTTGAGTATTGCAAAACTATTTCCGTATCATCATATACTCTCAATGCAAAAAGGGGTATGAAGATACCATGAACTACCGAGTTGGCTCCGGAATTATCATAATAGTGTGCTTTTTTTCTCTGGCAGGAACCTGTATTGCCGCAGATTCGTATGGATACCTGGCTACCCTGAACGGGGGAGAAAGCACCATTGGTAATGATACGAAAGACATGATGATAATCACGGTACACAATCCGGACCCCTCCGTAAATATCACAAAAGAAGAGAATATTACTCCAATTTCGATTGAATTATTGCAGTATGCATCTCTTCCGGTGCAAGCAGTAGGAGAATTCTCTACTCCCGAAACGAAATCCGTCTCTCTGGTACAAATTGAAAACCTCTCTCTCTCAGAAAGTAACAATAATCTTACCCTTCTGGTCAAACCATTAGATTACCATGATGGGGAAATCCTCACTCCCTATGTACAGGATACCGTGAACATTCAGGAACTGGACAAAAACACATTCAATAATACCAGATTGTATTTTGAAATGATGAAAGATATCCCGGACAATGCAATTGAAGTAAAGTCAACTTGTGAAAAATGCATAGCGGATTGTAATGGGAACCCTACCTGTATATTTGAATGTGATGTATTCTGCTAAAAATTACCCGAGTAGATAAAAATCAAAAATTGTTACATTTTAACCTTTGATGGTAATTTAAGGTTTTTTAAATGGATTTGAAATCCAAATATAACATAACCTGCTCTACGCTATTCTCTATTGTTGGCCAGAGGGTTCCGGTTTTTATCGTTACGCATGAGGGAAGGCCCCATAGTTTTTTTACATGAGGTATGTCCTCCTTTTTAAAATTGAAATGATAGAATGAATTTGCAGAAATAATAAAAAAAAGGGAAATGGCAAATGGAAATTGTGAAAATCAGTGATAGCGATAAAACAACGTATATGGAATTGCTGCTTATTGCGGATGAACAGACAAGTATGATAGAAAAATACCTGCATCGTGGTGATATGTTCGCTTTGTATGATAACGATGTTAAGGCAATTTGTGTTGTTACAAAGGAGCAAGCAGGAAAATATGAGCTCAAGAATATTGTTACCGCTCCTCAATATCAACGAAAAGGATATGGACAAATCTTAATCAAGTATATTGTTGATTATTACCAGAATCCTGGCAGTGAGTTATATGTTGGAACGGGTAATTGCCCTGTGATCCTTCGTTTCTACGAAAAATGCGGATTTGTAAAATCTCACGTTGTTAAAAACTTTTTTATCGATCATTACGACCATCCTATGTATGAAGATGGACATCAACTAATTGATATGATTTACCTGAAACGAAATCTATAGAGTGGTAATTTACGTCTCCTGACAGAAAAAAACAGATCACCCATTCCGCAGTTTATAAGAAAAATATTTTGTTTCATAATGGACTGCGGAATGTGGGAACACGGAGAGAAGAAGTTGAAAATCCTGGATAGAATTGATCAGGCCATTTATGATACAAAAAAAATGGATCTCATTACTATTGGCCTGATTATCCCTCAAAATTGATCCCGGAATAGGTACCTGAACCGACCAGCCAGTCATTGCCTGCCGGGAGGACATAGCAGAGTTTGAGTTCATCTTTCTTCGATACCGGATTATAATAGATGATATACACGAACCCACCCCCATTCTTTGCGGCTGCAATCTCATGTACCACAATATGACTACCATATAAATCAGTTAAATTCATCCGGTTCTTTCCGATGAATTCAGGCTGATGGGGAAGGGCAGTGGCATATCCGTCATAGTCAACGGCAAAGATGTACCCTTCGCCATCGATAAAGCTGCTGTTCAGGTCATTAAAATCCCTGAGTGCTTCATCTTCTCCTACTTTTGCTGCATGAACAGCCGCATTTTTTACCCGGTCAATAACTGCCCTGATCTCATTTGTATCAAATTCTATGGGAATTCCCTTCACATATATCCCGGAACCGATGAACCATTCGGAATTAACCGGTTCGACCCTGACAATCTTCAACTCGTTCTGAAAATTGTCTGACGGATTTGGATAGATATAATACAAAAATCCTCCCCCTTGTTTCGCGGTTTCCAATAACGCGGGCATTATGGATACCCCGTTACTATCAGTTAAGTTCATCCGATTCTCTCCGATAAGTCCTGGCTGATAAGGGAGAGCAAGACATGTTCCCTGAGTGTCGTAGGCAAACAGATACCGGGAACCAGATACATACGGTCCCGAAAGATTGTTAAACGCTTCTGTCGCAGTGCTCTGACCAACAGAGCGTGCATACTCAGCAGCATTTTGTACATAGTCAACCATGTCAGCAATACTGGTATTGAGATCTTCCTGGTTCATCAGGTTCGTAGAAACTGACTCATTGTCGGATTTCTCCGCCAGATCGCGGATAATACCTAACCTCCACTCCTGGTTCTCTGCTTTCAGCGTGATCCATGTCAATTCCCTGGGCACCTGATGGCTCCATTGGGTATTCCAGAAAGTATACCGGGTTGTACCAGATGGTTTCTCTACTACCTGCTGGACTGCCTCATGGATTTCAGGAGTATCGTAGAGGGGATTCGTGAGTATGTTTCGCCCGATTTCATCTGTATTCGTTTCATACACGGTCATCCCATCTTTCTGGACAATAATAACATCATAACCGGTCTGTTCAGTGACAGGCACCACAGACTGTCTGAAGAACTCTTCCGGACGAATAGTAGCATCAGTATACCCGAGATAGGTATTATCTGCAGAAAATATCGGATAACTTATGGAAAGACCGTAGAATCCTTCTTCGAGGTAAAAGAGATCACTGATCAGAGGCGTTTTCTCATTATTCGCCAGCTGGACCGCCTGCTGATACCCAAGATTCGATCCTACCATTCCACCATATACCAACGGTACTGCTGCAGTAACAACCCCGGATGATGAGATGAATAGGGATGAATGAGCATACGAAAGGTTTTTGATTTTATCACTGATTATCGCCGTAGCCGGATCACCTGAGATACCTGCTGATGCCAACAGTCGGGCACTTATCTCATTTTCGGTTTTAATCTTTTCAAGTTCAACAGAAATATCCCCAGAGATCTTTTCTAGAACCTTTTGAGTGTCTGATGATCCCACCACATCCGCAGTAGGATTATCTTCCAAAATCATCGAATCGGCACAGACAGGGAATAACATTGCTCCTAGTACCAGAAAAATAAAAATACATCGCATGATAGCCCTTGCACCGAAGATCTCATAAAAAATATCATTTGATTCCACGTACCTATTCGGCCCTCCCCTCCGAAGAATAACAGATATCTCAAGTAATAGGGCTCTAATGAAACGACTAACTGGGGCCCTTAAAGAGTTTGAATATTGAAAAAAACCACCCGGTTGAAGAAAATTTTTAGGATTTCAACAGAGCCGACAAATAAAAAAATTATTGCGATAAAATCGAAGTTTATCGAGTAATTTGCAAAGTTTTCTTCAATAATCCCTTTTTTGTTCTTTAAACAAAACCAATAACTGCCTGATGAGGACCTGTTAACGCACTTTCCAGAACACTCGATCGGGTTTTCATTCGTTCAAACTCCTCTGGTGTGTAACAGAGATAATCTATCGAATATGGCGTTCTGATCCTTTTTCTGACAAGTGGAAATCGCTCATGCTGTGGAATATCCCGAAAACATTCTGAAACCACAATCACATCAAGATCTGAGTCATCACGGGCAGTTCCCTGGACCCGTGAACCAAACAGAATCACATCTTCAGGCTGAAAAAGATCGATAAGCCTTGGAAGTATCTCTAACCTGAACACCTCAATAACAGGATCATTCATGGATTACTCCCCTCAGGATACATAGTTGCAAATATCGTCTTCGCTTTCCTGACACGGTCCTTTGCAATAGCCTCGGTATAGTATTCACAGGGAATCACTTCGCTTATATCAGGATATCTGGATGTCTGATAATCTCCCATCAGGTCGATAAGATCAGGCATTATCTCATCCGGATACACGAGCAGATCTCCAAGGCGTTCAAGATCATGAGTTCTTGGGAAGGAACGACCGGATATTGAGATATGCCTTTCAGGAGTTTTTCAACTGACTGGTGAGAATAGAATGCTGCTGAATCAAATCCTCCGATTGATATATTCTTTTTAGCGATCTGGGGATCATGGACTGCCTGCTTCATCCACCGGGCTCCAATCTCCTCAAAATCTGTCACTGAACATACTCCGTAACTATGTCTATTGGTTGTTTTTCTGTTCTCAAAAGGATGTCTGATGTTAAAAATCCCAACACATCTGACCATTTCCTGATGACCGGTTATATCGGTGCCCAAAATGTAGAATAACTTTAATTCTTATCACACGGAAAACTCGTAGATCGGAATAATCGGTCTGGTAAACCGGAGATCCCGGGAAAGGACCGCCCGGTCATCAGTAAAGGGATGCTGACTATACGATCTGTTCCCCGGACAAATGATCCGGACAGCAAAGCCGCTCCATCCCATCAAATGGAGGCTCTGATCCTATCAGCCTGAAAAACTGCCATCCGATACAGAGGCAGATCGCTCCGGCTCCTACGTAGTACCAATTCATTCCCATACCTCGGAAAGGGAAAAAAAGGGGGTATTGTGTTCTTTATGCGAGTGCAGCAATCGGGCATCAGCCTCATAGGATGAGAGGGTGACGGAATCATGGGCAAAGCGGACCGAGTAGAGTTCCATCCATGATGGCAAATGGGTGCAGCTGACAAGCCCTGCGGGCGGTTATGGGATAAAGTGCCTCTCATTAGCGGAATTCAGGGTGGTGGCCACGATGGTGCTGACATCAGGGATAAGCCGCCGGAGTCGTAGCTTTGATGTTGATGGTCCCGACGGTCTTGCCATCGTTATTCTCATAGACAACCCGTCCGGTGTAGGATTCAGATGCCTTCGAGACCCCAGGGAGGGTGACTCCGGCCTGTTCATAAGACGTACATCCCCACGGGTTTTTATAAACAATATCCTGAATGAGTGAGGTGAAGGTGGTAATGCTGTCGATAGGAGATGTAAGCTCGCTGATTGCGGTCTTCACCGTTGCTTTCTGTGTGAAATCTGCCATGTTCGTTGACCCCTGCCGTGATCTCTCATGGCTGAATAGAAATTGGCGCGAGCATATAAATGGTTGAACCGGGATCAGCAACGGGGGGAGAATAAAGGAGAGATAGGAGAACGAAGCGACAATTTCTATGACCCAGTTTTTTCTAATTATTCTGTTAATTAGTTGCATCAGATTTTTTATTACTAAAAAATTATCTCACAATAAAATAATAAGTATTCGTAATTATGACTGATACAAATCATATAACTGATTTAATATCAGTATTTGAAGAATTTTGTAGAGATAAAGGATTCGAGTATTCTATTTCTAATAAATCTAATTATTTCCGATTTGATATTTCACATCAGAAAGAACATGCGATTGTCAATTTATATAATACCGGCTCTATAAGTGTCCAAGGTCCTAAAACTGAATTATATCAGGAATTAGAAGAATGGAAACAAAATATCGAAAAAGTTGCAATCAGCTATTCTTCGATAAGTAATAAAGCATGTTCTCAATCGTATCAATTTTCATCTGAAGAAATTAGAAAACGATTAAAAGAGGCTCTTTCATTAATTAGTGAATCCTCAACTATTATTGACCAACCTTCTACCAAAGAAGAATATAGAATTACTATCCTAAAAGGTAGGCAAAAGGCAACTCTTACCCAATATATTACAGGACGCCTGATAATTCAGGGTAAATATGATAATCTATTTTCAGAATGTTGTGATTGTATTGAAAAAATTGGTAATCCTGACCAAAAAGAAGTAATATGTAGATTTATATCATTGGATGAGGAAAAAGTTGAAGAAATTGCATGTCTATTTTCCCCAGCTATAGAAGAAAAAGGGGCTATTCAAGCAAAATTAAAATTAGGAGAAGTTTTTGATTACTTGAATGACTACGATAGAAAATATTTCATTGCATCAGAGTGTTTGGAAATATCAAGATTAAATCTTCCAGAATATTCTGCTTATGTAATGCCCGCTGCTAAAGGTTTTGAAGGATTTATAAAAAAGATATTAGAGGACATTGGATTTAAACAAAAAGGATACTTTCAACATAAGGGCGCAGATTTTAAACCACTCGGTAATGAGAACGATCCAATTTATCAACAATTTTTAAAAAATAATCCTGATAAACATTTACCTAATATATTGAGAAGGGTTCACACCTCATTAAACCACTATCGCAATTTTATGATGCATAGTGATGGAGGCAATATTACAGCGGTTGATACTATTCAAGACGCCGAAGCAAAAATATCTCGCATTATGCATGAAACAAAAGAATTCTTCGATTATTTCAATGGAGTTTTTCGATTTCATCCCTGAATTTATATGACATTGTTAGATGATTATTTCTTAGAAATTGAATCAAAAATAGAAAAAGAAGGCTTTTCAATCAAAAATTTTAAAAAAATAAATTATGGCCTTCAATTTGAAATCGTATCTGAAAAATGGTCTGAATTAATCAGAATATATCAAAATAATAAGGGAATAATTCGAGATGATTTTTCCCAAATAAAAAATGATGAAAATCTAAAAATTATTAAGAAAATACTTGAAATTAATGAATTAACACCTAATACCGATTCGATTGAAAAAACAGATTTTGAATTTGGCTATCCAATAATCGGAACAGATGAGTCGGGAAAGGGAGACTATTTTGGCCCATTAGTCGTTGCAGGAGTATATCTTGAGGAGGATATTGCAGAAAAATTAAAAAAATTGGGAGTTAGAGATAGTAAACTAATTTCAGATGTAGAGATTTTAAGTTTAGCAACCAAAATTAAGACTCTTTGTTCAAAAAAATATTCTGTAGTTGAGTTATCTCCCACAAAGTACAATGAATTATATGAAAAATTTCGATCTGAAAATAAGAATCTAAATACTTTACTTGCTTGGGCCCATGCTAAGGTGATAGAGAATTTATTAGAGACAAATCGATGTCCTACAGTATTAACAGATAAATTTGCGGATGAAAAATTTCTAAATATGAAATTGCAAGAGAGGGGAAAAACCATAAAGTTAATACAAATAACAAAAGCGGAGAATAACATTGCTGTCGCTGCAGCATCCATTTTAGCAAGATCTAGATTTTTAGAAAAAATCGAGAAATTGTCAAAAGAACATCAAATAGAATTCCCTAAAGGTTCATCTTCAAAAGTCATTGACGTTGCTAAAAAACTAATTCAAATTGAAGGAGAGGGAGTTATTAAGAAGGTTGCAAAAATGCACTTCAAAACAACAGAACAATTATTTCTAACTGAATAAAGATAGATTATATTTCAAACACCGCCCCTTTCTTCTCCTTTCTCTCCATCACCCGTTTCTCCCTCCGGACCGGAACCACATACAACCGCTCACTGATCACCATCTTCACTCCTCTCCCACTTCCGGACAGGCTCATCATCCCGACTGCTCCTCCATCCGAATCCCGGATAACTTCTTCTCCTAACCGGAGAAGAACCGGGATCACCTGAGCTCTCCCGACCTGAAACGATCCAATCCCGTCCAGGTATATCACAATATTCTGCCCTTCCACCCGGAACCGGCCTACCTTCTCCAGCGAACGGGACGAACGCTCGCGAACAACCGCAAACTTTCCCATGACACACCTCCGGAGGGGAAGATCCCCTCCTGGTTAGACTATCGCTTTCTCCGGTCCGCAATAGCTCATAAACCGCTTCTCTCTCCTCCTCTGCAGGATCTGGGTCCGATTCCGGTGATAATACGCCCGTGAGTTCTTCCGGTGCCGGAAGACCTGGTATTCAATTCGAACCAGCCGACTACATCTCGTCGTCGCAGACACCCCTCAACTGGAATGATCCAAAGATCTTTGGTGCATTTCCATCTCGTTACGGAGAATATCTCCAATTATTATCGATTCTGAACCTTGTATTGAAACTTGGCCATTCTTCTTCAGCCAATGGTGTTTATTGCTCTCAAAAATAAGATACAAAATTGAGACCATTTTCGCCATACTATCATGAAACTAACAATACTCTGTGAAAAAGATGAGGAAGGGAATTTCGTTATGGAATGCCCTGAGCTCCCCGGATGCCTTTCTGAAGGGGATACGCTCGAAAAAGCTCTGGAGTCTATTAACGAAGCTATTGCCGGTTGTATTACGAGTCGTGTAAAAACAGCTACCTATAAAATCCTGAATACAAATTCTGAAAACTTCTCCTTCTCTCTTGAGATCCCTGAAAGTACACATGCCTAAATTACCCCGGGCATCAGGTGATCTCATGTTGCCGCCTTCAAATGAGCCGGGTGGATAGTGAATCATATCGAAGGCAGCCATCATATCCTGATCAAACGAGGACATCCCGCTCATCTCTCCATTCCTGTTCATTCAGGAAAAGAACTAGGGCCAGGATTACTTCGGAAATTAATCCGGACAGCAGGATTAACTACTGAAGAATACCTGGAATTTTTCAATCGATAATCTTATTTTTCTCTTTCTTTGCGAGATTCTTCTCTTGGTCCCGGCGACAATACACCTGTGAGTTCTTCCGGTGCGAGAAAACCTGGCATTCACTCCTGACCAGCTGGAGAACATCAGTAAACTGCACAGACCTCCTCCAGCGGACAGACCCGGAGATACTCGCTTCCTTTCCCGGTCCGGTTACAAATCCGGTTCCTCCGGACCGAATACTGCACGAACTTCAGGTGAAGACACCCTTTTGTGAAACAGGCCTCAATAGTAGGCCTTCTGGACCGTCTCATACGGATCCCCCGTATACTATCCGTCGTACCCGGGATACCAGTAACAGGCCAGGCAGTTCATCTGCCACCGGTGCAGTGGACATTGCCGGAGGGTGTGCGGGCTGGAGATACTCCGGAAGACCGGAGAACGGTCCACAACCAGCAGGGAGATCATGTCATCACCTCTGACTCACAGAGTTGGGAATAACAGGGTTCACACAACCCGAAGTGATTACCCGGATCCTTCCAGGCGATCAGATCACCATCACAAATATCACCGTTGGTTAAGCACCGGTCCGTCTCTCCAGCTGGGTGACATCAATAATGCCGGGAATGGTCTGGAACTGACTGGATTCCACCATCACCGCCCGGTGGTAACAGGACTTATAGAGCGTACCCGGCTGGGTCTTCCCTTTAGTTCGCTCCTGGTAATGATTGGATTCCTACAGACAATACACAGTTTCTTGTCAGGTCAGCCATCAATCGTTCTGAACTCCTTCGGGTTGATCGTCGAGATTGAAACCCTCCCCAGATGAGCGGATTCTTTCTCACTCTGGCGAGTGATTACAACAAAAGATGGCAGACTCACATCGTCACTCAAAATCGATTTGTGCAGAGTGAAGGTAACCGTGGTTAGGATTATGGTGGAGTGCGGTCGGGTCTCGGATCATGCAGAGAAGTTTAGACATCTACAGGGGAGTCACCGTTAGAAGGTCAAGCATCGGTCTACTTGTTTCATCTCCTTCATTCGGCCATATATTTGATCACGTAAAAGTTGTTCATCAAGTACTACCTAATATCAAATATCGTTATGACTCATATTCAATACCGGATATTACTCAAGAGAGAGCCAGAAGGAGGATTTACGGTAACAGTTCCCCTTCTCCCCGGTTGTGTGACCTGGGGTGATACTCTTGATGAAGCAATAGAAAACGCCAAAGAAGCAATTGCATTATACCTTGAAAGCCTTACTGCACATGGTGAAGATATCCCAACTGAAGGGAATGTGCTTGAATATCTTCTCACAATCTCTGAACATGAGCAGGTTGCCGCCTCTCACTCCTGAACATATCATCAGCATTTTGCAAAATGCTGGATTCAGGTTTGATCGTTCCAAAGGCAGTCATCATATTTTTATCCATCCGGATTCCGGTCGCCGGGTAGTTGTAGATGTTCACCCTGGGAGGGAAATACCAAAAGGAACTCTTATGGAGATCCTGAAACAGGCAGGCATCACTAGAGAGGACTTGGAAAAATACTCTCATTGAATGAGAAATAGTGTTATTCTTATCACCATCTGGTGAATTAATCTTCGCTTGTTTTCAATAATTCTGGATAAAGTCACCATTTCTGATAAAATTTTGAGGTGTCTATGCAAAAAATGGATCTTTCATGTATACAATGAATCAATCCACTATGGTTTTGCTCCATTGATACTCACTCTCAATCAAAAGGATAGAGATCATAATTCAGACAATATTAACAATGAAATAACAGAAATTAAAAACCTCCTCAAAAACCAAAAAAATACTAATTATCGCCTGAATTGAATAATTGGGTTCAAATATGTGATTTTAATCCCGGTCTCATATCCTACCGCTATCCCGGTTTTCCCTCCTCAGTCATACCAAAGGTCATGTTAATTCACCGGACCAATAGCAAGCCAATATAATGGAGCAAATTATGGATACTTTCGAAAATGAAGCCAATATCGCAGGATTTTACTGCCATGGATAATCATGCCTGATCAGCTAGATCAAATAGGCATTAAAATCCAAAAATAAAGCCATAATAAAGACTTTCTATATCAAGGATATATCAAAAAAGTACCCCCCTAAGGGCGGTCAGATTATATGCTGATATGGGGATTTGAACCCCAGTCGATGGAGTGAGAGTCCAACATGATTGACCGAACTACACTATATCAGCAGGTGCCTACATATATTAGAGCCGGTCATTTATCAACCTGTCGTTCTCCTTCGATGACCTCTCACCACAACTATATCTGCCTATGTTTCAATAAGAATAAGGGCATATGGCTGGTATTGAGGATCAAATAAAAGAAATAGAGGACGAGATCCAGAGTACCATCTATAATAAGGCAACTTCGAAGCATATCGGACGCCTGAAAGCAAAACTGGCGAAGATGAAGGAGGACGCCGTCAACCGGGCAATGAAAGCTGGTGGCGGCGGCGAGGGGTACGCAGTCAAAAAATCTGGAGACGCTACTGTTGTCCTCGTAGGATTCCCGTCCACGGGTAAATCCACCCTTCTGAATAAACTCACCGGCACCGAGAGTGAAACCGGCGCATACGCATTCACCACCCTCACTGTCGTTCCTGGAGCACTGGAACACAAAGGGGCAAAGATTCAGCTCCTCGATATCCCCGGACTCATCGCCGGAGCAGCGATGGGAAAAGGTCGGGGGAAAGAAGTCATTGCCGTGGTCCGGACTGCGGACATGATCGTCATCCTGGTCGATGTGTTTAATGAAAAACACGTAGATGTCCTTCTTCGGGAACTCTACGATGCAGGAATCCGAATCAATGTCCCAAGGCCGGATATTACCATTAAAAAGACCTCGCGGGGAGGAGTACGGCTCAACGCAGTCGGCGTTCTTGACCTCGATATTGAAGAAGTACGGTCGATTCTTACGGAAAACCGGATAGCCAGTGCCGATATTCTGATCAGAGGCAATGCAACCCAGGACGATCTCATCGATGCTCTCATGGGCAGCAGAGTCTACGTTCCTGCCATTGTCGTGGTAAACAAGATCGATCTGGTTGATGAAGCAGATCAGAAAAGAATTGAAGCAGATGTGGCAGAGCGGTTCGAGATGCAACCCGAGATGATATCCGCAGTATCCGGATATCACATGGAAGAACTCAAAGACCGGATTTATGATAGTCTTGGGTTCATGCGGGTATACCTGAAACCTCTGGCAGGTCCGGCTGATCTGGAAGAGCCTCTCATCATGCGAAACGGAGCCAAGGTGGAGGATGTCTGCCGGAAACTTCACCGCGATTTCTATGATAAGTTCAGATTCGCCCGGATATGGGGAGACTCTGTCAGACATGAAGCACAGCGTGTCGGACTAGCCCATACCCTGGCGGATGAAGATATCCTGCAGATCATTATTGAGCGGTAAGACAGGACTGAAATACGTCCAGGGGTGCATCAGTTTTGATGCAGTACCCGGAATAATGTGCCCGGGCAGCAACATATCCGTGTTCCTGCAATGCTGCAAGAACACTTGCGATAGGTCCGGGCGACACTTTAAACTTTTTTGCCAGTTTGTGATAATCGTACGAGAACGATATTGCCGGTTCTCCCTCACAGACCGAGATAATTTTTGCCAGATGATCCGGCAGAGCAAGATTGCTCTCCGGAATTTTCTCAGATAATTGGGTAAGCAGCTCGGAATTCTGGATCGAACCAGTCCAGAGCGGGCCAATCGGTTGCAATTGTTTCCCGCAGTGAGGACAGGTGATCTGATCCGGAAACTGACTTGCTCCTTCAGTCCGGTACGGACAACCAGTACACTGGTAGATGAATCCCATCCGGGCCAGAGTACGATCTCCGGCTTCTGTCCCCCGGGCAAGCCGGAGATGGAGCCGGACAAAATGTTCGTGTGCAAAACAGAACATTGGTTCAATTCCCCGGTCATACCGGGCAGTCATCCGTGCAGCATATCCAAGAAGAATACGGAGACCAACCTCGGCATGGTAGTCAGTGTTCATCGGACGAGCCATATAACGCCGGATCCCGGCTTTCAGATGAGCACCGCATAACGGGGCAGTATCTGTAGCAGTAATGCCAATCATCCGGACTGAACTTCGGATTCCGGCATCAATGAACGGAGCAGGAGTGCCAAACGGATCTAAATCCACGAAGTCAAATGGTTCTTCTGACATCAACGCATTGGCATCCCGGCAGGTTACCGAAGCATTGAGCTGAAGATGCGCACAGTTATGCCGGATCAGATCGGTAGCGCAGGGATCCCGATCATTTATCGTGACCTCAACTCCTGCTTCATGACCTACCCGGCAGCCACGAATTCCACTCGCCCCCATGGCATCCAGGTAAGTCCGTGGCTCCGTGCATGATGCAACCAGCACCGTAGCATCGCGGTTCAGGGCCATACGCGGATTGTAGAAGACCGGGGCACTACCGGGGGGAAAAGATGCATCACTATCATGACAGGGTACCCACACCGAAGTGTTCCCCTCTTCTATCAATTCCAACTCCATTTACGGAAAATTGGCTGTTCGATAGACTTATACCTTCCCGTATGCCACGTAATAGGGCAGGACGTGTGGCCTAGTCAGGATATGGCGTCAGCCTCCTAAGCTGAATGTCGGGGGTTCAAATCCCTCCACGTCCGTATACTTTTTTGGGATGATATGAAACCAAGAGCACTTTTTCGGATTATCAGACCGCTGAATGCAACCATGGCCGGATTCGCAGGAATCCTTGCGTTTGTCATCGCAACCGGGACCCTGGTACCTGCGGTTATCATAATTTTTGTGATGATCCTGCTCATTACCGCAGCAGGCAATGTGATTAACGACTATCACGATGCGGCGATTGATGCCATCAACCGGCCAGACCGGCCAATTCCATCCGGGTT
This sequence comes from uncultured Methanospirillum sp., assembly GCA_964624045.1. Classification (GTDB taxonomy): domain Archaea; phylum Halobacteriota; class Methanomicrobia; order Methanomicrobiales; family Methanospirillaceae; genus Methanospirillum. The sequence continues at coordinate 84,627 of CAZUXC010000008.1, read as the reverse complement.
GATCACCGAAAAAGAAGCCCTCATCTATGCAGTCATCCTTTTCCTTGTGGCTCTGCTCCTCGGAGTCGTTTTTGCACCTCTGCCCCTGATAGTAATCGCCATCGTCAATTCCCTTCTGCTCTGGTTCTATGCCTCGCATCTGAAAGGAATGCCACTTCTCGGAAATCTTGCGGTTTCCTACCTGGCCGCAAGTATCTTCCTTTTTGGAGGGGCTCTTTTCGGATGGGAAGGGGTTCTCGAAAATCTTCCGGTTGCAGGAGCGACATTCGGGGTAATGCTTGCACGGGAACTCATCAAAGATGCAGAAGATATGCCCGGGGATCAGGCACAGGGTGCAAGAACGATGCCGATTCAGTATGGGCTAAAAATAACGGTCTATATTGCGGCAGTTGCCGCAATTATCGGGGTAGTCATTACCCTCTTCCTCTATGGAAGATGGGGAGCCTGGTATCTTGCAGGAATTATCCCGGTAGATAGTATCATTCTCTTCGGAGCCTGGAAATCCATCAGATGCAGCACCCCGGATGAAATAAAAAAGTCACGAAGTTCTCACCTGATAAAAACCGGGATGTTCATTTCTCTGCTGATATTTCTGGTATCCGCAGTTCTGTTCAGATAAAAAAAATTATTCGGTGTTGTATTGAAGAAGTTCTTCAGGGATGAGATCGGGATTGATCCCGAGAAGAGCAACCTCATACACTTCTGACCAGTTCACAGCGGTCTCTACACATCCGTCACGGGAGTTGATAACTCCCATAGAGATCAGATTCAGCTGACCAGCCATTTCATTCCCTTCTTTCACCTCTATCAGACAACCGATACCAATGATGGCCTTTGGCCGGTACCGTTTCACCATGCGTTTGATGAAGGAAGATCCCGGTACAATAAAGAATTTATATCCAAGTTTTTCCAGAAGGGGTTTTGCCACTCCAATCTCGCACAATCCACAGGACCGGCATTTCAGTCCCTCTTCATGCAGGTGAGCAGGACATGCTGCAGCACGCAGGCATTGGGGAACAAAAATTGCCCGGTCAGTAACCGGAATTGCCATGAATGCCTTACGGTTAAGGGTATTCTGGAGAGTTACGATGATCCGGAGAAACTCCTGATCTTCGATTCCGAATAATTTAAACATCCCCCGCATCAGGCCTTCCAGAAATATCAGGCCTGCCCGCATAAACCGGGGAAAGAGCAGGTTTCCTGTTTTTATCGCATGTATGGTGAGAATAAGGAGGATAACCCCACAGATTAAAACTCCCAGGATAAACAGGACAGTGATCTCACCGATGAGAGTAAGAATATGACTGTAAATGCTTACATATGGAGTCATTCCGATCCATCCTGGTGATTTCTCCGGATGCTCCGTATTTTATCAAGATCCGCGGGAAGGTGAAAGATTCCGTGTTCGGTTATAATCCCGGACACCATATCAGCCGGAGTCGCATCGAAGGCAGGATTGTACACCGGAACCGCATCCGGGACGGTTTTTCGGCCCCAGAATGTAGTTATTTCATCACGGTTTCGTTCCTCAACGGTGATATCCACCTCAACTGCTTCTTCGTCAAAGGTTGAGAGCGGAGCGGCTACGTAAAATGGAATCTGGTGAAACCGGGCACAAACTGCATGCATATAGGTCCCGATTTTGTTGAACACTGCATCATGGGTGATTCGATCCGCTCCAACAACTACCAGATCGATCATGCCTTTTCGCATCAACGATGCAGCCATGGAATCGGTGATCACCGTCACATCGATGCCGTCGCGATTCAGTTCCCATGAAGTTAACCGGGCACCCTGGAGGAGCGGACGGGTTTCACATGCATACACCTGCACCTGCCTACCGGCTCTGACCGCAGATCTGATTACTCCGAGAGCAGTTCCCCATTCCCGACATGCAAGTGCTCCGGCATTACAATGAGTGAGTATCCGGCAGACTGGGGGTACTACTGTAAGTCCATGTTCTCCGATAGCATGACAGGTCCTGCTATCCTCATCTGCCACCCATTCAGCTGTCCGGACTGCAGATTTCTTTGCTTCTTCTATGGATGTTGCAGAAGAGATAGCATCAAGAACAGTATCAATTCCATAGAAAAGATTCACGGCAGTTGGCCTGGTTGAGCGGAGCATATCAGCAGAATTGCGAATATCAGAGAGAAATGCATCAAAATCAGAAGAAGTGCTGGTAAGGGCAGCGAGTGCTACCCCATACGCACCTGCTACTCCTAGAGCTGGTGCCCCTCTGATGTCAAGACACCGGATCGCATCAGCAAGGCGGTTAACATCTCTGGCGATATCTTCCCGGAAGGTTTCAGGAAGAAGTGTTTGCGCAATATACCGGATTTCCGGGATATCTGGATAAAATGTGACAGGTCGAAGAGGGATTTCAGAGGGCTCCATGTTCCCCCTTCATACAGCTGATGACCGCACGCATCGCTGCTCCCCCTCCTTCTGCAACCGTATCCGGAATATCCATGGGTCTTCGACAGGTACCGGCAAGGAAAATCCCGGGTTTTATCGATGATAAGTGCTCGGTCTTCTGATTCACACTATCAAAAAACCCGGTCTTATCGCAACTGATACCAAACCGTTCCGCAATGGCAGCAGCATCAGGCTGGGGACGAAGACCGACAGAGAGAATGACCAGATCCGCATCGATCTTCAGAAAATCCTGAGTTTCTGTATTTTCGACCATCAGGCGGACAGAATGTTCTGTATCATACACATCTCCGGGCAGTCCGCGAATAAACCGGACTCCGACACGCTCAGCCCGGTTGTAAAATTCTTCGTATCCTTTCCCGTATGCCCGAAGATCCATGTACAATACAATTACATCGATCTCCGGATATTTTTCTTTGATGAGGAGAGCATTTTTCGTGGCATACATGCAGCAGACTGCAGAGCAGGACTCATTGCCAAGCTGACAGTCACGGGAACCGACACACTGCACAAAGACGATAGTTTTTGGTTTTTCCCCGGTAGAGAGTCTTTTGAGAACGCCCTGAGTTGGTCCGCTTGCATTAATCATCCGTTCAAATTCCATACTGGTGATGACATCAGGAATCTGCATGAATTTGAAAGCGGGTTTTAATTTCGCATCAAATACCTCATATCCGGTTGCGATTACTACAACCGAAGCTTGAATCACCGCTTCTTCTGCCCCATCTTCATGATCCCGGAGAATGCAGTCCTTCCCGCAGATATCATAACAGAGTCCGCAGTTGATGCAGTGCTCCACATCACGAATCACCACATTGGGTACAACCTGGGGATGGGATTTATAGATGGCCTTGCGAACACCAAGACCCGCATCAAACCGGTTGTATACCTCAACCGGACAGATGGTGACACAATCACCACATCCGGTGCAGTCCTCTTCCCTGATATAGCGGGGATGCTTTGTTACCTTCACCGTGAAGTTACCTTCACTTCCATCGATTCCGGTAACTTCGGTGCAGGTATGAAGAGAAATTTTCGGATGACGGGCAGTATCCACCATCTTTGGACTCAGGATACACATCGAGCAGTCATTGGTGGGGAATGTTTTGTCAAGCATCGCCATATGACCCCCAATGGTCGGCTCTCGCTCAATCAGATGAACATGAATCCCATGATTTGCCAGATCGAGAGCAGCAGTGATTCCGGCTATCCCTCCACCGATGACGACTGCCTCACTCACCGGCATGCTCCCGTGCAAGCTGAACATAGGATGATGCATTCTGCAGCGTACCGCCAAGCTCGTCATCAGTTACCTGTCTGACGATTTTCCCGGGAACCCCAAGAACAAGAGAGCGGGGGGGTATTTCCTTGCCTTCTGAAACCAGGGCTCCAGCTCCGATGATACTCTCCTCCCCGATAACTGCACCATTCAGAACGATTGCTCCCATTCCTACCAGAACCCGGTCTTTGATAGTGCAACCATGCAGGATCGCTCCATGGCCAACAGATACATCATCCCCGATAGTTACCGGGTGTCCGGATGAGGTATGCACCACACAATTGTCCTGGATGTTAGAGCGGGCACCAATGGTAATCTGATCCTTGTCAGCCCTCACCACCGCACCATACCATACTCCGATATCAGGCCCGGCTGATACCTTGCCGATGATGGTTGAATTTGGTGCAATAAAGGCTGCTTTAGGAATATTCTGATGGATATTCATAGTGTAATGGGAATGCCGTCAAAGAACTCTTGTGCAGCACCCCGTGGACTCCGATATATAAGTAGATACAAAGAAAGAACAACTTTTCCCCCCTGATAGGAACAAGAGGGATCAGGGAAGTGTCTGCCCGGCCTGATTGAGGAATTATTTCTTTCCGGGACTTCCTTTTTCCGCCCGAAGCCGGGTGATACAGGAGCGGACATCTCCGGAGAGAATAACACCTTCAATATCCGCATCTTCTTCAATCTCCTGAATGTATTCATCCAGAACTGATGGATCCATCAGTTTGATATCAGGAATATCATCCCGGATCCAGTCAAGTACCCGGACGATCGGACGGGGATCAGTGAAAAGACCCTTTCCTTCATCTTCAAATTCATCCGGAACCTGCTGCGATGCAAGTTCAAATGTTTCAAAAGATCCCATACCATAGGATTCAACTCCTTTTACCGACCCTAAAAGGCCTTCAGTCAGAACTTCCTTTGTCTGAACATTCCGGGGAGGAGTTGAGGATATTTTATACCAGGTATTTTTTGGACCCCGCTCCTCGGTGTTGACATAGCGAACCAGGTAAAACATGTGATCATCACTCCACGTTCCAAAGATACGTAACCTTCGCTTTCACGACATATCCTGATAAAACAACGAAGAAATTCTCCTTGTTTTTCTCACAATATCAGGCTGTTTACTACTCAATATAAAACCCTGCAGACATAATTAAGCTGACACATGAAGGTAATGGTAGGAGGGACCTTTGATCCCCTGCATGATGGGCATCGGTTCCTCATCTCCCGGGCCTTTGAGATAGCAGGTATTCATGGGGAAGTGACGATCGGTCTGACAAGCGATTCATTTGCAGATCGAAAATCTCATCCGATTCATCCATACAATGAACGGAAAGCAGGTCTCCTTTCATTTATCGAAGAGAAAAAATTTCCTACTGCATGGATTATTGAAGAGTTACATGACCAGTATGGCTCAACCCTGGAGACCGATTTTGATGCAATTGTCGTCAGTGAAGAGACATTTCCCGTGGCAAAAGAGATCAATCTTCTCCGAAGAGAGAAAAAGCGTCCTTGTGTTGAGATCCACCAAATCCGGTGCGTTCTCGCCGATGATGGGCGATGGATCTCGAGTACCCGGATCTGGAGAGGAGAGATTGATGTGCATGGTCATCTGATCCCATCCTCACCAGCAGAGTAAAAATCAGATAATATGCGATGAGATATCAGAGCCGATGACCGTATCACAATATTCGCAGATTAACCGGCTTTCCTGAACCGAAAACCGGCTCTGTATCGGTTCATTGGTGTTGGTAATGCAGCAGGGGTTAGGACACTGAAGTACCCCGATTAATTTTTCCGGGATAAACACTCCTTTTTTCTCAACCACCCGCCGGTTCCTGATGATGTTGATCGTGGCTCCCGGTGCAATAAGAGCGATGCGATCCACTTCTTCATCCAGAAGTTCACGATTTTCGATCTTCACGACATCTTTCGTTCCGAGGGCGTTGCTTACCACATTGGTTGCCACACTTACGCATTCACTCGTGCTCCCGGTGATCCCCAGGATACGAAGTACGGTCAGGGCTTCTCCGCCGGTGATGTGATCAATCACCGTTCCATTCTGAATGGCATTGATGAGCAGACCTTCACGGTATTTGTCACTGTTCATTGCATCACCTCAAGAAGCATGGCCATCCTCATCGCAACCCCGTTCTTTGCCTGTTCAAAATACCTGGCGTAGGGAAGACTATCTACTGCAGGATCGATCTCATCAACCCGGGGGAGCGGATGCAGAAGGATGAGATGATCCCTGACACCTTCAAGAAGGGTAGGAGTAATCCGATATCCTGCGGCAACATCAAAGAATGAAGCAGGATCAGGGAAGCGTTCCCGCTGGAACCGGGTGACATACAGGACATCGAGGTCGCGGATGATATCTTCAACTGATTCATGTTCGATGACATCACAGCCGAGGCTATGAAGATCATGCTTCAGTGATTCAGGAAGACCGAGCCCTTTGGGTGAGATTGCATGAATCTCTGCATGATAATGGGTCAGGGCATATGCAAGAGAATGGGTTGTCCGGCCATACATCAGGTCACCGACCAGGCCAATCCGGATATTATCTAGCGGCATTGACTGACTGATCGTATACAGGTCAATCAGCGTTTGAGATGGATGCTGCCCGGCTCCATCACCCCCGTTAATCACCGGAACCTCGGCAAATTCACTGGCAAGACGAGCTGCACCAACCCGGGGATGCCGGAGAACAATCGTGTCTGCATACCCGCTGACTACCCGGATGGTATCAGCTAGCGTTTCTCCTTTTGCCATCGAACTGACCTCAACCCCTCCGAGGTTCATGCATGAACCACCCAGACGGAGCATTGCCGATTCAAACGACATTCGCGTCCGGGTACTGGGTTCAAAAAAAAGAAGTCCGAGAATTTTTCCTTTCAGGGGTTCATCGCCAGCCCCACTTCGGGCAATCCCGGATGCCCGTTGAATCAGATGATCAATCTGATGTCGATCCAGATCCCGTATCGATATATAGTGTTTCATGAGAGAAGACCCGCCACGGTTATCATAACCGATTCGGTGGGATCTCTCATCAACCTGATCAATCTTCAGGCTGAAGGAAGGGTGCTCTTGATCCGTTTCAGTGCATCCCGGCACGCTGCACTCACTTCCGGATCCGAATCTTTTGACCCGCGGACAAGAATGTCCATACTCGGAGGCCCTATTCTGACCAGCGTATCCCATGCTTCCTGGGCAAAGAGATAACTCAACCGATCGGTGGTATACTTCGGCTCCCAGTTGATACCAGCAAGAAGACGCACGACATCCCTTCTCACCTGCCGATCCGGATCATTGAGCGCCTGAATCAGCATGAATTTTGCGGGTTCTCCAATCTTTCCTATTCCGTTGATAGCCGCAGCCCTGATATCCCCGTCATCATCCTTGAGGGCTACAAGGAGCTGGTCAAGAACGGGAAGCCCGATATCTCCCATCGATTCGATGGCTGCTACCCTGACTTCTGTATCATCATCCTGCATTGCGGCAGTGAGAGGCTCAAGTGCCTCCCGCCCGAATTTTCCAAGTTCTTTCACTGCAGCGATTCTGACCCGGTGATCCGGATCCTGCAGAGCACCAAAGATAAATGGAGCAGAGGAAGGATCCCGTAATTCACCAAGGAGATTGATAAGCGGGATTTTGCGCAGATCCCGATCCGGCAGCTGGCCCATTACCTGATGAACCCGGTTCAGAACAGCGGTTTTCATACTGGCAAATGTCTGAAGCACCAGAACGGGTGATGGATGATTCCAGCTGAGAAGAGCACTGATAAGGGGATCGATAACCACAGCGCCCTTACTGACCAGAATGCCGGTCAGCATCCGGAGCATCTCAACATCGTTGATTCCAAAGAGAGTATGCATCTGCTCTGTGTCATGCAGAGAGATCTCCAGGATCATGGTCATGAGAGCGATACCTCTCTCACTCCCCTGGTCACCAAGAGTCTCCAGGGATCTGAATTCATCAAGCAGGCGGGGAAGAGCAGCTCCGCCCATTTCAGCAAATATCCCCCCGATCAAGGGGGCCAGAGCCTTGTTATCATGGAACAGATCAAAGAGGGCCGGCAATGCCGGCGTTCCTATTCGTGCTAACGAGAGACCGGCATAATTCACCAGTTCATCATCTGAATCGGTAAGAAGCCCGATAAGAGCAGGCACGGCAGGAGCTCCAATCGATCCAAGAGCAGCAACCGCATAAATAACAAGGCCTGGATCCCGAAGAGCATTAATCAGAGCAGGAACTGCATCCGCACCCATCTTCACCAGAAATGAAGTCAGGACCAGTTTCTGCTCATCATTCTCTTCAGACCGAAGGCTGTCCATAAGTGGCTGCACTGCTGCATCCCCAAATGTCTCAAGAAGTTCTCCAGCGAACTGTGCCTGATCTTTATTATCTTCCTGAATCATCCGGATAAGCTCAGGAATAACCTGATCCGGTGAAGCCTGAATAATATCCCGCACGATGTCAAGGCTTGCGCCCGATGAACGGGTCATCATCTGCTGCAGGAAAACCCCCGGGTCCGTGTTAAAGAACGTCACCAGAAGCCCGCGTATTGCCTGGGTCAAGTCTGGTCCCGCCGATCCGAGGGCATCAAGCAATGCCGGTACCGCCTGTACCCCCTGTTCTCTGATAATGGAGAGAGCAGGGCCCTGACCTGGAACTCCCGGAGTTATCATGGGAATGAGGTATGGCAGGGCATCGTCTCCGATATCCCTGATGATCGAAGCGATGCGATCCGGATCTGCAGAGAGCGGATCGCCCAGAGCATCTACCAGTTCTGGGGCAGCACTGGCTCCAAGTTGCCGGAGCGCTGCATCTGCCAGTTGCGCTGTCGATTCATTACCTGATGAGAGCACATGAATGAACCGTGGGGTGACCATGTCCCCCATCTGCACCAGTTCATCAAATGCTGCATCACGAATCCGGGTGTCCTGCGATGCCAGTGCGCTGATGAGTGGATCTATTGCCCGGACCGGATCTATCTCCCTCATCATTCTGATAGCAAAGGCAGCAGACTTTCCTCCCCGTGTAGAAACCGCTTCTTCCAGCACTGGAAAAACAATCCTGCCCATTTCACGAAACACTTTTGAAACCGGCCCGGTAGCGGCATCTCCCTGCTCGTCTACCGCCTGGAGCAGCCATGGTGCTGAGAGCGTTCCGATTCTTGGGAGGATCAGGGATACCGTCCGTGATATCTCTGCTGAAGGATCAAAGAGAGCGCGAGTGAGAAGAGGAAGCCCTGGCTCGCCAATACGGATCAGGATGGAAGATATCTCTTCCCGCTCTCCTTCACTATGTAAGGGAATCTCCCTGATGAGATGCTGAACCACTGGCTCACCAATTCGAATCAGGGCATTTTCTGATACTGCCCGAATCTCCGGATTCTCATCATAGATTCCCCTGATGAGCGGGATGATGGCCGCATCCCCGATATCCATGAACACTTTCAGGGCCATGGATGAGGTGACTGGATTGGGATCTTTCAGTGATGCATATAATGGATCAAGAGCAGGCTGACCAATTTCCTGAATAATATAAAACTTCAGCTCACGGATTTCATCCCGATCATGGGCACAGGATGCGAGGAGATCTACGACAATCTGATCCCCGAGTACGATGAGCAAGGCTGCGGAACGGGCCCTGACTTCATCATCAGGATTGTCAAGGCCATCAATCAGAAAGGGTACTGCATCCGTTCCGGATGTCTCAATGATCACTTCGGCAAGACGGGCAATCCGCCGATCCGCATTGCCAAGAGCATCAATAAGAAGAGGAAGAGCCGGTTTTCCATACGCGAGCAGGGTGTACGCAATACGCTCTTCTCCTGCCTCATTCAGAGTTGGAATGCAGGATATCACATCATCTGCAACGGTAATTCCCAGCCTGATAAGAGTTCGGTGCAGCCACCTGACAACAGTCTCATCAGCAGTATTATACCCGCTGACCAGGGTTTTGACCGCAGGTTTGCCAATAATTTCTAACGCCTCAGATGCAGCATCAACCACCCGGGGATCCGGATCCCGAAAGAGCGCAATCAATTCCGGGACTGCACGTGGTGTCTGCATCCTCCCGAGAGCGAGTGCTGATTCAATCCGCAATGTCGGATCCTGAGAAGTTCTGACGAGTTTAATCAGCCCGTTCAAATCTCCTTTCAGCCGCATACGCTCCGGATCCGGCCTGAACAATGTGATCATATGTGAAACTTCCCCCCAAACCCGTACGATATATTGTAAGGATTGATTTTTCAGGAAATTATTAATAGATTCTTAAACAGGACCGGCTATTCGTACTTTCCTTTTAGTCCTGACCATCCGGTGTACCCACAATAAAGGCACCCCACTCCGTTGCAATGGCGGCACATCCTCTCGGGAGAGATAACCTCCACTTTTCCTTTTCGATCACAAAAACAGCATCCCTCACCTGCGCAATGCTGACAGATGACCTGGACATATTCTACCTGATCTGCCATACCGACTCAGGGGAGTTCGTACCAGATAAAAGCAACGAAATATCGTTGTCGTAATAACAAAAAAATCCAAAAAGAGCGGGCCTGAAGGGACTCGAACCCCTGACCTACAGATTAAGAGTCTGTCGCTCTACCGACTAAGCTACAAGCCCTTTGTGCCTCTACATATACGCAGGATTTGCATATGAATATTTTCATTTGCGCCAAAAATAGTTCAGAATGAAAGCATTAATGCTGGACGAAAAAACTCTAAAAGAAAAAGAACGGGCCTGAAGGGACTCGAACCCCTGACCTACAGATTAAGAGTCTGTCGCTCTACCGACTAAGCTACAAGCCCTTGTGCCATAACATGTTGGAAGGACTCACATAAAAATATTTCGAGGCTTCATTTTAAACGTATATACGCTGATATAATATCAGATATGCAGGATAATCGCCTCCAATGCAACCCTGTATGCAGAACATATCTCATTTGCGGGTGTGGAAGCGTAGGGTATCTGATCCTGGAGGAACTGAAGAAAGAAGGAGCACATCTCCTTTGCATGGATAGTAATCCAGAACGGGTGCAGGAGCTGCGGGAGCAAAAGATTGAGGCTTTTCTTCGGGATATGCTCCAGCCTAATATGCTTCAGGGGATTGCTGATTTTAATATCGCATTTGTGGTTAGCGACAGCCATGAAGCGAACAGTAATGCAATGAAGACCATCCGGGAGAAGTATCCCCGGGTCCACATCGTTGCCCGTGCAGTTGATCCTATAAGTGAAAAAGAGCTCATCCAGGAAGGAGCGGATTTGGTTCTCTACCCCCAGCAGGTAGTTGCCAAAGCAGCAATAGAACATCTCCATAAATTCCAGAAACAGCACCTGTCAAAAAAACTCTTCAATATGATGAGTACCTGGACGGGAATTCTGGGAATTATTACTCACACCAATCCTGATCCGGATGCAATATCCAGTGCAATGGCTCTTGCTGCCATTGCAAAAAGAGCAAATCCGGAACTTGATACTCATATATTATATGACGGGATCATCGGTCACCAGGAGAACCGGACTCTCGTCAACCTCCTTGATATTAAAATGGAGAAGATCCGCCCTGAAGCCCTTGCCCTTTGTTCACACCTTGCACTTGTTGACTGTAAAGGACCAGGGGTAAATAACGGCCTTCTTCCCAATGCAACCGTTGACATCATCATCGACCATCATTATGATGGTCAGAACGGAACACCAAACAGCGCAACTTTTGTGGATATCCGGCAGAGTGCCGGTGCGTGTGCGACCATCCTTACCGAATATCTGATTGAACTGGAAATTGAACCAGATCAGATGGTTGCAACTGCTCTACTGTATGGTATCCGGGCAGACACCAAGCAGTTCAGGCGTAATGTTACCCCCAGGGATCTCGAGTATTCTGCATTCCTTCTCAAATACAGCGATGAAGATCTGCTTGAAAAGATCATGTCGCCTCAATATGCCCATGAAACCATCGATATCATCGGCGACGCAATCAATAACCGAAAAACGAAAAACGGATATCTCTTTTCAAATGTCGGATATGTACGCAACCGTGACGCCCTTCCCCAGGCTGCGGATCTTCTCATCAATCTGGAAGGAATCAGTACTGCACTCGTGTATGGGATTACCGATGAAGCGATCATCATGTCAGGAAGAAACCGGGATCTCCGGCTGAACCTTGGAAATGTGATGAGCGAAGCGTTTGCTGACATGGGAGATGCGGGAGGACATGCTACGATGGCAGCAGCAAGTATTCCTCTCCATGTTTTTTCTTCAGTTCGGGAGAAAAAAGCTCTTCTCGAGATGATTATTGAACCAATTCTCCTGAATTTTTACCGGCTGGTTGGCCTTCTGGAGGACGAAACCGGTGAAGTATGAAGACTGGGAACCGGTATACCTGGAGATCTGCGAATACTTTTCCTTTGATCCCGTTCAGGATGAACAGGCTGCGCAGGTAGCAGCCTCCCTGTCCGCTACCAATTCTATCGATACACTTTTTCAAAAGATAGCAGGAAACCATGTCACCGTTTGCGGAAATGCCCCCTGCTTAAGCGATCAAATAGAAGGAATATCAGGAGTAATCATTGCTGCTGATGCCGCATCTGCAGTTCTTCTGAAATCCGGAGTTAAGCCGGATATCATTGTTACCGATCTTGATGGCATCGATGATTATGCAACCCGGCTCAATGAATCCGGGACCATTATGGTTGTCCATGCCCATGGGGATAATATTCCCCGGCTGAAGACCTGGATTCCCAGGCTGCCAGGACCGATGGTGATGACTACGCAGGGCAGACCTTTTGACCATCTCCATAATTTTGGAGGGTTCTCGGATGGTGACCGGGCGGTGTATATGGCACAGGAGTGTGGAGCCTTGTCTATCACGCTGATTGGCTTTGATTGTGATGATCCGACCGTAACCCCGATCAAACAGGGAAAACTGATATGGGCGCGACGTTTATTAGCAGATATCGGATATGAGTGCTGAAGCCTGGATTATTGACGGGTATGTTGATGAACCTGCATGCCTCGGGGTTCCCCCCTACATCTCCCCTTATATCCGGAATGTAGCCGGTGTGCTGATTGAGCACGGGTATACTCCGAATTATTGTACTATTGATCAGATCCGTGCGGATTCATCTTTCTTCAAACTAGCAGGTTCTGCAGATATCGTCGTTATGATAGCAGGTGTTACCGTCCCGGGAAAATATCTTGGTGGAACTCCTGCATCGTATACTGATGTCAGACAGATAGGTGCATCATTGTCAGGTACAGTCACCTGTCTGGGAGGACCGGTTCTTTTTGGATCCTCTCCCGGGGGAGGAAGAAAAGCATCGAAACATGAGGAGTTCGGATTTGATCATCTTCTGTATGGATCTCCCTCTCAGGCACTCAATGCCCATCTTTCCGGAACCAATACGATTCCCTCTCATTCATATCCGGATAATGACCGGTGGGGAATCCTTGGGGCGGGTATCGTTCAAAAGCATCCGCTGTTCCCGATGGTTATGGCAGAGATGGAAACTGCACGGGGATGTTCTCATGCAGATTCAGGGGGATGTTCCTTCTGCACCGAGCCGTTTTACGGAAAACCGGTGTATCGGGAGACTGAAGCAATCATTCAGGAGGTTGCTGCACTCTCCCAAAAGGGGGTTAGACATTTCCGACTCGGCCGCCAGCCAGATCTCCTCACCTATCAGGCAGGGAGCGGAGAATACCCGGCTCCAAGACCGGATGTACTAGCCAAACTTTTCCAGGGGATTCGAAGGGTCGCCCCCGACCTTCAGACTCTGCATATCGATAATATTAATCCGGGCACCATCGCCCGTCATCCTGAGGCATCACGGGAAGCCCTCTCGGTGATTGTTGAGCATCACACACCTGGAGATGTCGCTGCTTTTGGCATGGAGACTGCGGATCCGGTAGTGGTTGAGGCGAATAATCTGAAAGCGAATCCGGACATGGTGATGGAAGCGATCCGGATTGTGAATGAAGTCGGTGGAAAGCGGGATCGGGGAATCCCCCATCTTCTCCCCGGACTCAACTTTATCGCAGGTCTTGCAGGGGAGACCGCTGACACTTACCGGCTCAACCGGGAATTTCTTTCGCGGGTCATGAAAGAAAACCTCCTTGTCAGAAGAGTAAATATCAGGCAGCTGATGCCATTTGAGGAGACCCGGGCATGGACAGAGAACGCCCTCCCCACCGACGAACGACTCTTTCGCCAGTTTAAGGAAGAAGTCAGGAAACAGTTTGACCTTCCGATGCTTCGAAAGGTCTACCCGGTATTCACCATTCTTCACGATGTCATCATCGAATCATCGGGTGAGATGTCATTAGGTCGCCAGCTGGGATCGTATCCTATTCTGATAGGAATCCCATTTCCCGTTCCTCTTCGTTCGGTGATCAGTGTGGTGATTGTTGATCATGGGATGCGATCGATAACGGGACTTCCCTGGCCGGTGCCTGTCAATCAACTACCGGTAAAAGCGATCAAGTGGATCCCGGGTCTGACAAAAAAAGGACACGTACAGATCCTGGCAAAACGACCTTTTATCGATCAAGCAGCCCTGCAGAAAGCAGCCGGTTTCACCTTTCCTGAAAATTTGTTTGAATTTTAGATCTCCAGAAGTTCCATCACCGTGAATATATCGGACTTGGTGATAATACCAATCAGGGATCCATTTTCCATCACCGGAATTCTTCCAATATCGCGCTGGGTCATAATTCGCAGGGCATCAATAACCGGCGCTTCCGGGGACAGGGTGATCACCTCGCGACTCATCGAATCGCGAACCTGCATCGCATCCCGATCGATAGAAGAGACGCGGGAAAGATCCGTGAGGGTAATGATTCCCACCATGTATCCTTTCTCTAGTACCGGAAATCCGAGATGTTTGGTCTGATACATCAGATTAATTACTTCACCGAGGCCCATCCCTGGCGTTACAGACTGAACCGGCCGGGACATGATATCCCTTACCCGTACATCTTTGAGCAGGAACTGGTACCGTGTCGCATTCGATTCCTGGCCTGCACCAATATAAATAAAAAAAGCTATCAGGATAAGAATCGGCGAGAAGACTACGAGGCCGATAATTCCAAAAAGGATGGCAAAACCTCGCCCAACCGTTGAGGCGATCTCTGTTGCCTTATGAAGTGGCATCCGGAGTGCAAGATATGCCCGAAGGACACGCCCGCCATCCATGGGAAAAGCAGGAAGAAGATTAAATGCGAAAAGTAACAGGTTCAGAATAGCCAGGTATCCCCAGAAATACATCAGGAGCCCGGAGAGCGGGGATGATGCCATGAGGTAATTTGTGCCGTATAAAAAGACCACACACACCAGGGCAAATAACAGACTCATTACCGGGCCGGCAAGTGCCATCCAGAACTCGATCCTTGGATCCTGTTCGCGTTCCTCAATGGAGGCAACGCCTCCAAAAAACAGGAGGGTGATACTTTCTATCCTGATTCCTGATCGGCGGGCAACCAGAGAATGGGATAATTCATGAACAAAAACCCCGAAAAACAACCCGCATGCGATGATGAAACCGAGAATGTATGGGGTATATCCCTGGACGATCAGGGTGTCATCCAGATGAAGCCCAAAAAGCGTACTGACCATTGAGACAGTATAGGTGATATCGGTCCCGATGATCCATGCAAAGAGCGGGATGATCAGGAGAAATGTGAAGTGTATCATGATCGGAATCCCGAAGAGACGTCCGATACGAAGCGAGCCTTCCATACTTACGTATTCACGGGAACCAATAAACAGATACTCATCATCATAGAGGAATTGATCCGAAAAGTGACCTGATTCATAACATCACCGAAAAACTCTCCGGATAAAACTCCATACCCCTGGAAAATACCATATCTTCGGATTTTTCCATAAATCGGTAAATTTGTTTTCCGCCTGGGTAAGGAGAACAATACGGTTACCTTTTTTATGGATATAATATAAATGTCAATGGAGTATGAAGAATCAGATTACTGACCTTATCGGACTAAAGATCTACTCTGAGAATGGAATGTTCATCGGGGAAGTGGAAGATCTGGTACTGGACATCGATTCAAAGAGAGTTGAATCCATCGCTGCGGGAAAATTAAATCCTGAAGTTATCGAAGTAAAAACTCATAAAGGAATCAAAATACCTTTCCGACTGGTCAAAAGTATATCTGACGTGGTTGTTATTCGCCACATTCCCAATATGTTTCGCGGAGATGCGGATCTCTGATTCGAGATAATACCACATATTTTTATTATATCAGGGATTTCGAGAGAAATACCTGAATGAATGCCTTTTTATTTGCGGTACACTTGTGAAAGAACGAGAAATATTTGCAGGGATACGAACCCTAGCTCCGGTGATAATCAGACTGGATGGGAGGGCGTTTCATCAGTTTCTCTCCAGCCTGTCTCTTCAAAAACCCTTTGATGAACGATTTGCGAACGCAATGGTCAGCGTCTGCAGTTCTCTTCTCACCGATAGCGGATTGTCACCGGTTTTCGCTTACACCTTCTCAGATGAGATCAGTCTGTACCTAACCGAACTCCCCTTCGAAGGGCGCGTGGAGAAACTTACCTCGGTCATCGCTTCGTTTGCATCAAGTGCGCTCACCATTACGATGGATGTGACTACTCCGGTATCATTTGATGCCCGGGTGATCCCGGTGGAAGCAGGAATGGTCGCGGGGTACTTAAGCTGGAGACAAAAGGAGGCCTGGCGTAACCATATGAATGGGTACAGTCAGATGCTCATCCAAAAGGAAGGACTCAGTCCGGTCCATACCCAGCGAACACTGAATGGAATCGGAGCTGCTGGTCTGCACGAGATCTGTTTTCAACGGGGAATCAACCTGGCACAGACACCCGCATGGGAACGTCGGGGAATTATGGTATACCATACCCGGGTGATGAAAGAGGGATACAATCCGATCACCAGACAAAAGACAGAAACGAGCAGACGGGTGGTGTATGTAGATCGGGATCTCCCGGTGTTTTCAAAGCCGGAGGGAATTCTCTTCATCAATTCAATAATCAGGCCCGATACCGCTATCAGATGACTTAAGTCTCCGTATTGCCTTCGGTATTAATGTAAAGAGAATTCTCGATCAGCCCGGCCCCGAATAAAAAAGAGAAAAAAATCGGTGATATTCTAATTATCACTCTTCACACTCGGGGCAGCACCAATATCAAGATACTGGCCACTCTCCTGAGAATACGCTGGCCAGGTGATATTCATACCACCATTCGGGTCTCCCGTCTTTGCAAAGCGTGTCCAGAGATCTATCAGATTTTCAGATACCGAGTCAGATACCGGGTTTTGCTGTATCGGTACCTTGAACAGCAGGATCGTCTCACTCCCATGGAAAGCTCCATAGGGTTGTCCGGGAAGGACATAGGAGTAGAGATACCGGTACGAGTTCTGATTCAATTCTGCCATAGATCCTGCTACAAATTTTACTGCATCGGTAAAGTCATAGTCAGTCATGATCTGTTCCAGCTGTACCTGGACCTCAGCAGTCGAATTGGCAGGATATTTAGCGAGAATAGTATCTGCATCCTTCCCGAATTTCTCCTGGATATACATCTGGAATTCAGGGACTGTCATGTTGGCATTTGCAGCAAGGGTGGTTCCATCATTCAGATTGTTCCCGATAATCAGAGGTACCGAATTTTGTTTGTTGAGACGAAATACATTCTCCGGATCATCGGGGATTACCCATCCATCAATGGTTGGTTCGAAATGCCGGGAGTTTACCATCTGGAATGAGGAAGAAGGCCAGGGTGTCGCATTGGTAAGATCCTGATATTTCAGCATCCGCATCTGAGATATCACATCCGGACCAGAAATGCCGAGACTCTCAGCATATGATTCTCCAAGGTTTTCAGCGTCGTCTTTGGAGTTGAGTGCATTAATTTCAGCTCCATTCGTCCAGAACGTACCACTCTCGACGATGGCCTGCTGATAAAGACCCTTACTCAACGGGCTGGTGAGGTGTATCAATATGCTCTCTCCCCCTGCGGATTGCCCAAATATCGTGACTCGGGAAGGATCGCCACCGAAAGCATCAATGTTTCTTTGAACCCACTCCATTGCGGCAATCTGATCAAGAAGACCATAATTACCAGAACTATTATCTGGGGATTCTGCATCAAGCTCTGGATGGGCAAGGAACCCAAGTGCCCCGACCCGGTAATTCGGGGTGACGACGACAACTCCTTTTTCAGCGAGGCCGGTGCCGTTATACAAAGACATAGACCCGGCAATCTTACCGAATGCTCCTCCATAGAAGAAGATCATAACCGGTAGTTTCTCATCAGTGGTCTTTGCAGGAGTCCATACATTGAGGTACAGACAATCCTCACTCATCGAAAGATTTGGATCTGCAGATAACGGTTGAGGACAGGCTGGTGAAAACTTCTTCGTCTCCTTAACACCCTCCCATGGTTCAACAGGTGCAGGCGGTTTCCACCTTAAATCCCCTACAGGAGGTGCGGCAAAGGGAATTCCAAGAAAGACCCGGAGTTCACCTTGTTGAAATCCTGCTATCTGACCTGCATCGGTCTCCACAATACCTGATTGTGATTCATTCTGAGTAGAAGCTCCAGAAAATCCGACGATTACCAGACAGGCTATCAGAAAAAATCCTGCCATCAAATTGATCTTCATGTTATCATATTCCGAATTGGGTCAATCAAAAGAGTCCTGCATTACAAAACATCAGGTCAATTTTTGAAGAATCAGTGAATCTGCTCCATCCATACCAGAAACCCTGGCATAGATGAGACATTCTTCACTATGAGATGATAAGACTTTGTATATGGTTTTATAATGGCTCTATTTTTGAAAAGATTTATGATGGTGGGCTAAATGAGATATTCAGTAACGAATTGGTGATTGATATAGAGATAAAAAAAAGTGTTCGGATTTTCTAAAAATATGAAGAGATCGGTGTCCCTACGTTTTGAATTTTCTCCTGCATTTCCGGACTTAACTGTTTTATTAACTCTCCGTTGTACGAACCTGTTGGGTCATAGGGGAGTGAATTATTGAATATCTGCTTTGACGAAACCGCATACGAGCGTGATTGTGCTGCGATGGTCCCTTCTTTAACTGCCGGATCCACATCAGTTGCAAAGATAGAGATCGTATTGTCACTATTTCTCACAATATCAAAGGTGCGGAACTGCTGTGGGAAATCGCGTAATGATGAGGTTTCAACCTCCCAGAATCCAAGTTCCGGATGCTCTGGATCAGGTGACAACTGTGGGGTGACCTGATTGACATGCCGGTGTCCAGCAATCCACAGAAGAAGGTTCGGATATTCGTGGAGTTTATCGAGAAGCTGCTGCTCTGATACCTCGGCGACCGAACTCCAGGCAGTGTAATCATCGAGAGAGGAACCCTTGCTTTCTACCCCAATTGGGATATGTGCCGCGATTATCATAAGTTTCCCTTCAGCCTGACCCTGATCAAGTTCGCTCACGAGCCAGTCAAACTGGGCATTATCAAGTGAGCCATGCCCGTATCCACCTGCATTCTCATCGGTTGCCTTCTGAGTATCATCAAGCACGATAACCTTAATTGGAATGTCTGACCTCGGCTCAAAGGAATAATAGGCGATACCCTCTTCTGCGGCGGATTGATTAAATCCATGCCCCTTCGGGCTTGATGACGAGTTGAAAAACTCACCAAGCCATTCAGGTACTGTGAGAGGACGACGATTGGGATCAGCGGGAACCGTAGGTGGCGCCTCAAAATCGCTGACATTTCCGACACCGACAATATCACCGAGTACGGTCTTTCCATCGATTGCACCCATATAGAACCCACGACCCTCGATACCCCGGGGATCTGTGAAGACATTACCCAGATTCAGAATATATTCTCCAGTATAGTTGGCCTTTAAATAATCATCCGGGGGATTCGTCCCGATCCAGTTATGATCGTGATTTCCAAGAGCCTGATACCATTTTATCGATTTGTTCAGCCCAGCTGCTTTAAACTGGTCCTGATAATCATTGAGCCGTCCGGGAACGGGATCATCTTTAACACCAGAATCAGGATTAATTGTCTTCCCATCAAGGACATCGATGTACCATCTGAGTTCATTGTACTGCTCATCGTTGGCTGCGTCACCCAGAGAAATACCAAAATCAAAGGGCTTTTCTTTGTGTAGGGCGTTTATCGTCTGAACAGCCGCATCAAGGACCTGTGTAGAGGAGAGCATGACTGGTGAATATCCCGAAGACTGACCTCCCATGTAGCCATAGTAGATTGCCTGGGTAGGAGTTTCTTTGTCTGTTATATGGATATCAGTCATGTCAAAGAAGTGCAGAAGATGAGCTGAATTGGTTGACGATCCATTCGAATAGTCTGTTGGCATAAGATCTATTCTTTTTTCATACCCAATCCCATCACCATACTCCCAGACACCATACCCATTTTCCGCATATTTTGAGACTTCATACGGGAAGAGCGTCGGAGACGTAGATGGAACATCTACTGCAATAACCGTCCGATTCACGGTTGTTACTACTGTTGGATCTATCGGATACGCTCCAGCAATCCCAGAAATAAGGACTACTGCAAAGAGGAATCCTATTATCACCGCTTTTTGCATACCACTACTCTGGAAAACCGCTATTTATATATTATTAATTCAGGGAATAATCGCCGGAAATCTTCGTATCGTGAAATATTGAACAATGCTAATATATAACTGGTTTAGCCGAATAATTGATTTTAAAAAAGAATTAATTATTTCCTTCAACCGAGATGCCGATGGTCACCATAATGCCTTCGACATCCCAGTCGCGATCCAGCTGCCAGAGTTTTCCGGCATCCCGTGCGTCGCTGGTCTGATGAATGGTCAGTTCAGATGCCCGGACTTCTTTACATATCAGTTCCTTCCAGGAAGAGCTTAACAGACCAAACAGATGAGCATCCTGAATGATCGCATCGATGATGATCATCTCCTCAACATTCAGGTTCATCTGTTTGCGCATCTCCTGGATCCGGCGTATCAGTTCCCGGGTGTATCCTTCTGCTTCCAGATCTTCGGTGAGGGTGGTATCAACAAACACGGAGGCATCTGTCATCTCTGCAGAGAAGATGTTCTCCGGCATAACTTCGGTAAACATCACATGCTCGGTTGTGATAGAGATGTCACCTTCCGGACCGGCGATGACATAGGCACCATTTTCCGCAATCTGCCGCCGCATTTCGGTCCCGTCTGCACCTTCTATCAATGCTTTGACCTGAGGCCCTATCTTTCCGAATGACGGCCCGATCTTCTTCATGATCGGCTCAGCTTTCCAGAGGATCTTGTCATACTGACCAGAGATAACGACAACCTCCCGGGCGTTCGCACGCTGACAGGCAAGTTCGTACATGGTGCTGAATGCCTTGTTGACACTCTCAGCCTTTGCTGCAACAGTGATTGTCCCAACCGGCCAGCGGAGTTTTCGCTTTCCTGCCTGGCGTGCATTTGCTACCGCCTCATCAAACGAACGGATCAGACCCATCCGGGTTTCCAGGTCTGCATCGATGAGCCGCTCTTCTCCTTCGTACCAGGTGAGCATATGCACCGATCCCGGATCCCCGGAAAGCCGGAGATTCCCATACATCTCTTCAGCAATGTGTGGAGCATACGGCGCAAGCAGACGACAGAGCGTTCGCATACAATAGTAAATCGTCTCATATGCGTACTTCTTATCAATGGAGTCTTCTTCCTGCCACATCCGGGGACGAACAATCTGCACATACCACCGGGAGAGATCTTCCAGAACAAAATTGAGCAGACCCCGGCTGAGCCGGTGAAGATTATACTCCTTCATTTCTGCAGTTACCTGACGGGCAACCGTGTTAATCCGGGAGATGATCCAGCGGTCTTCATCCGGCATCTCGCGAAGAGACCTGACGATGAAGTCGTGATTCCATACTCCTTCTGCTGACGCCGGAGTGAAATCATCAAGGATCATGTATGGCAGCGGGAACCGGTACACGTTCCAGAGAATGTTGATCGTCCGGTTTACCGTGGAGACACTTTCCCAGTTAAACTTAAGATCTTCCCAGGGAGCATTGGATGAGAGAATGTAGAGTCGCAGAACATCCACACCGAATTTTCCCACCACTTCTTCAGGACTTACGACATTTCCTAAACTCTTGCTCATCTTCCGGCCGTCTGCATCGAGGGCAAACCCATGCATCAGCACCTGCTTGTACGGTGACCGGTTGAACGCAATAGTGGAAGCACCAAGCTGGGAGTAGAACCATCCACGGGTCTGATCCTGACCTTCAGTGATAAAGTCAGCAGGCCAGAGTTTCTCATACTCCTCTACCTTACCCGGGAAGCCGAGGGTAGCCCAGGATGCCATCGCCGAGTCGAACCAGACATCAAAGATATCTTCAACCCGCTTCATGGATCCTCCACAGGAGCAGGGGTAGGTGATCTCATCGACATAGGGCCGGTGAGGATCGGTCAGATTGGATCCGGCTGCCTGATTCAGTTCAGCCATCGTTCCAAAGACGTCCTGCTTCTTACATTCACCGCACTCCCAGACCGGAATCGGGATACCCCAGTATCTCTGACGTGAGATACACCAGTCACGGGCATCAGCAACAAAGTCATGGAATCTGGCACTGCCTGCCCATTCTGGATACCAGGTAGTTGCCTTAATCTCACCAAGCATCTGTTCTTTGATCTTGGGGATAGAGATGAACCACTGTTCAGTTGCCCGGTAGATGATTGGGGTTTTACATCGCCAGCAGTGTCCGTACCGGTGAGTGATCTTTTTACGAGCGAGAAGGTGACTTCCCAGAGCGTCAAGAATTACCGCGTTTGCATCCTTTACAAACTGTCCGGCAAAGTTACCTCCTTCTTCCGTATAATGACCGGCTCCGTCTACCGGACAGAAGATATCGAGCCCTTCCTGAACACCCAGAAGGTAATCATCCCACCCATGACCGGGTGCAATGTGTACCATACCAGTGTTATCCATTTCGACAAACCCGGCAATGACAACCTTGTGATCAATCTCTTTCTGGCGGGGAACATATTCTGCCAGAGGCGAGGTGTACCGGGTTCCCGCAAGTTCAGCACCGGTTTTTTTCTCCTGGATAGAGAAATCCTGATATCGACCTTTCTTGAGAACCTCTTCTACCAGGGGTTCTGCAATCCAGAGGTATTCGGTCACACCATCTTTTTGTGCCTGCACTCGTGCATAGATGAACTCTTTGTCAACTGCAACAGCAACGTTTGCCGGAAGAGTCCAGGGAGTGGTTGTCCAGATTACCAGATATTCATCAGTCTTGCCGGTAATTGGGAATTTGACAAAAAGGGAGGGGTCCTCTTCGTCCCAGTATTCTACTTCAGAATCTGCAATAGCGGTTTCACATCGAGGACACCAGTTCACGACCCGGTGACCACGCTCAAGGAGCTCTTTTTCATGAGCTTTCTTTAACGCCCACCATGCTGCTTCGATATAATCTGGAGTAATCGTCTGGTATGGATTGTCAAAGTTCATCCAGATGCCAAGGGCTCTGAACTGGTCTGACATAATCTCTTTGTGTGAGATAGCAAACTGTTTACACTTCTCGATAAACGTGCCGATACCGTATGCTTCGATGTCTTTTTTATTTTCAAACCCGAGTTCATGCTCGACCCGGACCTCAATTGGCAGACCATGCATGTCATACCCGGCCCGATCAATAACGTCGAGACCCTGCATCCGGTGGTATCGAAGAATACTGTCTTTGAGGATCTTATTCCAGGCAGTACCGAGGTGAATGTGTCCGGTTGTGTATGGCGGACCATCCACGAAAAACCAGGGTTTGTTCCCTTTGTTCTGCTCTTTCACCTGATCATAGATCTTCTCATGAGCCCAGAATGATCTGACGGTGGACTCGATCTCGTGTGCATTATAACTACTGGTGACCTCTCGCAAAGATACCCCTCGAAAATTCCTTTATTAGTTGGTCGTAACCACACAAAGGTCTTTGCAGGAAGCAGACCGGTGCACCAGATATGGTATGACCCGGTCCGGATTAAATGGAAGAAGAGGAACAGTTCTAAAAAGAAGGGAGTGGCGTTCACCACCCGCCTGCACCACCACCACCGAATCCTCCTCCTCCGCCAAAGCCCCCGCCACCACCGGACCCGGATCCTGAAGATGGAGGAGAATATGCCGTCACCGGTCTGAATGCAGAGTAAAGGAGTGCGGGAGCATAGATGGAGGTTCCATAGGATGAGGTGAACTCAGGCAGATTAACCTCAAGATCCTGCATACTTTTCACCACCCGGTCTCCAACGCCCAGAGCAGTTCCGTATACCAGCCAGTCCCCCCACATATTGATATCAGCCGGAGCATAGCGTTTAATCAGTGCTGCATCAGAGAGGAACGACCGGAAAGAATCCCACCGGAGTTTTTCCTGGTAGGTATCTCCTTTCCATCTGCCAAACAACGTAGCTGGAAAGAGGAAAGCAGCCACTCCTTCAAGAAAAGCAGCCACAGACATGACAATAGCAGCTACTCCAAGACCACCATTGCTTCCTATGATAGTAGCGAACACTGAGAAGAGGAACCAAATACCGGGAAGGAGAAGGAAAGGAGTAAGATATCCTCTCCCATCTTCAATATACCGGGCTTCCAAAGCACTGCTTGAATAGGATGTGAGAGAATTCAATGACTCCTGGTATGCTGATATTACTGACTGGACAGAAGTATCTGAGTTGGCATCCTTCGCCATCTGGGCGAGTTTCTCGGTATCGATGACATTGTTTTCTGCAATCCTGCCCAGAATCGTGAGAGCAGTCTGTTCATACGCATCATCCGAATGCTCTTTGAGCAGGGTAATGGTGAGATCTTTTCCTCCGGGTTTTTCATCAATCCGGATAAAACCTCTCCGATGGAGATCCAAGAGGGTTGCAAATAATCCATTTCGTCCGAACTTTTCCGGATCTCCTTCAAAAATCAGTGTTACCATCCATGGCTTGAGGGAGGGATCCGGTAAAACACTCAAATGCTCTGGTACAACAAAGGGTTTTTCTCTGCCTTTCCGATACCATATGGCGAAGAGAAGGAACGGAATCCCAAAAGCGAGGACGGTGCCACCATAATAAGCTGCCAGGGGAAGACCGGTAAGGAGAGAATTATACCAGGGATTTGCCGAGGCTGCGAGACTGGAGACTGATTGAGATCCCAGATCCGATACCCGTCCGTGTATCTGGTCTCCAGCGCCCCGGTCAAGAATCAGTTCAAAGCCAAAAGGAACATCTTCGGAGACTGATCCGGTTATCTGGTAAGTATTCTGATCCCGGATAACTTTCAGATTTGCCGGATGCGGGTACACTGTCTGAATATGATCTGCAGGGATGGTAAGAGAAACCTGCTGGTAAGGGATATGACGAGTGGCGATATCGATATTGAGATGATCTGCATCAACACCCCGTTCAATAGGTGGTGAGAGAAGCCAGGTATAGGAGACCGGCCAGGTTCCGGTATGATAATATCCGGGATTATAAACTCCGGCCTCATTGTCCTGTGCATGCTGGGAAATCAGGGATTTGTCATTCTCATCTCCTCCCGTCATATGCACAACACCTTCGTAATCTTTCAGATACGAACTGGCCCCTGCAGGAGGAGTGATAGAAACCAGACTAATATATGCATTCGGTGATGGAGAAAATGATACCGGAGTATTAAAATCCCGATTCAGGCTCCGATAGGTATCATCTGTCCTTACTTCATAGACATAATTCTCTGAAAGGGTTCCATCATACGACCAGGACGCCTGATAATTTGAAATAACCAGGTCACCATCCATTACGGTGCTAAAAAAACCGGCGACCAAAAATCCGAGTATTGCAATAACCCCCGCAATAATCAGGACCGTGACCAGCTGGCGAAATTCTCCCATATTCTCTTCTCCTGCGTTTTTATCTCAGCGAGGAGTGCAATATAGGTGACGGTTCAAAAATAAAAAAAAACGAATTTTAGAGAGAGGAATGGTCAGGATTATTTACCCTGACTATCGCACGGATATCAGAGATAAATCCGGATATCTCATCTTCACTCCCCTCACTACGTGCATATTCCACGAGCATACAACGATCCAGGATCTTCTGGTAGCCTGTGTCTTTCAAGCCGGACTGCTTTGCCAATTTACTGATTTCTTCATTGGTTCCAGCAGAACCGTTTCCATAGGTGTGAGAAATGAAAAACCTCAGAGCCTGGCCTGCACAGATATATGCATCTTTAATCCTCCCTTCACGGGAGGCACTTTCGGCATCCTGAAGAAGTTTTTCAGTTTCAGCGGGAATGTCCAATGGCTGCACCAGATCCCGGCCATCCGGATCATCAGAATTATCTTTC
Source organism: uncultured Methanospirillum sp. (assembly GCA_964624045.1). GTDB lineage: Archaea > Halobacteriota > Methanomicrobia > Methanomicrobiales > Methanospirillaceae > Methanospirillum. The sequence goes on along the minus strand of CAZUXC010000008.1, from coordinate 58,522 downwards.
TTTCTCAGGTAGGTGTATCCAGCCCAGGAACAGAGACAGATGAGCAGAATGAGAAGAATAAATCCGATATACCAGCCTATCGGGGATTCTTCGTCTTTCTTAACGATGACTTCCTCCACAGTTCCGTTTCGGATGACTGAAGAAATGGTTGCATATTTTCCATCCGGGGTAGTGTATTGCTCCTCAACCTGAGTTTCATTCAGGGTCATTGTCTGAGAGCCACCGGTCTGGTTAAACCCTGCTTGTGTTAGTGAATTTTTCGCTTCCTGATACCGGGAATCCTGCGAGAGATTTGAAGGAACCGGAAGATGATCCTCTGACGTGGAAGTCACCTTTTCTACTGAACCGTTCTGGATATCTCCGGTAACAGCAACTTTCTTACCATTCTGATCTGCAAATGTTGCAGACACACTTCCTGTCTCCATACCCTGAGCAGACACGGAACCATCCTGCTGCTCATATCCGGCAGCCTTCAGATCCCTTGCTGCCTGATTCATTAAGGGATCCCGGGATATGTTTTCCGAAAGTTCTTGTTGTGCCTTTTTGTTTCTTGCAGTCTCTTCTGCTAACTGTTTCTGAAGAGCAGAAGACTGGGCATTCATCTGGTTATTCTGCAGAGCCTGTTGTGCCGACTGAGGCTGGGAAGAAGTTCTGGATCCGGATAACGACATCCCTTGTGATGAAAGTGCCTGTTGAAGCATCTGTTGATTCTGCTGCCGCATCGCATTCATCTGCTGATCCATTTCTGCAAAAGGATCCTGGCTCATTCCCTGGTTATCAGGATTTATTTCGCTGGTGGTGGAGCTGAGACCCTGAGAATTCTGACCAGAGGGAGAGCCCTGCTGACCGGAGGAAGAACTCGTCTGGTTTGGAGTGAACCTGACAATGAACGTGGGAAGCGTTGAAACCAGATCTTTCCCTGAGTCCCGGAAATGAAGTGAGAGACTGACTTCATATTCAGTGGGATCCGGAGAACTCATCGTGATGGCATTTTGTGAACTGCCAGGACTAATCGGAAATGACTGGGACTGAGTGCTTGACTGGGAGAAAGAAAGGCCACTCTGGGTTTCCTTTCGGGTCAGGGTATATTCCAGTGTCCCGACATTGATGTTGGGAAATGAACTTTCAACAGTGAAAGGAACTCGTGCCTCTTCTCCAGCGGTGAATGCATACTCACTCTGCCCTGTTTTCAGGGTGACATCTCCAGCGAGGACCGGATAGGTAACAATTGCCAGAAGTGCCACAACCGCGAGCAACAATCTCATTGAATAATCCTCCTTCTTCCATATCTGAGAACCAGTTCAGAGACGATCAGAATCATCGCGATAACGAAAAAGACGTCTTTTATGCTGGTCTCTTCTTTCTCCCGTTTGATCTCTTTGTTCAGGTTGGCATAAATTTCTGCGAGTGTCCGATCATTTACTGACTTGTAATACTCTCCCCCGGTCTCGGATGCAATCTTTTGCAGGATCTGTTCATCCAGGGTTGCATACTGAGGAGTTCCGAAAAAGTCATACCCCAGAATCACCGGCTGCTCAGAGCCAAGACCTATCGTAAATACCTGGATTCCCTTGTCTTTGGCAAATTGCATCGCCTGCTCGGGAGGGATAACACCGGCATTATTCACCCCGTCAGATAACAGAATTACTACTTTCTTCCGGTTGGGAATTGATTCTGCCATATCAATCGCCAGTGCAAGTCCGTCTCCAATCGCCGTAGCACCATCTTTCTGCTCAATTGCCCGGAGTTTACTGGCTACCCGGTCTTTATCAGGTGAGAGATAAGCCGCACTGGTTGCCCCGGTTTCAAACGTGATCACCCCGACATAGTCTTTGTCATCGAGCTGTTGGATCAACCGCATTGCAGATTGTTTGGCAGCTTCCAGCCGTGTTGGTTGATAATCAGTTGCCTGCATACTCCCGGAATCATCCATAACCAATATCACATTGACCCCTTCTTTCGCCTGTTCAAGAGGAATATGGGGATCGGCAAGGCCGATGATGATACAACCAAGGGTGACCAGGGCAAGAATGAATAACTGGCGGGGTCTTCCGGATCCTGCCCGACCCCCGAGAGCAGTTTTCATAAATCCGATATGGGAGAATACCATGGCTTCCTGTTTCTTTCGTTTTGTCTCCCGGAGATACCAGAAATACAGAACTGGAAGACCCAGGAGAAGAACCAGCCACTCCGGGTGATAAAATCCTGGCATTACCGCACAACCCCCATACTCGAACCGGTGAATAGACGCTGAAGGGGAACAATCCAGTCGTCAACTGTGGAAATCTGCTCAACGGGAACATGGCACTGACGAAACATCTGCTCAATCTGCTGATCCGCAGTTGTTACCGCGAGATGATACTCATGTCTGAATGATTCATCTGATGTATCAATGAGGATCTGCTCACCCGTTTCTGCATCCTCAAGCTCGATCAGGCCCACATCAGGAAGTTCTGATTCCCGGGGATCGGTCACCCTGACGGCATATACTTCATGGTGTTGTCTCAGGAGAGAGAGTTCTGGTGTGAAGTCAGGCATACAAAAATCTGAAATTATCAGCACCGATGCCATTCTCCGGAGTCTGTTCATCAGGTGATGAATCGCCGGGCGGACATCAGACCGGGATGATTTTGGTTCATGATTGATCACTTCGTGAATCAAATGAACTGCATGGGCACGGCCACTACGGGCAGGAATAAACCGCTCAACCTGATCGGTAACGATAAGAAGTCCTGCCCGGTCATGATATCGGACCGCTGCAAATACCAGGCTCGCAAATACTTCGAGCATCATCCGGTACTTGGTGACCTGTGACCCGAAGGAGTGAGAGCCGGAGAGATCAATCACAAAATAGTATGTCTGATCCCGCTCCTCGGTGAACTCCTTTACATACGGGGTTCCGTATCGGGCAGTAACTTTCCAGTCGATAGCCCGGATATCATCACCCGGAACATATTCCCGGATCTCGGAGAATTCGATCCCCTGTCCCTTAAATAGTGAGATATGCACTCCGGTTTTCTGCCCGGTTACCCTGGCCCGGGTGATGATATCCACAGACCGGATAAGACGGACAAGTTCAACCGGATCTTCCCATGCTGGCATGTCAGATCACCTCCGTCAGGGTACCGGAACACGACTTAACACCTGGGTTACAATCGAGTCGGTGGTGATTCCGTCAGCCTCCGCCTGGTAGGTCAGGATGATTCGGTGCCGAAGTACTTCGCCTGCTATTGCTTTGATATCCTCAGGAACCACGTACCCCCGTCCCCGAAGTAATGCATGAGCTTTTGCCGCAAGAACCAGGAAAATTGTGGCCCGGGGGGATGCTCCATAACTGATGTACTCGCTGAGCGAAAGGCCGTATGTGGATGGATTTCGGGTTGCATCGACCAGGGAAGTTACGTATCGTTTGATCTCGATATCCGCATAAATCCGGGGGAGGAACTGCTGAAGACGGATGATGGTGTCAGCACTCATCACCGGACGGGGTGTGATCTTCTGTCCCTCGGTGAACCGGTCAAGGATTGTTACCTCATCAGATTTGGATGGATATCCCATGATGATCTTGAAGATAAACCGGTCCATCTGTGCTTCGGGCAGTGGATAGGTTCCCTCATGCTCTATCGGGTTCTCAGTAGCCAGAACAAAAAACGGTGATGGTAGTGGATAGGTTTCTCCCTGGATGGTTACCTGCCTTTCCTGCATGGCTTCAAGAAGAGCGGACTGCACTTTTGGCGGGGCACGGTTGATCTCATCGGCAAGAACAAACTGGCTGAATATCGGGCCTTTTACCGTGGTGAAGGCACAACTCTGCTGATTGAATATTTTTGTTCCGGTGATATCCGCAGGGAGCAGATCCGGAGTAAACTGGATTCGCGAGAAGGAGGCGTCAATCGCCTGGGCAAGGGTTTTAATCAGAAGGGTTTTGGCGATCCCTGGAACTCCTTCCAGGAGAACGTGTCCATCTGCTATCAGGGAGATAATGAGCCGGTCAACTATCTCCTGTTGTCCGACAATAACCCGGGAGATTTCATCCCGGAGCGGAGTGACAAGGTCGGCATATTCTTTTGCTTCTTTTGTGAGTGCAAGGATCTCTTCGTTCATGTCTCACCTTACGATAGTTGATATTAACGAAATTCAAAGGAGAATTGCATCTTTTTTATGCAAAGTAAAGTACACCTTACAATTAGATAAACATGATCGACTTCCAACGTACATATTGATTAATAGGTATTCTATGATCGAGTTTTTTCAACGATGATAAAAGAAAAATACCGGCCACCAATATATGGAAAATACCACCTTTTTGGTATACATCAGCATGACATACTGATCATGGAAGGAAAAATAAGGCTGATTATCAGAGAAGTGATTCAATGATACTTGATGAAAAGTTGATGAAGCAGTAAGGATGATGAGATAATATGAGTGAATCGATATCTGTGTCATCAGAATTAAAGACCCGGTTACATGCGATGATGAAACCGGGAGAATCATACGAAGATGTGATTGCCAAGCTAATTGATGAACACCAGGAAGTGAAAGAACCTGATCTATGTGAAGGGTGGGCAAAAAGGGCAAAGGAGGCTATAGCAGAATACCAAAGAGGGGAAACCATATCTGAATCTGACATGATGAAAAAGTATGGCCTCCAATGACGTATGAAATCCAATATTCAAAGGCTGCAGACAGAGATTTATCTAAACTTCCGGTTCATATTTCACAGAAAATAATCCTGGCGATTCACAATATCAAGGAAGATCCCTTTTCGCATGTACAAAAGTTGAAGGATCGGAATCATCCAATCCGATATAAATTCAGGGTAGGAGAGTATCGGGCAATAATGATTCTGGATAAATTAGAAAAGGTTCTGCTGGTTGATGGAGTAGGGCACCGAAGCACGATTTATAAAAGATATGGGGGGAAGGGGTGATCGTTACATTATCGATAAATATTGAGCATCATTGTTACTATTCCCCGTTAGGAAGGATCATTGAGTCACAAGGTTTCTAAAACTGTGGATCGTGACTTATCGAAATTGAAATTATCCTCCTCAATATACTACCTGTAGTTTAGTTCTCATGTCATCGAACAGGCATTCCTGATATCTATGGAGATAATAGAGAAAAACACTATTACCTTCCCCGGGGAATAACAATTGAGGTCTAAAAGCCTCACAATACCATAAAACTTCTACAGGGCAGCACTAAATCCCTGTCTTTCATTGAGCGGACAGGGATTTTCTTTATCCCAATGGTTTCCGGATCTTTTTTCCTGCATAATCCGGTCATCAAAACACGATGTACACTATCTTAATCAATTCTTTCATGAGTATTCCCCGGACTCGTAAGAAACTTATCACCGGAGAATTTCATTCTCACCGGTAAAATCAATCCAGGAACCTGATTTCGGGGAAAAGAAGACAAACTAACAGAAATTGCTGATAATCGATTCTCACACCAGGAGAATCACAAACGATGAAAAAAAGTTAAGAAGAATTCGTGGTTGCAGCCATCGGAATGATACCGGTTGACCGCAGGTCAAGGGTTGCGGCACTTCCTGCTTCGAATGGGTAGGTTGAAACCCACTGACCGGTTACCGGATCCTTGATCTCTGCTACCTTCTCTTCTCCAGTCTGTGCATCATAAATCTTGAAGGTCAGAGGCGTACCCTTTGAGATATCTCCCTGGATGGTGAGTTTTGCCTGGTCACCATATTTACCGGGGACTGTCACCTGGACCGGGTTTGCATCAATACCAATCTTGACTCCGGAACCATCAGCCGTAACAAGGGATCCGATAGATGCTGGCTTGTCATTCACCATAACGGACCCGGATACGGTCATCGGGATGGTCGGGACCGGGGGGCTTCCCCCGTCGGCCTTGATAGAGAGCCGGGTCAGTCCACCCTCCATGTATGGGTATGAACTGGTCCAGTCTCTACCGGCTTCAATGTCCCTGACCTGTGCCTCAATCTGCTCGTTGGTTCCTACCGGAGTAATCCAGAAGGTCAGAGCCTGTCCTGCATCCAGGTCACCCTGTGCTACCAGTTTAGTCAGGTTCTCAAATCCATATACACCGGAAGAGGTGATTGGAAGCGGGTTGCCTTTGTGGCCTTCCACAATGTTCTCTCCCTTTATGGTCAGCGTTGAACCGACTGCAAGAGGAGCACCGTTGTAGCTCACTTCACCAAAGAACTCATGAGGCAGGACCGGCATTGGAGGAATACCTTCGCCACCAATACGCAGGTCAAGCCGGGTCTTCTCTCCGCCACGGAATGGGAAGTTCTGCACCCACTTTGCATCGCCGTATACATCATAGCATTCGGCCTGCACATACTCACTCGTTCCTGGAGCCTTAATCCAGAAGGTGACCGGCTCACCGTTCTTGATTGTTCCCTGAACGGTCAGGGGGTCCGGAATACCGTAGTTTCCAACTTCTGCATCGGTCACCGGGTTGCCGGCAATACCCGTCTGAACACCGTTTCCACGGGCTTCGACCATCGTGTTGCACGGAGCCTGCTGACCGTCAATGAAGATGTGACCATAGAACTGTGCGGGTTTTGGCTCTTCGTTCACGGTAATCAGGTTCTGTTTGCAGGCCTTTGCAGATCCAAATGCATTGGATGCCTCAAGGCAGACGGTAAAGGTTCCGGGGTTCTTGAAGACATGAACCGGGTTCTGTTGGGTTGCGGTCTCTCCGTCTCCAAAGTCCCATTTCCATGCGGTTGGTTCATTGGATGAGAGATCCGTGAAGGTAACCGTCAGCGGAGCATTTCCGGTGGTTGGTGAAGCCACGAAGTCAGGAACCGGTGGCTTTCCTGCTGCAGTAACATGGATGTACTGGTACCGGATCTCGGTAGACCGGTCTTCGCCACGTATTGCTGTCAGTAATACCGTGTAGTCACCGGGGTTTGTGTATACATGGGTCGGGTTCTGCTCGGTGGAATTGCTGTTATCACCAAAGTTCCACATCCAGCCGGTTGGAGCTCCTGTTGAGAGATCGGTGAATTTCACCGTGAGAGGAGCAGTTCCGGATGTTGGCTCTCCCATGAACGCTGCTTTCAGGGGAACCGGTTTCTCCATAACCTTGATGTACTTCTCCTTGACTTCGGTTGAGTCTCCAAACTCGTTCGTTGCAGTCAGGGTTATGGTGTATTCTCCGACAGACTGGAACGTGTGCTCCGGGTGCTGCATGTCAGAGGTCGTTCCGTCACCAAAGTTCCAGAGCCACTTTGTCGGGTTTCCTCCGGAGAGATCGGTGAAACTCACCGTGAGTGGAGCGGTTCCGGCTGTTGGTGATCCTCTGAACTGTGCATCAGGTGCACATCCCTGCTTGGTTACGTTGATGTAGTCAGGGATGACCTTCGTATCCTTTCCTGCAGAGTTCTTGACTTCCAGGGAAACCGTGTACTTTCCTGGTGCGTCATAGGTGTGAGTCGGGTTCTGCTCTACAGAGGTCTTGTTGTCACCAAAGGCCCATGACCAGGAGGTTGGACCGTTCAGAGACAAGTCTACGAAAGACACTTTAAGCGGTGCATATCCGCTGGTTGGAGCTCCCGTAAAGTCTGCCTTGGGTGGAAGAACACCCGGTGCAACAGTGATAAAGTTCGGCTTGGTCTTCTGGTCCATGCCTGCAGAGTTCCACACTGTCAGAGTGACGTTGTAGGTTCCTGCAGCGGTAAAGACATGAGCCGGGTTCTGCTCTTCGGATTTCGTCTGATCGCCAAACTCCCAGAGCCATTTATCCGGCTTATTCTGTGACCGGTCAGTAAACTGAACCGTCAGTGGAGCAACTCCGGATGTGGGAACTGCATCAAAGTCAGCAATTGGTTTCAGAACTGATGGTGACGCATTAATCAGTTCAGGCTTGGTGATACTGTCAGTGCCTGCAAGATTGGTTGCATTCAGGGTGACAGAATATTTTCCTGGGACCGTGTAGGTGTGAACCGGGTTCTGCTCTACTGCGGTAGTTCCATCACCAAAGTTCCATGCCCACGAAGTCGGAGTGTTCTTGGAAGTATCGGTGAACCTGACCTGGAGCGGTACCATACCGCTGGTTGGGTCCGCGATAAAGTCTGCAATCGGCTTGGTTACATTGGGAAGAGCCTTGATAAACTCAGGTTTCTCCTTGGAGGAGGAACCGGCCTTGTTGCTGGCAGTGAGATTTACAGTATAGGTACCGGCAACGGTGTATATGTGGACCGGGTTCTGTTCCTGGCTTGTTCCTCCATCGCCAAACACCCATGACCATGAGGTAGGCTGATTGGTGGTTGCATCAGTGAACGTCACAGAGAGAGGGATTGTGCCAGACTGGGGGTTTGCATTAAAGTCTGCAACCGGTGGTTTCACTGGTTCGCGAACTGTAATGTAGTTCTCCTTGGTCTTCTTCTGGCTGGACACGATGTTGGATGCCGTCAGTGAGACAGTGTAGACGCCAGGGTTCTGGTAGATGTGCTGTGGGTTCTGTTCAGTTGAGTTCGTACCGTCGCCAAACTCCCATGACCAGGAGGTTGGAATACCAAGTGACTTGTCAGTGAACTGGACCGTCAGTGGTGCATCTCCTTCTGTTGGTTCACCAATGAAGTCAGTGACCGGGATCATATCGTGTTCAGATATGACAGCGACGAATGCATCTCGATCTCCATCACCAAAGTTCTGCTGATACGGCCAGACTTTGGGGAAGTTGATAGAAGTCGTATAACCGGTCAGGTATGCATCTCCTTCTCCGGTTACCGCCACATCTCTTCCTTCATCAATATCTGCCCCACCAAGGTAGGTGCAGTATGCGATCTGGCTGATGTCAGGTGAAAACTTGGCGAGCATGACATCAGACTTGCCTGCAAGTTTTGACTGATATGCAGCAGTTACCGGGAGATCTGGAGAGTCAGAAGTTCCTGCGATGAAAATATTGTCCTTATCGTCAGAGTCAACTCCGCTGATTGAGTCCACGAGAGATCCACCAAAGAAGGTACTCTTTGTCAGGGCGGATCCATCCGGATTGATAGTTGCAAGGAACCCGTCCTGCACACCCTGCAGGGCTGGCTGAATCGGACTTACTGTAGGGAAATCTGAAGACTTGGTATCACCGACAACCGTAAGACTGCCATCCGGATGAGCGATAATTCCTTTTCCATCATCCCAACTCTTTCCTCCGATATACGTGGAATATGCTGCCGGGTACTTCCCTTCTGGGTCAAACTTGGTGATAAATGCATCAAAATCACCCTTTAACTGGGCCTGGTATGGCTTTATGACCGGGAAGTTCGGAGATTCTGTCTGACCAACAATGCAGGCGTACCCATTCGGATCAATGGTTATTGAGCTGCCTGCTTCGTATGCACTGCCACCGATAAAGTTGGAATATACAATCGAATTTCCTTCAGCAACAAGTTTGGTAACGAATGCATCACCAAGTCCACCAAATGGTGAAAGCTGATAGCGGTTCACGACCGGGAAATTCCAGGATTTGGTCTGACCGGTTACAAAGACATTGTGCTTGTCGTCAATACCTACGGCATTTCCGAAATCATCGTCTGTTCCACCAATATAGGTAGAGAAGACCATGTCCTTGCCATTGGGATCAAACTTGGTGACCCATACATCATACCCGCCTGAGATCTTTGATCGGAAGGCATTCTTTGTCGGGAAATCAACAGAATTGGTTCCACCGGTTACGTAGGTGTACCCTTCACCATCAATGACCAGACCGGTTCCTTCATCAGTCCCGCTTCCTCCAATGTAGGAGATGTAGACCAGATCGGTTCCATCCGGATTGATCTTGATGATGAATGCATCTTTGTCTCCACCACCAAAGTATGGCTGGATACTGCCAGGAGCTAGTCCCATAGCAGTTACCTCTCCTGCAGCACTCTGATTCTGGAAGTACTTCAGGTGATCAGACCAGGTAGTTCCAATAAAGTACGCATACCCTTTCTCATCAACCGCTATGCTGTTACCCTGATCCCGGCCATTCCCACCAAAGTAGAGGGAATAACGCATGACCGGATCAATTACCAGAGGAAGAGTCTTGTCATAGGAACCAACCGTAAAGGTAACGGTGTTGTTCGCTCCAAGGGTGTAAGAGCAATCAACTTTCTTCTGAGTTCCGTTGATCTCCTGGTAGGCAAAAGGAGCTTCATCAAGAATATCTCTGCCTGCGGTTTTGATGATCAGATCGCCTGTAGTCTCATTCAGACTTAAGGAGTCCTGACCCTGGTACTGCAGAACGATGGATGCGGGATCTGCTGTCGGCTTTACGATAAACTCACTCTTCAGGATACCGCCTTTTCCTGACAGGGTCAGGTTGATACCCGGATAGATATCAGCATACTCAACTCCGGAGGAGAGAGTAATGCCGGTCTTCCAGTTCGCCGGATCGGTACCATAATAGTAGTTTGCCGTTCCATTTACCTGGTTGATCCCGACAATCTTCGTATCCTTGTTTGCTCCGTCCAGCATCATGAAAACCGGCTCTACAGGTGTACTGTTATTGCCGGATGTCTGACTGAACTCAATACCATTCTCAAATACAGTAATGACCTGATCAGGCGATGACTGAGCCTGATATGATACATTATCCTGTAACTGCCCCTCATTTGGTATGAATAAGAGAGGCATGGAGGCAATTTTTGCCCCCTCTGCTGTTCCATTTTCTTCTGCCAGTGCCGCTGAGGTTAGCGCACACATAACCAGAAGAATGCCCAGAACGAAGCACCAAACTGGCTTAACATTCCCCATCATAAGAATAACCCGTGTCCAAAAGTTATGTATTCGCAGAAGCATATGCACGAATACATATGCATCCACCCTCCATTCCCATAAGAATCCTGATGTCAGTTTAATTTTTGAATATATATATTTTTATGATGATATCCACGGTGAAACGGGATATTACTCAACGGCCTGACTCAAAGCACAACACAGGGAAAAAAAGAGAGGATTTTTTCATGTTAGGATATAAGTTGCGCAGATTCGAATCAGGAAGAATATCCTGGAAGATATTTATGAGAGATGGAGCAGTAGCGAAGATATCTATTCCATCTCATACGAGATACCTATAATATTCTCAGGTATCTTCAGTTATGTCATCCCCAATATCAAAGAAGATCCCAGAGCCTTCTGGTGATCTCATCCATCCCCATACCCGTGTATTTGCCCTGGAAATTCAACAGACCGAACAGGTATCCAGGGGAAAAGAATCCCGGATGTCTGAACTTTTAACTCCATCCGGAGCGTGTTTTTCTCAATTTTATACCTGTGGAACCATTACCGGAGTGAGCAGGGATCCAAAAGCCGGATGGAGTATCCGGGTAGCGGATCCTACCGGAGTTTTACTCCTTTATGTGAAAGCGAGAACTCCGGAGATTATTGCGTCTTTGGATGATCTCAAACCCCCGGCCTTTGTATCAGTCACCGGATATGTGGAACCAGATAATTCTGCAGGGAGTCAGGGATTTCGCCTGAATCTTGAGACCATTCACCCTTCTGATCGGACAGCACGGGATCAATGGATACTCAGAACTGCAATGATCACTCTGGATCGTCTTGACCGGTTATCATCGCAGATGAATGGAAAAGGGAGTAATGATGAACTCCAGCGGGTGATCTCCAGGTATGGTTCAAGTCCCCGGCAGATGAAGGTTCTTGCCGGAATCGTTGAACGGGCATTACAACAGGTTCAGGAGATAAAACCAGAAACCTCCAATGAGAATACTGAAGAGGCAGAAAACCCCGAATTGCAGGATACCATATTACGGCTGGTGAAGCAGCACTCCGGACCCAGAGGAGTATCAGTACAGGAACTGACTGGATTTGCAAAACAGGAAAAGATATCTAAATCTCAGTTACTCGATGCAATCCGGGCATTAATCGCCGAAGACGAATTATACCAGCCATCATCAGGATTTGTCAAGATTCTCTGAGATAGTACTGATGGAGATTGAATATTTTGCATCCGGTCCGGCCCTGCAGATCAATAATGAGAAGAGAATCCTCATAATTGCCGATCTGCATATGGGAATTGAATCTGATCTCCGTTTGCATGGTATACATCTCCAGAGCAGAGGTCAGGACCGGATTAACCGGCTCACTGAACTGGTAAAAGAGGCTTCACCTGATATTATTCTTCTCCTGGGTGATGTGAAACACCGGGTTCCCGGAACATCATGGCAGGAGTTTCGTGAACTCCCGTCACTATTTTCTGACCTGAGAAGACTGGCACAGATCCGGATTACTCCGGGGAATCATGATCCAGGCATCGAAGAGTTTCTCAGACCAGAAGAGATCCTCCCAAAGGAGGGATCTTTACTCGATGGAGTCGGGGTGCTCCATGGACATACCAAGCCCGATCCCTCTCTTGTCGGTCATCTTATCATTGCCGGTCATCATCATCCGGTCGTATCACTCTCTGATGAAGTGGGAATTGCTCTGAGGACCCCCTGTTATGTACTGGCTGAACTCTCTGATGATCTCTTTGAAGAAAAAGCAGAAAGCGGAGAAAAAACCCGGATCCTCATGGTGCCCGCATTCAATGAATTTTCCGGATATGGTATTGAGAAGACTTTCAGATCCCCGTTTTCTCCACTATCCCGGGCTGTTGTCACAGAGACCGCCGAATGTCTTCTTGCAGACGGTTCATATGGCGGTGATATCCTCTCACTGATTCGACATGAGTCCAAAAACCCTTGATCCCCGGATTGCGGAATGCATCAGAGAACGGGGATTTGATGAATTCTCCGAGGTTCAGGAACGGGCAATCCCCCGGGTCCTTGCCGGAAAACATCTGCTCCTCATTGCTCCCACTGGGACGGGAAAGACCGAAAGTGCGATGATTCCGGTCTTTAACCAGATGCTTACTGCAACAAATGGAGGGGGAAGAGGTTTTACTACTCTCTATATTACTCCGCTTCGATCCCTGAACCGTGACATCCTGCGAAGAATGGAATGGTGGTGTGACCGACTGGGTTTTACTGTGGGAGTCAGGCACGGTGACACCACTCAGTCTGAGCGACGCAAGCAGACGTTATCTCCACCGGATCTTCTTGTTACCACTCCTGAGACTCTTCAGGCAATATTTATGGGGAGCAGACTCCGGGAACATCTCCGGCAGGTCAATTTTGTCATTCTTGATGAAATTCACGACCTGGCAGGAACCAAACGAGGAGCCCAGATGAGTATAGCTCTCGAGCGTCTGATAAGGTATGCCGGGGAATTCCAGCGAATCGGACTATCCGCAACAGTGGGAAATCCGGAAGAAGTAGCCGCATTCATGGCCGGAAACAGGCCTTATTCAATTGTTGAAGTTCCGGTAACCAAACATATCTCGGTGACGGTGGAACTGACCGGAGAAAAGTTTGAGGACCAGGTCAGATTGATCAGGCATCATATCAGGCACGGACCTCCGACGCTCATTTTTGTCAATACCCGTGCCACTGCCGAATCCCTCGGCCTTCAGCTGATGAAAGACGGCGGGATAGATATCCATCATGGTTCTCTCTCCCGGGATGTCCGGATTGAAGCAGAGGAGCGGTTTAAACGAGGAGAAATCCGGGCTCTTATCTGTACATCCTCGATGGAGCTTGGTATAGACATCGGTCACGTGGATCATGTTATTCAGTTCGGATCTCCCCGGGAAGTCAGCCGGCTGGTTCAACGGGTCGGAAGGGCAGGCCATCAGATCGGAAAAGTCTCAAAAGGGACGATCATCGCAAGCGGATTTGATGATCTTTCAGAGTCGCTGGTAATTTCACGGCGTGCTCTTGCCGGAGAAGTCGAAGAGATTGTGCCCACCTATCAGGCAGGCGATGCCATCGCCAATCAGATCGCTGCCATGGCAGTGGAATATGGCGAGTTATCTGAAGAAGTAATCCTGAAAGTCATGGAGGGATCTGCCATCTGCAAAGATCCGGAATTGATCGTCAGGACGGTCATCGCCCAGTTGAGTGAACATTATATTATCAGAAGGGATGGAGCCCGGATCATCACTACCGGCAGAGCACGAAAATATCTCTCCAATAATCTCTCCATGATCCCGGATGAACGGAAATTTCCGATTTATGACATGGTATCACGCCGTACCGTTGGATCCCTGGATGAATCATTTGTGGTCACTTATCTGCATACCGGGGCAGTATTTATTGCACGGGGACATCTCTGGCGGGTTCTGGAGATGGAAGAAGGAAAAATCACGGTTGAACCAGCAAAAAGTGCTGAAGGGGAACTTCCTTCCTGGGAAGGAGAACAGATTCCGGTACCGTTTGCGGTAGCCCGGGAAGTCGGAGCCCTCAGAAGGACACAGGAATTTTCCCAGTACTCTGAGGATTCGACAGTGACCCGGTATGCTGAGGCATACCTTAAGGCAGTAGAAAATAACCGGGGAATCATCCCTACCGACCATCTGGTAACCATTGAAGCGATACCCGAGGGAGTTGTCATCAACCTCTGTGCCGGTCATCAGACGAACGAAGCCTTTGGAAGAGTGGTTTCCATCCTAATTTCTGCCAGGTGGGGGACAACTGTGGGGATTGAACTGGATGCGTACCGAATCTTCCTACGGCTTCCCCGCGAGGTTGGGGCAGTTGATGTCGAGGAGATCATCACCGGACTCCAGCCGGAACATGTCAGGGCAATCCTGGAACTGGCGTTGAAACGTACCTCACTATTTAAGTGGAAACTCGTGCAGATTGCAAAAAAGTTCGGAGCCATTGATGCGGATGCCGACTACGAAAGACTAAGTCTTCACCGGATTGGAGATCTTCTGGCTATGCCAGCAATACAGGATGAGACCTACCGGGAACTTTTCACCCGGTATATGGACGTCGACCATGCTGCAGAAATTATTGCACAGATCAAGAGTGGTTCGATTGAACTAGTCCGTGCAGCACCAAGTATGATCGGTGCATCCGGAATATTTTCCCACCGGGACCAGATTCCTCCACCAACCGCTGATCAGGCAGTCATATCGACCATCAAACACCGCCTTGCAAAGCAGGAAGTGATTCTGGCCTGTATGAATTGTCGGAAGTGGAAAGTCAGAACCGTTGTGGATCGTGTTCCGGACCCGCCGATATGTGGCAATTGTAATGCCCGGCTCATTGCTGCTCTCAAACCCTATGAAGAAGAACAATACGGGATAGCTAACAAGAAAACCAAAACTAACGAAGAGAAGGATATCGAGAAACGACTCATCAAAAATGCAAATATTGTGCTATCCAGTGGGAAGAAAGCAGTTCTGGTTCTTGCTGCAAAGGGAGTGGGACCTGATACCGCATCTCGAATCCTCGCTACCTGGACTGATGGCGATGCTCTGTACCGGGAAATATTGAAAGCAGAGCGTAATTTTATCAGGACTCACAAATTCTGGCAATAACCTGATTTTTCCACAGATTATCTTTTTTCCCAGATACTGGATTTTGAATCGTCTAATTCTGACAGGAGTTTTCTCACTGCAGGATGAAAACCTGATTCTGATAGTATCTTATCTGCCGGATTCCTACCTATGTGTATATATGAAGCAGGAGATCCCTCACCGAATGACCTCATATGAGGAGACCGTTCGTGACTTTTCCATCGAAGTTCCGGAGTTTTTTAATTTCGGGTACGATGTCATTGATAAATGGTCTGATGTAGATCGGAACAAACTGGCAATGATATGGGTGAATCAGGAAGGGGCTGAGAAGAAATACACCTTCCGGGATCTCCGCAATCTCTCGGTTGAGGCTGCCAATATTCTCATAAAATACGGCATTAAGAAAGGGGATCATGTCATGCTGATGCTCCACCGGGTTCCGGAGTGGTGGATCTTTGTGATAGCCCTGATCAAACTCGGTGCGGTTGTCTGTCCATCCCCAACGATGCTGACAACAAAAGATCTCCAGCAGCGGATTAATGCAGGCAAGTTCAGCATGATCATCACCGATGTGGAGAATTCTGATAAGGTTGAGAAGGTATGCCGGTTCTGCCCATCCCTGAAACAGCGGATGCTCATTGACGGAGAACTGCCAAACTGGATCAGTTACCAGTATGAACTCTGTTATCCTGCTCCCGTCTCCCGGTCATCAATAAGCCTTCCATTCCAGCAGAAGACCCACTCCTCCGATCCGATGCTGATCTACTTTACCTCCGGTACAACCGGAGAGCCGAAGATGGCTCTTCATAACCACGGGTATCCACTGGGGCATATCGTCACCGCCCGCCTCTGGCAGGATCTCAATGCTAATGATCTCCATTTCACCTCATCAGACACTGGATGGGCAAAATGTGCATGGGGGAAAATATTTGGTCAGTGGATTGAAGGTGCCTGTATCTTTATCTATGATGCAAGAGGGAAATTTAAAGCAACAGAACTCCTCCCCTTAATTGAGAAATACGAAATATCCACCTTTTGTTGTCCACCTACCATCTACCGGATGCTGATCATCGCAGATCTGGCAAGATATGATCTCAGATCCCTTCGTCACTGTGTATCTGCAGGAGAACCTCTCAACCCTGAGGTTATCCGAATCTGGAAAGAAGAGACCGGTCTCCCGATTTACGAAGGATATGGACAGAGTGAAACATGTGCCTGTATTGCAACATTTCCGTGTATGGAGCACAAACCCGGTTCCATGGGAAAACCAGCACCCGGATGGCATATTGAGCTCCATGATGAAGACGGAAAGCCTGTAGAGCCAGGAATTGAAGGAAGGATTGCTATTGGACTCAATCCACGCCCGGTTGGCCTGGTGGTGGAATATCTGGACAATCCTGAAGCAACCGCAGATGCTTTTAAAGGTGGTTATTATTATACCGGAGATAAAGCCTACATGGATGATGACGGATACTTCTGGTTCGTCGGCCGTGATGACGATGTGATCAAGAGCTCGGGGTACCGCATCGGACCCTTTGAAGTGGAGAGTGCCCTGCAGGAACATCCGGCTGTGCAGGAATCTGCCGTTGTCGGATCTCCGGATCCTCTCCGTGGAATGCTGGTGAAAGCATTTGTTATCCTGAAAGCAGGATATGAACCAACGGATCAGCTCACCCGGGATATTCAGAAACATGTCAAAAAAGTCACAGCGCCATACAAATATCCACGACTGATTGAATTTGTGGAAGAACTTCCAAAAACCCTTTCCGGAAAGATCAAACGAGCAGAGCTGCGTGAACGCGAATTGAAACGATACAAAGAATCTCAATAATCCAATCCGGGTTTGGGCTGGAACAAAACACCCAAACTTTAATATGGTGAGCAGTTAACCTGTAATGGCGCGAGGATCTCCGAGCCAGGTCAAAGGAGCTAGGTTCAGGGCCTAGTCGAGAAGTCGTTCGCCGGTTCAAATCCGGCTCCTCGCATCCTAACTTTTGTCCAAAGCGACTACAATTTTTTTCTGCATCTGGTAAGTAGTCTGGCTATAAATCCCGTTGCCATACTGACTGACAACGACCATTTCCACTGCTTCAAACCTGACTATGATGATCAGTCAATAGCAAAAGCCTTACAAAGCGGGCTTATTACTCATGAGAATGCAGGACTGATCCATTCCTTCATCGCCGAGCCCTGGAGATTACCAATAAGATAGTTTCGCTTCGGCGGTTCATCAAACCATTTCAGGAGAATACGATTCCCGGTCTCTACAGGGGAATTGAAAATCTCAGCAACTCTCCTCATCCCGGAGTAAATCCTTCTCTCAAAACACCCGTGTCGATCTTATTCACCTGTGGAACATTTTTCTCTGGCTTGTTGTGAAAGGCCAAATGGACATTTCGGAAAAGAAACTTCGGGCCATCAGGTACCCCAAAAAAAACTACCAAAACCGCTCCTGTTCTCATATCAATAGATGAGATAGAGACATTACTATCAGACTGCAAGTCCCCCCCGACTGGACTATGATTATCACCATTTATGAAGGAGGGTTCATGTTGGGGAGATCTGAGAACTCCGCTGGGGAGCCCTTCAATTTGAGAGAACGGAGTTATCATAAATGTCACGTTCAAAACAAGAAAATCCCGATACATCCGCTAGGTCATGGCAAAAGAACATCTTATACATTGGGAGAGTGACTACCCTGATGATATCAGCGATGATGCCGGGTTTACACACATGTTTCTGAATTACTCATGCCATTGATTACATCAGCCCTGCTGCCCCCTTCACATCATAGGGATTACCATATGCTCAATAATCTATATAAGTACCTGCAGAAGCAGAATGACCGTTCAGGAGGTACATCTGACCCAGGAACAGATGTAGGGCATATACCGGTTCTGGATCATATCGTATGTCCCATCAGCTTTCATGCTGTCAAGAGCATTCTGCCATTTCTGAACAACTGATTCTGGTGTTTTCCGGTTTAAGGCAATATTCAGATCATTCGTCTTGTATGACATCACCAGTCTGATTTGATCCATATCATCTCCGATCTGGATCGCATTCTGGGAATAACTGTCCTTGGATCCAAGCCATAGATCAGCTGTATGGTCCGTCAGGGCAGCGATACATGACCGTTCATCAGGAAGAACAAGCAGGTTAGAAAACCCTTCTCTGGTCAGGAGTTGGTATCTGGCATCATTCTGGACAACCGCGATGGTGCTTACATTTTTGACATCCATCAGGCTGTTGAACAGGGTATTATCTTCATCTCTCCCGAAGAAAGCAGCTTCTACAGATCCAATCGGCCCTACCCATTTGAATATCGAATCACGGTCATGGGTTCTGGCAGTTGAGAACAGCCCGGTTTCTGGCTCTGTTAGCACGGTATTATATCCGTCCGACCACTCAACCAGGTTGATCGAAATTTTACTCCCTGCCCTGGATGCAATCTCCTTAACCAGTTCGGTTGATCTGCCATTGATTCGGCCGTTTCGATCGATATAATTGAACGGGGGGAGTTCTTCGGTGTACAGGGTGATCTGCTCTTTTGAGAGAGGTAATGACGGTGTCTCTCCTCCAGGATTTGGTTTCTGGATTGATGCAAGATAGAACCCTGATATGAGAAGAATGAGGATAATCAGAAAGATTCCGGCGACTAAACCCAGATCTCCCTGTTTTTTCATCAAGCAGTATTTCC
This sequence comes from uncultured Methanospirillum sp., assembly GCA_964624045.1. Lineage (GTDB taxonomy): Archaea > Halobacteriota > Methanomicrobia > Methanomicrobiales > Methanospirillaceae > Methanospirillum. The sequence goes on along the minus strand of CAZUXC010000008.1, from coordinate 39,475 downwards.
TCTTCTGATCAGAAAAAGATTCGGAGCTCAGATCTTGAAAAATACAATCAGCAGATTAGATATACCCGGGAGTTCATTCATCAAAATCATACATGTCTCCCCCCTCGTCGGTTGGTAATATCGGATATCCCAGTCAGTTCATCCAGCGAATCATTGTGCTGCTTGTCCTGCTCAGGATGATCATGGGCGGAATTGACGGGGCGATACTTCCTATCGGAGTTACCTCTATTGTATGGGAGCTAGGAGGAGAATTCGCATCTGTACTCTTCCTGATAGATGGCATCGTATTTGCCAGTGCCCTTATTATCGCCGGAAGGATAGGGGACACAATCGGCCTGAAAAGGGTTTTCCTTACCGGTATTCTGCTGTTTACGCTCGGGTCTGCTTTTTCAGGACTGGCCGGGTCCATGCCATGGCTTATCTGCTCGCGGATTGTCACTTCACTTGGGCTGACGTTCAGTCTTGCCGTTTCCATCCCAATCGTCCTGGTATCTATCCCCCGGGAATTTCATGGCAGGTCTATCGGGTATGTGGCCATGGGTTCTGGGCTCGGCTCAGCATTGGGGACAATTCTTTGCGGTTTCATTTTGCAATCCTTTGGCTGGCCTCCGATGTTCTGGGTACTAATTCCGGTTGGAATTATCATTCTGATCATCGGGTGGAAGGCAATCCCTGACGGGCCATGTGTCAACAGTGAGACCTTGTATGATATTCCTGGTGCCGTTCTGATATTTCTCACCTTTGGCATCTTTACCATCGGACTAAACCTGGGGGTGCAGATGGGAGATCTGGGTGTTGTTTCCTGGGCTCTCATCATAAGTATCCTCCTTGGGACAGTGTTTCTCTACTGGGAGCGGATAGCATCTTTCCCAATACTTGATTTCGGGTTTATCGCCTGCCGGGTTATCGCCATCCCTCTGGTTCTCGCACTTCTCATCTATGGAATATACCGATCTTCTCTCTTTTTTATGCCGGTATACCTTTCAGAGATCCTGAAGGTCTCGCCTGTCAACACTGGTATTATTCTCAGCATTGTTGCAATTATTCCGGCTGTCGGATGCCCGTTTGTCGGGTATTATATTGAGAAGAAGGGGATGCCTGGGATGAGAATACTCCTTACGATTGCTGCTTGTGCCGGGATGACCTCAAGCATAATCATGCTCCTGTCTGGAGTGTTGAACGGAGTAATCGCGGTGATCATCTGCCTCTTTCTTCTGGGTATCTGTATCACATGTGGGTATACCACAATATATGCGTATTATTTCCAGTCAGTTACTCCTGATAAAATTGGAATGGCAAGCGGAGTTATAGAAACCAGCTCAGAATTGTCTGTATCAATTGCGGTGATCCTTGTACAGATCCTGTTTTCATCAGGAATATATCTGGTATCTGGAGGTGTCATTTCTGCGAGACAGATAATCTGGGAGTCTTTGCCCGGTGTTCAGGCCATTTATCTCTTCAGCCTGGTGGTTAGCATCGTTATTCTGATTATCACCAGATATGCTCCGGACCCAAATCCTGAAGTCTGCAGGGAAGGAAAAAAGACTGCTTAGTAATATTTTGGATTACCGGTCCTTTCGGAAAAAACAATAGATGCTTACTCGGAAGATGATGGAGAGGAATACCCCGCTTCATCAGGAAAAATGTTAGAAAAAGCCCTGTGCTTCACCCGGTAGATCTGCCAGATTCCCCCATTCTTCAGGCACATCAATTATTGTCGGGTAGGCTTTCAGTCCCTGAATGATGTCACGTGTATTGTTGATAGGATAGAACTTTCCCGGGAAGTGGAGCAAGTTATGCATGATGGCATATCTCCTCTTACTCTTTTCATCTGAAGTTCGATGACTGCTACTGACTTGGGCCTGAAAAAACCGATATCTGCCCAGTCATCAAGATGAAGCAGACTGATCTCATCGTCATGACGATTCTTGCATCAACCACACAGGCACCTGAGTCATACTGACGAATAGGGGTTCCATCAAACACATCCATCCTGGTCTGTTCAAGAAACATTTTGCAGATGTTCTTGATGTTCTGAATGAGTGCTCCTTCATTCTTCGGCTTGGATCACGCCATCCGGTGATTACCAGTTCGAAATGAATCTCCCTGACCATTTCCCAGATTTTGAGATCATAAACCGGCTTTTGTTATCTGGTGCTCCCGGACATGAACGGCCGCACCGGTTCCCTCAATATTTTTTATCAGTACGTGACCCGGTTCTGACTCCAGGTAGGCACTCAACTCGTGATATGGGCAGGACACTCCGCAGGGGGTGGTAGGTAACCGGGGGGAAAATTGACTCCCCCAGCCGGCTGTTCGGTCCCTTTCCTGTCTGGGAGATCAATAGTTTCCCTTTTAACCAGGCTCCTCGCATTTAGACAACGTGTTCACAATGTGAGAACTTTTTTCACTGGATTCTGAACAAAACACTATTTCTGACACGATATCCTTCAAATCATGAAAATTCAGGATACCAATCTGAAATTATCAAAACCTGGCCGATAGGAATCAACAGATCCCTTTTATGAACCTCTGGTCGTAATGAATGTGTTACAACCGATAAATCAACACCATTGAGCCTCCAGACCGATACCAATATATAACTCACATGAACTGATGAGCAGAGTTATTACAAAACCATACAATATCCCTTATCAGCAAAACTCATTGAGGTAAAATGATCCATGAATGTCCCGGAGTAACGGATTTGAAAACTCCGTCACTTTCGATAAAAGAGTGCCCAAAATGTGGCGAAGAAGTAGAAGTTTTTTCAAATGATCTGAAAGTTACCTGTAAATCCTGTGGATTAATCATATCCAATGAAGGAAACTCATCGACCGAGTGAGAAAACTATTCTGTATCGCCAAAAAACAGATTATATTTTGGGAACGAGAAAGATCAGAAATTGCCGATGAGTATGGGAACGTGCTCTTCTCATATGTATTACCCTGATTTACTTGCATTCTCTAGCATAGAATACGCATTCCATACAGGAGAACAACAATAGTATCCCAAACTGGGCATGTAAAACGACACCCTTTTCCCGAAATACACCAAACTGACTACTATTGAGGCATTGACTTCAGATGATCAGAGTTCTCTATATTGATGATGAGTCAGCACTTTTGACATTGACCCAGATCTATCTGAGGGAAGAAGCATCCCTGAATGTAGAGATTGCTTCATCAGCAATTGAAGGTCTGAACCTTCTCAAAACAAAAGCCTATGATGCAATCATCTCTGATTATGATATGCCTGATATGGATGGCATTGAATTCCTGAAACAGGTAAGAGAATTTGATCTCGCAATTCCCTTTATCATATTTACGGGAAAAGGGAGAGAAGAAGTCGCAATCGAAGCACTGAATAACGGGGCTGATTTTTATATTCAGAAAGGGGGAGATCCTCACTCCCTCTTTACCGAACTTGCAAATGCTATTCGTCATCTGGTCCGTCGAAGTCATGCTGAGAGAAATGCAATCCAGAGCGAACAACACCTTCGGGCATTTCTTAATGCACTCCCGGATCTTGCATTTATTAAAGGTCCGGATTTACGACTCCTTCATATTAATGCCGCATATCAGAACTATCTTAACCTTTCTTCAGCTGATGATGCAATCGGAAGGTATGATGGAGATCTTCTCCCGGAATTATTCTTACCAATAATGAAATCTTCAGATTCCATCATTATTGAGCAAAATATCCCGGTGACAAGTCAGATCTCAACAGAGGGAAGAGTCTTTGAGATTCAAAAATTCCCTCTCCCTTTCCCGGATGGTCAGACCGGGATAGGCGGGATCATCAGAGATATTTCCCATGTCCAGACCGGCCTGTAAAACAGGGAAATATATGCAATTATTGATCCCCATATGTTATACTCTCAAATAACTCTCAAAAACGGACTATCAAGCAGAGGAATTATATGTCTTCAGAAGTTCTCGCCAGTATTGAGTTTCAGATGAGCCTGCTCCTCTTTCTCGCACTTGCCGGCTATCTGGTAGCATCCCGGATAAATCAGTCCGCAGTTGTAGGAGAGATCCTGGTCGGACTGGTGGTAGGACCCAGTTTTTTGGGTCTCATAACCTATACGGATTTTATTCATAGCATAGCAACACTCGGTGCCATAATCCTGCTATTTGTAATCGGGTTTGAGTTCAATCTGAAAGAGATCATGGATCCAAGATATGCGATCATTGGATTGATCGGAGTTCTAATCCCGTGGGCGGGGGGATTTGCTCTTTCGGAGATATTTGGTTTTTCCTTCACCAGTGCTCTCTTTGTTGGGACTGCACTCACGGCTACAAGTATTGCCATCACGGCAAATGTCCTGAAAGAGATTGGGAAGCTACAGACACCTGCAGCTCGTGCCATAATTGGTGCTGCAGTAATTGATGACATACTCTCTCTGCTCTTTCTCGCCATTACGAGTGATATGGTGGGGGGGACATTCTCTCTTCCCGGAATCGGAATGGTCATCCTGAAAGCTTTGGCATTTGTTGCGATATTTGGATATATTGGGATAAAGTGGGTAAGCCCCGGCCTCATGGCCCTGGATCGATCACACGTCGCCGATAAGTATCCGGAATTCGTGTTTATTACCGCGATGATGATCGCATTTTTATACGCGATGATTGCTGACCTGGTGGGCCTTTCAGGAATTATTGGTGCATTCCTGGCCGGAGTATCCATGGAGAGTGTAAATCTGAAAAAAAGCAGGGACCTGAAGGAGGGAGCCGAATACCTACAGATTATTTTTGCCTCAATATTCTTTATTTCACTAGGGGTACTCGTGGATATTCACGAACTTACCTCTTCTGCGGTTTTATTCCTGCTTGCTCTGACGCTGGTTGCTATCATTACCAAGGCGGTTGGTTGCGGACTGCCGGCACGCTTCCTTGGATATAGCAACCGGGATGCCATGATCATTGGGTTTGGGATGTCTCCCAGAGGAGAGGTTGCAATGATAGTCGGATTGATTGGACTCTCCGGGGGAATCATCGGTCAGGATATCTACATCTCCATCGTGTTTATGAGTCTGCTCACCACGATTATTACTCCGCTGATATACCAGAACTGGTTCTTCCGTAAGGAAAACCCCCCGGTATCATCCCCATAATCCACCTCTTCTTCGAATCTATTACAAGCTCTCACAAGAGACATGTAACCAATGGCAATACACCCGATCGAATTCAGGTACGGGACTCCCGAGATGAAGGCTGTCTGGACTGAAGAACACCGGTTCCGTCGCATCATTGACGCAGAAGTGGCTCTTGCAAAAGCTGAGGCGGCCTGCGAGATGATTCCGTCCAACGCAGCCCAGGCGATCGCTTCATCAGCCCACACTGCTAGTTTGGAACGGGCAAAAGAGATAGAAGATGAAATACACCACGATATGATGGCTATTGTCCGGGCAATTTCAGAAGTCTGTGGGGATGCCGGGAGATGGGTGCATTATGGCGCCACTTCCAATGACATCCTTGATACAGCGACCGGTCTCCAGTTGAAGGACGCAATAACTATCCTCGATACAAAACTTCGCCAGCTCCTCACCGTCCTGCTGAAACGATCCATAGAAACCCGCACCCTGGTATGTATCGGCAGAACACACGGTCAGCATGGAGTACCAACTACCTATGGGCTGCGAATGGCTATCTGGGCAAGTGAAGTTGGACGTCATATTGAACGCCTTGAGCAGATGAAACCCCGGGTATGTGTCGGCCAGATGACCGGGGCAGTTGGAACCCAGGCTGCAATGGGAGAGAAGGGGATCATAGTTCAGGAATCGATGATGAAATTCCTGGAAATCAGCAGTGTAGATGTCTCAAATCAGGTAATCCAGCGGGATCGGTATGCAGAATACTTCTGCTTCCTCGCAAATGTTGCAACAACTCTGGATAAGATAGGGGTTGAGATTCGTTCCATGCAGCGAACAGAGATTGGGGAAGTCGAAGAGGCGTTTGGTGCCAAACAGGTTGGATCATCCACCATGCCCCACAAGCGCAATCCTATCCGCAGTGAACAGGTGTGCGGTCTTGCCCGTATCATTAGGTCTGCAGTAGAGCCCGCATTTCAGAACAATACTCTCTGGGATGAACGGGATCTTACTAACTCTTCCCCGGAGCGGATCCTCTTTCCCGAAGCCACCATCCTCTGCGATCATATCATCAAACTGATGGTAACCGTCATCGAAGGTCTGGTCCTGAAAGAAGACCGGATTAAAGAGAATCTGATGATGCTCCATGGGATCAATATGGCAGAATCCGTAATGATCGAACTCACTAAGCGAGGTATGGGACGGCAGGAAGCCCACGAAGTTATCAGAGTAAAAAGTATGGAAGCCCTTGCTGCAAAGAAAGCCCTGTCAGAGCTCCTGGCCAATACTCCTGAAGTTACTGCAGTGATTCCCCCATCGGAGATTGAAGAACTGCTAAATCCTGAGCATTATCTGGGAACATCTATTCAGCAGGTTGAACGAGTATCCGCAAAACTTCGGTCACTTTACCTCTCATAAAAAAGAAGTGAAAATCCGGGCATTCGAATTTTCTTCAGTCAAAGGAACCAATATATATTGAGCCATACCGTTCAAACTGGAAATCTGATCGTTCAATTGGATCGGTCATAAATTTCCAGGTTGTTTTTGGTGCCAGGTAATCGATTGTTGCATACGCATTCCCAATCTGATACCCATCGGCATTGTAGAGATTAAATGTGATCACAATCACATCAATCGTCTTATCATCAAGATTTTTTATTTCACCCCGGATGACCGCATGATCTTGAGAGTATCTGTCAATTGACGTCTTAATAATTGACAGATTCGCCTGACCTTCCCGATTGGTCTGGATATATCCATATGGCCGCTTTACAAGGAGGCTGTTTCCATTATGGAGCATCTCTTTTTCTACAGACTTCTGACTCTGATATTGGACCGCATCAAAAACCGGAACATAATCTCTCGGTACGGTCTCAATAGATGGTGAAGGAACTATATCTGCCGAGAGCGTGGTCGCAAGAAACAGTACGACGAAACAACAGATAGCAATAAGCGTCAGGATACCCGGAGTGGTATGGCCGTTCATAGCAAAGAATCAGCATATGATAAGAAAAGAATTCCGAAACCAGTCATGCTGATGATGACTGGTAAGCGGGAAGATCAGAGTTTCGGTTTTTTCTTCAACGCTTCAACGAGAAGATCTATTGAATGATTTACATCGGCAAGATCTACGACCTCAACCGGTGAGTGAATGTACCGGGCTGGTACAGAGAACGGAATACTGGGTATACCATCTCTGACCAGATGAATGATGGTTGCATCGGTATTTCCTCCTTCACCAACCTCGAGTTGATACGGGATTTTTGCCTTGTCACCTGCAGCCCGAAGCCAGGTGGTCAGACGCCGGTCTGCAAGAAGTCCACGTCCCGCAGCGCTGGCCAGAACCAGTACTGGCCCCTTCCCCATCTCCGGAGATGCATCCTTGCGGGTCACTCCCGGATGATCTCCCGGGATGGTCACATCAGTTGCAATGGCCACATCAGGGTTGAGAGCAAAGGCACTGACTTTTGCTCCTTTCAGCCCTACTTCTTCCTGAACTGTGAAAACTCCAAAAATCGTCATCGGTGACTTCATCCGTTTCAGAGTTTCGATCAGAACCGCAACACCAACCCGGTTATCAAGAGCCTTTCCAGACACCCGGTCACCGGCAAGCCTGATAAGTTCCTGTTCAATGGTTACCGGAGTTCCGATCTCAATACCCAGAGCCGCGACTTCATCAGCTGAAGATGCACCAATATCGATGAAGAGATCATCCATCTTGATCTCTTTCTTCCGGTCTTCCGGACTCATGATGTGTGGGGGTTTTGCCCCGATTACTCCATGAACCGGCCCTTTGGTTCCATGAAGAATGACCCGCTGGGTATGGAGGGTTGGATTATACCAGCCACCAATTCCGACAAACTTGATGAATCCTTTCTCATCGACGTACTGAACCATCAGTCCAATCTCGTCCATGTGCGATGCGATCATCACAGAGAAATCTGAACCCTTCTTGATGGCAATCAGATTTCCCAGATCATCTTCTCTGAACTCATCAACAAAGCCTGCAAGTTCCTTCCGGATAATATCCTTGATATTATCTTCAAATCCGGACAATCCATGAGCATCAGAGAGTTTTTTTACTAATTCATATACCATAAAGTCACCTGACTACCGTTGCTATCCGCTCGAGAGCAGCGGCGATATTTTCGCGGGACGTTGCATAACTAAACCGTGCATATTCTGCACCGTTCTTTCCAAAAGCATCTCCGGGAACAGCAATTACCCCGGCATCAAGAATTTTCTGGGTGACATCCTTGCCCATCGGGACAAATGCATAAAATGCTCCCTGTGGAGTTGGGAACTCAAACCCGAGATCATGAAGTCCATTGCAGAGGATATCACGTCTTGCCCGGTATTCGTCACGCATTGTGGACACACAGGTTTGATCCCCTGTATATGCTGCCACTGCAGCATACTGAGAGATTGAAGTGGCACAAGTCTGGCAATACTGGTGCACTTTCAGACACTGTTCGATATATTCCGGATGTGCAGCAATGTATCCAATACGCCATCCGGTCATTGAATAGGTTTTACTTGTTGCATTTACCGTGAGAACATCTTCTCCAAACCGTGCTGCACTCACGTGTTTTGCATCATAAATCAGATGCTCATACACTTCATCAGAGAGAACGGTCACTCCGACATCTCCAGCGGCCTGAACAAGTGCTTTGATCGTCTCTTCTGACTCAACAACTCCGGTCGGATTACAAGGAGAATTGAGGATCAACAACCTTGCTCCTTTCATCTTCCCCATGGCAGCATCTACATCGATGTGAAGGTTCTCATCCAGGGGAAGAGAATCTATAACACCTCCGGCGAGACGCGCACAGGCCTCATAAGAGACAAATCCGGGATCGGTGATGAGAACCCGATCACCAGGATTCACCAGACTCTGAATGGCAATGAAGAGCGCTTCACCGGCTCCCGCAGTTACAATCACCTGATCCGGATGATAACGGAGATTATTTTCGGTTTTGAACTTTCTTGAGATTGCTTCTCTCAGCTCTGGAAGACCGGCATTAAATGTATACCCGGTTTTCCCTTCATTTATCGCCTGAATTGCGGCTTTTTTGATATGGTCCGGAGTATCAAAATCCGGTTGGCCCAGAGCAAGACTAATGGAGTCCGGTTTTGCCGCCTGGAAAAACTTTCTGATACCTGACATCTCAATATCAAGAGCACGCTGTGCAAATCGTCGGGTCATCTTCTTACTCAATATTTGCATGCCGGTCTTTGAGTTCTGATTCATCAGTACTGGTGATCTCCATCAGACGGGAGATGACCGCATCGCAGAACGTCATGGCAGCGGTCTCAAACAGCGTCCCTAGTGGAGCGAAAGACCGGTGTTCTCCAAGCATCTGCCGGATTTCATATTCCACCGTCTCATCAGGAACCGTATCACGATAGTTTTCGATCATGACACAGGAGTCTGCCATTTTCCCAATCACTGAATCAGGATTCGAGGTAATCAGACAGATTCGGCCTCCAATCTCCTGAGCAGTCTGAACAATTTCAGCAATCGTCCGGGTCTTTCCCGAGCCGGAGAGAACCACTATTACATCACCCTTTTGCAGAGCAGGGGTGATAGTCTCCCCAACCACATAACTCATCAAACCCAGGTGCATCAGACGCATAGCAAATGCTTTTGCAACGAGACCGGATCGCCCGGCGCCCATTACATAGATTCGTCTGGCTCCCATCAGTTCGGTAATAAACCGGGAGACTTCCTCATCTGATATATGGCAGGCAATGGCGTCGATACGGGATGCCATCAGGCGCATCATTTCCTGCACACGATGCTGATTCATATCCTCCCTATCAGGTTATTCCCCCATATACATCAGAGTACTGGATAAGGCGTGCACGAAAGAAAAAAGTGGAGAACAAAAAAATAAAATTTCGAGTTCAGGATGAATGCTGGTAGTGCTCTATAGTTCCCAGAGGGACCAGATCGCCATTCTCAAATGTTGAAACCGGCCCATGACCACAACAGATGATGAGTTGTCCACCCTCAGAGCGCATTGTCGTATCCAGATCGGTGGCGAGTTGTATGAGATCTTTTCGTTCACTCTTGACCAGATCCGGATTCACATTCACACTTCTGACGAGGTATACGGCAAATCCATTATATTCACTCCGGTCGGGAGTCAGGTGTTTCAGATTGAGAATCGTATCTGAAGTGAAGAGAAGACCGAGTTCACGGAAGAGTACGTAGATCATCCCCTGCTGATGACCACCGTATCCTTCGATAATCTCACCTGATACTCCGACATCTTCAAACCGATCCAAGAGAGAAAAGTTCCCGATCTTCTCACCTGATGGAGGAGGGAAGAGATGAACCGACTGAGGAGGATGCATTCGAGCAAAGAGATTGATCATGACGGTATACACCTGCTCATAGACGAGATCCTCTGAGCAGGCGCCATATGCCCGGTTGTTTGTCTCAATTACTTTCCATGTTCCTTCATGTGTCCAAGTTGGTACGTCAAAATAACCGGATGCTCCGCAATGATCGGTATCCCCATGAGTGAGAATTATTCGATTAAATCCAGTTGTGCCGTCAATCCCATAATGAGAGAACATCTGCATAACATCATCATGATAGATACCATACCCGGTATCGATCATAATCCGGCCTTCCGGTGTCTCGATAATAAAGATGCTTCCTCCACCTGGTAACTGAAAGCAATACAGCCAGGTGCCTTGCCGGATTTCGATCTTCTGAACATCAGCGAAAAATCCGGGCCCTACGGTCTCTGCAAGTCTCCGCCCATTTTGCAGGATCTGTTCAAGAGTTGTTTCGTACCCCTCCCCGAATTCGGTCAGTTGCTGGGCAATATGGCTGAACTGGTTGAGCAGATCCAGAAGATGCGGGTCGGATGTCTCTCCAAGAATCTCCCGGACCCGCTCTGCGTACCGGAGATAAAAGAGGCTGCCATCAGACTCATCATCCCCACAATCATACCCTTCAATTTCGAGAGAGTAGTGAGCCTGGATATCATCTAGCAATTGTTCATTCAGACACAGATCCCGGACACGGAGAGCTACCAGGAGTCTGTCCGGATTTTTTCCTCTCCGATCAAACTCAAGAGAACTGATCTCTGCCTTGTAATTATCAAATATGGTAAGAATGCGGTGGAGTGTTCCGGGAATATCCGGTACAATAATCGTAAATCTGATACTTTTCGGGTAACTGATCTCTGACTGAAGATATCCTTGGTGCAAAAGAGCCTCTTTTGCCCTGATGCAGCCCTGAGCTGATCCACGGACGGAAAAAAAAGCCGTTTTTGGATCGATAGATCGGTTAAAATGACACCGGGTGATGGTTATCCCGGCATCTGCGATAACCTGCACTGCCTCATGTATTGAGCCGGTGTCTGGTATCCTGATAATAAAAAATTCATTTTTACTATCCATTTAATGATCCCCTACTCGGAAACGTAATTTTCCCGTTCAATAAAGAGTCCGCCAAATATTGCACGTTCTATCATTTCAGAGACGTACCGCATCTTTTGTGACTCTTCAAGATCCATATTCCGGTAGATTTCCGAATAGATCTGTACCCTGAGAAGGCCAAACCTGAACTTTTCTATCAGATTTTCATCTAGAGCACCAGCTTCCCGGAAGATCGGTTCGATCATCTCAGGTAGCAGAGAGATATCCTGCAGACACTCCACTACGCTATCATAGATGGGGATGTGCTCTTCCCTTCCACAGAGAACTTTTAGATAATCCATTCTCACCGTTCCACAATACTGACCAGACGCTCCATTACCGCGTCAATGGCCTGCCATGCCGGAGATACTTCATTGCGCTTAATGATGAACGGGCGGCCTTCATCACCAGCTTTGCGCATCTCCGGGTCGAGGGGGATACTGCCAAGGAAAGGAACATTATGTTCTTTTGCGATACGTTCTCCGCCACCTTTCCCAAAGAGATCAATGGTATCTCCACAGTGAGGACATACAAGACCGCTCATATTCTCAACTACCCCGATAACATCCAGTTTCAGCATTTCAACAAAGGTGATGGCCTTGGTTGAATCGAGGGTGGATACATCCTGAGGAGTTGTAACAATAACTGCTCCACGCAGATTGGGTGCTATCTGTGCAATCGTGAGTGCTTCATCCCCGGTTCCCGGAGGAAGGTCTACGACAAGATAATCAAGAGAACCCCAGCGGGTGTCTTCAAGGAACTGTCGTATTGCAGTAGCCTTCATCGCCCCACGCCAGACAACCGGGGAGTGCTTTTCGGGAAGCAGGAATGCCATTGAAATGACCTGGAGAGATCCGGTAACCCGGACAGGAACGATCTTATTATCTTCAGAGCTGAGCTGGTGTTCTTCAAGCCCGAGCATTTTTGGAACGTTGGGGCCATGGATGTCAAGGTCGAGCAGACCTACCTGTCTTCCATGATTGGAGAGAGCATAGGCCAGGTTCACCGCGACAGTCGACTTTCCGACACCACCCTTTCCAGAGAGAACCAGAATTACATGCTTCACATCCAGGGATACACGGGGAGGAAGCTGATTATTTGCCTGACCGCAGCCCGAACTCTGCTTACAGGATTCGCAATTGTTATCACAGGATTCGGATGAGGGATTCTCGTTTTTCGCCATATTAGAACCTTATCTTTGATGAGAGTCGAATATTAATTAGCGAAATAAGAACATAAATCAATGGGGCATCGTGAGCAAGAAACAAATCATCATATCAGATAAGAGGATGAGACAATTCTTTACGGTATAAATACCATGCTCACAAATACAGATCAACAGAGGGGCATATTTTAATGGAACGTCGGGATATTATGGTCATAGCCGGAGCAGTGCTCGTGGTTCTCATTCTTGCGGTTGTGGTAAAGCCGATGCTCACGGGACAGGCCCCAAACCTTGGACTACCTGAGGCTCCCGCGCCGGTGGCTCCAATCGAGTCGATTGGCGCACCAACCGGACAGGAGACATCACCACCTCCCGGTACTGCAGTTCCTGAAACTCCACCGCCAACTCCATCGTCTGAAGAGAATTCGAATCAGACTTCAGAGTCCCAAACAGGTCAGAAAGCACCCGAACCTGCTCCAACATCTGTCAGCTGGCAACCGGATCCGGAAAACCCGATGCCTGCAATTCAGATGACGGAATATGCAGATATTGTAGGCAAATATACCGGGAGCACAGCCCCGTTCCGGATTCCAACTCCATACTGGGAACTGACATATAACGTCACTCCATCAGGAGATACACCGGTTTTTCTTATGGATGTTGTTGAAAAAGGAATTGCAGGAGCAGACGACAAGACAATCCGCAGTTATGTGTACCGGCAGGGAAAAATTCCGGATCCCAAAGAAGGGCGATTCTTTGAAGGCGGGCGCGATTATTATCTGAGAGTTACTTCAGACCAGATAGAGAAGTACCAGGTAAAAATTTCCATACCTCTCAAATATATCCCGGATAATTAAGGCAAACCTTTCCATCAGGGATATATTTCTTCCCGGTGAAAGGTGTACCATGGAGAAGCGGGATATCATCGTAATTGTAGTGGCAGTCATCATCGTTCTTATCATGGCGATGTATATCAAACCACTCGTTACCGGGAAACCTGTCCAGTTAATTCCCTCAGAACTCGCAGGATTGTTTGGTGGAAAAAACCAGACATCTGCACTAAATAATACTAGTTATGGAAATCAGACATTTAATACATCCATCATAGCCCCAAATATCTCATCAATAGAGCCAGACTCCCTTAATACAAATAAATCAGGAACCGTTCTTCTTGTTGGGGATAATTTTACCGAGCCTTCAAATGTTTCTTTTACTCAGAATGGCACAACCAAAGAATATAAGGCGACTTTAGTAAACGGATCCCTACAGATATCCGATGTTGCACTTCCGGAAGGGAACTGGTCCGTCAGCATCCATGATAACTATTCAAGTGTCCCGATTAAAACATCCAAGATTATTCAGGTCAAGACCGTTATCACTCCGGTTCCGACCTGGGATGGAAAAGCTGTGCAAGTGGGATATGCAGAGAGCGGAACCGGAGAATATATTTATCCAAATACCGGGCCCCAGTCACAATACCAGCCCTACTCCTTTAAAGAAAAGAAAAATCTGACAACATATACAGAGTTTATCGGGCAATATCCCTCTACTACCAATCCTTTTACCATACCCCGGGGCATCGGATACTGGGAACTCCAATATACCGTTGACTATACGAAAAATTACAATAATCCTAAAGGAAGTATCACCAGTGGCGATTACTCAGCTTTCAAATTTAATCAGCAAAGAAAATGGATAACTGAAGATGGAATTCAAAAAGAAGTATTAATTACTAAAGGGGATACCCGGGAAGAAGAAGACACCACAAGTACTGAACCATTAGTCGAGTCCTATTCAGTCCTCATTCCTACCTTCTCGATATCTGTAATGGATGCAACAACCAACCAATCCATCAGAGAAATAACTCCGGATGGAGGGCTTGACCCCCTTCTATGGGATAAGGCAGCTCATATAGAGCAGAAAAAGTTGACCAGTCAGCAAATTGGTAAAGAAATTGATGAAGATGTACTAGATGCATTTGTAAAAGATATCAAAGATCCCCGTCCATGGACCGAGAAATTCTATTCTCCCGGATCATTCTATCTCATCGTTAATCCAAGAAATATCAAATCGTACGATATTCAGATCAAAGTAGGATCACTCACCGTAAAAGTGACCCCCTCTCCAACCCCGGTTGTGTTCAATCCTCTGAATCAGACATTATCCAATTATATTGCTGCCTATAACAGCGATTACCTGACAAATACGTATTCCTCAAACGTATTCCAGTTTTACTCATCAAGAATCAAGCAGGATCCATCATCTGATCTTGCGCAGTCCATTTCCCAGAGCCGAGCCGCGGGAGTAACAATAACATCGTACAAGGTTTTTGGTACTGATATCAAAGGTACCGGAAATCTGAAAGGCGAAATAACCTATCAATACAAAGGAACAGAAAAGATACTCCCAATCGATCTGAATTTTGTTAATGACGGGGGATATTGGAAGATAGACACCCCGATCCTTTTCAGATACTAATATAATAAATTTTATTTAGTCGAACTTACGCTTGTCCATTGACTGGATATACGTAATCTCTTTCCCGACGGTGATCTTGTCAGTCATATCATCAGGAATGGCAAGTTCGAAGTTGTTGAAATCCCCAAGGTCCATCAGCTGGGCTATTGTGCCTGCAATTGAAATTACCTGAGCATTCTTCCGCTCCACAATAGGTGCATATACTTTTGCTGACACTGGCTGGACAACTGAACGCTTAACGCCGTCAAAAATCCCGGATACATCCAGTCGAGCCTTCGCAGCTCCATGCTTTCCTGGCTTAGAAATACTTATTGAGATAATCTTGCAGGGTTCATCATCAACAAGCATATATTTACCCTCTTTCAGTTTACCAACTTCGGTTTGCTCTTTCATAAATCACCTTAATAAAAGCTGATTATATGTATCGAGCCACCTACACATAAATACACCGTACCCGAACACCCGGTAGGATATGCACTCATGGACTTCTTCTCAGCATGTAATAGAATTGCAGCATCTGTTCAGGATGCAGTTCTTCCTCTCTGTGGAACAGATGAAGGAGGACGCATCATTGGTATGGGGGCAGACGGAACTCCGACCAAATTTATTGATAAAATCGCAGAAGATATAATTATCGATTATTTAAAGGAATATAAACTCTGTAAAACACTAATCAGCGAAGAGGTCGGGAGAATCGAAATAGGGGGGACCCGGGGAACGATCTTCCTCGACCCGGTTGATGGTACCTATAATGCAGTAATGAATATTCCCTTTTTTGCGCTCTCCATAGCATATGCAGAGAATGGACAGATAATTTGTGCATTTGTAAAAAATCTTGCAACCGGAGAAGAATTTACTGCAGAAAAAGGGAGAGGGGCGTATGTGAATGGGTGCCCTATCAGGGTTTCTGATGTTTCAGGATTGCACACCAGCGCGATGAGTATTTACGGGAAACATTTCGAGCAGGACCGCATATTTAATCTCATGCAGAAAATCCGGAGGTTTCGTCAATTCGGAGCTTCTGCACTGGAAATTTCCTATGTCGCTGCCGGGAGAATCGATGGATTTGTGGATCTCCGAACCACTTTGCGGGTTACCGATGCAGCGGCTGGTGTCCTGATTTGTGAAGAGGCAGGAGGTCTGGTGACCGATCTCCACGGAGAAATGATTACCTTTGCGGACGAGGTTACCATTGGGACCTGTCTCATCGCGACAAATGGATGTCTGCACCGCAAAGTAATCGAATATTTACGGTGATCCTCATGCAGATTCTCATAATTTCCCGGATACATGATCTCCGGATAGATGAATATGCAATTCGCCTGAAAAAACATCTGGAGAAAAGCGGTCACAATGTTGAATTTGGCCCAACGGATCTCCATGATGAAAAGAATATTCTCTTTGATCCAAAGCTCCCCCCTCACCTGGTAATAGTTCTTGGAGGTGATGGAACTATCCTCCTCACAACGCAGCGAATGCCTGTCCAAGTTCCCCTTGTTGGAATAAACTGGGGTGAGGTAGGCTTTCTCGCGGATTTAGAGCCAGAGGAGGCGTTTTCATTCTTTGACACCCTTTCTATGCCTGTTCGAACAGAACCCAGGATGAGAATATCTCTTGCTATTGATGGGAGGTATGTTGGAGATGCCCTCAACGAAGCTCTGATTGTTACGGATCGACCGGCAAAGATGCTGAAGTTTGTAATTCACATCGATGATATGGTAGCTGAACAATTCCGGGCAGATGGACTGATTATCAGCACCCCGACCGGATCTACTGCATATGCCCTTAGTGCAGGAGGACCGATCGTGGATCCCCGTGTGGAAGGATTTATGATGGTTCCCCTGGCACCATTTATGCTTTCAAATCGTCCGCATCTGATCGATTCAACCCGAACGGTGAAAGTCGTACTGGAAGCAGAGAAACCAGCTAAACTGGTTATCGATGGCAATAGTATCAACCACATCGGAGAGATGAGTATCATTGATGTTACGTGTTCACCCAAGCCTGCGCAATTTCTGGATGCTGGTAAAAATTTCTTTGAAAAGATTAACCGGAAATTACGGCATCTCTAAGAGCAATCCTGCGAAAATGAAAATATTCCTCTTCAAGATGTATGATCATTCATCCAGAGCAAGATGAATCTTAACTATTATTGGTACCTAATAGGTACCGGTATCAGGATGCAGATAAGACACCATATAATAATTCTGTTCATACTCTGCTCTGTTCTGGCTGCATCAGCAGATGCACAAACCGGAGAGGAGTGGTTTGAAATTGGGAGCACAAAATTTGACAACTCCTCATTTCCCGAAGCAATCCAGGCATGGGAGCAGGCAATGAAGATTGACCCGACCCTGGCTGCAAACTCATGGTATAATATTGGTCTTGCCTATGCCGGGATGGAGAGATACGAGGAAGCAATTGAGGCATGGGATAAAACCATCGAAATTGCACCCGAATCTCCTATCGCGTATGACAATAAAGGAACGGCTCTCGCCATATTAGGTCGCAATGATGAGGCCATTGCTGCATACGAGATCGCAATCCGCCTTGATCCAAATCAACAGAAATTTCAGGCTGATCGCGATGTGCTGATCGAAAGTATGAAAAATACCCAGTCACCTCTGCCAACTTCTCTTGTCTTCCTTGCCATCCTGGCAGGAGCCGGATACACACTTATAAGCAGGCGTAAACCCTGACTTGGATATCTTTTTTTTTTATCATTCTCTGGGGTTTTGGTTTTATTCATATACAGAAACCTTTTGCATTACGCAGAGAAAGGGGATTACTGATTATGATCGCACTCAAATCTGTTTTCATCTGTTTTCTTATCAGTATCCTGCTTCTTTCTGGATATCCGATGGCTGTATATGCGGATCAAGGTTCTGATATTGTTGGGACAAAAATAACCCTTCCTTCCCCTCTGGTTATAGAAGAAAAATCAGAACTTCAGGACTTTATCAGAAATCAGGGCTTTTCATCCGCTGGGCCCTTTTCCATATCGTATTACCTGACATCTGAATCTGAAAACCCGGTTGAGCGAATTTTCATTGGATCCTGGGAAGTGCCAGAATTAAAATCCGGTGCTCAAAAAACTGGAAATACTTCCGTTGTTGTCCCAAGGAGTACAGCACCAGGTGCATATTTTCTCATGCGATATATCGATGAACAGGGAATATTAACCCAAGAAAAAACCGCAAACAATATCCAGGTATCAAAAAATCCTGTTACGGTAATTGAGCCAAACATATCCCGAACATTAGGGATAGGAACACTTATTCCAAAAACTGCTATTGCAGGTCAGACTATTCCGGTAACCATTATTATCGAGTCGCCAAATAGTCCAGGAAATGAACCGATCCCGGTATTCTTCTTCCTGTCGGCAAATATTGACCCGGATTCCGACATGATACCGGTTGGAACAATGGTTCTTCCTTCATCTTCTGATAAGGATGAGCAAGAAGTGACTGAACAACTTCAGATACCAGAATCAGTACTTCCTGGAACCTACTATTTCTTTAGTTCATTTCTTCCGGCCAATGAGATGACCGGGACAGGTTCTGCTTCTACGTTCTGGTTCAATAATGATCCCATAGAAATTACCCCGGCAAATCCGGTAAATGATGTTCCTAAAGAAGATAATAATCCCCAGATTCACTCCTCTGAACCTGATGTTGTCAGTCTGGAAACGGTGATTCCGGATGAGGCATTTATCGGGGATTCATTTCAGGTGACTGATACGGTAAGAAATATCGGGGGGGCTGAAGCAAATATTGTCAGAATTGAATATCTCTTAAGTTCTAACTCCGATGGCTCCAAAGGAAAACATACCGGGTGGTGGAATCTGCTCAGTCTTGGTTCAGACCAGACCCGGACTGAACAGAAAACACTCGGTGTACCATCTGATATTGCCCCGGGCCTGTATTATCTCTCCAAAAAGGTTACGGTAACCTCATCGGTAACTGAGAAAAACACTGGTAATAATCAATGGGTGAGCAATCAGCCCATTTTTATCCGGTATAATCCGGCAGATCCAATTCCGGACCTTACCCATATACGGACAATCTGGCCATCTGGACAACCAGGAGACTCTGTTCAGATTACTGACACCATTACTAACATAGGACGTGCATGCGCACAAGGAGTTCCTGTCGCGTATTATCTTTCTCCATACCAACAATTTGATCCTGCAATCGCGATACATATCGGAACATGGACAATTGATTCTCTCTGTCCTCTGGAGCAAAAAACCAATTCAACCCTGGTGGAAATTCCCTCATATCTGACCTATGGTGAGTATTATTTCTATTCTGTTATTGATCCATGTGCATTCATGGAAGATTGCGGAGGAGGAATTCCCGAACTTGATAAATCTAATAATATCAACATTGGAACCCTGATTATTGGTCCCTGCATTTTTTGTAGTTAATACTCAGTTTTCTTTTTTTTCCTGCGGATTGATGCAATGAATCAGTAAAGAACCTCAAGGAGAATAAGATAAATTTTTACCCTGACAGAGAAATCTGTTCTTATGGCAGGTAATGCATTCAGTTCTTCACCATCTGCCCTGTCAGGGAGTGCATCTGGGATAGGGTCTCTGACATCAAAAGACAACCACGATAATGAATTGTTGGAAGAGTCATTTCAGGTTGTGGAATTTCTTCTGGGTCAGGAACACTTTGCCGTTGACCTCTTTGATGTGAAAGAAGTGGTGGAATATACCCGGATAACCAAATTACCCAATAGTCCCCGATATATTAAAGGTATTATCGATTTAAGAGGCGAGATCACAACTATTATCGACCTCAAACAGCAACTCTCGATCTCAGGAAGTTCCATAGCCAGTGAAGAAGATTCACGGATTATTGTGCTTGATGATCGACTGACCAATTCAAAGATCGGTATTATGGTTGATGAAGTGCTCACTGTCTCCACGTATTATGCCGGCCAGGTTGATGAGACAGCGACTTCAGGTGAAGAAGAAAACCATATCCTGGGAATCATCAAAAAGAAGATAAAAGATAAGGAGAAAGAGACCACCCAGTTACTCATATGGCTTAATGTGAAGACCCTTATTCGTGATCTGCAAAACCAGTAATTCATCTGCAGTTCACTGAAAAAACCGGAATTTACCCGGAATCTTCAATCATCATCTCGTAATTTATTACGTTTTCAGCGATATCAGCGGA
This sequence comes from uncultured Methanospirillum sp., assembly GCA_964624045.1. GTDB lineage: Archaea > Halobacteriota > Methanomicrobia > Methanomicrobiales > Methanospirillaceae > Methanospirillum. Next base: position 19,113 of record CAZUXC010000008.1, on the reverse strand, counting down.
GTACTCACCGGTTCTGCGGATACTGTCAGTAATATTTCGAATCGGAACTGCAATAGTTGTTGGCAGGATCAGAATTTCTTCATTTATCCTGCTGTAGTTCTCTTCGAGCTGATGAATAGATTCAATCATCCGGTTTGCTTTTTTTAGATCATGGGTAAAGAATGCTTCAACACTCTTTTCAAAAACCGATATCGCTGCTTCCGATGCGGATAGAATATGGGTAGAGAGTTCTTTTCCGATTTCACTTGACTGGATTTTCCGGGCATTATGAGCTATCCGGACACCATGATCACCTACCCGTTCCATGATCTTTCCAACCTGATAATGAGGAAGCATCCGGACAATCGGGGTATTCATCTTTCGTGACAGGTGAATGTTCTGCATGATCATGTTGGTTTGTCGTGCAATTAGCCAGAATAGTCGATCTACATCATTATCCCGGTCAATTACATCCGCTGCAAGATCCTTGTCATCTTTCAGAAGTGATTCAACGGCATCATGCTGCATCCCTCTGACGATGACAAACATGCGTTTTAATGAGTTTTCAAAGGGGAGTTCGAGTGGATTTAACAGGTCTTTGAGAAGAATACTCTTATCTGTCTCTTCTACGCATTCTGGCCCGATCACCATACCTGAAAATTCTCTGAGTTTGATCCGGATACTGCCGGGAATTCGATCTTTGGTAGTAATTTTTATGATGCTGTATCCGGCGATGTACGTCCCGATGAGGAGTCTGAGAAAGTAATCCGGTTCGGTGTTATTGTCCACAACAAGTTCTTTGATTCGCTGGATCTGCTCTCCTTCTACATTCCGGGTTACCAGAAGAGTGCCATCTGGCTGAATAAGTACTCCAAGCGGGTCATTTTTTTTAATGTGTGATGATTCAATCCAGGCCTTTGGGAGAGTGATCACAAAGGAGGAACCACCAGTCATTTGAACTCGTCTGATCTCCATATATATTCCTGTAAGTATAGGTTATCTGCATATACAGATAGAAAATGTGTACATATCATATATCGGCGGAGGGATATAGTTCACTCATTCCTAACACTATCCTTACCAGAAAAACCTAGAGAGATTGAGGGAGATTATGATCCGGGATCAGATACAATTTAAGACAGTTCAAGAATGGAACTCCCAGGAAATCGTACGATTATATCGGTCTGCCGGATGGTGGGAGGAGAGGTATGATCCTGCAGGAATATCACCTCTGATAACCGGGAGTTTTATTTTTGTGGTGGGTGTTCATCAGGTAACAGGAGAAGCGGTAGCGATGGGGAGAATCCTCTCAGATAGTATCCATCTTGGAATCATTCAGGATCTCTGCGTCCTTGATTCACTGAGAGGCAAAGGTATCGGGAAAGACCTTCTGGATTTTTTGATACATGAGGGAAAGAGGGCAGGTCTTCAATCCATACATCTCGTTGCTGAACCGGGAACCCGATCATTTTATGAAAAATCAGGTTTTATCAGTGATAGCGATCTGATTTTTTTAACAAAGACTCCGGATGAGACGAATGAGAATTGATGAAGACGATTTTCACCCAATCACTCTCGAAGATAAGAAAACCTTTGATGATATTTACTCCCGATATCCAATTGAACACTCGGAAAATACCTTCGGTACCCTTTATTGCTGGCGCCATTATGGTCATTATGAGATTGCAGTAATCGAAGGATGTCTGATCATCAGAGGGAGTACTGACTCATACACCTCTGTCCGTGCTCCTATTGGCCCAAAAAATCCGGATGTTCTCAATGCAGCACTGGAACTGGCACTTTCCACCGGGACCCAGGCTCCATTTCTGGTTCTGGAGCCCTGGCAAAAGGAGTGGATAACTGATATCAGACCGGATCTTACATTGAAACCAGATACAGATTTCTTCGATTATGTATACGATACACAGAATCTGGCAAGTCTTGAAGGGAAGAATTACCTGATGATCCGAAAACAACTCAATAAATTCCGAAAAAAGTGTCCGTCAACTGTTGAACTTGTGACACAGGAGAATTTTGATGAAGTTGAAGAGTTCCTGAAACGATGGTGCGAATGGCGGGAATGTGATAAGTATACCATTTTGAAACATGAGAAAGAAGCGCTTAGTGAAGCAATCGAAGCATTTGATGAACTTGGATTCAAGGGAATAGCAGTAAAACCCCACGGAGAAATAGGTGGTCTGGCAATCTTTGAAGAGCTCAACCCGAAAACCGCAGTGGTACATTACGAAAAAGGGCTTCCTGATTGTGAAGGTATCTATAAAGAAATAAATTATCAGACCGCTGAACTCCTTAAAAACCAATATGAATTTATCAATCGGGAAAGTGATATGGGGATCCCCGGTCTGAAAGAAGCCAAAGAGAGATATCATCCGCATCACATGGCTGAATTATACTATCTTGATCTCGGAGGATCGGGTTCTGCCCAGGCCAATCCATAATTTTCGGCTTTCAAGAAACCATTTGAGAGACCTTGCTATACCTATCAGAACTGGCAATATCGGCGCTGAAAGGAATAATTCGCGCGATAGAATATTATCACATTTATTTTATACTTTGTACGGCATACTAAAATTGCGCGAATGCTACGCTCTTTAGCACTGCAGATTCCGGAAATTCTTCTCTTCATACTGACAGGTAGCCTTCTTCTCCAGACGTCTTTGGTATCTGCTGACGGAGCACAGATATCGATTGGTACAATTATCGATACCGTTGGCATGGTAAATGATCGGACAACAATATCCCAGATTGCTGGAATCCCCGGAATAAATGGTTCTTCTTCTCTCTACCGGGACTCCACCATGACGAACGGGGGATCGGTAATGATGACTAAACAGATCTCTTCTGGAGGAAAAACTCCGGAGAGCCAAAATACCGATGCACAAAAAATCCTCACCTATGACGCGGGAGCTTCGGGCAGCCACATGGCACTGAGTGAGCAAATGAATACGCAGTCTGCCGGGTCAGAAGGGATTTCATCATCACCTGCCTGTACGTTCATCTCGTCCGGATCATCAGAGTTAAATCGTTCTGTCTCAGCATCGGCCTCACTAGATATCGTCAGTGCAACAGCCCTTCAACTCACAACCAGAACTCGGATTTCTCCGGGAGATCTTGCATATACAATCAGTGCCAACACCACATCACCGGCAGGTAATTCTTCAGCTCCTGCTGCAATCAGATCCACCTTTAGCTCAGAATCAATGACACCAGAGGAGATGAACCGGGTAACCGATCGTACGTCAGCCTCCAGTCTCTTTGATCTCTTCAACCGGGTATACCGGGGAGGACATGATGTCAGCATTCAGGCACAGACGGAGGGAACCGGAATGATGAGTTCAAAGACAGTTGCTGAACATACGTATGATCAGGTAAATGCGACAAATCAGGTTCCTGGATGGACGGGATCCACGGTCTATGCATTAGATCTTATAACAAATGGAGGGAATGTCGATGAAATACGGACACTCACCTCTGATACCCAGACACAATCACAACGGTTGATCACCTATCATGCAAACGGATCCACTTCAATGCAGACACAGGAACGGCTTGTCGCAACAAAAGAAGTCTTCTCTACAACTAATTCGAGTTCAGACCCACGATGTATTTTCATCGGTGATGGGGGAAACAATACCCCGACAGCATCTTACCAGTCGATATCTGCATCTTCCCAGTTGATGGGTGTTGATTCCGCCCAGTTGGTATCACGGGCAACTCTGGATATTGGAAGCAAAAACAACGGGACTTCTCCTCTCGTTGCAGATTATAACGTGGATATTACTTCACCGGTCCAATTCGACCCCACACTTCTGCAGACAATGAGCGATCAGGATAACGATGGGCGATATGAAGATCTGAATGGAAACCACCACCAGGATATTCAGGATCTCGTATTGCTCTTTAAAAACTTTGAATGGCTCTCAAAAAGTAGTATCTCCCCCAGATTTGATTACAACGCAAATGGGAGAGTGGACTTTGCAGATCTCACCCATGCGTTTGGAAATGTCACCCGGAAATAATCAACACCGCATCTTTATCACCAATTCAAACTAATATCACCGGAAGGTCCGGGACAGAATAATGGAGAATGTACCAGTAATCCGGGTATTATTTGTCGATGATAATCAGGATTTGTGCAAACTGTTTCAATTATTCCTCGAATCCTCAAAAGAATTTCAGGTACACACCTGCACTTCGGCAGCAAAAGGACTTGTTTACATCGCAAACAACCCGGTTGATGCCATTATTTCTGACTATGCCATGCCTGAAATGAACGGGCTGGATTTTTTGAAGTATATAAAAAAGGATTTCCCTCTCATTCCCTTCATCATCCTTACCGGAGAAGACAATAAAGAAACTGCAATTGAAGCTCTGAACTCAGGAGCAGATTTCTATCAGAATAAAGGAGAAGAACTTGATATCCAGACACGGGATATCGGAAACAAAATTCGTCTTCTCGTTACCCAGAGGGAAGCTGAAGCATCCATAAGACGAAAAGATGCGATTCTGGAAGCGATCAGTTATGCAGCGGATCAGTTTTTAAAAGGAAATCTCCTACACATTGACTCACGCGACATTCTCGGAAGACTTGGTGCTGCTACCGGGGCAGATCAGGTTATTCTGTATAATGTCAGGGATTGTACAGACACTGAGGTTTCCTCCTATGAAATCCCGGTGTCATGGCCACAGGCGAGTTCCGAAAAGAGAGTATCACCCACATCCTGGCCAGCCAGATGGCTTCAGGAATTGTCCCGCCTTCGGTTTTTCAACGGACATATCTCCTCACTTCCGGAAATTGAAGCCCGGATATTCCATGCTGTCGGAGCTAAATCGATTCTTGCTCTGCCGATTTATGCAAACGCAATATTATGCGGGTACCTGGTTTTTGAAGATCATACGCGTGAACTTCGAAGAACACCGATTGAAATTCAGACACTTCGCATGGCTGCCGAGATCATCGGGTCTGCCAGGTATCGCAGGCATATTGAAGAATTTTATAAATGCCCTGTAGAGGAAGCAATATTGGGAGTCTTTCTTCTCTGTGGAAAAAAGTTCCGTTATGTAAATCCTCGAATCTGTTCCATTTTTGGATACCGGAAAGAAGAGCTCCTGAAGATGGAAAATCCTATGATGATAATCCACCCCAATGATCGGGACCTCTTCCTCAAACATGTTCTCATGACATTTGAAGGACGGAATCCTTCCCATCATTTTGAGTGTACCGGACTTCGCAGTGATGGAAAAGAGATCTTTCTTGATATCTATATGACCTCAATCAGGTGCCAGGAAACGAGGTGTGTAGCAGGGAACCTGATTGATGTAACTGATCGCAGACAGATCCAGCAATCTCTCCAGGAAAGTGAACAACGATACAGGCGTCTGGCTGAGCAGATTGATGATCTGATTATGGTGGTCGATCCCTCATGGAAGATCACCTACCTCAACCCTGCAGCCCAATCCGCCTTTCCTTCAATATTGCCCGGTCATAAAGAAGATCTGAAAGAACTTTTTGTGAATGAAAGATTCAGTCCGTTTTTTACTCTCATTACCGATTCGATGACAGATGGTTCCATCCGATCCTGGAGCATGGAATTAACACTGCCCAGTGAAAAACATGCCTGGTTTGATATTTCCATAACTCCGCTAAAGATTGATGAAGGCCAGGTTTCCTCCCTGGTCATCTCGTTTCATGATGTTTCGGATCGGGTACACCGGGAAGAGGAGATCCGGAAAGCCGGCCTTGCGCAGTTGGAACTCAACATGGAGCAGTTCCAAATCCTCAACGACGAGATCCGTAATCCTATCCAGGTTATTAAAGGATTGAATCAGCTTCAGGGAGGAGAGTATACTGAGCAGATAGAGGCTCAACTCAATATCATCAATGATCTCATTGACAAGCTGGATCGGGCATGGGTGCAATCAGAAAAAGTGCATAAATTTTTACTCCGGCATTATCAGCACGGTTTTTTTTTGGATGAGAAGACTGAGTATAACGAATAAAAATCCGAAATATTGAATGAACTACTTGCCGTTTTCCCCTTCATCCTCAAAATGAATTCCTGCAACTTCATAGTGCTTTTTTAAATACATCCGAACTTTATCAGTTGAAATAAATCCTTTATCTATTTCATTGATCAGAATATCGATTCGGGTTATCTGGTTATGAATCTCCTCAACATATTCTCCCCCCTGAGATTCACACAACGTGGATATGATTGACAACGGATTTCTTATCTGATCATTTATGGTAGCAAGTTGCACGAGGTTTTCCTCAATCTTTGAAATTGCCATAAGTTCCCTGCGAATCATCTCATTCATAATGGTTTTGTCACGGACCATGACCTGCATGATCACTGAGTGGTCAAGGTTTACCCGGTTCACATAGACTTCAGCTTCGATTACCGAGCCATTATTACAAGTAAAAATGCATTCATCAGAAATTCCTTCGCCAATTGCCGGATCCTGGTGCATCTTCGAATCTGCCCCGGCACTTCCATCAGATTCAACCAATTGAAGAATGTTATCCTGATTCCGAAGATTGGATGGAACGAAATCAATCAGTTTTTTTCCGATGAGATCGTCACTGGTGGCATGAAATAGTGTACAGGCTTCCTGATTGCAATCCCTGATATACCCCTGTTCGAGAATAAATATTGCTTCATGAGATGAATCGAAAAGCCGTCGGTACCGATCTTCAGCCATGTGCCGGTTCTCCAGTTCTTCTTTCAACTCACCTTCCCGTTGTTGCAGTTTCGCAATATGTTCTTTCAGATGTGCAACCATCTGGTTGATGGATTTTTCAATACGTTCTGTTTCATTCACTCCGGTAGGGGTAATCTGGTGATCCAGATTGCCATTTGCAATCATATCCACATCATCTCCGATCCGGTTTAATGGCCGTGAAATGTGGCGGGAAACTGCAATCGCGACTATGATGCCAACAGAGAGGGTTATCATGAGAAAACAGGAAACCAGGATCATGAGTTCAAGAGTTCTGGTCTGCAGAGGGTCAATGGAATAGATGATTCTGGCAACCAGATGCATCAGAGGTGTTGATGGAGACCCGGTGTCTTCTACAGGAAGGAAACGATATTCAGTAAGCTGGTTCTTTTCTGGTCCGGGGATAACCGTTGAGACTCCGGATGTAAATGTCTTAGATACATTTTTTACTACATCAGAACCTGGAGAAACATTTCTATAATTCAATAACGTGGAGGCTATTTTCGTATGCTGGGAATTAAATAATTCAATAGAGGTGATATATGGGTTTGTCTGAATGGTGGTATTAATCAATTCATGATATGATGCTCGGTTTTCACTCGGGAAAAAATGGTTAAAGTTTCGACTAATTTCAAGTAGATATTGGCGATCAGGCGTCCCCTGATAAGCAAATTTTCTATGCGGAGCTCCGGGAGCAAAACCTTTCACCGTTCTATCGATAACAAGTTCTCCGGACTGTCGATATTTGGAATAGGTAGTAAAAAGAGATGGGTACCGGGAAAAATCCAGTTTCAGGTCTGCTGGAAAGGTGGTATAGATAATTATCCCTTTTTTATCTATGAGATACAGATCCCATTCTCCATTAAGTTCTTCAGAAAACCGTTGTTTCAACGCAGACTGATTTATCTTTGTAGGATTATTTCCGCTCTTATTATACGCATCCTGATAGATCTCCATGGCTCTGATGAGTGCTGGATCATAAGCCATCTCATAAAGCATCGATCCCCGATCAATCCAGATAACCGATTGTGACAACATGTCATCGGTCATTTTTTGTCGTTCAGTGAAGTCCTGCTCAATCTTGTTTCGTTCACTTAAAAACCAGTACGAAGAGAGACAAAGGAGTGATAATATAAGGAGTGCCAGGATCAATGCAGCGATCAGACCACTGAAAGAATGTATGAACCGTCTCGGCCGGATCACTCGCTATCACCCCTGAAGACAATGTACTGTGTAACCACATATATTAATCGGAGAAGAATAGTCAGCAAATCCGCATTGCTGGGAAATGATTTGTTCCAGACCTTCGTAAGGAATAGTGAAGAACTTCCCAATCATTATACCATAATCTGTTGAGAAGATCCCGGGTCAACCCATACAGATAAACCAGAAGAGAGAGGACGACTATCGGTAAATGACTGAACCCTATGCTCTTATCGTGGCAGGAGGCGGGCCAGCAGGACTCTTCTGTGCAATACAGGTGGCAGAATCCGGAAAACGCGTATTGGTCCTGGAAAAGATGGCCACCTTTTCCAAAAAACTGCTGATAAGTGGCTCTGGTCAGTGTAATATCACCCATGACGGGGAGATAAAGTCATTTCTCATGCATTACGGGGACAATAGCCAGTTTCTCAAACCTTCATTGATGAATTTTCAAAATGTAGATCTTATCCGATATTTTACCGAAAGAAATGTCCCATTGATGACAGAGATTGGGGGGAAGGTGTTTCCGGCATCACGAAAATCATCTGATCTTCTTTCGGTTTTACTGAACGAAATAGAATCAACCGGGGTTGAAACAAGAACCAGTGAATCGGTTGGTGATATTAAAAAAACTGATACCGGGTTCCTGGTAATCACTGATAAGGGAGGGTATGAGGGCAGATCGGTTCTTATCGCAACCGGCGGGTATACGTATCCTGCAACCGGATCTACCGGAGATGGGTATGTATTTGCAAAAAATCTGGGTCACCGTATCGTAGAACCTGGTCCGGCACTAACCAGTGTCTTCATACAAAATTACCCGTTTGTTGAACTTGCCGGTCTTTCATTCGCCGACCTGACCATATCTCTGTTTCGAGAGGGGAAAAAAGTCAGACAACATACTGGTGATCTACTCTTCACTCATACCGGTCTCTCCGGTCCAGGAATTCTCGACTTTTCCCGGTTCATCAGACCCGGGGATATTCTCCGGATCTCATTTCTTCCCGGTATTGATCCGGTTAAGGTCAAAAATTTGCTCGTAGAGCGGATTGCATCGTCAGGAAGTCGCCAGGTAAAAACCGTACTGGCATCTTTTGATCTACCCGAACGGTTCATCCGGACTTTACTGGATATGTGCAATATTCATCAGGATCATCCAGCTGCTCATCTCTCTAAAAAAGATCGTGCTGCTCTGATAGAACTGATAACAGCCTGCCCGTTTACCGTTAGCAAACTGGGTGGAGTGCAGGAAGCAATGGTGTCCCGGGGGGGTATTGATCTCACCGAGGTAAATTCAAAGACGATGGAATCACGAGTGGTTCCCGGATTGTTCTTTGCCGGAGAAGTTCTGGATATTGATGGGGATACCGGTGGATATAATTTACAGGCAGCATTTTCTACCGGATTTCTGGCAGCGAAAAAAATCCGTGAAGTGTCCAAAGAGTAACTTTTTCTTATATGATATTATTCAATAGATGATCGGTAACGGAACTGATATATTCCGAAATTATATATAGATCCCATCATCCGCAGAAATTATTGTGAATTTCTGCGGATGATGGGTTTGATTTTTTTCTGTAAATATGTATTGAAATTGCGATTATGTATGGTAAAAACATGAAATACTCTTTAATCGGCTATATCAGATGGCTAATACCTGTGAACCATACATACCCGAAACAAATCGAGAATAATTCAAAATAGAAATAGAAAGTGAAAATTATTTGAGTTTTTTGCCGATAATCTCATTTTTCAGATTGGTAAACTCTTCTTTGGTTATATGTCCCCTTTCGTAGATGGTAATGAGGTTATCAAGTTCACTCATCCGTTTTTCCAGTATATCATCTCGCGATTTTGGTGTTGCTTTAACCTCTTCTGGTTCTTTTTGAGCCAGGTTTGGAGTGATGACCAAAATAAAAATTCCTGCTGCAAGCATCATCCAGGTAGTAGGAATTGAAAATCCCGTATCCTGCATCATACCTGTCAGGATTGGATCCGGTGCTCCTCCCATTGATGGAGTAAGTCCACCACCTAACGTCATCTGAATGACATACCCCAGCCTTGTTCCGTTTAGTACATCATACCCGGCCATTACCGCACTAAGACCTCCGGTGAGATACAGGAGGAAAAACCGTCTCGTGTAGGTGATATACACTGATAACGCTGCACAAAGGAGATACACAAATCCACTTCCTGTTGGACCGTTCAGATAGCTAAGCTGACCAAGGAAGGGAACCGCAAAAAAAGTGGATAATGCAGCTAAGAAAAGACACAGAGATCCCAGGTACCCGGTCATTAACGCGAGAGACCCGAGAGCTGAGGAAGCAACATCCCCAAGACTTACATCATCATTTGCACTCATTTCTTATGTGGATTAGGTGCTGAGAATATTTAGTTCATAGTGCATTCTCGTTGCATTTTTTGAACATTCAATGGATGTTTGAAAATTCTGATTAAAACAGGAATTATCCTGGGATTTCGTTCTCAATTTCTTGTATCTGCACATGTCGGATATTACGATACAGGGAATACTATTTGACCGCCTGAGCGCAATCTTTGGAGAAGAATGCATACGATATACGTTCTTGGGCACAGACAGCCTGATACAGACAGTATCGCGAGTGCAATCGCATATGCTCATCTTCTCGGACAGGTTAAAGAGGGAAATTATCTTGCCGGGCGATGCGGAGAGATGAATGCAGAGACCCAGTATGTTCTTCAACTTACCGGGATTCCCGCACCTGCCCTGGTGGAGAGTGTTGAGCCGGTAGTTGGAGATATTCCATTTCTCTATCAACAGCAGGCTCCTCATGAAATGGCTGCAATTGATGTTGCTGCCCTGATGGATGAGTATGATGTACGGAATATTCCAATAGTTGATGAACAGAACCGGCTGTTAGGACTGGTCAGTGAACATGGTCTGGCAAGAGCATATGTTTCTCCTCATGCAAGTCAGCCACTGAGAGTTGGTCCGATCAATACGAACACGTTGGCAAGAATTCTCCAGGCTGAAATCGTACATAGTGCTCATGCGAGCCTTGATGGACAGGTAGCAATTGTTATTGATGCTCTCCATGTCTCCTTGTCCCGGCTTGGATCTGAAGATGTTGCCATCGTCGGGGATAATGAACCAGCCCAACTCGCTCTTGTTTCTGCCGGGATTGGTGCGATGATCATCGCTGAAGGTGCCCCAATTGGTGAACGGTTGAAAGATGCAGCCTGCAAGCGTAATGTGACTTTACTTAAGACTGATATGGATGCCTTTAGTGTGGGAAGGATGATCCACCTCTCTCATCCGGCAACGGCGATCATGGCCCGCGATGTAGATATCGTTCATATGGATGATTCACTCTCTGCTGCGACCCGGGTTGTCACCAATTCACCCTACCGTACTGCCTGTGTTGTGGATGAAGAAGGCCGGTTATTAGGGATGATATCCCGGAACACTTTCCTTGAAGAGATTCACAAATCCGTAATTCTTGTTGATCATAACGAATTTGCTCAGGCAGCTGAAGGGATAGAAGAGGCGGAAGTTCTTGAAATAATTGATCATCATCGGTTAGGTGCAATTACTACTCTTCGACCAATTCAATTCAGAAACGAACCAGTTGGTTCTACTTCCACTATCATTACCCTTCGATATATAGAAGAAGGAGTTACTCCTTCAACCGAGATGGCGACCCTGTTGCTTGCGGGAGTTCTTTCAGATACCCTGGTTATGAAAATGTCAACAACCACCCGCAGAGATCTTGAAGCAGTTGAGTATCTCGCCCGTCTGACCAGTCTGGATCCTCATGAGTTTGGTAGCACTCTTATTCAGAAAGGAATGAACCTGGATCTGGTCTCTCCTGAGGAACTTCTCACTCGTGATGTAAAAGAGTATGTACTGTTTGATCGACCGGTAATCATTGCTCAAGTGATGACTGCATCTATCCAGTATCATACCACTCATGACAAAGAAATCCGTGAAACTCTTTCTGTGTTGAAAACCCGGACCGGGGCGGATCTTTACATTGCTCTTTTTACTGATGTTATCGGACAGGTGAGTTACCTGTATGCATCTGGCGACTCTGGGCTGCTTGAACGGGTAGGGTATGAAACCCAACCTGTTGAGCTCCCAGGGGTAATGTCACGAAAAAAAGATTTTTTCCCGGTTTTCGGGCAAAAACTTCGTTCAGCCCTATTATAAATTTTTTCCAACAGGGTGTGGGCTGATTATTGTTTCTCTTTCCGGTGACGGAACTGGTTGGCTGCCTCGATTAGGTTTTTTGCCATGGTTTTTGAAAACCAGGCATGAGTATAACATCCTATGCTATTATTGACATAAATCCCGTCAAGGCCACCATCTATCCCTTTTCCCCGGGTTAGAGAAACTACATATTTTGCGTCTTGTTCTGAAGCTAATCGTGAATAATGAAACTCGTGGCCCCGAATTTCTCCTCCTGCAGGAATCACTGATTGTCCTCCTTGCGATTTTCCTATCGTGTATCCAAGTGCCTGAAACCGCTTTTCCATATATGCTTCTACCGGCAGTAGTCCGACCCACCGGGCGGAAGATCCGGATTGTGTCCCATCAATCCCTTTTCCAAGGTACATCAGTCCACCACATTCAGCGTATATTGGCATTTCTTCCTCGCCTGCTTTTTTGATCTGATCTCTTGCTGGAGCTGACTCCAATGTGTTACCATGGAGCTCAGGGTAGCCTCCCCCAAGATAGAGGAGATCTGCTTCTGGAAGATCATCAGTTAATGGGCTGAAGAATTGAATCTCTCCTCCGAGCATTCGTAGTTTATCCAGGTTGTCCTGATAGTAAAAACAAAAAGCTGGATCCCGGGCTACGGCAATTCTGACAGCATGAGATGAGGTGATCTGTTCTTTGCCTTCGATATCAACGGGAGGTGCCTGTCTTGCCAGATGCAAAATGGTGGAGACATCGCAGTGTTCCTCAATAATTTCGGTGAGATCATGTGGAATACTGGTTTCTCCTCCCATATGGAGACCCAGATGTCTGCTTTGAATATCCAGTTTCTCAGTTGCCGGTATGAATCCAAGTTGATCAACCTTCCTGCCCACCTGAAGAAGTTCTTTGTGCCGTGGACTTCCGACCATATTCAGGATCACCCCTTTCATATCCACCTGGGGATTGTACTTTTGAAATCCTTCCGCGATTGCGTGGACACTCCCCGACATTCCTTTTACCGTGATAACCAGAAGAACAGGGGCCTTCAGCATTTGGGCAACATGTGCAGAACTTCCTTCCTGGGTCCCATCGATCCCGTCAAACATTCCCATGACTCCTTCGATGATGGCAATGTCTGCCCCTTTACAGGCATGCAAAAATGTCTGTGTGACCTCAGTTTCTCCCATCATAACCGGGTCCAGATTGCGAGATACCCGGCCACAGATATGGGTATGATGGCTGGGATCAATAAAATCCGGACCAACCTTGAATGGTTGAACCGTAAGTCCTCTCTTCACAAGTGCTGCCATAAGTCCACGTGCAACTGTGGTTTTTCCGCAATTGCTGTGAACCCCGGCAATAAGTATCCGGGGGATTCCTGCTACCTGTTCTTTTTGTTCCATGAGTATCATCAGAAAAAGTCTGAGAGAGTTGTTCTGGTCGGATCCACATCAGACCAGTTCCATCCTATCGGTTCCAGTATCCGGGAGAGGGGTTGTTTAATGGTTTTTTCCAGCATGAGTTCACGGTCTACGACAAACTCAGGGGGGACCTGATCTCCGTATTCAAAGCAGATGACATCAGTTTTGGGATATTTGCCGGATACTGATTTGATATAGAGTCTTTTGGGTTTGCTCCCTTTTCCAAAACTCATCCCGAGATTTTCGTTGGCATATTTCGCTCCCCGAATCTGAGCGTCAGCAATCCCATAATCGTCAAGACCTTTTCCGATTCCGCCGGGGATACCTATCTCATCAAGGGGAAATTCACCTGAACGGTATCGTTTGATAATTGGCCCGAGATATAGTTTCAACTTTTGAAGATCTTCCCCTTTTAAAATCCGGTTCATCACTTCTTTCATGACTTCTCTTGTTAGAAGAGGGGAGTCTGATCGCTTTGCTTCAAAGCCGACCATATCGATCTCATCAACGTCCTTCCCCTCCTTCCAGATGAGATTCCCTGCATAGCGTTTCTTTTTCCCTCCCTGGAAAAATCGGCGATATACTTTTTCAAATTTAATTGAGAAGAAATGGTGATCTGCGTGAAGTGTCTCTTTCGCAAAGTTGTCATAACTTGCATTCAACTCTGCTTCGATTGACCGTGCTATCTGGATTGTCTGCTCGAGATCCCCGGGAGGGAGCTGCACCATGCAGGAGTCAGTATCGCCATATATTACCGAGTACCCTTTTGCCTCAATGATTCCTCTGGTATGTTCAATGATTGCTCTTCCTACAGAAGTGACAGCAGCACCAATTTCCCGATCATAAAGTCTGAACCGTGAATATCCACTCACTCCATAGTACGTGTTCATAATCACCTTAATGACACTTTGCTGCATGTCATACAGATGATATTCCGGTGATCCGAAGGGATAGAGATTACGGGTATTTTTTTTATCATCCCGCTCTTTTAAGAGTTCACTGATGATGCTTCTCGTCAGTCCGTCAGGGTGGGATGCAAACCTGATGCCATTTGGGGCAACCAGATCTCCCTCCGGTTTTTTTGTTTCAGGTGAAGCATTGATCGTCATCATGGCCATGGGATACAGAGACTTGAGATCGAGCACCACAACATTCTCTTTCAGTCCATGGCTCGGATCAAAGACTGTTGCTCCCTCAAATTCATCACCTGCAGAAAATCCTTTGGAGGGAAGAACAAATTTACCAAACGCTTTACGCAGGATGTAAATATCGATAACGTTTGATGAGTTCAGCGTCCGATCCAGGGGACATCCAACATACCTTGCTATCTCCTGATAAAAGTCTATGATGCTGTTTTTCTGGTTAATCTTGACACATAGTTCTACATCTTTGAAGTTATACTCTACCAGTTTCTCCGGACTATCTTTCCAGAATGATGCCGTCATTCCCGGGGAGTAATGAAATGCTTTGACATCTCCAACCTCCCGTTCTCCAACCGCATCCAGTCGGTATGAGTCGAGTTTTGAACTTTGCATTCGTTTATACGCAGCCAGAAGATCAAATTCGATCCTCCCCCGAATCGTTGAACGTTCTGATGGCCCTTTCAGACGGGCAATTGAGTCTGAAGGAAGATTATGGTATTTAATCCGTCCGAGGATAAAGGGCAGGTCAAAATCAATAAAATTCCATCCGGTCAGAAGATCGGGATTTTTTTCTGAAATGTATCGACTAAACCCGATGAGGAGTTCGCGTTCGGTTGGATAAATCAGGACCTGGTGACAGGATGCATTGAAGCATCCACTATCCAGAGGGCCGATAGAGGAAAAAAGTTCTGCTGTTATGGATTTTTGTTGATTCTGCAGGATGAAGGATATATATGTGTCTTCAAATGAATCCCATGCAGTAATACAGATTATTGCATCTCGATCCGGATCGGGGAGACCTCCTTTATCATCCTGGCATTCGATATCAAGAATACAGGATCGAAGGGGTGCATTCACCTGTTCAGGAATTACCTGTTCATAGGGTATTTGTGTTATCCCTGACGGAATTCTCACTCCAGCAGTGATACCGCGATCAATCATGTATCGGGTGGCAAAGGGAATGTCTGCTTCAAAATGGGAATAATTTGTTCGAACATCACGAACATCGGTTGGACGGTGGGTATACAGGCGTCTGACCTCCTCGCCATATATGGATCGATATGGTGTCGGATCGACCTTTACCACCTGAGTGGGATGATTCCGATCAGCCTGGTCTGCTTTTATATAGAGATATGGCATAAAACCGGTGATCACTATCTCATGGGAAGAACCGTCCAGTTCTCTTCCGTATAGGTGGATCAGTGGTCCATCCGGTCCATTTGAATATTCTACCTGGCTGACTCCGAGATGAATCTCATTTGAATTCTGATGGTGTGCAATATTCTCTGGTATAGTTGTTTCTGAGTCTTTTTGAAGAATGGTTTGCCCTGGCATGCGTAATATTTCCTTTCGTAATTCTATGCAGTTGGTAACTCTTTGATCATTTCTGAGACAAATGCCCCGGCATTTTTCATCTGATTTTGTTCCCAGGGATCCAGATTCCATTTTTCAATAGAAGAAATACCATTTTTTCCAATGATTGCCGGAACACCCAGCGAACATTTACTTAATCCATATTCACCATTCAGAACACAGGAACAGGGGATCACTACTTGTGCATCTGTTACGATTGCTTTAACCAGTTCGCTTATATGCCAAGTAGGACCGAACTCCGTAGCCCCTTTGCCTCTGATGATCTCCATACTTGCGCCCCGAAGTCCGGTAAGGATCTCTTCTCTCAAATCCTGAGGGCATTCTGTCTGAAATCTGCTGAAAATCGGTACCTGATGCTCCCCATGTTCACCGAGAATTGTCCCGGTCTCAATTATCCCTATTTTGGACAGAGCATAGGTGAACCGGGCACTATCCAGTTGTCCGCCAAATCCAATAATCCGATGTCTTGGTAATTGGGTGAGGGTGTGTAAGTAATACGTGATAATGTCCATCGGATTTGTTATAACGATGAGAATTCCTTCAAAACCGTTCAAAAACCTGGCGCATTCCATCGCTGCAGGAAGGTTTGTGTGAAGGAGGTCAGCCCTTGTTTTCACCGATGGATTTCGGGGAAGTCCGGCTGAACAAATGACGATATCACATTTTGATATTTCTCCGGGATTGGTTGAGATGGTAACTTCTGTGCCGGTGTGAATAATATCAAGCCGTTGTGCCTCCTGGAGTTCCTGGTTCCGATCATATATCACCAGTTTTTTGACCAGACCCCTGGCGTTGAGAAGGTGGGCTACTCCTCCTCCTATAGTTCCAACCCCAAATATTGCGAGGCTTGTCATGCCATACTCATAGGGAGGGCGAATACATAACTACCATCATATTGATCTGTCTGATAATGATTCGACTTCAAAAAGGTCCGGTTGAAGTTGGTGGGGTTTCTATGCGAAACCATCTCATCCTTGCTGCCGGAGTGCTGGGGACATGCGGGTCGTCTCTTGCGCGGATGCTGCATGAAGGTGCAGGGGCTGTTGTCTCGAAGTCAATTGGTCCTGAGCCCCGGTTTGGACATTCCGGCCCCTGTCTGGTGGTGCTGGAAGATGGCGTCCTTAATGCTATGGGCCTCCCAAATCCTTCAAAGGATTTTCAGGGAGAACTCTCTTCCCTATCCGGAGAGCCCGTAATTGTGAGTATTTTTGGAGGAAATCCTGATCAATTTGCTGAAGTTGCTGAATGGTTTATGGATTCTGCAGCAGCATTTGAGCTAAACGTCAGCTGTCCTCATGCTACCGGGTATGGTGCCCAGATTGGAACAAACCCGGATCTGGTTCAGGCATGTACTGAAGCAGTATCCCGGTATAATCTCCCGGTCTGGGTCAAACTGACTCCCAATGTTACTGATATTGTATCAATCGGACGTGCTGCGGAAAAGGGAGGGGCTGATGCACTAGTCGCAATCAATACGGTGAAAGCGATGCGAATTTCCACCGGGTTGAAACGACCGGTTCTTGGGAATCGTTTTGGTGGCCTTTCTGGAAAAGCAATTTTTCCGATCGCTGTCCGTTGTGTCTATGAATTATATGAATCATGTAATATTCCCATCATTGGATGCGGGGGGGTTTCTTCAGCAGAAGATGTTCTTGAGCTTATGATGGCAGGAGCTTCGGCTGTGGAAATTGGATCCGCGGTGAAAGGGAACCCCTCCATATTCAGAGATATTGCTTCAGAATTATATGATCTGGATGGCGTGCCTGCGGGTAAGATTGTGGGGTGTGCTCATGTCTGATCAACTTCCAATTCCTGTGGTTGTTTCCCATATTGTCGAAGAAACGGCATCAGTAAAAACGATATTTTTTGATCATGTGTTTCAATCCCGGGCCGGACAGTTTGTTATGGTGTGGGTTCCCGGGATTGATGAGATTCCTATGGCGTTTTCTGCCCCGAATGCAATTTCTGTCCAGATGATTGGGGATGCCACAAGGGCCCTTGGTTCTGTCAAATCCGGGGATGTAATTGGGATCCGTGGACCCTATGGGAATGGATTTTCCTATTCCGGGAAAGTTCTGGCTATTGCGGGTGGAGTTGGAGCAGCTCCTCTGCTTCCTCTGGCTCGTGCTCACTCTGAGGTAACTTTTCTTCAGGGTGCCCGAACCTCGGCAGATCTTCTTTATCCAAAAATATTGCATGAGTGTTCTGATCTTCGGATTGCAACTGATGATGGCTCTGCAGGATATCATGGGTATGTTGCCGGATTATTGCGCGATATGGACCTGACTTCATACAATGATATCTGCGTCTGTGGCCCCGATCTTATGATGAAATCGGTTATGGATGTGTTATTGAAGGAAAATGTCATTCATCGGAGTCAGTTCAGTCTCCATCGATACATGAAATGTGGTGTCGGGCTCTGTGGTTCCTGTTGCATTGATCCGGATGGTCTTTGTGTTTGCCGGGATGGCCCGGTATTTCGTGGAGATGTTCTTGTAAATAGTGAACTGGGAATGTATCATCGGGATGCTTCTGGAAGGAAACAGTAAGCGATGTATGGCGAGGATTGTGCGTGGTAGAGGATCAGAGATGTCTGAGCAGGGGTTATGTTGGGTAGTATCAACCAAACTCTTTAATACCATTTGTTTCCGAATTATGGTTCAGATTGCTATTTTTTTCGTCTTTTGCAAAAAGAAAACATTATAAGTTCTTTGAGACAACAAAAGTATGTAATCCATTGGGTGGGATATCGCGTAATCTACACCAAGCTGATACTCAAGTTATGCTTGGTACTCTCATACATCAACACTCCGCGATATCCTGCTCGTGGTCTTTTTTGGTATGATACAATTCTCCTGATGTTCAGAATTTATTCTCGTAACTCTTCAGTTGTTGGCGCAAACTTCTGGATCAAATAATTGTGAATTGCGCTTTTTGATCATCCTGGAGCAAATCTTTTCAAATTAACGAGATTTTCATCTCTTTATAGACGCGTATGTGGGGTGCTGAATGGTTTTCTGAGAAACTCTTATATGTGTCCGTGATCCACTATTGTATCCCACGCTCACCACGA
>CAZUXC010000007.1:0-188261 GCA_964624045.1 uncultured Methanospirillum sp. | reverse complement strand
GCGTCTGTCCCTGACTGGTGATAGTCTGGCTACCGGACGGAGTAGTAACCTGAGCTCCTTTCTGGCCTGGTTCCACTACTATCTCAGACACTGCAACGGATTCAAAGGTAAGTTCTTTCTCTTCACTGTTCAGCCCTATTCCGAAAATTGCCCCGTTTGCTTTAGATATCTCCTGACTAAATGATATTTCCGGCACTATGATCTGCTGAACAGGTTCGATGGTTGCGACCGCTACAATCTCTAATATTTGCGTCCCTGTAGAGAGTGGTTCCCCAAATATTGCTCCATTCGCTTCTGATATTGCAGAAATCGACATCTCCTGGGCAGCAGGCGGCTCAGGTGCTGGGGCAGCGGGTTCAGGCGCCGGTGCTGGTTCTGATGCAGGAGCAGGAGGAGGAGATTCTGGTGCCGGAGGACTTTCTCCTTCCTCTGCATAGACGCTAAAACCTATTCCCCCAATTACCATGGATACAATGAGCATAATACAAATTGTGAAAAGTCTGGTCATAATTACCCCTCCCATTAATCTTCCTTTAGATACGTTCATGTGTTTATATTCTTTGACTACTTTCGTAGGGTGGTACAACTGCCGATAGTCATCTGCTCAATCGGAATATCTTTCCAAAATAGTTGTGCTTGTCATAATTGAGACCCATCAAATCCTTGAATCTTACCGTGATTTCAGAGCGGTAATTTTATTGGAAATATGTACAAAAAAGAAGTATTTTATGAAATCACGATCATCAAGTTGATTAACCTTTACTAGCACTTACTCCCATAAATATGTATTTATCAGTTATACTTTGGAATAACGTTTAGTATCGTAAAGAAGAAATCTAAAAACTTCCCTGTTTTAATCCAAATGGATAAATAATGGATTCTTCTACTGTATACTCATGAAACTTGAAGTGATCCTTGTACTTCTTCTTGCCGGATGTATCTGTTACCCGGTTTGTAGTGAGTCATCAGGAACTGATTCATCTCAAGTCCCTGATTGGCAGGAAGGTTACTTCCCCACATATCCGCTCGATCCTGCCATTACATGGAAAGGGAACCTGACTCTGGAAGCAGGATATCCTCTGGTCGATCATACCTTCGGACCGTTTACTGATGCCGACTGGGCTGCATATGACAGTGCCCAGGATCATACAATCCGTGTAATTGCCTATGAACATCCACCGCTTTTTCCTAATGATACCGTATATGCTCTGTATCATGAAAATCTTGAAACAATGCCCTGGTTGATCGAGATGAAAAACCCGGTTACCGGGGATGATATGCTTGCCCAGGTTGCTTCAACCGGAAAAGCGGTGTATGATCCTGCTCTCACTCCACTTGAGAATGATCAGCAAAATAATATCGGATGGTATGTAGTTGATGGAACACTCTATCCCCGAACCTGGATAAGCGGCCATTTAAAAGAAGGTCAGACATGGAAGGAGTTCTGGGGGCCATTCAGTCCTGATAAGAATGGTTCAAAACTTCGTGAACGGACCTATCAGATCAGTGAGAAGGAAGTGACCTTTGCCGGAGAGTCATATCCCGGGTATTTGGTGACCATCACCGGTCCTCATGTGATTGGAGGCGTTCCGGTCACATCAACAGAAGAACTGACCATGGTCGATGGTATCGGTGTAATCAGCCGGGTGCTCTATCACACCGCTTCCGAGCCATTTGTTCGCAACTCTTCGATAACCGGCCAGCAGACAATGCCTGAAGGGACGATGATCTTTAGACACGTGGTAACCATGTATTCCATGGATACATAATTCCCCTGTTTTTTTCAACAAATGTCATGATCCAGGGTCCAGGGAATCTCTAACCGGGCCACCTCGATACGTGTACAATACACATCCCTGATTGGAGAGGGAATGTATGTTTTCCGGGGTTTGGCGACAATCCAATTCAACCATTTTGTACATAACCAATGAACAATGAGGACGTTTCAGGGGATATCGGGAATAATCGGTATGTGACTCGAAGGCTCTGGGTTCAGTGAGAATGGTCAGCAGCGGGATCTGAATAGTAGCCTGCTCCCAAAATAGTTCGAGAAGATAGGTCTTTTAAATTTCACAGTAAAAGGCGAATCCGGATCTGTATACTCCAAATCGAATCTACAATCTACAAAGAGCGTATACAAATGGGGTAGGCAAACCGATGAGAAATCAGATACATTCAGATTACCCCGATGAATACCAGAAGAAATTGGCAGATCACCGCTAATTGATCAATCACGGACAGAGCAAGGAAGTAAGAAATGATAAGGATATAATACCATGATAGATTATGCAGCATCACTATCAGTCATATAAGTATCATATTCTCTTACTTATTTTCTTGATAGGAACGATTTTTGCCACTCCTCTCCAGGCCGACAAACCTGATATCCCATCTGTCAGCCTGCCAATGGTAAACCGGATGACCGGCCCATCAACAGGAGAACTCTCCGGGCCTAAAATTATTCCCCCACCGTCCTCATATACCCAAAAAAACCCTGATTCTGTAGATTCCTCACCGGTAGTATCATCAGCCAGAAATTCTACAGATCCTCTGCAAGCATCATTTTCCATTATCCTGCTCAATAATCAGATACCGGGAACTGCCAGGTTTACCGATACCTCTACAGGCAATCCGGACTCCTGGTTCTGGTCATTTGGAGATAATAATGTTTCAGCGGATCAGAATCCTGAACATGAATATCAGACCACCGGCCCGTTTCTGGTTTCACTAACCATCAGAAAAGGAACCATGAGTCAAACAGTTACTCAAATGATTCCATCTCTCACAAGCCTGGCATCTGAAGAAAATCAGGTGCTTATCCAGGGAGATTTTTATTTGCCAAACTGGATGACAAATCTTGATGGCAGAAAAAGTATAGCCGAATTTTCCATCCCGGGAACTCATGAATCAGCAGCAAGGTATGATCCACCACTCATTTCTGATACGGCAAAATGCCAGGATACTACGATCAGTCAGCAACTGAATCAGGGAATCCGGTTTCTGGATATCAGATGCAGACACTTTGAAAATGCATTTTCTATCCACCATGGTTCAGTATACCAGAAATTGAATTTTGATGATGTCCTGAAGATGTGCAGGGATTTTCTAAAAGACAACCCGACTGAATGCATCATCATGAGTGTAAAGGAAGAGTATAATGCAGAGAAAAACACCCGGACATTTGCCCAGACCTTTTATCAAAAGTATTACCTTCCCAATAAAGACCTAATCTATATCGGGAATTCGATTCCCCAACTTCAGGATGTCAGGGGAAAAATTGTCTTGATCCGCCGGTTTAATAATTTTGGAGTGGATCAGAACCTGGGAATCGATGCATCAACAAACTGGAATGATGATGACCCAAATTTTTGTCTGGTAATGTCAAATATTTGTATCCAGGATAAGTATAATCTAGGCTGTTCTCCGTCAAAAAGTGGCGAAAAAAAGATTATTGATAAAAAGTACCAGTTTATTCTCGATAAATTGAATAACGCAGTTTCGCAAAAACCTGATACCCTGCAATTGAATTTTGCCAGTGGTTATCTTACTCATCCGGTAACAGCCTGCCAGATTCCCTGCATTAAGGTAGTCGCATCCCAGATAAACAGAAATCTCAATTCCTTTTTTAGTGCAGGAAAAAAAGGAAGATATGGAGTAATCCTGATGGATTATGCAGAGAGTGATTTAAATCGAAAGATTATTGCCACCAATACCTTCCATCAGGCAGACTATTCATTCACGATAGGGAAAAAAGATGAAGAAAAGGCAGTAGTATCTTTCCGATATATCCCCCATCACCATGAAATTGATACCTTTACCTGGGATTTTGGGGATGGTGAAGAAGGTTCTGGTGAAAATGTCGTCCACACGTTTTACCGGGCGAAAGGGGATACCTATAAAGTTTTATTGACAACCCGCCATCCCAGTGGACAAATTTATGATGAGATTCAAAAGACGATTCACCCATTTGACACACCGGATTGTGACTGGAAATACGTAAACC
Organism: uncultured Methanospirillum sp.; assembly: GCA_964624045.1. GTDB lineage: Archaea > Halobacteriota > Methanomicrobia > Methanomicrobiales > Methanospirillaceae > Methanospirillum. Next base: position 184,258 of record CAZUXC010000007.1, on the reverse strand, counting down.
AGGGATACGATTCTTATATGGTTGTATTTACTGATAGATCCAGTAATGAGAACCCAAAAATCTACATGAAATCCTACAAATGGGATTTTGGTGATAATACCAGCAGTCTTGAGAAAAATCCAATGCATAACTATGCAGCACCAGGAAATTATCTGGTTAACCACTCGGTTATCAATCAGTATAATAATATAGATTCAGAAATCCGGCCCATTGTAGTGCGGTAAGGAAACAGAACCCTTTTTTCCATCCAATTCTCTTTGTTGAGACCTTGATCATATCTGATGATGGTTTGTTCACATTTTCTATGAATACCATAGTGGTCAGGTTCATTCAGGGAATGAGGAAAATAAAGAAGTTTTTGGGCTCTGCTCAAATCCTAAAAAAATCAAACAGAGAGATCTAAGGTATCATCGCTCCTTGTTGAGAATAAGCCTAAACCTAACAAGGAGCAATATTTCTTCTCTATTCAAAAATAGATCTGTTATTTGACTACTATTTTAAGTGTAATTCAAGATGCATAGATCCCTAAATACCGTTCCCCCAACTCAAAAAAACGCTAAAATCAACACCAGTTGCTCGCACTTCTTCTCCAAAAAGAGTACTTCAAATGTGTACATCAAGAGTTAATGGAAATGATTCACCTTATGGATATCTTACAGAAGCAACTCATGCTGAAAGAAATTCCTCATTATTCAACTGTATGTAAGTTTCTGACCGAATTAATTTTTAGATTTGAAACACATTAATGAAGTCTATGTATCGATTCTTCCCAAAATGTCCAACTAATAAAACTTGTATTCTATTGACTCAACAGGGATGGCAATACCTTCAGCTCGTTGTTATTATTCATGGAGAACAGAGATAAGGCGACAGGATTTTTTAAAACTCTTAGTAGCAGTTGATGTAGGAAATCAGGTTATTAGTAATTGTAATGGAACGAATTGCCTTCATCATGATTCAGCTATTGCCCCTCAATTGTACGGTCATCATACCTGAGAAAACGAGCATATTGCTATTTAATGGATAAAGGCTATGATTCAGAAAAATTCACCCATTAATTCATGACGAATTTAAAGCAAAATCTATCATTCCTGTCAGATTTCGGGTGATAAGATACCCAATGGCAAATATCGAAGATATATGCATACTGATTTTCCAAAAAAGAAGTATCATATGAGAAATTTCGTTGAAACTCAATTTTCCGTCATGAAACGTAATTATTGGTGGCAAAGTGTCATCAAGAAAAGCGCGAAAACAAAGGAAGAAAGTTAATTTAAAGGGTATTTGCTACCTGACTCATAGGTTCACAAAAATACAGAGGACATTCAATTTTTTATGAGGATTTCAACAGAGCCGATTACTTCAAACTTGATATTGGAGAGATAATATCGGCAGTATAATAATGTTCAAGGATACAGAAATTTAGTTGAATTTGGGCAGGTTTAGCTTTCTTAGGTGGGAAATTGACAAAATATCGATATGATCAGAAAAGTGCCTGGAGAAATCTATGTGGAGTTCTCATTAGGCTCATCTGCATCGGAGTAATATGTATACCCGTTTGTGCTGATGATGTGGCTATTGGAGGAAATAATTCCTCAATTATTCCGGGGGAAATAACCCCGGAGGAGATACATGGCCTTGATGCAATGAAATCTAAACTATTCGAGCAAAAATTCCTCAATCAGGAAATAGGCGAGGTATCACATACATCTTCAGATTCTGACCATACACGAATTACTGAAATAAGCGGATCAGGAGGAAATGAAACCGACATTCAGATCTCCTTGCAAAAATGTCTGGGTGGATCATCAACTGACCAGGGATATGCAGTAATATCAGTATCAGACGGGGGTTATCTGGCTGCAGGATATAGCCAGTCAACCGATGGTGATGTGTCAGGGAACCATGGTTCCTCGGATGTATGGGTTATCAAAATGGATCCCTCCGGAACTGTGCAGTGGCAGAAATGTTTTGGTGGATCAAATTCTGATTATAGCTATTCAGCAATTCAAACCATAGACGGGGGATACCTGACAGGGGGCCTCACATACTCAAACGATGGGGATGTATCAGGGAAACACGGGGGTTCAGATCTCTGGGTGGTAAATCTGGACCCTTCCGGAAATTTGCAGTGGCAGAAATGTCTGGGTGGATCATTGAGTGACTGGGCAGAGTCGGTTATTCAGACCAGGGACGGAGGGTATCTTGCAGGAGGATCCACGTATTCGAATGATGGGAATGTTTCCGGAAATCATGGGAATTCTGATGGCTGGATCGTGAAACTCGATAGTCTCGGAAATTTGCAGTGGCAGAAATGTCTGGGTGGATCATCGAGTGACTGGGTTAATTCGGTAATTCAAACCACTGACGGAGGGTATCTTGTCGCAACAGTCGCATATTCGAATGATGGAAATGTATCAGGAAACCATGGACAATCTGACTACTGGATAGTAAAAATTGATGAGAATGGAAATCTGATATGGCAGAAGTGTTTCGGTGGATCAGATAATGATTTAGCTGAATCGATAATTCAGACAACAGACGGAGGATACCTTATTGGAGGAATGTCTTCCTCCCAGGACGGTAATGTTTCAGGAAATCATGGAAGTGGTGACTACTGGGTGGTAAAACTGGATGGCGGAGGGAACCTCCAGTGGCAGAAGTGCTTTGGTGGGTCATCAGGCGATTGGGCAGAATCGGTTATTCAGACTGCTGATGGGGGATACCTGGTTGGAGGTTTTTCTGCTTCTAGTGATGGGGATGTTTCTGGAAACCACGGAAGTGGTGACTACTGGGTGGTAAAACTGGATGACGAAGGGAACCTCCAGTGGCAGAAGTGCCTTGGAGGGTCTCAGTTTGATTATTTGTATTCCCTGATTCAAACAACAGACAGACAATACCTTACTGTCGGATACACGTACTCAAATAATGGCGATGTCACCGGCAACCATGGGAGAACTGACTACTGGCTTGGTCGGATTACTGTTCAACATCCGGTGAACGCCTCCTCTGATCCATGGACTATTCTCTATCCTGTTGGGAATAAATCCTATATCGAGGGGACAAATGCCACATACCTCTCCCAGGCAAAACCGGGAGCAACTCTTGAGAACGTCACGGTCGATACCAGTCGGGTTGGTCCGGTGAGCAACTGGACCTTTCCTACGATCATAGCAAACCACACAATTTCGACCTCCGGTATCCCGACACCCGGACAGGTGCATGCCTTCTTTTCAATGAATACGACATGGGGGCCAGCTCCGCTCACGGTAGCGTTTACCAACCAGTCATTCGGCAGTCCGACCTCGTTTTACTGGAATTTTGGGGATGGAATGTTCTCAACAGAACAGCATCCGACCCATACATATACCACTCCGGGAATCTATTCCGTCTCGTTAAAAGCATTAAATATCCAGACCGGGGGTATTACCATACTCAATAATGCAGTGACCGTAACTTCGGGAACCGTTCCCTCCCCTACCCCTACCCCGGTTCCCGGTGATATCATCGCCGCATTCTCGGCTGACAAGACTTCGGGCGATGCACCCCTAGAGGTTACCTTCACCGATCAGTCCACGGGAAATCCTGCATCTTGGGTCTGGGATTTTGGAGATGGCTATACATCACTGGCAGAGAATGTGACTCATACCTATTATGGAAAAGGAACCTACCCGGTCTCCCTTACGACAAAGAACAGCCTCTCATCTGGAAGGATTGAAAGGAATGGGTATATTTCCGTTACGTGATGATACTGGACAAATCACAAAGAACAAAGACGGAATGAAAAGGACGGATGTCATCAGGTTAGAGGGTTGAAGACTGGTTGTGTGCCAACCTACAGAGTACTCCCGAAACCTTATTTCAAATAATTTACTACTCCCGAAATCACAAATAATGCAAAATTTTTCTTTTTGATTACCGTTTAGTACCTTGCGAATTTCGATCTCATTACTGTGTGCAACAACGATTCAAATCTCTTTTTTTACAGAAAGAAATTGGAGACTAGTGACCTTCGTCACTTTATTTTATAATGATCCGTAATTAGAAAAAAATCAGAATTCCGGAGCATTTACCGGAAGATTCGAGGATTCTATCCCTTCACAGAGTACATTATCGAACGTCAGATTACCCATGGCATCAGTCTTTATTGTCCAGATCGTGTCATAGTCATTATCCGGCCAGGTAAGATTCGGAGCCGGAACTGTGCCACCATAACTCTTGATGAGTTCCTCAATCAGGACAGGATAGTGCTCATGTTCCCATGCAAGTAAGATCGTCTGGTCAGAAAGATTAACTCCGCGACTATTCGTAAAGAAGAAGTTCATTGCATCATCAGCCGCCGGTATGGATGTTGAATCAAGACCGAGGAGAAAACTTGCAGCCAGATTGAAAGGCAGATTGTTGGCAATCGCATAGGGAAGTACGGTTAAGGAAGGCCTGACATATGATACATTGTAAAAGGGGAAGGACTGAGCCGGATCAATAGAATATACCATCGTTGGACTTCGTTGGTCACGCAAGACTTCAGTGAGAACGCTCGGTAAAGCCAACGCTCGCCACTGCCCGGCTCCTACCAGGTTCCCATCTTCAAAATTTTCAGATGGATGTGCCTCAGCGTGCCGGATCAGGTACATCGTCATGTTCGTGTTGGTGTTCGCCGGAATGGTGACGCCGTCTATACCCGCTGAACGGTTGTAGCTGAAAGGAGTCTGCTCATTACATGAACCTCGCGGAACCGGCGAAGGAAGCTGGGGATAAGACTGAGGTGGGCTCAGTTTGCTATCAAAAGTCTCAAGGGTGGTTTCTCCGGCAGGGGTAACCGAGATTACGTAGACAAGGTTAGGTCCCATATAGGATGTGGGAATGGAGAGATTATTCCCCCCAGCCGTATTGATACCGGTCAGCAGATCGCTGCTAGTCTCCCAGGGAGCCGAGAAGACATAAAAACCTGGCTTCTTTGCATCGAGTATACCAGATACCAGAGCAGCATTGGTTCCCTGTGTATCACGAAAAACCAGACCCTGGGCAGCGGGTACATAGGGACTTGGTTCAGCAACACCAGGCGGCACATCCCCTGGAGAATATCCAGTAAAGAGAGAGAAACTGACCGCTGTCTCATTTATCACGGTAATCTGATTGAGGAGAGCGAATTGTTCGATGAACCCTATCGATGCCATATCCGGGTAATTATTTTCGGTTTGCAGATGAGTCATCGGTACAAGGGTAAATATAGCAGTTACATTTTGAGGCCCCAGTAGGTCGTGCTTGAGGAATGAACCCATAAGGAGCGAGCGTTGTAACCCCTGATTATTCAGATTTGCCGTGTCCTGTTGTATATCACCCAGCGGATCGTTAGCCAGGTCCGGGGGTATCACGAAGATCAGATTGATGTTTTCTTCGCTTAAAGGAAGGGTGGAACCGGAAACGATACCACTGCATAAGACCAGAATCAAGCCAAGAATCAGAGTCAGCACCTTTGCATAGTACATATTCTTCAAAATATCGATTCTCCTTCAGTGTTTTAGGATCATCCCATTGACCTTTGGGAATTGTATCAATGTATACATGAGGGCAGAAGATAATAACCTACCCGGGAATATCCTGTCAAATACGAGTCAGTTTTTCATGAGTTCAGAAAAAAAAGGCAAGAATATAGGATTATTCTTGTTTGGTTTCAGGAATATCCAAAAACCGTTTGAGTGATTTCTACATTATCGGCTATCAGGAATCGTATTTCAACAAGAGAATTCCCCCGTTCATTCATACGATAATAAATGACTCTTCCCTTTCAAAATGTCTGTACATTCTTTGAAATTTCAGGTAATCCATATAATCCAGGAAAACTCACCTGAATTTTTAATCATTCTTGTCGAAAGACTTGACAGATTGAATCAATAATCTGATTTCTCTGAGAAAAAGAGGAAATATACCGGAAATTTTCCAATCCGGAAATACCCTCCGGGCTCCTTCATTACGCCCAGGAGAAGGAATATGGAGTATCTGCATTCATATGAAGCCAATACCCTCTTGTTGGCAATAGAACCCTGTTTGCACTCTGATTTCCAGAGCCGCCATTTATAATCGGTTCCTCATAGGTCTGGGTAACCGGATTGTATCCGATGACATATGACCAGTTGTTCTGCACCGGCATGAGCCAGGTCTTTGCAGAGAGGGTGTCCATACCCACAATCCCAAACCCATTCCACCCCGCTTTAAGTAATGCCGAATATTCACCGGTTTGATTCATATCCGGAATGTATGGCAATTCCTGAGAAGTAGTGGTATACAACCAGTAGGAAGAGAGCGGATGTATCTTTTCATCTTTTCCCACCGTAACCCAGGAGTTATTCTGGAACCTGAGTACCGAATGACCTGATGAATTTGACAGGGCTCCAAAGATCTTTTCCGCTGTATCATTACCGACTGAAAGCCGTTTCGGAATAGAAACATGATTCCATCCGGGGAAAACTGATAATGTATCAGAGTAAGGTGACGGGACAAGACGGTTCAGGGCAGCAGTGACGTTTATTCTTCCTCCGGTGATAGTCTTCTCTTTCAGGTCAGGAGTTGGATCGGTGCTATTGAGAATGGCAGCCCGGATCTGTTTCCATCCGGATTTTGGTGCATAATTACTAAGTAAATTGGCTGCACCAGCTACCATCGGAGCTGCCATTGAAGTCCCGCTCGCATACTCCCATTCAGGTTTGATAAGCGTTCCATATCCCTCTGATATCATGATATCATCCAGGAATGCCTTCCCATATTTGCTGATGACAAACCGGATGGCAATTTTTTGCCCAATATAATCCGGTGGAATTTGTGCTTGTTTTATTGAAAAATTAGTACCAAAATTTCGGTTATTTACATCTATCGTCCTCCAGTATGTAGCGTTCGGAAACTGGATATCAAGCCGGAGGCCGGAATACCCGGTAGGTGAGGAAGTTTGATAGGAAATAACCGGATTGGTTAGATTTTTTAAGTCAATACTATTTTTGAGAGTCAATGTCAATTCATCGGTACTATTTTCATTGTTCCCCCATGCGGAACTGGGAGGCGAGACAAAAGTTGTGGCATCAAGAGTCCAGTTTTTCGCGGTCCAGTTATCAAATGAATCAAAGGGATCATGCCAGACCGGACTTGGTTTATAGAGAGATCTGAGGGAAGAATAGATCATATCTCCTGGAGCTCCCAGGTGAACCGTGTTGTTTCCAAAGTTGGAAAACTCAGAAAGTGTATCATTCGGCCCAATTGATGCAACCGATATAATATTTGACAGATTGTATGACGCAGGATAAGAGGGATTGATATTATTATCATGGTTTTCATTTCCTGCTGCAATGACAAATAATGCATCTGATCCTGCAATAACATCTTTTTCACTCAATGCAGGAATTGGCGATCCGTACGAGCAGGAAAGAATTGTAGCTCCATGATGCGTAGCCCAGGTAATCGCACTTATTTCGTCAGATACCGTCCCCTGATTACTCCGGTCGATAAATCTGACTGGCATAACTGAAGCGTTCCAGTTCACTCCGCTCCCGCCAATTCCATTATTTGCAACCGCTCCGATAATTCCTGAACAATGGGTTCCATGACCATTCTGATCCATGGGATCCAAAGATCCGGTGATGGTATCATACCCATGAGTTCCGGTCAGAGGATCCGTCCAGATATTTGCTGCAAGGTCCGGGTGTAAATAATCAGCTCCGGAGTCAATTACTGCAACCGTATTGTTTCCACCGGTGATATTGTCCCATACCGGAGTCACCCTGATATCAACTCCGGCTATTCCTGGAGTTGTGTTCTCCCGGTATTGTTGTCCGGTATTCTGCAGACCCCATTGTCTCCAGAACTCCGGGTCTGCCGGGATTTGAAAGGCCTGTCGATAATAATCAGGTTCTGCATAGGCAACCCCCGTCACTCCCTGATAATACGTAACGGCATCGGCGACGGAGATAGTATCAGGCAGACTGACCAATTGCAGTCCCTCAATCCCTTCAGATGAAAAGTCATGAGTAACGGACGCCTGAATTGCGGTATGTGCAGAGGTTATTGCGGAGATTTCTGATTCTGAATTTCCTAAGGTCTTAACCAGAACAAAACCGGGAGCATAATCAGAAGGAGTGTTGAGAGCAGTATTTTCTCCATATCCTGTCTGGATTATCATACCCAGGATGATAAATCCCAGGATTATCGTGCAAGTGTATCTTCCCATCCTCTATCTACAGGCTATATGATCTTTGTTCGTTTTAAGAAATCGAATTGTGATTCGGGTTTCTCTTATATGACATCCAGATGAGAGAATTCAGGAGGTTGATGATTCAGGAAATGGGAAACAACTCTCTGAACACTTACAGGTTTGCTGCCAGGTACATGAGTATCGAGGTTTTTTGTGAATAGGGGAGAAGATATGACCTGGGGAACACCAGTAGGAAATTTTTCCGTTTGATAATCTTTTGGTAATCAATGCGATTGCCACTATCCGGGTATATCGGTAGTATTTTCTGGTAACTTCTTCGATTGAATGTAAAGTGTTGGTGATTACATCTCATGAGGAGCAAGATGAATCAATCCGGGTTGATTCGCGTGTTATTTTGAGAAGCCCTATAGATTATATCAGGTAGGTATCCGGGTTTTCCGTGGATCAGTGATTCTTCCGGTTACGGTTATTATTGAGTATGGATTGTGAATCAGCGGTTCGGAGCTCTTCATAAAAACTTTATCCGAGAATTATTTTTTTTGGAATCGCTACGAAATTGCATTCCGGGAATTACTGCTTCTATTGAATAACCAGAGATTTTTTATGAATTTAACTCTACAGGTATTCAAATACCTCCATTTTTTTATCGGAGATATGTGAAAAAGGCATATAACCGGATTTTCTCATGCCTGAATGGGATAAAGATAGATTATGAATCCGGGGCCTGAATAATCTGACGTACCTCAGGTATAACCGATTCGTGAATGACTGCCAATACTTCATCTCCCGGCTTGAGAATCACATTTCCATGAGGAATAATGAGGTTTTCTCCCCGGATTATTGCAGATAGAATACATTCATGAGGAAGATGGAGGTCTTGTATCTCTTTTCCTGCCGCGAAAGATTCTTCTGCAACAATATATTCAAGAAGTGAATAAGGACCCGTATGAAGTTTGAGCATGGTTTCCATATCATGGGAAGACATTTCCCGGGCTATGATATGGGCCATCAGATCAGCCTGATTAATTCTTACATCGACACCCATTTCCCCGGTAAACAGCCAGGCATTTTTTGGAATATTTACCCGGGCAATAGTCCTCTTGACCCGGTACTCAAACTTTGCAAGACTTGCTATCACCAGATTCGTCTCATCAAACCTTGTTACCGCCGCAACGACATCAGCTGATGTTATCCCGGCAGATACAAGATCACGGGGATTTGTCGGATTCCCATAGATGAGGTGAGATTCCTGAAACTCCTGCTTTAACCGGTCATAATCATCTATCCCATTCTCAAGAATCGTAACCTGATGACCGCCGGAGATCAAGAGTTTGCCAAGATACGTACCAACCTTGCCACCACCAGCAATCAGAACTGATAATCCCATTATCCACCCCCGGCGACCTGCATGATATGTTTTAATTTGTCCACCGATTTTTCTTCAACAGCCAGGTGAAGGACATCCCCTTTCTCCAGAGGAGTTCCCAGAGTGGGAATACTGGTTTTTCCCCGTCGCGTCAGAGATAACACGATGATCTCTCCGGCAACAGTAATATCCTTCACCTGATGTCCGGATAATACCGGGGGAATATCATATCTGATTACCGCAACCTCATTATTTCCAATTCCATGGATAATATCTAAAGAAGAGAACGTCAGCATTTCTGATATTCGTTCAATACCAAGAGAGACATTCGTTACTGTCTGAATGCCAAGTTTATGGTATATATCCATATATTGCGGATCATGAGTCCGGGCGATTACTTTGGGAACACGGTACATTTGTCTGGCAACCCTGGCAACGACAATATTTATCGCATCATTACCGGTAACCGCAGCCAGGCCATCGGCCTTTTCGATTCCACTGGCTAGAAAAGTCTCCTTATCAAGAGCATCACGATGGATTTTATTTCCCGTAAAAGAGTGTCCAAGACGTTCAATAGCCTTTGGATCTATGTCAACCACAGTAACTTCATGGTGAGACCGAATAAGTCCACGAGCAAGCTCTGACCCCATCCTTCCACAACCAATGATAATAATTTTCATACGATACCTCCAGATACGTTATGATCATCCTTTTTTCTCTCAATAAACCGCATAACCGCTTTTCGGAATTCTTCCGCAATGAGAAGAACCGGTGCCCAAGCAAATAGAAAAATCCAGTTTTGGAGAGGAAATGGCGCTGTACCGATTACATTTTGTAAAAACGGAATATAGATAATGGAGAAAATGATGATCAGCTCACTAGCAATACCTATCCAAATCATATTGTTCGAAAATAATCCTACAGAGAAGAGGGAACTCCGGTCAGTTCGTCTTCCGAGAAGATTTCCAATCTGAGTAGTAACAACAGCGGCAAGTGCCATACCTACCGCTGAATGATATAACGGGCCGTCAGAGGGGAGACCAAATATCTGCCCCCAATATCCGTTTGTCCAAAACTCGAAGAAGAATGCGGACATAACTGCCACCCCCTGAATTGGCGCAAGCCATAGATAGGATCGCATCAACAAGGATTTCGTTATCACATGTTCTTTCAGATTCCGGGGTGGTTGATCCATTATTCCCGGTTCCGGCGGTTCTGAACCCAACGCCAGTGCAGGAACCAGATCCGTTCCAAGGTCTATGGATAAGATAGGCATGACATTTAATGCAAGAGGAATTCTCCCTTTACTAAAAGCAAAAAACATGAATGGAACGGCCTCCGTAGCATTGCTGGTAAATATGTATCCCGTGAATTTTTTGATATTGGCATACACTGCCCGTCCTTCTTCCACCGCATTGATAATAGATGCAAAATTATCATCAGTCAGGACCATATCTGCCGCTTCTTTTGCAACATCAGTCCCGGATATTCCCATCGCAACACCAATATCGGCCTTTTTTAGGGCAGGAGCATCATTCACCCCATCACCGGTTACTGCGACGATATGATCCAGTTCTTTGAGGGTTTCTACGACCCTGAGTTTATGTTCGGGAGCTACCCGGGCAAAGAGCACTTCATCCTTAAGAGCAGTTTTTAATTCGTCGCCGGTCATCTGATCCAGATCAATGCCCGTAATAATCCGGGGATTCTCACTCTTGATGATACCAATACGGCGTGCAATACTTTTCGCGGTGAGTCCATAATCCCCGGTAATCATGATGATGCGGATTTGAGCCTGATGGCATTTTTTTACGGCATCTGATACTTCAGGCCGGGGAGGATCCATCATAGCGATTAATCCCAGAAAAGTAAGATCCGTCTCTACCTCTTCAGAGTTTTCTAATTTTCCATCTCCGGGGATTGTTTTCATCGCAATCGCTAAAACACGAAGGCCTTGTTCGGAGAACGAATCATTCACCTTCATGATCTCAGAGCGTGTATCGTCAGTGAGAGGATGATTTTCATGAAGTTCTACAAAAGATGAACAAATATCCAGGACTGACTTGGGAGCACCTTTCAGATATATGACCTGATTCGAATCGGTCGTATGGATGGTGCTCATCATCTTCCGTCTGGAATCAAAGGGAAACTCACGAATCCGGGGATATTTCCGGTTTTGATCCTCATAGGGGATATCTGCTTTCAAAGCGGCTACAAGGATGGCAGCTTCTGTGGGATCCCCAAGAATCGTCCAGGGTGCTGAGGTGTTCTCCGGGGGGATCAGACGAGCATTAGAACAAAGAATTCCCGCAGTAAGAAACTGAGTGAGATCCTGAGTAGAAAGCGGGTTTAAATCAGGAGTATCAGGAATAATCTTGCCGACCGGTGAATATCCAACACCACTTACCGAATAATACGATCCAAAAAGCCAGATTTTCTGAACCGTCATCTCATTTTGTGTCAGAGTTCCGGTCTTGTCTGTGCAGATTACTGACGTACATCCTAAGGTCTCAACTGCGGATAAACGCTTAATGAGAGCATGTCGTTTCGCCATCCGCTGGGATCCTCTGGCAAGAGAGAGAGTAACAGTAGGTAAAAGCCCTTCAGGAATGAAGGCGACGATGATACCAAGAGAAAAAATAAAACTCTCTGCAAGCGTAACAGGAGTTAACAAGGTCATCATCAGGAAGAAAAGAATACCTACACTGAAAGCAATAATTGATACTCTCCGGGTTACATGGATCATCTCCTGTTGGAGAGGGCTCATTTCCTCCTCGATTGCCTGAGTAAGGTGGGCTACTTTTCCAAATTCGGTATTCATCCCGGTTACAGTAACCACTGCAAGCCCGGTTCCTGATACTATACTGGTGCCTGCAAATATCAGATTCGGAATTTCTATTGTTGAAAGACCCTTGTCATACCAGGGATCTGCAACCTTTTTTACGGTATGAGACTCCCCGGTCAGAGTCGACTGATCAACTCTCAGCTGAGATGCTTCCACTAGTCGCCCATCTGCAGAGATATGAACACCTTCTGATAATATCATCAAATCACCGGGAACAAGATTCTCTGCCAGGATTTCTCCCTGCTGATTATCCCTGATAACACTGACTTTTACCGGAAGGAGTTTTAGAAGGGCTTCTGCTGCTTTTTCTGCTCGAAATTCCTGCCAAAAAGAGAATAGTCCATTAATTACATTAACCATCCAGACCGCAACACCCAGCTCAGGCATTCCGGCCAGAAAGGCAATGCAACCACTTATCCATAATAAAACAGCCATCAGATGGATAAAATTACTCAGAAAACGAAGATAAACAGACTTTTTAGGGATTTTTGTGATAATATTTTTCCCATACCGCTCTAATCTTTCTGATACTTCAGTCTCTGTCAAACCGGTAATACGAGAAGAGGTGTGAGTAAATACATCCGGAATGGAATCTGAATAGATTGGATGAGAAGCAGTATTCAAATCTCCCGTAATTCCTTCATTTACCATGAATGTTCTCTGGGTGGCATGAGCAGTAACCAATATGTGCTCAATGATACCTCATACCTCTTAAAACCCCATGTGACTTCTCATAATCCAATAACGATAAACGGTTTCGATTTTTATATCCGTTTAGAAATGGAAAAGAAAAGAGTTTGATATTAACAGGAAAATTGCTGGATTGAAATTTCTGTCTCGATTGATATCATTCCGATATTGTTCCCTATTTCTGATGATTTTCCTTCATACGATCTCAACTGAATTGCAATCCTTTTCTACACGAACTGGCATATATCTGATAGTTGTCATGAATTCATCTCTGATAAAACCGGAACATATCGCTCCGTGTGGTATGAATTGTGCCTTATGTCAGGCTTTTCAACGTCAGAAAAGAACATGCCCCGGGTGCTCAGGTGATGATACAAATAAACCCCGGAGTTGCCGGTCATGTATCATCCGCAATTGCCCGACCATTCAGAAGAATTCCTCACATTTTTGTTATGAATGTGAAGAGATGCCTTGTAAGCGACTCAAACAGCTCGATACCCGGTATCGGACAAAATATGGGATGAGTATGATTGCGAATCTGACTGAGATTCAGGAGAAGGGAATTGATGCTTTCCTTTTACACCAAACGGAAATATATACCTGTCAGACATGTGGAAAGTTGCTGTGTGTTCACGGTTCCCGCTGTCTTACCTGTTTCCCCTGATTTTCTATTCTCATATATGATAAAAACTCAAAAATCTTACATTTTAAAAGATATCTACTCACCCTCGAGAGAAACTGATCTCAATAAAACCGGATACTATCCATTTCGCAGTCACTGAAAAAATAATTAAGAACTTTTCAAGAATTAAAAGGATAAATAAGTTTCTGATCTAAGTACGGAGAATACGGATTAAGGACGATTTCACCTCATACATAATTCGAGAAGAATTTTCGAAAGGTCAAGCACTCACAAATACTTTACCTCATATCTGATATATTTATTAGAGAGAGAATTTAACGCGGTTTTTTTCACTCTTTACCATGTTAACACAAAAGATGGTAGGAAATTTCATGTTGATGAGATTTGCCTCGTAAAAATAATTCTTCTCTGATAACTTTATGGAAGATAGCGTAACCCCCTCATGGACGAACCTGATTTGTTCCTATCGTATAACTGGATGAACAAAAAAACGAATTTTGCGATCCTCTAGGTTAAATGTGCTATTTCAAATAAAAACGATGGGAGCAATGTTTGTACACCGAACCAATATTCCAAACAGGTGGCTAATATTTAGTCCCTGAGGAACAGAGAACAAAGAGTAAAAAAAATGAAAATAACGATTAATTACATAATAATATAGGTTTTTGACATAAATAAATGGAATAGATAGTTTAATGTGCTTCACCGCCAATAACCAGGTCAAGGTACCCTATGTCGATGTATGCCTTCATCCCAGATCCGGAAACATACCGGGCACTGCATCCTGATAATCTGGTAGGAGATGCTCAGATTTTTTTTTCAATTGTAATAGTTCTGCTTTTGTTATTCTATCTTTTCAATAAACGAAATTTCCAATTTCATTGCTATTAATTTTTTCTTAATCAGACTGGCTGATTTCTTACTGATATACCTATCTTTCGGGATTTATGATCCTGCCTGGAGAATTATCCACTCGAGACACACAAAGGCAGGAAGAGCGATCATTTTTCATTATCATTACCTACATTGATGATATGAGTCTTCCATCTTTCTCGATCTCGCACTCATCCAACGAATAGTAACCCTAATCTTCGGATCAAATTACACGTGTTGGGAAATTAATATTTTAATGTTGTTAGGTTTTTTTATGATGCATGATTTTTTGGGATTTAATTAAACTATTCCCGAACAAAACTCTGAAGGATTAGTTCCACCATTTACTGCAGCGAGTACGGAGATTTATTTATATAAACCATGGCTTTATCAATTTGTAAATATTTCATAGAAAATTTTCTCATACCTGCCGGTGTCGCGATAAATGGGATTAAGATTTATTGATTTTCCAATAAGACGGGGGGTTTTCAAGAATCACCAAAGATCTCCTGATATCGGGTGATTTTCTATCCTGAATATTCCCGTTTTTAATACCCATGGATTAATTGCAGGTGGAGCAACCCGGACTTTCTGTTGGTAACTGGGTCTTTTGAAGAACTACTTTTGGAACATACGAAAAAGTCCCCTGACTGACCTGGACAATTCCAGTCCAGTTCTGATATCCATCCATTGAAACCCGGACCTGACGATACCCGACAGGAATCCCTGATGATTGCAGAGGGGTTGTTCCAACAGCGACTCCATCAACAGATACCTCCGCTCCAGATGGCGAAGAAGAAATCCAGATCATCCCCATCGGACCAGTCATTCTTCCGGAATTCGTGGTAATGGATGCAGGTTTTCTGATAACCGACTGTTCACCAGTCTTTTTGCTGACATCCAGGGTTACCGTGAATTTTCCAATCCCACGATATGTATGAAAAGGATTCTGTTCATGGGAAACAGATCCATCTCCAAATGTCCAGTTCCATCGATTCGGTGATCCATCAGATTTATCAGTAAACTGGACACCGAGAGGTGGAATCCCGGATACCGGTTCTGCCGTAAAATTCGCCTGGAGTGGAAGATCTGGTTCTTCTACAATAATGGGAACGGTGACATTGGTGGAATTGATCCCATCCCATGCTGCCATCATGACAGAATAATTTCCCGGCTCTGTAAACACTTCGGTTACATTGCTCAGATTATTAACCGGCTCACAATCTTCACAGAGTTTCCATGTTGTATGCATCGATTGATTCAGAACCAGTCCGATACATTGCACTGTCAGGGGTGCTTTTCCTTTATTTGGTATTGCAATTACCATCTCACGATTATTCGTCTGAACAAAGAACGGAACAGAAACTGGTCTACCCAGGGAAGTGTTCAATCTAATTGGCTCTAATGCCGTATAATTCTCAAAATTGCCTGCAGTAACCTGAAGATAGGAGACTTCTTTCGCCGAACTCTGGTTCGTTTCAAGGTGCATCATATACTGCCCGGAAGCAGGTCCGGCAATTCCCATAATCTCACTGTCATTCACACCTTTTCCATATGCATCGACTCGATTTATGGAAGCATTTGACATTATCTGATCATTATCACTGAGATTTATTCCAATTGGATCGGTAAGTTTCATAGAAACGATACCGGTTCCATTCGGATCGGCGAGCCCTGATAGTAGCAGGTTTGGTTCTGCACCAACCGGTTTCCATCGATTCTTGTATGGGGGATTGTCTCCCTGGAGAATTTCATTAAAATACGGAGTATATTGTTTTGCACTATCAGGTATCTTCTCAATATGACACCCGACAAGAACGGTGTTTTTCACTTCAGTGGCTGTCACTAATGACCCTGGCAGAACAAGACCCAGGGATGGGTAAAGGTTCACTCCATTATCTTTGAATGCTGCCCAGACCAGTTCACTGCAGTAGTAAGACCGGCATCTGAAAACCCAACTGAGGAAAGGAGGTATGGGAAACTCTGAGCAGTCCCTTTGTTTCTGCCAAACCGTAAGGGAAAGAAAGTCATATAACCGTTCATCTTTTGACAAGGCAAAATTAACGATATCTTTCTTCTTCTGTTCAGAGAGACCGGTAATTCGGAAGACTGCTACTGTTGTATCCTGTGGATAAAACCAGTAATCTTTAAGATAATGCTTTCGAACACCTGGCCCTACTGCTTCAATTACTTCATCCTCTCCGCTGTTTGCATTTTTTCCAATATACATGGCTGCATGAGACCATGCTCCGGGAATAATTTTCGGGAAAAAACCCGTACTTGCATGCACAAAAATGTCACCCTTCTGAAGGGTCAGATCGAGGGATCTCGATGCAAATTCTTTCCCATTCTTCTCTACCCGAACCTGATAGACTCCCGTCCGGGTATACATATGTTCAACATCGGGATTGCTTGTCGTAACCGATGATCCATCACCAAAATACCATGTCTTCGGCTCTGACGAATTATCGTTCGAGACAGAAAACTGAATCTTACCTCCAATCATCGGTTTGACGGGCCATGTCCGGATCTCATTTTTTACCGGTATGGTGATAACCACATCATCGATAAACCGGTGATATGCTCCACATTCTTCAGCGGTATAATAGGTGGTGATAGTGTATTGTCCGGGTTTGGTAAATGTATATGAAACCCGGGTATACTGATCCCTGGTAGTAATACTATGGTCTGGAAAATTCCATTCAAACAGGTTTGGACCCAATGGACATCCAGCCCGTTGAATAAATCTGAATTCAACCGAATCCCCAACAGAAGGGTTTTGCGGCTCATATGCGATCACTCCATATCGCTCTGACCCAGCAGAATTATTTCCTGGAATTACTTCCTCATTTGATTGAACCGTTTGCTGTTGCAACTGAAAGGAATTTGTTCCCCCACTGGTTTGTTCTTGTTCAGCTCCTAATGACAGCATCGGCAGCAAAAGAAAAGCCACCACAAAAAAGCATGCCTGATATCGGGAAATGTGAGCACCCCTACATCCCATGAAACATATTTTCTATGCAACTATTTATTGGCTCTTCGTCATTTCCATGAGCCCACCTTGATACCGGGAACTTTCATTGTTATAACACAGGAGCAAAACATCAGATGGGAAATTTTTGAAAGAGCAAAAAAATCATTTATCAGATAGTTCGCAATACCAGCACCTTGAATTTAACAGGGTTATCATTGAGATTATATATTTGAATCAGGGTAGCCTAACGACCTTTGATCATGAAACCATAAGGGAAATTTACACACAATAGTTGAGATCTTTCAGGTCTTTTGCGTTCCCCTCCAGAAGAGGGATTCTGTTGACAGTAGAATGTCGTTGATAGGGACAGTATTAAGGAATATCCTTCAGATACGATCTTTTTCAATTCGATGTTTAATCTTCATACATACATTTGAGAAATGAGAATTCTGATATCTGATAATCTTCCAATATCAGAGAAATCAAATCATACCAGGATAATTACCAAAATTGAATTCAAAGAATACCCAGTTCCATAAAATCTAAATTATTTGAGATAATTTCCCTTCTCAATATAATGACGCAGGATTTTATGGGTCTCAATAACCGGCATGATCAACTAATTTCCTATCTCCCCTATCTTTACCGGAAAAAATTGGAAGAAACGAGCTACAGGTTTCTTCATCAAAACGATAATTCGCTGTTTTTCCCTATGCAATATTAATTCTCTTCAATAATTGTCGAATTATAAAAATACACGAATCAGGATAAGACTTAAAGCCTCACTCAACTAGTCCATGGTATGACGAAACGATGGGTACTCAGTATGGCATTGCTCGTTCTCGGAGCGATGGTTGTTGGAGTTTATGCAGAAACTACAAATGAATGGTATGTCAAAGGGTTTGATCTCGTAAAAGAGGGTGATTATTTTACGGCTAGTGTAGCACTGAGTCAAGCTACCTACCAGGATCCGGAAAATGCGAAGGCATGGTATCTTTATGGTGTCGTATTAAATGCACTCGGTAAGTTTCCTGAAGCAAAAACAGCCCTGAATAAAGGGATGGAACTGGATCCCGAACATGGAAACCCCTGGTTCTGGAATACCGGGATTCCCGGTCCGTTAGGTACCAAAGATGATGCGATCAGTATCTTAAAAACCAAAAAACTTGGAGAACTGGTGTTTTAACACTTCTTAAAGCGGATCACACCTTTCCTATCTGACTTTTTTTTTCTCCCGGAATAACAAATCAGACTCTTTCACGTGATAATCTACAGCTTCTGGATGCTGTGAATTATCAGAGTCAGATGACAGAGCCAACCTATTAATACTCATACTTCAGACTAATTTCAGATAGGATCTGGTGTATTATCTCAAGAGCCCCCCACTCAGATTTAAACCCACCAGACACACTTCGGTGAATGAAAGCAGGCCATATAAATCATCAGTGATCAGTATCCTTCATAACAAATGCATCGAGGGCTTAGCAGAATAAAAATTTTATACATACCCTGGTAAAATGGATAACAAAGACGAACAGATAAAATCTACAGAGCAAAAATTCATAAGTTCTTCTCCTTCACAGACAAGCAGGCAGAAGTTAGAGAGATTTATTGGCAGATTTAAAATACGAACCGTATTAACATTTTCATTAGTCGTAATAATAATCATCGCAATGGGGATAACCGGCCTCCTTGCTTTTTTTAATAGTCAATACGCAGTGAGTGATTTATCCAGCCAGCTCCAAAGTGAAATTTCCGATCGCATTGTGCAGCATCTGAATACTTATTTAGAAACTCCCCATCAGATTAATCGACTCTGCATAAGTAGTATCAATCTTGGCGAGATAAATATCCATGAACATGAAGGCCTAGAGCGCCATTTCCAGGAGTTGTCTTATGAATACCAATCATTTGAATCGATCTTTTTTGGGTCCGAAGAGAACGGGAACTATACGATAATTGCTTCAGTAGGAGCTCCGGGACTCGCAAATGGGACTGAACGCTTTTTAGGATTTGCCCGGATTGATACCAACTCCTCATTTGAAGAATATCGGATCGACCGGAATGGGAACAAACTGGAAAAAACATACTCTATTCCACAGTACGATCCCCGAACACGTCCCTGGTATAAATCTACGGTAGAAAAGGGGGGACCTGGATGGACACCGATATACATGTGGCTCGAAGGTGTGGTCAGTCAGGACGCTACGACTCCGGTTTACTCAGCAAACCATACCCTTCTTGGAGTTCTCGGGACCTCTATGACGCTGACCGGTATCGGTGATTTCGTTCAAAGTCTGCAGATCTCAAAGAATGGCCAGGCATTTATCATCGAGAGAAATGGTGACATTGTTGCAGCATCTACCATCAAGGAGCCATACTCAAAAGTAAATGGAACGCTGGACCGATTATCAGCACTTGAATGTAATGATTCGATAATCCGGTCAACAACAAAAAATATTATTCAAATTGATTCAGAACTGCGAAATACCTCCACCAGGCAGACATTTAGTTATGACCTTTCTGGTGAACGCCAATTAGTTCAGGTCACCCCGTACAAGGATTCTTACGGTCTTGACTGGCTGATTGTCGTCGTAATTCCTGAATCCGATATCATGGATAAGATCAACGCCAATAACCGGACTACCCTGTTTCTGGCATTTCTCTCGGTTATTGGTACCATGATCGTCTGTGTTTTCCTGGCCAAATGGATCACCAAACCCATTTTACTGATGAACCAGTCAGCAAAACGAATGGCACGGGGAGAGTGGACAAACGGCATCAAATTGGACAGGAGAGATGAACTGGGAGAACTTGCCCATTCATTTTCTGATATGGCGAGTCAGCTCCGATCTTCGTTCGCTTCATTAAAATCAAGCGAAGAGCGGTATATGAGTCTGTTTCAATCATCAGCAGATGCCATATTGCTTTTTGACGAATTTACCCTCATGAATATCAATAAAGCCGGGGAAGAGATGTTCGGAGTGAAAGCATCCGAGGTTATTGGTCAAAACGTAAGTGAACTGTTTCAGTCCTTTGGGAAAGGGATAGAAGATATGATCCGGTCAGCAAATTCCTCTCCACATATCGGGAGTTATAAGGATGTCACCCTATCCCGGGTAGAGGATGGTCATGAAGAATTCATCAATATCCGGCTCACAGAACTTTCATCTGAAGGAAAAATACTCAATCTCTTCCATATCCGGGACATCACTGAGCAACGACAGGCATATATCGCATTTGCTGAACAACAGGCTCTCCGGGAATCATATGCTCATATTCAGATGATCCTCCAGCTCCTTCCGGACCCGACTTTTGTCATTGACTCAAACGGAAAGATCCTCTTCTGGAATCTTGCAATCGAGAGGATGACTGGGAAAAGTGCTGAAGAGATGATCGGGAAAGGGGATTATGCCTACTCAGAATGCATAAGAGGAAAGAGAGAACCAATCCTGATAGATATCGCGTTGCATCCGGAGAGTCTGCAAATCGATGATAAACGGGAGATCGAACGGATCGGAGACGTTTTCAAAACCAGTTACTGGAGTGAAAAATCCGGTGAGATGAGATTTTTGTCTATTACTGCAGCCAGGCTGTACGATAAAAATGGGGATTTAAACGGAGCGATAGAGTCAATTCGAGATATAACGACATTAAAAACCGCTGAGGAAGCGTTACTCATCGCCAATAAGAAACTCAACCTTCTCTCCAGTATTACCCGTCATGATGTCATGAATAAAATCATGATATCAAAGGCTCACATCTACTTCCTTGAGCAATACGAAGTGAATGATGAGCAAAAGAGTTCAATCGAAGTCATATCCCGATCCCTGACTTCCATTGAAAACTTTATTACCTTTACCAAAACGTACCAGGAACTTGGAGTCAGAGTTCCTGTCTGGCAGGATGTGGAAGAAGCGATAATTCACGCAGAAAAAGAAGTGGGATCTGATATCAGCATAGACCATGAAGGACTGATCGGACTTACAATCCTGGCCGATCCATTATTTGGAAAGGTATGTTATAATCTGATTGAAAATGCCATCCGGCATGGAGAGCATGTTACACAGATTATCATTTCATCTCAGGAAATTCCGGAAGGAATTCGGATCACCTTCAAAGATAATGGAGTCGGAGTTGAGGAAGATCTCAAAGAGACCATATTTGATAGAGGATATGGCAAAAATACTGGATATGGGTTATTTTTGTCCAGAGAGATACTGCTCCTTACCGGAATTACAATAAAAGAAACCGGTACATTTGGATCCGGATGCAGATTTGAGATTGATGTGCCCACAGATAAATATCACAATCACGAATAGTTGATAAAATCATAAATAATCCGTATTCTCCTGAATACGGTTTTTTCCATTTTTCCCATTCTTGAAGAAACTTATTGTTCTCTTCATTTCCAACAATGTAGGGATTACTAAGACCGATATCAGATATTCCCGAGGTATGTACATAATGCGAAATGAATTAGGGGCCGGAATAATTATTCTGGTGATGGTGACCGGAGTTTCCTCAGCGGACTGGTTACCCAATCAAACTCCGGAGAACCAGATAATATCTATCAGCACCGTTATCGACGTGGTCGGAATGGTCTCTGACAATACACAGTTCTCCTGGGTGATAGCCTCACCTGGAGCAATTCCAACCGGCACTCTTGGAGCTTCACAATCCGTAGCAGATCTCAGTTATCGTGATTCAACCATGACAAACGGGGGTCACCTGATGATGAGTAAAAATGTGGATTTTGATTCACGAGATAAATCCAATGGGCAATCCAACCTGGAAACAGAAAAGGTTCTGACCTACAATAGTATAGAAGGATCCCATTTATCCGGAGAAGAATCCTATACGCTTTCGGTAGCGGGGAGTTATGCAAATGCGGATGATAATATCCGTTGTGTCTTCTCGCAGGGTGGTCAATCGGTTCTTCCGTCTTTCTGTAATATTGTCACGGCTAAGAGTTCTCTGATTAATGTCAATAGTGCTCAGATCTCTTCGAAAGGAGGGGTAAGGGCAGTTGCATCAAGTGCGGATACACCTGCTATGTTAAATTACCAGATAGCGGTGACTCCGGATGCACAATCAGGATCCGGATTTGCTGAAGGTACTGTAAAAACCCTGTTTAGTGGGAATATTATGGAGGCCAGGGATGGTTCAGCAGAAAACTGGAATAAAACATCTGCAACAAATAGCTGGAAAGACTCGACATCGGTTACCGGAGGGATTAAGAATTTCCAGAAATCTTTTGCATACCTGTCAGGATTGAGAATCTGAAGAGATTCTCGCGATAGTGAATCGTTCCTCATGGGAACGATGTTTTTCTTTTTTTCCGGTTTGGACAGGCAATTTTCAGGTTGAAGAATATCTTCCTGATATCTAAAAAAAGTGGAGAGGTGACCGCTATTTTTCCGGTGATACACTTCGGACCAGATCAGAAACATACCAGCCGGAACCTACAAACCAGGAGTTATCAACACGTTCATAGTATCCCAATTTTACTTCAGACTGATTCGTATCCGGATTTAAAATGACAAATGCTTCATATCCGGAAGGCTGTTCTTCTGCCATTTTGATCATCTCTGCAACACTTGAAACCCCGTATTCCCGGACAACTTCAGACTGGTTTGTTCCAATGCTCTGTGGATAATAAGGGGATGCAAGAAAGGTTCCATTCATGTCGAATGCATAAATATACCAGGAACCATGGGTAAAAGAACCATTCAGATCATTGAATTCCTGAATTGAACGGTTATACCCCATCTCCCGGGCATAATCGGCAGCATCATGCACATAATTTTCGATGATAGCGAGAGCAGGCTCTCCGGTCTGCTGATTTTTCAGGTCTGTCAGGAGCACCTGGGATGAAATCCAGTGTTCAGCATCTACGGGAAAAACATACATCAAAGCGGGAGGGTTCCGGGTAGGGCTGGAGGAATGTATCTGTTGAGTACTTCTCTCTGATTCAATGAAAAGAGCATATCCACCACCTCGCAGTGCAATATCCCGGCTCAGCCTGATATATTCTAATCCATGAATATCAGTTTCGGTGATATTTTTCGCGTTCATATCAACTCTCTGATTGGGATACGCAAGGAGCGTTCCATTGATATCATACACAGAAATCGCAGAATTGTTTCGAATAAAGATATCCGGATTTTCAGGTACTATTCGGGATACATTCTCAAAACCAGTCTTCTTGAGAAAATCTCCAGCTTCGGTCACAAATACGACTAACTCATCAGGACTCTGAATACGGGTATCACCAGTTGTCATTCCTCCAAAAAGTACGAGGAACAAAACACTTGCCGCAACAATACTCACCCATTTCATGATATGACAACATCATTGTCTCCATGCATAAAAATATCGATATTTCATCAGATGTTCATTTTCAGGTCAGTTATCTTTCATCGGAAAGAGAAGGCTCAAAGAGCAATTCCAACCAAACATAGTACCACTGGTGAAACGGATGAACCGGGGAAAAAAGATCGTAATTCTCGCACACTGCCTGCTGAATGTCAATGCAAAAGTTGAAGGAATCGCTCACTACCCGGGAGCATTTGAACCTCTGGTATTATCACTCATTCGAAAAGGTTTTGGGATCATTCAATTACCCTGTCCGGAGATGGGGTATTACGGTGTCAGACGATGGGGTCAGGTCATTGAGCAGATGGATACTCCGGCCTTCAGGACTCATTGCAGAAAAATTCTCCATCCGGTTATCGAACAGATCCAGGATTATCATACGAACGGATATCTGATTGCCGGTATAGTCGGGGTGGACAAAAGCCCAAGTTGTGGAGTGCATCAGACCTGTAGTTCAGATCTGTTTAAAGGAGAAATTACCTGCGTGGAAAACCTGGATGCAATAAAGAAATCGCTTTCATACCCGGATAAAGCCGGAATATTTATGGAGGAATTAAAACAAATCATCGCAGATTACGGGTTTGAAATTCCGTTTGTGGCAATTGATGAAGAGAGCACCATTCCTTCAGCAGAATTATACAAACTCTTCCTGACTGATTGATTATAAGATAATCTCCTTCTATTTCGAAGATTTCCCTAATTTTGCTTCGTATCACAATGCCTAATTTTTTTTTTAATATTCTTCAAATAATCTTCTCAGTCACATTTGTTATCTTTCTGGCAGAAGCGTTCAAACAAGCATTTGATCGATAAAACGGGAAGAAGGAATGAACTCGGATGAATTTTCTTCGATATCTGATAATTGCATTATGCATCACCACCTGCTTTAGTGTGGTATATGCAGAAAATACCACGGATGAATCATTGAAAACAGTGACCGACAAAGGAACTCTGACGGTAGGTCTTTGTGCTCAATATCCTCCATTTGAATCAATCAATGATAAGACCGGCCAGGTAGAGGGATTTGATGTGGATCTTGCCAAAGCAATCGGCAAAGAAATGGGAGTAAATGTTACCATTGTCGATGCACAATGGCAGGCTCTTCTTGGCGGAGTTGAAAAAGGAGATTACGATGTCCTTGTCACTGCAATGTCCAAACAGGAAGCATCTGCGGGCAATGTCGGAATGAGTACCCCATATTATGAGCTCAGCGAAGTGATTGTGGTACGTTCTGATGATGATTCAATCAAATCCCCATCTGACCTTGAGGGAAAAGTTGTGGGTGTTCAGTCTGCAACCGGAGCAGAACAACAGGTTGATAAGTTAACCGGAATCAAAGAAGTGAAACGCTACGATTACAACAATGATGCCTTCCTGGACCTTACTAACAAGCGTGTAGATGCCGTTGTTGTAGGGTATGCATACGCGATTACTGAGGCAAATAAAAAGGAAGACCTCAAAGTTATCAATACTCCGGTTGGTGAAATATCTGAACTGGTTATGGTAACATCGAAGGATTCTGTCTCTCTTCGCGAAGAGATGGACCGGGCACTTGAAGCAATTCAGAAAGATGGAACATACCAGAAGATAGTTGATACCTGGTTAAATCTATCGTAAATGTTTGATTTCCAAACTGAGATTATCGGGAGAAACCTCCCACTTCTCCTCAATGCCACAACCGTCACCATTACGATTACCCTGGCTGCATTTATCTGCGGTTTTGGAATAGCGTTAGTGGTTGGAACAACGAGGCGATACTATCAGGAGGGTCTGATCTATCAGGCTCTGGGAGGATATATTGAGGTTTTTCGGGGAACCCCTCTCCTGATCCAGCTTTTTTTTATTTACTATGGTCTTCCTTCTATCGGAATAGTGATGGATGCTTTTACTGCCGGGGTAATCGGGCTTGCACTGAACAGCGGTGCATATATGTCAGAAATTATCAGAGCAGCGATGCTGTCTGTTGCCCGGGGACAGGAAGAAGCAGCATATTCACTCGGGTTTTCCCGGATTCAAACGATACGATATGTGATATTCCCCCAGGCAATCCGAGTGGCGATTCCTCCGATGATGAATTCTTTTTCTTCCTTACTCAAAGATAGTTCTTTGGTATCAGTAATTTCGATTACTGAACTGACAAGGGTTGGAAATCTTATCTATTCACGAACTTCGCGTCCGTTTGAAATTTATCTGACTCTTGGCATTTTTTATTTTGTCATGACGTTTTCCGTAACTCTGCTTGCACGATACCTGGAAAAAAGGAGTTCTCAGTGGACGAAATAATAGTTCTCCTTCCTTATTGGAAAAACCCGGATAGATTTAGGATGTCTCACCCCTTTTATCCGGGTTTTTACTTACGAGATAGGAGAAGAATTATTCTGCGATAGATTTCCATAAAGGCTGTAAATACCAGGCCTGTTCAGGTGAAGGATTGAGTTCTACTTTCATGACTCTGCTTGTCAGGTCTTTGAGATTAGATCCAAGTATCATGTTCTGTGAAATCGTATAGAGAACCGTGTCCATGAAGATTGAGCGTTTTACCGTAGATCCTGACCACCAGGATTCTGAGGCTGGCCCGGATCCATGAGAGATCTTTCCAAGCTCAACAAATCCTGACTTTGGATCAATACCAAATACGTATGCCCCCTGCCATATCTCTTCAGTGTACGATCCATCATATTTGCTTGCAACAACCGGTGTATGCATCACTTCTTTTATGGGAAGCACCATGATATTTTTACTCTTATCAAGGAGGAACGCCCGGTGATCGGTGAGTACTGCTGAATCAGAACCTTTCTCCCCAATAACCCGGCTGTCAACAACCCGTGGATTGTTCAGGTCAGAGACGTCAAAGAGGGCTACTTTTATTCCGGTTGGGATGACTGCTCCGCTGCTGGTTTCGTAGGTATCTTTTCCAATTCCAATCAGATGGGTTTTGTCAAACGGGTGCAGGTAATCAGAGTATCCGGGAATTTTGAGTTCTCCTAAAATTCCCGGCTGGGTTGGATTTGAAAGATCAATGACAAAGAGCGGGTCAGTTTGTTTGAATGTCACCAGGTAGAGGAGATCTCCCATGAACCGTGCAGAATAAATCTTCTCACCCGGAGCCAGATTCTCAAGTCTGCCAATGATATTCAGGTCAGGGTTTAAAATATAGACATTGCTCCACTGGCCCATAGATGTAGCATAATTTTGAATGGTTGTTGCAACCCGGAGATTTCCGTCATACTGGTCCAGTGAGAATTGGTTGAGAAGATAACCGGGAACTGTTCCGGTAGATTTGTAGGATATATCACCACTGTTGATGGCAAACCGGTGGATTACCGTTTTCTGTTGTGATAGTGATTCAGGGGTAATGAGCGTCTCTTCCTCCATGACCGGAGTGAACCACCCGTAGCGGTCTTTCTGGTATGCGACAAAGACATCAGTCGGCGATACATACAGAGTGGTATCATAACCGAGGAGGAACGAGACCGATTTCGGGTGTTCTCCCCCGGTAACCGGGAAGGAAGTCAGGGTGTTCATCCGGAGATTGTCTGTCGGATAGGGCGGACAAAAAACTGAGGATATTTTCATCTCCTGATCATTATCATAGATAACCGGCATTGAAGGCTGGTAGTAATACCCGCTATCTGCGGTTAAAAAATACACATAATTTCCGATCATCCGGGCATTCTGATAACTTCCGGGAGCCGAAATCTCACGAATGAGTTTTGGGTTCTGACGGTCAGAGATATCATATAATTGTGCTGATGTCCGGTCATACGAATAATAGGAAGGTTTTTGCATGAGCCGGTCTGGATAATCATACCGGTTCGTAAAGACGATAAGCCGGTCACCAGCAAGGAAGATATCTGATACAGATCCCACAAGAGAGGTCTTTGAGACAACTGATGCGGTTTGAGGGGGAAATACCCGGACAATTGAGAGCGTATTTCCACTTACGATATAGATGTAGGTATTGTCATTTTTGACAAAATCCGCCTCATCTACACCGGCTACCTGTATGTTTGTGGTGGTATATTCTTTCGCTCCGTTCACATTTTGAGAAACAGCAGATGATTCCTCCATCCTGCCAACAGCAGCCGGCGCTGCAGATTTCATCTCCTGTGCGAAAAGACCGGCAGGAGCTGACACCGCATCTGATGTTAAATAATCAACTCCGGCAGGAATGCCTTTTTCTTTATATTGGGATGTCAGATTGGCAATATAGTCCTGCATCGCTTCGTCTGTTTTGATCTCAAGCATAGCCACAGCATCTGACTGATCTGCGTACATTATGCTGATTCCGGTATAGAGCAACAGTCCAGCGAGAAGCAACCTGATACAAACGATAGTATTCATCATCATCACCTCTGGTAATTCATACATACCGACTGTAAGTATTACAAATTGTCTGTAACTGTGAAAATAGCTGAAGTTATCGGTCTGGTGATAAATCAGCATCGTTTTTCCTTATTCAGGAATACTGAGAAACTTCTGAATGCATGCATGAATGAACATTGAATGGGGTCATACTCCGGCTGTATCACATGGGTATCGGGCAGGTGAAGAGAACAGAGAGATATGGAGTTTCATTACGGTTTCATGAAAATAATGCATTTTCACATATCAGGATAACTCATCAGAATTCCCCTGAAAGAAAATATCAGAATACATATCCGGTATGATGATTACTAGAGATATATGGCGGAGATCCTGACAAGAGATAATATCCCCCTCAGATATGTCATTCAGGGAAGTGGACCCACTATCGTCTTTGTTCTTGGATATGGAATGACCCTTGATGAATGGCCTGGCAGAATGATATCGTCCCTCGCTGAATCCTATCGGATCATCTGTTATAATCACCGGGGTGTATCCGGAGTGATGAATCCGTCAGTACCATTTACCATATCTCAGGGAGCTTTGGATCTTCATGATCTGGTCTCTCAACTGGCAGATGGCCCAATCACTATTGTGGGTTATTCGATGGGAGGAATGATCGGACTTGAATTTGCTATCCGGTATCCGGATTTACTAAACCGCCTCATTCTTATGAGTACCCATTGCGGTGGACCGGAAAGTATTCCTCCGGATGACGGGATTTATGAAGAAATGGCCAGGGAGTTGCCTGATATTGATGCATATCTTGAAAGGGCCGGCCGTCTCCTCCTGACAGAAGCATATAGGGAGGCTCACCCGGATCCGATGAGCTGGTTTGTTGATCACGGGGAAGTTGCAGATGCAAAATCCGTCATGGAACAGGGTAATGCCCTTGCTACCTGGGAGGGAGTATATGCAGACCTACATACGATACCGGCACCTACTCTCGTGATCACCGGTGACCAGGATATCGTTACTCCTCCAAGAAATTCAACAATTATTGCAAATGCTATTCCGGGAGCTCACCTGGTCGTACTTGAGAATACTGCTCATGGGATGATCTTTCAGGAACCCGGAAGGGTTGCAGAGATAATCTCCCAATTTCTCTCTTAACTCCATACAATGCGGTATCCACTTAGCAGAGGGTTCCCGAAGCATACCTCCGGAGGTACTCTGATGCTAAATCATACGCAGAGATTACGGTTCCTTCATCTATACGAGGGACTCCACAGGTAACGATGTGAATGGTTTTTGTCGCTTGAGTAACCTTTGTCGCATTCGAATCACGATACGGGTACACCGCAATTATCTTCTCTTCGTCAGTCAGAACCACCTGATTTGCCTGAAGACTAACCGGTTTTTCCATTCCGATCCCATAAAAATCCTCTCCAGATACTGCAAATCGCATTGAGATATTTCCCGCAAGGGTATCCGCATCAAAGGCACCAATAGGAACACCGGTTTTAATAGAGGCAAGATTATACGCATCTACCGCAGTGTTAATCGAAGGTATTGGTTTTCCTGCCAGAATCCTTCGTACCAATGCTTCAGAAGCGGGACGGGTTTTGGTAGGATCGACTCCAACGCTCCAGAAGAAGTCACGATAAGCCCTGAATAGCGGTTCATCTTTGACACTATCAATCGTATACCGTTCTCTGACCCAGTCAATTGTCTCCTCTTTCAGATGCTCCAGCTGGAGATTTTTTTCTGTAATACCTAGTTGCCCGATATCACCTTCAGCAACAAAGAGGTCAGGAAATTTGTCACGTATTTCTCTATGAATGTCCATATGAGATATTATCGTGGAGGAAATATAAATGGCGAATATGATTCAAAGGTGGGCAAAATATCCTGTTGATGGAGTTTTGGAGAAGTAAATCCAAGGGATGAATCAGAAGAACCGTGACAAAAAAGATACTACGGATAATCTCCTTAGGCTTGAGCCTTGGTAACAGGGACACATGGGACAAATTGATTTTTCCCGAACGATTTTTATCCCATTTCATTATCCTCAAATACTTCGTAAACGGAATATTCCTATGGAACTTCGATACCTAATATCTCCGGTATTGGTAATTCTGCTCATCCTTCTAACCGTATCCATTGGATCAGCAGTTTTACCAGATCAATCTTTGGAACCTGCAGAAAATGAATCATCGCTCATGAATTCGAATTCATCTTCGGTAACAGAACTGGTAGGTTTTGTAAACGAAGCAGGAGTGTATGCGCAAAAAAATGGGAAAGAAGCAGCGATTCAAGAATTCGGATCTCAAAACGGATCGTTCATCCAGGGGGATCGCTATATCTGGGCATACAACTTTGATGGGATAAACCTCGCTCATCCCTGGCATCCGGAATATCAGGGGCAGAATAAACTATCCCTTACTGACGATGCAGGGGTGAGGATGATAGAGGAGATGCGGAATATGGCTCTGAATGGAACCGGGTTTGTAACCTATCATTATGATAATCCCAAAACTGGATTTATCGAACCAAAACTTGCATATGTAAAAAAAATTGATGAATCCTGGTGGATCGGATCCGGGATCTATGGAGAAGGGTTTATCGTACCTCCTGACACCCCGGAACGGGTCCGGGACAATCTGCGAACCAGAGTAAATGACGCAGTCACGTATGCAAAGCAGGTAGGAAAAGAGCAGGCACTGGAGACATTTAATGACCGGGCTGGACCGTTCACTACCAATGGATCCTACATCTTTGCATTTGATATGAATGGAACGACCCTTGCTCTTCCTTTCCTGCCAGAAAAGATCGGCACCTATGAAGGCAACCTGACTGATACCAATGGGGTCTCCATTGGCGGGGAAAAACTCATGGTCGCAGCTGATGGGGGAGGATTTTGGTATTACGTGTTTGATAATCCTGATGCAGGAAGAAAACCCGAATTAAAAATATCGTATATACAGCCGGTAGATGATACCTGGGTAATCGGATCCGGGATGTACCTTTCCAATGTTCCCGTGGAGTTTTCTTCTGATCGCAGGGAAAAGTTAGTTACCCAGGTTAATTCTGCAGTACAATACGTAAGTGAAGTGGGAAGAGATGAGAGTCTTTTAGAATTTAATCGGAAAAACGGCTCATTCTCTGATCCTACTCAGTTCATCTTTGAATTTGATAAGAACGGTACACTTCTTGCAAACCCGTATCTTCCCGGTCTTGTAGGAGTTAATCGTCTGAAAGATCAGGATCCCTATGGAAAATATCCGGTCCGCCAGTTGATCGCCAATGCAGAGAATGGAGGAGGCTTTAGTTACTATTTCTTTGCAGATCCTGATTCAGATTATGCAATCCGGTTAAAACTCAGTTATACAGAAATGGCTGATGATGGTCTGATTATTGGTGCCGGGATTTTCCCCGATACGAGAGAGGATGTTTCATAGACTCCTATCAGGCCTTGAATGGGTAACGGGTTAATATCCTTTTTTTGAAATCCTAATCATCAGATTGTGGCGTGATACCATTGCAACCAACATACCATTCGTTAAGAAGAAGTATTCTGAATTCCTGCAAAAACTTTTCCCATAATAATTAAATCGACATACGTATTGTCAATCTGATAGCATTGTTTTTTTACTCCTTCATGAAGGAAACCCATTTTTTGATACAGTCTGACCGCTCGCGGATTGCTCTCAGCTACCATACATTCCATCCGACGAAAGCCCCGATTCTGAATTTCTGTTTCAAGAAATTTCATTGCAGAAACACCAATTCCTTTTCCCCAGAAATCAGGATCGAGATAGAGAAAAAATGTCGCAACATGGGACAGACGAGTCCCTTGAGGGTTAGCATAAAATCCGGCTCCTCCGATAATCTGATCTTCGCAGTGTATTCCCCAGAGAGAAACCAGACCATTCTGAACAAAATGCCAGAATGCATATGTGGATTCCATTGATACCGGAGGAATGGTTTCAAAATGTGCAGATATATCAGGATTATTGGATAACTCGTTAATTCTTTTCAGGTCTGCTTCCCTTAAGGGAATAAATTGAATTGATGATGAAAAATATTGATTTGTCATAAAGAATGTAGTATAGCGAATTACTTAAAGTAAATCCTGCTATGCCCGGTATAATCGTCAGATATCCGTATCCGAACTATTTTTACTCACCGATGGGAAGGATAGGAAAAATTAGAAACAGTCTTTGTATTCTCATCGAATACGGATCCAATTCTCCAGGAAAGATGAAACAACCCGCTGAGTAAAAAAACTCTGTTTACCCTATTACCAAAAAAAGGCATATTGAGGTACGACTCAATATGCTGTGTAAATCCAAATGAAATGAGAATACAGTATAATACAGAGGAATAGGGATCTTACATCCCCATTCCGCCCATGCCACCCATACCTCCCATCTCATCCATTCCTCCCGGGGGCATTGGAGGTGCAGCGCTTTTTGTTGAAGCGATAATATCATCAATCCGGAGGATCATGATTGCTGCTTCTGTCGCACTGGTAATTGCCTGGGTCTTGACCCGAAGTGGTTCGATAACCCCTTCCTTGATCATATCACATGCTTTTCCTTCAAACACATTCAGACCGTAAAGTTTCTGTCCCTTTTCATGTGCCTGTCTGAGTGCAACCAGCATATCAATGGGATCAAGACCTGCATTCTCTGCAAGAGTCCGGGGAATAATTTCAAGTGCAGATGCAAATGCTTCTATTGCAAGTTGCGCCCGCCCGCCTACTGTTGCTCCATAATCCCGAAGACGAAGAGAGAGTTCGGTCTCAGGTGCTCCTCCACCGGGAACTAATTTCTTATCCTCAATTACTACAGAGACAACTCTGATGGCATCAACGATGGCACGGTCAAGCTCGGCGACCACATGCTCAGTTCCCCCATGAATAATGATGGTTACTGCTTTGGGGTTCTTGCATTCTTCAATGAAGACCATCTCTTCGCCAGATACTTTCCGCTCCTCAACAAGACCTGCATATCCAAGTTCTTTGGAGGAAATCGCATCGATGCTTGAGACTACCGGAGCTCCGGTTGCAAGGGCGAGTTTATCCATATCACTCTTCTTTACCCGCCGGACTGCCAGAATGCCAGCTTTCGCGAGGTAGTGCTGAGCAATATCATCGATTGCTTTCTGGTTGACGACGACATTTGCTCCGGATTTGATGATCTTGTCGGTCATCGATTTGATCATCCGCTCTTCTTCATTGACAAAGGCCTGCAGTTGATCCGGCCGGGTAAAAGTGATTTCAGCAGAAACTTCAGTCTTAGTGAATTCTATTCCGGTATTAAGTAGCAGAATCTTTGCCTTGGTAAGCTTGGTTGGCATACCTGGGTGGACACGTTCTTTCTCAAGAACTACCCCCATAACGATCTCCGAATCTTCAATGGAACCACCGACCTTTTGTTCGATTTTGATGTTATCAACATCAACAGTTCCATCTGAATCAGCAACAAGGGTCACTGCTTTGGCGACCAGGTCACAGAGAAGATCTCTTGCATCTTCAGCTGCCTTGCCTGTCATTGCAGTCTGTGCAATCTTTTTCAGAGTATTGGCATCCTTTGGCTTGACACTGATAGCAAAATTGTCAAGGATTTCAAGAGCTTTTTCAGAGGCCATCCGGTATCCA
The DNA here is from genome assembly GCA_964624045.1 of uncultured Methanospirillum sp. GTDB lineage: Archaea > Halobacteriota > Methanomicrobia > Methanomicrobiales > Methanospirillaceae > Methanospirillum. Next base: position 150,319 of record CAZUXC010000007.1, on the reverse strand, counting down.
TGAGCAATCACGGTGGGATGAATATTCAGTTCAAGGAGACCTTCTGCCCGCTTGAGTAATTCCCCGGCAATAACCACAGCAGAAGTAGTTCCGTCACCAACTTCATTGTCCTGGGTTTTGGATATCTCGACCATCATCTTTGCAGCCGGATGTTCAATATCCATCTGCTTCAGAATGGTAACACCATCATTGGTGATTACCACATCACCAATGGAGTCAACAAGCATCTTATCCATGCCTTTTGGACCCAGAGTGGTACGCACGGCACTTGCGACTGCCTTCGCTGCGGTGATGTTCATATTTTGCGCATCGCGGCCGCGGTTGCGTTTTGTCCCTTCAGAAAGGATATAGATTGGCTGTCCACCTAGTTGTGTTGACATTTGAGACCACTTCGATGTGGGGTAAGGTTGTTTTGAAGTTCTATAAATTAATTCTGTTATCTTCCACAAAGGATCCATGATTCAGGCCCAAATTCCGGGTATAGATGAATCAAAAAAAGAGGTATCCGGATTTTCATACCCGCTTGTCATGAAATGGAGCGGATCATATGAATAAAACCCGTTGTCATTACGGCTGTTCAACCGATATACCGCCAGGGTTTGCTACAGGTAGAGCACGAACCACCAATCGATTTTTTCAGAAAAAAATGAACGGATATTTGAAAGGATAGGATCAAAGGCCAAAAATCTCAAGAAGATAGAGAAAACTGGTCATACATACCACCATCACAAGGACTACAGCCCATGAAGGTACACCAAGGAGTTCCGGAACCGAATCTGCAGGAAATACTCCCCGGTCCATGAATTTGTTATTAATCACCGGGTAAAAATGCGCAAACAATCCGGTCCCAATGAGCATCCCGACAGCTCCACCAAAGAGTGCATCCATCTGACCGGTACCGATTGCTCCGGCCAGCGTTCCGGGACATAATCCCAGGATGGCAAACCCAAGCCCAAAAATACATCCTCCAATTGCCGTTGATCCCAGGGAACCTCTGAAGATATGAAATTCAATCAAACCAAAATATTTCAGAATGTGCAGAATGATCATCGCCACGATCACTGCTGAGAGCATAAGTTTGAGAACCGTGAAATCAACCAGGAGTAACTGGTTTACAATCACATCATAGGAGGTTACTCCACCTTTCTGAAGAAGAAACCCAAACCCAATACCGATAAGTAGACCTAATGCTAGTTGCACCGGGTGGTTTTTTCGAAGATTTTTCAGCATGATCACACCAAAACACGGAATATCAATAATGCTGCTACAATTCCCGTTGCAAACATACATGCTACAGCGACAAAACTTGCCAGGGATAATTGCGGGATTCCACTAATTCCATGACTGCTCGGACAGCCCCAGCACCACCGGGACCCTATGCCAATAAAAATTCCTCCGAGTATCGCCGTACCGATTCGAAGCATTGGACTGTTGCCAAATGTCTGGGAAAAGAGATCAGGAATCCATCGAAATTCAAACGTGCCTGAAAGGATACTGCTTATACATGCTCCGATAATAATACCGAGAACAAGCATCCACTGCCATTCGATGCGAAGAGGGAATTCTTTAAAATAGGGCTTGTTTGAAACCACGTTGTGGCCCTTAATGGCACTCTCTATCATACCGGCTACACCGGTAAAGGCAGCTCCACATCCAAAAGGCCTGTCCGAGAGGAGCATTGAGAAACCTAACAAAATTCCAATCCCAGCTCCAGCGAGATATGGAGACCATTGAGCGATTGTTAAGAGATCCATAGTAATCCTGGTTCTTATCGGTAATGAAACCGATATAACAGTTTTGATCAGACGAGAATCACCTGTCGTCTCTTCCCTGATGAGGAAATATCAGATTGATTCTCGTTTGAAACCTGCCCGTATCTTTAAGTTTGCCAGAAACCTATCATGAGAAGTCTTGTGAATTCAATCATTTTCCCCACGATCACCCATGACTTCTGATACTATCGTGGAATCATCCATTCCCAAAACTGCATCATTAAATCTTCTTCAGATAGTTGCACTCTATATCGGATCAGTTCTGGGATCCGGGATTCTGATTCTCCCTGGCCTCACTGCCGATATGGCAGGACCTGCATCATTAATCTCCTGGGGTTTTATGAGCATCCTCTCCATTCCCATGGCACTGACCATGGGCCTTTTATCAGTTCGTCTGCCCCATGCCGGAGGAGTATCCCATTTTGTTTCTACTGCATTAAATCCGGAAATCGGATCTCTTGTCGGGTATTTCTTCCTGGTATCTGCAGTAATGGCGGTGCCGATTATGGCAATTACTGGTGCCGGATATGTCTGCACCGCATTTGGGTTTGGAGAGTCAGCACGGATATGCATCACCGTTCTCGTCCTGCTGACTGCAGTAGGTTCAAATTATATCGGGATGCAGATGACCGGGAAGATACAACTCGCCGTAGTTATCGGTATCATCAGCATTTTGGTTGGATCCGTGCTTGGTAGTTTACCCGCAATTTCACCGATGAACCTTACTCCTTTTCTTCCAAATGGATGGATGAGCGTAGGTCATGCAGCAACCCTGATCTTCTGGTGCTTTTTAGGTTGGGAAGCGATCTCTCACGTAACAGAAGAATTTGAAAATCCCAAACGGGATATCGTGAAAGGAACAATTATTTCAGCAGTTATTATCAGCATTCTGTATCTGGCCACTATTGGAGCAGTAATCGGCACTCACAGTTATGGCCCCGGGATATCCGCAGTCTCCCTGATTCATCTGATTGAAATTGCAGCGGGAAAGAACGGGATGATAATCGCAGGGATCATTACCTTTTTCATCACCATTGCTCCGGCAATAGCGTATACCGGAGCAGCATCCCGCCTGGCTTTTGCACTCGCTCAACAAGGAAGTGCTCCGGGATTCTTCTCCCGTTTATCTTCACATTTTCATACTCCGGTAGGAGGGTTGATCGTTCTCTTTCTGAGTTATCTCATAATTCTGGCAATTTACTATTCCGGACTGATATCTCTTCAGGTATTGATCCAGATCCCGAATGCTTCTTTTATTCTTACCTATATGGCCGGATGTCTAGCCGGGCTGATACTATTCAGGGGAGAATTCCCCGGTATGCTGGTAAGTGGGATATCCTTCCTATTGACAGGGATTATTTTGTGTTTTGTTGGTTGGGCAATTCTCTGCCCGGTCATCATCACCGTGCTCTGGGGATTATACCGGATGATTACCATCCAGGCGATAAGAAGAGAACTGGAGGCCAGACAAAAAAATTCCTGATTCTATCACATGTCAGCAAGATTTACCAATATGACAATCACTACACATCTCTACCCTCTGCCCCCGTATAATTTCCACCAGTCTGCTTTGATTTTTGCTCACGGCAATCCTCAAATCAGAACATATCAAAACGGGGTTTTTTCTATGACTCTGATGATCGAAAAAACTCCGGTACGAATCCAGCTCTGGTCCAGAGGGACGATACCAAATCCGGTTCTCCATCTTGAGATCACCAGTGAAGAGACGATTTCCCCACATATGAAAGATAATGTGGAGAAAGTAGTCAATGATATCTTCAATCTGCAGGAGGATATCTCTCCCATGTATCAGGATTTTGAGGATGATCCTGATATAAAACCACTCATTGAGGAATTATATGGATTGAGAAGTCCGACAACACTCACCGTATTTGAGGCATTAGTAGATACCATTATTGAGCAGCAGATATCGCTCTCAGTTGCATATACTTTAGAAGACCGCCTGATCATCAAAACCGGGAAAACACTCAATCTAGATAATCAACCTCACTATTGTTATCCTACCCCGGATATCCTGGCAACCATCCCGATAGAAGTTTTCCGGTCCTGTGGACTTACCACCAGAAAGAGTGAATATATTCGGGATATTTCAATGAAAATTCTTCACGGTGAGATAGATCTTGAGAATATGAAACTGATGAATGACACGAAAGAAATCATTGACATCCTTTGTACATTCAGGGGAATTGGAAGGTGGTCTGCAGAATTAATACTCCTTCGGGGTTTCCACCGTTACGATGCCTTTCCAGCTGCAGATATTGCCCTGAGAAGAATGATCGGTGAGCGGTTTTGTGGGGGAAGAAAGATTTCTGCTGAAGATGCTCAGGAAATTGCCCATACATGGGGCAGATGGAAAGGTCTCATATCCTTTTATCTTGAAGTCGCTGACAGGGTGAAAAAATATCCGGAATCCTCTCATCAATTTTCTGATTAAATTGTAAAAGAGAACCCTGCTACTCTATCATTCGCCGGGATCATCTGAGAGAATATGTCTGATAATCGATTGCATCCGGTCATATGCGATACATACCAGTACCTCATTTGTCGAATACAGACCGGTGGTTTTGGTCATTTGAATCGGAGGGATAGAGATGGTTTCCTTATTGTCAGTGACAATCTCAAACGAATTTCGGAGATCAAAAAAAACTGGTTTTGGATGGTTTTTCTTTGGAGAAAACCCGAAAGATTCAATCTTCTGAAGAGATATGAAAGTAACGCTAGCCTTCACGTCTTTAAGAATTTGCTTCGTAATCTGGACAATCTCTTCATTATCACTAATGATATGGAGGGATACCGCAGCATGAATCTTTAGATTTTCAAACAAGGGAAGATATTTTTCCCCCATCACACAATCAATAGATTTTTCTGCCGACATAATCATCTCCCGGATTTTATGATCGATATTTTTCGGACCAAAGACCGTCCATATGGCATCATCATCATCCTGCGTTTTTCTTGCACTGACAAGATTTGTGAGTTCCATGAGAGCAATTTCTGAAGCATGAGTATTTTCCCGGATGAGAATATCAATAGCAATACGAGGAGAGACCGGAGAATATTTCGCAGGTTTAGAATCATTTTTTACAATCATCCCCCGATCTTCCAGGCGTTGAAGACAATCGTACACACTGGGTTTGGAAATTTGTACAAAATTAATCAGTTCTTTTGCTCCAGAAGGGCCCATAAAAGACAGGGCAGAAAACACTTTTGCATCTAAATGAGGAAGACCCATCTGACTCAGTGCAATAATAAGATGTGATGATATGTTATCCATCCAATGAACTATCAGTCTCCCTGATCCCCCGCATAATCATGTAATTATCACGATAGGTATTATGACTTTTGAACAGTTGTTAATTTTTTACTAACTGCAGAGAAAGTATATAAAACCTTGAAGTCCATCATAACGGGATGTTATTCAATCATTTCTCGTTCTCATTTTTCCGTTCATACCGGGTACACGTCGGGACAATTCTTTTACTCCTTCTTCTTGGAAGTATGGTAGTATCCCCAATTTCGGCCCAGGATGCAACAGATACAGAACGTGCTCAGATATCTGTCTCCAGTATAACTCTTGAACCGCAAACATTCCAGCCGTATGATTCCGGTACCCTCACTTGTGTAATAACCAATAGCGGAAAAGAGTCGGTTCCCATCGATCGGGTTACGTTTTATGACAAGGATATTATTCTGGTCAGCAGGGAATATGACACCACATCGTGGATCGGTCCTGGTGAGTCAAGAACATTGACTTTCACCATCCGGGCTCAATGCGGAGATGGAACCTATTATCCGATTCTCTCAGTAAATACCCGTGAATCAGGATCTATCCGATATCCGGTTCGAATCAAGGTGGATAGTACGGCACCGGTATTATCCATTCAGCAAAAACCCGATACATTCACCAGTGGGAAAAAAGAGACCGTTGTTATCGCAATCTCAAATGCCCGTGAAAATGAGATCAAAAATCTTCATCTCACCCCTATTGGTGATGAAGTAGATCTCTCTCCTTCAGATTCTTTTATCGGGATGATGAAAACCGGAGAGTCAAAAGACGTTTCATTTGCAGTGACTCCTTCCAAAGAAACAAATCTGTCATTTAATCTGAAATATTCAAACGGAGAAAATATTCATGAAACCAGCCGGGTAATTCCTCTTGAGTTTGGCTATGACAAGAAACAGGCAGATCCCTATGTTTCCAATGTAATTGTGAAACAGGACGAATCCGGATACCACATCACCGGAGATGTGACCAATGCCGGAATGGAAAATGCCATTTCTGTTGTTATTACGATGACAGGGAACGCAACCCCGAGATATCCATACAAAAATTATGTCATTGGAACATTAAAGCCGGATGATTTTTCCAGCTTTGAATTAACATTCAACTCGAATCAGTCAATGCTTGTCCCTATTGAAATTACCTTCAAGGATGACGATGGGAATGCATATACCCGGACAACAGACCTGGATCTTTCCCATGCTCAAAAAGCTGAAGAAGATAATGGAAATTTCTCAACCATTCTCATCCTGATCGTCTTCATCTGTATAGGAGGAGGATACTACCTATACCGGAAACGGAAGATGTCAGGTGTCCATACATGAGTTCTACGCCGGTCATTGCCTTTGATACGGTAGAGAAATTGTATCACCTGCCGGCCGGTGATGTCCTGGCACTTGACCGCATTTCTTTTTCCATTCACAAAGGGGAATTTGTGTCAATTATGGGGCCTTCAGGCTCAGGGAAATCCACTCTGCTCAATCTTATGGGATGTCTGGATGTCCCAACTTCAGGATCGATACAGATCAACGGGGTTGTGGTAAGTTCTCTGAATGATGATGAGATCACTCACTTACGCAGAGATGAAATCGGGTTCGTATTTCAGTATTTCAATCTCTTTCCCCTGTTAAATGTTATAGAAAATGTCCTGTTCCCGCATATTCTGCAAAATAACAATATGGGGGATAAAACCCGTGCACTTGAAGCACTTGCTGCAGTTGGTCTTCCGGAGAATCTCTATACCCATAAGCCTACGGAATTATCCGGCGGCCAGCAACAACGCGTAGCAATCGCACGATCACTAGTAAATAACCCAGCAATTATTCTCTGTGATGAACCTACCGGAAATCTGGATTCAAAAACCGGGTCCGGAATCATGGAGCTCATGACAGAACTCAACAAATCCGGGAGAACCATCATCATGGTGACTCATGATCCCAATATTGCTGCATATTCCCGGCGAACAATCCGGGTACTTGATGGGAGAATTGTATGATTTTCTGGGAAATTGCAAAACGAAATGTGAAGATACACCTGCTCAGATCCACCCTGGCAATGCTTGGGATTGTAATAGGAGTGGTGGCAATTTCCACAATGGGAATTTTAGGAAACAGTATGGTATTAACTGTCTCCTCCAGTATATCTGCAGTCGGTGACAGCGTTATCATTAGTCCTCACACATCGGCTTCAGGTTTTGGTGGAGGAGGAGGCCGTACTTCAACACAATCTCTCCGTATATCTGACCTGACATATCAGGAAATAAAGCGGATTACTCAGCCCAATACAGTTATTGCGGTAATGTCCGGATCTGACCGAATGCGAATCGGTTCAAAAAATGTCAGTAGTCAGATCCACGGGCTTGATCCTGATGATATCATATCCCTCCTGAAAATTGACGATGGCACGTATCTTCGTGGACCTTCGAGTTGTCTTGTAGGCCCCACATTTGCAAAAGATAATAATGTAAAAGTTGGAAGCAGAATTTTGATCGGAGAAAACCAAACCCTGCGTGTCACAGGAATCATAGAAGAACGAGGGATGAGTTTTGATGTGAGTACTGATTCAGCGGTAGTAGTTTCAAGAAACTGGTTTGAAGATCGATACAAACAATCCAGTTACAATTCAGTGGTTGTGAAGGTAAGAGATTCCGAAACAATTGCAGCAGTTGCTTCAGCTATTGACCGGAAATACAACCGGCCAAATGACATCGTATATGATGTGACTGACACCCGGAAGACGATGAAGACCATTCTTGATACGTTCGGTCAGATTACCACATTTGTAAGTGCGATTGGAGGAATTTCGCTGATAGTTGCAGGAGTGAGTATTCTGAATATCATGATGATGTCAGTTACTGACCGGACAAAAGAGATAGGAATTATGCGAAGTATCGGCGTAGTGAAACGGGAAGTGTTGAGCATGTTCATATACGAAGCATTGATTCTTGGTCTGATTGGAAGTATTACCGGGGGGATACTGAGCTTTATCGGAGGATACCTTATCAGCGATTTGATGCTTCACTCAACCAAATATCTCTTTGTTCCTTCAACGCTCGTGCAGATCGGATATGGAGTTTTTTGCGGGATATTTATTTGTCTGATCTGCAGTTTGTACCCGGCATGGAGGGCAGCAAATCTCAATCCGATAGATGCATTACGGCATGAATAATCCTGATTATTATCATTTTTTTCACTAATCCTCGGGCTTATCCATCATTCGCTTTTTTTCAATTGAAGAGATACCGGAATTTTTCTTCCGGAACAATAATATCAAACCGCACACCAGTTCCATGAACTCCGGTTTCCCGGATGGAAATACTGGTGATTGAAAGTATCTCCTGAATAAGAAACATCCCAAGACCGGTATGTTTTCCAAATCCCTTCTCAAAGATTTTATGTTTATCTTCCGGATGAACTCCAAGCCCATTATCTTCATACCTGATTATTAGATTTTTACCATCCTCCATTATGGTTATCTGAATCGATGATACTCTTTCACCGTGGCGAAGAGAATTATCAATCAGGTTATAGAATACTCGTTCAAGCAAAGGATCGCTATATATTTCTACATTTGGACCACTAACGGTGAATAAAATATTATAACTCTCAAAGGGTACTGTGGCTTTTTGAAATGCCTCAGCAGGATTTATCCATACGGGCTTGTGGAGTCCGATATCCTGGTAATCCCGACTAAATTCTAACTGAAACTGAATAATCTGAGTGATTTGGTTAGATTTTTCAATATATTCTACGGTGTCAGGTTCCTGTGTTTCATCCCGGATGAGGTCATGATAGAGTTGTAATGCGGTTAACTGATTGAGAATATCATGGCGGGTAATTCCTGATAAGAGCAGGAGTTTCTGGTTCATTATCCGTAAAGACTCCTCTGCTTTTTTTCTCGCGGAAATATCATGAAAATTTATTACTCTCCCAATGATCGTATCCCGTACCTGATGAGGGGTGACAAAGACTTCATAGGTTCTTCCCGTTAGAAAAGGGAGATCAGTTGAGATGAGTTGTTCACTATACGGGGACATATCAAGAAACTTTTGTTCGATTCCTTCATATCCGGATACTAGATTACGGAGGAGATCATTTAGAATCAGATCATTTCCACCGGCATTCTTTTCCGGTATTGCTAAAATTTTTGCTGCAGAACGATTATAACTCTTAATCACTCCGGAAAAATCAATAACAACGATACCATCTGCCGTAGATTCGATGGTAGCCTGTAAGAGGGAACTTACCTGTTCCAGATCAGAAGTTCGCTCTTCAACAAGAGATTCGAGGTTGTTCTTATATATTTCAAGTTCTATTTCATTTTCCCGTTTCTTGGTAATATGAATTATCACCCCTCCAAGAACAGAGAGCCCAATCACGACAAATACAGGTATTTGAAATACCGGGTCAAGAGGTGAAAATGAAGTTGGAGTCGTAAGTGCTGATGACAAAATCAGTATCGTTATGGTAATCAGGGCAATAATTAGTGAAAAAGCAAAAAGATACCAAATAGATGGATTCAAATTTTTCTGCCGGTATCGAAGGTAATAGCAGAGAGAACCTGCGATTGCAGTGCAGATAAGAATTACCAACTCAACGATATACGAATCCCATCTTTCAAAGATAAGAGCAAAAGCCAGCAAAAAGGTGGTAATAATGACAGCTGATACCGGACCTCCTACAATACCTGCAAGGGGAACGAGAACAGAATTGAGTCCGATATTCAGGCGAGATGATTCTGTCCACTGATAGAGCATACCAGTCACGGCAGCAAAGGTAAAAATCATCCCAACAAAGAGAGAAAATAAAAAACCACGTTTTTTGAATACTTTGTCCGGTATATAATTGTATAAAAATATCAGCATTACCAGAATGCTGATATTTTGAAACAGGGTAAGATACCCCCCAAGATTAATTTCCACCGCTAATACCCCCCTTTTCATCCCCGGAAAAAACCAAAACCAATATGAAACCTAAAATGGTCCTGATCGGTCATGTGGTAAGCAGATATTTATTCGTAATCTTTTGTCTGACAGAATAGTATGACAAAAGTTGTCATATTTGATAAAAACATGTGCTACCTTGTTTAGCATAAGGGAGCGGATCAGGATTTGGGTATTGGATTATTAGAATCACCTATATATACCTGATCAATCATATCAGAAACCATCCGGTGCTCAGCAGATGAAACTCCAAAGGAAAACCATTTTGGTTTTTGTGAGTATTCTCATTGTTTTTTTACTGGTAGTGAGTGCTTTCTTCTCTACATTACTCTTATCCAGTTACCAGACTCTGGAAAGTCAGTATGTAGAAAAAGATCTGAATCAGGCGGTAAACAAACTCAATGATGAATTGTTATCCATGTCATCTATTGCATCTGACTGGGGACCATGGGATGACACCGTTGAGTTTGTGAAAGGAAATGATCCAAATTATCTGAAGTCAAATCTTCAGCATTTCGGGTTTGAAAATCTCAAATTAAATATCATAACGATAACAAATACCCGGGGCCATATCATTTTTTCCGGATGTTATGACATGAAAACGAAACAGATGGAGCAGGTTCCGGATTTTTTTTCCCATCCAATTGACCTGAGCAATCCTCTCATGAACATGTCAGAGCCTCACCAGGTGGTAAAAGGGATTGTGATGTTGCCTGACCCGCTTCTCGTAGTTTCCCAACCGATTGTCTATTCAAACTATACCGGCCCCCCACAGGGCGTAATTATCATGGGAAGGTATCTCAATAATGATGAAATCGCAAAATTAGCTCTATTAACAAGACCAGGATTAACGATTACTCCGGTTCATGAGTTGCCAGCAGATTCCAATCTGGTAACTCAGATCAAGGAAAATCAGGGAGAGAAAGCAGGGATTATTCTTCCGATGAGTTTCCAAAAGATTGCCGGATTTGCCCTTATGAAAGATATTTTTGGAAATGATGCACTCATTCTTCAAATAACAGAAGACCGGGATATTTATCATCAGGGCATCTACACCACTTTGCAGGTTATCCTCATTATCCTCGCAGGAGGACTCATTCTGGGGTTTGTGGTAATTCTTCTCCTGGATCAGGTAGTGCTAAAAAGATTAGGTTCACTGGCTCACCAGGTACATGAAATCGGAAAATCCGGACATTCTATTGACCGGGTAGATCTCAAAGGAGATGATGAGTTATCTGATCTCTCCCTGGAAATTAACCGGATGCTCAATACCATAGAAGAGACACAAAATAAAGTGTCAGAGAGCGAATCACAATATCGATATCTCATAGAAGATCTTCCTGACTATATCATTGTATATGGGAAAGACCATGAGATCCTCTACCTGAACCCATCGGCAAAAGAAGCGTTAGGCGGACATTCCGAGGATTTCATCGGGTCCTCAGTTCTCTCATATGTTTCAGAAGAATTTCGTGATACGTTTTCAGAAATAATTTCATCGAAACCCTTTGCAGATGAAATACCTGCGTATGAAGTTGAAATTCTATCGAAAAATGGAAACCGTCGAACAGTTATTGTGAAAGCCACGAAAGTTCAGTATACGAATAATCCTGCAACCTTTCTGCTTCTCACCGATATAACCAGAAGAAAAGAACTGGAGATGGAACGGGAGAATCAGGCTACTGAACTTGAACAGTATTCATCGGCTCTACACCAGGCAAATACCAAACTTCGTCTCCTCACCGGTCTTACCCGGCACGATATTCAGAATAAACTTACAGCGATGCAATCCTTTCATCTCCTAGCCATTGATGAATCTGATCCGGATATCATTCGCGAATATATTCAAAGTGCTCATCAGGCAGGTGTACGGATGGAAGCAATTATCGGATTTACCCGGGAGTATGAAAACTTTGGAAGCGTCTCCAGTGGATGGCAAAACCTCTTTCCCATCATTGAATCCGCAAAAAATGAAATATCAACAGGTGTGGTCATCATTGAGAACCTGGTTTCAGAAGATCTTGAGGTATATGCAGATCCTATTATCAGAAAAGTGTTTACAACCCTTCTGGAAAATGCAATCAGACATGGAGGGGAAATTTCCAAAATTCAATTTACCTATCAGTTAAAAGATGATGGTCTGATAATTTTGTGTGAAGATGATGGTGAAGGTATCCAGACAGACGAAAAAGAATATATTTTTGATCAGGGCTATGGGAAACATACCGGAGTCGGACTTTTTTTAGCAAGAGAGATTCTTTCGATTACCGACTTATCTATCAGGGAAGTCGGAATTTTCGGGAATGGAGCCAGGTTTGAGATCTTTATCCCATCAGGAAAGTATCGAATACCCAATTCTCATCCATCGGAAAAGTAAGACCCAATTCCAACTTTTCTAACGGCAAAATAAAAAAGGAGAGAGAAGAAAGATCCTTAGTTATTGGCTGGATTCAGACTTTGGTATTGTACAACTTTTCTTCGGTAATGGACAGCCATGGGTTGTCAGGTATTCAGCCCCCCAGGCACAAAGATCTTCCAATACCGGTACAACCGAACGTCCCAGGTCTGCGAGAGCATACTCCACCCGGGGAGGAACTTCAGGATAGACAGTGCGGATTATTACTGCATCCTCTTCCAGCTCCCGAAGTTGCTTTGTCAGCATCCGGGGAGTGACCATTGGCAGCCGTTCCATGATCTCGGTAAATCGTAACGTTTCATTCCTTAATTGCCAGATGATGAGAGCTTTCCATTTCCCCCCAATAACCACCAATGCTGCCTCTACCGGACAATGATACTGATTTTCTTTCTGATTCATAGTATACAAAAAGTAATAGACTATATTTTTTGTATCGGTACATTATTTATATATTCACTACTTATTGTATAGTGTTGATAGATTATGATTAAAACAGGAAACGAAATATGGAACAATGATACTTTCAAATGTTATAGAATACTGTCCGAAATTCAAAATCAGGTGATGGAAACATGCCAGTGATCTCCATTGAAATTGGACCGGTTTCGACCGAAGTAAAATCCGAATTAATTAAACAATTAACTAAAACCGCTTCAGAAGTTACAAAAATTCCAGAGCCCACATTTGTTGTGTTAGTCAAGGAGTATCCAGTTGACGCAATCGGTGTTGGAGGAATTCCGCTGTCAGAGCGGAAATAACGGCTGATTGAAATGACGTATGTCCCCATAATCATCGGAAGTCCCCGCAAAAATGGAGATACCGCAGTATTAGCCAAAGAGGCCGAACGAGGATTACTCGCAAACGGGATTACCTCGAAAATTTATATTCTGAACGAAATGGACATTGCTGGTTGTCAGGGATGTTATGGATGTAAACAGGATAGGAATACATCCTGTACTCGATTGGATGATATGCAGATCTTTTATCAGGCACTCACTCATGCCGACGGGATCATTCTCGCAAGTCCGATCTATTTTGGTGGAGTGACCGGGCAGACGAAACTCTGGCTTGACCGGTTATTTCCCTATATCGGGTTCGATTTATCTTCATATCTCCCGAAGAAGATTCCCTTATCAGTAATCTATACACAAAACCAACCAGAAAGTTCCCTCTTTACCGGGGCTATGAATGCATTTGAATATGCCCTCAGTCTGATAGGATTTGATATCAAAAACCGTCTTGTTGCTGGGAATCTTGATGCAGGAAGAAAACCGGGAGTATCTGAATATCCGCAGCTGATGAACGATGCCTTTATGCTGGGAAAAAACCTGATATCATCCTGAACAACCACTTACAAAAAGGATAAAAATGGCTGAAATTTCTATTGATCCAGATCTGTGTACCGGATGCGGTGTTTGCACAACTTCCTGTCCATACATGATCTTAAAATTGAATACTGACGAAAATATTGCATCTGTCACTCCTGAGGCTGCTCCATATTGTAATAATTGCGGACATTGTGGAGCAATCTGTCCGGTACAGGCAATAACCGTAACATATGCAGGAGCTGGCCCAATACCAGATGTTCAGAACTCGGTTCTTCCTGATCCGGGACAGATTGGCAAATTATTTATTTCGCGACGATCCGTAAGGGCATATAAAAACAAACAGGTCCCAAGAAAGGTATTTGAAGATCTGTTTGATATCGTCAGATATGCTCCAAGTGGCATGAACGGTCAGTCAGTTGGCTGGCTGGTTATGGAAAACCCTGAAGATGTCAAGAAATTTGTTCAGAAGATCGTAGATTGGGCACGGGTGGTTGTTAAGGAACAGCCAAAACATTTACTTGCCCCACTTCTTCCGATGGTCATCTATGAATGGGATCAGGGTTCTGATAAGTTCTGTCACGGTGCACCCCATCTGATCTTTGCATACGGACACAAGGATAATCCAGTCGGTTACATAGATTCCATAATTGCTCTGACCCATCTGGACCTCGCAGCTCCGGTTTTCGGACTTGGCACCTGTTGGGCTGGAATTGTCCAGATTGCTCTGAATTCTTCTCCAGAATTAATGCAGAGTATCGGGCTTCCCCAGGATCATGTATCTCACTATGCAATGATGATAGGATATCCGGCTCATGCATACTCTGCAATACCAGCCAGAAACAGTGCGAAAGTTACATGGCAGTGATAATTCCGAATAGGAAATTATCGACTTCTTCTTTTTAATCCGATTATTCTTGTCTTAACGAAACTCCAAACCCTATTTCTTGACAGCTTCAGAGAATATGAAAAATGAATGGATGAAGATGATATTCGTGCATTTCCAAAACTTCCCCAAATAGTATCGTATCCCGTTATTCATTAGCGGAGTTTTTGGACACATAATGTTCTACCCCCATATAGTATTGTGGATTACTGCTACTCCAAATAATGGAAAATTATCCAGATCTGAGGTAGAATAAACACCCGGGTCAGGGTAAACAGACTATATTAGAAAGTCTAATGATTCGATTTTCGTGATAATAAGAGAATTCAGGGAATTCCTCCCAATATGAATCTTATCAAAAAAGTATTGAGAAGTTTCTGAATGAATCGGATAATTGATAATTCAGGTTACTGTTATCTCTTCATGGTGATATCAAAGGATGCATCAATTTTCGCTGTTACAAATGCTTCCATTGTCTGATTCTGGTACCCGGACTTTGATGCTACCAGGTTATGATTTCCCTCGGAAAGATCTGCCACCTTGAGCGGGGTGATCCCCCGATAGATATCATCAACGTAAATTTCTACCCCTTGTGGCTGGGTATACACCATGATAGCTCCGGTTACATTTTCCCTGACCTGTGCCTGGGAAGTGCCCACTCCCCGGACTGGCAGTACTGAACTTATGACCGGTTGATATTCATCATTCCCGGCAAATTTCACCCGCAGATATTCCGGAGGAGAATCGATTGGACGGAAGAACTCATATCCCCCGTTTCTGTCAGTAACCTTAATGCCGATAAATTCGAACCCAGCCTCATCATCAGCTCCTTTCATAGAAGACTCAAGGGTAACCCTTTTATTTCCAAGGGGTTTGCCTCCAGAAGTGGTTAACAGTCCGACAACATGAAACGATTCATTAATTGAAGGAGTTTCCGGGTCTGATCCGATTGTAATCTGCGATTGAACTTTCTCAGTACTTGCACTGACCGGTCCAATTACAAGCAATGATAAAGCAATAATGCAAAGGACTAGAAAAAATTGTCTCACTGCTGATGTAGGATATTTCCTTGGTACTGACATAGATTATCGTATATTAGGTTTGAAAAAGTATGAAGATATCTTTTATTTTTTGCTTTCATGAGGAGATATTCCATAACAATTCGGATAAAAACACCGGGACTGAAGATATGATCCTAATGGAAAAATGGTAAGAAAATCAGTTTGAGGTTCAAATGATTTTGCGATCCCTACGGAAGAGCTAAGTATACGCACAAGATCAGGATGAACGATTATCCTGATCAGGATAATCAGAATACTGTTTCATAATAGCAACATCTATTCCCTGTTTCATCGTACTATGATAGATGGGAAAATCGGTACTGTCCGGTATTGACTCTTTTTTCGGGATATCCAACCGGGGGAGCAATTTCAGGACAGAAATCATTGCCGGTATTACTACATTCCTCTCTATGTGCTACATCATCATTATAAATCCGACAATTATGATGGCTGCCGGCATCCCTTTTGGTGATGCGGTATGGGCGACGGTCATCACTATTTTTGTTTGTACGATGTTGATGGGAATTTATACAAACCGTCCCTATGTTGTGGCTCCTCTGGTGAGTCAAAATACCCTGGTTATTTATGTACTCTGCGGATTGCTGCATTATCCCTGGAGATCTGTTCTCGGAGCAAGTTTTCTTGCAGGCATTTTATTTACCCTTTTTTTCCTTTCCGGGATTTGGGAAATAGTAATCCAGAGTATTCCTGATACGATTACCCGCTCATGCACAAGAAGTATCGGATTTTTCATCGCTTTTCTTGGAACCTCCAATTCTGGAATTGTAATCCTTGGAGGCATGACCATAGCGACCCCTTTTCTTCGGGATATTCAGCCATACAATTTATTATCCCTACTGATTGGGATAACCATAATTGGAGTGCTCATGATCCGAGGAACACGCGGAGCCCTGATGGGGGGGATTCTAACGAGTGCACTCTTTGCCTATATCCTGGGTATTGAAACTCTTCCTCCATCAATATGTACACTGCCACCCGAATTTCCCGGATTTATATTTCATCCGGATATCGGTTCAGTATTATCCCCGGTTATGCTCCCGGTAATCGCATTATTTTTTTTACTCACGTTTTTTGATTCAATAGCAACCATATTCGGACTCTCGATGTTGACCCAAAAAGAAGGGGAACAAACCGAGAATGAGAATAATCGAAGATCATTTTTGGCTACAGGATATTCTATGATGATTGGATCTGCCTTAGGGTGCACTCCGTCTTCAATATACATTGAATCGGTAGCAGGAGTCAGAGAAGGCGGAAGAACCGGACTGGTTTCAGTAGTTGTGGTGATTTTCACCATATGTTCCCTGTTTTTTCTTCCTCTCATCGAATCATTCCCTGATGTTGCAACCGCAGCTGCATTATTAGTTATTGGCCTGTTAATGCTGGCTCAGTTCCGGTTACAATCGTTATCTTCCCGAGAAGAACTACTGACTGCATTTGTTCTGATGGTAACGATGACGATCACTCAGAATATCGGACTTGGATTAAGTATGGGAATTATTACGTACCCGATTTTTATGTTTGCTGCGGAGAAACATCGCGATATTCCCCGGGTGTTCTGGAGCCTGGTACTCTGTGCAGCAATTTTCCTGATATTCTTCCCTTATTAATACCATATTTTCCCGCCTCATGATTCAATGAAGATTCAAAGCATCCCAGCTCTTTCTATACACATGTATCCTGAATGAGAAAGAAGAAATTTCGCGTGATTTGCATCGGATTTATGTATATTTGAAACAGATATCAGTGGAGATATGTTTCATAACTCGGATCTTTTTCAGCGTAAAACTGCAGTAAAGGCATTCGTATTACTCGTGCTTTCGGTAATATGTATCACAATTCAACCAGGATCAGCAACGATATTTACTCCGGAGGGAAACGAAATCTCCGGGGCTCATCTGATCGAAGCGATGAATAATGCTACCAATGTATCCTCAACCCCATTCCCCATTCACTTCTTTTATAATACCCATTGTGGATCCTGCCAGGGAGCAATAAAATACCTGGGAAATTATTCTACCAAGCATCCGGATATCACCATACAGCACCATGATCTTTTCAACAACACAGAAAGTTTTGCGCTATATGAAGAGTATAAAAAACAGTATAACCGAAGTGATCTGCATTACCCGGTTATTTTTATGGGAAATATCGGGATCATGGGGAGCGAAGACATCGAAAACTATACAGAATTATTAGCTCTCTGGTATCAGAAGCACAAAGCTGATCCAATTCGCCAGATGGTCTCCATTCTTTCAAACTACCTTCCTAAATAAGATACAAAGCTAATCCTTTTTTCAATTTTCGGATGCATAATTCCTGGTTTGTGATAATGTATCCGAAGTGCCCTGATTCCCATATGAAAATCTCCATGAGGTGTTTCCTCATGGGGGTTTTTGGTAATGGAGAATTTCTATGAACAGCATATCGGGAAACCCTGGGTTTCTTCAGATTGAGACACTGTGCCATGCTACAATGTATCAATCCTTTTATAATTAGAAAAGCAAATGATCAGAACGCAGGAAATGGTGGCTCCTTCCTTCATCAGCCAGGTATATTCCAGATGAAACAAGGAGCCCTGAAATTCTGTGTGGTTTCTAGGATGGTAGATTGGATGGACTTGGCACAACTCTTTATATTAGCAATTATTCCCATCGTGGTGATTTTTATCGGACTGGTATTTTTACGAGTATCAGGAACCCTGATGAGCATTATCGGATGGGCAGTCACTGCAGTTATTGCAATAGCGTTTTTTAACACGGCTCCGGATATTACGGCGTATGCATCATTAAATGGAGTACTTGCGTCATTTGGGATATCACTCATGGTACTTTTCACCATATTGCAAGTTACCATGATGGATGTTACCGGGGCGATAGCAGTAATATCCAGTTATATCAAGTCCATAGCTGCGGAGCGATATGAGCAGATAATGATCCTGAATGTGGGATTTGGATCATTTCTGGTTTCTATTGGTGCAACCCCGGTTACCATGTTGCCCCCAATCATGATGGCTTTGGGATTTTCTCCCCTCGCTGCAGTAGCTCTGCCATGTCTGGGGTATGATCCGCTTACTTCATTCTCTCTTCTGGCTGTACCAATAACACTGCCTGCTGCAGCGTTTAATCTTGATGTGAGTCTCCTTGGAAGTAACATTGCGGTATTTCTTCCCATCGTGTCAACCGGATTTGCAATCAGTATGCTCTGGGTTGCTGATGGAATAGAAGGAGTGAAAAAAGGATTTATCCCCGCAATAGTTGCGGGATTAACACTGGGTATTTCATGTATTATCTTTGTTCACCTTTTACCAGCTCCTGCAATCGGTCTGGTAGGAGTTTTTTCGGGTCTTACCACGATAGTAGTCCTCTTTCTTCTTCGGGCAGTTCAGGGAAAACCTATTCTTGCCAGAAATGCTACTGATAACAAAATAAAACAAACTGAAGGGGGAATGCCACTGTGGAAGGCGATTCTTCCCTGGCTTTTACTTGTAGTCTTTTGTATCATCATCAGTATCCCTTTCATTCAGGGAGGACTATATGGGGTACTCGGACCTCTGCAGAAGATCCATATTGTGGCAAATAAATTTGTCGATCTCAAACTGTTAAACCAGGCATATTTCTGGGTTCTCATCAGCACTGTTATTGCCGCTCCATTCCTGATACAGACAAAGGAAGAAGCTCATAAAATTCTCACGATCTGGGCCCGGAGAGCCTGGGCTCCAACTCTTGCAGCAGCAGCATTTTTTGCAATCGCCTACATAATGGACTGGTCAGGTCAGACAGTAATAAACAATGTCTTAACTTTTACTCCAGGAACTGCAGATATGAACATGAATGCAGTGATCGGTCTGACTTTTGCCCTGGTATTTGGTATTGGTTTCCCGGCAATCAGCCCACTGCTTGGTCTTTTTGGTGCATTTGTTTCAGGCAGTGAGACTTCATCAAATGTCATGTTCCATGGAATTTTGAAAAAATCCACGGATGTACTCAGTCTTGATTTCATGAAAGTCTATGCAGCCCATGCCGTTGCAGGAGGTATTGCTTCGGGTATTGCTCCGGCAAAAATCATGAATGCAGCTGCTGTCATAGACAATCTGGGAATTGAAGGACTGGTAATCCGGAAGTGTGCAGGTGTGGCTGTGGTTCTCACCCTTATTACCGGAGTAATTCTGGTAGCATTCCTATACCTGTAAATTTTTTTATAACGCTCTTCAGGGTATTATCAGGTATTTTCTTGATTTATCCAAAGAGTACAGCTCATAAAAAATAGGAGAAAAAATCTCTTTTTATCTAGTTGCTTTGAGGATCTTCGGGTGACATCAGGCCAACCCTGATGAACAATCGGGGTGCACCATAGATGATCCATACACCAAAGAGTACACCGAGGATCCAATATGCACTATTTTCATCTAGGATTTCTGACATATGGCGAGCAAAATACCATACTGCGGATAAGATTCCAAGACAAGCCATACCAAACCCATACCGGATTATCGCAACAGTCAGAGATCCCTTGGTTTGGAAACTCTCCCCTCTCCGAAGAAGCACTGCCCCAGCGACAACGCCAAAGAAAAACCCACTGGTAAGAAATCCGGTCGAGATTGACAGCAATGAATCAGTTAATTCAGGAATCTGCGTGATTCCGGTCCAGGAGTCTGGAAATTGCAGGGAGAGGTTGCTATCTCGTACCAGAATACTCAGAAAACAAAGAATGGCAGAAATACCAAGACCAAGAAAAAGACAAACTCGATCTGACAATGTGCTTATTATCTGAGTAATCGGCTTATCCAGGATAATTGCAGACAAAACAATGAGAATTCCGATGATCCATCCTCCTAATACATCGAGAGAAAAATGTACCCCGACATAGACACGGGATATCCCAACTCCTATAAGAAATATCAATATCCCAATCCAGAATATTCGCCTGGATATCCAGTATCCAATCATTCCGAGAATGGATACCGGAATCTGCGAGTGACCGGAAGGAAAACCAAACGACTGGGATGTATGGATGTCCAGCATTTGTACTTTCTCGCTAATCCAGTACGGGCGGGGCAGATGAAACAGCTGTTTCAGGATATCATTCACCCATCCGCTTAAAGCAAAAACCAGAGCAAGACGGATCCCAAGTCGTGAATCATAACACCAGTATATTGCAGGAATCAGGAGAAAATAGATCTCTGCGAGACCGAGAAGCGAGAGAATCTGCATCGGGGGGGTAAACATTTCCGGTAGACTTTGAAGATAAATGGTCAGATCTACTCCATGAAAGGGATCCATTATCACGTTTTGAAAATATAAGTACATAAATTGAGAGTACTGGTCACATTTCAGGTAGGAAGATACGAAAGATTCCTGATATCATACGACAAATACTACCCACAGTGGGATCTTTCAGGTCCCTGATTATCTATGGCTGTCGCACTTGAAATTATCATTATTATCATTCTCATTCTGATCAACGGGCTTTTCTCCATGGCAGAATTTGCATTGGTTTCCGCCCGGCGTGTTCGTCTTGTTCAGATGGCAGAACGAGGAGAAAAAGGTTCGGCCCTCGCATTGAAACTTTCAGAAGAACCAAATACTTTTCTTGCACCAATTCAGATCGGAATTACCCTGATCGGAATCTTAGCGGGTGCTTTTGGAGGAGCTGCAATTGCACAGAGTCTTGAGCCGCATGTTTCACAGATTCAGATAATAGGGTCATATAGTGGTATCATCAGTCTTCTTCTGGTTGTATTGATCATCACGTACTTCACCCTTGTCCTTGGAGAACTTGCACCAAAACGTATCGGTCTTGCGTACCCTGAACGGATTGCGGTTCTTGTGGCAAAACCAATCAACATATTCTCACGAATTATCTCTCCACTCAACATGGTGGCAAGCTGGTCAACAGATGCGATTCTCTGGGTGTTTGGATCCCATAATCCTCCGGAGCCTGGAGTCACAGAGGAGGATATTACCTCACTTTTGGAAGAAGGAACTCAGGCGGGTATCTTTGATGAAGCCGAACAGGAGCTCGTGCAGAGTGTATTCCGGTTTGGTGACCGGGAAGTGACCACCCTCATGGTTCCACGACCTGATGTAGTATATCTGGATCTGGAAGATACCTTTGAGGAAAATACCCAGAAGATCCTCTCCTCTGGCCATACCCGGTATCCGGTATGCAAAGGAAACCTGGATGTCATCAGCGGAGTCATATCAGTCAGAGATCTCTGGACACAGTTGGCATCCGGAGGAGAACCGGACCTTAAAGGAATCGTTCAGGAAGCGTTGGTTATTCCTGAGCACATCTCTGCACTCAGGGTTTTGGATCTCTTCCGGACAGCAACCACCCCCCTGGCAGTAATAATGGATGAATATGGATCTGTTGCAGGGATTATTACGCTCCATGATCTTCTGGAAGCAATCGTCGGGGATCTTTCTACCGTCGATGAACCAGATGAAGAACCGAGCATCATCGAGCGAGATGATGGATCATGGTTTGTTGACGGAATGCTCCCGGCTGAAGATCTTCGAAATCTTCTCAAACTGGAGAAACTTCCCGGTGAGGATGAGGGAGTATTCCGAACTGCAGCCGGTTTTGTTATGGCAGAACTGGGAAAGATACCAATTTCCGGAGATCATTTCGTGATGCAGGGATTCAGGTTCGAGGTAGCTGACATGGATAACCGGAGAATTGACAAGATCCTGATTACTCCGATACAGATCAGAGCGAAAGAAGGCACGAAGGCTGATAAATAACGAGGTCTTTGTGAAGGATCCCTTCTATCAATCCCCGTTTTTTCTCTCTTTCACCATTGGAGTTCCCTTCTGTATTTTTAAAATCCTGTTTGGTATACTGAGTATCAGGGTTGGGACATCGGATGAAAACCAGATATTGACACTATTTGGAACAATCGTTATCATCTGGGCTTCGGCAGATCTGATCATGAATATCGCAAGAGCTGCCATGGATTATCAGGGAATTCTGGGAATATTGGAATTTTGTACTCTGGCCCAGGCAGGTCGTGTGGTGAAAGCACCCCTAGTGTTTCTCGCCCTCGATACCGTCATTACGTTTCTCATCATCTGTTTTGTTCTCTGGTCCGGTTGGATCATCCATCTCTCAAAACTTGAATCATATCTCTGGTATTTTGCCACAACCCTGAATCTGATAAGTCTTTCACTGGTAGGTCTGTGGACAGAGTTTCTCAGATACCAAAAAGAGAATCATCAATGATATTCACCGGAAAAAAGGGCAGGGTCAGAGAAAAATCAGGTCTGGAACTGATTCATCGCACGGGAAATCTGGGAGATGGAATTGGTTGCATCACTTACAACCCGAGTAATCTGATCTATCGCTGCTGAAGTTTGTTCTGTTGCTGCTGATGAATCTACTGCCTCTTTTGCAGTCTGTTCAATGAGGGAACCAACCTCATTCACACTGGCACTGATCTCTTCAACAGATGCAGCCTGTTCCTGTGTTGTCGCTGCAACTTCACTCATTCGTGTGGTAACATCCCCAATTGAGGCCGCAATCTTTTCAAATACCTCAAGAGTTGCTTTCACCGCTTTATCTCCAGCAGTAACATCATCCAGGGAACGATGCATGGATAAAGTAACATTTTGTGATTTTTTCTGCAGATCAGAGATGAGTCCTGCGATTTTTTCTGAAGATCTCCGCGATTCTTCAGCAAGTGATTTTACTTCCTCAGCTACAACCGCAAATCCAAGCCCGGCATCTCCCGCTCTTGCAGCCTCTATTGCTGCATTCAAAGCCAGAAGGTTGGTCTGATCGGCTATACCTCCAATGACTTCGACAATTGATCCAATCTCCACCATCTGCTGATTAATTTCGGTGACTACCTGACTGGTTTCCTCAAATGATTTCTGGATATTCTGCATTCCTTCTTCAGTTTTTCCAACCAGAGTCCGCCCTTCAGATGAGAGATGATCCGTTTCCTGAGTCCGGGAAGCGACAAGACTGGTATCTGTTGCAACTGCAGTCACAGCAGTGGCAAGATCCTCCATAGCAGAGAGAATTTGTTGAATGCCAAGAGAGGATTTATCTGATAAATCACTCACCCGGGATGCATTCACTGCAAGATTGTGTGACCCTGCAGAGACTTCTTCAGCCATGGCATTCGTCTCCTGCATGCCGCCCATGAGCGAATTTACTTCAATAGTAACTGCTTTCACTGCTTTCCCGGTCTCTTCACCGATGGTATCCATCGCCTGCCGGAATGGGATAAAATCTCCGCGTACGGAGACACTCGATGAAAATTTTGCTGAGAAATCTCCTTCCGCATAACATCCGGCAAGTCGCATCCCTTCATTTAACGGACGAACAATATTTTCCAGAGTTTCATTTATTCCGGATATAATATCCCGGTATGAGCCCTGGAATTTTGTAACATCGCCTCTGACAGAGAGATTTCCATTGACTGCTCCCTGAGTAAGCAGTTCAGTCTCGGCGATAAGATTATTCAGAGTATGAACTGTTGCAGTAAGAGCTGGGCCGATTTCATCCTGATCATCCACAATAGGAACAAAATCCACTTTTTCTCCATCAGCAATTTTTTTCATTATCCCAATGACTGAAACCTGAAGGTTTTCAGCAAATTCATCCATTTGGGAGGACATAACGCCAACTTCATCGTGACGCGTCATCTTGAGCCGCATTCCCAGATGACCTTTCCCCATCTCCTGGATCATCTGCATTGCCTTTGTGAGAGGACGAGTGATGCTATTTGTGAGGATGAGAGCAAATGCAATACCAAAAACTATAGCAAATATCGTAATTATGAGAAAGATCAGTGATGACTGCAGATATAACTGGGCAATCTGATCCTTAAGAAGCCGTGCCTGATCCTGATTATAGAGTTCTAGTTCATCAAGAGCTGCCTGCGCTGCATCCCGGGGATCCTTAAATTCTGAACTATAAATTCCTTTCAGTGCTTCTTCTTCTTTGCCTGCATTCATATTCTCCATGATGCCACGAAGAGCAGGTTCAAACACCGACCAGTTCGTCATAAACTCCTTTACCAGGGTATCCTCACGGTCGGTTGTAGCACTTGCATCATATGCAGAGAGTTTTGCTTTAATATTGGAAATCTCGTCGTCAATTTCTGCAAACTTATCTTTTCGTTCATCCTTTGCAAAAACAGTTTTGTAAATATTAATCCGGATATTGAGAAAACTATTATCCGCATTCAGCAAACCGTCCAGTGCCATGAGACGTTCGCTATACATCTTATCGGCTTTTTCAGTCATAGTGCCCATCGAGGAAAACCCAATAAGGGATATCACGATGGCCAGGATTATCATAATGAGAAATCCGCCGAGCAATTTTGGTTTGAGTGCAATATTATCCAGGAACATGATGATTCACCCCTAAATCTCTGAACCAAAGGATGGCAGAAGATAGAATGTTAGTATAAGTATAAAGATATTAGGTGAACAATCAGAAACAGAAATTATCTTGTCCAAAGAAAAAAGCAATCAAAAAAACTATAGAGAAAAGAAGCCAGAAAAACAGAAACACGGAAGTAAAGGGTTACTCTTCGCTGTCCCCTTCATCAACTATCTCTGCCTGAGGAATATCCTGCAGTTCAGCTGATTCTTCCGGTGATAATGCAGTAACCCCGACGACACGATCCTTTGCATTAATCTTCATCATCCTGACACCCCGGGTACTTCTTCCCTGAATAGAGATCTTACTTACTTTGGTCCTGATAACATTCCCATCAGCACTCATCAGGATGATCTCTTCTTCTTCTGATACCGCAAAAGCCGTGACAACACCGTCATTTCTGCCAACCTTGATGTTTCTCACACCAAGCGTTCCGCGACCATGACCACGGTATTCGTCAAAACTCGTCCGTTTTCCGTATCCGGTTTCAGTAATGGTAAGCAGAAGTTTGCCTTCCTCAACCACCGTCAGACTACGGACAACATCGTCATCCCGCATCCGCATACCGATAACTCCGAGAGCATTCCGGTGTCGGAGCGAGATCTGGTCCTCATGGAACCGCAGACTCTGACCATAGCGGGTAGTGATAAGGACTTCCTGGGATCCGTCAGTAACGATAACGTGCACAAGTGCGTCATCATCCCGAAGAGTGATTGCGTTGACTCCGGTAGAGCGGGGCCGGGAGAATTCATCCTGGGGGATCTTGATGGTCATTCCCTTTTCCGTAAGGAACAGGAAGAACCGGTCAGAGCAGAACTCCTTGACCGGAATTACCGCAGTAACCCGTTCATCACTCTTCAAATCCAGAAGATTGACGATTGCTTTGCCGCGGCTCTGCCGGGAACCTTCAGGAATATCAAAGACCCTGAGCCAGTAGGCCCGTCCGGTAGAGGTGAAACAGAGGAGATGATCATGCGTATATGCAACAAAGGCTTGTTCGACAAAGTCTTCATCCTTTGTAGAAATGCCCATCACTCCTCTGCCGCCCCGACCCTGAAGCCGGTACGCATCTATGTCAATATATTTGACATAGTTGTGATTCGTCAGACAGACCAGGACCTGTTTGTTTGGTATCAGATCCTCTTTATCAATCGTAGTGATGTCAATGGTGATTTCAGTCCGCCGTTTATCACCAAATTTGGATCCGACTTCCGTTAGTTCTCTCTTGATTTCGGTTCGGATATTTGCATCAGATGAAAGAAGTTCCATAAGACGGCGAATCTCTGCTTCAAGCTGCTCCCGCTCATCTACCAGTTTCTGTTTTTCCAGAGCTGCCAGACGACGGAGTTGCATCTGCAGAATCGCAGTTGACTGCAGTTCATCAAGATCAAATTTCTCCACCAGTGCAGCTTTGGCTTCATCAGCAGTCCGGGACGCCCGGATTGTTGCAATTACTGCATCAATATTGTCAATTGCATGGAGGAGTCCACGCAGTATGTGCACCCGCTCTTCAGCTTTGCGTTTGTCAAACTCACTCCGGCGGGTAATAACGGTAATACGGTGCTTCACAAACTGCTCAATCAGACCGATAATTCCCAGAACCTTCGGCTGTTGATCAACAATAGCAAGATTGATAATACCAAAAGTAGTCTCAAGAGCCGTATGCTTAAACAGATGATTCAGAATCATCTGGGGAAGGGTTCCTTTCTTCAGATCGATAACGATCCGCATCCCTTCTTTATCAGACTCATCACGGATGTCAGAGATACCCTCGATCTTCTTTTCTCTGACCAATTCTGCGATATGCTCTATCAGACGGGCTTTATTGACCTGGTATGGAAGTTCTGTGACTATGATCTGTTCCCGTTTCCCGGTCTCATCAATGTCAGCCACCCCTCGAACAGTGAGTTTCCCGGTTCCGGTATGGTATGCAGATTTGATACCATCCGTACCCATAATGACTCCACCGGTTGGAAAGTCCGGACCCGGAATGATCTGCATCAGATCTTCAACTGTGGCTTCCGGATTCTCCAGGTAATAGGTGACTGCTTTGCACACTTCACCAAGATTGTGAGGCGGCATTTTGGTAGCCATACCAACCGCGATACCATCAGAACCATTCACCAGGAGGTTGGGAATTTTTGCCGGGAGAACAGTCGGTTCCTCGAGGGATTCGTCAAAGTTCGGAATAAATGAGACCGTTTCTTTATCAATATCCGTGAGAAGTTCCTCAGCTTCTGGTTTGAGACGGATCTCGGTGTAACGCATTGCTGCAGGAGCATCGCCATCAATAGAACCGAAGTTTCCCTGCCCATCGGCAAGCATCATCCGGTAGGAGAATGGTTGAGCCATCTTCACGATGGTGTCATAAATTGACGAATCACCATGCGGATGGAACTTACCCATGACTTCTCCGACCACTCTGGCGGATTTTTTATATGCCTTATCATGGGTGTTGCCCATCTCCCACATCGCAAAGAGAGAACGGCGGTGAACGGGTTTGAGACCATCACGAACATCAGGAATCGCCCTGCCGATGATAACCGACATGGCATAATTGATGTAGGAAGTTTTCATCTCCTCTTCAATGTTCACCGGTTTCACGCGGGGATTAACCAGGACTTCGGGAGTAATCTGTTCCGGCTCTTCAGATGTCAAGGTTGGTCACCTCCTTGCAGTGACGTTTGATGAAATCTTTCCTGGCTGTGACATCATCACCCATCAGTTTTTCAAAGATCTCGTTTGCATAACTGGCATCCTCTATCTTCACCTGCTTAAGGATACGAGTCTCCGGATCCATAGTGGTACTCCAGAGCTGGATTGCATTCATTTCTCCAAGACCTTTGTATCGCTGAATACCAACTCCCTTATCTCCCATCTCCTGCATGAGTCTGCGCATTTCATCTTCAGCATATGCATAGACCTCATTCTTCCCTTTCGCGATCCGGTACAGGGGTGGCTGGGCCAGATAGATGTACCCCGCTTCAATAAGTGGTAACATATATCGGTAAAAGAACGTCATCAGGAGCGTGCTGATGTGAGCTCCATCAACATCTGCATCGGTCATGATGATGATATGATGGTACCGGGCTTTCTCCAGATCAAAAGATTCTCCAACTCCGGTTCCGATTGCAGAGATAAGAGCCTGTATTTCATTATTTTTCAGGATCTTATGGACGGTCGCCTTCTCTACGTTCAGAATCTTTCCTCTGAGCGGGAGGATTGCCTGGAACCGACGATCCCGGCCCTGCTTGGCACTACCACCTGCAGAATCTCCCTCCACAATATAGATCTCACTCTTTTCCGGTGAGCGTTCAGAACAATCTGCAAGTTTTCCCGGAAGTCCGGATGAGTCAAGGGTACTTTTACGCCGGGCCAGCTCACGAGCTTTCCGTGCTGCTTCTCTGGCCTGAAAAGCAAGAATGGCTTTCTCGATGATTGCCGATAGATCTTTGGGATGCTCTTCAAAATATTCGCAGAGAGATGCATAGACAAGGGAGTCGATGATCCCTTTGATCTCACTGTTCCCAAGTCGCATCTTGGTCTGACCCTCAAACTGAGGGTTTGCCATCTTTACCGAGATGATAGCAGTAAGACCTTCCCTGACATCTTCACCTTTTAACGAGAAGTTTGGATCTTTGATTGCCTTGTTCTCTTTCCCCATCTTATTGATGGCTTTTGTCAAAGCAGAGCGGAATCCTTCGAGGTGCGTACCACCTTCCCGGGTATTCACACTGTTTACATACGTGAAAACTTTCTCAGAGAACGTTGTTGCATACTGAAAAGCAATCTCCACTTCAACCTTATTTTCAGGATCAGATTTTCCAAGGGCGATGATACTTTCATGAACCGGCGGAGTATCACGGTTGAGGAATCTGACATATTCCGTAATACCTCCTTCATAGCAGAAAATTTCCCGACATGCATCCCAGTCTTCACACCGCTCGTCACAGATCCTGATAGTGATTCCACTATTCAGGAACGCAAGTTCACGCATCCGGTGAGCAAGAACATCATAATCAAATTCAACAGTATCAAAGATGGTACTGTCAGGTTTGAAAGTGATACAGGTTCCGGTAATCGCTGCCAGGTATGTTCGCAGAAAATCTTCCCGGGTGTCAGGGCAGTCAGATGGAAGAGCTGAATATCGGCGGATATATCGTTCCTTAAGAGCCTCTAATGGCTCTTCGCGGGTAGTCATCTCCTGGATAACACCCCCACGGGAAAACTGCATCTCATACTCATTCCCATCTTTCCAGACCTTTGCAGTCAGTTTGACAGAAAGAGCGTTGACAACAGAGACTCCGACCCCATGGAGACCTCCGGAAACCTGATAGGTATTTTTATCAAATTTTCCACCGGCATGGAGCACAGTAAGAACTGTCTCCAATGCACTCCGGTTGTTATTCTCTTTCATCGGATCAATCGGAATCCCCCTTCCGTTGTCCTCGACACTCACACTTCCATCAGGGTGGATTTTTATATCCACCTGATTACAATATCCGGCAAGTGCTTCGTCTATGGAGTTATCTACAACTTCATAGACCAGATGATGAAGACCGCGTGTATCGGTAGAGCCGATATACATCGCCGGACGTTCACGTACAGGTTCAAGCCCCCGCAATATTTTGATATTTCCAGAATCGTACGTATCAGACAAAATGGACCTCCACGAGAAATAGTGAAGCGAATAAATTAGAGTATCCTATAATATCTACCTCAGGAGACTTAAACATCGGCTTTTGAATCAGGACGATACTCATTCAGGTAATGTGCTCGAAAAAAGGATTTGATTTTTTTGAAGAAGGAGATGGTGATCCCTTCTCCCCCCTGTCAACTATTTATGCAGTCTGGTGAAAGTGGGGATCCCGAATAGACTTCACCAGGAAGTATCCGACCACTCCGAAGGTAATAATCGGGGATACAAAAGTTGGAATATGGACTCCAAATGAATCGACGATCATGATACATCCAAGGAACATGATCGAATACATTGCCCCGTTTTTCAGGTACTTATACCGCTTGATCTTATCGACATTGCTTATGGTTATCTGCCGGACCGCAATTGCTCCGAGGGCATTACCCACCAGGATCAACGGGACCATATAAGTAAAAGCAAAAGCTCCCAGGACTCCGTCGATGGAAAAGGTTGCATCAATCACTTCGAGGTAAAAAATTTTCGAAATATCTGACATATTCCCCCCGATGAGTTGCTGTTCCTGAGCCTCTGCATTTTGTCTGAATCCATGAACTATGAAAAAAGCACTGGATCCTATAACTGCTCCAAATGCCATCATGGTATTATGTCCGAGGGCAAACCAGACTATCGTTGCAAGAAGGATGGATACTATGGCAAAAAACCAGACTCCTTTTGATTCGATAAATTTCTCGCCCCTGATTCCATATTCCTTGTCTTCAAGAAAGAGCCAGTGAAGAAAAAGAAACACCAGAAATATTCCCCCACCGATGAGAAGCATCGGTGCAGAGGTTTCAATTGCATCGTGAACCTCAGGACTGTCACTGAACATGGCAGTAAACACTTCCCATGGAGTCAGGGAGGGAGTGGATGCCCAGACGAGTACAAGCGGGAGAAGACCTCTTACAATAAAGACTGCAAAGAGAATCCCCCAAAGCAAAAACCAGCGCCGATATTTGGGCTGCATTGTTGAGAGAACTTCAGCGTTAATAATGGCATTATCAATGCTTGATATAATCTCAAAAAGGCAAAGCCCAAAAATAATCAGAATGATTGAGAAGATATCCACGTATCTATATTACCATTCAATAATATCAATCTCACGAACTGTTTATTTTGAGCAATCATCTTCTATCTCAACCAACCGGATAGTATTTTCCTGCAGGAGGATTCCTACATTATTT
Source organism: uncultured Methanospirillum sp. (assembly GCA_964624045.1). Classification (GTDB taxonomy): domain Archaea; phylum Halobacteriota; class Methanomicrobia; order Methanomicrobiales; family Methanospirillaceae; genus Methanospirillum. The sequence continues at coordinate 119,319 of CAZUXC010000007.1, read as the reverse complement.
ATAGTCATGGTTCAATCAGATTGTATGAAATATCGTCTTCTCTTCACTCTGATTCTGGTGTCAGGATTTCTCCTTAGCGCCGGATGTATAACATCAAAGCAATCAACAGGCCCGGTTCAGACACAGGCTCCGGCTGCACCTTATGCTTCAGAAATACAAAAGGAGGTAAAACAGGAAGCCCAAAAGCCAAGCGAAGAAAAAACTGTTGAAAAACCACCATCTGCTGTACCCCTGAATAAAGTTGATTCTGCATCTATGGCAGAAGGAGCGCCACTGATGGAGCGTGCCAAAGATATGGACACATTTATTAAAACAAGTTTTCCCCAGGTGACGGATTCCTATGTTAGTATAAAGAAGTCCCGAAATGCTCTTGAGTGGAAGGACGTGCAGGATAAAGCGTTAAAGCTGCAGATTCTGGTTCAGGATTTCAAGAAAAGTTATCAACTTGAAGTGCCAAACCCTGAAAAAACGGTATTTCCTGATCTGAACAGCAGGCAACAGATTGTGTTCCTGAAATATCTCAGATATCTCAATGATATGGAAAGTTATGCAACCAACCTGAAGAATGCCGTTTATTACCAGGAGAAAGGAAATGATCCCCAGTCGGCTCAGACCGCAGGGCGATATCAAAATCTTGCAGATCAGTTTGAAAAGCAGGCTATCGCTGAGGTCAAAACCATAAACGATTACGCAACAGACTTTAAGTATACGTTTTTAGATCAGAAATCAGCAGAACAATACCGGTATGTGGGACAATAAGTCCCCTATTTTATATGCTAATGGTTACTGAACCATCAGTACCATTCACCTGAGCGGTGGAGCCGGCCGGAAGATCGGTAAGCGGTATAGATAATCGATCCACCATGGGGATGTTACCCATTATCGCACCTACAGCGATAATCGTCTCTGCTTCAGTATTAATAATTGCAGCTGGGGCATGACCGCTTCTAGATAATGCATAGAGAATATAACTTCCAACTGTTGATCCTTTCCCATATTCAAAAGCCAGAACAGTTCCGGTAATATCCTTCCCTTCCAAAGGATGCCCTTTCTCCATTACAATACCGGTCTCCGGATCCACTCCTGAAAGAAATGATATCGGATCCGGTCCTACCAGAACAGGTCCTGACCCAATTCCCCGGGAAATACCTCGCCCCTGAAGTTTCATATCAGAATATATTAGATCTGTTCATTATTATGGCCTTCCCGGAAAGAGACAGATAAGAATCTGGAAAAAAGGGAACGATTAGGTAATCAGACAGTGAAACGACTCATTTCGTGAGAAATATGGTTCACTGATTCTGCAGAATTGGCAATAACCCGGGATATCTGATCCAATGCTGCAGATGACTCTTCACTTGCTGCTGCTGAACCTACCGCTTCTTTTGCAGTCTGTTCAATCATTTTACCTACTTCACCAACACTTGCGGTGATCTCCTCGACTGAAGCAGCCTGCTCCTGTGTAGCTCCGGCAACTTCTCCAACATTTCTATTGATTTCATTTATCGAGCGAACGATATCACTGAAAACTTTCAGAGTTTCAGTGACCGCCTCGCTGCCTACATGGACCTCTCCGGAAGAGGATTTCATTGCTTCATTTACCTCTTTGGACATCTTCTGGAGGGTACCGATAATATTTGCTATGTTTTCCGTAGATTTCTGAGATTCCAAAGCCAGAGACTTGACCTCATCAGCAACCACTGCAAACCCAAGACCCGCATCGCCTGCTCTTGCTGCTTCAATCGCCGCATTGAGAGCTAGAAGGTTTGTTTGTTCTGCAATGTCACTGATGACTCTGACGATATTTCCAATTTCTGCCATCTGCTTGGAAATATCATCAACTAATGACTCCATATGTTCAAAGGATGTAGTAATCCCCTGCATACCAGCCTCTGCCTTTCCAGCAAGGGAAGCACCATGATGGGAAAGATCAACAGCCTGAATCGTCAGGTTTGAGACGTCTTCTGCTTTTTGTGCAACCGAACCGACGGTAGCAGAGAGATCGTCCATTGCAATCAGCACCTGCCTGACTCCATCCCCACTATGATCCGCTAACTCACTCACCGAACCTGAACTTTGAGCAAGTACGCCTGAACTGGCAGTGACTTCTTCTACACTTGCACTCGTCTCTTCCATCCCGGAGAGTAATAATTCAACTTGTCTTTGCACTTCAGAAATCGCAGATGAACCTTCAATACCGATACGATTCAAGGCATCCCTGAATCTGATAAAGTCCCCTGCTACCTGAATCTGCGGATTAAACCGATCAGTGTATATTCCTTTTGAGTAAGAATCAGCGAGTCTCATCGATTCATTGACCGGGATAACCACAGCATCTAAGGTGGCATTAATTCCTTTGATGATCTCCTGATAGCCTCCTTTCAATGATTGCACATCGCCCCGTACATTCAGATTACCGGATGTTGCTGCACCAATGAGTTTCATCGTTTCCTCCTGCAACATTCCAAGTGCAGTTATGGTTTTATTCAAAGCCGGAGCGATCTCATCCTGATCATCACGGAATGGAAGAAGTTCGGTCTTCACCCCATCGGCGATATCATTCATCTTCCCAATAACTACACCCTGAAGGGAATCGGCAAAGTTATCCATCGCCTGGGCCATCACTCCAACTTCATCTTTCCGACTCATCTTCAGCCGCATCCCCAGTCTGCCGATATTCATATTCTCTATCATACTGACAGTCTGCCCGAGAGGCAGAGTTATGCTCCGGGTGAGGTAAACACCCAGAGAGATCCCAATAATTGCAGCCAGTATCGTCAGAATAATCATCGTGGATTTCGCAAACCCTGCATCAGTATCCTGGGACTTTTTTAGTTCTGCAGCCCTGTCCAGATTAATTTTCTTCAAATCTGCAATTGCCGTATCCATCAGGGTCCGGGCATTAGATAACGGAGATCCGGCAGCGATACGTGATATCGCTTCCTCTTTCTTGTCATTCTGAATGGCTGCAATAACAGGAGTTAATTCTGATGAATACGTACCCCATGCAACTTTAAAATTGTCAAGGCTTTTCTTTTCCTCATCAAGCAAAAGGCTTTTCTCGTATAAAGCGATCTGTCCGTTAATTTCCTTTACTGCATCTTCTACGCGAGTAAGGCTTCGTTCTTTCTCTTCAGGCAGAAGGATTGCCTTATACGAATCACCCCGGATAATATAAAGAGCCGTATTAATTTTACCTAACTGATCAACGGGGAGAAGGCGATCAGTATAGAGTTCATCACTCATGTCATCCAGGTCGGTAACAAAGAAAAAACCGATAATTGAGATAAGAACTGCTATGAGAACAACGATGAGAAAACCACTAATGAGTTTTTTCCCGATTTTTATATCATCGATAAACATTTTTTTCACCCATCACGAACGTTCACCGTGTCATATCTCTTAAACCATACGGAATGATGGAGAATATGATATGCTGATATTTATATCGGATCCCCCATCCGGAAAAGAGGAGAAAAATGGAAAACAGAGGAGATGATTACTTTGAAAGTTCAAAGACCATGAGTGATTTATTAAACGCATCACTGAATGTGAGGATACGCTCCTTGCCATATACCTGGCTCACTTTGCTCATCAGGGTAAGAAAATTTAAATCTATTCCGGTGTTTCCCCGATCGGTGCAAGCCACTTCAGTCTGGGTAATTATACCAAAAGTGAGATTATTTCCTGAATGATTATATGTCCCGGAGTATTGATTACATCCACAATTTCCGGTTATCATCCCACCCTTTACTATCTGAAGGGAGGGAGAAGTTCGATTTGAAATATTGACAATAATTCCATCAGACCTGACATATGAGATCAGATTCCAGCGGGTCCCTTCTAACGTCACATTTGCTTCAATCGGGGAGATTGTATGCTGGTTTAAAACCTGATCAAGGAATCTAAATAAGGGTTTACTCTGCTCTGACATTTCTTTGTCAGTAGTTCTCAAGGTATGGTTCCCATATCGAAGGGTATAAGAGATAGCATCGGGGAGTGATGCTGATGAAAGAGATGAGTTTTTGAGGGATGATATTTCCGATTGATTGATCAGTGAAACCAGAGAATCCATTTGAGTCTGGTTAAGAGAAAAGTTTCCCTCCTGATTCCACTTTATTACTTTCCCTTTTAAATCAGGATAAATCCAAAGCATTTCATATGACCCCATCACCCCTCCGGCTTTTTCATACTCAATGAACGGTGAACTCGAACTATCCGGAGAAGAAGAAGTGATCTTAGATATTGATACGATTTGTACATGCTCGCCCCACATAAAAATTGACGCGGTGTCTTGTTCGGGACGAAAAACAAAGGTAACCAAAGTGCCATTTTCCTTTAGTTCTTCCGGAAGGGATACTGGAAGATACTGACGTCCATCATCGGCAATTATCCCATAAAACCCTCCTTCCAAATCCTGGTAGAGAACCGTTCCAGTGCCAGTTATCTCTGATGAGGAGTTGTCTGCTGGAGAAATATTTTCAGGTACCGGAGTATAGGTGGGAGTTAGCAAGAGATCCTGGCGTTCTGTTTCAAATCTATTATCTGTTGATATACAGGCAGAGATGAAACATACTGATACCAAAAAAACCATGGATAATATAATTCCATTACGATATTTTTTCATCATTGCGATCCACACAAATACAGGTATATTATCAGGAGAAATATGATAGTCTTGTGGTGAACAGTATCTTCATCGAAGAGATGAAAACATCCATGAGAAAGAAAGTCTGCACAGCATATTTGCCGTTTAAATCTGCAGGTTTTTATCCTGTTTGTACTAATTATAGATAGGTATCACCGATACCGGGTCCAGCTCATCGATCACCCCTGCCATTATATGAGCTGGATTCTCTCTAAAAAAGAAAATTTGTTTCTCGTAACATCAGAGTGATGTTTTTGTATCTATGCGAAACTTTCCTTCTGGCACGATAATCTGAAATCTGGCACCAAGGCCGGGCTGTCCATTTTCTGAAATTTCAAAACCCGTCGAACTCAAAATCTCATGGACTAAAAACAAACCAAGGCCGGTATTATTTCCAAAACCCCGTTCAAAAATCTGATTCTTCTCACTATTTTTTACTCCAAGACCATTATCTTCAAAAATCAGATGGAGAGAACTTCCTTCCAATTTTGTGTATCCATGAATAGAGGTAACGGTTTTCCCATGTCTGAGCGAATTTTCCATTAAATTATAAAAAGCCCTGCTCAAAAGTGGGTCAGCCATGATTGAAATACCAACATATTCATTGATTATCTGAATCTGGTTGAGGTCCAGCTGGCTTGCGGCAATCGTAAACGCTTCTCCGGCATCAATCCATTCCGCATCACGAATACCAAGACTCTGATAATCCCGCGTAAATTCTATCAGATATTTGATCGCTTCTATCGAGTCATGTGCCTTTCCTGCTGTATCAGTAATTTGATCACCTGGTACACATCCATCACGAACGATATCCAAAAACCCCCCAAGAACCGTGAGTTTATTCAGAATATCATGACGTGTCAGATCGGCAAGGAGAGTGAGACGTTGATTTGCCTGTACAAGAGCTTTTTCCAGAGTTTTGTAGGAGGTTATATCCCGACCGATCACCTGAACTCCGGTAAAAAGACTTTGATGATAGATAGGAACACATCGCATGTCAAGAACTACATGGGTTCCTGCTTTACTTTTTACCTGAATCTCAAAGTGAGAGATGGGATGACCTGATACCGCTTCGTCCATCATATGGCGGACTTTTTCCTGGTCTTCTGGAGAAAACATATCGAGGGGAAGAGATCTTCCGAGTACCTTTTCTTCAGCATACCCGGTGATTTCAGAGAAAGCAGGTGAAAGATAGATCGGAATAAACTGTTCGTTCAGAAGAATAATTACATCTTCACTACGCTCAACAAGGCCGCGATATCGTTCTTCACTCGCCCGTAGATTTTCTTCAATTGTCCGAAGTTGTTCATATGCTGCAGCAAGTTCATAATTTTTTTTCTGAAGAATCTCTTCCGTCTTCTTCCTTCTGATGATACCCCACATGCCGGTGGTCAGAAGGTGTAACTGACGGATATCCTCTTCATCGTAGGGATCCTGCTTATTGATAACTCCAACAATAATGACAATATTTTCCCGGTCAAAAACCGGAACGGTCATATGCCGGATGATCTCTGGATGATCACCAGGAAAATCTTTATCATCAATATTGGAATTTACACTGACTGCCTGACGTGTCCTGATTACATCCGCCCAGATCTTTACTGTTTCAATAGGATAGGTTGCAGGTTTATTGAGCAAAACAGTGTTGTCCCGGGCATTTTTAGACCATGAATACAGGGTCAGAACCTTTTCATCGTCACTGACAAAGGCAAGGTATCCCCACTCACTTGCGGTTACGGTAACCGCACTCTCAAGAGAAAAGTCAATAATTTCTTTGAGTGAATTATCCCGCATGGAATAGAGACCGATCATCGCTTCAAGTCTGAGTTCATTCATCTGACGGAGTTTCAGGTCAAGTTTCCGCAGAGAAATATCCCTGATAATTGCATGAATCAACCGTCTTCCATGGATGGTAATGCAACTCATACTCACTTCAGTATCAATAACTGAATTGTCAGAACGAATAATACGCCACTCAAATACGGGAAATGAACCAGATAACGCGAGCTCAATATTCGCGGATATAAAATCCGTGGTGCTCGTTCCATCCGGTTGTATTGAGGTTGAGAGTTCTGATGGAACTCTTCCTATCATTTCATCGCGGGTCCGGGCAAACAAGGTATTAGCCTGATGGTTACTATCAACGATCCGCTCTCGATCAAGAATGATTATTGCTTCACCAGCAGCTTCAAAAAATTGTCTGAAGGTCTCCTCACTTTCCCGGATTTCTGAAGAGGCTTTCCTGGCTGCCACCGCCTGGCGAATTTTATGGGCGAGTTCGGTGAATTGAGCTTTTGGATCTCCGCCCTTCTGAAGGTAAAAATCCGCTCCGCTATTGAGGGCTTCAATAACAACCTCCTCTCTTCCTCTACCAGTAAACAGGATAAAAGGGAGTTCTGGATATTGAGAACGAACCTCTCGAAGAAGAGCAAGACCATCCATTTCAGGCATCTCATAATCAGCGACAACAGCTCCATACGGATTTTTTTGAAGGAGTGAAAGGGCTTCCTCTCCTGATGCAGCTTGTCCTACCGTAAATCCTCCTGTCTTTTCCAGAAACATCCGGCCAATATCAAGGAGAACTGGTTCATCATCAACAAGAAGAACTGATATCATAATAATGGGGGGTAATAGACGTTGGTACTGGTCCTATATAGGCCATCTCATTTCATAGAGCGAAAGGACTTTCTTTAGAACTGCAGATATGGGTATGAGCGGCATGACAGGTCTTTTTAGTATAATTGTTATCATAAAAGCACTGGTTCTTCCAGTAGGAATATCAATGTTATTTGGAGGCCGCGATGAAGACAAGAAAATAAAAAATATCGCTTGGAGTGTACCGATCCCGCCGGATCTTCTCTCACGCTTGAGAGAATTTTCTCCGGTAGCAATCTCTAAAACTTCAGGTATCTATCTCGATGATATCTTTGACATTATGAAAGGAAACCGGACGAAGACTGCTCCTGAAGTGATTGAAAAGCTCGAAGATACCTTAAAAAAACTCCGGATAAAAGATGCGGAACTTGAACGTGAGGCTGTAAAGATTGGTTTTATGATTAAAGGGCTGGATGCGATTGAACAGCGTGAATCAATGAAACGGGAAGAACAGAAAAAACTCCCGCAAGCAGGAAAGAAATAACCGGTTTCTGAGCAACCAGGCAGAGTTGGCTGACCTGAAAACAGGAACCTCTGACCATTTGAAAATCCCAATTGATCAGTATTTCGCAATATATCATATGATTCAATCATCTTCCTATTCTTTTTTCAGATGCTTCACCATTCGGATCCTGACCGGGATGTCACCCCGTATCTGTTCTTAAAATGAGAAGACAGAAAGTCAGGAATCAGTATCCAGCCTTTCAAAGAGAACAATAACATCCTGAAGATTTATCCTCTTATCTGAATTCAAATCCCATGTAAGATCTGAAGTCTGATTCTCAGTTATCAACTCCATAAGGGTAACCACATCATCGAATTCAACCCGGTTATTCTGATTCAAATCTCCGGTAATTTTACCAGAGGAGAAAGAGGATACAGAAGTATTTGAAAAAGCAGCGATGTTTTCATATCGGGCAAGGGGATAATAATCAGAATCACTTCCTCCGGGTTTATAAGGGGCCGGACAATATCCCTGACTATCCGGGATACAAGTGTCAGAAAATCCTGAACGGTTTGGATTTCCCCAGAAATTACCTCCAAGGTATGGTGAGCCGGTAATTGTAACTCCTTCCTGTGGAGAGATATTCCATATCGTTGAATGGGAAGTTTTCGTCACTTCTACATTTTTCGTATTGTTAAATACATTATTCCAGATTCGGGTATTACCGGATCCGTCAATGATCAACCCTCGACCTGAATTACCGGATATCCTATTGCCAATAAGTGCCGATTGATTCCCATAGATAAGAATTCCTCCGGCTTTATTTGCTGATATACTTGAATTAACGACGGTCACGCCATCTGATAATACCGCAAGACCTGCAATGGCATTAGTCTGAAGAGTTGTGCCTGAAATCTGTACTGCAGAGGAATTCTTGACATAAATTCCATCAAACCCATTTTTATTTGCAGAGGAATTGATGATCTGCACATGATCACAGTCAGAGATCATGTACCCGGATGGACCTCTTTTTCGTAGCCCGTCCTGCCGTTCTGCTGAACACCCGAGATAGATAAGCCGTGAACTCTCTGACCCAACAAACCCAACGAGATTATTCTGGGCTGAGCATGATCGATACGAAATATTGCTTCCAAGGCTAGTGGCAAATCCGGCGATCAGATTATTTTCTGCAGTACAATTTACCAGAGAAATATCAGAGGTTCCATACCCGGCACGAATACCAAATGCATTATCCAGAGCGGCTACCTGGATCAAAGAAATATTACGACTCCCGATAAGAAATACTCCAACGCCATTATGACTTAATACCAGATCAGAAATAATAATGTCAGATCCATTGACGATATAGATACACGCTGGATTATCTGAGGGACCGATAGTAACTTCCCGGGGAGAATTCAGGTACCAGACAGCCCGATTATCAGCATGATTGGAACGATCAATCACATGATCATAGTTTGATGGTGAACTACCAGTAACGTCAAGGTTGATTTTGTTACTTTTCAGAATGTTTCCGCTTAAACTAAAATCTTCACATTCAAAAAGACTGATACCCACCTGGTTTTCAGAAACCTGATTATCTACCAAAAATCCATTCTTCGAACCTGATACATCAAGTCCTCCCTGAGTATTTTGTTCAATACGGCACCCGGATATCTGGACTCCCTCAGACTGGGTAACTGATATACCGCTCCCCCCATTTCCCGTCACGGTAAGATCCCGAAGAATGGATCCAGTCCCTGCATTTTTACTTTCGATACCAGATGCCGAGTTTCCAGAAAACACACAATCAGAAAGAGAAAATGATGATTGAACTGCAACAAATCCAGATCCAGAACCTCCAAATCCATTGTTCAAAAATTGTGACCGGGAAACAGAGATATTTTCAGATAAAATTACATTCAGACCGTTCCCTCCCACACTCCCATTTGCCCCCTGATTCTCAGAGAGAATCGTTTCGGAGATACTCACATCAGAACTATTTCGTATGGTTAAACCAGATATCTGGTTTGTGTGGAGAATGCTGGTATCTATGGTTACCATTCTCGTTTCATTGATATCTATCCCCATCTGATACCCAGATACCGAAATATTTTGAAGGGAAATATTACTCACCGGCGTTTCTAAACCCTGAATACAGACCCCGACACTATTTTCTGAGAACACTGTTCCATTGATGAGGTGACCTCCCCCGTCAATTATCACATCACTACTCAGAATGGTAAGAGGAGTGGAATTATTAGGAATCGTCCAGTCCTGTGTGATGTGATAAATGCCCGGCTCAGATATGGTTGCAGGAAGAATGAGTAAAACTGGTCCTTCAGATGTAGAATTATTCATTGGAGAATTATATGCACTCTGCTCTAAGGTATCGCAAAATGAAGGTATGAAAAAAAATCCACATAGAACGAGAAACGTAAGCAGTAATACCTTCCCTCGAATTACAGGCATACCATCTCTCCAGCTTTTCTATCAGGATCTTCTGACTGCATCATGGGATGGATGCAGGGGACCAGAAAACGAATTCGCAATATCATGAATTTATCAGTAGTTTGTTAGTGATACCATTTTATATCCTCCCGTTGTATCACTCAACATTCGGGTGATGGGTATGAATGGGGAACAAAAATTTACTGTTGAGGATGCTGCCACTTTCAGAACGATAATCGATGCAACTCCAGTAGCAATTCAGATAGTCAGTTCAAATGGTCTTTTCATTGATTGCAATACCCAGACAGTCATCATGTTTCATGCATCTTCAATGCAGGATATTATCGGGAAAGAACCAGTTATTCTTTCCCCGGAGATACAATCTGATGGAACCCGTTCGGACATCAAAGCAGGCATGTACATTCAAAGAGCGATCATGGGGGAAACCGTCACCTTTGAATGGAATCATCGCAGACTGACGGGAGAGGTTTTCCCGGCTAAAGTGACCCTATGCCCGGTTCATTATCGTCAGGAACCCTGCCTCATGGCAAGTATTTGGGATCTCACCGAAGAAAAAGAGCTGATTCGTGAAGCGGAAAGATCTCACGAAATACAAACAATATTTCATAGTTGTCCTGCAGCATTGATGGTTCTGGATTCTGATCTTCAGGTCCTGGATATTAATCCTGCATTTGAACGAATCACCGGATACACGAGAGAGCATAGCCTCCAGATGAAACTGACCGATTTCCAGATTATTGACAGGAAAGGGGCAACAATATCAGATGCGGTTGCTGCAAAGGAACCAAAGGGAGGAACAATTATTGCCAGTTTTCCTTCCGGAACCCGGCATGTGGATTATATGTATATTCCGGTTATCGAAAAAGATGGAACAGTAAATAGAATTTATGAGATGTTTACTGATAAGACCGAAGTAGTAAACAGGATTCATTACTCTGAATCTTTGATCTCTGGAAGCCCTGCAGCAATAATATCTACAAATCTTGCTGGAAAGATTCTCACAGTAAATCCCGCATTTTTGGAACTAACCAAACTCCCATCAGAGAAATTACTGACGATGACCTTGTCAGATTTCTCAGTTATAGCCAGAGAAGGGGGGAAAATTATTGATCTGATGCAGACGAAAAAACCAGTCTCTGGAAGAATGACTGTGGATTTTGGAGATTTTATTAAAGTCCTAAACTATCGGTATGTTCCGGTTTTTGATGTAAACAATACCGTAACCAGTCTCGTTCTCATGTATATGGATATCACTGAGGAGATACAGAAGATAGACGAGATCACTGCTCTTATGATTCATAGTCCATATGGAATCATCACAATCGATCAGAATCTTCAGATACATGACATTAATCCTGCTTTTGAAGAGATCACGGGATATACCCGGGAGCAGGGAAAAAGTATGAACCTGAAGGATTTTGTCATCAAAGAGCGAACAGGCTTGACCCTGGAAGATGTCAAAAAGAGTGGAAAACCAGCAAGAGGAAAGATGGTTATTGATCTACCTGCTGGAATTAAACACCTGGAATATACCTATATCCCGGTCAAAAACCGGAGAGGAGAGATCAGTGTTTTTTTTGAAATATTTGCTGATGTAACAGCCCTTGTAAACCAGGTAAATGAATCGGAAACTCTGGTAAGTACATGCCCCGCTTCCATTATGACCCTTGATATTTCCGGAAAGATATTATCCGTAAATCAGGCATTTATTGACATTTCTCATATCCCTCAGGAAAGACTTCTTTCCATGAATATTGGGGATTTCAAAATTCTCAACCGTTCTGGAGGAAGTCTGAAAAATTCTCTCGAAACGAAAAAGCCTACCAGAGGAAGGTTAACTGTCGGATTTGATATGGGTACACGAATCCTTGACTTTACCTATATACCACTCCTGAATGTTGATGGAATCATTACCAAACTTGTCGCAATTTATATTGATCTCACTGAGCAGGTAAATGTAATAACATATCTCGATGAGTCGGTAACAATCATATCAGATTCCATTCATAAGCTGGCATCAGGAGATATGAAATTCTCAACTACCGTTCTGGAATCTGATGATACAACATCGGGAGCATACACCAATATGGTGAAGATCAATTCCGCTTTGGATGTCGCCCGTGAGTCAGTATCAAGACTCGTTGAAGATACGACGAGGCTGGCAGATCAGGCTATTGCAGGGAATCTTACCTATCGTGTTGACCCGGAAAACCATCACGGTGATTATCAGAAGGTTATCACCGGAGTAAACCAGATTCTCAATTCTATTACTGGTCCGGTAAATGAAGCGATGAGAGTTGCTGAATCCTACGCCAGGTATGATTTTTCCACCAGAGTTGACGAAACTGCAGGAATAGTTGGAGACTGGGTATCATTTCGAAAGGCTCTCGATGATATTGGAAATCAGGTGGGAGATGCGATTGAGAAGATTACCCATGAAGTAGAGGGTTTGCGGAAAAGCTCTGATATGGCCAGTGGAAGTGTTATAGAAATAACACAGGGAGCTGCTCAACTGGCGAAAAATGCAAGCACCGTCTCTACAAATGCTGAACAGGGCAAAGAGGGAGTCTCTCAGGTTCTTCGTGCAATGGAGGATCTTTCAGTGACCGTAGGAGACGTCTCCCAAAAGACAGAACAGGTTGCTTCTCTCTCGATACATTCCAATGAACTCGCACGAACCGGAACTGATTTAGCTCAAAAAGCAGAAGAAGGTATGAAAGTAATCACAGAGAATTCTGAAGAGACAGCCCGGATAATACAGGAGATTCAACAGGAGATGGGCCAAATCGGAAAGATTGTCAGAGTGATTACCGATATTGCCAGTCAGACCAATCTACTTGCTTTGAATGCTGCGATTGAGGCCGCAAGGGCGGGAGATGCGGGCCGGGGTTTTGCCGTAGTCGCCGCTGAAGTGAAAGCCCTGGCTACTGAATCACGCAGTTCAGCAGAAAATATTGCGGATATGATCTCAAGTCTGCAGAAAAAATCAGAAAATGCTTCAAGTGCAGTCTCTCTGGCCACAAATGCGGTACATGAAGGGAATGTAGCCTTACATCAGACACTCGCAGTTTTCGGGCAACTTGCTTCATCAGTGGATGAAATATCCCAATACATGGAACAGGTTGCTTCTATGTCTGAAGAACAAGCCGCAAATGCAGAAGAAATTGCAGCAAGTGTAAATGAAGTATCAGATCTCATGCAAGGCACAGCAGATGAAGCAGTGAATATGGCAGGAGTTACTGAAGAGACCTCATCTTCCCTGGACCAGTTGAAAGAAATTGTTCATGATGTCCAGTCAGTAGCGAAAGGGGTGTCAGAGGCGGTGACAAAATTCACCTGCTAACTATGATGAACAGATTCCCGATTTCGGGATGTGTTTTTTAGAGCATCTCCAGGTCATTGATACATACCAGGGGGGACCACTATCTCAAACCTGGCACCCTCTCCAGGAGTGCCCGTCTCCTGAATGGACATTCCCGTAATATTCAGTACTTCTCTGGCAAGGAAAAGACCAAAACCCGTATTTTTCCCAAATCCTCTCCGGAAAATCTTATCCTTATCTGATAGAGAGATGCCAACACCATCATCGGATATGAGAAGGTAGAGTGATGGTTCCCCTTCTTTCTTTTCTGTGGTAATAGAAATGTGAGTCCCTTTTTCACTGTAACGGACGGCGTTTTCAATAAGATTATATACCACCGTTTCGATCAAAGGATCTGCATACACGGAAAGTGAATTTGTCTGGGTGATAATTTTAATCCCTTTGAGATCCAGTCGCGATACTGCCCGGGCTACCAGTTCGTCAATAACAAACCACCCGGGTTCGTTCACCCCCAGATCTTCATAATACCGGGTGAATTCTATCTGGTGCTTGATCGTCTCTGCTGCCTTTCGCTGTTTTTCCAGATACTGAGTAATTCCCTCATCATCAACCATCATGGAGATGATCTCATTATATCCAATCACTCCGGTAAGCTGGTTTAAAATGTCGTGTCTGGTAATTGAAGAGAGGAGGTTTAATTTCTTTAAGGCGGATTTTAATGCATCATCGGCTTTTTTGGATCGGGTAATATCCAGAACGGCACCAATAATTCCGATAACCTTTCCATCTTCACCAGTCAGGGTGATCATCCGAATCAGACTCCAGATAATGGACCCATCTTTGTGAATATATCGTTTTTCCAGGCTGACACTTCCTGTGTGTGAACCTTCGGTCAGTGCATTTACCAGATCCATTTCTTTGGGATGATCATCTGAGAATGTGAGATCTGATATATGGCGTCCAAATAGATCGGAAGCGGTGTATCCAATCATCTGTTGAAAATACTCGTTGGTCTGGATAATATGACAGGTTGCATCGGTCAGTACCATTCCAATGCTGGCCTGTTCAAATATTGCTCTGAATCGCTCCTCACTCTGGCGCAAGGCATGTTCAATAAAGACCTGTTCACTTATATCACGGACGACACAGAATCGGACCTCTTCTCCGTTCCACATCCCGCTGGTAATCCGGACTTCTCCTGTCAGGGTACTTTCATCCCTTCGAAGCAGTACTACCTGACCGCCTTCATTGCCAGACCGGATAAGATCCACGAGCGACTTGGCATGAAAAGTTATTTCGTCAGGACAGGTGTCAAGAGTCCGGCCCACCATCATTTCTTCAGAGAATCCTAAAGAGAACTTCACCGCATCATTGATGGCCATAACCACACCGTCAATCCGGATGACAAACACCATGTCGGTAATGGATCTGAATAGGATCTGAAGGTTTGCTTCACTACTCCTCAGTTCATCCTGGGTCCGAAGCTGAGAAATGGCAGTACCAAGTTCTCTTCCAATGGTTGGAAGAACCTCTGATAGTACCGGATCCTGGGCCTGTTCTTCTTTTACAAATACATGTAGAACACCGGAGATGTCAAGTCCGGAAAGCAGGGGAACTACGAAGACCGAGGATATGGAAGACGGAAAGGAAATATTCGGATATTCCTCATGCAGAGTACGATTGATGAAGAGATGACCATCATTGAGATATTTCCGTAATGTATTGACCGAAATGATATGCTGTTCTAACGAGGGGATTATGACACCTGAAAGTCCTTTATGGTGTACCATTTCACCAGTTAAGCGATTTTTTTCCACCAGGTACAAAGCGACAGCCCGAATTCCAGTCTCTTTGAGTATAGAAGCAACAGACTGGTTTGATAATTGATCCAGGGTTTCTGCCCGATGAATAACAGAGATTATTCTGCCAATAATTCCAGAGACCCGGGCATTGTTAATAATTTCTGATTCAACCTGTTTTCGCTCGGTTATATCAGTAAGGACGAGAAGGCAGGCAGGTTTATCGCCATATTTTATTGATGCGACATTGACAAGAGCTGTCCGGACTTTTTGTCGGTTTTGGATCTTTATTTCAAACGAACCGGTCTGAACACCTGAAGAGATTCCGGCAAGAGCGTGCCGAAGGGTTTCCTGATAATCGGGCAAAATATACGAGTAAATATTTTGTGGTGTGTCATGAGTATTTTCAATCAATGCCGATGCCGCCGGATTGATGTAGAGGATGATACCATCCCGGACCACGAGAATATAATCAGGAAGACGCTCAAGTAAAAGCCGATGACGTTCTTCGCTTTCTTTCAGTCGTTCTTCTGCCTGTGCAATTAATGTCCGGTCACGAATCACAGCTATTGATACAAGTTCGCGATCCCATCTCCCATTACTGATCACGATTTCCGTCTCAATCAAATGTCCGTCTCGATGAAAGAGTCGGGCTTTCAGTACCCTTGGAGCACCGTGCCTGCCAGCATGAATCATCCGGTCCCGAATCTTTGGATCAGAAATCACCTTTTCGAGCATCAACCCTTCTAATTGATCGGGTTCAAATCCCAGCACCAGCGAAGATGCCCTGTTTGCGCCGATTATTTTTCCTTCCAGAGATATGATCAGGATCATATCCCAAAGAGAATCAACCAGATTGACAGTATTTTGTTGCTGGATGATGAGTTCGCGCTGCACCCGAATGGAATCCAATGCATTTCCGATCTCAATTCCGATTGCCCGAAGGAGCTCCTGTTCCTCTTCAGTGAAATGATACGGCCTGTAGGAAGCAACATTAAGGATCCCTGCAAGACCGGATTTACTCATGATGGGTATGGATGCTAACGATGAAATGCCATATCTGGCTCCCCTGTCCGGATTCAGATCCGAGTATTTATCTACGAAAAATCCCTCTCCTTTCGTTAACAAATCATATTGGAAGAAATTTTCAATATTGCAAATCTTCACTTCTTTAAGAAAACCCTTAGGAAGATTCTGATGACAGGAAAGGGTGGCAATATGAGTCTCTGCATTATAGTGGTATATTCCGCCGGCATCAAATGCGAGAAGAGTAATTACCTGATTGAGAGCTTCACTACATAACTCCTCTTCAGTCGTAACCCTTGCTGATATACGGATTATTGCGTTAACTGCTTCCAGAATCCGGGTCCTTCGTGAAATTTCATTTTGAATTCGAATTCTTTTGGTAATATCATGGATGACAGTTACGACCTGAATTACTTTGGTATCCAGAAAAATCGGAATCCGGGTTGTTTCAATAACTATCCGTGTATCATTTATCCGTGCAGTTTCATCCTCTTCCGAACCTGCACCACTTGAAAAAATGTTCCGATAAATCGTAAAAATAGATTCACGAAGAAAAGGGAACGCTTCTGGAAGAGTTTTCCCGATCACTGATCCTTTCATCCCGGATTGTTCAAGGAAACGGATCATTGCTTGGTTACAGGCAAGGATCCGAAGGTTCTCATCAATGATATGAACGGCATCAGGTAATGCATTCATAATCACCAGGCTGAGATCAGGATTACTGAGAGCCGTGGCAGGATGAATCATATCTGAAGAGTCCGGTAACGATTTCATTGATAAACCAAATATTCTCTTTCTGGAATTAATATGGTTTAATAAGAATATAATCTTATTTTATTGCTATCCTTTTATATGACATAATTATTCAGATCCAATCTGGATGGAATTACCTTCGCCGTTTAGAAAACCATTCAGGATTTTTTTCGGATCAGGATTGATAAGAACCAGTACACCGGAATTCCTTTAGTCAAAGCCGATCCACCTCCTATAGTGGCAATTATTAAGTGGACAGATGATTTGAGTGTCCAGATCCATGAAATTGATGATCAACACAAAAAATTGATCGATCTTATCAATAAACTTCATGAAGCAATGCTCCAAAAGCAGGGAAAACAAGTAACATCACAGATTATTGATGAACTTGCAGCATATACTGTGTATCATTTTCAAACAGAAGAGACCTATATGCAAAAATTCAAATATCCTGCTTTTTTGAAACATAAAAAGGAACACGAAGGATTTGTAACATCAGTAGAAAATTTTCAGAAAGATTTCGAGGCAGGCAAACTCGGACTTTCCCTGGAAATTATGACATTTCTGAAAGACTGGGTTACGAAGCATATCAAAGGGACTGATATGCAGTACTCAGCAACATTCAAAGAGAACGGCATTTAATCTGAATTTCTCTCTTTTTTTTATTTTTTTAACCTGAATTGAATTATCAGGAAATTTATTTTCTCAAAGCCGATCCTGTCAGACATAAGAGGAAGCAAGACCAACAGATACGGCATGACCCAGCTTGACCGGTGGTTCCCGTACTCCTCCTTTCGTCCAGGACAAGAGGATATGCTAAAAGAGGCTGCCAAATGTGCTCATGATGGCGGTATTCTTCTGATAGACGCACCTACCGGTTCTGGAAAATCCAGTGTTGTTTCAGCTCTGCTTGCAGAACGAGGAGATCGGATGGTCATTGTTGCAGTGCGAACCATTTCTCAACTTGCCACATATATCAGAGAACTTGATCTTATCAGAAAAAAGCAACCTGGATTAAAATATTCATACCTGGTTGGGAAAGGTTCCCTCTGTCCGCTGGGGGGAGTAGGGGATGTATACCGGAAATGTGAAGGAGTCAAATTATTTTCGACATCCCTGATGAAAGAGCGTGCAGATAAAGGGGCTATGGATCCATCCCGTGATCCCTTCATTCTTCAGCAGATCAAAAAGAATGATCCGGATCATCCTCTCCTATGCCCATATTATATCAGAAGCCGTACGGCAATATATTCTGAAAAAGGAGGGGGAATCAAATTAATCCCATCCGAATCCTGCAGGAGAAAAGCAGACATCATCTCTTCCAAAGGAGTTGAACCCAGACAGGTGGGAGATGTATGTGAGGGTTTGTGTCCTTATGAAGTGATGATGCAGGCATCTCAGCAGGTTGATCTTCTGGTCCTCAATTACCACCACCTCTTTGATGATCAGATAAGAGAGCAACTGTATCTGAATCTTCAACGTGAACCGTCCGAAATTCTTCTTCTGATAGATGAAGCCCATAACTGCGGTGATGTTATGCAGGACATCCTTTCAGTATCTCTCGATCAACAGGCACTGGAAGCTGCGGAGAGAGAGATTGGATCCTTAAAGAAAGAGATGAAAAACCTGGAGGCAATTCGTCATCTTATCCCCCAGATCGGAAAATTTATTGAAGGACTCAAACGATCTATGGAGAGTGAAGACTGGTTTGATCCGGCAATCTTCTCCCGGATGATACTCAGAGAATCGTTTTACTCAAGTATTGAAGAAGTGGTTGATCAATTAATGGAAGTCTCGGAGATTGTGAAAGAGACTAACACAAAAAAGGGAGATTATAAAGCTACCGGGATTGAGCGGCTAACCAATTTTCTCTACCGGCTTAACTTGTCACTCTATAATCCGGGATATCTCACCGTGTATCAGAAAGAGCAGGATAAAATCACCCTCAAAGCTCAGAATATTGATCCAGCACCCTCATTGTCAGCCCTTGGGAAAGAACATCATAGCATGGTCCTCATCTCCGGCACCCTGACACCGCTTTCCAGTTACCAGCAACTTTATTTCCGAATGGTAACCGAGAATGTTCCCGTAAGACAGTTTCAACTCCCCAATGCTTTCCCAAAAAAGAACCGCCTCGTTTTGGGAGCCTCAGATATCACTTCAGCATATTCCATGAGGCAGAATCAGGAACATTCGGATAGAATCATAAAATATATCCTGGCTTTTGCTTCGGGACCGGGAAACCTTGCAGTATATTTCCCATCCTACCAGGTCCTGGAGAGTGTGGTCAGACAAGCGGAGATGCATATTCACAAAGAGGTGTTCATCGAACCCAAAGAGAGTTCTGAAGCGGGTGAACTGTTATCACGGTTTATGAATCTTCCAAGAATGGGCAAATCAGGAATTTTATTTGCGGTCTGTGGAGGAAAGTTCTCAGAAGGACTAGATTACCGCGGGGAAATGCTCACAGGTGCAATGGTTATCGGACTGCCTCTTGCCCCCTGGAACCGGGTAAGACAGATGATCATGGATTATTACACCCAGAGATATGGAGAGGAGGGAAAATTCCTGGCATACACTCTCCCTGCCCTTAATAAAGTACAACAGGCACTGGGGAGAGTTCTTCGAACTCCAGAGGATCGAGGAATATTAGTATTTGGAGAAAAACGGTTTTTAGAAGATCAGATTCGAACCCGTCTTCCCGGATGGATACAGGATGAACTGGTATCCTGCACCTATGAAGATTTTGCCAAACTGATCAGGGGATGGAAATGAGTGAAGGATCCTGCAGACTCGGATTATGGTTTGTCAATGTCACATGGACCGGCAATATCGTTCATCGGATCCGTTTTCACAAAACCGGGATTCCCGGTCCGGTGCCTGAACCAATCACCCGGTATCTTGCAGGAAAAGTGACAACTTTGGAGCCCCTCGTTTGCCAGTTTCCTACTGAAGATACCGCATATAACCGGATATACCAGGCAGTTCAGACAATTCCCTATGGATCTGTCCGTACGTATGGAGAGATAGCCAGGCAGACAGATACCAGTGCAAGAGTCGTTGGCATGGCAATGAAACGAAATGTGACCCCCATAATTATTCCCTGCCACCGGGTTGTTGCATCGAATGGAATCGGAGGGTTTACCCCGGACCCCTGGATAAAACAGGAACTACTCAGAATAGAAGCAGAAACCAGTAAAAAATTTGGAAAACTTAAAAACTATTTTCAGGATCTGGAGTAATGCAAGAGAAGATTATACGAAGTTCACTCATCCTGCTGGGAGGGATGGGGTCAAGAGTACAGGGCCAATCAAAGTATCTTTTTGAATACCAGGGAGAATCGTTTTTATCAAGACAGATTCGTACCCTTACAGAAATTACTGATGAGATTATTCTTTCCTGCAGAAATAGTACTCAAAAAAAAGAGGTTGAAGATTTTTTTCCTTATCCCTGTGTAGTAGACGAAGAGGAGGGAAAGGGGCCGGCTGAAGGTATTCGAATGGGCACAATTGCTGCAAATGGCGATTTGATATGCATTGTTGCCTGTGATATGCCCTTGTTAAATCCTGAGGTGATCAATTTTCTTTTTCATCGAATCGGATCTGCTGATGTCGCAATTCCGGGTTGGGAAGATGGATATGTTGAGCCCCTCCATGCGGTGTATCGAAGAGAAGCGTTGATAGGGTTTTTTACCAATCACTCTGCACACCGGCTTCGGGATATCACTGATGTGCTTGATACCAGAATTATTCCGGTGGATGAGATTCGAAAAATTGATCCCGGGTTGTTTACGTTTACCAATATTAATGATCCCGAATCATTCAAAAAATTACAAGAAGGATCAGGGTTAAGCATTTATCCGTGATACAATAATTCCCCCATACCGTTGGAGTTCACTTATGGGAACAGGGGGAACAGAGTAACTGACAAGATCTACCAGATAATATCCCTGAATAAATGCAAGTTCGGATTTACGCACGGATTCATATTGGAATCCACTCTGACCAACCAGGGCTACTGCAGGATTTTCTCCACTAGCTGCAGTTTTGAGAGATTCAAGAGCTGATTTTGCTGCATCTGGGGAGGTGAACTTCTGAATTTTCTGGTCTAACTTGTACCCGGATGCCGGGAAGACAAAGATGGACTGGTACTTTGAATCAGTTTTGACAATATCTCCTGCCTGTACCCATTGAGCAGGAAGATCGCTAAGGAGGAGAAATACATTTGGAATGAGTCCGGACTCCTGCTTCTGGTTAGTTAGCATACCGGTAACATTCTGATACTGGCGAAGCGCTTCTTCACTCATCGGAACTTTGAGGATTATCGTGGCATTCATCTGATTGCCGACAAAGTCAAACTGATAAGAGCCGGATGAAAGGAGTGAGACGGATTTATTATCCTGACTATAGGTTTTTCCAAACCCTTCCCTCATGACTTCAGATCCATCTTTCAGATTGTATACCCGCATCTCAAACCAGGCATCTTTCAGTGGCCTGTTCACGGTAACATCGATCTGTCCATCTTTGTTCCCGGTTCGTTTCTGGTACGATATGACATCTGTTCCCAAAACCGGGTTGAATTCCAGATCAATATAGAGAGGGGGGGTTACCAGATTGTACGTATACGCTACCGCATCATTGGAAAAACTATGGTTTATTTCATAAATATTGACAAACTGTTTTCCAGGGCCGATTACCGAGGTGTTTGTTTTCGCACTGTATGACTGGGTAGGATCAGTGGTGGGAAGCCCTTCATAACTTCGTGGAGTAACCTGAACCACTGCAGCAACGGGAGGGGCAGGTATCTTCCCTTGCGGACCGGATACATTGCTTTCTGTTGATTGAGATGCAGAAGAGCCTGAAACCGGTTCTTGTGTTCCTACCGGACCGGATGAAGAGGAATCAGTAGGAGTTGGAGTAGGAGTTCTGGCATCAAGACCACTGGTGAGATTTCCTCCGGTTCCTGCCGGCCCATATGATGATGCATTCTGAGTTCCGGTTGGAGGAGTTACCTCAACACATCCACTCATGAGGATGAACATGGCGATGAGAAGAATTATTCCGTATCGCAAATAGTGATCTTCCCGAATCATATGCTTACAGATGAGAACCTGCATAAATATGTACTTACTCATCACAGACCAGTACTTCTGAAGCCAGGGTACCACAGTATTTATGTAGATAACAATCATAAAGAGGAGTATCCGATGAAATATTTAAATCTCAGGCTATGGGGTCCATTTTACGTCATTGGCCTGTTATTAATTCTATTCATGATGTGGACCATAGAAGCGATACGACCGAAGGGTATCGGACTATGGGTAGGGAGCCTGCTCATCCTGACAGCGGTAGTCTTCAATTTTTACATGATGAGAGGCGAAATCAAAGCACATGAAGAGAAAACGGATAAGAACCGGGAGTTATCTGGTCTGGATCCACTTCCAAAAAAGAAACGAAGTTTTCTGAAAAGAGGATAATTATTTTTCCAGTTTCTGAAATACTTTGAGCATTGGACGGTACGCCTTGAATAAATGTTCTACATCTTTTGCCATATATTCTGACATTCCCATGATGTAAAACCCATCCTTCACCAGGCTCTCATGCACCAGTTTTACCAGATCTTTCTTCTGTTGTTCGTTAAAATAGATAGTAACGTTCCGGCATGAAACCATATCCACTCCCTTCGCCGGGGGCTGTCCTTTCATGAGATCATTGGGCTGGAACTTAACTATCTGCTTGATATGATCTTTGATGTAGAACTTCCCATCCTCTTTTTTATCAAAATGCCTGGATATCTGTGTTTCATTCATATTTTCCAAAGCGTTTTTCTCATATGCTCCAATCCTGGCCTTCTTCAGCATCTCTTCATCGATATCCGTTGCAATGATCGATCCATTAAACGCCGGACCGGTTTTTCCGAGTTCATGAAGAATTATTGCGTATGTATAAGGTTCCTCTCCGGAGGAACATCCGGCACTCCAGATCTTAATATTTCGTTTATCACGAAGGAGGGTTGGAAATATCTCTTTCTTCACCAAATCAAAAACATCAAGGTCACGGAAAAATTTTGTGACATTAATCGTGAGAGCATTCCGAAGTTTCTCCTCCTCTTCCGGGTGGGTTTTGAGATATTGATGATATTCAACAAAATCCTTTGACCGGGTAGAGTTCATACGGGATAACATCCGACGCTTGATGTAATCCTGCTTATAATTGGTAAGCTGAATACCCAGTCGCTTCTGAACATCCTGGATGAGTTCAGGAAGACCTTTGTCACTGACCTGAGGAACAGAGATCTGGGGGAATGTCGGAGTTATTGGTGTCGTCTTTTTTTCCATGGTAAACTCGTGTATATACAAAGAGAAGAGTATCAGGAGGTCCCCTGTATATCATGCAGTATTTTCTGAATATCAAGCCAGATAATGAGAGAAGCGTTCTGTCCTGAACCTTCAGTATGTTTCTCTAAGATATCGTCCCGGGAAATTTTAATGATTCCTTTGATATGCGTATTGATCTGACTCGTGATATCATCTCCCAGTAGAGAAACATTCCGCCCCATAATCTCTGTAACACTTTGCACATTATCCACAATGATTCCTACGTGTTCTCCATTGGTCACATCGGAAGGGATGATTATGATCTTCTGCCCGGACCGATCCTTTCGCGGACGTTGTCCAAGCAGGATTGCTAGATCGATAACATGAGTTACTTCGCCACGAAGATTAATAATACCAATCACATAAGGAGGCGTTCTGGGAAGGGGAGTGACCAGTTGCATCTCCACTACTTCCCGGACCATCCTGATATCGATAGCATATCGTTCTTCATGAAGTTCAAATTCAACAATATCTATCTGAGCTGCTCCATCCATGGTGGCATTCGTTGCTGCCTTGGAGTTGGTTTCATTTTGAGATCGGGATAATTCTATCTCAAGGGTACGAATACGCTGTTCAAGTGATGATATCTGCTGTTTCTCCAAAGAAAGATCCTGATACCAGTATGTCTTGAGCCCATCCAAACCCATTTCTCCAGGTAGTTCCCGGAGGATGAGGGTTTTAGAGGGTGTAGCTAAACGTATGAACCCCGAATCATCAACAGAAAAAAAATCATTCTTCATCTGCCCTTGCAGAAGAGAACGATCAGAACCTGACATCTTGAGAAAGGCCTCGTTTACGGTCACAATTTTCCCGGAGAGATCCGATTGAATTCCGGGTACCGGCAGGGAGTCCATACATTCAATTAGGGATTTCGCGGTAGGAATTGCAGCCGGCTCTCTTGCTGGTTCAGGTTCCCGGGTTGGAACATCAGAAGTTGCTATCGGTGCTGGCTGATTATCACTGATTGGCTGCAGGATGAGAATTACCGAAATCGGATCAGCTGATTCACCAAGGCATGCAACGACTCCGGAAGACTCCTGCATACCCCAGGCAGATTCCATCCGGATAGCACCCGCAAGATACCTGACTTCCACAGATTGTGCAGATAATATTTCATCAGGAATCCCAACCCCAAGATCCCGGACATCTGTTCCACTCAAATCACCCGGACTTAACCCGGTCATCTCCGAAAAACCTTCGTTCGCTGTGACAATACGGGCGTGGCGATCCAGAAGAGCTACTGCAGAGGGATTCAGATCCAGAAGCATCTGCACAATCAGAGAATCAGTTGAGGATTTTGTAATAACTGGTGGTGACTCTGTTACAACCGGATCGTCACTTGTCGCAATTCCTACAATAAGAATCAGAGTCTGATCAGAAGGTGGGGAGAGCGCGCTGCTACTCAAAAATACCTGTTCTTCAGACCCATTAGGGAGAGTAACTATCGCTTCACATTGTTTAGGGACAGAATCATCAATAACGGACGAAATACAGACCGAGTCCTCAAACCGAAGGCCACAGCTCCCGATATCACGCAGCCGGACTGATTCTTTTGTCCGACCAAGTAATGAGCAGAATGCATCATTACATGCAATGATTGTACGATATTCATTAAGAATCACAGCAGGAAACGGAAGTTGTTCAAAGGCATACGAACGCTCGTCAGGCGATCCTTTTACCACAACTTCTTCTTCACAGCCGGTATCCAAAGCAGGCTCGGTTAAGAATTCAGGAGAGGGAAGAAGATCTGTTTTTATCAGAACTATCAGTGATGTGGCCTCATTATCAAAGGGAACAATTGGAGGAGTTAGGGTCACGACTGCGTAATGTTCACCATCAGGGGCATCAATCCCATGTTCGTCAAAAAAATAGGAGTCAAGAGGAGGATGACTGGTGGTAATGTCACTTCGGGCTATAGAAAAAAGCGTGCAGAATGTATCATTTGCATCATGAACGGTTCTCGCCGGTCCGGTCAGAACCATTGGAACTTCATGGTACTGAAATATTTCCAGTGCTCTGTCAAACTCGGTATGTGAAGTGATCAGATCATTCAGGTAGGTCTCACGTTCTGAAGAGAGCTGCATATTCTCAGTCTGTAGATCTGAAATCTGTTCACTCTTGAGCAGAAGGCGGGATTCGAGATCTGAACAATTGCGTTTTTGCTCCTCAAGACTCTCCTTTAATGTTAGGAGACGGGCAACAACAGGCTTCAGATTTTCAGGAAGATCTTCCGGAGTCTCCTCTTCCATACTCACGATCTGCTGCACTGCCTGCTCAATTTCAGATACAGGTATGGATGCTTCCCGGGATGGGGTACCCCCTGCTCCGGTAAACAATGCTCTCCGGCCTTGTTTGCTTATGTCCTGATCCTGTGTCATCCCACGATCACCTCTTATCGCCCCATATCCAGATCATCTGCAATCCGGGAAAAGATTATTGCTGCCGGGTCTTCAGGGTGGGTGAAGGCAAGTGGCATTCCATTTTTCTGAGATGCGACAACAAGTTTGCTTTCCGGAATGAGTATCACATGAGGAATATCACGCCGAATCTGCCCTTCAAATAATGCCTTTAATTCATCTCCCGGATTCAATGGTTCTTCAGGTTTTTTTCCTATCATTGCAAAAAACCGATCAAATAATCCTGGCTTTAACGTTTCAGAACTCCAACGGTTTAATACTGCACAATGAATCTGGATCTTTTTTCCGAGTAATTCATCTATATCTTTGAGAATAAGCCGGATATTTTCGTACCCGTTCATGGCAAAACTGTCAGGCGAAAAAACCAGTATGTTGCGATCTGCGGCAATAAGTGCATTAATCATGTACTGACCCAGAAAAGGCGGAGTGTCGATGAGAATATGATCATACCGATCTTTTATCAGGGCAATTTCCCGAACAAGGATCTCATACCGCTCTGGGTACTGGTAAAGCATAGGCTCAGCTCCGACGAGATCTAGGTGAGATGGAACAAGATCTATTCCTGATACGGTTCTGATGATACAATCGCTCAAGTGTATCGGTTCTTCAAGAGAACTCTGCTCAACATAGAAATGGTACATATTCCGGGCAGGGGTATCCGGATGTATCCCAAGACCCAGAGTTGCATTCGCCTGGGGATCGGTATCTATTATGAGAACTCGGCGCCCTTTTTTTGACAGAAAACCTGCCACCTGGAGACAAGTTGTTGTCTTTCCAGTCCCTCCTTTATGATGGGCAAATGCTATAACCGCGATGGAGATCCCCTCGTATAACGTACATGCAGAGATATCCCATATATTATTACCGCTTCTGTAGGGTTTTGAATACCCGTTTTTCCCCACTCTCCAAAACCTCGCATACAGAAATTTCCCCTCCGATGAGATCGGGTAACCATGTGTTTCATCCCTTTATGCATAATAGTTGCTCACATCAGTGACAGAATGGATAATTCTCAATTCAGGGAATAAGCACCTGATCGTTTTTTTGAAAGAATGAATAAATACCTTAAAATTCTCCAAAAGATTCACAGATGATTTAAATAATATGTACGGATAAGTCAATATCTATGCCTGATTCATCTCTTGCTGAACTACGAAAATTTGTAGCACCGGAGATTGTATATGGAAAAGGAGCCCGGTTTCTCGCTGGACAATATGCCTCAATATTTCAGGCAGATATGGTTCTGGTTGTTACCGACCCGGGAGTAATGGAGTCAGGTATCACACAAGATGTAACCAGAAGTCTTGAGGAGAGTGGAATTAAATATACCATATTTTCTCATGTGCAGCCAAACCCCCGTGCTGAATCTGTAATGGAGGGTGCCAGTCTGTTTGCTCAGCATCAATGTAATGGAATAATCGCTGTCGGAGGAGGATCACCAATCGATTGCGCGAAAGGAATAGGAATTGTCAGTTCTAATGAACAACATATTCTTGAGTTTGAAGGAGTGGATAGAGTTGCCATTCCAGCTCCTCCCCTCATATGTATTCCTACTACCTCCGGGAGTAGTGCAGATGTATCACAGTTCGCAATTATCACTGATGTCCAAAGAAAGGTAAAGATTGCAATTATATCAAAGACCCTGGTTCCCGATGTCGCGCTTATTGATCCTGCTACTCTGCTCACCCTTTCTCCGCAGCTCACTCTTCACACGGTCCTTGATGCGCTAACCCATGCCATAGAAGCATTTGTTTCCAACGCACATTCATCAATTACTGATATTCATGCCCTCGAATCAATCCGCCTGATTGCTGAATACCTGCCTCTGACCATGGAACATCCAGAAAACCTTGAATACCGGACTCAAACGATGCTGGCAAGTATGCATGCCGGCCTTGCTTTCTCAAATGCAAGTCTTGGAGCAGTTCACGCCATGGCTCACAGTCTCGGAGGATATCTGGACCTCCCTCATGGAATGTGTAATGCCCTGCTTCTTCCTTCTGTCATCCGGTATAATTATCCCAGTGCACCAGATCGATATGATAGTATCGCCTCATATTTCGGAGTTCAAAAATCTGAGAATTCTTCAAACGATAGATGTGAAGAATTTCTCGCGGCCCTTCTCAGGTTTTACCAGAGAGTAAATTTTACCTGTTCTCTATCAGAGATGGGTGTTCAAAAGAGCCAGTTATCAGAACTGACAAACAAGGCAATTAATGATGCTTGCATCGTGACAAACCCGAGAAAACCATGCAGGGAGGATATACAGTTCATCTATGAATCTGCATTCTGATAAGTCTGAAGAAGAGATCTTACGGGAACGGATCATCGGACTTGGTACCCGTTCACACCAGAAAAGTTATTATCCGGAACTGAAAAGACGAATTGGTGAACTTGAGCGGTTCAGAACACTTCTGAATGAGACTGGAGATGCAATTTTTCTAGTGAATGCATCAACGTATGTATGCATTGATGTTAATCATTCAGCATCCACTCTAACTGCATATTCTTCTGAAGAGTTATTGTCAATCCGGTTTGATAAGATAGTTGATCCGCATTATCTTTCAATAATTCAACATTTTTTTTCTGACGCTGAAGATGCAGAGAAAACTCTCAGAACAGAGATGGAAATTATTTCTGCCGATTCAAAAATCATCCCAGTAGAAATTACCATAAAAAAAGTAACCCTGACGGATCAAGCGTATTTTGTAATAATTGCCCGGGATATCACCGAGAGAAAAAAGATCGAAACCGAACTGCAGAGATATCGTTCTCATCTTGAAGAGATGGTCGCTGAACGTAATGAAGAACTCACGACGGCAAATCAGGATCTTATTCATGAAGTAAAGATCCGTATTGAAGCAGAAGAACACCTTGAAGAAGAGAAAGAACGACTTGAAGTAACTCTCCGGTCCATTGGTGATGCAGTGATCACTACCGACATTAAAGGAACTATCACGTACCTGAACAAAGCGGCACAACGGATGATAAACCCGGGAACGGAAAATTCTCATCTGCGGCCAATATCAGAGTTTGTTCAGATATATCATAATAACGCAATTCAAAATATCCATGAACTGATCCTCCGAGCGGTAGGAACGGGAAAAACGGTAACACTTGACGAGGTATCAGTCACTTTTATCCGGGGACCTTCCCGGATCATATCGGTAATTATCTCTCCGATAATCCAGTCTTCGAAAATATCCGGTGTGGTAATGGCCCTCAGGGATATTACCGAGAGAGTCAGATTATCCGAAGAGATCCAGAAACATGAGAGACTTGAATCACTGGGCGTTCTTGCCGGTGGAATTGCCCATGATTTTAATAATATTCTCACCGCCATTCTGGGAAATATCTCGTTGTCACTTGAACTTATCGGGGAAAACAATATTGTAACGGATCGTATTCGGGAAGCCGAAAAAGCAACATTCCGGGCAAAAAGTCTTACGCAACAGCTTCTCACATTTTCTAAAGGAGGGGCACCGGTTCGTGAATGTGCCAGAGTTGAAGATCTCATCACCGAAACAACAGGATTTGCCATTAGTGGATCAAACATGCGGGTTGTGTACGACTTCCCCGATACCCTTCACCCGGTGGAAATTGATCGGGGGCAGATCAGCCAGGTGATTCAGAATCTGGTAATCAATGCACAGCAGGCTATGCCTGAAGGAGGAACTCTGGTCATTCAGGCGGTAAATACGGTTCTCATGGATGGACAGGTTGTAGAGTTGAAACCAGGGAGATATATTAAGATATCATTCACTGATGAAGGACATGGCATTGAGAAGAATTCCCTTCCACATATTTTTGAACCATATTTCACCACAAAAGAGACGGGAAGCGGCCTGGGTCTGACCAGTTCGATGTTTATTATGAAGAAACATCATGGCAAAATAGATGTCAGTTCTGAACAAGGAATTGGAACAACATTCACCCTATGGCTACCCATTTGTGAAGAGAACGTAGTTATCCGGAGCGAAACCGTTAAAGAAACTGAAAAGCAGCATTCTGGAACAATCCTCCTGATGGATGATGAAGAAGGAATACTCAATGTGGTTTCAACCCTGCTGAAACGTGCTGGATGGGAAGTAACCTGTGCACATAATGGTGAAGAAGCAGTCGAAGCATACCAGATTGCAGTCACTCAGGGTCACCCGTTTGATGCAGTTATTATGGATCTTATCATTCCAGGGGCAATGGGAGGAAAAGAAGCAATAAGTGAAATAAAAAAAATCGACCCGGAAGTATATGCGATTGTGTCAAGCGGGTATTCCAATGATCCGATAATGTCTGAACCCGAACGATTTGGTTTCTCCCGGGTTCTGCCCAAACCATATAAAGTAAAAGATCTCCTCAGTCTTCTCAACCGGCGTTAGCAGATTGTGATGAGGTGATAATATGTACAAACCGGATTTCGTTCAACCCCTCCATATCGATGTCAGGCAGGCAGGTCTTCCTCCGGTGATTGATGAAAGATGTAAAATCCTCATCGTAGGAAGTTTTCCGTCCAAAATCTCCCTTGCCCAAAATGAATATTATGCCAACCCTCGTAATGATTTCTGGCGATTAATCACACGCGTATTAAACATGCCTCAAAATATCTCATACCCAGTGCGAATACAATTCCTTCTGGATCATCACATCGGGTTATGGGATGTAATTGGAAGTTGCCAGAGAACAGGAAGTTCTGATACGGCTATTCGAAATTCTATTTCTTCAGATATCCCGTCTCTTCTCAACCAATATCCCAAAATAATTGCAATTGTTGCAAACGGACGTAAGGCAGAATCAGGACTTATGAAGGTCATGAAGGAAATGGATCGGAGTACATCAGTTCATATTCAACAGATCTATCTCCCGTCATCAAGTCCTGCTCACGCAATACGAATAGAAGAAAAAACCGATGCCTGGATGGTATTACAAGCACTCATTCAAAAAGAGTGAACAATGAAAATCCTACCAATGTGTCTATTGCATAACTATCCGGTGTATCAAAGACATAATACCGGGTTTCATTCCTTTCTGCTGACCTGAATGAACCGGGTGCATAAATGCCGGAGGTGAATGAAACATCTCATCATTCATTCGATCAGTTATTTCATCAAATATCCGTTTGTATGCAGTACAATGAGGATCAACTCTTGATTCCTTTCCATTATCCGGGGCCATTGCATTATATGGACAACCTCCCCGGCAATACCGGATATGTTTACATGAGCTGCATGCTTCATCGACATAATTTTTAAACTGGTGCATTCGAATCCATGGCTGAGTCAAGGCGAGATCTTCTTCATTCGGGGCATCATATACGGAACCCATTACCCATTCATCCATTCCAACAAACCGGTAACACGGGTAAATGCTCCCATCCGGTCCTATTGCAAAAGTATTCGCCATGCAATCAGCATAGGTACAGACCGTTCCCCTTCTGGTGAAAATACAGCGACAGAGATCATTGATATTCATAATATCCAGATCCGTTCTGTGCTCCAGTGCCTGATCCAACAGATACACCAACAGTTCACCATACTCTTCAGGGGGGAGGGCCCATTGTTCTGGGGCTTCAGAGCGAAGAGAGGGGAGAGCAGGATGGAGTTTGAGAACCAAACCCTGCTCACGGAAAAATCTGACAATCTCTTCTTTGTTTTTTACCGATTGGTTTGTAAACGTGCAGATGAACCGAACGGTTAACCCATGTTCTCTGGCGATTGCATATCCGGACATGGTTTTATTATAGTATCCCTCACCCCGCTGAAAATCCGTCAGGTCCTCTGGTCCATCAATACTGGAGCCAACAGGGATATGATATTCGGCTAAAATTTTTGCGATTTCAGGAGTCATTCGCCAGAGATTGGTTTGTATTGCAAAGGAAGGAGTATTCGTTTTCAGTCCGTCAGCAAGGAGAGGAAGTGCAGAGCGGAAAAAATCAGCACCAGCCAGAAGAGGTTCTCCCCCATGAAAAGTGATGGTGAGTGGATCACTCCGATATCCGGATAACCAGGCTACCGTTGCTTTGATAGTTTCCAGACTCATGACTGGTGACCCTTCTTCTGAACTCCAGCAATACCTGCAGCTGGATGGACAACCAAGAGTGGGGATTATCATGATATGGAACGGAGTTTTCATACCTACTATTACGTTTTACACCTTCATAGGACTGCGTATCCTGATGGCTCATGAATAACCATGTAGATAACCTAATGAAAGCAGGGCAATAAAAAAATGAGGGGAAAAAATACATTATTCTCTTTTATGAATACAAATTGCCAAACCTGCAACACCCAGACCGGCCAGAATGGTGAGCGGAGAGAGAGGAGATTTCGTAGGAGATGCTACTGGCTCTGAAGTTTCTGATGCAAAAGATCCATCTTTTGATGGGGCTTTCCCGTTATCTCCAGGCATATCAGAGTCACCTTTGTCACGGCCCGGCTCATTTCCGTCAGGTCTGGCGCCGGGTGTTCCATTTTGAGGGCCTGCAGGCATTTTGTCCCTAAATGAATCCATAAGTTGCCGAATCTTTTCTTTGTCACCATTCTCAATGGCTGTTCGAAGCTCGGTAGTGTCAACTCCTTTTGCACTCAGATCGGAAAGAAATTTTTCTTTAAATACGGAGTTATTGGCAAAGTCAGGGGGCTGACCTCCTGATCCGGGGGTACCATTTGGGGGATGCATCTGTCCAGGACCTTTCGCATCTGACGGGATCGTTCCCACCGATTTATCCGTGTTATCTGGTCCGTGAACTTGTTGCTTTTCGCTGGATCCGGCACTTTGTTCTGCACTGGATATGCCGATTACCAAAACGGCAGACAAACAAATAACAAAACAATAGGTTACAATTCTCCAATATACATTCATATGATGCACCGATGTGATGGATAATAGATAAACATCTATCACCGGTGAGTAGCAATCAGAATGTATTAAGAATGGTGTATCAAACCGGTTGTAATCCCCAACCAGCAAGATCACCATTCTGGATGAAGGATTTTTTTTCTAAAAATGTCGAGTGATCCAGGGATTTTTTCCCTCGATAGATCATGGATATTTTTTTTTTTTGAAATTATGCAAAATATTTCTTCATTAATCCGCCCGGAGAGCTTCGATGGGATCCATGTTTGCTCCTCTCCATGCCGGATATAATCCGGAGAGGATACAAATAACCAGGCCGATTGCCATTGCATAGGGAAGGTGAATCAGGCTGTCATAAGTAAAGAAATACTTGGTACTTCCCACCATGATCTGGATAAATACATACCCCATGACCAGGCTGAGAACCATACCGATAAACGCTCCCAAAACACCAATCAGCGTTGCTTCATATACAAACATCCGTAAGATCTCTTTTTTTTGTGTCCCAATACTTCGCAATACACCGATCTCTCTAATTCGCTCGGTGACTGACATCATCATAATATTAAATATCGAGACCGCTGCAACCAACAGAGAAATACTTGCAATAAGGGAAGCGAAACTCGTGATCGTTGTAACTGAAGAGGAGATCATACTCACCATCCGACTGCTGTCCTGCACCCTGACGGTATCTTCCCTTCGATTCATCTGGGAGTCGATTGCATCTTCAACGGTGGAAACATCATCAATATTATCCAGATCAATATTCACCTGGTTAAACTCGTCTTTCGCCCCATACATTGATTCAAAGAGGGTTTTTGTTACGACCACCGCATTATCGGTATTCATATCCATTGACATGCCTCTTGATTCGATAATCCCTGATACTTTGACCCCTTGAGTCCCGATAGTAAACCGGCTTCCAACCTCAAAACTATTATCTGATGCAAATGTCGGTCCAATAAGAACAGAATTATCACTGCTGGGATATCCTCCATCAGTAAGATTATTGAGAACTGTCTTCATGGCACTTACTTCAATGCCATACACTGTCGTACTCCAGGTATCTTTCCCTTTCTTCACCTTGTCCCGGATCGAATGAAGACCATAGACAAATCCGTACTTATTGGCGATTTTTTCTATGGATTTATATTGAGCCTTCGTCAGATTATCACTTGAAGTTGACGCACCCGGCGGACCTCCGCCACCACCTTTTCCGGTATACGCACTTACGGTGAGTTTATCAGCCATGGATGAGAGAGAATCTTTCACAGACCCCGTCATATTCGTTCCAAGCATCCCCATAGAGGCGATGGATATAATCCCGATGGTAATGCCGACGGCTGCAAGAATGGATCGAAGGTAATTGATCTTCACATTCCTCATAGCCATTGCAAATATGATATCTCTCATGACTACACAATCCGCCCGTCACGAATCGTTATGATCCGATCTGC
This sequence comes from uncultured Methanospirillum sp., assembly GCA_964624045.1. Taxonomy (GTDB): domain Archaea; phylum Halobacteriota; class Methanomicrobia; order Methanomicrobiales; family Methanospirillaceae; genus Methanospirillum. Next base: position 85,100 of record CAZUXC010000007.1, on the reverse strand, counting down.
CTGGGCAGCGATATCTGGATCATGGGTAACAATGATCAATGTTTTCCCCTTTTCATTGAGTTTTCTCAGCATCTTCATCACCAGCATACCAGTCTTTGAGTCAAGGTTTCCGGTGGGTTCATCACACAGAAGAATTTTCGGATTATTCACCAGAGCACGGGCGATTGCAACTCTCTGCTGCTGACCACCCGATAATTCACTGGGTTTATGTTTCGCCAGATCTTCATTGATTCCTACCAGAGCCAGAAGTTTAGAAACCCTCCCGGTGGTATCCCGTTTGCGGTATTTGAGAGTATAAGGATATTCAACATTCTCATATGCTGAGAGGAGAGGTAGAAGATTGAATTTTTGAAAGATGAATCCAATTGTCATCAGTCGAAGATCGGTCATCTCAAAATCACTCATTTGTTTGATACTTTTCCCCCCAATCTCCAGATCTCCGGATGTGGGAACGTCCATACATCCGAGCTGATTCAGGAGTGTTGATTTTCCAGAACCGGAAGGACCTATGATTGCAACAAACTCCCCTTTTTGTATGGTGAGAGAGAGATGATTGAGCGCTGTAACATCTCCGGAGGGAAGGGGATAGATTTTGGTGATATCAGTGATCCGGACTACATCTTCTGTCATGATTTTCCGGATTACTTAAAAGTGAAATTGATTTTACGCCCTTTAAATTTTCTCCGCCATATTACCCAGATGAGGCCAAGTACAATCAGTACTCCTGCTCCATACAGTATTTCCGTTACCGGGATACCTTTCATACCGCTTCCAATTCCGGAGAGTGGATTCATTGGATTCACTCCACTGCGTCCCCCGCTTGATGAACTTCCGGTTTGTCCTCCGGTGCTGGTCGGGGCACCGCTACCTGGCATTCCTCCGGGTGATCCACTTCCATTATTTATTCCGGATGCATCACCTCCCGAGATCTGATCCAGATCAATGCTCATATTTTTCAAAAACTGATTTCCGGAAGAGTCCTTATATTGTATCACCAGAGGAACCTTTTTCAGACTGGAAGGGACGGTGAGTTCAAAACTTTCAAAGTCACCTGACGAAATTGTTCCTATTGCATATTTTTCATTTGGATTAGCATCCTCTTTGGAAGAACTTTCTAATGAGACCACAACCCCATATGCATCAGTCAGGCCGGCATTTGACACATCTCCGGCAATGAGTTTTCCGGATGATTCTGTTGTCACTTCGATATTATTCAGAATCGGATCTGCCGCAAGTTTGTCAGTGCCAAGGGTAATCGGAATCGAATATGAAGTCTGGTGCGAATTCATTCCACAGGTATAACTGACATTGAAGTTGAGATTTGTGGCTATTGAAGGAATGATCTCCAGAATCATCGCTTTCTCTGAATGGGGTGCAAGATCACCGATAAAAAATGATGTCCGGTTACACTGGATACCAGTTCCTGATGGAACTATGGTTATCCCGGTCATATTCACACTTTTCGCATTTCCTACCTGAAGAGTAATTCTACTGGTTACTCCTTTTGAATAGGTTTCCGGAATACCTGCTACGGAAAGTGCCAGTTGGGGTTCTTCCACTCTGAGAGGGATATTATATCGTAAACTCCCGGCATCCTGGTAGTTCAGATAAAAAGCCGGGTAATAAATATTCTCAGGTTGATTGGCAAGGATGGTAAACGAAAATTTCATCTTTGTTCCTGCGCCAATAGTCCGGCTACTCTGGTAAATATCGCTGTTTAGTACAGTTATTTCCTTGGAAATTAATTGAGCGTCACTGACAACCACATTACTGGTTCCGGTATTTTCCACTGTAAAGGTGACAAGTCCAACATCCCCGGTCATCAAAACAGATGGTTCAATTACTGCATCGGTGACGGTCACTTTACCTGCTGCATCCACCGTTTCATTTGTCTGTACTGCAAGACAGGGAGCCGAAAGTAATAGGGTCACGAAAAAAAGTAACAAAATCGCAGGGAAATTGGTAAAAATTGTTATTCTTTTGTTGGAATTTTTCCTCGAAGATGAAAAACATCTCAAGAAATCAAATTTATAATTATCAGTCCTTTTTGTCATATATAACCCATCAACCCTATGATTATCCTCGTTCACTATTACAAATACTTTGCCGATGCTCAAGAAAATGGTACAATGTCATGTTTAGTATCAACATCCAACAACAGACGAGATACAAGATGTATGCAACCAGATATCCAATTTACTCTCACAACTCAATAACCATACAGGGTACCTAATCCGGATATCATGTACTACGTTATCTATCCATTTATTGGGGTACATTTAAATAACACGTAACCGCGACGGATAATATTCAACCATCCGGTAGGGAATATTGATGGATTTTCGCCCCATCTTCGGACGAGACAAAACGCTGATACTGCGATTTATTCTTCTATGGATTACCATAACTCTGCTGCTCTCAACTGAAGTCGATTCAATAACCTACTGGTTCCAGATATGCTATATAGAAAGTCGAATGAAAGTACCTTATGTTGCCTGTTTCCTTTCATGCAAAAATAATATTGTTCTTTGTGTTATCCGGAATCATTCTATCAGGAATCACCGGAGTATCAGCAGCAGTAATCGATGATGCTCAACCGGGTTTGATTATATTTCAACTGGTTGATGACAATAATCAAAAAATTGAGCGGGTATCATTGATGAAAGCAGGGGAATTTTCTAAAGATGGGCGGACACATCAGATCCAGAATACCTCCTTCAACCAGGAAAATAGTCAGGTAAGCTGGAATCCATGTAATGACAATGAATGCAGTTATGCTTCTTTTCCAACATCAGGAGGAAATAACGGACGGGACGAATTGATTCTGGAGATCACCATGTCAGATATTGCTATCGATACCAGTTCCTGTTATGGGGATCCAACCTGTGAACGCCTTAAAGGGGGTACCAGCACGAAAAGCGGAATAATTAATGGAATTTTTAAAACCGGGAAGGTATACCAGGTTTTTCTCTCAAGTCTGAAACCAGGAGTTGGAGAAACTTTTACGGTTTCAGAAATTCTCTGACCTGATTTCACATGAGTTCAGGCAGAGGAATAACCATATGAACCGAAGGATGGTCAGGACTCACTTCATCTCAGTTCTTTTAAGAACGTGATAATCTGGTAACCGATTGCAAATAATCTATCATTGAGAGATCAGATTCAAGAAGAAAACATTTCAGTCCAAAAAGAAAGGGCTAAGCCCTTTCTTCCAAATTAATCATGCAGTTTCTGGGGTGGAATGGGAACAGGATCGTACGAGAGGCATGCACTTGTCAGGAACAATGCACTGGTTCTCTAGTACTTTTGAGGGATGATCATGCGAATCAGGGAGATATTCGTTGGTATTGCTCTGGAGCGGGGTGAATTAAGGTTGCATGCTAAGTGCTGGTCAGGAAATGCAAAATGACTTACCGTGCTATATGAAATGTCCTTATCCTGTATACTACCCAGTCATTGGTGACCCAATGAAAGGGCATAGAAACTTGGAAACTCAGACATATAAGATACGCTTCTTTTGATGGTTGAAGTACACAACCATGTGGTTATCAATTCGTATCCATAGATATGGATATCTCGAAATTTTCGCAGATATGAATGATTTACGCAAATTGAATTCCATGATACACCCTAGAGATGATCCCCTGGAACGCCAGAAGAAAAAACCTGAGAAAGTCACCGGGTAACAATAAGACTGGGGGCCTGATATCAGAAGAGATAATGAGATATCCCACGAAGAGCGGCGATCAACTCATCTATTGTGGAAAAGCGTTCTGCCGGATCTGCCTTCAATGCTTTTTGAATCAGCCCATCTAACTGAGTGAACGCAGGATTGTACTCAGAAGGAAGCCGGTAGGAATTTTTCTGAATGGCCATGAATATCTCGCCAATTCCTGGTTTTACATAGGGAGGTTCACCACATAGCAATTCATAGAGCAACACTCCGACCTGGTATATATCAGTCCGCTGATCTCCATTTCCATACATATCAGGAGCAAGTTGTTCTGGTGTCGCATAAAAAAGAGAGAAACTGGTATTTTTCGTTTCATCAGCCCGGTAAAGAGAACGGGAAAGACCCCAGTCAGTTAATTTGGCTCTCCCATCATCAGTAAGTAAGACATTTCCCGGTTTAATGTCACGATGGATGACTCCTTTCCCATGAGCATAAGAAAGGGCTGAAGCAATATCCATAATGATAGAAACCGCACGGGCAGCTGATACCGGATAGGTAATATCCCGAAGAGATCGCCCAAGGTATTCCATTTCAACATATGGAACTGGAAAGATATTCTGGTCTGTTACTTCTACAATGCAGGGATGATGGAGATCTCGCCATATGGACATCTCGTTAAAAAACGTCTTCCCACTGATCTCATCAAGAGAGAAAGGGATCTTTAACGCAACTTCTTTTCCATCTCGAACTCTGACTGCCCGATAGACAACCGCCACTCCCCCACTCCCGACAATACTAACATCCTGGTACCGATTATGAAGAGAATCAGGAAACGAAGAGGTGATCTCAGCTTTTATCACTGACTGATTCCGAGTCAGTGTCATGTTCATATCCGTTGTGGGTCCATCCGATCTTCTCCGGAGGATCTGGCTGGTCATAAGGGAGAGAATCGCTCCGGGGAGATAAATGATCGTGATAGCGAGAATACTCAATGATAACGGAGGGAGAAACGGAGCTCTTGTCATCAGAATCAGGCTGATAGCAATAAAAACGAAAAGGATGTGTATATGATATACTGGTGGCACTGGACGGTTACGGAAAATGGATAATGCCTGGATGCATGAAGAGAGTAAAAGATACACATGAACGCCGAGAAATGCAAAAATTGAAGAAACCAGAAAAGTATCTGATGAATCATTACTCATTATCTGGTAAAGGATAAAGAATGTCCCGGTGAGGATCAAAGCGGATACTACATGCCCAATCCCTATCCATTTCCGTGTTTTTTCACAGGTTTCATACTGATAAGATAACCCGATTCGAAGGCCGGCTGCAGATACCAGAACAAGAATGATTAGTATTGTTCCAAGTGATAGAGCAATCTGCTCTGATAAGGAGAGGATCTTCCCTGGCGGCTCACCCGGAGGTATTCCTTGTTTTTCTCCATCCCATGGATACAGTTCGTGGGAATCTTCAGAGCCATTCCCTTTTGAAGGAGCAGATTTGAAGGCATCAGGTATTCGGGTTTTTTCTATACCGACGGAACTTTCAGGAGATTGAAGCAGCAGAATCGATTCATCTCCCTGTGTATGAACTAAAAAATATGATCCTTTCAGAGAAGAGTTCTTTGCACCATAATCAGATGTCTGTCCATGTACAAATCCAATCAGAAAGATCAGAATCAGAAAACCAAGAACTACTTCGATTTTATTCATAATGAACAGGGATGACTTTGCAAAGAGCGATCAGGTTCGATCATTGAGAAACAGAAACCGGGCTGAGAAATTTCCGGTTCCCAAAATGATGATGTCCCCATCATGGATTTCGTGACGTTTTCTTGGTTGAATCGGTTCAGTATTTACAAATGTCCCGGATGTGCTTCCAAAATCCTCAATCTCCCAGATATCCGAATGCCAGATGACGCAGTGGGGCCTACTGACACGGGAGACTGACCGATACTCTGCAGAGAGTACGATTCGATGGATACCAGAATGAGACGAAGCAGGATCAACGGGATCTATCCGTCCAATGGAGATTTTTTCTCCTTCCAGGGGATAGATATTTTTTTCTTCCGGTCCGGTGGTCAGATACAGACCCGGTGATTTCTGCCCAAACTGATCGGCAAGTTCAGCTCTGATTATCTTTAATTGATCTGCCAGTTCTGTATGGGTTATCGTAAGGGGAACCTTGGAAAACATGGATAAATTGGTGATGATCGCTTCCATGCCTCCCGGAGCAAGAGAATATTTCCATACCGGATGAACTCCGGTCATGGTCTCAGAGCTCATCCCTGCATCTTTTCTGACCAGTCCCGCGAGAACCAGTTTATCAAGATGCTTTCTGATATTTTCGTAACTCGTCTTTGTGATAGTTGTTATCTCTTTCAGCTCAAGAGGTCTGGCCTCAAGCGCTGCAAGGATCTGTAGCCGTGTAGGATTTGCAAGAGCATTGAGATAATCAGACATCTCAATGAGATATTCAGGATCTCGTTTAGCCTGAATGGTATTATTCGTCATCACCAGGTCGGTTATATATTACACACCTCTGGAATATGGTGTTTCTCATCATTGAAATTGCCGATTCAGAAATTATGAGAACGCAAAAAAAAGGAGAGGCACGAATAGAATCCGGTTACGCCGATTCAAGAAGAACCGCATGTGCTGCTGCAAGCCGTGCAATCGGCACTCTTGGACCTGAACAGGAGACATAAGAGAGTCCGATTCCATGACAGAAGATTATGGATGCTGGATGCCCGCCATGTTCCCCACAAATCCCGACTTTCATATCAGGTCGTGCCTGGCGCCCCCACTTCACTGCCTGTTTCATAAGCCTTCCCACACCTTTGACGTCCAGAACCTCAAATGGATTGTCCTGAAGAATGTTGCTCACGTTATACATCGGCAGGAATTTATTCTCCGCATCTTCCCGGGAGAAAGAGAACGTTGCCTGAGTGAGGTCATTGGTTCCAAAGGAGAAGAACTCTGCCTCCTCGGCAAGGTTATCTGCCCGCATACAGGCGCGAACGACTTCAAGCATTGAACCGAACTTGAAATCCAGAATTAGCCCGAATGCAGTTTCCACATCCTTACGAATAACTTCCACCCATTCCTTAACCCGTTTCAATTCCTGGGCAGTACACACTTGCGGGACCATTATCTCAGGATGGACTTCAATTCCCGCTTTCTGGCATTCAGCAGTAGCTTCAAGGATCGCCCGAATCTGCATCTCATAGATTTCAGGGAAAGTCAGACCAAGCCTTACTCCCCGGTGTCCAAGCATAGGATTTACCTCATGCAGGGCACGGACCTTCTTCAGCATCGTCTCTTTCTTCAGGATTACTGCCTCAACCAGTTCAGGATCTGCAGATTCCTGTACCTTTGATTTGACCTCCGTGTGATGATTCATAAAGGTGACCGCATCAGAGAGGACCCTCATCCCCTTGATAGTCTCCCGAAGGTTTTGCAACTGATGAATTTCATCAACAAGCTGTTTCTCGGTCGGGAGAAACTCATGGATTGGCGGGTCAAGCAGTCTGATCGTTACCGGACGGGGAGCCATAACCTGGAAAATATTTTTGAAATCATCCCGCTGGATAGGAAGAAGTTTATTGAGAGCACCCTTTCGGTCTTCGGGAGTTTCAGCAATGATCATCTCAACCATTATCGGAAGTCGCTCAACTCCGTTGAACATCCGCTCAGTCCGGCACAAACCAATCCCCATTGCCCCGTACTTCAGAGAACGCTCTGCATCCTCCGGGGTATCAGCATTTGCCATTACCTTTAGTCTTGCAACATCATCGGCCCAGGTGAGGAGTATCTCGAGTTCTGATGAAAATTCTGCCTCAATCATCGCAACTTCACCAAGGAACACAAGACCGGTGGTACCGTCAATGGTGATAAGATCTCCTTCCTTGAATTCATAATCACCAACTCTTGCAATACGCTGATTCACATCGACGACAATGCCTTCTGCACCCGATACACAGGGTTTTCCCATTCCCCGGGCTACTACTGCAGCATGTGAAGTCTTCCCCCCACGGCTGGTGAGAATGCCTTGTGATGCAAAAAAACCATGAATATCTTCAGGCTTGGTTTCTTCACGAACAAGGATAACCCGTTCTCCAGTTCGGCCGAGTTTTTCCGCTCTATCCGCGTCAAATACAGCAATACCTACTGCTGCTCCGGGTGATGCAGGCAGACCTTTTGCTACAGATTTTTTCCCATTTTTCGGGTCGAGACGAGGGAAGAGAAGCTGGTTTAACAGTTCCGGATTAATCCGGAGAAGAGCCTGCTTCTTATCGATAAGGCCAGCATTCTCCATCTCAACAGAAGAGCGAACAAGGGCTGCAGCATTCATCTTTCCATTGCGAGTCTGCAGACAATAGAGGATCCCTTTCTCAATGGTAAACTCAAAATCCTGAACTTCTTTATAGTGGGCTTCCAGTTTTCTGCGTAGTTCCATGAGTTCAGCATGAAGTTTGGGCATCTCTTCAGCCATCGCTGCAACCGGCTTTGGCGTTCTGATACCAGCCACAACATCCTCTCCCTGGGCATTGACCAGGTACTCACCGAACATGACATTTTCCCCGGTGCCGGGGTCACGGGTAAAGGCAACACCAGTGGCTGAGTCATTACCCATATTTCCAAAAACCATGTCGACGACACTTACCGCGGTCCCATTCGCCATATCAGAAGTGATTTTAAACTCACGGCGGTAATCGACAGCACGCTTACCCATCCATGAATTAAAAACCGCTTTAATGGCGATCTCCAATTGTTCAAAGGGATCAGAGGGGAAGGGTTTATGGGTGCACATCTGAACAACTTTGAGGAATCGCTCACATATGTCGCTTAAATCGCTGGATGAAAGATCAACATCATGCCGGACTCCGGCTTTATGCTTCACCGCTTCAAACTCAGCATCAAATTTATCTTCAGGTACTCCAAGAGCGACCTTTCCAAAGAGTTGAATAAACCGGCGGTATGCATCATATCCAAACCGTTCATTCCCGGTTTCAGCAATAAGACCTTGAAGAGTCAGACTGTTCAGACCAAGGTTGAGGATCGTATCCATCATACCGGGCATTGATATTGCAGATCCTGAACGAACAGATACCAGGAGAGGATTATCTCTGCCACCAAATTTCTTTCCAGTTTTTTTCTCCACATCTGCAAGACTTTTATGCACCTGTTCAAGAACACCTTCAGGAAGATTTCTCTCTGGATCTGCCAGGTAGGCCAGGCAGGCCTCTGTGGTTATAACAAATCCCGGTGGTACATTCAAATCTATCTGCGTCATTTCGCAGAGATTTGCACCTTTTCCACCGAGTAATTTCTTATTTTTCCCGTCACCTTCAGTAAAGTCATAGACCCATTTTTTGCTCATAGTAACTTCCCTAAATCAATGTGTACCGGATAGTGTGTTGCTTTCCGCACGTTGCCTCTGTAAATAGTAAGAAAGTAGCAAAAGGGGTGATGAACTCCCAGAGGAGTCTTCCCTTCACCTGTGGTAAAAGGCCGGCACTGGTGTTCAGCGGCCCAGAATTATCTCTGAAGAACGCTCTCCAGAGATGGATATTCGCAGATACATCAGCCAGAAAAAGAGATAAAATCTCAATAAATGGCCATATGCACCACATTTTCTGCAGATATGTGATCAAAATGGATCTCACGTCTGCTATACCCTCATCATAGAACCATATAACCTTTTCAATTTATGATGAAAGGGAAGAACAAAAAAAGTAAAAATCACCTACTGGTAGTAAGGTTTTCTCATCTGCAATAAGGTCTTAATAGAAATTTTGTGTTGCGTAGAAATAATCACTATCATACGCTACACCAACCCCGATTCTATCCACACCAGAGTTGATGAGATTCTGATTATGTTCAGGACTTGATATCCATTCAATCATCATTACATCTGCTACTGCCTCAGGACTGCTGGAGTCAACAAATCCGGAATACCCAAATCCGACGGTATATCCTCCCGAAATTTTTACAATATTTTCTGCAATCCCGGTCCGGATTGAGCCATCAGGGAGACGTTTGGCAGTCTCATATTTTACAGATTCTGCACGGTCAGTTGGATCTTTCCCTTCCGGAGTGATATGGGAGAAATACTTTCGGGAAGCCATGTCTATGCTATGGAATTTGGCAACCTCTCCAAGATCAAAATCATAACTTAAATTTGGTAAATTCCGGTACTGGCGATACAGGTTTGTTTTGACGGAAATATACCCTGCTACTTTATCAAGGAAATCAGCATCAACGACATGACCCTGATCCAGAATTGATATGGGGGTCCCATATAGAACAGCATTATTGTCTGATCGGGACTCGTTCACCATATGAGTAAAATCAACAATTGCGCCAAGATAATATTCTCCCGATGGTATGTCATCAGGGATAAGATCTGTGGAAACACCCGGTTCTGCCATTCCCGGACCTGCCTGATAATACACTTCATCCCAGAGTTTGAGATCTGATGGATCAATCTGGGAGTCCGGGGAGATATAAAAACCAATATGGAATGTTCCTGCATCACCATTTCCCGTATTAAAGAGAGTATAATTGATCGTCAAAGGGTATCCGGGAGATGTTTCCGTTGATGAAATTGAATCTATCCGGACTGATAAATCAGGGAGCCCTTGCGATGAACGGGGGACTGATGCTTTAATGGCAATCGGTAATTGGGAGAGGTATTCATTATCAGACAGATTCCGATCAGGAGTTGTTGTGCTGATTGTTGCAAAGAGGCTATATAAGCCAGGAAAAATTCCCCCCGGAACATCAATGGTGAATGGTACAATGTCTTTATAAAAAGCAGGAATTTGATCCGCAGTCTTCTGGTGAATCCAGATCGGGGTGGCATCAGTCGTATTGTATGGAGTCAGATAATAATTAATCCGAATATTTTCTGCAGAAGCGGGCCCGGAATTGATCACCTCTATATCAGCTGAAAATGGAGATCCCAACTCAGCAGTCTGTGGAGTAATACTACCGGTGATAGCGAGATCTGTGGTAAAAAGTAATCCAGAATGAGTTGAAGTATCATTCCTTGTTCCATTCAGATCAGAGTCTGCAAACCCGGAAGTGATCAGGAAAAGACAAATAAATAGTGAAATATTGAAGAGACGGGCGTTCATGGTAGTCATCCGTAAGTACTCTTCATGTATTGGGGTCAGTTGTCAGTAAGTCTTCTGGTGGATTCATCACCCTTGAGATAATATCAGGAAAAATCCTGAAGAGTTACGTTACCTGGGTGGGAATTCAGGGATTTACTTATATGGCTGAGAGCAGCGGGTGTTGTCTCCCTGCCCTGCGGGGTGCGTTTCAAAAATCCAATTCTGATAAGAAACGGCTCATACACATCTTCAATTGTTCTGGTCTCTTCTCCAACTGATATTGCAATAGTCTTGAGTCCAACCGGCCCTCCCCCAAAGTCCCGTGCAATCACTTGGAGTACCCGGCGGTCCAGTTCATCCAGACCAAGTGAATCAATACCCAGAGCAGACAGGGCAAGATCCGCAATTGGACCATCTACACAGCCGGATCCTTTCACTATCGCATAATCATAGACCCTTCGTAGGAGACGATTTGCTATCCTGGGAGTACCTCTGCTTCGTCTGGCGATCTCATCTGCCCCATCAGGATGAATCGGAATTTTCAGGATCGATGCACTCCGGGTAACAATCGTAGCCAGATCTACAGGATCATACAGATCCAATCGCAAAATCAGACCAAACCTATCCCGGAAGGGAGAGCCCAGGAGCCCGATCCGGGTAGTGGCACCAACAAGAGTGTATCGCTCAAGAGGAAGACGAATCGATCGGGCAGAGGGGCCTTCCCCTATCATCACATCTATCGCATAATCCTCCATTGCAGGATACAGGATCTCTTCAATGACCGGACTGATCCGATGAACTTCGTCAATAAATAAAATATCCCCTCGTTTGAGCGGAGTGAGCATTGCAGCAAGATCCCCAGGACGATCAATAATCGGACCAGTAGTCGATTCAATAGCACCCCCCATCTCTGCTGCGATTATATGAGCAAGGGTTGTTTTGCCAAGACCTGGAGGACCAGAGAAGAGAACATGATCGAGAGGTTCATTACGAAGCCGGGCGGATTGAATCGCTATGGAAAGAGCCTCTTTTACCTGCATCTGACCAACAAATTCATCAAGGTGGGCCGGTCGTACTGTTCGCTCATCCCGATCTTCATCAGTAACTACCGGCTGGAGAAGAGGATCATTCATGGTTCTCAGTTCGCTCCTTTAATATCCGAAGAGCTTCCCGCATAATACCTGCAGCAGTCCCGTCCGTTTCTGAGGTTCCAATTTTACTCACTGCAGAAGCTGCTTCTCCTTGCGTATATCCCAGAGCCATAAGGCCAAGTACCGCATCGTTTGGAGCTGAATCATACATTCCTTTAGATTCCAAACCACCAATTTCTGTTGCAAGAGCAGCAGCTTTCTTCTTCAGTTCCAGAACGATACGTTCAGCTCCGGTTTTTCCAACTCCCGGAACAGTAGCTAAAAGACGCGAATCTCCCGCAAGAACAGCACCAGCTACCTGATCAGCCCGGAGCCTTGAGAGAATTGCAGTTGCCAGTTGCGGGCCAACCCTCGATACTGAGGTGAGCAGCCGGAATACTTTCAGTTCTGCTGTTGTCTGAAAACCATACAAAAGAATGGCATCCTGTCTCACCACCATTTCCGTATGAATGATAGCTTCTGTGGATCCACGGAGATTCATTGCGGTAGTATCAGGAACACGGACACGGTACCCGACTCCTCCGGTTTCAATAACCAGATAATCATCACCGGATTCAACAACCGGCCCACGAAGGCGGGCGATCATCGCCGGCTCCGAGAACAGTGGAGATGGCATAATGCAAGGGACAGACCATCTGCTGCATCATCCGGCCTGGGGATTTGTGGAAGCCTGAGAAGACGAGTGATCATCTCCTGTACCTGTTTTTTATCCGCAGCACCAGATCCGGTTATCGCGATCTTTACCTGATTTGGCGTATATTCAGTGACAGGAATCGAATGATGATCTGCAGCAAGCAGAATTACTCCTCGTGCCTCACTAACCTGAAGAGCACTTGAAGTATTTCTCGCAAAAAACAGGCGTTCGATTGCCATCTCCTCAGGCTGAAACCGGTTCATCAACTCCACTATTCCCTCATAAATCATGCCAAGTCTTCTCGAAGCATCACCGTCCGTTTTTCTGGTTGAGATACATCCCCATTCTCTGGCTCCAGACGGACGGATATCATCAGAAATTATCCCATATCCTACCGTAGCAAATCCGGGATCTATACCGAGAATAGTCACCATATCATTTACTCCAAACCAAACATATCCCCAGGTATCATCAGATGGAGAGAACCATCCATCAGAAAATAATGTTTCCAATAAAAATGGATGAAATCAGATACCATTTCGGCTGATGCTCATATCTTCAGTTTCATCAGGGACTGCCTGATTCCAGATACCCCGATGTTTCAACATCCATTCCTGTGCATATATTGGTTCTTCACCAGGTCGAAGGGTTCGGGGATGATACTCCCCTTTTCTATCGAGAACGCGACATTTCACCGTATCATTCATATGAATCGGCAGAATGGTTGAAATGATCTCATGCCTGATACCAGGATCCAGTACAGGATAAAGCACCTCAACCCGTCGGTTCAGGTTCCGGGGCATCAGATCAGAACTCCCCATCAGAACAATCTCATCGCCCCCATTGTGGAAGTAGTAGATCCGTGAGTGTTCGAGGAAACGTCCGACTATTGTTGTTACCGAGATATTTTCAGAAATTCCCGGAATCCCCGGCCTCAGACAACAGATTCCCCGAATTTGGAGATCAATCCTGACTCCCGCTATTGATGCCCGATACAAAGCCCGAATCATCTCTTCATCCTGCAAAGCATTTAACTTCAGGACGATATGACCATCCTGGTACTCCTGTTGTCTTCGGATCTCCCGGTCAATAAGTGAGATAATCCCTCGTCTGATATATTTCGGAGAAACCAGGAGGTGATTATACGCCATATACCGGGAATAACCCGTGAGCGCATTAAACAAGTTAGAAACATCAGATGCTATCTCAGGATTTGCGGTAAAAAGACCCATATCGGTATAAATCCTGGCAGTCGAAGCATTATAGTTGCCAGAACTCATATGCACATATCGCACAATGCCATCCCGTTCTCTTCGAACAACCATACAGAGTTTGGAATGGACTTTAAGGCCCATTATTCCAAAAACCACATGAACCCCGGCATGTTCAAGAGCTTTTGCCCAGCCGATATTATTTTCCTCGTCAAATCGGGCCTTCAGCTCAACCACAACGGATACTGCCTTTCCCATCTCCCTAGCATCAAGAAGTGCCTTTACAATCGGAGAACGGGTTCCGGTTCTATACAAGGTCATCTTTATTGCGAGGACATCCGGATCTTTGGCTGCCTGATGAAGGAAATTTATCACCGGTTGAAAACTCTCATACGGATGAAACAGAAAAACATCGCGTGATCGTATGGTATTGAAAATGGCTTTTTCATTTTCAAATATCTTCGGAACACTGGGAACAAATGGAGGATCTTTCAGGTCGGGACGATCCGTATCGAGCAGGCACATCAGATCTGCCATTCCGATGGGGCCGGCAATCCGATAGAACATATGCGGGTACTTGACGAGTTTTTCTCCCATCATTCCACAGACTGCCTGATCCATCCAGGATGACACTTCAATCCGGACCGGAACTCCGACCCATCGCCTTCCCACAGACTCTTCAACTGCCGTCAGCAGATCATCAGCTTCGTCCTCTTCTATCTCGACATCGGCATCCCTCGTTACCCGGAATGGATAGGAAGCTCTGACTTCAAGTCCTGGAAAGAGAAGATCGAGATTTGCTGATATGACATCTTCAAGAAATACCAGTTCGGTCTTCCCATTATCCCGAAGACCAGAATCATCATCAGGAACTTTCAATAATCTTGGAAAGAGTTTATTGGGGATTTTAATCCTGGCAAAGAGATCTTCTTCACCTCCACGTTCCCGAACAATAATTGCAAGATTCAGGGCAAGATTTGAAATAAATGGAAAGGGATGGGACTTATCAAAGGCTAGAGGAGTGAGAACGGGAAATATTTCCTTAATAAAGAACTGTCTGAGAGATCGTTTCTGGTGCTCATCCAGACTCTCGTACGTATGGATGGTGACCCCCCGTTCACGCAGGGCCGGAATGATGTCATCATGCCAAATCGCCACCTGCTGCTCAAGCAGGGGAGATAACACCTCAAAAATATGATCCAGGAGTCGAGCCGGAGCAAGACCGTCAGGAGGAGCTTTCAGAACTCCTTCATCCAGTTGACGATGTAATCCGGAAACCCGGATCATAAAAAACTCATCCAGATTATTGGCAAATATTGCGAGGAATTTTACTCTTTCCAGAAGAGGGTGGGAAGAATCTTTTGCCTCATCCAGAACATGACGGTTAAACTGGATCCAGGATAATTCACGGTTGATATAAAGGGAAGGATCCTTGAGATCATCATCACTTGCTGGCATTTTTTCTTCATCAGAAAAAGATTCATCCCGTTTCATCTTCAGGATATAAGAAAACTCAGGCAGATAATTCTTGCGTTATTCAAAAAAAAAGATCAGATGGATTCTTCAGTATCTGTGCTTCCCATATACCGGAAATCTTTCTGGATGGTTCTGATGTATCCGTTTGCGCTGGTATGATCTTTCAGTGTTAATTCAGATGAGGCATTCAGGCTATTTCCCCGGCATTCCATAAGACTTGCTCCAATGTCGATACTAACCCCTCCCTGCGCATACGAACCGAGCAGCGGATCGCCGGTCGGGGTTGAACTCTTCACATCAGTCTCTTCATTTGGATGTTCAGTTCCAGAATATACCTGCACCGGAATTGTCTCAATTTTTGTTTCATTCTGAGTTCCATCAGGCAATGATGAATTTCCCGGGACTGATTCAGTCTGATTCGCTGATAAGTTGCCAGCATTCCCATCCCCCTCAACAGTCAGATTGGATATTGGTTCATCTGAATCTGACGCACTGATATTAGAGGTGATATTCGGGGTTCCATTTTCGTAAATCAGATCATCTGCCACAACACAGGAACCAATGCATGCGAGGACAGTCACAAAAAGAACCAGGAAAGAGAGTGAATTATTTGTATTCATATAAACTTCTCCACAAAATGGTCAGTCAGAGATACCGGCAGTCGGATTACACGTTGGTATGCCCGGTATGAAGATTTTGTGGTCAGTCAGATCCCTGCCCTGATACGTGATCAGCAGGGATTAGATTGTATTCAGGGGAAAGATCTCTCAGAACCGCAAGAGAATAATACCGGAAAAAGGTGATCACCGGCACCAGAAGAAACAGAGATATAAGAAAAATTCCGATTGTTCCTAAAATCAAATGAATAAAACCCGGGCCATGATTTACCAGGAAATTCTCACTGGCTGACAAACTGAGAGCACTGACAAATCCCAGGGGAATACTAATCAGAAAAACCATAGTGCCAAGAATCAGTCCTGTAAGAACAGTAATGAAAATTTTTATCCCTGTATATATTCCGGCCTCTATCCATCGCCCTCGATAGATCTGGGTAACCCTTCTCCATCCCGAAATCACTCCGGTATTATCGACAATCATTACCGGGACTACGAAATCAGCAGTGAGAATTGCAATAATCCACACGGGGGTCAGAAGGAAAAACAGCAGTACAAGTGTTTCGATAAGAAGTACGAGCAATGGGATCAGGTCAGGTATTCCATTAGTACATGCAGGAATAATGAGAAGAATGGTGAGAATGATGATACAGAGGATTATGATGAGAAAAAGGAGCAGATAAAAACCAAAAAGATGAATTCCTTTTCCAATTCGTAGTTTGAATGGTCTGGCAAGCAGGATCTTTCCAGATGACAGGCAGTCGACAAATACAAACTGAAAAATTGCACTGATGATCACATAAAAAAGTCCGATAAAACCGATCCCAATCATCACAGTTACGATGATATCCAGGTATCCGGAAAGTGCAGATGGATATAAGAATTTTGCAAATTGAAAATCTGTCATATTGCCATCATCGATTTTTATCGGATTGATGATGCCTCCCCCAAGGAAGAGCACGATGATGGCGATCCGGATCCAGATGCCTTTATGAGGTGGCCAGAGGAGGTTTTTTGTCCGGTTTATCGCTTCATCAAGATTGGTTACTGCATAATATTCAGTCAAATTTCCCCCAGATATACGAATTACCAGAATGAAATCCTGATACCATCTATGTATCTGACAGCGGTGATCATCTTTCAGATCATAAACCAGTCAGGTAGTACATTTCATGTGCTTTTTGCATTAAATACCCAAAAGTAATGGGAAAATCAGCTCCAGCCAGTCTGTCGTTCCCACGCTGCATATCGTTCCCGTAACATGATCAATTCTTCTTCTGTCAGATCTTTTCCTCTTCTCCCGGAAATAATCCGGGAGAGTTGTGTTCCGATATCTTCTGCAACTTCCCGGTCCTGGCACGCAAGGTACACCCGTGTTTCAGCGAGAGCAGTTGTCACTCCGCAGACAGGACAAAGGATGTGATGCCGGTAATCCGGCGCAGTCATCATATGATTACAACCACCGCACCGGATGACGAGATACATGGTCTGAACTTTTGATCTGCGCCTCCACATGAATCTTCCGGACAGGTTACCGAAAAGTATCTCCTATCCGGGAGATATCACAGAGTCACTGCCATATGAAGGAAAAACCAGTGACTAACTTCCAAACCGATATATGAGATGAATGATGCACCCCATATAAGCAGGAATAACTCATGGATTCTTCTATTACCGTTACCGGTCTTCGTGGTCTACCCCTTATCATGGAGGGAGATGATATTGCTTCGATTATCTGTCAGAATACCACTCTTCAGGATGGAGATATCCTCTGTATTGCAACCACCATTGTATCAAAGGCAAAGGGGTATTCAAGAAAACTAAATCAGGTCACTCCTGGTGAGAAGGCATGTGCAATCGCTTCCTCTACCGGAGAAGACCCCCGCTTTATTCAGGTTGTTCTTGACCAGGCAGTTGACATCATCATTGAGACCCCTTTCACCCTGACATCTCTTCCCTGTGGTCATGTTGGTGTTCGTTCAGGAGTCGATGCCAGCAATGTGGAAGAAGGGATGGCAATCTACCTCCCTCCGGATCCAATAAAAGAAGCGACACTTCTCGCAGAACAGATCGCGAAAATATCCGGGACACATTGCCGGGTAATTCTCACTGATACCTGCGGCAGAGCATTTCGCCGTGGACAGACCGGTCATGCTATTGGGTGGAGTGGGATGACGGCAATTCGGGATTTCAGGGGAGACACGGATCTCTATGGAAGAGTACTTGAGATTACAGAGGAAGCGGTGATTGACGAAATAGCCGGGTTTGCAAATTTTATCATGGGTGAAAGTAATAATGGTGTTCCGGTAGTTCTCTTCAGAGGATGCCCTTCATGGTCAGGACATGATGAAATCTACTTTACGAAGAAAGAGGATATTATCAGACGAGCGTTACAAAAAGAAAAAGTTTAGAACTTGACCATGTTGGCCAGGAATATCACAACACCGATACCAACTGCAACTCCGAGGACTACATATGGGCTGATATGGACGGCCCGCCGGTCCTCACTGTCATAATAATTGACGAGACCGGCAGAAGAGATGAGTCTTCCACCTGATTTCTTTGCCATAAGTACTATTTCAACGGCTGATTATTTAAAAGCAGGTTTACGAGACAGAGATGGATTTGGAAAAAACCTATACAGGAACAGCCATTTTCGGTGATCCTCCACAACCACGCCCGGTTACTATCGTTGTGAATAAGGGAGTTATCACCAGGATTGAAGATGAGAAATCTGTGCCAGAACAATGGATATGTCCTGGTTTTTTCAATGCACATACTCATCTTGCTGACACAGTTGCCATGGACCTACCCTGCTCTGGAAATCTTGTAGATCTGGTAACTCCTCCAAACGGTCTTAAGCATCAGATTCTGGCCAAAACATCTTCAGAGATATTGGTTCAGGGCATGAGGGCATCGATTAAGCAGATGATTGCCGGAGGAACTTGCGGGTTTGCTGATTTTCGTGAGGGCGGCCCTGAAGGTGTTGCACTACTCAAAAAATCATGTGCAGACCTTCCCTGCCATCCTGTGATCCTTGGCAGACAGGGGGGAGAGAAAATCAGTGATGGAGCTGGCATCAGCAGTAGCCGGGATATCCAGGGGTTTGAGAAGACTGCTGAACTAATGAAAAAAAATGGAAAAATCGTAGCATTTCATGCAGGAGAGCAGGATGAACACGATATTGATGCAGCTCTTGCCTGTGATCCGGATGTATTAGTACATTGTACCCATGCGGCACCAAGACATATCAGGGCTATAGCAGATGCCGGTATATCTGTTGTTATTTGTCCGCGGTCCAATTTTCTTCTTGGAGTAACTGGATCATCGCAGCACCCTCCGGTCAAAGAGATGATCTCAGCAGGAGTGAAACTTCTGATAGGCACGGATAATGCGATGTTTGTTCAGCCGGACATTATGCAGGAGATTTCATTCTGCCATACAGTATATGGGATACCCCCGGTTGAGGTATTCAAATCTGCCACATCCGGTTTTCCCCCAGCAACAATAAATCATGCAATTGAAGTCGGAAACAAAGCAAATTTCTTTATACTCGATATTTCGAATAGCAATCTGGGTTTTTCCCATGATCCGGTTTCCAGTCTCGTAAAACGGGCACCATCTCGTCAGATCTGCGCAACCATTTTTTATGTATAACTGAAACTATTTCTGAAGCCTTTTCGGAGGGGGATCAAATGTATAATACCATTCTCGTTGCAATTGATGGATCAGCGGTTAGCGAGAAAGCATTCGAAGCTGCCATTGAACAGGCTCAGGCCTGGAAAGCAGATCTGCATGCGGTCTATGTTGTCGAGACCGGGTTGTTCACGGACATTCCGGCAGATAATAAGCTGGAAGTTATGTACAGCCTCCTTGAACAGGAAGGAGCCAGCGCCCTGGATCGCATTAAGGAAATCGCCAAAAAGAAAAATATCAATGTCTCTACCCACTTTGAGCAGGGACATGCGGGTGATACCATTCTGCAGAAAGCCCTGGCGTTAAATGCAGATCTTATTGTTCTTGGATCCCACGGGAAGAGCAATGTAGACAGGCTTCTTCTTGGCAGCGTAAGTTCATTTGTGGTAGAACACAGTGTGGTTTCGGCATTGGTGGTGAGATCATAACTACGGCACAGCTGGTATCTGACTATATGACGACCGACGTCGTCACTGTAGAAATACCGGGCAACCGTGATGATGTTCTGAAAATTTTAAAGCGAACAGGTATTAGTGGAGTTCCGGTTCTCAAGGATGGAAGACTTGTGGGAATTATCACCCGCAAAGATCTCCTCCACAAACCAGAAGAAAACCAACTGGCTCTTCTGATGACTCCGGATCCGATAACTATCCTGCCTGATGTAACCATCTTTGAAGCGGCAAAGATCATGAGTAAGAGGAACTTCCGACGTCTGCCCGTAGTGGACAATGCCGGAGTCCTCATTGGTCTGATAAGTGTTGCGGATCTTGTTCTTGCAATTGCAAGAATGAAAATTGAAGAGGAGATAAAAGAACGCTTTACCAGTCCGACATTTGCGTTGTGGGAAGAAACCCCGCTTCCACTGGTAGGCAGAATCATGGAGATTTCAGGATTTGAAGCTATTCCGATTCTGAATAAAGACAGTAAACTCCAGGGAATCATATCAGAACGGGATCTGATTCGGTGCGCTATGATTGAAGATTCAGTCGAGACATCGGACCTTTCAACCACAGGAACAGATGATGATGAGTGGACATGGGAAAGTATCAGGGATGTCCATCACATCAGTTACGGGATATCCCGGGTTCAACTTCCAAGCAGACCAGTAAAGACTGCAATGGTCACAAATGTGGTAATGGTCCCACCAAATGCGGAAGTGAGTGAATGTGCCCTGAAGATGAAACGGGCACGGGTTGATCAACTGCCGGTGGTAAATGGGGATAACCGGCTGACCAGTATTCTCTTTGACAGAGACCTTATCAAGGTCCTTCTGGATGAGAAATACCAATAACAATCTTTAAATTATTGCAGGCTACTCTTAGCATAGGCATTTTTGCATACTGCAATCCTTCTGCACTGCATTTATATTGTTCCTGGTGTTGCTATGGCAGAACAGAATGAAACAATGAAAGGAACCACTACTGTCGGTATCGTGTTTGACTCCGGAGTAGTGCTCGCCAGCGAGAGGCGGGCAACGATGGGTTTCCTCATCTCGAATAAAACTGCTAAGAAGATCTATCAGATCGGTTCACGTATCGGACTTACCACTGCCGGTGGTGTCGGTGATGCACAGCAGCTTGCCAGACTCATGACCGTTGAAGCTAACCTCTATGAGATTCGCAGAGGCAAGACGATGACGATCAGTGCAGCATCCACCCTGCTCTCAAACATTCTTCATGGTAACCGGTACTATCCATTCTATGTTCAGCTTCTTATCGGGGGTGTTGATGATTCAGGTCCGGTGCTCTTCTCAGTAGATGCTGTTGGTGGTTCATCCCGTGAGGATAAAATTGTCGCAACGGGTTCCGGATCTCCGATGGCATACGGTGTTCTTGAAGACCGGTTTAAACCGGCAATGACTGAGAAGGAAGCTTCAGAACTGGCTATCCGTGCTCTTCGTTCAGCAATCAAGCGTGATGCAGGTTCTGGAGAAAGCATGGCAGTAGTTGTTATCACCAAAGAATCGTACCGTGAACTCTCTGATCAGGAAATTACCCAATTAATACCCAATTAGATACCATTAATTCTCTGAAACCCTTTTTACTGCTTTTTTAGGACGGTTGTAATGTTAATCGAGGAACGACTCAAAGAACTGCAAGAGAAGATCAAACGCAAATTACCGAAAGGCATAACGATCGCATCGGTAGAGTTTGAAGGACCCGAACTGGTCATCTATACCGATGACCCAAAAAATTTCGCAGACCAGGACGATCTCATCAAAATCCTTGCCCGCGAACTACGTAAGCGAATCGTTGTAAGGCCAACTATTCTTGAAGATCCTGAACGGGCAGTCACTGCAATAAAAGCAGTGGTTGGCGATAATGCAGGTATCAGTGACATCTTCTTTGAGCAGGATACGGGAGAAGTTCTCATAGAAGCGGAGAAACCCGGGGTGGTTATCGGGAAAAACGGAGCAACCCTCCGCGATATCACCAAAGAGATCGGATGGACTCCCAAAGTAGTACGGACCCCGCCCATTGAATCTTCCACTGTCAAACAAGTCAGACAATATCTTCGTTCTGCTCACCAGGAGAGAAAAGAACTTCTTCGAAGGATTGGCAGGCGGATACACCGGGATGTTACGGCGAAAGACCAGTGGATACGGGTAACTACTCTGGGATGTTGCCGTGAAGTTGGAAGAGCGGCATTTCTCCTGAGTACTCCTGAAAGCCGGATTCTGATTGATTGTGGAGAAAATCCAGGTAATTCAACATCCACTCCCTATCTGTATATTCCGGAGATTCATCCGCTATCCCAGCTTGACGCAGTGGTTCTTACCCATGCTCACTTGGATCATAGTGCATACATTCCCCTGCTCTATAAATACGGATATACCGGACCAGTGTATTCAACCCCTCCGACCCGTGATCTTGCTGCAATGCTTCAGCTGGATTATCTGGAGGTTATGAATAAAGAAGGAAACACCATCCCGTATTCTTCAAATGAAGTCAAGGAATATATCAAGCACTCAATCGTCATCAACTATGGTTGTGTGACTGATATTGCACCAGATGTAAAATTGACATTTCATAATGCCGGTCATATTCTCGGTTCAGCCATAGCACATTTCCATATCGGAGATGGTCTGTATAATGTGGCATTTACCGGAGATCTGCATTATGGGAAGAGCCGGCTCTTCAATGCTGCAACCAACCATTTCCCACGACTCGAAGCACTCCTCATGGAATCAACGTATGGAGGAGCAGGTGACATGCAGCCATCCCGTGCTGACGCAGAAGAAAAACTCTATAGTATTCTTCGCGAAGTCATCGAACGTGGGGGAAAAGTAATCATCCCTGCCTTTTCGGTAGGAAGATCCCAGGAAGTCATGCTTGCAATTGAAGAAGGACTCAGGCTTGAGAAACTTCCAAAGATGAAGATCTACCTAGACGGGATGATTAAAGAAGCGACGGCAATTCACACTACCTATCCGGAATACCTGAACTCTGATCTGCGAAACCTGATTTTTAAAGAAGGTCTCAATCCATTCCTCTCAGACTGTTTTGAGCAGGTAGATTCTGCAGAAAAACGCGAGAAAGTAATCACCGGAGAGCCAAGTGTGGTTATCACCACCAGTGGTATGCTGAATGGCGGGCCGGTCATGGAATATCTGCGGAACCTGGGAGCAGACGAGCGGAGTGCTTTGGTGTTTGTCGGATATCAGGCAGATGGAACTCTTGGACGTCGTATCCAGAAAGGATGGCGTGAAATTCCGATAGGTAACAGGGAAACCCTGTTGATTAACCTTGAATGTTTCACAGTTGATGGTTTTTCCGGTCATTCTGACAGGAGACAACTGATGAACTTTGTCTCTCATATGCAGCCAAAACCAGAGAAAATTTTTACCATTCATGGTGAGGAAAGCAAAACTCTGGATTTAGCCAGTTCAATATATAAAAAATATCATATCCAGACACTTTCTCCTATGAACCTGGAGACCTACCGCCTTATCTGATGAATTGGAAATGACTCATGGATAAATCTTCCCTGCTCCTTTTTAGTCTCTTTTTCGGAATCTTTTCTCTGATGGCTCTCTCAAATGCGATTATTCCAATCCTTCCGGTTCTTGATGGTGCTTTGCATATGCAGACATCGATCTACGCTGCTTACTTCTTTGGTGCGATGGTGACCACACTGCCTGCCGGGATTATCAGTGACCGAGTAGGACAGATACCGGTGATCCTTTCGGGATTACTGCTAACCATCCTGGCAGGCATTCTGCTTATGATAACATCAGACCCGGTGTCGATTTTGCTAGTAAGAATATTTGAGGGAGTAGGGGCAGGATTATTTGTCGCAGCGTCGTTATCCTGGATTAATTATCAAAAGAATCAGGCTCGGTTATCAGGCATCTTTATGGCCCTGCTGAATTTTGGCCTTCTTGGTGGGCTGATTGCTGGAGGATGGATTACCGGATATCTGGAATTACTTTCAGCAGGAATTGCAATTTTTACTGTTTTGTCCATTATTCCCCTGGTCCTAGTGCTTGTGGTATTATACCTCCAGAAATCAGATAAGACAAATCCTGGTTTGCTCTCTCAAAGTTCAGGCGTTGGATGGAAAGAACTTTTTCATGCAGTAAAGGGCATGCTTATCCGACAGGCACCGCTTTGGTACTCTGTTATCATTCTCCTTGGCATAACCGGGTTCGTACAGGCAGTATATCCTGAGATTTCTGATCTCTCCGCAACCGATATTGGAATAAGTCTGGCTTTCATGAATCTGGCAACGATTATTGCATCGCTCACCGCCCCTTGGTTCAAAATCGAACCGGTTCTCCTGATTCGGATATCAGCATTGATTATGGGGGGACTGGTTCTTCTCTTTGCGCAATTCCCTCTCGTTGTTTTTATTATGGGATTTCTTGCAGGTTTGATTATGATATCCCAGATTCGCTATCTGGCTCTTGCGGAGCAGCATCAGGGAATTGCGATGGGACTTTTTTCAACATCCAGTTATGCAGGGATGACAATCCTGCCTGCAGTCGGAGGATACATCGCCGGGCAGACATCCATGACATTTGCAGAAATATCAATCATGATCCTCGCAATGTTGTGTGTAGTAATCATTGGAAAATGCTCCTGCCGGGGATTTTCACCGGATGAAGCAGATTGACAGAGGTGAAATGGATAACCCTCTGTATTCAGCTTCGCAAAGAGAAGCCTGGGATGATCGCTACCGGATAAAGGGCCGTCAATGGGGAAATGCTCCTGTGGAGTTTTCTCACGAACAGGAAACCGGAGTGATCCTGGAACTTGGAGTAGGAGATGGAAAAAATATCAGAGCACGGAGCATCCGGGATCAGACTCTGATTGGGTTGGATTTTTCTATCGAAGCATTACTCCTGTGTAAACAGGATCCAACAATCCAGGATGCCTCCCTCATTCTGGCTGACGTATGTTATCTCCCCTTTTCTCCCTGTTCCATAGATCAGGTTTTTGCTCATCATATTTTCGGACATCTTCCTGAATGTCAACAGATAGTTCTGATGAATGAGATCCTCAAAATCCTTAGGCCCGGGGGGAGACTCAACCTTACCGTTTTCGGGTACGAAGACATGAGGAGAGGAAAGGGGAGAGAAATTGAACCTTCTACCTATATCAGAGGTGATGGAATCATCACCCGCTATTATTCTCAGGAAGATATAGAAGTCTTACATTCTGGTTTTAACATAATCAGAATCGGGAATGAGACCTGGCCATTCAGAGTTCGGGGTAAAGAATTCAGGCGGTCAGTATTGACTGCAATAATGGAAAAGCCCCAGACTTTCCATTAATATCAGATACTCCGGGTTTTTATTGGCAGGAAACATCTCCACCATCCTTCTTCTATCTGACCACATGTTCATTGCATGATTTGATGATGATACGAAATGGGAGCATACAGGATAAGAAGAAATTATACGAAATGACACAAATAGTACTCTTATGTCTGATTTATTTTCTGATTCGGAGATGGATGAGGTTCAGGAGAATGACCTCTCAAGAATCGGAGTATCTCTCCCATCAAATCTGCTTAAGAGTTTTGATCAGATTCTGAACACAAGAGGATATTCGTCCCGGTCTGAAGGAATTAGAGACGCAATTAGATCATATATCAGATATTACAAGTGGATGGCAGACATGTCAGGTCACCGGCAGGGGGTCATTACGATTGTCTATGATCATCATCAACGTGGTCTGATTGCTTCTATCACTGATATTCAACATGACTATATGGGCCTTATCCAGGCTTCGCTCCATTCGCATGTCTCCCATACCCGGTGTGTCGAAGTATTGCTGGTTCGGGGAGATGCAAAAGAAGTAAAAGAAGTTGCTGAACGCCTGATGGCACAAAAAGGTGTAGAAACAGTGAAGCTTACTACTATCCCTCTTGAAGGATAAGAACCGGACATATTTTTCTTTTTACTCAGGTATCCTCAGATACCTCATATCTCATCCAAATCAATAGTACTGATCTGATGAGAACGTATCAAATATCCTTGCTACTGATCCTTCTGGTATTCCTATCACCAGGAATAACCGCCGTAACTCTTCCAAATATGACGGGTGACAATTTTAATGCAATCGCTCTATATAATCAAGCGGTTGATGAAGCAAATGCGGGCAGATTTGCAGAAGCAGTAAACCTTTCAGGTCAGGCATTATCGATTCAACCAAATTTTACTCTTGCACAAATAACCCATGCAGGTGCCCTCATGGAACTGGGCAGAATGGATGAGGCTAAAACCATTCTGGATACCGCGTTGAACACTCATCCTGAAAATCCATCCGTTATGGTTTCGATTTCATCGTATTACCTGAACACCGGTAATGCAAAAGAGGCATTTTCCTTTGCGGACAAGGCAATTACTCTGGATCCTTCGATGGTTGAAGCATGGATTTTGAAAGGAACCGCCTCAGGAGAACTTGGAGATTTTCAGGAAGAACTGAACGCTTCAAATCAGGCGTTGCTCGTGGAACCTGGCAACCAATTAGCACAGACAAACAAGGAATATGCGATTCATATGATGAAAAACCAAAAGACGCCAATCAATGTCGTGACTCCGTTAATGGCTCTTGGGATTTTTGCAATTCTGATAATTAGTAAACGTCGGGAATGAAATGAAGAACAAAAACAATTTCCAATCAGGTAATTGTTTTCTGAAATGACCCGGCCCTTTTTCTGGCAGTTTCACAATATTTCTCTGAAACATCTATCCCGAAATAGTTTCTACCAGTGCGTGCTGCAACTGAAGTCGTTGTTCCTGCTCCGTTAAATGGGTCCAGAATGATATCTTTCTGATAAGAAAAGAGCTTTAAACATCGCTCGACGAGATCTTCAGGAAACATGGCAGGATGATCGTATTGTTTCATCCGGCGTTCAGGCCCGATGGACCATTTTGCAACGACCCATGATTTAAATTCTTCATCAGTTATATCGATGAAGTCGCGTTCTCCGGTTTTTTTCAGATCGCCTTTGCAAAAAACCTCAATAAATTCCCAGGTATACTTCAGATATGGACTTGACGGGCTTTTCCAGCTGCCCCATGAGGTATATTTACAATTATAATTATTCTTCTCCCAAAGAATTTCCCCTTTCCAAATCATTTTCTGGTCCATGAAAAACGATGAGATAATATGATGGAGCGGAATATAGTCAGAGAATAACGGCTGAACATTAACAATAAAGCGACCACCAAAGGTGAGAACACGGATGCCTTCGGTAAAAATTCTGAACAGTTTATCCAGATAGGAATTCCAGTCAACTCCATCATCGGTTTTGTGATATTCCATCCCAAAGTTATACGGAGGAGAGGTTATGATAACATCCACGCAGTTATCAGGCAGTCCTTTCAGAACTTCTTCACTATCACCACAGATTATGGTATTAAGGAGATGAGGAGGAAAGGAGTTTTTTTCCCGGGAAAATGAGTTGCCGCGGGTATAGTAATGCACCCCCCGGGTAGATTCTTTCTCTTTCCGATCAGAAACCTTCCGCTCATCATCATACCCGATATAAATCCGTTTTCCATATCTGATTCCATAACTTCCGATGGAGAGAATCTGGCGGAGTAAATCCTGAAACGGATCAGATATATCCAGCTCGATATACCGTGACCGGGTAGCGGTCTCTTCCATAAGTTCATCCAGAAGGGCTGTAAAGGACTCAGGATCCAGAGCAAAAAGATAGGCACAGATAAGTCCTCCCTCACGGGCAAAGGAGATCTCTTTCTCTGAACATCGACGGTTTAATGCAGCGATAAGTGCATCTTCTTCAGATAAGGCCTGGTGAACCGGTTTGACGGTAAGCCGCAAAAAACCGTTAATCTCTTCAATTTTTCTTTTTCTACCCATGATGAATCAGATCAATTATCTTCAAATATTTTTCGGCGAACAATCAGGTTCGCTGGTAATCCTTGGACTGGTCAATTCGTGATATCACTTTGATGAGCGATGAGCCTATAAACGTAGAATCCAGATTAATTTAAGAGAGTGGATATTTCAGATATTTTCTTCCAGATTTTCGGGATTATCTCATACTTACCTGATGATAGACATGAGTAACATACCAGAGAAGGATAGGTCAGGATTTGCTCAACCCGTTCTATCAAATCCATACTGTATACTTGATACAAAGTTGAAAATTCTGGAAGCAAATATGGCATTTATATCTTTTTTTGATGCAGATTCTAACTCAATTATTCATCATTCCATCACCACAATCGTTCATAAGGATGGAGAAATGGTTCACGTACCCCGCGCAGCAGAACAGATAGTTCTGGGAGAAATTCCCTACGCTGAACATCATTTTTCCAAAAAAAACTCCGAAGGTTCATATCAAAAATTTCGAATTCGCCTGGACCCGGTTTTCAATACAAAAGAAGGAAATCCCAAAAATATTCAAGGAGTATTTGTCACGATAATGGATGTGACACAGTGCCATTTTCCAGAGCCCGGCAACAATCACCAGATTTCTTTACTGAACATCATTCATGAAATATCTTCATTTAATCATACCAACAACCCACATGAACGATTGATTCAACAATTACTGAGCAGAATCGGTCCGGTAATTCACCCCCTATTTGTATCTTTCATTGATATCAGGATTGATGGTGACGAGTGGAGAAATCCGTATGAAATTGTTCTTTGGTCAAACAGGTACGGCTTTCTTATCGGAGAAGGGTGGGGGAAAATTTCAGATGCAGAACGTGCCGAGTTTGACAGGGTGCTACATGATTTGGTGCACAAAAATCCAATTTCATTCGTCCGGGACACCGCACCGGAAATGCTAAAGCAACTCATGATCAGCCGGGAGGTAACCACTATCCTTGTTATTCCGGCTATTACCCAGGGTAGTGTGTCAGGAATTCTGGTTCTTTGGAGTAATGATATTGTCTGGTCTGATACAGATGTCATTGCACTTCAGACTATCATGCACATAATCGGCTCCTATGTGGCCCGGAGTCGAATTGAAGGGGAATTATCCAGAAGTGAAGAGAAATTCAAAGGGGTTATTGAACATATCGGGGATATGTATTATCTGACGGATCAGTCAGGAGCCTTTCTTGAGATCAGTCCATCCATGATTTCCGCTCTTGGTTATCAATCCGATAAAGAAATTATCGGAAAAAAGATGGAAACCCTTTTTCAGAATCAGGATTTATGGCCTGTTTTTCTATCAGATATTCTTAATGAAAACGGAGTTAAGGATTATGAACTGGTGCTTAAAGGAGCAGAATCCAGGGTGATTACCGGATCCGTGAGTTGTAGACTGGTATATGATGAAGAAGGAGCTCTTCGTGGAATTGAAGGAGTCATTCGTGATATTTCTCGTCGAAGGCAGTATGAACAACTCGTCCAGGAATCTGAATGGAAGTATGAACAGGCCCGAAAAATTGCTAAACTGGGTGTCTGGTCATATGACAGTGCCTCAGGGTCGTTTCGTGTCTCTCCGGAAATATTCACAATTCTGGCAATTCCGAAGGATAAAAGCAGGATTACTCTTGATGATCTGATACATCTGGCTTCGCCTGCTGATAAACCAAAATATTCTCAGTACTTTGAATCTATGGTAAAAGCAGGAAGTGAATTTGCATTTGAATCACGTATGCATCTCGCAGATGAAAAATTCAGGTATATTAAAATTAATGGACAACCGCGAATGCGGGGAGGAATTGTTAACGGATCATTTGGAATATTGCAGGATATCACTGACAGGAAAGAAGTAGAGCAGCACCTTCTCAGGTATGCGAACCAGCTTGAGCAAAAAACTCTGGAGATGGATGCGATGAGGACCCAGCTTCTGGACATGAATCGTGAACTGGACCAGCGTGTTCGAAAACGAACAACCCAGATAGAACAACTCCTTCGACAAAAAGATGAATTCATCATGCAGATAGGGCATGATCTCAAGACACCCCTGACTCCACTTGTCGCGATTCTCCCATATGTAAGAAAAAAGGTGGCCGATCCTGAACTTGAAGAGTTGCTGGATGTATCAATTGATGATGTAAAAACCATCAAAAAAATGATCACCACGATTCTTGAGTTAGCACAGATGAATGCATTATTTACCATATCTGATCTTCAACAGATCAATCTGTATGAGGCACTGGAACGAATTATTACTGATAATGCATATCTGATTCACCAGAAAAGTCTTCAGGTAACGAACCTGGTTTCCGATACCATATCTTTGAAGATCTCTCCGATGCACCTGGAAACACTTGTCGGAAACCTCATCGGTAATGCAGTAAAATATTCTTACATTGATGGAAAGATCATCCTTTCAGCATCTGATTCACCTGATTCAGTTACATTGAAAGTTCAGGATAATGGTATAGGAATTGCTCCGGACATTTTACCCAGAATTTTTGATGAATTTTACAAGGCAGATTCATCTCGCCATGATAGGGAATCACATGGACTTGGTCTGGCTATTGCTCAACGCATTGCTGACATTTATGGAGGCACAATCAGGGCATTCAGTGAAGGTGAAGGGAAAGGTTCTACATTTTCAGTAAAACTAAAAAAAGAACCCCACTTTGTTGAAAACTTTCAACAAGAAAAAAATAATGAAGATATTATTGAAACTAATTCATAAATTCTTATTCAATCAGAGATAGCAGAGGAGATAAAATCATGGCAGAGGAAGATGGGAAAATTCCAGTAATGATCGTTGATGATGATGCACATGTGAGAATTGCGGTCCGGACAATTCTTCGTGAAGCAGGATTTGAAGTGATATCAGCGGACGGTGGACCAGCCTGTATCGATCACTTAAAATCCGGATTTTCGGGAGTCATTCTTCTGGACATCATGATGCCGGGTATGGATGGATGGGACACTATTACAAAGATTCTCGAATTTGACCTGTTTAAAGGAATTGTGATCACCATGCTGACTGCAAAGAGTTCTCCAGATGCAAAGATGATAGGTCTGCAGGAATGGGTTCTTGATTATCTTACCAAACCTTTTGATCCAGAAGACCTGATAGAAAAGGTCAGATATTTTTCAAAGTTTCTCCCCCTGAATGAAGAAAATCAGGAGTCCTGCTGAAGGTCATGAAGATCGTAATAATCGGGTCTTCTACCGGTGGACCATACATACTCGAACAGATATTTGCAAAATTTCCCCAAACACCAATATGTATCATTATAATCCAGCATCTTCCCAGTTCATTTACGAATGCATTTCGTGGACATATCGAAGCATTAACTCTAATGAAAGTGAGGGTCCCTGTTCAGGGTGAACAATTAACAGAACAAGTAATTTTTATTGCACCCGCCGGAAGACACATGATCCTGGAACGTAACCGGACAATTCATTTTGATGATGGAGAGAAACTCCATGGCGTTAAGCCATCCATCGATAAAACCATGTTATCTCTGGAAAAACGCTATGAAGACCATTTGGCAGGTATCATTCTTACCGGAATGGGACAGGATGGGGCAGCAGGGATTGCGCATATAAAAGATCTGGGTGGATTGACGATTGTTCAGGATCTCACGACAGCACCAATAAAAAGTATGCCACAATCTGCGTTAGATACCCGGAAGGTTACAGAAATCCTCACTCCGTCTGGTATAACCCATGCCCTCATACAGTTTGGTAAGGTATAGTCCCTATTTTTTTATAAATTAGAGAATGAATCCATAATTTCCATTACTGGAAAAAAGGGTAATGGCCGAGATCAAAGGCATTACAATTCCAAGAGTTACCAGAACAGTTGCATCAGATCGGGTAAGAGGCTTTTTTGGTAAATGCTCAAGGGCATGACTGCCATATCCCCGGCAGAGCATGGCAGCATATGTACGTTCACCCTGTTCATACGCACGCAAAAATAAAACCCCCATTGCATATCCTAATGTTTTCAACCGATACTGATAGGGGAGATTTCTTCCCCAGGGATCAAAATTTCTGCTTTTCAGGGAGTGATTTATCTGGGTGTACATATGAGCAAACAGGAAAAGATAACGGATCATCATCCCGAGAGAAAGAGCCATCACCGAAGGAAGACCAAGTCTTTTTCCAGCCTTTAGCATCTCTTGTGCCGGCGTAGTCGAAGACAAAATCAGTATTGCACTGATGCAAAGGATAAATTTCACCATCAGGATTGAGGCAAAAATCACCGATTCATAATATACCGGGACAAATGGTACGGGAAGAGGGACCAGAGTTGCTGTCTGATAATGCGGGCTTTTAAAAAAAATCTGGAAAAATAAAATAAAAAATCCAAATGGAAGAGTAATGATCAGGCGTGTCAGATACGTTTTGAAAGGAAGATTTGAGAGTATCCATAATCCCGCAAGAATCAACCCGAAAGGAATTGCAATGGAGAGAATCCCCCATGTTACCGGATATGCTACTACGAGCACTATCATAAGAAGAAACAGGATGAGTTTTACCCGGGCATCGAGATCATGAGTAAATGATCGTCTTGATGCATCCCATTCAATTGACCCTAGTTCCTCAATCATTCTTTCTTCCTGGCAATTAGCGAACAATCAGGGAATAAATCGCCTTTTCTACATCCTCAAATCGGTACCCTGGCTGAATCGGAACGCCTCGGTTTTTAAGGGAAGTAACGAGACGGGTCAGGATCGGAACATCAAGACGTGCCTGATCCAGAAGTTCCGTGTTCGCAAAGATCTCCTCTACGGTTCCCTCACCGATTACTCTTCCTGCATGCATAACATAGACATATTTTGCAAGGTCTGGCACCAGATCGACATGATGGGTGGAGAACATCAGGGAGATCTTTTTTGTCTGAATCAATCTTCGCAGAAGAAGCACTAATTCACGTATTCCTGCTGGATCGAGACCTGAGGTTGGTTCATCAAGGACCAAAATCTCAGGATTCATTGCAAGGGTTCCTGCAATTGCAACACGTTTTTTCTCTCCTCCCGATAGTTGATGAGGAGGCCGGTCAGCCAGATATCCAATCTCCAGAAGTTCCAATGAGCTCTGAACCCGTTCCTCAATGATCTCGGGAGAAAGACCCAGATTGGTCGGGCCAAAGGCGATGTCTTCACGAACAGTCGGGGCAAAAATCTGATCATCAGGATTCTGAAAGACCATTCCGATTTTTTGGCGGACGACTTTGAGATTTTCCCGGGTTACCAGTTCCCCATCTACCCGGACTTCTCCACTCTTCGGAGTAATAATCCCATTAAAGTGTTTCATGAGGGTGCTTTTTCCAGCACCGTTTGATCCCAAAAGTGCAACACATCCATTACGAGGTACCTTCACTGAGACATCATGAAGAGCAGTAATTCCTCCACGATATTCGTACTTGATCTCCTTTGTCTCAAGAATATTCATACCAGATATCATGAACATAGGTTGTCAGGATATTATTGTTTTACGGAATGATCAGCAAGTAACTAAAAAAGAAGTACCGTTTTTCATAAATTACAAAGATCTTTTTTAAAATAAAGGTCAATAGAAGGATTTCAGAATATTCATATAGTGATTACAAAAAAACAGACCCCCAGCACGCGGAGTAAAAACTGTATCCTACTAATCTTCTAACGCGTTGTACCGAGGGTTGTATTTCCAATCCCATTCGATAGAAAAGGATCATGAGGTAATACGAAATGAACCTTTCGGAATACCAAGAACAAACCTTGCCCCTATTCCTTCAACACCCGTTTCATGAATGGAAATCCCGGTCAACGATAGAATCTCCTGGATAAGAAATAGTCCAAACCCGGTATTGCTCCCGTATCCTTTTTCAAAAATTTTCGCCTTATCCGAAGAAGCAATACCTTTGCCATTATCCGACCAGATCATTGATATATTATCTGAGTCTTCTTCAACCGATATTTCTACCCGTGTTATCTCTCCTCCATGCCTGACGGAATTGTCCAGAAGATTTTCAAAAACTTTAGGAAGAAGGGGATCGGCAAGAATCATCACATTACTGATATTTGATATAACTGAAACCAACGGGTGAGAAAGATTACCTATGATGTCATTCAAATTTTGCCATTCAGGGCTATTTACTCCTAAATCCTGATAACTTCGGGTAAATTGAATCTGTCGATGAATGATTGATACCGCTTCTTCAATCCTATCAAAAACATGCTTCTGATGTTCAGATAGATTGGCATCCTTCAGTATATCCAGATATCCAAAGATGATATGAATCTGGTTGAGGATATCATGACGAGTTACATCGGAAAGAAGATTCAATTTCTTATTCGCCGTGGCAAGTGCATCAACGGTCATCTGTAGAATGTGAGTGTATTTTTCCAGTTCTTCTTCTACCGCCTTTCGCGAGGTTATATCGGTTAAGACAACCAGTACTGCATCTGAACCCTCATAGGGAATCATAGTTGCCTGAACCATAACGTCAAGGAGCGAACCATCATACCGAAGAATCCGAATTTCATACGGTGATACTCTTTCATTTGCAAGTCTCCTACGCATCTGATTTTCCACTATTTCCCGCTGCCCGGGAATGATAAACTGATACATAGATTTCCCTACCAAATCTGAATACTCTGCCCGCATCCCGATGACGCCGGAAGGATTAACGTACAGGATTATTCCGTCCTGATTATACACCATAATATAATCAGGGAGATTGGTAACCAATCCCCGGTTAAACGCTTCGCTTTCCCGAAGAAGACGAACTGATTTACGGGCTTCACTAATATCCTCAACCAGCACCAGATACCCGGTATGAACACCCGCCATCCCGATATGCAGTGGAGTGATATTGACCCTCACCTCTATGATGCCTGAACGGGTAGAAGATGGAAGACCTTTCATTTTCAGATCCTGGGGATTCACTGTTGTTTCATATATGACTGTATGCCCATTCTGAATCTCCAATGAATGTTCTTCAGAGAATCCAAAGCTGGAAATCAACGAAATCCCTGCGAGATTTTCATGATCTGATATGCCAAAAATTCTCCGAACAGCAGGATTGAGATCAATAATTACATAATTTTCATTGCACTGAATGATTCCAATCGGAGAAGAGTCAAAAATTGTCCGTAATCGTTCTTCACTATTTCTCACCCGTTCCTGAACAGATTTTGATTCAGTAATATCACGGGAGACAAAAAATAAGGTCTCTGTGTTATCCCATGTTCCCGAGGTAACTCTGGTTTCCACATCTACATCCATCCCATCTATTGTTTTCAGCGTATGTTCCCAAACCTGATTATCTGACACCGGCTCATGAATGGGAAACAAGGAGAGTACCTGATTATTCCCGGAGTATGCTGGATGGCCGATAATTTCTTTTCGGGAGTATCCTAAACGTCTCCGAACTTCTTCATTAATATCCAGAATTTTCCGGGAGTCAGCATCAATAACAAATACCATATCATTGATTGAATTCACCAGATTCTCAAGGTTAAGGCGTGCACTACGAAGGGAATCCTGATCAAATAACCTGACAATCGCCCCTCCAATCTCTTTTCCTATGCCGATGAGGATGGTTTTATCTTCAGAAGAAATCTCACCATTCCGTCGGGAAAACAGAAGGATCACTCCAAGAACCAAATCTGTTCCTACTAGGGGAATCGCAGTTAGATACGACTCATTGTTATCCAAAATAAGATCTGGTTTGGTAGTATCTCCAGGTGCCCCGAAGAACGCTTTTCTTTGGACAAACAAATCCGGATGGAGAGAAGTATCAATACGTTGAACTCTTTTTGCAGAACTCCCCAGTGTGGTATATTCAGCTACCAGTTCAGCCGTTGAACTTCCCTGATGAATAAGAAATATTGCCCCTTCTTCAAAATTCATCAGGGATACTACTGATTCAATGGTCAATTCACACAAACTGGGAACATGTTTTGCCCGACTGGATAATGAGATCATTCGAATGAGTATCTCAAGACTACGGGCATATGTCCTGATCTCATCCTCCTGATCCTTAAAGAGGCTGATATCCTCAAATGCCCACAGAGTCCGGGTATCTTCAATATTTTCGGAGAATTTTCTTTGATATTGCCGGATAAAACGCCTGTCAGGAAGACCGTATTCTGAACAACGGACATGAGTTCCTGAACATGCATCACCACTATTGTCTTGAGATAGCAGGTAGGTTTCGTTGGGAGGGCCCTGCAGAAACTCTTTCAAAGAAAGAGTTTCGTGCCATTTTGTTAATTTTGAATCAACACCCCAGATATCGTAAAATTTTGCATTATGAAATCTGATTAGGTCTTCATCTCCTTCAGTAACACAGATCCCAAAGGGAAGAAGATCTACTACTTCTTTTAAGAGTGATTCAGTCCAGTGAAGTTGCTCTTCCGTTCTTCGCTGATGGGTGATATCCCGGAGAGCACATTGAACCTGGAGGATATTTCCTTGCAGGTTTTTCACTCCAAGTCCATCAGCAATGACAATAATTACCTGTCCATGCTTGTGGATAAGATTCAATTCTAAAGAACGCGGTTCTTTTCCTTTGGAAATATCAAAAAGACATGAGCGAAATCGGGGAATGGTTTCAGGTTCACAGAATTGAGTAATGTTTTGACCAATTACCTCCTGGCGGTCATACCCTAGCATCGCTAACCATGTCTGATTCACTTCAAGGATGATACCGTTTGCATCAATAGCCTGATGACTGATGGGAGAATGATCAAACAAGATTCGAAAGCGTTCTCTGCTCTCACGGAGGGCCTGTTCTCCTCTGATTCGGTCTGTAAGATCGTGATAACTCCAGACTCTCCCGACCAGTTCCCCTTCACAGATTTGGGGACGGTTATGGGTTTCGATTACTCTTCCATCGGTGAAAGAAAGATACTCACTCAGGTTTTCATTATTATTACCATAACTCATATGCTGCTGATCTAAAAGAGAAGAAGAAGATAATTCAGAGGTTATTTGGGATAAGAGGGTATCTCGATCTTTACCCTGAACATCAACCCGGGCGAGATGAAACAGCTGGAGAAATCTTTCATTACACCCTGAGATGATACCATCTACTGATTCAACAAGAATTCCATCTTCAGTAGCATCGAGGGTTGCCTTAAGCAGAGAGAGCATTCTCCGGTTTTTTGCCTCACTTATTCTGAGGGCTTCATCAGCCTGCCTCTTTGCAACGATTTCACCAAGATTCTTTCTGAGTACCAGAAACTGAGGGGCTGGATCTTCCCCTTTTACCAGGTAGAAATCTGCCCCTGCATTTAATGCTTCAATAGCTACGGATTCACAGCCCTGACCTGTGAAAATGATAAATGGGATCATATTATGAGCAGATCTCAGGGTTTTTAACAGATCCAGACCATCCATTCCCGGCATCTGGTAATCTGCGACGATAGCAGAAAACGATTGTTGAGAAATAATTTGTAGTGCTTCTTGCGCTGAACCTGCAGTAACTACCGTGTATCGTGGATCTTCTGAGAGATAATGAGTGATTATCTCCTGAAATTCCGGATCATCGTCCACAGCCAGGACAGTAATCACCCTGGGAACATGGTACATTGTTAGGCAGTATGCTTAGCGATTATATAAATCATTCTTGCTATTTTCTCCATGCGGCAATCGATACTGAATCAATTAAACGAGAATACCCAAATATCAGCCGTATAAGCAATCCGGAAAGACATTTTTATTTCAGGACATCTTAAAAAAGAGAAGTCAGGTGACCGGTTTTTCCCTTACGAATCCTAGTGCCCAGGTACCAGCTCGACCCCAAACAGATAGGGGAAACCCGAGTATTTAATACATAACTGATCCTAACGTATCCAGTACGATGTCATTTTCGATGAAATCCCCGGTTATACTGGTTAATCTCAAGTGTTACCAGGAGTCAATAAGTCATGGAGCACACCGGATTGCCAAAGCAGCGAGAGAAGTCAGTGACGAAAGTGGAATCTCCATCGCCCTTGCCCCGATGTTTATGGATATTCATCCGGTAAAACATCACTTCGGTATTCCGGTTTTTGCCCAGCATATCGATCCGGTAACCCCTGGAGCCAACACCGGCAGAATTCCACTCGCTTCGGTGAAATCTGCCGGAGCTATCGGATCGTTAGTGAATCATTCCGAATACCGGCTAACCCTTGCTGATATTGACAAAAATGTTACGGCACTGAGAGCAGAAGGAATGGTATCGTGTGTATGTTCCAATAATGTGGCAACCACAGCAGCAGCTGCAATACTTAGACCTGATTATGTTGCCATCGAACCTCCGGAGTTGATTGGAGGTAGCATTTCCGTTGCTGAGGCTAATCCGGATATCATCACTGCTTCAGTAGAAGCGGCACTGAAAGCCAATCCTGACGTTAAAATCCTTACAGGAGCGGGTATTCACTCAGGAAAATGTGTTAAAACAGCTCTGGATCTTGGAACATCGGGGGTATTACTCGCATCAAGTGTGGTAAAAGCAGAAGACCCTGCAAAAATTCTAAGAGATCTGGTTTCACTTTTGTGATCCGGATTTCTCCAGGATATCATAGGATTATCGTACTTCAGAAAGGGTGAGAAGAAGATCCACTACCTGTAACTGCTCATTCAACAGGGGCTGAATATCATATTGAATATCTTTTGCTACACCTTTTCGGTCAGTATACTTTGACCTTCCATGAAAAGGAGATTTCAGAGCAAAGGAAGTAGAAAAGTCACATAAAATGCCGGCATCCCCAAGACCGGGTATTGCATGAATATTGATGCCATAAATGGCATCACATTCCCATCCGAGGATATCTGCAGCACACTGATTCGCTTCCTGTACTGAACCATCAGGCTTGCAGATCATCATCCCAACAGCTGCCTGATAAAAAATCCGGGCATACTTTTTCTGTTTTACCTGAAGAGAAGATTCGCTATCCCCTTTGCCAATGAGCTCCCTTCCTACAGCTACGGTCCCAATAAGGTCTCCCCGTTGATCATAGAAAGGTACCCGTTTAATATCCAGTCGTAGTGGATTGTCATGAACGTGGCAGACACCTGACCATTCCATTTCGATGGATTTTCTTACCAGACTATGTTCTTTCTCATAAGCTCTATTTTGGAGAACCTTACCAGATTGATCTGAAGAGGGTAATTCCACATCTTTCAGGTAAAACTCTTCAGTTTTTCCAAGTGGCTCATCAGTGTCTGAGGCTCCCAGAAGCTTTTGGGAAGTTTCCTTATTTACAAAGATATATCGCCCATTCAGATCTGTGGCCCAGAGCATATCAGGGACGGTATCGCAGAGTTGACGCATCATTGAGTACATGGACTCATATTGCTCCTTCCCGGCAAGAAGCTCGGACCTCATTTCATCCTGATGTAATGCCGACCCCACTATTGCCGCAGCTGCATGAAGGGCATCTATCTCTACTACCGGCCATTTTCTTTCAGAAAGACAATCGCAAAACCAGATCATACCCCTGACTTCCCGGTTCCCGATCACCGGAAATGCAGCGATTGAACGTATATGCTGGAGTTCCAGTAATTCCCGGGATGCATCAGAGAATGAATCAGCAGAGCCCACAACCGGTTCACCCCGAAGAATCTGTTCTTCCCAGATAAATGCTGGTCCGGGATGGATATTCACCTGCTTTGCCGGATCTGATTCACCAAGTCTGCTCCAGGCGCAAATCCGGCGATATGTGCGGTTTCCGCATGAATCATTCTCCTTTCTAAAAACCAGAACCATATCCACTTCAGTAGAGAGACCAAAGAGGGTTATAGATTCTGCTAAAGCCTTGTTAAAAGCCTCTCCACCTAAAAATAACGTCGCTACCAGGCTGACAACTTCTAAAATGGCATCTCGCCGTTTTAATGAGAGACGTGCATTTCGCTTATTTATTGCATAATCCACTTTATGATTCAATTCAGCAAAGAGAGTCTTGGCATCCCCTCCTTTTTGAATGAAAAAGTCTGCACCGGTATTGATTGCATCGATTACAACCGTTTCTCTCCCTTTTCCACTGAAGAGAATGAATGGAATTTCCGGATCCAGGGATCTGACTTCCCTGAGCAGTTCCAGACCATTCATCGACGGCATCTCGTAATCGGATATTATGCAGGAATAGGACCCTGTTTTCAAAAGACTGAGGGCTTCTTCTGCTGTGTGGACAAAATCTACTTTAAACCGTCCACCTTTTTCAAGGCACAACCTGGTGACATCACAGATCATCGGTTCATCATCTACGTGAAGAACACGTTCATTCACCGACACTGATGCTCCAGCCTTGCTAACCATTCCCAAGGGTACCCATGCGCATGATCCTGATTATTCAATTCGAGATAATTATTTAAGAGAAATTTGTCTTGCTCGTGAATATTACTATTTTTGGAGCCATATATGAAGTTGCGTTGCAAATATTAATAACCGCTCATGTGTTATACAACTCAGCTTTCATAATCTCATTGCAGCTTCAATGAAAAATGCCGCTCTATTTGTCCAGCATTTATATTTGACACGAAACTAACATGGATTAGATGATCAAAAAAATATCTCTTCTATTGATTCTCCTCCTGTCAACCAGTGTCTTTTCATTGGTAACAGGAGATAATTCCACGAACCCAAATGTGACAAAAAATATCTCTGTTTCTCTTCCGGTTCAGACAAATTTCACTCAAAATATTACCGCCACCAACAGTTCGATACGTGATGGTAATCCTTCAGTATCTTATGCGGATCAGCAGTTTCTCTTCTTAATGAATCAATATTGGATCCCTGATTATTATGACATCAAAGGGCGCATTGATAGCTCAGCCACTTTTGGGAGTGATCTCCCTCAGATGCTTAATCTGTCTGCAGATTATGCGCGAATACGGTTGAAAAAAAATATCAACGAGACGAATGGGTATTCATTGTCTCCTTCCATTGCGGGGCTCAGAACTCTGTATCAGAACGGAGCGATGCAAAGTATATCAGTTGTGGATCGGATAATGGTATTAAACCGAAGTGATGAGAAATTCGGAGAGAAAGTGCCCACATATACCGCGGCACTCTCTCTCTATGGAACATGGCTTGAATATCAGACAATGAGATGTTACAATCTTCCAAACATGACATATCCTGAAATTGCAGCAGTCCCACCGGAAAAATTCATGCAGGTAATGGGAGCTATTAAAGAATGAGTTCAGACCAGAAATTTAATCGGAGATCGAAACATAAACGCCTTCAAATTGCAGTAATTGGTTCTTCAGAAGCAACAGTGGCAGAGAATGAGATTGCATTTCAGGTTGGACAACATCTGGGGAAAAGACATACCGCTCTTCTCACCGGGGGAAGAGGAGGAGTCATGGAATCTGCCTGCAAAGGAGCAAAAAATGTTGGTGGACTGACTATCGGAATTGTACCTGATGAGGAAGGGAATCCTTATCTTGATATTATCATAAAGACCAGAATGGGTCAGGCAAGAAATGTGATTCTGGTGGGATCTGCAGATGCTGTTATCGCGATTGGGGGAAGTTACGGAACTTTGTCGGAAATCGCATTCGCCCTTGGAGATAACATACCGGTTTTTGGTTTGCAGACCTGGGTTATTGAGGGGATTACCCAGGGCTCTGATCCTATTGATATTGTGGAGAAAGCCATTCAGGCAGCATCATTATATCGAAATGAGGAAAACTGAAGATATTATCGAAATCTACTCTGAATTCCTGACTTTTTTTGTGCATTCTATACGTAAATGTTACCATTTTTTATCAACGCGATACTAGCCTCATAATTATAGGAACTTATCATGGCAGTGTCCGGGAAATGATGAGCGCCTAAGCGGAGCCTTTTTACTCTCTCAAACGGAATTAGATCCGATTTATCGTGGGAATCAAAGAGTGGCTTATACCTCAGGATAAGGTATTTTTCGACCTATTCGAGCGTTTGGCCCGAGTTGTTGTTCTATCTGCTGAAGAACTTGAATCAATGGTTAACAACCGTAGCGACCGGGTGACTGCTTTTAAGAAGATTAAGGATCTGGAACATCAGGGGGATCTAATCACTCATGAGATTTATGAGAATCTGAACAGGACGTTTATCACGCCCCTGGATCCCCTGGAAATATCCCGTCTCGCCTCAGCTCTTGATGATATTCTGGATTACATTGATGATTCTGCTGAAAAGATGATCAATTATGATGTCATTGAGTTTGACAAATATATGCAGGATTTCGCACAATTAATCAGATTATCAACGATCCAACTCGAATGTGGGGTAAAATCTATCAGATCAGTAAAAGAATCAAATATCCTGGACTCATGCGGGATTGAAGTTAACAGGCTTGAAAATCTCGCAGATGATCTACTCTCCCGATCCATTAAGCAATTATTTTCCAGTAATGATCCAATTCTCATAATCAAACTCAAAGATATCTACGAATGCCTCGAGACTGCAACAGATAAATGTGAGGATGTAACAAACGTCCTATCTGATATTAGCATCCGTCACTCGTGATCCAGATGGAACCAATCCTCATAGCCGGCATTTTGGTAGCCCTTGTATTTAATTTCTTAAACGGACTCCATGATGCCGCCAACTCAATCTCGACAATTGTGGCTACCAGAGTACTAACCCCGATTCAGGCGGTTGGCCTGGCTGCATTTTTTAACTTAATCGGTCCGCTTTTTTTTACCACTGCCATTGCAAAAACCATTGGAAAAGGAATTATTGTTCCCGGATGGCTAACTCTTGAAGTCATTATTGTGGGTATCCTGGTTGCCTCATTCTGGATCTATTTTACTGCATGTGTGGGAATTCCCATATCTTCCACCCATGCAATGGTAGGAGGGTTAATCGGCACTGCTGTTGCATATGGAGGATTATCTGTAATAATTGTTCCAACAACGGAACTTCTCCGAAATCTCGCTTTATACGGAGCATCAGGTGCATGCATCGGGGCTTGTTTCCTGTACCTTCTTGCCCGGCATTATAAAGAAGAAAAATTGGGGCAATATATCGCTATTGGAGCATATTTCGGATTTGTTCTCACAATCCCATTAAGTGTTGCTCTGCATATCCTACCCATATCCGGCCTGCTCGGTATCATCCTCTTTATCGTAATATCACCCTCTCTGGGTTTTGCCTTTGCCTTTATCTTCGGTTGCCTGGTCATACGAATCTGCAAAAATAAAGAGCAGAAGAAGATGAATCATATATTTAACAAACTTCAGATTGTTTCTGCTTCATTTTACAGCATTGGACATGGAAGTAACGATGCCCAGCATGCTATGGGAATAATTACTGCCATGCTTGTAACGGCAGGAGTTTTGTCAGACTTTTCCGTCCCTCTCTGGGTAATTTTGCTTTCCAGCGCTGCGATATCTCTCGGAACTCTGACCGGCGGATGGAAAATCGTTCAGACCATGGCCAAGCGCATCACTCATCTCAGGCCCTACCAGGGTTTCTGTGCTGAAACCGGTGGAGGGCTGGTGCTTCTCTTTGTCACATTATTCGGCGTTCCGGTCTCCAGTACTCATGCCATAAGTGGATGTATTATGGGAGTTGGAGCGACACAAGGTAGTTCGGCAGTCCAGTGGGGAACGGTAAGAAGAATAGTTACTGCCTGGATTATCACAATCCCGCTGACCGCTGCTCTTGCATGGATTGTTTTCTCCGGATACCAGATCATCTGGTAATGCAAACTGACTTTTTTCTCTCTTTTTCTTGTTCCAAACACTATTATAAGGCATCAGACAAACAGGACAACTGACAGCGAGTACCTGTACTAAAGATATGGCATAAGAAAAATTCTGATGTATCATATCAGAATCTTTTTTTAGCCATAAATGGGAGAGGGCATTGCCGGTATTTTTCCTGCGACTCATGATACCCGAATACCTCTGAAGATAGGTACGCCTGCCATAGGAGTGAAGTTTCATGAAGGAACTGTATGAGAAAATGATCCAGGAGGCAATGGCAGCCCAGAGGGCTGATGTCAGTACGATTCTAAAAAAGCGTGGCACACAATTCTCAATGACTGATGCCAAACCATATCTTGATGCGGTCGCCGGGATGAAAGCTGCTGCCGGTCAGAGCAAAGCAGTTATCGATCTGCATAAAGAGTCGGTTAAATCGCACTACACTATCCTCTCAAAACTTGCCAAAACCATCCGTCCGGAAGATGATCCTTTTGTCGAGCATTACCAGACACCGGTAGTCCTGGAAATTCTCTGCGATAAAGATCCTGAATTCAAAA
This sequence comes from uncultured Methanospirillum sp., assembly GCA_964624045.1. Taxonomy (GTDB): domain Archaea; phylum Halobacteriota; class Methanomicrobia; order Methanomicrobiales; family Methanospirillaceae; genus Methanospirillum. Next base: position 40,939 of record CAZUXC010000007.1, on the reverse strand, counting down.
AGAGTGTCGCAGAGTTTGTCAAACAGATCAAGAAGAGTGAAGCAATCATTGGTAAGGAATCTTCACGAAGGTATGCTGGATTTTACGGGCCGACCTGTGTGGTAGACTTTGCCCTGATCCCAGGGAGCACCAGTAACGTGGTCAACCAGATCCTGATTGAAACGAAGATCCCTGATGATCATAAGAAAGCAATATTAGCGGCAAAATCCTGGGGGATGAATACCAGTTATGGTATCGGCGATGTGTTTGCCCATGCAGTAGAGGCCGGGGAGACTCTGGCATCAGCGACCAAGAAAGAGATAGAGATGCTCGCAAAGATCTATGAGCATCCGGTCAAGGCCCAGGCAGAACTGATGGACTCACTCGGCCAGAACTCGTTTGACTGCCGGAAGTATATGGAGGAATACCGGAAGATGATGGAACCGGTAGTCCTGGCAGCGATCGCTGACAAGGTTCACTATGCAAATATTGTAACTATCCCTGCATATTGTGTGGGTGATGTCGCTCACCATATCTCTCAGTCCACCTTCAATATGTGCAAGGATGACATGGTGATGGGGATCATCGAGGCAGTAACCGATGTTATCGAGAAAAGTCTGATGGCATCAGTCAGCAAATTCAAAACACCGGAACAACTGGTTTCTGTCGCTACCGGAGCAAGTGCAGCAGCAGTTGAGTATATCCTGGAAATGGATGGATTTAATGCTCTCATGATTGTAGATCTGCTCACCAAGCGCTATCACAACTTTGTTCAACTCAAACCCACTCGTGGAGCAGCAGCAGAGCTGCACAACTGTGACTTTATGGATATGATCTACCGGGGCTGGGGAATTCTTGATCGGGCAAGGAAGATCAGAAACGGGTCAGGAAAAGATCTGAAACCCACCGTGTCTGGCCTCCCGATTGATCTGAGTCCGGTTCTCACCCATACGATAGTGAACAATCCCCAGTGGTATGCATATCCAGCCTGTGCAATAACGGTCCGCATGTCAGCTCTGATGCGGCTTGCAGACTATCCCTGCCTGCTTACCAGTGAGCCAATCACGGCAACGCTGATGACCAATATTATTGCACTGAAGAAGGAGATTCCTGCTGCTCCGGCACGGATCTGTAAAAACTGTGCTTCGGCATCGTGCGTAGACTTCAGACATGAATATTGTCAGTACCGTGAAGCGGTATAATCCGGGTGATTCCAGATGAAATGTTATGTCTGCGCGAAGATGGGGAAAAGCACCGATGCAGTAGCGATCTGCATTGTCTGCGGTATGGGTCTGTGTATGGACCATGCTATCCGGGAAGAGCGTAGTGTCTGGGAAGGAGGATACCCCTTCCCAGCGAAGAAAGCAGGTTCTACACTTCCCCGGATCCTCTGTCCGGACTGTGCAGCAGTTATTAAGAAGGGTGAATAAATGGGATCCTCACTTTTGAAGCGGTCAATAGCAGAAGGTCTTGGAACGGCCCTGCTGGTATACTTTGGAGCCGGAGCAGCAGTTATCACCCTGATGATCTCCCAGGGAACTAAACCAGCTGTCCCTTTTAATATCGGCATCGGTGCTCTGGGAGGTCTTGGAGACTGGTTAGCCATCGGCCTTGCTTTCGCTTTTGTTATCGCTGCGGTGATCTATGCGATGGGCCGCATATCTGGTGCCCATATTAACCCGGCAGTAACAATCGCTCTCTGGGCAACGAAAAGATTTCCAGCGACAGATTGTGGGGCATATATTGTTGCCCAGCTCATCGGTGCATCGATCGGAAGTTTCCTTTTTGCCGCCACTGCCGGGATGGATGCAGTCATCATTGGAGGTCTCGGCGCAACAGGTCCGTTCCCGGGAATTTCCATGGGTCAGGCCATTCTGGCAGAATTCATTGGAACGTTTATCCTGATGCTTGTCATCCTGGGTGTTGCAGTTGATCGTCAGGCTCCTCCGGGTTTTGCCGGACTGGTCATTGGCCTGACCGTTGGCGGAGTAATCACCACGATTGGAAATATATCAGGTGCATCTCTGAATCCGGCGAGAACCTTCGGGCCGTACCTTGGTGATCTGGTACTGGGAGGGAATAATCTCTTTGGAAACTTCCCGATATACCTTATCGGACCAATTCTTGGAGCAGTTGTTGCAGCGTTTCTTTATGACTGGCTTGCTGCCGAATGAATAACATATGAGAAATTACCAACATCCTTTTTCAATTTTTCTGGAACCTGATAACAAACTACCGGTTTAATTCAATCCTCTCATGGAAAAATCGCTTCCCTGATAAAAATGAGGAGTTCCATAATGCGCAGAGATACAATTCTCAAATCGGAGAGAAATCTTTCAGCTTTCCCGATGGAGCCATGCAAAGTATTTCAATAAGAATGTATTCATTTCCGGGTATTTCATACCAGAAAGGATGTTATATCCGGTATCTTACGCTTTTTATCATGGATGTAACACTTATCTCTACAATGTTTGAGGAATTACCACGGCAGGGTCCGGGACTGGATGAGTCTACGGCTCATGCGTATTCCTTGATTCCCCCGGTTCCTAACGGAGGGCAGATCCTTGATATCGGATGTGGATCAGGTATGCAGACCCTCACCCTGGCAAGGCTCTGTCCTCAGGGAAAGATTATCGCTACCGATTTGCATCAACCATTTCTTGATGACCTCAATCAAAGGGCAAAGAAATCCGGTCTTGATAAGAATATTGAAACGCACTGTGTATCAATGGACAATCTGTCATTTCCAAAGGGTTCATTTGATCTGATCTGGTCAGAAGGATCCGCTTTCATCATTGGATTATTACCGGCTCTCCAATACTGGAAGCAGTTTTTGAAGCCTGACGGGTACCTGGTGGTATCAGATTGCACCTGGTTCACAGACAACCCATCTGAAGAATGCAGAGATTTTCTGGATGAATTATGTCCGGATATGAAATCTGAATCTGATACTATTGCGTTAATCCAGAATATCGGATATACCGTAATCAATTCTTTCAGACTTCCTGATGCAGGATGGTGGGATAATTATTACACACCATTGTCGAGAAGAATACCCATGCTGAAAGAGAGATATGCAGACAATGGTGATGCACAGATGATCATCCAGGGATTAGAGACGGAGATGGATATCCATAAGAAATATTCAAAAGAATACGGATACTCTTTCTTTATACTAAAAAACGGATAAAAATGCCATCATACTGACGGTTCAGCCTGAAAAACCCTATCCAAAAAAACGTTCTGGATATTGGGACAACATTCACTTTTTTTCCAGGAGTAGATCTTTGTTCATCTCACCGGGGGATAGTCTGGATAGAATAATTTCTCCGTGCAGGGAGGTCATACGAATTCGCATCAACACTTTCACCATCCGCTCTTTTATGGATTTCAACGGGTAGAGGGTTGTAAGAATACCATATGACCTCAACTCTGATTCATCCAAACGTCCGAACCAAAAAAAAGAATCCATTTACCTAGCCTCTCCATTGTTATTTTGATAATTCTCCAGAAAACAAGGAAGGTTACCTATCCTAAAGTATTTTTATTAATATCTTTCATCATAGATATTACTCAATGATGAACAGGGAGTCAGGACAATAAAACAATTTTCTGACTCTGATAATTCCCGGTACTAACCCGGATAACACTTATGACAATTAGTAAAGAAGCATTACGTAATATTCTCAGAGACCGGAGATGGGCACTGTCAACACAGGAGCGGATGGAGAAAAGCAAATCAATATGCAATCATCTCACTACGGTCCTTGCCCCTGAAGAAGAAGTTCTGGTATATTGTGCAAAAGAACCGGAGGTCGATACTAACACGTTAATCAGGTACCTCATAGAATCAGAAATTCCAACGGTAGTTCCGATCATTCAAAAAGATGACGTAAGTCTCCGCCTCTCATATCTTCAGGATCCCGGATGTCTGATTCCAAGTACATTTCATGTACCCGAGCCGGTAGGAACTGAAATTCCTGCTAACTCTGAAGATATCACTTCAGCAATTATTCCCATGCTGGGTTTTGATAGAGGAGGGGGCAGACTTGGTTATGGTGCCGGTTATTATGACAGGTTTCTTTCTGAAAACCGGCACATCAGGACCATTGGTCTCGCTTATGCATGTCAGGAAGTTCCCCGGCTTCCTACCGACGATAACGATATCGGGATGAATATTATTGTTACTGAAGATGGAGTAATCGAAATGAAGCAGGGGATTGTATGAGTCACCAGGGAGGTATCAGGCTCGAAGTCAAACGTGCCGCAGAAGAGGATGCCGGAAAAGGAATTGCCCGTCTGAATCAGGCAGTCATGCGGGCATTGGGGATAGTAAACGGGGAGTTTGTGGAACTGCTGGGAGGAAAAAGAGCAGTAGCCGCCGCATGGAGCGCACAGAATGCTGGACACGGTCGTTCAGAGATTGCCATAGACGGGGAGATCCGAAGCAATGCCGGATGTGGAATTGATGATAAGGTTCTGGTCAGAAGAGTTCTTGCTCATGATCTGCATAAAGTAATTCTCCAGCCGGTAACTGGTGTTACTCTCAATAATCCGGAGATCCTTCTCGCAAAAAAAATCAGGGGAAGACCGGTCCTTGAAGGACAAACAGTCCGGATTGACCTGATCGGCAATACGGTGAACTTTGTAGTGTCCCGGATTGAACCCAAAGGAGTAGGAGTAGTCACTTTTTCAACCGAGGTTGTGCTTCATGATGTCCCTTACCGGACTGAAGAAGTTCAGCAGGAAGAATCAGTTATTCATTACGAGGATATCGGAGGACTCTCCCGGGAGATCAGTCTGATCAGAGAAATGATTGAGATTCCCCTCAGGTATCCAAAGGTGTTTGAGCGGCTCGGAATTGATCCACCAAAAGGGGTACTGCTCTTCGGGCCACCAGGCACCGGTAAGACACTTCTCGCTAAAGCGGTAGCAAGTGAAGTGGATGCTCATTTTGTCCCGCTATCCGGTCCGGAGGTGATGAGTAAATACTATGGAGATTCTGAAAAGAAGATCCGGGAGATATTTGATTCAGCCCGGGAAAAAGCTCCTTCCATCATCTTTATCGATGAAATAGATTCCATCGCACCCAAACGACAGGAGACTTCCGGAGAGGTTGAAAGGCGGGTTACTGCTCAGTTACTGACCATGATGGACGGATTAGCATCCCGCGGCCAGGTCGTCGTCATTGCTGCAACAAACATTCCCGACGCCATCGATCAGGCACTCAGAAGAGGGGGGAGGTTTGACCGGGAGATAGAGATCGGTATACCGGATCGAGCGGGAAGACTTGAGATCTATCATGTGCACACCCGGACCATGCCTCTTGCCCCTGATGTGAACCTTGAATCTTATGCTGAACTGAGTTATGGTTTTGTCGGGGCAGATATTGCACTGCATTGTAAAGAAGCAGCGATGCATGCACTCAGGGGAATTATGGTCCAGATGAAAGAAGGCCAGGAAGTTCCTGCTGAGGTTATTGATGCCCTGGTCATATCAGATCGTGATTTCATTGAAGCCAGAAAATCCGTAGAACCATCAGCAATGCGGGAATTATATATTGAGATTCCCGAAGTCCCCTGGGAGATGGTTGCCGGTCTTGAACGGGTAAAGTACGAGATCGAGAAGGTCATCGAATGGCCGGTGAAAAGAAAAGATGCGTTTGATAAACTTAAAATTCATCCACCGAAAGGAATTCTTCTGTTTGGCCCTCCCGGAACCGGAAAAACTCTTCTTGCCAAAGCGATTGCAGCAAAATCAAAGATGAATTTTATTGCAATCAAAGGTCCCGAACTACTCTCCAAATGGGTGGGTGATTCTGAAAAGCAGGTGCGTGAAGCATTCAGGAAAGCACGACAATCAGCACCGGCTATCATCTTCTTTGACGAGATTGATGCACTGGTGCAAAAACGCGGTCTCCAGTCAGGATCATCGAGAGTGGGAGAAAGTGTGCTCTCCCAGATACTGACCGAAATGGACGGGATTGAGGAGCTGAAAGATGTAGTAGTTGTGGCAGCTACCAACCGGCCTGATATGCTTGATCCAGCAATACTCAGACCAGGAAGACTGGAAAAACACATATATATCCCGGCTCCGGATGTCAACGCGAGAGAAGCCATTCTTTCTCTCTACCTGTCAGATATCAACGAACTTCTTGATCCAACGGTGCAGATTTCTGATATCGCAAACCGGATGCAGTATTATGTCGGAGCTGACATTCAGGCCTTTGTCAGGGAATTAAAACTACTCATGCTCGAAGAGATCTTCTCGCGGGTAAATGATCCTTCAAACGAGCGGATGATCAGGATACAGGAAGAACATGTCGCAAAAGCACTAGAAGCGGTCCAGGGCACCCTGAGTAGTAAGACCCTGGAGAGCTTTGAGGTTGGAGGATGGGAATTATTATACCCCCGTTCTCATCGGGAGATTCTCATGCGAGCTGCTCTGGCCGTAAACCAGGCAGATAAACTGACTCTCACCAGTCCACTGCCTGAAGCTATTGTTCAGATTGTATCAGAGCTCCGGGATCTTACGTTCTGGCAGGAGAAAAATTTCCCCAGAATTCATAGTCTCACGCAGGATCTCGATTCCTTTTTTCAGATGTCGCTCCAGCAATAAAATAAGATATTCTTTTTCTAAATTTTCTTTCTAATAATTGCAAGTCAAACCCACTAAAGAATATTCCTATTTTGTTTGATTCTATTTTAAGAAGTCTAAATCTAATAAAAATAGAAAATAACAATATATTCAGGGAATAAAAATCACACATATGGGCCAATGAATAAATATAAAGAAAGAATAACTTTAGGTGAATACTTTAGAGGATTATCACATGACCATCAATCGTGACATGACCCTGATTGTACAGGAAGCACCGGTTCAGGACAAGGGGAAAGACATTGCCCGAATATCCTGGGAGGCAATGGAAAGATTAGGTCTATCCAGCGGGGATGTGATTGAGATCGAAGGGATCTATAAAACCTATGCAATCGTCTCCCCATCCAGTTCCCCCTGGGCTGACGTACTGTTCATAGACGGGAACATCAGACGGCGTGCCGGAGTAGGTATCCGTGAACAGGCGGTTATCAGGAAGGGGAAACCTTCCGAAGCAAAAAAAATCGAATTTCAGATCATACAGGATGTGCCGGGGCTTGACATCAGAGAACTTGAACAATTTCTCTCTGATCAACTCAAAGGAACCCTGCTCTTCACGGGAAAAGACATTGCTATACCAGTAGAAAATTCGCGTAAGGATCCATTTGAGGATTTCTTCAGGTCCGGAAACACAGGCCGGATGTTCTGGAATTCATCGACCTCCTATGCGGTTGTAAGAATTTCCAGTACCGATCCGGATGGTGCAGTTATCGCTTCACAAAAGACCCGGTATTCAGTTGGCAGATCAGGAAAACAGACTTCATCAGGAACAAACCGTGCAGGTTCACCCTCTTCCCAGACTGAAGGGCAGGATCAGGAGAAGTACATTCCTGATGTGCATTATGAAGATATCGGAGGTCTCGGACGAGAACTTTCCCAGGTAAGGGAGATGATTGAACTTCCCCTGAGAAATCCTGATCTCTTCAATCATCTGGGCATCGAACCACCCAAAGGTGTATTACTCTATGGTCCACCGGGAACCGGTAAAACGCTTATTGCGAAAGCAGTCGCCAATGAAGTAAATGCTCACTTCATTGCCCTTTCCGGCCCAGAGATCATGAATAAGTACTATGGGGAGAGCGAAGGGAAACTACGGGAGGTATTTGAAGAAGCCGAAGAGCATGCTCCATCGATCATTTTTATCGATGAGATCGATTCAATAGCACCAAAAAGAGAAGACACAAAAGGTGAAGTAGAACGACGAATCGTCGCTCAGCTCCTCTCTTTGATGGACGGGCTGAAGAGCAGGGGAAAGGTCATCGTTATAGCGGCGACAAATCTGCCGGATAACCTGGATCCTGCTCTGCGAAGAGGGGGAAGATTTGACCGGGAGATAGAGATCGGAATTCCCGATGTCTCCGGCCGAATGGCAATATTTCAAATCCATTCACAACGGGTCCCATTGCAACTATCCGACATTACCATCAGTGAAGATCTGTTAACGAGGGATGAACGTGTGCAGATATCACGCCTTGATGAAGACATCTCTTGCCTTGAGGAGAAAATATCCGAAGAACAGGATGGTGAAGGGAAGAACGAAAATGCAAGGCGCCTTCAGGATATAACAACTCAGAAAGAGGAGGTTGTAAATCAGATCAAACGTCGGGTCTTCCTGCAGCCATTTGCAAACCAGACTCACGGATTTGTCGGTGCCGATATCAGCCTCACCGTAAAAGAAGCAGCGATGCATGCACTTCGGAAGGGTCTAGAGAAAGTGCCCCCGAAAGACCTCAAAGAAGGAAATATTGACTCAAGTATCATCGCATCTATCAGAGTTACCACGGATGATTTTCAGGCAGCTCTCTCCCATGTCGAGCCATCAGCCATGCGGGAAGTTCTCATCGAAGTTCCGGATATCTCATGGGATCGGGTTGGTGGATTAGAGCAGGCGAAGAATGAGCTTAGGGAAGCGGTTGAGTGGCCGCTCAAATATCCCCAGATATTCCGGCACCTTCAGACGAAAACACCGAAAGGTATTCTTCTGTTCGGTCCTCCCGGAACAGGGAAAACCCTGATGGCAAAAGCAGTTGCTCACGAGAGTGAGTGCAACTTCATCTCTGTCAAAGGTCCAGAGCTCATATCCAAATGGGTCGGTGAATCGGAGAAAGGGATTCGGGAGGTATTTCGCAAGGCCAGGCAAGCCGCTCCGTCAATCATCTTCTTTGATGAGATTGATGCTCTGGTACCAAAACGGGGAAGTTACTCCGATGCTTCTCATGTCACGGAGAGTGTAGTTTCTCAAATCCTCACCGAGATGGACGGAATGGAGGAACTCAAAAATGTGACGATCATTGCAGCTACCAACCGGCCTGATATGCTGGATGATGCTCTGGTAAGACCAGGTCGTCTGGAGCGGCACATCTACGTTCCTCCTCCGGAGAAAGAAGGAAGAGAGCAGATATTTGAGGTATACCTGAAAGATGCAGATACGTTACTGACCGACGATGTCAAAATTTCTGATCTGGTCGGAAAAACAGAAGGGTTTGTCGGTGCAGATATTGAAGCACTGGTCAGAGAAGCAAAACTTGCAGCTATGCGCGAGTTTATTACCTGTATGAAAGGAAGATCCGATCGGGAACTTGAAGAAGCAGTGACAAATGTAAGGCTTACCACCAGGCATTTTGACGAGGCTTTTGACCGGGTAAGAGCTTCCCTTGATAAACAGACCCGGGAACGATATGCTCAGGAAGCCTGGCAAATACTGTATAATCAGGAGCAACGACAGATATTGGAGAAGGCTGCAATAGTTCTCTCATCTCTAAAAGAACAGGATTCGTCCCTCTCGATAACGGAGGATCTGAAAGCAGAAGTGTATCGTGAGGGAAAAAAGGACTTTCCCAAGATTGAGTCATTGACTCAGGAACTTGATAAGAGATACAATCCCACATAACTAAGCGAGAAATTCTATCATGAGCGATACCCCACCGGAAGAGTTTAAAAATATAGAGGAACTCCTGAGAAAGATCCTCGGTCAGGCATTGGGACCCGGACAAACCCGTCCTGGAGTCATCGGTGTAAATATCATCCTGGCCGGAGGAATGCCCCCTGGATTCCCGGGAGGGAATGGCGGGGGTGGACCAGGCCGTGATGTGGAACATCCCGAGATCGAAGTTATCGAGTGGGATGGGAACGTGATGGCAACCTGCGAGATGAAAGGATTGTCAAATGAACATGTCAGTATTGCCTTTCAGGATGATACTCTGCATATTATCGGGTACGATGGAACGACCCGATATCGAAGTTCGGTAGTACTTCCCCCGGTTGTGCAGTCAACATGTAACCGGACATTTCAAAACGGGGTTTTAGAACTGACCTGGCAAACCCGGATTATTGATGCCCAGGAAGAACAGCCTGTTACTGACTTACCTGCAATCGAAGAGAACCACAAAGAAGAATAAACCGGGTCATCCATACCCTGATATTTCATAACTGATTTCCGTGGAAAGCAGCCGGCACTCCTCACCATGCTGCTCCATCTCTTCAATCATTTTTTTCAGAACTGCTGGGAAAACCGCCCCTACCCGCATCTGTACTGGCTTTCCTCCACAAAAATACAGGAAAGTTGGCGTTGACATGACTCCGTAGCGTTCAGCAAGCCAGGTGAACTGAAGAATATTTACCCGGGCAAATTGGATCGTCTGTGAAAACATCACGGCCAGTTCTTCAACAGAAGGCATAACCTTCATACAATGACCACAGGTCGGACTATAAAACATGACAAAGACGGGTTTTTCACTTCGTTCAACAATCCGTTCCCAATCACGATCACTGACATCCGGAAGGATTTCAACACTCATACGTGATTGATAGTGAAGAAAAGATGATAAATATGTGGTTGTCCAACGCGAAGATGGAGAGAATAGATGCTTGACACAAGATTGATAAACCCATTCTCACTGCTTTCTTCTTCTGAGCGATCTCCTCATCGCCTGGAAGCATTTTTTGATGCTATTTTTGCTATCGCTATGACAATTCTGGTCCTTAGCCTTGCACTCCCTCAGGGACATGTTCCTTCATCCTTTATGGATCTCTTCAGCATAATGTGGGCACAACTGTTCCATTTTGCTTTGAGTTTCTATATTCTTGCTTCATTCTGGCGATCCCATCATCGTCTTTTTGGAGCAATGAAGAGCCTGAACGAGCCAGTGATTCGATTAAATTTTGTTATTCTGTTTGTTACCTGCCTTCTTCCTTTCACCACAAATCTTGTTGGGGATTATCCAAAAAATATTCCGGCAGTTTCTGCCTTTCATATAAATCTCTTGATACTGGGTCTGCTTTTCTGGTATCACTGGAGGTATGCATATATTACAAAACTTATCTCCATGGAGCCGGTTCAATATCAGATCAGTGTACAACGACACATTCTGGTTCCTGCTTCGGCAATTATCGCTTTGCTCCTTGTATATATTTCTCCATCATTCAGTTCTGTGGCTTATCTGCTCATCCCCTTCGGTGGATTGATACAAAATCATAGGATTTTGAAAAATTATCCAGTAAGCACAGAAAGCGAAAATTCTGAACATTCAAAAAATCAGGAGAATGTGCATCATTACCCGGGAAAAGAACACACGATTCACCTTCCAATCCCTCCTCATCTCTCATCAGTATTAGATAAAGCAGCAGAACAAACCGGAAAAAGCAAAGAGGAGTTCACGTTACAAATACTCTCCTTCTGGGAGAAGAACAACACTATGGCTTTTGAAGGAGAAAACTGCCTCTGTAATCTTTGTCCCGGTCCTGCGAAAGAAAGCCTCTATGATGAGAGTAAACATGAGTAATCAGAACGAAACTTCCGGAATACGGTATCATAAATAGAAAGAAGGCAGACGTACAGGTACATATGGCAGAAGAATCGTACCAGGAAACGAATGTCGATGGGACGATCGTTAAATGGGATCCTGACCAGATGCGCAAAATTCAGGAGCACCCCTGTTATAGCGAAAAGGCCAGTCATACCTTTGGCAGGGCCCATATCCCGGTTGCACCAAAATGTAATATTCAATGTAACTATTGCGTCAGAAAATTTGACTGTGTTAATGAGAGCAGACCCGGGGTTACCAGTGAGATATTAAACCCGTCACAGGCGCTTCAAAAGATCAAGGACATCATAGCGGAACATCCTTTTATAAAAGTTGTAGGAATCGCAGGACCTGGAGATCCCCTGGATAATGAAGAGACCTTTGAAACCTTCCGGTTAATCCATGAAGCATTCCCGGACCTCATTCTCTGTGTAAGTACGAACGGCCTTCTTCTGCCTGATAAAATCGACCTTCTGGATACATATGGCGTTACCAATGTAACGGTAACCATGAATGCTGTTGACCCGGAAATTGCAGCACAAATCTACCAATATGTTGACTACGAGGGAAAGCGGTACTATGCCGGTAAAGCCATGGGTGAGTTACTTATTACCAAGCAACTTGAGGGCATTCAAAAGGCAGTAGAGAAAAAGATGCTTGTCAAGGTAAATACCGTCTATATACCCGGGATTAACGACTCGCAGATAGTGGAGATTGCGAAAAAGATCAGTTCTATGGGCGTATATATTCACAATATTATTCCTCTCATTGCCCAGGCAAAATTCGCACACCTTCGGCCACCATCAATGGAAGAAAAACTTGCCATGCAGGAGCAATGCAAGCCATATGTCAAACAGATGTCACATTGTCAGCGCTGTCGTGCTGATGCCGTCGGGTGCCTAGGTAAAGACATCAACCCCTGTACGGGCAAAAAGAGTCCTTAACCCAGAACTAGTCCAATATCTTTTTTTTATCAGACACCGTATCAGATGGATACCTGTCAATTAGGCTGGTGCCCCCCCGAGGTCAGAAATGAGATTTTTTTTCTTCTCGTGTCTGCTAACACTTGTTATTCTCGTACCGCACGGTCTGGCTGTTGATAATAATGCTTCGATATCAACTGAAGATCTTCTTACGGAAAATGATATCGTCCTTTCACAAAACCCACAAAACATCACCGCATTGATGTATCGTTCCCTCATTTTTTACAATGCGGAAAAATACCCGGACGCGATCAACGCATCAGAAAAAACCTTAATTGCCGACCCAAAAAACGCATTTGCCTGGCATGTAATCGGAAGCTCATGGAGCAACCTGGGTGATCAAACCAAAGCAGTTGAGGCGTTCAAAAAAGCCTCAGAGGTCTCTCCGGGAGATCCAACAGAATACAATGTTCAGGGTGTGGCATACGCACGTATGGGAAAGTTTAATCAGGCCATATCTGCGCTGGAGAAAGCAATACAGGTAGATCCATCCTATGCAGTTGCATGGAATAACCTGGGGATCACCTACCGGTATATGAATAAAACCGATCAGGCCATCGCCTCACTTAACAGAGCAATCCTTCTGGATCCGGAGCAAGCTTCTTATCACGCTAATAAGGGGTATGTGCTGCTCGATAAAAGGGATTTTAGTGCTGCTATCAGTTGCTCATCAGCGGCGAAGAGAATCCAAATGACTAATGTTCCCCAGTGGTTTGTTGCCGGAGATGCGTATTTTGCTCAAGGTGATTATAAAAATGCATTCTATTCATATGATGGTGGATTTACTACCATGCAAAAGAATGATCTCTGGTTTTATCAGGGAGTAAAAAACTCACGGATAACAAGTAAGATGGAACCGGTGGAAGCATACTATCAAGCAGTTGCATCAAATGTCCGGTTCACTGGTGAATGGGATCGGGTGAAGGTAATCGAGTACAAAATTAAGCGATATCAGGACACGCTCGACGTATATGACCAGGTGATTACGATAGAACCTGATTTGGCTGAAGGATGGACCCGGAAAGGATATTGCGCCCTCAAACTTGAGATGTATGATAGTGCAAATGAAGCGTACAAACGGGCTTATGATCTGGTTCCCAATAATTCCGATGTTCTCGCATCTCTTGGATATACCATAGGAAAACAGGGTGACTACCTGACTGCGATGAAATCCATAAACCAGGCTATTGAAATTGATCCGGATTTCGCCAGATCTTATGTATTGAAAGGAGAAATCCAATCGATGTATGGGGAACGAAAAGAAGCATCAGATTCTTTCAATAAGGCTCTGGAAAAAGATCCCCATAATCCTGAAATTTTCCAGGCCCTGCAGGAAATTGATGTGAAAAATGGGAACTATCTGGGCGTAGTTATCAACTTTTTCCGTGGTGCAATAGGATTTTAACCGGTTAAAAAAATGGAGCCAATTTATTCGTGATATTTCCCGATATCTGCATTGGAAATTCCCATTTGTTTATCTATTGCAACTAGAAGGCGATTTAGCGTTCTTTTAACAACAGCGTACTGCTCTTTGTCCATCGGTCCTCCTGCCTGATGCCACATGATTTTCTGTCTGAGAATCCCGGTCAGTTCTTCCACTTCCGTTCCTTTAAACTGATCAGGGAGGATCAGATCAGAAAAGTAATCCTGGGCTCCCATCCAGGCGCGATCCGGAGGAAGAGAAAATTTAGTGGCCAGATGAGAGATATTTATGATAAACCCGCGGCCAAATCTGCTCGTAGATACTCCAGATGCCATGATCTGATCTTCCCGAGATATCCTATAAAGTCACCTATCGTTCATGCGGGAACCTCGGATATAGGAAAGCAACAGGTTTCCAACCACTGAGTACATCGCAGGATGAAGAATAAGAGAACCGAGCAATCTCCCGGGTCTGTCCATATCACCTTTTTGTATAATCAGATCTCTGATGGCAGGGTTGCTCATACCGGATACCACTTGTTCCATTTCTGATGGCGAAATTTTTTGGCGAGCAAGAAATGCTGCATACCCCATACGCAATTCTCTGCCAAAGTCCTCTTTCCATCTTCGTTCATACGTAGATAGAAAACCGGGATCCGCTCTTCCCTGTGCACAAGCCATTGTGGCAATATCTGCAGCATGCCTGGCAGATCTCACTCCGGTGTACACCCCTCCTCCGGAAGTGGGTTTTGCAAGAGCTGCAGCATCTCCAACCACCATCACTCCTTCTGCATAGGTCCGGCCCAGAGTCCCTAACGGAATCGTCCCACTCACATAATGGACACTTCGATTCCCAAACCCGGATAAGAACCGATCAAATTTCTCCTTCATCCCGGTAATGCCACACATGCCAACCCGTGCTCTCCCCTCTCCCATGGGAATCACCCAGCCAAAAAATTCGGGGGATGCGTTCGGATAGATAGTTACCTTCTCCTGATCTGTCTCATATGCCACATCACACTGAAGCCCGGAAAGATACACCGGAGCCCGGGGAAGACCTGCACATCTTCCGATAGTGCTGCGAGGGCCGTCAGCGCCTATGAGAACCTGGTACGAAATTTCTTCATGCCCAGATGCACCCCGGGTACGGAGAAGATGATTCCTGATATCAATGTCATATCCCTGAGTCTTCATCCGGAGATCAGCTCCTGCATCAGCGGCTGCAAACGCCATCTCCTGATCAAGTAAAGCCCTATCGACTACGTAGGCTTTGATCCTGCCTGCATCAAAGGAAAGTGATGCATTCCCCGCTGATACGGTTGCACCAGAGACGGTATTTAATACAGATTTTTGTGATACCCGGCATTCTGCGAAAGCAGAACAGGAGAGTAATCCTGCACACTGCATAGGCAGACCGATATGAGCCTGTTCTTCGATGAGCAGGGTGGATAGACCAGCACTGGCACAGGATTGTGCTGCAGCAGAACCAGCCGGACCTCCTCCGACGACAATTACCTCATATCCTTGGCCCATACTGCCTCAGTATCTGGTGTGTTGCCCTATCAATTCTCTCAATCCCTCTATCATTATGGCCAGGGAGACCCTACATATGAGGAGTATGGTCCGGGAACCAGAGTTCAAATGGAAACAGTGCATCGTCATCAGAAATGATGTCAAGATGAGTTGTGGAAAAAAATGTGCACAAGCAGGCCATGCAGCTATTGTTGCATATGAGAAGAGTGACCTTTCGGCGAAGAAAGCATGGATGAATGAAGGACAAAAGAAGGTCGTGCTCAAGGCAAACGATGAACGAACGCTCTTTGAACTGAAAAATATTGCAGAGGCCGCAGGAATTGCTGCTGCTCTGATTCAGGATGCAGGAATGACTGAAATACCTCCGGGTACCATCACCGCTCTTGGTCTTGGTCCTGCTAAAAATGAAGATCTGGATAAAATTACCGGGGATCTCAGCCTCTTATGAGAAAAAGTCCCTACCCGCTGGACCATACACTCGGATTATCCTGGTACATCTCTGATCAGGACGGCATTGGAGGCAGACTTCGGGAGCAACCTGAGGATTTTGTGGTTGAAGAGATATCAGAACTTCCATCACCGGAAAAAAAGGGTCCGTACCTCATCTGCCGCCTTACCAAAAAAAACTGGGATCAACAAAGAGCAATCAAGGAAATTGCGAATCGTCTTGGCTGCAGCCACCAGCGAATCGGGTTTGCCGGAACAAAAGATAAACGGGCAATCACGACCCAGTTGATCTCGATATACAAAGGGGAGGCAGATGCCATATCTGCCCTGCATATTCCTGATCTCACCATCGTACCGGTTGGGAATTCTGAACAACAGATAAGTCTTGGACATCTTCAGGGAAACCGTTTTCATATTGCATTACACGAATATCAGCTGCCTGACCCGGAAATTTCTTCTGATGATATCCTTCAGGGGCTTTGTGAAGGGATCCCGAACTATTTCGGATATCAGCGTTTCGGTGTGCAGCGTCCAGTTACCCATCTGACCGGCCTTGATATTCTCAGGGGAGATTATGAAAAAGCAGTCCTCACGTTTGTCAGCACTCCTTCAGATGGAGATGGAGAAGAGGCTGCAAAAGGAAGACAATTTTATCAGGAGACCAGGGATGCGAAGGAAGCACTCCATCATATTCCCATCCGTCTCTCGCTTGAACGGGCATTACTTCATCACCTCGTAAGCAAACCCGGAGATTACGCAGGGGCATTTCATACCTTTCCCCGGACTCTTCGTTCGATGTTTGTAAGTGCAGTGCAGTCATGGCTTTTTAACCGGGCACTGAGTATGCGTCTTGAAGAAGGGAGAGGTCTTGCTGATCCCGGGACTGGTGACCGTATCGTGTTTGCAGATGGTAAATCTGATATCGTGACATCCGGAACACAAAAAATGGCTGCAATGCAGGTAAAGCGGGATCGCTGCAGACTTGCGATATTTATGCAGGGATCTGAACCGGTTACCCCTGGAGGTCCTGATGACCAGAATATGACCTGGCTTATGGAAGATTTGGGAATAACCAGTGAGATGTATCGCACCGCTTCAACCTATCTCGAAACAAAATTTTCCGGTGCACCACGAGCAATCATGCTGAAAACGGATATCGGAGTTGAAAAACAGGATGACCGGTTGGCGTTTTCATTCAGCCTTTTACCCGGACAGTATGCAACAACTGTCCTTCGGGAGCTGATGAAGGCTGATCCTATCCGGATGATCTAA
This sequence comes from uncultured Methanospirillum sp., assembly GCA_964624045.1. Classification (GTDB taxonomy): domain Archaea; phylum Halobacteriota; class Methanomicrobia; order Methanomicrobiales; family Methanospirillaceae; genus Methanospirillum. Next base: position 23,847 of record CAZUXC010000007.1, on the reverse strand, counting down.
TCAGACCTATTTTTCCGATCAGGAGCGACGCACAACATATTCAGTGATGAGGTTTTCACCGGCTAGATAATTTTTCTTCAGCTCAAGACGGATCAGATCATCTACTGACCTCGTGGCAAGTCCACCTACCAGGGAGGGCGTATCAGTTCCCCCCGCTATAAAGGGCAGATGAATCAGGACAATTTCGTCGATGAGACCCAGAGAAAACATCTCCCCATTCAGGGTAGAGCCTCCTTCAATCATCAGTCGCTTTATCCCATGATCAGAATACAAACGATTGAGCAGGAGAGAAAGATCTACCCTCTCTTTTCCGGCTATTTCAATCAATGCTCCTTTCTGAGTGAGGGCACTTATCCGATCCGGATCAGCGGCCTCTGACACTGCAATGATCGTTTGTGAGTCATCTGAGAGCACGTTTGCATCAGGGGAAATTTGAGCCCGGGACGTAGGAATGACCCGGATTGGGTTTTTTCCTGGCACATGTCGAACAGTCAGAAAAGAATTATCTATTCTTATGGTATTTGCTCCTACCATGATCGCATCTGATTCTGCCCTGATGCGATGGAGCAGGACCTCCGCCTCATGTGACATAAACTGCATCAGGAGTTTGGATGATGCGCCTTTGGTCACGGTCAGTTTTCCGTCTACAGTTACCTCAGACACGAGGGTTACATGAGGACGGTTCTGGTCTCCAGACATACGTACCTTCACTATAGGTGGTGAGGTTAATTTAATCTGGTCGTTCTGGTTTTCTTCGCAGACCGGAAAGTTAAAAATAGCTACAGGAAGTGAATACTTTCATGCCTGATGACAATTCACAGATGAAAGGTAAGATCATAAACCCTACTCGCCTGGTTGACTTTCAGGAAGGCAGCATAGTGAGTAGGATGATCACCTATACTCCACAAGGCACGATCACTGTTTTTGCATTTGCTGCAGGGTCCGGATTATCAGAGCATACTGCACCTTATGATGCCATACTTCACATTCTGGAAGGGAACGCACAGGTGACCCTGAATGGTGAGAAGATCGAATTATCCACTGGTGATCTGATCATTTTACCCGCAAATATCCCCCATGCAGTTCATGCAAATGAATCATTTAAAATGATGCTGACTATGATTCATGCATAATTTATAGATAAGGCTTTACCAGTCATCCTTTGGCTGGGTCATCACATCCATCAAGCCCCTTTACTATTGACTGCTCTGAACAGAATGGCACAAAGAATAATTATTGGTACCCCATCTGAGTATTACCAATTCTGTATCTGATTTCTTTTATGAAAGAAAAAAGAATCTGATATTCCGGGATGAGGGACAAAATAGGATGAATATTACCGCTTTTCGCTACCGCTTTATCGGGTACGTAGAACCCCTCGCCGAAATATTCCTTCGACTTGGTATCTCCCCAAATATGGTGACGATCCTTTCGATTTGTGCGGGATGTGCCTGTGCACTTTGTTATGCAATGGGTGCTTTTCTGCCAGGAAGCATATTCCTCTTTATATCCGCAATTCTGGATCTCATCGATGGGACGGTGGCACGACGATCAGGAAGGGAAACACGATTTGGAGCGGTATTTGACTGGGTTGCAGACAAATATACCGACGCCATAGTCATCATCGGGGTAGGCCTTTCTGCTACTCCAATCATTACCCGATTCCTTCCCGTTCCCCCAACCTGGGACTTTGCCATTGTCGCTATCGCAGTAGCCGGTTCATTGATGAACACCTTTATCAAACCGGTGACCTACGCAGAAATCGGTTTTTCAGACCGACGGGATGGAAAAATTGAGGATCCCCTTGAAGGGGTAGGGTTTTTTGGCAGACCCGAAACACTCCTTATCCTCGGCCTAGGAGGACTTGTAGGATACATCTGGGTTTCCGTCATTATCATTGCAGTATGCACAAATCTTTCTGCACTGGAGCGGATTATGTACCTTTACCGGCGATACTCATAAGTTCCTGCCGGTAGGCATCAACCAGGTTCCCCGCAAAGTCAGCGAGGGCGGGGATAAGTCTGAAGAGTCCGTACGCAAGAGCTACCAGAAATATCAGGGCCAGTCCTTCAGCGATGATATTATGAGCCCAGAAAAAACTTGAATATCCTATCTCCTGCGGACTTCCGGAAATATCCGGAAGCCAGGTAAACCACTGTTCTGTATAAGAAATAATTACTCCGGTATTGCGAAGGAGATTCAGAATATAAATTGGCGGGGCTATCAGCAGAAACGCCATGACTTTCTGCCGCCATGAGGTCGGAACTGCAGCTGCGACTCCGAGCATGATTGCTATCGCCTGAATCCCGGTACATGCAAGGATTATTTCCACGCGGTATCCTCCATGCTGAAAGGTATTCCAGAATATCTGATGGAAGGAAAATCCAAAAAGATTGAGGACCATTCCCGTCTGGCTGACAACGATACCAATCAGTGCATTTCCTGCAGGTTCATAAAATGCAAACGGGGCATAGATGAGAAATGCAACTCCTGCTGCCCGGGTCAGTTGAAACACCACTTCCTGCTCACGAAGAAGCATCCTGATTGTAGCCCAGAGAAACGGAATAGAAAGAACCGCCATCACCGGATAGAGAATGTTGGTCTCTTCAATCCAGGCAGGAACTCCATTCATGAGAACGAGGACTATTGATATCCAGGCGATAATCGCAGTATATTTCCGATGTTTTCCAGGAACCAGAGAGAGAAGGAAGAAGATGCAGGAAACAGGAATTAAAAACTCATTCATCTCTCAGATATTAGGCCGGCTATCCCATAATGATTCAGGGAAGAAATGTGAGATTATGCGCATGTTTTCCGTAACTCCGTTCTGATTTGAAGAAAGCGCCAATTTATCGGTATAAGTCTAAAATACTTTCCGGTCTGATAGTGAGATAATGTTTTGTCAGAAGTGCGGGAGAATGCTCAAAAATCAGGGCGGATCTTTCGTCTGCGCCGGTTGTGGGTGGACGAAAGAAGAAGCGCCCGGATCTCTTATGCAAAAGGTCGATAAACGCAAAGAAAAGGAAATTGTTATTGTTGATGACACAGACAAAGTCAGAACGCTTCCCACTACAACCATCAGATGTCCTGAGTGTGGGAACAATGAAGCAGAATGGTGGCTCCGCCAGCTAAGATCTGCTGATGAGAGTGAAGTCAGGTTCTTCCGCTGCACAAAGTGTGAGAAGACCTGGCGTGAGTATGATTAATCATTTCCAATCATAGTATCATCACAATCCAGGGTATTCCCGGATTGTATCATATCTTCCTGATCCAACTGGACGTTACCCAGGGTTGTGAGATGTTGTCGTTCCCTGGATTTGTCCGGTAATTATCATCAGATAAAACCCCCCCCTTCCTTGGGAAGAGAAATGAACACATATCTATTTTTAATTTCTTAGCTGGAAAAAGTAAGATCGATTTTTTTATCCTTCTCCAAAGGAAACAGAATAGTGTGAACTATCGAATTTACTTCGTATTATTCCTCATCCTTTTTGCATTTTGTCCATTTTCTTCAGCTGAGAAAACTGCAGCAGACTGGAACAACAACGGAAATAACCTCATTCTTTCAGGAAAGTATGAGGAGGCTCTAAATGATTTTTCTAAAGCTCTTGAAGATAATCCAAATTTTGCTCAGGCATGGAATGACAAAGGAGTGGCCCTTTTCTACCTTACCAGGTATGAAGAAGCACTTGGTGCATATAAAAAAGCAAATGAACTGGATCCTCAGTATATCGCGGTTTATATAAACCAGGGCAAATCCCTCTATGCTCTGGGAAGAGATCAGGATGCGATAACTGCATTCAATAAAGCACTCGAAATGAATCCGAAATCATCAGATGCATGGTTTAATAAAGGATTAATTCTTGAAAAGCAGGGATCAGAAGCAGAGGCGAAGGAAGCATTCCAGAAGGCCTTTGAAGGTGATAATTTTGATGCGAAGAAATGGGGTCTCCGGGGAATCACGTATTATGAACACGGAATGTACCATGAAGCTCTTGATGCCCTGGAACGGTCAGTCCGCAAAGATCCGACTGATGCAGATATGTGGTATGCCAAAGGAAAAGTTCTCAAAGGCCTTGGAAAAATCGAAGATGCGAATATGACGTTTGAGAAGGCAATTGCCATAAATCCCAATCTCCCTAACCCTTTCCAAAAAAGTACTCCTTTCCCAATAGTTGCTCTGATCCTGAGCCTTGGTCTCGTTTCTGGGCTTGTGTCAAAGCGAAGAGATGATCATTAACAATCCTCAGTTTTATCCACAAAAGAGATAAGAAAGACCATCTTATCAGGTCTATTTTTTTTATCTGTGTTATGTAGAATCTTCTGGAAGATCAATGAGCAGGACCTGATCATCAGGATTATCTATCACAGACCCAATAATCCGGTTGTCTGATATCGTATACACAACATCGTCCATGATTACCGATCTTCGAACCGGTGAAGATGATGAGTAATAATCATTTGGTGACATGGGTTCCTGTTCTATCTTTCCCTTATCGATAAACCCGGTTTTTGGGTCTATTCCTAGCAGATATGTCCCTTTCCATGATGCTGTCGTATACGAAGTGGGAAATTTACTCTCCGTAATAGGTATTCGGATGATCTCATTTACCGGGAGAAATATCATACTCCTATTGCCATCCAGAAGGAAGGCTTTGTGATCATTCAGTACTTCAGAGGAGGATCCTTTCTCCCCGATGATCCGGGTATCAAGCAGTCGGGGATTATTCAGATCTGAAACATCAAACAAAGCAACCTTTACTCCGGTTGGAATTACTCCCCCCTGTTCATTTTCAGTCGTATCTTTTCCTATGCCAATCAAATGGGTTTTATCATACGGATGAAGATAATCAGAATACCCCGGGATCTTGAGTTCTCCAAGAATGCCTGGCTGCCGGGGATTTGAGAGATCTATGACAAACAAGGGATCCGTCTGCTTGAAGGTTACCAGGTAGAGGAGATCTCCCATAAACCGGGCTGAATAGATCTTCTCCCCTTTTGCCAGATTCTCCAGGCTGCCAATAATATCCAGCTCGGGAGAGAGTACATAGACGTTGTTGTCCTGAATCCATTCATTGTTCAAATATCGTTCATTCGTAGTCGCAACCCGGAGATTTCCTTCATATTCATCAAGAGAGAACTGATTCAGAAGATATCCCGGAACGGTTCCGGTTCCTTCGTATGATATGGTTCCATTACTGAGAGAAAACCGATGAATCACTGACTTTTCTCCGTCATCAGTATGTCCTGACATGGATGATCGCCAGTTCCATCCCCACCAATAAGGACTCCACTTCTTGTATGCGAGATAGGCATTATCCAGAGATACATAAAGGGTGTTATCCCAGCTCAGCAGGAATGAGGTAGCCTTAATCTCTGATTTCCCGGTGAGATCAAACGATGTCAGGGTATTCAGAGTGTACTGGTTCATCGGTATCGGGGGACACCAGATAGTAGGTCTTGCCGCAACCGTCTCCCCTTCAATGATGATCGGCATGACTGGATCAGATGTATACAGGCTATCCCGTGAGAGGACATAGACCCGGTTTCCGATCATCCGGCCATTGTCATAGGTACCGGGAAGCGTCAATTCTCTGATAACTTTTGGATTTGAGTGATCTGATACGTCGTAAATCACCGCATGGGTAATATCAGACTGGAGGGGAATCTTTGCTCCACTCTCCTTCGGCATGCTCCAGGTGGAGGCATATTCTGAGGAAAACACCATGAGATTATCCCCCTGGAGGAAGAGTCCGGAGGGATTTCCCAAAACCGGAGTGGTGGAGACGATTTTTCCCGAGTCAGGAGGGTATACCTGAGCGATTACCAGATCATTGTTATGCAGGATATAGAGAAATTTTCCATCATTTTTCAGGTAATCGGCCTCATCTACTCCCTGTACCTGAATATTGGTTGAAGAATACGTTTCGGCACTGCCTGAACTGTCTTTCGCAAGCTGGGGAGCAGAAGTAGATGCCGCTAAAGGAGCAGGTGCATACGCAAAATCTACCTGGTTCTCTTCTGCATAAGATCGGGCATACAGATCCTGGTACCATCGGGTCTGATTTTCCAGATAGGCCTTTAGTGAGGCATCAGAGGAAATTTCAATAAGTTGTTCATCCCCGGAGGGAAGAGATACTGCTGCTGTTCCAAGGGGAAGGAGCATGAGAATCAACAGAATAATTCCAACCTTACGTGCCATTACATCACCTGATGCGTAAATAAGCAGGTCACCTATTTAAGCGTGCGGTGCTTGGAATTTACGTGATTTCTATCAACCAGAGATTCCTGGCATCATAGAATAATTCAAAAAGAGAAGTTATCCGTTTCCCGATAGAGGGAAAACATGATTTCTATCAGTACAGACCCTGTGCTTTCACCCGGTATATCTGCCAGAGAAGACGGCCGACTACACGGAAGGTGAAGTCCAGTTCCTCAAAGCTTGGGATGGAGTGGGAATGGAGAATCTTGCGACCCCGATCCATGGATGCTCCACCAAGAAGGGTTGGGATGATCCGCTTGTCAGTTGCTTTGGAGAACTTGAGGATCGTGTTTGCCAGCTGTTCAGAACTCAGAATGTTATTTGGGAACCCGACGATGAAACACATGTCCCAAAGTGCATCATTCTTTGCCAGGACCTCAAAGGTCTTCTCAAACCGCTGCTCGGTAGCATCTCCGAGCAGGTCCACCGGATTGCCCCGGTTCCAGAACTCAGGCAGGAATCCGTCCATCTCTTTGACCAGGTAGTCAGGAAGATCAATGAGCTTGATACCATACCGCTCTGAATAGTCAGAGGAGAGCACTGCAAATCCACCAGCGTTGGTGACCACGACTGCTCTGCGACCTTTTGGATAGCGTTTTGGGTGTGAGAGCATCTCTGCTGCAAGGAAGGCTCCGGTCAGGGTGTGGACAACCAGTACACCGGATTTACGGAATGCTTCCATGTACACATCATATGAACCAGAGAGTGAACCGGTGTGAGATGCGGCGGCTGCCTGACCACGAGCTGATGATCCGGCTTTCAGTGCAACAACTGGTTTATGACGGGTAACTTCACTAACCACTTCCATGAAGGCTTTTCCGTTCTTGATCTGCTCGATGTACATGATGATGACATCAGTATTGGGGTCATGAGCAGCTGCCCGGAGGTAGTCAAAGAAGTTGAGATCTGCCTGGTTACCAACAGACACCACCATCGAAAATCCAATCTCTTTTGTCAGAGAGAAATCCACCACGGTGTTGACGATAGCACCACTCTGAGAGATGAAGGCGATGTTACCCGGGTTTGGGGACTGGGCAACGTAGGTGGTATCAAGACCGATTGGCGGGATGATGAGACCAAGACAGTTTGGACCGACGATACGGGTTCCATATTTGGTTGCAATCTCTACGATCCGGTCTTCCAGCAGATGACCTTCCTCGTTCATCTCCTTGAAACCTGCAGTGATCACCACTGCGATCTTTACGCCTTTCTTTCCACACTCTTCCATCACACCGGGAACATGCCGGGCAGGAACGGTGATGACAGCAAGATCCACGGACTCTTCCGGAACATCAAGAATGGTTGGGAATGCCTTGAGTCCCTGGATTGAATCACGCTTGTTGTTGATCGGATATACCTTGCCGGGGAAGTGGAGCAGGTTATGCATGATTGCATATCCCATCTTACTCTTCTCGTCAGATGCTCCGATAACTGCAACGGATTTGGGCCGGAAAAAGTCAATTGGAACCTCTGCACGGGTGTCACTGTGCAGCAGTACAATATTATCATCCAGAATAATCCGGGCGTCTACCGCACATGCGCCGGAATCATATAATCTGATTGGATTGACATCAAATTCTTTGAGGTCAGTCATCTCCATGAACATCTTACAGATATTCTTGATGATCTGAATCAGGGCCTCTTCGTCCTTGGGTTTGGATCCACGGTACCCGGTAATCAATGGATAAGAATGGATCTCTTTCACCATTGCCCGGATTTCTTCTTCATCAACCGGAAGAATGCGCAGGGTTACATCCTTCATCAGTTCGACGAGAGTTCCTCCGATACCGAAGGTGATGACTTTCCCAAAAGTTGGATCCGTCTTTCCACCAATGATCAGTTCAAGGCCTGGTTGCGCTTGATTTTCGACGATAACACCGGTAATCTCTGCATGCGGGTCGTATGCCCGTGCATTGGAGACGATCTGGTTAAATGCAGACTGGGCTGCCTCTTTGGTTCCGACTCCGACAATCACACCGCCGGCATCACTCTTATGAATAATCTGCGGTGAGATGATCTTCATTACCACTGGAAAGCCAATAGCTTCTGCAGCGGCTCCTGCATCCTCAGCACGAGTTACAATCCTGTACTTCGGGGTCGGAATACCATACCGTGTGAGGAGATCATACCCCTCATGCTCACTAAGCATCCTTTCTGCCATGAATGAACCTCAAATCGTAAAGAAACTCGTCCCAATTATGCATGGGTAAAGTTCTACAAATGACGAAGAAGTCTTCGTCACATCACACCTACCTTTTTCCCCATTCTTCCATATAACCATTTGTAATTATTGTTCATGATCAATTTGCATTTCCGGAAAAGACTTTTAGGAAATGTCCATGATAAATAGTGATAATAGGAGATGAGGATATTTCCATGAATCAGGAAAAAACACCATTATCTACCAACATATACTATCCGGACTCATCTTACCGGGAATCTGCACTGATCCACAACTATTCTCAGGAGTACCAGGAGTTTATCAAAGACCCGGATGCATTCTGGCGTAAAATCGCTTCAAACCTCCTTTGGTTTGAACAGTGGGAGAAAATTCGGGAATGGGAACATCCATTTGCCCGCTGGTTTACCGAAGCAAAACTCAATATCACGTACAACTGCCTGGAGCGCCATCTCAATAATGACCGGCGCAACAAAGTAGCCATCTGCTGGGTTGGGGAAAACAACAAAGAGCGTATCCTCACCTACTACCAGTTGCACAAAGATGTCATGCGTTTTGCCAACGGTCTCAAATCTCTTGGCGTTGGAAAAGGAGATCGCGTATGTATCTATATGCCGGCACTTCCCGAGATGGTAGTTGCCATGCTCGCCTGCGCAAGAATTGGAGCGGTCCATTGTGTGGTTTTTGCCGGATACGGAGCAAAAGCGCTGAATGAACGAATCACCGGATCGCAATCAAAAGTAGTAATTACCGCAGATGCTACTGTCCGCCGTGGTGGCAGTATTCCATTAAAACCCATCGTGGAAGAAGCAATAATCAACGCCCCGACTGTGGAAAAAGTTGTTGTTCTCCGTACAATGAAACCAAAAGTCGGCCTTCTTGATGATCTGGAGATCGACTATGAAGATCTCATGAACGCTTCTCCAAGGCATTGTCCGGCCGAACCGGTAAATTCTGAAGACCCACTTTTCATCCTTTATACATCCGGAACGACCGGAGCACCAAAAGGAATAGTCCATGCTGCAGGTGGATACATGGTGGGTGCATATTACACCACCAAATATGTTCTTACCCTGCAGGAGAATGACCTCTACTGGTGTACTGCAGATCCCGGCTGGATCACGGGACATACCTATGGTACCTATGGCCCTCTCCTTGTAGGGGGAACGATTTTTATTACAGAATATACCCCTGATTATCCGGATCCAGGGGTCTGGTGGCGCCTCATTGAAGAGTATGGGGTCTCAATCTTCTATACTGCTCCTACCGCTATCCGGATGTTTATGAAGGTGGGGACGGAATGGCCGGACAAATATGATCTCTCATCTCTCCGGGTTCTCGGATCGGTGGGAGAACCCCTTAATCCGGAAGCTTTTGAATGGTTTTATCATAATATCGGGAAAGGCAGGTGCCCGATTCTTGATACCTGGTGGCAGACGGAGACCGGTATGCACATGATTACCACCATGGTGGGCGAGCCAATGAAACCCGGATTTGCAGGAAAACCAATTCCCGGTGTAATTGCAGATGTGGTCGATGAAACGGGAGCACCAGTACCTCCAGGTACAAACGGATTCCTGGCTATCAAGGAACCCTGGCCTTCCATGATGCAGATGGTCCATCAGAATGAAGAGCGGTACCGGGGTTACTGGAACTTTGGGAATGATAAATTCTATAGCACCAATGATCTTGCAGTAAAGGATTCTGACGGGTATATCATGCTCCTTGGGAGATCTGATGATATCATCATCGTTGCCGGTCATAATGTCGGAACCGCAGAAATTGAGAGTGCCCTGGTTTCTCATAGTTCGGTTGCAGAAGCTGCAGCGATTGGAAAACCTGACGACCTGAAAGGAAATCTGATCAAAGCATTTGTTATTCTGCGAAATGGGATAGAAGCAACTCCCAAACTTACCCATGATCTCAAGTATCATGTCAGAATGATGCTGGGTCCCATATCAGTACCTGCTGAACTGGAGTTTGTAGAGTCTCTGCCAAAAACCCGGAGCGGAAAGATTATGCGGAGAGTTCTGAAGGCTCGGGAGATGGGTATGGATCCCGGGGATACATCAACCCTGGAAGAGTAATTTATCCAACTCTTTATATAGTGTTTTAATACATTTATAAATATGACAGGCAGTCCCGAGAACTCTTTACGGATCGAAAATATTGTCGCATCCGCAAAGATTGCAGATACCCTCAACCTGCCCCTTATTGCGTCCAGTATCAAAGACGCAGAATATAATAAAAAACGGTTCCCGGGGGTGGTCATCAGGATGCAGGATCCAAAAATTGCCGCACTGGTTTTTGGATCCGGAAAAGTGGTTCTCACCGGGGCAAAAAGTGTCGACAGCCTGAATCGCGGTCTTGACATTCTCGGTGAACTTCTGAGAAACCTGGAGATAGAGATCACCTCTGAACTCAGTTATAAAATTCAAAATATTGTAACATCTGCAGATCTCGGTGCGGGAATTAACCTCAATAAGATAGCTGTCGGGTTTAATCTTGAACGGATCGAGTACGAACCGGAGCAGTTTCCCGGTCTTGTCTACCGGCTTGAAGAGCCAAAAGTGGTAGTCCTGCTCTTTGGATCGGGAAAGTTGATCATCACCGGAGGAAAAGTTCCGGAAGATGCAAAACAGGCAGTTATTAAGATCATGCAGGATCTCAAAGGCCTCGGCCTTCTCTGATACGCAAATACTCTCCTGTTGATCTCTATTTTTTCGATTTTAAAAGAAAAGAATTCAGGATTTTCAGACCTTTCAGGGCTGCTGGCCTAAAATCCGACATCCATTCTTCTCTCCAACGATAACGGTCATCATCGGAGAGAATTCTGCCATTATCCCGCATCCCACAACTCCGGGAATATTATTTAAAAATGACTCCAATGCCAGGGGATCATCAATCGGACCAGTATGGTAATCAAGGATAATATTTCCATTGTCAGAGAAAACCGGGCCGTCCTTTTTTACTCCGTCACGTACGACCACAGAACCACCAAATTCTTCGAGTCTTCGAACAACATGTCCAAGAGCGAACGGAATCACTTCAACCGGCACCGGACCGGTGAGTTGATCACACAGTTTTGAATCATCTGCAACGATAATGAGACGATCTGATGCATCAGCAACGCATCGCTCCCGAACCTGGGCAGCTCCTCTGCCTTTAATTAGCCGAAGCTGGGGATCTATCTGATCCGCTCCATCTATGGTGATATCTATTCTGGTTACATCATCAAGCGATGCCAGAGGGATGCCCCGATCTCTCGCTTTCATGGCTGTCTGAATTGATGTGGGAACACCGGTGATCTGTAGCCCATCCTTAATCCGGAGAGCAAGCTGATCCATCGTGAAAGCTACGGTAGAACCGGTGCCAAGCCCTACCACCATACCGTCACGAATGAATTCAGCTGCCGTGCATCCGGCATTTTCTTTGGGGTTTCCATTTCCGGCATCAGTCATTGCCGGTCATGTTGGCAGCAGAGCAACTTAAGGATGTTGGCCAGGGCTTCCGGAGAATAGTTCTTCAAATGCCGTAGTGGCATTGTATGCGGTGCAATCCAGGGTGATGGGAGTGAGAGAGATCTTTCCTTTATGTACTGCATGAACATCTGTGCCTTCAGGGGCATCAGTGATCAGCGGGCCATTGATCCAATAATACGGTTTTCCCCGGGGATCAAGCCGTTTTTCCACTCCGGTTTCAAAAAGCCGGTCACCCAGGCGGGTAATCTCGTACCCTCCTTTGATTATGGAAGGAATATTGACATTCACCACGTGGGTCTTTGCAGGAAATCCATTGGAGAAGATCCGGCTGACAATATCCCGGACTACGATGCGGGATCCATCAAACCGATGACCGGGCAGACGGGGATTTTCAAATTTCTCTGCCTGATCTTCTACCTGAAGGGAAAATGCAACCGCAGGGATTCCCTGATTTGCCGCTTCCAGTGCAGCTCCGACAGTGCCGGATGTGGTTACCGCTTCAGCGGATACATTCTCTCCAAGATTAATACCGGAAACCACCAGGTCCGGTTTTAAATGTAAGGCGAAAAGTCCGATGATAACCGAATCCGTAGGTTTTCCCCCTACGGCATACGCAGAAACTCCGTTATGGATGATCTCATTCACCCGGAGCGGCTCGAATATGGAAACCGACCTGCCTACCGCACTCTGCTGGGTTGCGGGTGCACAGACGATAACGTCTGCTATCGGGGAGAGAGCATCGTATGCAGCCCAAAGGCCTTCAGAGTTTACACCATCATCATTGGTGAGCAGAATGCGGGGAACCATTACCCAGTAATTGCACGGGAGACAGTAAGAGCATGACTGATCAGGGGGATTTAATGCGATGAGTTCCAACCTGTCTGGTAATGAGAGTTCTTCTCGCGGAATATACCCGTCATCATGACCCGGGTCTTGCACCGGAGGGAAAGGCGATGGTTACGACCCTTCGGGAGAGCTTTGAGAAAATCGGGTACGAGGTAGTCATGCCTGATCCGGATACGGATTTTGTTGATGAGATTAGAAGGCTGGCACCGGATTGTGATGAAGCCTTAATTATTGCTCCGGATAATCTTCTGGCAAAATATACGAAGATCGGAGAAGACCTCTCCAGAAATATCGGATGCAGCTCCCTGGCTATCGCGGTATGTGCAAATAAACGACGCTGCGCAGAGACCTTAACAACCCACGGTATTGATGTCCCAAAAGAAGTATCATCGGGAAAGCGGATTATCAAGGAGATATCAGGCTGTGGCGCAGTAAATATGCGTTACCGGGATGAAGAGCCAGGCCCAAAAGAGATTGGTCAGGAGTTCATTGAGGGAGATCATTTCTCGGTCAGCATGGTGGGAAGCCGGGTGGTTGGAGAGGTCTGTCTGTATTATACCGGTGAAGGGCCCCTGGTTCTCTCATTCAATAAGCAACATATCCGGTTTGATGAAGCCGGAATGGTACATTATGACGGGGGAGAGACTCCGGTTTCTCACCCCCGGTCTGATGAGATCATTGCGGTGGCAAAAAAAGCCGCAATGATTCTTGGGTGTCAGGGATATATCGGGGTGGATCTTGTGGTATCACCGGATCGAATTGTGGTGGTTGATGTGAATCCCCGTCCGACAGACAGTATCACCGGAATTGCCGCAATCATGGAAGAGGAGATTGCAGATATCATCATAAAGGCTTCATATGGGAGATCTCCTGAAAAAGTTACGCTCAAAGGGAGAGCAGTGTACGGAAAGAATGGGTCGGTGACCACCTATGATCGGAATTGATGTTGGTGGCGCAAACCTGAAGGTCGTTGATGATACCGGGGTGCACATTCATTACTGCCCTCTCTGGCAGGAAGCACCCATACAGGAACTGCTTGAGCCGTATGCAAAAGATCAGAATGCTGCCGTAGTCATGAGCGGAGAGCTGGCTGACTGTTTCTTTCATAAAAATGAAGGAATCGCATTTATCGTAAATGAAGTGAAAGCAGTCTTCCCGAATGCGATGTTTTATGGAACAGATGGCAGATTTCATCAGAATGCGACTTCCGAGCTCGCTGCTGCAAACTGGCTTGCAATGGCTGATCAACTCAGGGAACGATATCCGGATGCAGTCCTGGTTGATATGGGAAGTACAACTACGGATATCATCCCTCTCTCCCGGTTTGACCTGATGCTCGGGCAGACGGATCTTACCCGGCTTCAACAGGGATATATGCTCTATACCGGTCTGCTCAGAACAAATATCGCGACCCTCATCCATTCTGTCCAGGTTAACGGAATCACTACACCAGTCAGTTCAGAATACTTTGCATCAAGCGGGGATGCATATGTGGTCCTGGACCTCATTCCAGAAGGTCTTTTTACGGCAGATACAGCAGACAAAAAAGGGACTGACAAGGACGCATGTATGAGGCGTCTTGCCCGGGTTGTCTGTGCAGATCTGGAAGAGATTGGAACATCCGGTGCGACAGATATCGCACGAGCAGTTGTGCAGACACAAAAAGAGATGATTCGAAAGGTGGTGCTTACAACCGCTTCCCATCATGGTGCCACGGGTATTATTGCTGCGGGGATAGGATCGGCTATTGTGTCCGGATGGATGGGAGGGGCAGATCTGAGAAAGGCTCTGGGTGAATATGCTCATGCACTTCCGGCATGGGCGGTTCGTGAGGTGGCGTTACGAAAAAGTTGAACTATGCCCTGATTCTTGCAGTCGGATCTCTGGGGGTAACAATCCTCTGCTACCTGATGGGATTTCCGTTCTTCTTTCTGTTTCTCCTCTTTCCATTGATTCCATTCTGGAAATCTGAACCGGAAAAGAGAAGATGTCCGGTCTGTGGCTTTGAAGGGACTGATACCATCCGGTTCTGCCCATATGACGGAAGCGAACTGCAATAACCGGATATTTTATGCACCTGACCGGATCGATCAAAAACCCTATTACCCATTCTGATGACGTGTGTGTTATGAAATGCCTGATTGCAGCATGTGTCATGTTGCTGCTTCTCTTCCTGATATCTCCTGTATCGGCTGATACGATCTGGTCAACAGTGGAGAAAAAACCGGAAAATGGAGATGATGCGTACGCTGCTGCACAGGAGAGAGAGAAAAATACTGCAGATATTGCATTTCAATCCGGTTCTGATCTCCTTTCTTCAGGTAAGTACCAGGAAGCACTAAAGGCATTTAATGAAGCACTTGCCGGGTATATCCAGGCATCCATCCTTGGCACTCCCCGATCTGATTCCTTAATTGGAAAAGGAGATGCATACCTGGGATTAGCCCGATACCCGGAGGCCTTATCCGCATTTTCTCAGGCCCTGGTTATCTCACCACAGGATCCGGATGCCACATTTGGTCAAGGTATGGCATATATCGGGCTGAACCGGTATGACGATGCCCTGCATGCTTTCAACCAGGTGATCGAAAAAGATCAGAAACAGATCCGGGCATGGCTGATGAAAGGAAAGAGTCTGCTCCTTCTGAAAAACTATACCGGCGCCCTGGATGCATATACCCGGGCAGTCAGACTGGATGCAAACAATGATCAGGCATGGGGAGGAAAGGGCGATGCATTACGCCTTCTTGAGCGTCATTCAGATGCTCTCGAAGCATATAAGAAGGCTCTTGAGATCAATCCGAAAAATGGGGATGTTCTGACGAGTTCGGGGAGAAGTCTCTGGATTCTCGGGATGTACCAGGAATCACTGGATGCATATAACCGTGCTTTGGCATTGAATCCGGGAGATGAAGCAGCAATAGAAGGGAAAGAGACCGTAACCGGTCTCATCTCTCGGTACCAGAAAGCGGTAGATAAACAGAACGGGTGACAATTCCGGACTATGCTTGAGTCACCTGGTTTAGATCTCACCTATGTTTGTTCCGGCTGAATCGTTGTATGGATAACACTTGTATTAAGAGGAATGAAAGTTTCAGGTACAATTTCCTTTTTCTCTCTTTCTTACTGAGCGGCTAATGACATATCAGGTAATTTAACCGGAGCCCCAGCATTAACATTAGAGATAGATTCTTTAAGTAAATCAATTGATGGCATGTAAACGGGTAATCGATAAAATCTTCCTTTTCCGGATAAATCCCACTTTATAAGGAAAAAAATTCCATCATGTGAACCAGTGAACTCCCTAACAAATCCACCATCTCCACTCAAAGTTGTAATATTGCCTACTGTTCCCCCTCTAACATAAACAGGTATTGTCAAACCAACAGTTATATTGGAGATATTTCCTTGCTTCAAGATTTCTTGTATATTTAATAAGCCTGAAGTTTCAATATTTCCATTATTGTTAAAAGTTTTAAAGTCATACAAGGTTCCCTTTACTATCAAATCAGATAATTGTATATTATGATAAAGATAATATTCTTGATTGTTCATACCTTGAGTGTCATCGGACAACGAAATTGAAGCATCACCGACTGTACTCATAAAAAAGATAAAAAGGCAACATATAATCGATACGGTAATTTTCTTCATAATCCACCTAATATAAATTCTATTAAATTAGTCCTTCAATTTATTCAAATTAGCATAAGATTATCGACAGATTCAGACAAAATAATGTGAGAATTTTAGACACTACCATCCTACCAAAAAAAGTATCATAGACGGTCAGAATAGACCATCCATATTTTCTGCAAATTCATTCACCGATTTATAAAAAACCAGAACCAACAATACTCACCAGCGTTTTTGTTCCGGTTTTATCATTATCCAGAGTAATGCTAGTGATAATTGGAATTGTAGCATCAGATACAATCCCCTTTTCCTCTCTTTCTATCTGGCCTGCTAATGACAGATCAGGTAATTTTATTGGCAATCCCTTATCAACATCTGATATCGCTTGTTTAACAATATCGATCGGATAAGAAGCACTATAAAGTCTATAATATCTTCCTTTACCAGATAAATCCCATTTCGCTAAATAATATATCCCTTCAAATGAACCAGATTTAGGAGTGGGGCACAGCGTCACTTGGGCAGACTGTCTTATTGCCTACTGTCCCTCCAAGAACGTAAGAATCAATAGTCATTCCAAGGGTAACATTGGATGTGTTTCTTTGTTTAAGGATCTCTTGGATCAAAATTTGACTTGATGATTCAATAGTACCGTTATTAAAAAATGATTTTGCATCATGCGAGATTCCACGGACAATGAGATCAGATGATTGTATTTCCTGATAATATCTATATTCCCCATTATTCATCCCCTTGGTATCACCAGAGGCGAACATTGAAGCTTCTCCTACTGATGTCAACGACATAGCAAGAAGACAATATACAATCCAAATTATAATTATTTTCATCATTCACTTGAATTGATCTTATCAACACCCATACCATCCGATAATATATTGCCAGTGAGAGAGGAGGGCAAATCTCCAGAGTCTATTGCATCAGATACATGATTCATCCCATCGGATATAATCCCTATTGATATTCCTTTTCCATCCGGACCGTCTGGGAGTTCTAATACATTTTTTGAATGGAGACTAGCATTACCCTGGGTTTCTACTGAACCGACATTAAATAAACCAAGACTTACTTTACGAATTATCGACACTTCAGATAAATTAGCTATTTTATTTATCTTTGAAACTTCTACCCATGCATGTAAAATTCTCCACTCTTCAGCCCTGGAATGAACCTGATACACATAAGGATCAAGAATATGAGTGGAATTCCCAGAATATACCATTATTTCCAAAAGAACCATATCCGGAGTTTTTTCAATTCTCGTCCCTTCCTGATAAGTAGCGGGTTTAAAAATCTCAGACATCTGATGACGAACAATATACTCATCAGCCAAGTTTTTCGAGGTTTTTTGAAGCGAAATCAAATAAAGAAGATCGGGAGGTATTTTTTGTTCTTCAAGGGTGAGATTCGACCAATTTTGTTTGATATCTAAAAAAAAATCCCTGGTTTCGTTCATCTGCTTTAGAGTATCAGGGCTGTAACTTGGATGAATGGTAATCTTATCTCCTGTTAAAATACCTCCATCATGGTAAACATCTGCATCATATGCGACAACCGGATGAATTGCTCCCCCTATGATGATGAATATCATTATTAGAGCAATACCGTATCTATTTGAAAATTTTTTGACCCGTGTTTGAACATAATTATTCATGAGAGAACTTACGGAGTACCTACCTACGACATTGGCTAAAATACCTAATATTATTAAAATAAACCTATTACTCCTCTTTATACACCCATTACTACCTGTCAAAAGGTATCCATCCCCAAAAGACAGATAATGATAAACGATCTTCAATCAAGATATACTGAACAGAGTCCTAAATATAAGAAAAGAAAGAATATCTTTATACATAGGAACTTATTCAATCAAATACGAAATATCGAGAATTAAAAAAATTCATACCAATATCGTTCTTTCACTTCTCCAGCTTAAAGAATATCTCCTGAGATAGAGAGATCAATTATTCTAAATCCGTCACCTTTATTTTGTTCAGGAGGTCTTTTTTGTCATGAAAATGCTCCACATTTTCATAAGTTGGGCCTGATGAGAATCATCATGCCGTTTTATAATCATATCGTCTGACAACCTTATCCGATTTCTTCTCATATTTTCAAAATCATTCCCATCCTGATGGTGCAACACTAAATACTGTAAACATGTTTTGCCTAAAAAATGGCCTTTGCTGTTGATTATACAAGACGATTTTTGCGATGGGACTATACGTTACCCCAGCAGGCAGGAGATCCCAGTTGGTGATATTTATAGACAAGCAATTCTGACTCGATATACCTTCAGGTTATAGGGATCAGGTCCGGAATGGCATTCAGGGATATGTTTACCGGGTAAGGTCCGGTGGTACCGGTGGTGATCACGACACCGCCGGCGTTGATCTGGTTAGCTGTGCTCCCTGAAGTACCGAACTTGCCCTGACCTCCGAGAATTGCTGCCGGATTCGTGATCGTGATATTGTACCCGGAGGCCTGGCTGAGATCAACTCCGTATCCAGTTGTGCTGGCCCCGGTCAGGAACAGTCCATGGGATCCTCCTTTGATGATACTTCTGCCAGACATAGCACTCATCCGGTAGGTTTTTGCAACAAAGCTGTTGAAGATGAGATCAATCGTACATCCGGGACAGATGACGCTGATTATCGCTCCTCCCTGCCCGTAAATATCGTATTCCTGACCAACTGCCGATGAATCGGTAGCAGCCATCGTAAACGAGCTGCCTCCCCCATGCACTGATCCCTGCGTTCCGGTCAGACCCGGTTCCGCTTTCGGTTCCGGTGACATTGACGTTGACGAGTTTAATGTTAGAAAATCCGGGAGCACTTTGATTCCAGCTGCTCCAGTTTCTGCCATGGTGAGCGGGGTGTAGGTATTGGTGATGGTATTCACGGGTTGTTGATCGGCTATTTGGAGCAGTAAAGAGATTGGCCCCACTGTACTCTCATCACCCTGACAATTGGACAAATAGTATCATAGAGAGAGAAGGGCAGTCCTTTGAGGTTATTTTATCAGATATAATCCCGATTGATATTTCTTTTCCATCCGGATCATCAGGGAATTTTATGAATGGAGAAATGTATTCCCCTAAAACTCTACTGTCCCATTATTATACAATCCACATGTTACTGTTCTAATTGACCCGACTCCTGATAAATTGGCGATATTCATCAAATCTGATATTTTTACCCATGTTGTTATCGCTCCCCAATCTTCAGCTCTACCATTTAATTTGTAAATATACGGATCTACACTATGAGTTGAATTGTTAGATTTCATCTTAATATCCAGGAAGATAATATCCGGGGGGTTTCCGGTAGTCATCTCTCCCTGACTGGTAGCAGTTTTCAATAGATTCGCACTCATCATCTGCTGGACGAGATATTCATCAGACAGGTTATTCGAGGTTTTTTGAAGAGATATTAGATAAAGCATTTCCGGGGACATTTTTCGCTCTGCAGATGTGAGGTTCGCCCAATTTTGTTTGATGGCTATCACAGAATTCGAGGACTCTGTCATCTTCTGGAGAACTCCCGGAGCATAAACCGGATGTTTATTCTTCATATCTTCTGTAAAAAGACCTCCATCATGGTAAACATCACCCATGTCAGCGGCAACCGGATAAACCGGTCCCCCAATGATGATAAATACCATTATTAGGGCAATACCTGATCTATTTGAAAATTCTTTTAACCGGGTTTGAACTTTTTTATTCCTAAGAGAACCTGCAGAATTATATCCTGCTACACTGGTTAAAACACCAATTTTTTTAACCCCACATTTTTTATTCATCTCTATCCACCCATTATCACCTATCACGGGTAACCTTTTCCCAAAGTCAGATCAGGGTATTCACACTTTAAACAAGAATTTCTTATTTAGAGTCCTAAATGCAAGAAAAACTATACCAGCGCTCTGGATGCATATACCCGGGCGATAAGACGGGAGGCACAAAATAATCAGGCATGGTGAGGAAAAGGCGATGCATTACGCCTGATTGAAGCCATTCTGAAGCTCATGATGCATACAGGAAAGCATTGAGATCAATCAATACAACGGAAATGTACTGACGAGTTCGGGAAGAATTCCCTGAATTCTCGGGATGTATCAGGAATCACTAGATGTTTACAACCGTGCTTTGGTTTTGAATCCGGGAGGTGAACTCGCAAAAGAAGGAAAAGAAACGGTGACGGGTCTCATCTCCCGGTACCAGAAAGCGATCCAGAAGCAGAATGGATAAGGAGTCCTTTTAGTTCTTTCCTTATTAAAAATCAATTATTCTTCGGCAGATAAGGTATCCTGACTAAAATACCGGAATTGGTTTTTGTCCAGGCGATACCGGGATAACACTCCCGCCCGGAAGCACGTTCCTGTCCGGAATCACCAGCGAAGAACCGCCGGACGATGATCCTAAAGATACCGGTGGAGAGACGAGACCTTCATCTCCTTCATCACCGGACAGGGTTCCCTTCCCACCGGTAACCCGGATGATCTTATTCATCTGGATAGAATCGCTGCTCTTCGTATTTCGTGCAATAAGCCTGACTGAATAGGTACCGGGCCATTTGTAGGTATGAACCGGATTCTGCAGGGTTGAGGTCTTTCCGTCACCAAACATCCATAACCACTGGTTTGGTGAACCGGTTGAGGTGTCGGTAAACCTGACCAGAAGCGGAGTCTTTCCGGTTGACTGATTCACCGAGAAATTGGCGATAACCACCTTATCTGAGATCTTTGTATGGAGATACAGGGTATGATCGGCACTTATGTTTCTGAAGGTGTATTCCTTGTGGTGATCCAGGGTGACCGGGATCGCATCCACCGTGACATTTTCAATATCTGCTCCCCGAATGGTATGCATGGTAAACGTTCTGTCTGATCCGACTTTGACTTTTACCACTCCGGGCGGGCTGATCCAGCCAAATTTATCAGATTGTGTGGTAATCAGGTAGTATTTCTTCTGGCCTGCTGTTATGGTGAATGCATCCTTTTTCATCCCTGACATCCGGTTTGTCAGATTGGTGACCCAGAGATCCCATGAGCCAACCTGGGCATAGGTAAGATTCAGACCAGAAACTACCAGGTTGATTCCAGAAAGGGTTGCTATCCGGGTCAGGTTTGCCGAACCATTCCTGACAAGATCTACCTGTTCATTTCCATAGAAGTTCTGACCTGAGATGAGAAGATCGACCATGCTATTCTGCTGGCCGGATGCCGGGCTAACTCCGGATATGATGGGGGAGAGCAGATAAGGAGTGAATAATGCATCTATCCGGTGGGCTGATGTCACATTCAGGAAGGTGTACCCATTGAGTACTCCGACACTGGTGTTGTCAACCAAAAGATCCGCAATATGATATCCGTTATCTGCAGCAAGAGTGAAGGTCTGGTTTCCTCCGGCAGGGACAGAAACCTGACCGGAAGGACTGATCGTACCGCCTGCACTGGATCCTGCAGTGATGGTAAAATTCGGTATCCCATTTTTAGAAAACTCTGCAAATACCGTGTGATTCGAACTCACATTCGTACAGGTATAGGAACTCAGGGCTCCCACACTGGCGTTGTCAACCATCAGATCCGCAATATGATATCCGGTATCAGCAGCCAGCGTAAAAGTCTGGTTTCCTCCGGCAGGGACAGAAACCTGACCGGAAGGACTGATCGTACCGCCTGCACTGGATCCTGCAGTGATGGTAAAATTCGGTATCCCATTTTTAGAAAACTCTGCAAATACCGTGTGATTCGAACTCACATTCGTACAGGTATAGGAACTCAGGGCTCCCACACTGGCGTTGTCAACCATCAGATCCGCAATATGATATCCGGTATCAGCAGCCAGCGTAAATGTCTGATTTCCTCCGGCAGGCACCAAAACAGGACCGGAAGGACTGATTATACCGCCGAGACTGGATCCTGCAGAGATCGTGAAATTGATTGTCCCATTTTCGGAAAACTCTCCATGAATCGCGTGGTCTGAAGTCACGGTATCGAATGTGTATGAACTCATAGCACCGAGTCTTTCGTTGTCTACCCGGAGATCCAAGAGGTGATAACCAGTATCTGCAGCAAGAGTAAAGGTCTGGTTTCCTCCGGCAGGGACAGGAACCTGACCGGATGGACTGACATTCCCACCGGATGAAGAGGTTGCATTGATGATGTAACTCCCGGATTCAATGATAAACGTTACATTCTCACTGCTCCACAGCCCGTCCTGCTCTACCGCAACCTGCCAGGGACCGGCTGGTGCCAGGGGCGGGAGTGAGAAATTACCGGTGATTTTGACAGGTGAGATGACGGTGACATTTTCTGCACTGGTATTGACTCCGGACCTGGAGAGAACTACATTTGTGCTCAGTGCAGAGGCATTAAAAATCCCGGAGAGGTTGGTGATAGCGACTTTTGCGCCCTGAGTCCCGGAGGAGGGCTCGATGCCATAGACAACCGGTGCGATGCTGACAGATTCGGTGGTGAAATTCCGGGTGATTCCCTGACCGGTTCCCACAGAATTGTTTGCATATGCGGTATAGTACCAGGTAGTTCCCGGAATCAGGCCGGTGATGCTGGTATTGAATAATCCTGGTTCGGAAAGCACGACCGGAGAGGTATTTGCCGTGAGGTTGAATGGATCCCTGCCGTATCCGAAGAAGAAGGTGCAGGGCTGTCCACCGGTGGAGGTCAGATTTCCACTGAGCAGAGCACTTCCCGCTGTTACGTTGTCTGCCTGAAGAGTCGTGACTACCGGAACAGTAATGTCTTTGACAATGGTGAAAGTCACATTTCCTTCGCTCATCTGTCCATTCTGCTCCACAACCACCTGCCATGGACCAGTCTGTGCATCTGACGGGATGGAGAGATTTCCGGAGATCTTTTCTGCAGATTCAAGGATTACACCGGTTGCCGTGATATTTGTCCCGGATCGGGTGAGCATGAATCCGGTACTTGCTGCAGAGGGGTTGAAAACACCGGAGAGGTTGGTGATCGCGATCGTTTTTCCGGTCTGGCCACTGGTTGGCTCGATACTTTTTACCGTGAGTGTAGCTGCGATATGTGCATACTTTACCGCAGAGTAGATCTCCAGTGTCGATGAATTGAACGAGACGATCTTTGCTGTGGGATTATAGGTTATCCCGGCTGGCAGGAGATCCCAGTTGGTGATATCATAGGCTAACCTGCCTGACTCGTTGAATATCTTCAGGTTATAGGGATCTGGTCCGGAAATTGCATTCAGGGAGATGTTTACCGGGTAAGGACCGGTGGTACCGATGGTGATCACGACACCGCCGGCGTTGATCTGGTTTGTTGTGCTCCCTGAAGTGCCGAACTTGCCCTGTCCACCCAGAATTGCAGCCGGATTTGTGATCGTAATGTTGTACCCGGAGGCCTGACTGAGGTCAACTCCGTAGCCGTTCTGT
>CAZUXC010000006.1:0-193622 GCA_964624045.1 uncultured Methanospirillum sp. | reverse complement strand
CAGTCACACCAGTACCAACAACCACCAAACCAACTACTCCCGCAGTCACACCAGTCCAGACAACCACCAAACCTACTACTCCCACAGTCACACCTACACAAACACTGGTCGAAATTCCCCCTACCATAATAGAATCCACACCATCATCAGTCCCTGTAAATATTGCTTCAATTTATGGAGATTCTGCAGATCTGATGGTGATTCAGGTAAATACAACTGATTTCGTCTGCCTTTCCGGAGAACTGCAGGTAACTACATCTATTAAAAATATTGGAAATCTGGAAGCAAAGTCATTCGTAGTCAATTATTTCATATCAAATTCTTTAGGTGTTACCATTTCTGATATTGAGATAGGAGCTCATATGGTAGAGAGTCTGAAACCTCAGGAGGTCCTGACATTTACTGATGTCATCAGAATGCCACAAAAATCAGAGGTCAAGAGATATACCTTCGGTGTCATCATAGATGCAGAGAATAATATCTACGAGGAAAATAAGCAGAATAATGTAGAAAATTTGAATCATAGTTTTCAGATTAAAGATTGTTAACATCAGATAGTCTGAAAATTTTCCTGAATCAAGTATCTGCCCTCCTTTTTTGATCATTTCAGATTTCATGATAACTGGAGAATAGGCAATATTGTTGCAGATTTGATAGATCTACTATTATTATGTTATCTGTTTCTGAAATTTCTATGTTTTAAATCAAGATATTATCGACTAATTTAATTTTTACTCAAATTAATGGATTTTATCATCTGATTTTTGTATAGGAAAAAAGATCTAAATTACCTCATTAATCATCCTATTTTTTAACCAACTCATCCAGATTTTCCAGGAGTCTAATTCTCATTTTCTGGATCCACAGGTTTTGTAATGTTTGTATCATTCTTCACTAACCCATATTAACAATAGATGAAGTACAAACAAAATGGTCAACAAAGATCATTCCTTCGTTTAAGGAAAAAGACCTATAAACATATCTGAAATCGCCTAGTATGGATTCAGGAATTCTCAATATTTTTAGGATCTCGCACTCGGGTAACAGAGAGAATTGCAACGCAATTATCATCTTAAACGATACAAAAACGTATGAAGATAAACCTGTCGTAAAACACTAAATTGACAGAAATATTAGAAATTAATTCTAATTTCTACGACCACCCTTATCAATGGCCACAACAAAAGGAAGGAGAAATCAGGTATTGATATCACCCATTCGTTCCCCTCATATGATTCCCTAAACCCCGTATCATCGATAAGCAACAGTAGCCAACCCTTCAGACGTAGACAGAGAGTTACCGGTACTGGAACTGGTAGAATAACGAGTAGTATTCGGAGTTGATTCCATAAAAGAGGAGAAAGAACTGCTTGTACCTGAACTATAAGGTGAGGAAGAACCTTTCTGTATAGCCAAAATATCATAGGTAATGGAATCTCCTATGGGAAAAATCGTGAAGTACCAGGATCCGGCAGCAATATCCAATGATGCCGGAGTAGAGGAAGTCACCGTAGTGAGGGCTCCATAATCATCTCTGCTTTTTGCATTTGAAGGATAGGTAGTACTTCGCTTTGAGTAAAGTTCAAATCCATCGCCAGAAAGAGACGTCGCAAGTAGGGTGCCAGCATTTTTGAAGTTAATTTTTTGAATCGATGATTGATCCTTCAATAGCATGAGCACACTTTCCGTAATCACTTCATCCTTTTGACTCGTAGAACCACCTAATGAACTAGGAGTGGCCGTGTATGAAGTTGAAGTATCAAATTGAGTAATACTTGATGCATTCTGCAGATCTGGATCGAATGGTGGATAATTCGTGTAACTAGATGATCTTGAGATGGTGTTTGCATCAGAGATTGCCGAGGAATCCGAGACATCGGACGAACTTTGAATGGCTGATGAACCAGAAGATGTATCCCCACTCACCATTGCAATAATACCCACACTCATTATGAAAAGTATCAGGATAATAGATATCCGGATGGTATCAGGTTTTTTTTCCTGTAATTGTTGTTTCATATAACCACATCGGTGAACAATAAACCGAGAATGTATTTCCTTCAATCCATACAGATAATATGATTCGGGTACGTTCTAAAATTTGATTCCAAATTTGATTCTACTACAGAGCCTAATACTGAATAGAGCTGAGAGTCGAATCATAATCAGATGAAAAGGTGAAACCTGATTTAACCAGATGTGTACTTTCAATCAAATAAGAATGAGAATTATTAAAATCTCTTTATCTTCTCAGTAAAAGTCAAGGATTGTCCTCATACCAAGGGAAAAAAAGAGGAATGCCCAAATATCCCTGTTGATCTTCAGTTCTGCAAATCATATAGATTAGAGTAGAAGCGGGCACCCATGACTGTTAAGTAGGGGATAAGAATCAGCAATAGGATCCAACCAATGAATGGTATCAAGGAAAGGAATCCATAGATTAGGAGAAGGATTATCTCAAGAAAGATCAGCGAAATGATATAAGAGCCCCAACCAATCTTTGAAATAGTTTTCACAATTTCACTGAATTCAAAGGCTGATCCGATATTTCCACTCCGTGCAAATCTAATCATTCCAATAATTTCAAAGAGACTGAAGAAGAAAATTACCAAGATGAATACCAGGAAGGAAATACCCAGAGTGCCACTAAGTATTCCCATATATGCTCCAGGATTAGTTACATTCATACCCAGTAAGGTCAGTGCTCCAAGACCCCCGCTCAAAGAGAATATGAAGATACCAATGATACAGGGAATGAGCATATACACGATACTGATAATCAACATCATGAGACCGTTGATAAACATCTTCCCATACTCATCAGGTTCTGGTGCCGGAGTAATTCCCTTCATAATCCGAAGGCTGTACCCCATAATAAAAGGAAATAAAATCGAAGCAATAATCAGTACTACCCATCTCATCCACTTTCCAACGAGGCCTTCTGAAGCATAATTAAATGCATCGGTAAGATTTCTTGCAATTATATCCATTATCTTTCCTCAATCTTTCAAATAAAAACCACTTTCTACCAAACTGAACCCGGACGTATCAAAGGGTGTTATCACCAGATTCGGGGGGATGATGTGTTCCAACGGGTACATTTTTATGAGGATACCCTAAAGATTTGTGAGCACGAGATTCCCCCAACCTCTTATACCCCAAAGGACGATTTGCATGACTTTCGGATTGTTTCTGATATTCAGTATTTTGGGGTCCAAAATTGATGCCGCATATTTTTTTGAAGGTCTGTATCGCTAATTCGATCTCCTGAATAACCTTTTTGATATCATCACTCTGCGTTGACAAGTCTGCCTTTCGTAACATTCTCCCTGCATTTTCCAGTGCATCTGCAGTAAGAATCTTATTAGGTTCAACTCCGATCTTTACCTTTTCATTATCCCACATGATAATTCCTCTTTTGTTTCGAATTTTTCACAACTACTCATAATATCACCAAATATAAACTGAAAATTTTAAATTTAGGAGAAAATATCTAAATTTTAAGGAGGATAAAAAATCTTTTTCTCAAATTCTTTTTGGCTTTTCCCGTTATTGGGATAATAAAAGAGGAGGAGGATCTTTTCCTTAACCACTCCATTATAGTCCCCCAAATCCACCAAGTACAAATGACACCAGGGCGACAATAACAAAGATTATCACGAGAATTTTTGCTATTTCCATAGTAAATCCTGCGATTCCTCGTGCACCCATTATGTAAAAAATCAGTGCTAGAATTAGGAATAATACTGCCAACCCAATCAGACTCACCATTAGTTACTCGCCTCCTTATACACCATGAATATCAACTCCATTTAGTCCGGGAAATCCGAACGCATATGCATAGTTACCGATGTTGAACATATGTCTATTGTCAGATTCCAAAAAATGTGTCATCCAGTGAAAACAAACCAAACCATTTCAACAATCGAATGGAGTAAAAATAATCTGATGCTTAGGTATATCCAATTAATACTGATAATTCCAGGGTATGTTTCAAAAAATGCATTATTACAAAGATTCTTTAAAATTTCCCATTCAATACAAGGAATTAGTTGGGATTGTATCGTTCTTCCCACTCATCTGGCGATGGATGATCTACCTGGAAAAGTCAGGGAGTGGACAAAAGAGGAAACTTACAAGATCCTAATCTGATGAAAAGAGACAGTTGATCAGGACTCTCTTTAGAAACCATCAAGTAAAGCATCCGGAAACCCGGAATAAGGATTATAATCAGATGTATGGTTTAGTGTGAAAAGGTGATGAAATGAAAATTATTTCAGGATATATTTATGTAGCATTGATTCTTGTGGTCATTGCTGTTTGTATAGCTCCCGGATATGCTAGTATCGGAAATTTCTGGGATAAGAGTGGATATCTGAATAGAGGCCAGTCAGCAACATATGAGATACAGGTCGATTGTGAGGCACAAATGACTTTACACAGCCCATATGGATCAGATTTTGATATCTATGCAATACGAAGTGAAACCGGGAGTTGGCCTTCGGAGAGTTATATCAGATCCCATTATGATAAAGCAGAATTCACCTTCAATCAGGTAAAGAACCTGAACCTGGATCAGGGGAGTTGGTATGTTGTCGTGTACGCATACTCCGGATCAGGAGAATTTCAATTAGATGCAGCAAGTACCTGTTCTCAGCCAGGCCATTCCATCTCAAACCCTTGTTATGGGGATCCAAATTGTGGAAATCCCAATTGTCCTCCAGAAGCAACTGATGTAAAGACCGGATATCTGAATGGTGGTGAATCCAAAACGTATACATATCAAATCATGGGTAATCGAAATTATATCGAATGGATCCTTACCGATCCCTGTTTCGATGATATAATTCCCATGTCAATGATGTCATCAAGTGAAGTCAGAACAATACGGAACAATAATTGCGGGCCAGAATTCTCTCTTTACATATACAAGGACTGTGATCCCCGGTACCAATCCTGCACTGCAACCCGGGTTGATATGAGCAGGAGTTCTAGTAAATACGTTGGTATCACTTACCCGATAACCGGATCCATGTACTATGCTCAGGTGATCACTAAGAATGGAAGCGGTTCTTACACTCTCAGAGCTCGAAGTTACAATTGCCAAAATGATATCATTGCAATGATGGCACAACAGCCAGAATTAGTTTCAATGATGAGTACTGCATCGGATGTATCTGCTCCGGTTAGCGTATTCAACTCAGATTAACGGATCATGAAAGGAATCACCATTCGGTGACCCTATTTTTTTGTTAACCCAGAAAACCCATAAATGGGAATTTTTAGATTTGATTCACAAGTCTCCCTTCCAATTCATTCATCAATCAGATGACCCATTATTCATTCAGAGGGAAAATCGAAGAAAAATTACATTCATGAATAGTGCAAATTCAGTTTCAAATTCTGTTCTTCAGGAGAGAATCTTTACTATTGATAAATAAACATCCAGACAGATGAGACTGTTTCGTTTTTAGGTATTTGGTTACTCTGGACCTCAGAGGGTATCGCAATGCCAATAAAGGAGGAATCTATTAAAAAAAGTCATAAATCAAATTGAAGAAAAGATGAATTGAATCAAACCATAGAAAAGTATCTTATTCCAACCAGTCAGTTCGTAAGGAAATATGTTTCCCAAGGAGAGAAAAATGAGAACTAATTTCGAAAAAAGTAGTGCAGCGGTATTTTTTATCATTATTGTAGCTTGCATCATACCAGGCTCTGTAAGTGCTGATCCCTATTGGTCAAAAAGCGAGTACCTGCAAACCGGTAGCTCGGTCATCTATCAACTCCAAATTGATTGTGGTGCCCAGTTAGTTCTGCAATCCCCTATTGGAACTGGATTTAATGTATATGCAATGCGAAGTACTACGGAGAATCAATTATCAGAGAATGAAATCAGAGAGTTATCTGACGTATCAGATCTCTCCTCTAACCAATACAAGTACCTGAACCTTGACCAAGGAAATTGGTACGTGGTTGTATATGCACAATCAGGTTACGGACAATTTCAATTGAGTGCTTCCGAAACTTGCTATAACCCTGTACCTCCTACGTCAGTTCCAACTTATGCCCAGACTGAAGTCCCAATTATATATCCATGTAATGGCGACCCAAATTGTGATCAAACCAACTGTGCTCCCGCAGCCACCGATGTAAAGACTGCATCCCTGAATTCAGGTGAGTCCAGGACGTATTCCTATCTGATTTCATCTGACCGGAACTATATCGAATGGGTTCTCACCGGATCATGCGGAAATGATGTCATTCCAATGGCTATGATGTCAACAGAAGAAGTTCGAACCTTACGAACGGACAGTTGTGGATCTGACTTTTCTCTTTATATCTTCAAGGACTGTGATCCCCAGAGTCAGACTTGCAAAGCAATCAGAGCGGATACCAGCAGTGGGTCAAGCAAGTATGTCGGTATTACTTTCCCAACCACAGGATCGAATTACATCGCCCAGGTCTATGACAAATCAGGTAGCGGAGCATATACCCTTACGGCACGAAGTTACAATTGCCAGGATGATGTTATTGCAATGATGGAGAAGAAAACGGAAATCATCAACATGATGAGTACTGAAACAGATGTAAGCATCCCAATAAGCGTTTATAACTCAGACTAAAGAATTTCACATTATAAGGCCCTTCTTTTTTTTAGGTTATTTCAGAAAACTACGCCATTCAGTTCAATTTCGGTATGAATTGTTAACCCTTTTTTCTAAAGTACAGAAATCTTCTCTCTATTCGTGAAACAAAGAATTGGTAACAGAATTATGCACTTGCCATTTCCTCTCCGCGAGTGGCAATTCTGCAATCCTAATAATTATATCTGATATTCGGTATATAGGAAAGGTAAGATCCAATCTGTTTGACTGGTTTTTGACATTATGAGATTATTATATCACGAAACGGTAACCTCCTTTCGGCACAAAAATCTCAAATCTTGCGCCTCTTCCGCTAATTCCATTCTCTGAAATGGTAACACCAGTTATCGATAAAATTTCCCGGCACAGAAATAAACCAAGACCGGATTGTTTTCCAAACCCTCTCATAAACAGATGTTTTTTATCCTTTTCTTCAATTCCAACACCATTATCTTCAACAACGATCGCCAGCCCTTTGTCATTCTCCTCCACAAAGAATGAAATTCTATTCAGTTGATCTCCACCGTAACGGAGTGAGTTTTCAACTAGATTAAAAAAAACCTTCTTCAGAAGTATATCTCCGAATATTTCAGCGTCATGATCATCTAAGGTTACCGTAACTCCTTCAATAGGTAGTGAAGAGGTAATTTCCCTAACGATGGTTGATAGAGTATGCCAGACAGGAGAATTGATACCCATTTTTTCGTAGTCATTCGCAAAACATATTATTTTTAAAATTGTTTCTACCGATACAATTTCCTTTCTGATGAATTCCAATATTTCTTTTCCGGGATTAATTTCCTGCGAGCGTTCAAGATATCCCAAAAGAATAGTTATCTGATTAAAAATATCATGATGAGTGATACTACTCAGAAAGCTAAGTTTTCTGCTGGTTAGAGAGATATTACTTTCCGATTCTTCACGCAGAGTAATATCCCGGATATCACATTGAATGATCTTACGAAGGTTTACGAGATAGACATTACTTACAAATTCTACAGAAATTGACCGCCCGTCCTTTGTTTCCATTGGAAGATTATCATACCGGAGATACCCATTTTTTTTCAAATCATGAAGAGTTTTTTGGGCAAGATCTTTATCTTTAAAAAATCCAAGTTGCCAGAGATGTTTACCAACAATATTATCCAGAGGATATCCAAGTAGTTTGAGAATAGAAGGATTTGCATCGATAATCATTTCGGTCTCTTCATCAAGAATTAAAATACCATCATATGATGTTTCAAAGAGACGATGATACCTTGTTTCAGATATCTGTAATAAATCCTGAGCCTCTTTTCGATCACTTATATCCCGGATATTGCACTGAATAATTCTTTTGTCACCAACATAATAGACATTACTAATGAATTCTACATTGTTAACCTTACCCAGATCGGTTTCCAGTGGTAGATTTTCATACCTGATATATCCTTTCGTTTTCAGTTCTTTGAATGCATTGAGAGCAAGTGATTTGTCTTTGATAAACCCTAGTTCCCAGAGGTGCTTTCCGATGAAATAATCAAGGGGATATCCGAGAAGATCCATGATAAATTTATTTGCATCAATGATCGTTCCGGTATCGCCATCAAGAATAAGGATTGCATCCTGAGCCGTTTCAAACAAACGTCGATATTTTAGTTCAGAAGATGCGAGATCTTTTTCTGTTGTAATACGTTGTTCTTCATGATCCAGATTAACAAGGGCAAAAGAGATATCATCTGACTGTTCTTTAAGGAGTCCAATAATCTGGTCATTGAAAATGCCTGGTTCTGAAGAGTAAAATGTGAGAACACCAGGATTTAGAGTATTTATGCCAAATGGAAATACAGCTAGTGATCGATACCCCATCCCTAGTGCTGTATCATGCCCGGATAGCATTCTTTGATCAGTAGCAATATCATTACAAAAATGATACGAGTTTTCACGGAGAACGGTCCTGATTTGCCCATTATTTAGGGAACCTGCATCGGATGATATAAGTTCTCTTTCTAAATACGCATCAAAATCCCCATATGATGCAACAGGTTCTAGAGTACACCTTAAACCATCAAAAAAACTGGCACATACTCCCTTAAAACCTCCAACATCGACTGAAAATCTGCAAATTTCGTTTAGGAGCTCATTTTTCTTGTGGATATGGATGATCGCTTTGTTTGTAGCGGAAAGAACCGAATACATCTTGTTGAGTTGTAAAACCTGGGAGTCAGCCCGCCGATGATCGATTGCAGATTGAATTTTTAGCATTAACTCAACATATTGTGGATGAGGCGAACCTCCTTTCTGGAGGTAAAAATTTGCTCCGTTTTCAAATGCTTCTATAGCAATTTCATCTCTTCCTCTTCCGGAAAAGATGATAAACGGGATAACCTTATCTGTCAACCGGACAGCCTTTAAAAATTCAATCCCATTCATCATGGGCATCTGGTAATCAGAGACTATTGCCTGAAATTTACATGTTTTTATTAAATTGAGGGCAAATGAAGCAGAGTTCGCAGTAATTACTTCGAACTCATTTGTCATCTCAAGATACATTTTACCGATCTCAAGGAGGACTTGTTCATCATCCACATAGAGTATTGATTCCATATTGACCATCTTTAAAAAAAATATCATTTGGCCTTTCGTACCTGAAGAATAAATAAATACCCGGATAGAGTTTTTTTTGAAACTCAAATTGATTTTCTTTTTCCTGGGAGGAAAATGAAATGAAAGATGTATAGTGCGTACATGTTACAATCAACTAGTACAATACAAGAATGAGTATGAGAAATAACCGAGAGAAATGAACCATATTAATTTCAAGCAAATAGAACCTCCCTCATTTCCAATTAAACAAGTTTATTCGTGAAAAATTAGAGGGTATCACTCCTCTTTCTCATATTCACTTTCTTCCTTCAATCCCGGAGAATCGGATTTTTTCCTTTTGGGGAATAAAATAATTCCGATTATAAGACCTCCAATAGTCATCCCAAACACAATTCCGGCTACCAGAGGAACCATTTGACCTCCTGAAAGTGGGACAGGAGATTCAGGAGGTACAGATGGAACAACCGGAGTTACTGATATAGTCTGAACCATAACCGGAGTAGGAGTCAGGGTGACGGTTAAATTTGGGGTGACATTGGGAGTCAGATTAGCAATTGGTTCTTCAGTGATCGTCGGAACCGGCTTGGGAGAAGTAATGGTTAGAAGACCAGAAGTCGTCACTTCCGACTCTATTGCCTGCACGAGAATCCGGTACTCCCCCGGTATCAGTCGGCCTGCCGGAATAGTTAGGGAAAATCTTCGTTCACCGAATCCCTGCATAGTATCCACCGTTCCGGAGAATCCATACGAATTATCAGGTTGCCCCTTGAGGGTAGGAGTAAACCGATTATCAGTAATCTCGATGAGAAGTCGTTTTCCGGCTTTAAGATTGGTTGTCCCCTGGATCACCACCGGAGAAGTGGTCTCCTGGATGAGTGAGGAAGGATTGATGGTAATCTTCGGACTCGTCACCCTGATATCCCACCGGGTATAGGTATCATCTATATAGGGACTGTTTAAAGCAGTGATGAGTGCATTGGCTGCATCAGATCCCATTAATGCTCCAGGCCCTCCGACACGGAATATCGGGGCACCCATATAGGGACTTCTTCCTAGTACCATCTGACGTAACCTGTCAGTATAGATATCAAACTCTCCATTTCCCATCGGGTGCTGGATGATTACCACATACTGGCCGGCAACCATATCTGCTGTCTGCCACATGGGTATCTCATACGTAAACAGGCCATCCCGATCGACAGAGGCCTCATCACACCTGAAATAATTCTTTCCAAATATCCAGACAGTAATTCCTCCACGTTCGAATCCTGAACTATAGCCTGATATTGACAAGGAATCTCCTTTTGCAACATCAGTCTCCTGATCCTGAAGGGATACATACGGTCGTTTAAGTGTGAGAGGAATGACCTGATATGGAATTGAACCAAGGTTATTTCGATCCATTGGAGCCGGAACCGCATATATCGTGTAGGTTCCACCATCTATCCCAAGTTCTCCAGTATGAAGACGGTATTCCCAGGTCTCACAGTCTCCTGAAGCTATCGTGAATGAAGATGGAACACCATTAAGAACCTCCTGACGAGGTTGGTCAAGACGAGCTCCCCCAGAAGGAAGGTTTGGACCGGTGATGAAGAGATAGGTATTACAGGATTCGGTATTATGCCCTGAAAGACGTACTTCTTCTCCAATCGCATACGACTCTTTTGCGGTGACTACACTCATAGATCCCTTCTGAACTGATACAGAAATATCATCAGTAAGCGGACCAGTTACCCCTTTTGGAGTCTCAATCTTCATCGTATACCGGGTGTCATCCGTCTGTTCTGTAGTTCGTAGTTCAACTGTCCGCTTTCCATCCCGATCCGGGGTGATTACGGCATAGTATTTTACTCCCCCATAAGGGTCATGGGGAACCAGATCCCGGATAGTGCGACCCCCTTCTGCTGATGGCTGATATTGACCTATAGGGTATGAACCTTCAGGAGAATCCTGACTGACCCCATCCTGGGCAAAGAGAATCATCGGGGGTTGATCACCAGGAGTACCGCTTTTTGATCCTGCATCCACCCAGAAATATACAGGTTCCCCAGGACTTCCAGATATGATAACAGAAAAGGAACTTCCCCTGGTAACCTGATCGACGAGGGCAGTGATTTTTGCATGAGTAGATCCTAGGGTGAAAGATGTCCCACGGATGAGAGAGTTCTGGCTTGAAGATTTGAGATTGTCATCTACCCGATTAAATGAAAGACGAGGCTGCACAGTAAATAGACCCGTAGAGTAGAGGAAATTTCCCGTCCCACTGGTTGCACTGGTATCCCAGCCTCCGGTTTGAAGAGCTGGAAATGTCTGAAGGCTTTCCTGCGGAGTAATCCTTGCAAGAGAGACCATCCCTCCTGATTTCGTTTCTACCGAGGTCTGGATTCCCCCACCGGGTGTCGAGATGAGAAGATCGAGAAGACCATCATAAGCGGAATTGAATCCAGGACGTTGAGCAACTGTCCCGATATTCGTGTCAATCTGAATGAATAATGCTGAGCCCCGGGGGATTGTACCGGATGAAACATCCTCCCTGTTAGTTTGTTGCAAAACTCTGACACTCACCCTTGGTTCCCGGAGAGTAAACGCAATAGAACCAGGAGTTCCTCTCCTGCTGTCCCATTGGTACCAGGGTCCTATCCGGTCTTGATATAATATTGGAGTCGCAGTGAATAAACTAGTATCAACTCGTCTGGTATCAAGGGGCATTTCACTTCCGGGTGATGAACCCGGAGAATAGAATGCTATCGCATCATATGGCGGGGGAACTGCTGCCCGGATATCCAAACCTTCTTCCCCTAGAAAAACATCGCCACCCATGGGAACAATTACCGAAGTAGCGGATACCAGAGTAGGAATAATCAGGAAGAGTGCAATAATTATGAATGAATATCGTTGGATCATCATTCATCCTCGTTTATCGAATGGATATACGATAGTCTCTGAAAACCAGTTTGTGTCAGCATTCTAACGAAACTATTAATTAACAGGGTAAAAAATTGATTTTGATGAGGGATCCAGTAAATAGTGGTTTTCATATTGTCACCTATACCAGCAGGTGCAATTCTTCTTAAAATGATTAACCCTTTCCTTTGATCTCACTTTTTGAAAACAAATTATTTCAATTGAATTTACAAAATATCAAGGTGGAAAAGTTTAAAAGGTGACATTTTTGATTCTGCCATCGCAATGAGATCTGGATCGTAAAAAAATGTGACAATGTACTTGAACATTTCAATTTTTGAAATTTAAAGCAATATATATCATCTGATACACATCTCTCTTTTTTAGAATCGGATGAAAAATGGGTATTTTAATAGTTGAATTGAAAGGGTAAGAACGGAATAAAAGAATATCAGGAAAAATATACTGATTTTGTCTTTATTATTTCGTTTTCAGAAGTATTTCCCAGAGAGATGAGGATTAGATTTGTTTAATTTCGTGGAGTATCGTGATCCCCATTATGGGGAAAAAACTCATGGGGATACTCTCTACCCACATCGATATCTCATAGAAAATTGAGATCTTCGATAAATGCCCTTTCCTGAAATACCTGCATAATGATTCCGCATTCCCTATTAACTTATGAACACAGCTATGAGAAAAGATGGGAACATCTGGGCAAGTTACATTGACAGGAAGACTAATGGATCAAATCAAGATTTTGCCAAAGAATGAAGCGATCCCCCCTAACCCAGCAATAAGGTATGGAAGTGTACTGAAGCATTCACCCCTCGGGGCATACATGATTCAGGATGATACCTTCCTGTATGTGAATTCAAAAATATGTGAGATGTTTGGCTATTCTCAGGATGAAATCCCTAATCACATATTGATGAAAGATTATTTTCTTTCTGAAAACTGGCCTGAAACACAGGAGAAAATCTCATAACCGAAATTAGAAAAAATAGAAACGAACCATGGGAAATTTCAGGGCATAACGTAAGCGGGGAAAAATGTATCTTTGGAGTTTTTCACATTTTAACTCAATTTCATAACAAACCGAAAATAATTGGGACACTGCTTGATATGAATGAGCAAAAAGACACTCAGGAATTAATCTCACAATTAGCAGCCATTGTTAAACAATCTGATGAAGCTATTATCTGTAAAACATTGGATAATATCATTACCAGCTGGAATACTGGTGCTGAAAAAATCTACGGTTACTCTGCAGATGAGGTAATCGGACGAGATATTTCTTTTTTATTACCACCAGGTAATACTGCTGTTTTCGAATTGATTAGTGATAAAATAAAACATGGAGATACCATTTCTCATTCTGAAACTATCCGTATGAAGAAAGATGGGGAACAGATCCCAGTCTCGATGTCAGTATCCCCGATAAAAGATTCCAAAGGTCAGGTAGTCGGTGCATTAACTATTGCCAGAGATATCACCGAGCAGAAACAATTAGCAGATGCTCTTAATGCCGAGAAAGAGCGCCTTAACGTCACATTACACTCGATTGGTGATGGAGTAATTGTAACCGGACCAGATGGAAAAATTGCTCTCATTAACGAAGTCGCTGAAAAACTCACCGGATGGTCTGCCAATGAAGCAATGGGGAGACCATTATATGAAGTATTTCAGATCATTGATGAAAAAACACGGAATTCTTGCCAGAATTCTCATGAAAAAAGTATGTCTGAGTGTACAATAACTGGCGAAGATGATCAAATCATACTCATTACCCGGGATGGTATTGAACGGTCAATTACGAAAATCGGGACACCGATCAGGAATAATGAAAGTATCATCGGAGTAATCATCATATTTCAGGATATTACCCAGACCAGGCAGACAGAAAAAGCATTCCAAGAGAGTGAAACACGGTATCGCCGTCTCTTTGAAACGGCACAGGATGGAATTCTCATACTGGACGGTGATACTGGAACAATCACTGATGCAAATCCATTCATTATCGAATTGATCGGTTATAATCTTAATGAACTACAAGGGAAAAAAATATGGGAGATAGGGTTTATTCGAGATAAAGTCCTGGCAGAAAAAGCTGCAGCAGACTTAAAGATGAATAAATATCTGCGATATGAAGATCTTCCTTTGGAAACAAAGGATGGAAGATCTGTGGATGTCGAGTTCGTCAGTAATGTATACATCGTAGATGATAAGAGGATCATTCAATGTAATATCCGGGACATCACGGACCGAAAACTGGCAGAAGATAAGTTATCCAGTTCAGAAATCCAGTACAGGACACTATTTGAAACCACCAAGGATGGCATTCTCATACTTGATGGCGATACCGGAACTATCATTGATGCAAACCCGTTCATTCTCGATCTGTTAAAATATCAGAAAGAGGATTTGTTAAACAGATCACTATGGGAAATTGGATTTATCGGCGATAAGGATCTGGCAGAAAAAGCTGCTGCTGACTTGAAAGTGAACAAATATATCAAATATGAAGACCTTCCTCTGAAAACCAATGACGGAAAATCTGTGGATGTCGAGTTCGTAAGTAATGTCTATACGGTTGGCGAGAAGAAGATCATCCAATGCAATATCCGGAACATCAGTGATCGCAAACGGGCGGAAGAGAAATTATCCAGTTCAGAAATCCAGTTCAGAATGCTATTTGAAACTACCAAGGATGGCATTCTCATACTTGATGGTGATACCGGAACTATCACTGATGCAAACCCATTCATCCTCAATCTCCTGAAATATCAGAAGGAAGATTTAATTCATCGCTCATTATGGGAGATAGGGTTTATTTGGGATAAAGATCTTGCTGAAAAAGCTGCAGCAGACTTAAAAGTAAATAAATACGTTCGATATGAAGACCTGCCCCTGGAGACGAAGGACGGAAAGTCTGTGGATGTAGAATTCGTCAGTAATGTTTACAGAATTGATGATAGGAAGATCATACAGTGCAATATCCGGGACATCAGTGACCGAAAACGGGCAGAAGAAAAACTATCCAGTTCAGAAATTCAGTACCGGACTTTATTTGAAACTACGAAGGACGGTATTCTCATACTTGATGGAAATTCAGGAACCATCATTGATGCAAATCCATTCATCCTCGATCTGCTAAAATACCAAAAGAAGGATTTGATGAACCGATCATTATGGGAGATTGGGTTTATCAGAGACAAGGATCTGGCACAAAAAGCTGCTGCAGACTTGAAGGTCAGCAAATATGTCAAGTATGAAGATCTTCCCCTGGAGACAAAAGACGGAAAATCTGTGGATGTCGAATTTGTAAGTAATGTCTATACAATAGATAATAAGAAGATCATACAGTGTAATATTCGGGATGTAACCGACAGAAAAATTCTGGAAACTGAGATTGCTCAGGCCCTAAAAGAAAAGGAAGTATTATTAAAAGAGATTCATCACCGGGTAAAGAACAATATTCAGGTAATATCAAGTTTACTCAATATCCAGTCACAACAAGCAAAAGACCCGGCTATCAAAGAGATATTCCGGGAAACACATACCAAAGTCAAAGGAATAGCTCTTGTGCATGAAATGCTTTACCAGAATAAAAGTCTCTCAGAAATTGATTATGCCTCTTACTTAAAAAATCTCACTACCTTCGTATTCCACTCATATAATGTTAATTCTCATCAAATCGGTCTGCGTATCAATGCAGAAAATATGGTGGTAAGCATTGATAAAGCAATTCCATTAAGCCTAATTATCAATGAATTACTCACAAATGCTCTAAAATATGCTTTTCCTGAAAACATAAAAGGAGAAATTATAATCGGAATTCAACAAAATGAAGACAACTTGATTCTTACATTCTCAGATAATGGCATTGGTCTGCCTATGTCGGTTACTTTCGATAAAACCGACACTCTGGGTATGGCCCTTCTTGCCGGCCTTACACAACAACTGGATGGTACAATATCAGTGGAAAGGAAGAAGGGAACCCAATACACAATTATATTCCCAATATCTGATGATGAAGAGTAAATGATGCTGTATATTGGATCACTTCATTGTAGAAGACTCATGGAGTATGAGCAGTCGACTATCAACCTGAGATACTTGAGGATGCAAAATGAGTAGAGCAAAAATTCTCGTAGTAGAAGATGAATACCTCACCGGTGTTGATATTAAAAAAAGTCTGAATACTCTGGGGTACGAAGTGACGGGTATTGTTGATACCGGGCCAGCAGCTATCAGAATGACAGGTGATCTTGAACCAGACTTAATCCTGATGGATATTACATTGAAAGGAAAAATGACGGGTATCGAAGCGGCAGGACAAATCCATGAAAAATATCGGATACCAGTTATCTATCTGACAGCCCATTCGGATGATGCAACGGTAGAAAAAGCGACGGTTACTGAACCATTTGGGTATCTCATCAAACCATTTGATGAACGGACATTAAAAACCACTATCCAGATGGCGCTCTATAAACAGAGAATTGAAACGGAGATCATCCATAAAAATGAGGAATTAGAAGCCTTCAGTTCTGCAGTATCCCATGATCTCGCAAGTCCACTAATTATTATTCACGAATATCTGTCGGGAATTATCTCCCAGGACTATGAAAAAATTGATCACAATTCACAAGAGAAACTAAACAAATCAATCTCTTCTATTGATCAGATGCTCGATCTCATTCAGAACCTTCTGAGCTTTTCGCACCTGACATCAGCACCTATGAATAAAACTGAAACTAATCTCAGTGAGTTAAGCACTAAGATTCTCGATTCAATTGCAAAAGAGAATCCATTTCGAAATGTTTCCGGGCTGATAGCTCCAGATATTATTGTCTATGCTGATCCACGATTAATGAAAAATGTGATGAACAATTTATTATCAAATGCCTGGAAGTTTACGATGAAAAAAGAGAATGCTGTGATAGAAGTATCATCAAAAACTCAGGGGGATGTAATAATTATAATGGTCAGGGATAATGGAATTGGATTTAACAAGGCTGATTCCAAGCGATTATTCATTCCGTTTGAAAGACTACATGAGAAGAGTGAATTTCCGGGAACCGGAATCGGATTGTCCATTGTAAATCGTATTATCACTCGTCATGGGGGGAAAGTTTTTGCCGAAGGAAGAATCGGAGAAGGTAGTCTATTTTCTTTTGTTTTACCAACAAAAACCTGATTTGATGTGAAGTAATTGGTAGATAGAAAATTATACCTCACCTCAGCTAATTACGCGTATTTTTTTCTTTCAAGCGCCTATTGATGGCTTTCTGGGATCTATCTTCCCGTATGACGTTTTATTTCTGCCAACACAGCATCCTTTTGAAATGGCTTAAACACGTACCCACAGGCCCCTTTTAAGATTACGAGTTTCACCATTTCAAAATCATGGATACTAGTGACCATGATAATTTTTGCATCCTTTTTTGTATTGAGAATCTCTTGCAGGGTAAGGGTACCATTCATCCTTGGCATGAGAATGTCAAGAAAGATAAGATCCGGTTCTCTCTCTATAAATAGATCATACCCTTCTCTTCCATCATCTGCTAATATTACTTCATAACCTTCCTGTTGCAATATATTTTTCAATAAATCCTGCATCACGAGAGAATCATCAATTACCAACACTTTCAAAGGTCTCGCTCGAGATTTTTTTTTAAATCCCCAATATTACGATCCGGCATGATACATTGGGTAACGGTTATAACATTATTAATAATACCGAAAGTTTCTAAAAAAGAAGTTCGAAAGTGTCAGTAATATACGTTGCATGTTTTGAAAAATACAACAAAATATATGGGTATATACTCATTTCTTCATTATGAAAAATAATAGAAAAGCATCTGAAAGAAGCGTTTTCTTTCTATCTAGAAAAAAGACGAATCTATCATAATTATCGGTGAGCGATTTAATTTAATGATTTCAATTCGGTATATGCTAATTGAAGTCATCGCCCGGAGATCTGATTGATTATGAGTAATAAGAAGAACAAAGATAAACCTGAATTTTCGAGAACGGAAACCGGGGTTGACCATAGAGAAGTGATATTAAGCATCTTACTGAATATTTCCATAAAAGAATTTTTTTCCGTATCTGTAAGGGATCTACATATTCCAGCAATTCCTTTTTGGTTATCTGATGAGAAAAGCGGGAAGTGAGAATTCATGAAACAAAATAGAATACTTGTGGTAGAAGATGAATATCTCACGAGTGTTGATATAAAAAATAATCTCAATTCTCATGGATATGATGTTATCGGTGTTGCTGATACCGGGACTGATGCTATCAGGATGACTGAGGAACTCAAACCAGACCTTATCCTGATGGATATTACTCTGAAAGGAAAGATGACCGGAATCGAAGCTGCAAGACATATTCATGAGCATTATCGGATACCTGTTGTATATCTCACTGCACATTCTGATGAAGCAACTGTAGAACAGGCAGTTATATCCGAGCCATTTGGATATCTTATAAAACCCTTTGATGATCGGGCTTTAAACACCACCATCCAGATGGCATTATACAAGCATGGGATGGAAGAAAAATTGAGTAAAAGTGAGCGGACAAACCGTGTTTTGCTTAATACTATTCCTGATGCGTTAATTCTTATTGATCGTAACAAAAAAATCGTAGCAATAAATGAGAAGATGGCTATGAATCTGGGAATAAATCATGAAGATTTTGAACGAACATCGATAACTGAGCTGGTATTACGAGGTTCAATTTCATTCTCCTTACAACAAATCGATAATTTTTTTGCCACATTGTTACCGGTAAATCAGTTAGAGCCTTTTGGCGAAAGATGGATAGAAA
The DNA here is from genome assembly GCA_964624045.1 of uncultured Methanospirillum sp. Taxonomy (GTDB): domain Archaea; phylum Halobacteriota; class Methanomicrobia; order Methanomicrobiales; family Methanospirillaceae; genus Methanospirillum. Next base: position 174,645 of record CAZUXC010000006.1, on the reverse strand, counting down.
CAGTTATGCATCCGGTAACTGATTCTGCAGGGATTGTTGATCTGGTCGCCATTCAGTCTCATGATATTACCGAATGGAAACATCTTGAAGAACAACTTGAAAAGGATGGAATCTCTCAGATAGAGCGCAATATGGAACAATTTCAGATATTAAACGATCAGATCCGAAACCCACTTCAGGTTATCGCGGGATATGTAGCTCTGGGAGATAGTCAATTTAAATCAAATATCGAAGAACAAATCCGGAAAATCGATGATCTCGTTACCAAACTCGATAGTGGATGGCTGGAATCGGAAAAAGTGCGTTCATTTTTATTTCGACATTACAAACATGGATCCGACATCAGCCTTAAAATTGAAGACGGAGGGAGGGTAAATTGAGTACTTTATTGATTGTCGATGATGACTCTGCAATCCGTGATATTCTTACCATTTTTCTCACTCGTCAAGGCCATGTAGTCCACTCTGTTCCAGGAGGCAAAGAATGTCTGGAAATCCTGCAAACCATAACTCCAGAACTCATCATTCTTGATATCATGATGGAGCCAATGGATGGTTGGGATACCCTGACGGCAATTCGGAACAATGTTGATACCCGGGATCTGATCATTACGATTTTTTCAGGTAAATCCCCAGCCCCGGAAGACGTCAGATTATATGGCGGTTGGATCGATGATTACTTACTAAAGCCTCTCGATTTTAAGAATATGTCAGAGATAATTGCGGAGATTATTTCCAGAAACCATAATTTATGTCATGATATGGAGAAATTAATGGATGCAGAACAGGATTCATTAAAGATCCGTGAATATTCATCAATCCAAAAAAGGGATTTTATCGTAAAGAAATTTACAGAAAAGTTATCGATCTCTACGTAAATGTCGAGTTTAATGACTCTGAACATTAAATAACACGATTATAATTATTTTTGAGATACATGAAATAGGTGTATAATTATCATCCTTATGCCTATAAGAAGAGAAGGTTCCCGAATTGAGATCTTTAACGATATCCATACAAGAATTGTTTCCAAAAATTTCATTCCATGATGTTTTTTGAATCCGGATTTGGTTCAATTTACCCAAATCCTATTAAAAATTGAGTAATATCTCTTTTTAATAAAATACCGCCCAAATATTAGATATCTGATTTACCGAATATTTTTACGACCGATAAGTTCTATCATCCTTTAATTACCCTTTTCAATAATGCTTTTTCAGGAAAAACATTCATGAAAATGTAAGTATCTCATACGCCATTTGGAAAATATAACAACATAAAGATAGAAATAGGTAAATGAGATATTCAATATTCATATGATTTCCCGCACCTCATCCCAACACTTACAATAATCAAGTCGGTCAATAAATGTTGAAACCAAAAAAAAGAGGAAGGGAACCACCATTTTCCCTTCCTGAACCCTTCATAGATATGAAGGATATCTGTGGTTTGGAAAGCATTTGTTCTTTGAAAATCGGAAGCTCTTCACAAATAACCCGTTAATATTCCCTTAAATATTCTAACTGACATGAATCAGAAATTAATCAGATTATTTATTTTTTCTTTAATTGAGAACCAGCTTGATGAGCTGCGATTTTTGCATCGGAAACAGATTTACTAATGCCAATTTTGATATCATCTGATACCTGCTGTGCCTTGATACTCGCATCTTTGTGAAGATTATGAGCAGAGACCTCTGCATCATCAATTACGGCATGTGCAGTCACCCGAGCTTCATCTACAGCTTTACTGGCTTTTACTTTAAGATTATCAGTCATAATATCGTTTTCTTTCCCTGATATGATACCAAAAAAGCCCATCACCATTTTTCTCCTCCATATCAGAGTAGACCTGCATTTGGTAGAGAGATATATATTATTTCTCACGGGTTGCAAAATTTGAATCAACCCGGATTATAGAATTCACCGGAATCTTCAATTGGTCAAATAATTATGTAAGGAAGAATCCTGGGTTAAAGGCTATTTAGAAGATATGCCGTAAATATTAGATTTCATCAAAAATTAGTCGGCATACCTTCTTTTGAAGAAATATTTGATGTGGATTGAGAGAAAGAGACAGGGGGCATGGATTTTGTGGAATAGATTTGCATTCAAATTAAAAATACCCAAAAAAGAACCAGATATTGGACTTATTGATGAAAAACCTATCAGGGCTGAATTATATAGCGGGGACCAGTTAGCCCAGCATGCTAGGGAGAGTGCCAGTTTATATCAGATAGCTCCCAGAAAAGGGCCGGATCGTATTATTCCACGACTCGCAGATAACGAGAAAAGCCTGTTAGAAACACATGATATGCTCAATGCAGTCATCGAGGAGAATCACCGGATTGCTCCTGCTGGTGAGTGGCTTTTAGATAATTATTACCTTGTTGAAGAACAAATACGGACAGCTCGTCACCATCTTCCCAAAAATTACAGTAAAGAACTTCCTCACCTTGCTAATGGACCCCTTGAAGGATTCCCGCAGGTATATCATATTGCAATCGAATTAATCGCTCATAGTGACGGAAGGATAGATACCGAGAGTCTCTTTGCATATATCGATGCCTACCAAAGAGTCACTCCTCTGCTCCTCGGGGAACTCTGGGCAGTTCCTATTATGTTCAGACTCTCATTAATTGAGAATCTACGCAGAATTGCAGATATTATCTCATCTAACAAACGTGACCGCGATTCTGCTACCCATTGGGTAGACCGAATAGTCAAGGTTGCAAGAGAAGATCCGGGAAGTCTTATCCTGGTCATCGCAGATCTGGCACGATCTAATCCTCCATTGACTAGTGCATTTGTTGCAGAAATGGCAAGGAAGTTGCAGAATCAGTCTGGACCACTCGTATTTCCTCTCACCTGGATCGAACAAAAACTCTCTGAAAATAATCTGACGATTGAACAGATGATTAACGCAGAGATCCAGGCCCAGGCTGCAGATCAGGTATCTATCGGAAACAGTATTGGAAGTCTTCGATTACTTGATAAAATTGACTGGCGTTTGTTTGTCGAGCGACTCAGTATCGTCGAACAAATCCTCCGAAGTGATCCAGAGGATATTTATGTATCAATGGATTTTGAAACACGGGACAGATACCGACATGTGATTGAGGAAATAAGGAAGAAAAGTGGGTTTTCTGAAAATCACATTGCCATAAAAGCAGTTGATCTTGCAAAAGAGAACCGGGAGAGAAATAACAACAAAATCCGTGCATCACATGTCGGATATTATCTGATAGACGAAGGAAGAACCTATCTTGAAGAAGCGTTATCCTTTCATCCTTCACTTATCGATCAGATTCGAAGAAAGCTCTATATCCATATCCTGCCACAGTATTTGTTTGGAATTCTATTCTTAACACTTATAATTACATTTTTTGGATACTCCAGAGTGTATCCAGGCCACTGGTTCGTAGTGCTGCCTTTCATGGTATTACTCCTGTTTCCTGTTGGTCAGTGTATAATTTCTCTTATGAACTGGTTTCTTCCAATTCTGCTTACTCCGGTTCCACTCCCAAAAATGGATTATTCAAAGGGGATACCGGTAGATCAGAAAACGATCGTGGTTATCCCTACCGTTCTATCAGGAACTGAAGATATTTCCAAACTCGTCGATTCCCTCGAGATACGGTACCTGGGAAACCGGGATCAGAACCTGTTCTTTGCTTTACTCACAGATCTTAAAAATTCCCATACTCAGGAACTACCTGAAGACCAGGAAATCATCGATCTCCTTGCTGATAAAATTGAGGATCTAAACAATACCTATCGAAGTGATAAACCGGGAACGTTCTTCCTCATGCATCGCTCACGAACCTGGAATGCAAGTGAAGGGGTCTGGATGGGATATGAGAGGAAAAGAGGAATCCTCGAAGCATTCAGTACCCAAATAACAAACAGAGAAAAGATATGTTTTTCCCGGATTGTTGGAGATCTAAATCTTTTGGTTGATATCAAATACGTGATTACTCTTGATACAGACACGCAGCTTCCCCGCAATAGTGCACGTAGTCTTATCGGTGCAATCTCCCATCCCCTCAGCCGCCCGATGTCTGATCCGAAAACCGGGGTGATCAGGGAAGGATATGCAATTCTTCAGCCACGAGTAGCTTTATCTCTTTCAGAATCAGGAATATCCAGATTTGCAACGATATTCGGCGGAGAACAGGGTATTGACCCATATACCCGTGCGGTTTCAGATCTTTATCAGGATGCCTTTCATGAAGGTTCCTTTATTGGAAAAGGGATCTATGACCTGAATGAGTTTTCCCGATCTGTGAAAGGGAGATTTCCTGAGAATTTTATTTTGAGTCACGATCTTCTGGAAGGATGTTACGCGAGATCCGGGTTAGTCAGTGATGTCCAGATATATGAAGAACATCCGATTAGTTATCTGGCCGATGTCAAACGCAGACACAGATGGATCCGAGGTGACTGGCAGATAATACCATGGCTTTTTCCCTTTGTCAAGGATAATTTTTCGAAAAAGCAAAAAAATCCACTCTCCCTCCTCTCACGGTGGAAAATATTCGATAATTTACGACGAAGTCTGATAGCACCAGTAGTATTTATTCTTCTCCTCATTTCATGGAGCCTTTTAAATGAACCTTTCTTCTGGACCAGTTTTCTTATTTCACTATACCTGATTTCACCAATAGTAGTCACAATCTGGAAGATAGTTAAGAAACAAACAGAGCAGACCTGGATGCTTCATCTCCAGGATATAGCCCAGATTGTTCCAATTCAATTAGCAGTACCCTTGGTGAGTCTAGTTTTTCTACCCTATGAAGCATTTGTTTCCCTTGATGCAATTCTTCGATCGTGTTGGAGGATGATTGGTTCTCATCGCCATCTTTTAGAATGGACAACGCATCAGGAAGCTGGAAAGGCTGGCATCTATGATTTACCAACATCATACCGGATAATGTGGGTAGCTCCAACAATCGGACTGACATTACTGGCCATACTAACTATCTTTCATCCATCGTCCTCCTCAATCATTGCAATATTCGCTTCTGCCTGGATTCTATCTCCAGCTCTTTCATGGTGGATAAGTCAGCCAATAAAACCTCAAAGTACTAACCTTACACCAGAACAGAGAGTTTTTTTACGTACCATTGCACGAAAGACCTGGCGTTTTTTTGAGACCTTTGTTACCCCTGAAGATCACTACCTGTTACCTGACAATTACCAGGAGTATCCGGTACCGACTGTTGCACACCGTACCTCACCAACAAATATTGGCCTCTCACTACTCGCAAATCTCACCGCATACGATTTTGGGTATATACCATTGAATCTCCTGATAGAGAGGACGCAAAATACCTTCAGCACCATGGATCAACTTAAAAGATATCGTGGTCATTTTTACAACTGGTACAATACCAATACTCTAGAACCACTCCTCCCATGGTATATCTCAACGGTAGACAGTGGAAATCTTGTTGGGGATCTTCTGGTGTTGAAACAGGGACTGTATGAATTTCAGGCTTCTCCAATCCTTTCAAAAGGATTTGCAGAGGGTTTATCAGACACCCTCAAAATCCTCTCTGATATGATTGACAAAAAGAAAGCCGAAGATAATCGAACCGCATTGATAGCAATCCGATATAAGATAACGGAGATGAAAAAAGGGGCGGTATTGATACCAGAGCCAACAATTGAAGCATTGGGCCATCTTGAATATCTGGATGGGATAGCGGCGGAAGTTATGACTGCTTTAAGTACCTATCCAGACGGTGAGGTCAGATGGTGGGCATCAGAAACGAAACTACAGATAGAATCCCATTTGAAAGAATTACGGTCTTTGATTTCATGGGAGTCTTCAGGCAACCCCCCCGCAACCATCAGGGATCAAATTCCCGAAGATCTGATACCCCATATATCTCTTATTTGTACAAAATTAGAACATTTAAATCGTCAGATTCCTACAATCAAGGATATTGCAGACATAAATAAGGATATCTTATCCAATATCGGCCCTCTCATGAACTGGATAGAAACCTCACAAAATTCAGAGAGTATTCCAGTTTCGTCTCACCAATGGCTGATACAGACCATCGAGAAGATGAAAGCATCCAGCGAGAGAGCAACAGAATATTTCCAATCTATGTCCCATTTAGCAGAACAATGCAGAAAATTTTCAGAAATAGATTACGATTTTCTGTATGACCAGGAGAGTAATCTTCTTTCTATCGGATACAATGCAACAGATTTCAGACTCGACGCGGTTTTCTATGATCTCCTTGCATCGGAAGCCAGGATTACCAGTTTTATCGGGATAGCATATGGAAAACTTCCCCAGAAACATTGGTTTGCATTAGGACGTCTCCTTACAACAGTGGGTAGTGGAAAACCGACCCTCATTTCCTGGAGTGGATCGATGTTTGAATACCTGATGCCACTCCTCTTGATGCCTACATATGAAAATACCCTTCTCGATCGCTCGTATCATGCAGTTGTAGCACGACAGATAGAATATGGGCGCAAAAGAGGTGTGCCCTGGGGAATATCAGAATCAGGATATAATAACACCGATGCCGCAATGAATTACCAGTATCGGGCTTTTGGAATTCCGGGCCTTGGATTCAAACGAGGTCTCGCTGAAGATCTGGTAATTGCTCCATATGCAGTTGCAATGGGATTGATGATCAATCCGAATCAGGCTAGTTCAAATCTTAAGGAAATGGACTCCTTGGGATATTCAGGGGATTTCGGATTTTATGAGGCGGTTGATTATACCCCATCCCGGGTCACTCCGGGAAAAAAATATTCAATTATTCAATCCTTCATGGCACATCATCAGGGCATGATTCTGTTATCTCTCGCCTATGCACTATTAAATAAACCAATGCAGAGAAGATTTGAATCTGATCCCAATCTTCAGGCAACTATTATGTTACTTCAGGAAAGGATGCCTAGAAATACCCCGTTCTACCCCCATTCAGGTAAGGAAGAAGAAGTGCATACGGTTATCGGGGAAACTGAGGCCCAGATGAGGATCTTTCAGACTCCGACTACTCCCCGGCCGGAAGTACATCTCCTGTCGAACGGGAAGTACCATCTAATGGTAAATAATAGTGGTTCCGGATATAGTAGATGGAACGATTATGCGATAACCCGGTGGAGAGAGGATCCAACATCTGACAGAAATGGTATTTTTTGCTATATCCGTGATATGACTACGGGAAATTTCTGGTCTAATGGATTTCAACCCACCAGAAAAACTCCGGATTCATATCAAACAATTTTTAAACAAGCTCGGGCTGAATTTCAGCGACGTGACCGGGAGTTTGATACCCGTTCTGAGATCATCATCTCTCCTGAAGATAATGTTGAACTTCGAAGAATACGGGTAACAAACCGATCCTCTACAAAACGGATAATAGAATTCACGAGTTATGCAGAAGTAGTATTGGCTTCACAGGCATCTGACGAGAGCAATCCAACATATAGTAACCTTTTTGTCCAAACAGAGTTGATACAGGAGAAAAATGCGATTCTCGCGACAAGAAGACCGCGATCAGAAGGAGAAAAACCTCCCTGGATGCTCCATCTGATGACAATACATGGTACTCAGGGGAGTCCAGTCTCCTTTGAGACTGACCGTGCGAAATTTATCGGGCGGGGAAATACACTTGCTAAACCGGGGGTTATGACAGGACCTTCCATATTATCTAACACAACAGGGTCAGTATTGGATCCGATTGTAGCGATAAGATGTACAATTATATTGAATCCGCAGGAGACTGCCGGAGTAAATATTTTCACTGGAGTTAGTGAGAGTAGAAGCGGATCACTTAATCTGACAGAGAAATACTTTGACGGATATATCGCTGACCGGGTATCAGAGCTTGCATGGACTCATGCCCAGGTCATGCTCAGACAATTGAATGCAACAGAGCCAGATGCACAGTTATTTTGTGCCCTTGCCTCCTCCATCATTTATGCAAACCCAACCCGGAGAGCAAGTCCGAATGTCCTCTTGAAAAATAACCGAAGTCAATCAGGTCTCTGGGGATATGGAATTTCAGGAGACATCCCTATTGTCCTGGTAAGAATTCAAAGCAGGGATCATATCAGTCTTGTCAAAGAGATGGTGCAGGCCCATGCATATTGGCAAATGAAAGGGTTGATCGTAGATTTAGTGATCTGGAATGAGGATCAGACCGGGTATCGCCAGGATCTACAGGGAGACATCATGAATCAGATGCCCCAGGGTTCTGAATCTCATATCCTAAACAGAAAAGGAGGGATATTCATCAGGCATCTTGAACAGATGTCAGATGAAGATCGCATCCTGATACAGACGGTAGCCCGTGTGATTATTTCTGACAGAAATGGAACATTAGCTGAACAGATTGAGCGGATTGGATGGTGTGAACCTCCGATCCCCCGTCTGTTCCCTATCCGGACACCACATAAAGAGGTATTACCCGGCCCGGATAAGACTAAAGAAAGATTGATCTTCTTCAATGGTACCGGGGGATTCACTCAGGATGGGAAAGAGTATGTCATCATTACTGGAAAAGGAAGGCTAACCCCCGCACCCTGGGTAAACATTCTCGCGAATGAGGAATTCGGGACGGTTATATCAGACAGTGGGAATGCTTACACCTGGAGTGAGAATGCCCATGAATTCAGACTAACTCCATGGATGAATGATCCGATCCTGGATCATTCCGGTGAAACGGTATATATCAGGGATGAAGAAACAGGAGAGTTCTGGTCTCCAACACCATTTCCGGTCCGGGGAGCTGATCAGTATGTAACCAGACATGGGTTTGGATATTCGGTATTTGAACACTGTAATCATGGAATAAACTCCGAACTCACGATTTTTGTTTCATTAGACTCTCCTGTGAAATTCATCTCCCTTCGAATCAGGAACAAATCTGGTCGTCGAAGGCTATTATCGGTCACCGGATACATTGAATGGGTTTTAGGGGAACTTCGATCGAAATCTCTTCTTTATGTAATCACAGAAGTAGACAAGATATCGGGAGCAATTTTCGCGAAGAATCCATATAACCATGAATTTTTAGGACGAATCGCATTTCTTGATTCAAATATTCTTTCACGGACGATTTCAGGGGATCGTTACGAGTTTATCGGTAGAAATGGGTCCTACGATGATCCTGCTGCAATGAAACAATCCAGACTCTCAAATAAAGTAGGGGCTGGCCTTGACCCATGCGCAGCGATGCAGATTCTCTGTGACATAAGTGATGGAGAAGAACGGGATATTATATTTACCCTGGGTGTTGGAAAAAATGTAGAAGACGCAAGAGATTTGATTCTGCTAAACCGGGGAGTGGGTGCTGCACGATTATCACTCAAAGCAGTGAAAGAACACTGGGATAGGACCCTAGGAGCAGTAAAAATTACAACTCCCGAAAAATCAGTAGATTTGCTTGTCAATGGATGGCTCATCTATCAGACCATTGCCTGCAGGCTCTGGGCGAGATCCGGGTTTTATCAGTCCGGAGGGGCATTTGGATTCAGAGATCAGGTTCAGGATGTGATGGCCCTCATTCACACCAGACCGGACCTCACGAGAAATCAACTACTCCTTTGTGCCGGGCATCAGTTTATCGAAGGAGATGCTCAGCACTGGTGGCATCCTCCGATAAACAGAGGAGTAAGGACTCATTGTTCTGATGATTATCTATGGCTTGCATTTGCTACCTGCAGGTACGTGCTCACCACTCGTGATACCGGAGTTCTCGATGAACAAATCTCATTCCTCGAGGGTCGTGCAGTACTCCCGGAGGAGGAATCATACTATGATCTCCCAAGCAGATCGTTAACCTCCGCTACCTTATATGAGCATTGTAAACTGGCCATCCGGAGGGGATTACAGTTTGGAAGTCACGGTCTTCCACTAATGGGAACCGGTGATTGGAATGATGGAATGAATCTTGTCGGAGCAGAAGGGAAAGGAGAAAGTATATGGTTGGGGTTTTTCCTCTTTGATCTACTTTTAAAGTTTAGAGAAATCTCAAAGAACCACAATGATACCTTCTTTGCAGAATTCTGTCTTTCCAATGCTGAGCAGATACAGGAGAACCTGGAGAAAAACGGATGGGATGGGGAATGGTATCGCCGGGCCTATTTCGATTCGGGTGAGCCTCTTGGTTCTTCAGAAAATCAGGAGTGTTCCATTGACTCTGTCGCTCAAAGTTGGGCAGTCCTATCTGGAGCTGCTTCTAAGGAAAGAGCCAAATCAGCAATGGATGCAGTAAAAAATCATCTCATCTCTACAGAAAACCATTTGATCCCCCTACTTACTCCGCCGTTTGATACAAGCTCAATAAATCCCGGGTATATCAAAGGATATGCTCCCGGTGTCCGGGAAAATGGAGGACAGTATTCGCATGCTGCAATCTGGGTTGTTATGGCTTATGCTGCTTTGAAGGATCATGAGCAGGCTTGGAATTTGTTGTCATATGTAAACCCGATTCATCATAGTAAAACCCCTGAAGATGTCATGAAGTACCGGATAGAACCCTATGTAGTTGCTTCAGATATCTATTCCGCCAATCCCCATATCGGTAGAGGAGGGTGGTCCTGGTATACCGGATCATCAGGTTGGATGTATACACTCATCCTCGAATCTTTACTTGGATTGCGAAAATCTGGCGATACTCTAATGTTTGATCCATGTATTCCTCTTTCATGGGAATCATATCAGATAGAATACAGATTCCATTCAACAAGGTATTTTATCAAAATTCTCAACCTCGTTCCCGGATCAGAAGTGACCTCTATCATGGTTGATGAATTCGATCAAAAGGACATGGTAGTTCACCTGCAAGATGATCAGATAGACCACAATATCATAGTAAATATCGGGAATGGAAGATAACCAAATACCTGTAATTCTGACAGTATCTGAAAAATTATCTTTTTTACAATATCCATTCGATGATAAAAAGAATTCAGGTCTCTCTTTTTGGAGAGAAACCTTTGCACTGCATTTCAATCAAGTTCACATAACCGACTCCAACCTGTCTCTTGAAAAATCGGAATGACTCGGATATGTGCACATTTATTCTGTTTGTCCATGAAGATCAATTCTACTTCTCTCTCTGTAATACTGCGATTGTGTGTATCAGGTTCTAGTTCACACAACAGACTCCAACCGGTCTCTTCTTCAATCATATGAATTCAATATATATTCCCGTTTCTGTCACATTGCTATCTCCAACCAGGCTCATTCACCAAACCTTACCAGTTCTCAAGATGAATGGAGTATCGTATATCAGAACCATCCTATTCACATAAATGACCTCACATTTTCACATGGTAACACTTTGGAACAGGTGAAAATCTGATTCAGATGAGTTGTAATTATTCATATGGATTATGAAACTGCCTGTACCAGATATGGTAAGAAAGAAGGTACATAGATTTCTTCATCGTATGGAAACAAGATGCATCTGAATGATACAAGAAGAGGATAAATTTCATATATAATTATGCAAATAAATCAATTTTTGAAACAAAGTTTCAGTCTTATCTCAATAATAATTACATTTGGGCGATATTCGGAGTGAAATATACTATATCGATTCAGATATTCGTTTAAGATGGAGGACTCCGATATGGGGTTTTATAATTTTTAGGAAAATTTTTCTTTCAGGAAATAACCAAATCCTAGATGAAGACAAGGAATACGTGTATTTCAAAGTCACTGATTATGTTTCAAAAATTAAAAGATTCAGGCTAATTTATCTAATCTGCCAGAGTATTATCCGGTATGACATCAAAGGATGATCTACGGGTCAAGGCTCATAAGGCTGTTGATGATACCAAAGTGGCAGCTCATGCAGCTGTAGATAATGCAAAGGTCGGTGTTCACAACGTGGTTGATGATATAAAGATCGGTGCACATGAAGCCAGTTCTGATGCAAAGATCAAATCTCATCAAGTCTCATCAGAACTAAAAAAGAAGTAATCATAAAGATGATGTACGGGTAAGGGTTTGATAGAGTGAGCCAGAATTTTTCTGCCCCTCTCTATTGAACAGCATTCCCTGTTTCAAATATGTTCGTTTTTCCCTTTTTCAAGAAATTACTGGATATCCACTAGGATTCTGTTCTTGCATTGAATCTGAATACTTGAACATAATTCTCACACTAATGCGCAAATCTAAAGTTTCGAGATGAATAAACGTTGAAATGGTTTGAGATACGGTGAACACGATTCTCCTTACCTTTTATGATATCAGAAAAATAAGATGGGGGAAATTCTTTGATATCTGGTAAGCACAGTTATTGTTATTGAAAGTTTATTTCTTTCGAATCATAGATCGGTCCTCTGTGCGATCAGTAGGAATAACTCCAGAAAAAGAAGTAGGAAGAATTATCGGGAAATTTAATCCTTGAGGATGAGATGAACAGGATTTTTATGAATGGTTTAACCTCACTTAAACGAGTGCTGTTGAAACGATTGCACAAGTGAACGGACAACCATTTCAATCCTCTATAACACTGCACCTATTTGTACCATTTCAGATGAAAGGTAGGTTCAAGACACTACATTGCTGACTAACGACTAAATAGTTCGTGAAGGATAAAACCCCTTTCAAATTGCTCTTAAAGGGGGTATTAACTATCTATCTACTCGATGTATCCTCATAACCCTATTATTACCTCACAAGATCAAGGAGAAAATGTATCGCAACCCCGGTATAGTGTCCAGTATTGTTTCATTTTTTGAATAAAATGCCGTGTATACATAGTAATATCAACTAGGGTTTTGATAGTCATTTAGGTCTAATTAAACAAACAGAAGGGAATTATATACGATAAATGAAAAGACAAGGAAATTTCGATATGTAAGGCAGGACTCGTGAAGTACTCCTCAAACGGTCCATTTTTCTTCTTTAATAAGAGGAAAAAGTTTGGGGGGATAACAATGGATCTCGTATAAAATCTCGGGAAAAGATTTTTTTGTAGATCTCAGTTAATTCCACAGTTGAAACTAAAAACGAGATATTTTCCTGTGAATTATCATCACAGGGTTCACAGTATGTTTATGCTGGATTACGATGAATGGCAAAATTTTCTTGTGTGTGGTAGCCGTGTGAACTCGGCCATTGATTATGATCCGGAGAAGTGATAATTCATCTGATCCTTTCCAATTGATGTTACATATCATGCAATATTTCGGTAATCCTTTAAAAAATTTTAAACCTACACTCTAGGAAGATTAAGCAATTATTATTGACTCACTCTACGATTTGGATAATCATCAGGTCTAAACCAAAGATCATATCTATAAAATGAGATTGTCACCCCCACTGAAATAACCTGTAAAAAATATACGGTTATCATCGAATTGTAAAGTAACGTCTTATATGGGCAGATTATAGGAAACAGAATTTTGAGTTGTGATCGATGATCATCGACCTTATATTTTGGCGAGAAGAGGAGAGAATTAGATAACAATTCATCAGATATGATATTTACCCACCAAATTACGCTGATTTTGTGTGAAATTTTTATATTTTTATATTCAACAACCAGTATTTATGTTCAGGATCGCCTACCATATTTAGAGAGGAGCCAATGATTCTATCTTTGTTTTTCTTTTTTGATTATCTACGTATGTTGATATGTGAGGATGTTATAGAGAGTGTATGAATCAAATGAGGTTCTGTAGACTGGTGCTAATTATCTCCTGCCTTTTGTGTTTTTTCTCAGGTTATGTGATGGCAGCAGGTGTAGATCCAGCGTACATTTATGGAAATCCGCCAACAGCGGGAAATGGTACTTTGAAAATTGTAAACAATGAAAATTCCCTTGATACTATTGCAGTACTAACCAAAGCAGGGGCTAATGCAACATTATTCGCAATTTACATTCCCTCTAAAACGGTAGGGACCATTAATAAAATGGAGAATGGTAGATACAATGTGTATTTTACCTCTGGTATTGACTGGAATGAAGGAAGTAAGAAGTTCAATGATGGAAAATTCTTTGAACTAAAAAGCCCTCTGTTAATTGGAGAGGATAAAGAATCTGAAGTTGAATTGTACAAAAATCCCGGAGTTTTAGGGGAAAGGATTAAACATATTAGTCAGTCGTTATTCCCGAGAATCTAAGAATTGGTGTTCATCGGGCATCATAAACATAGGATCATGAATGAATATGGGGACCGAATGGTACAGGATTAGATTATCGTTTAAATTTGAAGATTAATTTGCATAACGTAGGATTCATGAAAATCGAACTAAATTGATCTAAAAAGATGAGAATTCTTTCATAGTACCACTTCCGTTTCACTATTCCCCCCATTTTACTAATTTTGTCTAATTTATGGTGTTTTGAATGAATATGTCAATCTAACACAAGCTAATTCGTTCAATTATGTAATGAATAATAAGGTACCTAGAATCGTTCTCACTTAATTGTAACGACATCCATCACTCCTGTTATAATACGTTATAGACAATATAACAGTCGTAAAAAAACTTGTCTGATTGCAGTTTTTGCAATTGAGGATTATTGCTATATACTTTCACTTCATAGCAGTTTATCTCTGAAACTGGAGAAATTATGCGGTTATTCATGTCTATTAACATACCCATGCTAGTACTCTTGGTATATGCACTAACGATCTCATCTGTAGGTGCAACGGCGGAATTCCCAAATCACTATAATCTATGGGAAGGATCTGCAGCCTTGCATGAAATCACAGTAGAAAAATCATGTGGTACTCTCATTAGTATAGTGTCCCCATACGAAGCGTCATTTGATCTATATGCAGTGAAAAATTCTGGGAATCCCGGTAATTGTCCATCTAATCTGGATGTTATGACTCATTACGATAAGGTTTCCTTTAGTGAAAGAGGTAGGGCTGCTCTGGATCTTGAGGAGGGGTCTTGGTGTGTTGTTGTGTATGCACAAAAAGGGACTGGTTCAGTATATATTGATGCAAATAGTAATTGTACCACATTTGATTCCACTCCTATCCTCACCCCAAATACAAAGCCAGTAACATCATTATAAAAAGAATTTTCCATGCAGTTTGAAGTCAGGGATAAACCTTTATCCCGATATTATGAGAATTTATAATTTTTCGTCTCAATGCCTCGGGAGACCTTTTTTTTTTTTTACTCATTCCTTTCTTTCAGAAGAAAAATGATTCAGGGATCTATAATGGTAGATCGGAATTATGATGAAATTCGTCAAATTTCAATACAATAATCCGATACTGTCTCTTCGAAAGAATAAGAGAAAAAAATCAGGTATGAGAAACCAATGATTTAATTCTGTTCGATTTTTATGCCAAAGTATTGGTATGAATTTAAATTGTCTATATTCAAATTTCGATTAATTAAGTAATTATACTCGCGTTATAATACTTTATTTTACCGTGACTGTTCAGGGGATTGATCCCAATATCTAATCACACATTGAATCAGAGGTAGTTGGGTATGAAGAATGATCGGGTTTATCTCAAACATATATGAGATGAAATTCCCTAACTCTTATCTTCAAATTTTTTCGACCTTCTTTATTTTGGATATCATAAGGGAGATCATCAGTTAGAACATGAGCTTCCGACTTCATTTCATTTTCGATTCTAAAATACTCGAAGTATTGTCGACATCATAATTTCTCTTTCGGACCTATGGTTTTTATTCTATAACACCGGAATATGTCAGGCCTGATGATATCCCATCAACCAGATACTCGGATCCAGTGAGGGAAGGAGAAATATTAATCGGGAAATACCCAGTGCTGACCCAAACACCGGAATCGGTATCGACAGGGGATCCACAATAAGTCCGAGGATCTCAGGACCCGGAGGTTCTGATCCCATTTTTCCGGGTTAACTCCCTGCCTCCTCGGGTTTTCTGATATCTCTATAAATGTACAGGATCAGTTACCAGGTCACTTTGTGGATCTCCCCATATTCTCGTCCGAGTTTTTTCCCAGGGCTGCCTCTTCGTAAGATATCCAGAGAAGAATTGCTGACAGGAACATTGCGATGACGATAATGGGGATGAAGTAAATCTGAAACACTAACGTAGCACCGAATGCACTGATTAGAGATCCGAGATAGTTATGGTGCCGGATGATGATTCCGGCCCCCATGAAAGTGATGCTTAATACATGAGAGTACCGGGAATGATCTACATCGTAAGAATGGGCAAATTTCTGCCATGTACGCGAGTATTATTCCGGTAAAGGTCGAGATCCCGATGTATCTCAGGGATCCCCTTTTTGCCGGACCGTGTTCCGGTCCCAGAAGAGGAGATAGAGTTCACTGAGCAGCAAGAGGATGAGGGTTTCCATCCAGACCGGGGGCAAACGTCAGGTGAATGCCGGTGAGAGGATCAAAGATTTGAGTGTACCCTTCGTTTCGTAACCGGAATAATCATGTGATTTCCGGTTAATTGATAATCGAGGCCTTCCTTTCCCTCAAGGGATGGTTAGAAAATATACCAATTGAGAGGATATGTACGAGAAGAACCTTGATATCTGGAACTATGTAAGGGGATCAGTTTTTAATAACAGGACATAATCGCGTTGTTTCGCTCATCTGTCGAAAAATTGCACCCAAAGCGAAATAAGGTAAATTCCAACGATTTTCAGTCTCTCTTTGATATGTTCAAAATGTATAAGGTCCTGAGTATGGATTAATAAAAAAATTCCCAAATTTAACTTTAAATAGAGAATTAACTGATATTCTCATTCCCGATTCGTTATGGATACCACGGGGTTACTCAAATAGATGGTATGGCCTTTATTTCGTTTGAACTCCGAAATAATCGTTCTCGTATCGGTATGCTATTGATCGTACTCCATGAGTCATACATCAGGTCATATAGGATGAGATCCGGCCCTGTAACCATCGTATAAAAACGATATAATGGCTCCGATTTTCTATTATATGCATGTTGAGGTTTGTTGGATAGAGTATAACTCGATTAAAGTATTACAAATATCGAAAATCTATGATTCCGATTTTATCACAGAATTAAATTATTCTATCAATTAATATTTGTAACAATTCAGGCATCACAAAGCCAAACAGAACCTGACGTAAATCAGATCATTAAAACCTGATCATATGATACTCTGACATCCATGGATTATTGTTAAAGGAAGCATTAATCGCCTCAATAACCCTTATACCATTCTTCCTGATTGTTGAGACGAACTTATGATCTAAACTACCTCTTCAGCGGTTACTCTGTCCCTGAAACCTCCGGATTTTTTCATTTGTACCTTCATCATCCGAATATCCCGCTCCACGAGATTATTATCAAAATGGAACACGAATAGATTCAATAAATCGCAAGAAACCGACTTTATGGATATCCATCCTTTCGAGCAGGTTTCTAGCAAAGATCTTATTCTTCCTTCTTTCTTTACGGGGATATGAATGGGTGGCGGATTCTCATCGAATCGTGCTTGAATTTGTTCTTCATATGAGATTTGGATGATGTTCATCATGAGATCCGATATGGGATTTTTATCCAAAAGAAACATTTCCTTGAGATATTTTACCTGTATCTAATTACTCTTAAAATATTAGGCCTTTTTATTCTGCTTGTTCCTCTACAAGCTTGCGATCTCGAAGAATAAGGGGACAGTTGAAACTGTATGTCCAGGAGAATGAAAGACATGGATTCCAAAAATCATAAACACTTATTCCCCTGTAAATTGGAAGAAATTCGATGTTATTGATCCCTTCAGCTCCTCTTTTCGTCTGAACTGAGTAAGAGATTATTCGAGATGTACTGATGACATATAGCCAATGAAATTTTTAATCAACTCTGACCGCTGTTTCATTGTTATGGATTTTGGGTGCACAATTAAGAGCGTTTTAAACAGATTCATGAAACAATATGAGTTTTTCTGACAATGTGTGAGTTATATTGACAACGGTTCCAAGATTAATGGAGATACCAAAAAGAACATTAGAGGCCTCATTTGCCCGTTCGTATGGGATAAATTGATAATGAACGAGATAACTCATTGGCCTTGATTCTTGATCCATATTGAACGGGTTGTGTAACCCCCTGGGGGAAGGTTCCTGATGTTTTTCCTCCACCATGGGTCAAACGTTTGTGACGGATTGGTTTTCTACAATAAGAATTGATGGGGAGGAGGAAGGTCATAACTTATCTGTTTTCAATTCTAATTATCGCTCCATTCTGAAGACTTCTTCCACAACAAGAACAAAATTCAGGAGAGTGAATTTCGATGAGATCAGGATTTGAATTTTTTTTCCAAGGATTTTCCTTTATGACCGGTTTGACTTCCTGGCTTTTTCTCGGTTTTCTAACGAAGTGAGGTTGTGCGATCCTTATAGGGGTTTCATTCGATGAGGAGGGTTTGCCACTATTGTTACTGTTGAGATTTAGCCGGGATTTGAGTTCTGTTACTCTGACTAATTATTTATCGATTTTTTCGTGCAGATAGTTCATATATGCGGCATGTTCAAGGGGGCAATCAAGAAATTTGGATTTAATCTCTTCAGGTATTTCCACTCCGATAAAATAATGTTAAATTCAAGATAACAGGATCTTTCGGAAATATTGGAGTATTTGAGTGAGAAAGACAATATTTGAGAAGAATTAAGATAAAAGGTTAGGAAAGCGCTGAAATAGGCTGAATAATGATATTTAACTCAAAAATTAGAATACGGGAGAAAATTCAAATAAAAAATGATACCAAAAGACCCTTATGAAATGTTATGGTATTACCATACTGATCATCGTGTGTATACTCATTATGTGTACCGGATGCGTAGGAAATGAGAAAAAAATTCAGACAAATGTTTCTCAAAGCGATCGCCAGGGTATTCAAACTACAGTAGAATCATCTGGTTATAGTATGAACCCTACAACAACCCCCACTGTTGAACCTTGGGTCTCATCATCTCTCTGGGATGGGCCGGTAGTGCAACCACAAAAGGAACTCAGTACTAGTGTTTCAGCAAATAAAGATGCTCTTGATCACAAGATCACAGTAACATACAATGGCGGAGGGGGACAACAACTTATCAAGGATATCCAGGTAAAAACAATACAACACGGGGGCAAGGTAGGTGTAAGCCCTCTCGGAAAGAACAAAGGAGACAGCATTGTTATCCAAGGGACTAATAAAACGGATCGAATAGAGGTGGCAGTATGGTTCATGGACAATACTAGTTACAAGATATTTGATCAGAACTTCTCTGAAAATAAATCACCATTGTCCTTGTAATCCTAACCGATTTTATCATCTTTTTTTCAGGTTGGTTATCAGTTGCAATCTATGATAATGCAGAGGAAATTCTATTCGCTTAAGTTTTTGGGTCTTATAACCCTCACTCGCCAGCTACGATAAATCTTTAATACATTTTTTGCCAAAAACTTTAATTTCTATAATCGATCTTAATTGATTAATGGCCATAATTGATGGCTCTTTTATAACAGTTACTCATCTAGGTCTTATAGCTGGACTGAACGATGAACTTAAGATCGTGGAAACGATCAACAAATACATCTCCAAGAAATGAGAATACAAAATAAGCCACGCTTTTGTTGTCATGGCCCTTCTATTGAACTACCTGGGATTTGTTGAGTACCGTTTATACATCCTGTTGGCCCGGAAATCCATAACGAGTAAGGCAGTAAAATCTTTTAATTGATTGTTGAATTGAAAAAGAAGAGAATGTGGGAATTAAAATTTGCATCCTCGTTACGCATTATTGCAAAACATAACGATGAAATTTTTTCTAATTTCAAAAAAATTGCCCTCATTAAGCTAAATATCTTCGTAAATTCATCTGGCAAGTTGACCTCATTATGCGTGCCCGGGAATCTAGGATACATAGTCCTATCGATTATAATCAATTCTCCATGGGTTGTAACGATATATTACATTTTTATGAAAAAATGCCAGTAGCCTACAGAATCCAACTATTTCTGTCTTACCATACAAACAGAGCCAAACATCGGCGGAAGATTAGATGTTATAATAAGATATACCGTTATTATAATGTTATTCAGATAAGTTTTTCTCAGAATATTTAAGGATATATTCCACAATTACAGGAATCATTGAGGGGAGAATCGACAATATCATACATTGCACGAAATCTGAAGAAAAATGCTCTTCTTTCACCGAATCAGATGATCGTTGCGTATCCTCAACTTTCGTGGTAGACGGAGTTAATCCTGACAAACTATACACCGTCATCCCAGCTACAAGTGCTGCACTAGCGACTGCAAACGGGTTTTTTTGTACTGTCTGACCAACCGTTTCGATCACATGAGCTGGTGATTGTATTACAGACTGTTTCAGTTGATAATACGATTTAACAATTAGTTTTTCTGTGACGAGAATATCTGCTTCAGTAATATTCCTACAGGGCTTCATTTTTCACCATCTCCGAGGTTGTTGAAGTTTTTAACACTATTTTTTTTGAAAGGAGAAAGTAACCTATGATTCCACAGATTCCCAATATTGCAGACCCTGAGATGAGTAATGCACTCCAGAGAGGTGCCAGGGTTGCAATAAATAGAATCACTCCGATCACTAGTACGACCGTTCCAGCTGCTAGTAATGTAACAATAACCGACAAGAATAGGATCTGTCGGATGAGAAAATCTACCGGTTCGAATACATAATGTTGCAGAAAAAGGTCAGTCTTCTGCTCTATGTAAAGTTCCATAAATTTCATCGTCCTGACAAAATGCGATTCTATTCCTTGTTCTTCCATATTGATAGATAGCTCCAGATTAGTTCCTGTTACTTATGCGCATGATGAATAGCCATCCCAATAAGAAGGCCAATTCCGCCTGCTATCAGGATCGAAGGTACGGGATGCCGGATAATCGCCTGTTCAATAGATTTCGTACCGCTATGATAATCATTTTCGATTCTCCGATAATCTTCTCCCAAATGAATTTTGAACTGATCCACCTGAGATTCCACTCCATGCAGAATATGCTTGATATCCTCTCCCTTAGCCGATACATTGGTGTTGCGCAGATTTCGAGCTGCGTCTTCTAATGCTTCTGCGGTTCGAAGTTTCACATAATCCACATCAACTACCCCTGAATTAATGAACTGGTCTGCAATATCATCTGACATACTGTTTCACCTGTTTGAATTCTTTATCTATTTCTCGTCCCGCTTCCCCGGGTAGGTTTTACCTTTGCACAACGAAATGAACCATACCGAGGTATTTCAGCCTTTCACATATAGGTATATACCATTTTTCTTCTTTTACAAAAAGAAAAATCAATTCAAAAACGTTTTTTCCTATTCAGCAATACCTTTCCCTGAGAAAAAATGGAAATATTTCAGATGCCCATCCGCATCCTCACTCCGGATATGGTCACCCTTATGCCTGAATATATGACATTAAAAGAAATTCATGATAAACCTATGAGTTCTTTTTTCCGTGCCATTTTTTTTAGTTTTTCATTCATATTGGGACTATTCTCCATTCGATGCCACTCATCAACACCCATACCCATAAAAAAGTTACATGACGAACATTTAGCCCAAACTTCATATTGATCCGGAAATTCAGCATGGAGAGTAGATTTTCCACACTGAGGACATTTTAATTTCTCCATAAGTGGAGTAGTTGTTACATCACTATCCATGTTATGAGGAATAGTTTTCTTATCTGCCGGACCTAATCGTTGTAAATCTGGCTTTTTTGGCCCGAATGTGGGATTCGCAATCATGTGGCCGTCATCTACAATTACCGTGGCCCCCCCTTTCATTTCGTTTGTCATTTCTTACTCAACTCTTTTGTTTGTCTGATACAATGATGATGAAATTGCAGTAGCATACCTGATTCAATGTTTCTATCAGAACTACCCTGCATAAGGAGTGAAGATATTAAGCACTTACCTAATATTGCAAAAAATGAGTTAAAATGAATTCCAGAAATTATCCCATAATTTATTTACACATTATATGTAGTGAACCTTCATGAGTATCTTCGAGACAAAAGGAATCGGACACTGGTGAATAGAACAGATCTAAAGAGAAATCAAGGAGACACCAGTCAAATATATGAAAAGAGGTCTTAAAACCTTTACACCTGGGAGTTAGTAACCATCCAGGTAGTACTCGTTGAATAACTGTACCTGACAATAGAAAAATCGGGACAGGTTTCTGAGAGGATCGCCATATTTGTTCCGACTTCCTTAGAAGTAAGGCCAGTCTCTTTGGCGATTTGTTTGGCTTTAAAGAAACTTCGTCCTGATCGCAACTGATCTTTCAGAAAGTGAATGATGCATATCTGCCTCTCATTGTACTTCTCGCTCAATTTTCTCTTAATGTGCATATGAATCTCCTGAATATTCTCGCAGATGGTGGGAAAAACTCAAACTGGTGCCGATCCTGGTATTTTTAGAAGATTACCCAGCTGCAGGATGCAACCGGTGTAACGTGGAATTATTCATGAATATATCATCACCTGAAAAGAACGATGACATAACCCCAGGAACTAGATCTTTCTGATTGGAGGATAAAGGTGTGATATACATAATAATATGGAGGGGGATTTTTATATGCAGACGATCCTTGGCATCATGTATGATAAGGACTTCATGTTTATCAGATCAGAGATTATCCCCTTTGACGTTTTTATTCTTCTTGGTGTGAAATTTCATCATTCCTTAAATCTCACTACATTTCATCTACAAATTTTGATCAAAGACCTTCAAGCACATTTTTGCATGTCATGTTATGTATTAAGGATTTTTTGAACATTCGCAGGATATGTGCGCACTAAATGGGAGAGTATATACAGCGGATAAAAATATCCCTTGGAGGAATCGAAATATTTTTTATTTTCCTCTGCATCACCATTAAATATTACACAAATTTGCGAATACACTTCTTCTTTACTAAGGTAAATTAAAAATATTCGTTACAATGATCATCTCCTTCCCTGAAAAGAGGTAAATTTATTCAATGAAACAAATTTTCCTATTCAGAGTAACTCTGCATTTAGAGTAAAAGTATATAGTTTCTGCCAATTATTACAAAAAATGAATCAGGAGGTATTTCATTATTGGTTAAAATTGTTAAGTGAAACGATATTCTTCCCCTCTTAATATATCCAGCAAAAAAACACTGAAATATTCCTTATAATTACTAAATACTGACAAACGATTCAAATATTGTAACATCAGCGAATGTTTATACAATTTTCCAATGCATCACTACCTCTGGTTTAGAACCTGACTCTAGTAAAATGTACTAGTTTTCTTGTTAATTAATTTCGATAATTGAAGGTCTAAATCACGATCAGTAAGTCATATGAACGAATTAGTAAAATGGTGATTTCAATGGAAAACATGTCTTCACGAAGTGAAGAAAAAAGCCTTGACGAAGCCCGTGAGATGGGAAGAAAAGATGAGCAAGAGATTCAATATGAACGTGAACAGGCTAAAGAAATGGGGATCAAACAGGGTATAGAAGAAGGACGTAACCAAAAAATTCAGAAGCGTGGACCGGGAACAGGAATGAAAATCGTTCTATGTCTCATCGTGTTCGCAATTATTGGATTAATTATTGCTTATTTGACCTTGTCTGTATCAGTTACTAATATTTCACCGGGCAATAGCCTGCCCTTCACGACGAAATACAGCGTCTCTTTCCCCGAAGGCCAGATGTTAACCATCGGAAATACCCATATCACTGTGCTCTCCTACCAAAATGAGTTGATCTCAGATATTGATGGGGACAGACAAAAACTAGTAGTAGGAAAAAACCGGGTAATATCAGAACGGCGTGCATTGATTACAACATTACGTTCCATTACGCTCATGGATACAATCTTTAAAATTGATCTGAATTATAGTGGTGACAGGGATAACCGGGCATATTTCGATCTCGCAGTTCATACATCTGATCAAGTTCCGGATATGCTTATCAAGCGTCTGATTCCTCCAGAGATAGATGCAAGACCGATCTAATACATAAGTAAACCTATTACATCAGAGAAAAAGCAGCAGGGATAGAGAGTTAGTATTCAAAGAGAATCCCATGAACAAAGAAACAAGAACCCAGATCCTCATTCTCATCCTTGGAGTCCTGATAGGAGCCAGCGGATATCTTATCAACTCACTATACCTGTGGAATGCATCAGTAAACAAAGATAAGGCTGATATCGCCGAAGGCCTCTATCTCGATATATCATGGCTTGAGGAGTACCTCAACATCACTAACCAGGAGTTTCTGGATAATCCGGATGGTAAATATATCTTTGTCCATGTAACTCCACTCTACCCGGATAACGGCTTGTACTTCACCTATCAACGGGATATATTCAAATTGGATCGGAATATTGCGAAAGATACCTTCACCTTCTATAGTCATTTATTGTCAGCAGAACGTGACCGAAGCCTGATCTTCGAGATCCAGCGAATCGGGGATGCCCGGGATATTACCACATCGGAAAAAAGTCGTCAACAAGCCTTAACCAGAAATGTAGCCAGGGAATTAAACGCAACAGTACATCTATTGCCAGCTTTGAAACAGGAATTATATGCAGCTACATGATTACTTTCAATTTTTTCAATTTTCCCAGTGCAATAGGGATTTAATAAAGACCATGGCCGATTACCTCATATAAATCTCACAGATTTTTATGCTATTATCAGGTTTTCCCTGATTGAGTGAACTGAGATGAGCACCTATCCGGTTCCAGGAGGTACAGAAAACACCTCCTAAAAATGTCTACCAGCAAGCGACTTAATAAAAAAAATAATAAAAAGAGAGACTTTATTCAGTTCCTTTTTTTGTCATCTTTTTCGAGGGTTTAATTGGACTTGGAGCGTTTGTATGCTCAGGAAGGTCATCTCCATGAAGATGAGAATGGGCATCATGCCGGGGAGGAAGGACTTTTTTGTCCTTCTGCTCTGGTGACATCATTCCTCCTTTCACTGTCTGACAACGAGATACTATGTGGATATCCTGCGGTCAGAAAATATGTATCTGATTATTGCACATTTTGTTTCAAAAAATGGGATTCAAGATACAAGTTATGAGAGAATACTGGTTACTAAAACCAGAACGAAATGTTATTCGAACGTTCATGCACATGAAGAGCATAACACCATACCAGATTAGGGATTTTTCTCTGTTTTGGTTGATGAGTGAATTGTTTCATGGAAATAGAATACGTTTGGATATTACCCGCCAAGAGATTTCAGGACTCGATGATCTCACGCAAATCAATATGGTGGGTGGTTTGACATATCGTTAGTACCCGAACTTATTCGCACTGGTAACGAATGGAGAATGATTTAATATGCCTTATACTTGGAAAACTACGGTCGATGTTGATGAAACGATTGTCGTACTTATGAACGTTCTTGAAAAGAATACGGAACTGCCCAACTGGTTGGTTATGACGATAAACGGATCTATATCTGATTCAGATCAGGAAATGGTCAAGTATTTCTTTAAAGAAGTAAAGCAGCACATTCCCGTAGCCTTGAAGTATTTTGAGACTACGATGTAGGAAGCTACAAGTATTGAGTTCCTTCTCTGTAAAAAAAAGGAAGGAACGAAAGTGACTCATATCTTCGAGTACACACAGAAGCATAGTTACCGAATATGGTAATCAATGGAAAATGATGAGAGAAATTTTTGATGAGGATATTACTGCGAATTTTTGAATCAGAATCGAATAATCTCCATCCCTGATCACAAATTACTATTCATCTCCAAATCAGAACAAAATTTTTTTTCAACCAGATTGACCGGGTTATCCAACAGAGAGTACGGTATAGAAGGGAAAGGAGGTACATTTGAGAAAGTATTCCTCCAGGGATATTCAGGAGGGAAAATGGAACCAAATAGGTCATATCACCAGTCAAAAATCGTGTTCTCGAAATTTATCCAGGATTATAGGAAATATTCAACCAAACGTCGGTGATACAATAACACCATTTGTTTCAATAATTGTATCATACCCATATTTTTTTCCAATTCCATTTCCTGAAGGTAACATAGAGTAAAATGATGGATTCATGGTTGATAAGGCATCATCAAAGCTCATGCGGAGCTCTTGCCTTACATAGGGAGAAAGATTACAAAGAATTCAACCGGAATCGATTGAATCTCTCTTTGAAAGAGACGGTAATTTTCGGAAGAGCAGTCCATTTCAGACGGAACGATGAATTTGTGAGCTGATGCCCAGATAATGTGAGCTCAATAAATTAAACCAGAACTCATCTCTATATTGAAGGTATTGTTGAATTAGGAACAATACCCATGAATCTGACATTGCAGCAGTTCATCATAGTCCTGAGGTATTACTGAAAAGATATCCAGATTTACATTCATAGAATTATATCATATTCAAATCCAAGGACATTTTCCATCGAATTAGGATTAATTCAGCTCAGATTCCATTCATAGGATACAAAAGTTGAATCCTGTCTAAATTTGGAGGGTTGTCTTAGCCCCAGGAGAACATCAGTTCCCAAACCTATCATAGTTATTCTTCAATAACTGGTTCTTCATCATTCTCCCGCTGTATGGTTTTTGCGAGTGCAATAGTTCCAGTAGTATCACCAAGGGTCATCGTTTCGAGCGCAGTAGAAGGAACAATAACAATGGTTGAATGACCACCTTTTAATCCTTCATACAGCATGTTCATTGCCCTCAGATGAAGTGCCGTGGGATTGCTCTCATAACTTTTCGCAGCCTGCTCAAATTTTTCAGCGATTTGCCGCTCTGAATCAGCGAGAATGACCCGGGCCTGCCGTTCACGTTCAGCCTGAGCCTGCATGGACATGGCATCCTGAAGTGCTCCGGGGATTACCACATCACGAATCTCAACAGAAATGATACTGATACCCCATCCTCTCACCCTGTCTCCAATCAATCGTTGCAATTCTGAATCTATCGCTTCCCTTCCGGTAAGCATATCTGATAGAACCGTTTTCCCGATAACATCCCGGAGTGCAGTCTGAGATGCCAGGGAGATTGACTGCAGATAATCTTTCACTTCCAATGCTGCTTTTTCTACGTCAACCACCTGCCAGAATAAGACTGCATCTACATTAACTGGAACAGTGTCTTTTGTCAGTGTCTGTTCTGCTTTAAACGAAGTTGTGATCACTCTCAGATCGATAATATACGGGATCCGATTCAGGAACGGGATGATAATAAACAATCCCGGACCTTTTATCCCCACGAATTTTCCAAGATACAAAATTACCGCCCGTTCCCATTGGTTGACGATACGGATAGCCATACTGAGAATTGCAATAACCACAACCAATAGTACTGTCAGCAGTAGTAGAGTGAATATTTCCATTATTTTACCTCCTGAATGATATGAACGGTGAATGTTCAATGCATTACCACGAAGATGAGAGCAGATTTAAACATGAGGCATTTTCTTGACGTTTTGAGGTATTCTCCAAAATGGTTCTGAAAGATGCCATATGAGTGAGAATACGAACAGTTCCTGCCTTCCCTTCGATCAGGAAAATGGTGTATCATATTGTAACAATTCATGGATGAATATCAAAATGTGAAACAAAAGTTGAAACATCACTGCAATGTCTATGAGGATTTTTTTATTCCCGGATTTGGTGATAATATCTGAAACGGAACCCAAACCAAACATATATCCAATACGAGTTCGCAACAAAACTCATGAAGCTCTTATCCCGATATTCCCTTAATGATCTTGACCTCTCAAACCGGATGGTAATGGCTCCGATGACCCGGTGCCGGGCAATTGAAGGAAATGTCCCAAATCCATTATCCATCCTATATTATCAGCAACGGTCCTCAGCGGGATTAATTATCACCGAGGGGTCACAGGTGGATCCCATGGGCATCGGATATACCCGGACTCCGGGTATTCATACAAATGAGCAGATCGAAGGCTGGAAAAAGGTGACAGAAGGGGTTCATCATGAAGGTGGGAAGATATTTCTCCAGCTCTGGCATGTGGGCCGGATGTCACACCCGGACTTTCTTCAGGGTGCTCTTCCGGTTGCACCCTCTGCCATACAGTTTGATTCAGAGATTCACACACCAGTGGGAAAGAAAAAAATCCCAGTGCCCCGTGCTCTTGAACAAGAAGAAATTTTCGAAATCATAGAAAAATTCAGAATCGGAGCCAGAAATGCAAAAATCGCTGGATTTGATGGAGTAGAGATACATGGAGCAAACGGATATCTGCTTGACCAGTTTCTTCGTGACGGTTCAAATACCAGAACTGATCTCTATGGGGGCAGTGTGGAGAACCAGGCACGATTCCCCCTGGAAGTCGCCCGTGCTGTCACTTCAGAATGGGGGACAGGACGGGTGGGATACCGGATATCGCCCCATTTCTTACTGAATGGAATGTCAGATTCAAATCCAAAAGAAACCTTTTCCTACCTTACCCGGGAACTAGACCGGATGGGTATCGGATATATTCACCTCATCGAACCGATCGGGGGCAGAATGGGAATCACCCCTCCTGGGGCACACCTGGCATCTGTCATTCGATCCACGTTTCCACGAACTCTCATCCTCAACGGGGGATATAACGCCCAGATCGGTACAGCTGCGATTGAAGACGGAAATGCTGACCTGATCTCATTTGGTACCCCGTTCCTTGCAAATCCGGATCTTCCGGAGCGTTTCAAACGGTCTGGACCGTTGAATAGAGAAGATATTGCAACCTTTTATGCAGGAGAAGAGAAGGGATATACAGATTATCCCTTCCTGGAGCTATGATAATTTACAGATGGAAAATGGCTGTTTTCGAAAAAGTGTGAGAAATTCTTCAAATTCTCCCTTAACGAATTTCATAACCAACCATTTCTCTAAAAATTCGGACATTCAAAATTTGGGAATCACGGATTCACACGGGACACCTATCTGACATAACCCACAAGCATTTCCTTCAATCCCATATTTTTCAAGAAGATAAGGTTCAGTAACCGTTTTCAGATACGCTGCACACTTCACCTTATCATGCCCGGATTGAGTGATGGCATCAGCAGGGCAGCGATCCATGCAAACACCACAGGACCCGTCATTCAGGAAGGGACAATAATCATTCCGGGAGGTATATGATCTGCCTGAAGGAGGAACCTCCAGAGTAGTGATGACAGAACCACATCTCATTGCTTTTCCTTTTGCCGTTATCAGACCATCACAGAGTCCGAATGTTCCCAGACCACAGGCATATGCAGTATGTCGTTCAGACCAGAGTGAATGAGTCGGATATCCCTGCTCAAAGGTTACTGTATAGGCGGGAGAGAGAAATGGAGCAACAGAGGGATATCCAGCCTGCTGAAGAGACTGCACAACAAACTTGCGAAGGTTAATATTCACCCCTTCTCCTGATATCCGTGTCCTGGCCCAGTTTTCTGTCGGGTACCGGGTTTCCCGCCGGTACTCTGTTTTTGTCCTCTCTTGTACCGGCAGAATCCAACTGATAACCGTCAGATCCGCTGCGGTAAATGTCATATCAGAGTAAGAATTCCGCATGATATCAAGGGGAAGCAGATAATCTGTACCCAGATGATCCCGGAATTCCTGATACAGAGGATCATCACCTCGGGAAAAACCTACCAAAGGTGTATCCCATATTCGTTCTTTCGTTAGCGGATTTAACTGATTCTCCGGTGAATTATCTAAATAGTGAGAGATAAGACCGGATATCCAGTGTGATGGATCAGCTATTGGCGAGAAATCAGACATTTTCCTTCACTCCAGGCATTCCCGACAGGATCCCCAATTTTCCAGTAGTGATTATCAGGCATAGTCAGGATAATCGGGTCTATCTTGGTAGGATCGGGTTTTCCATCAGTCATACAGGTACTATCCAGGTGAGTTGCGATAATCTCTCCGATAAAACAGGTGTGAGTCTTGAAGTCATGAGTTTCCACCACACGGCATTCAAAGGAAAGCGGACATTCCTCTATCATGGGAGCATCCGGTGTTTCTCCATAAAATACCTTAAACAATTCCGATTTGTCAGTAGTATTCCCGGAAACTATCCCACAAAAATCAGCCTGTACAACAAGGGCTGATGAGGGGAAATTAACACTAAAGGTTCCGGTTTTGAGAATTGCCTCCCGTGTTGCACTCCGCATATTAAGTCCCATACTGAGTAACGGGGGATCCATATTAACCCGGGAGATGAACGCAACAGTCATAAAATTTGGTTTTCCATTCACCATCGAACCAATGAGGGTGATTGGCATTGGACAGATGGTAGCATTCGTTCCGATTGATTGTTTTGTCATAGATATCAGGTTCTCCTCCTTTCAGGAGTCCATCGATCTTCAGATCTGGTGAAATATCCTGACAGGTTTTCATCCCCTCTCATGCGGTTTCTTGCTTGGAGAGGAGTATTCAGATCTTTCTCATTGAGCATATTAGAGATGAAGGTAAATTTTCTATACAACAGAGCCGTGGTGGAATTCTGTTAGAAAGACCCGGATACCTGCTCTGATGCAGGAATTCTCCGGGTCAGAACGATTGCCTGAGGAGGACAAACGGAAATGCAGAGCCCACATCCAACACAAGCATCCGGATCATATTTCAGCGTTTGAAGTTCTGCATTCCGGGCACTGAATGCACACCGATCAACGCAGGCCAGGCAATCTGTACATTTCTCCTGGTCGGCAACCGCAACATAATCAGCATGGATAAGCATCTCCCGATGATGGTACTTCAACACCAGCTGGAGATCATGACAACAGCAGGGACAACAACTACAAATTGCAAAGATCTGATGATCCGGCATGAACAGGGAGAGATGAACCAATCCATGAATATCTCCTTCTTTCAACACTTCAAGGGCTTCTGACAGAGATATCCCTCTGGCTATCCCTTTTTTTATCAGAGTTTCAGCCATGTCATTGAGAACCAGGCAGACTTCACGGGGCTTCTCACACTGGGAATAATGCTGCCGGCAGTGACACTTCTGAAGACCTATGATTCGGGCATTTTGTAAGATTTCCCGGGCTTGTTCAGAGGGGAGTATCCACTGTTTTCCACCTAAAGATGTTCCGACGGGAATGACCTGAGAAGAATACGACACTCTCCCTTCCTTGTGCCAGGTTTCAAACCGATTCAGATAGGAAAGTAAAAATTCATCCATTACATCTTCTCCAAATCCCTGAAGTGGAGCATTGAATCTCAACGGTAGGGAGATCCTCTGTTTATTAGTACTTCATCATATATCAGAAGGTAAATTTTTTGTATCAATACCACTCATCATATGCAGATGCGCAGGGATGAGATTGAACATCGGATCATCGCTCTGGAGGAAGATGTCAGAACCTTGAAATCTGATCATCGGGACGGGGTCGAAATCATTCTTGCAGAAATGAGAAAAATGCAAAATACGGTAATCGAAGAGAGGATCGCATCAGTAGCAAGACAACTGGCAGATGGATATGAAAAGATGGTTATCGGCCTTCTTATGAGGAGTGCAGAGCGAAATCTCGATGATCAGTGTAAAGATCCCTGTGTCCGGAACAGACGTAAGGAATGCCTGGATTTTCTCCTGTCCCGTATTCGTGACTCAGCACATATCCTCGATCCAGAGGGAACGGTTCGCAGGGAAGGAAGGGATCTCACGGATGAGGAACTCGTTAATGTTGTCCCTCATCTTGCAGTTCCTCCCTGTTCTGACTGTTTCACATCATACCTGAAGGAAAAAGAACAACTGAATCAGGCGATGAAGAATCTCTCTTCATGTAGTGATGGCCTTATCAGAAAGTCTCCGGCGATGTTTCTGAGTGAGATCCCCAGTGATAAAGCTCTTTCTACCATCATTGAGCCTCTTGCCCATGAAAACAGATTTGCCATGCTCAAAGCACTTTCGACGGGTAGCATGACATTTACTATGCTTGGAGATCTTACCGGATCCAAAGGAGGACATCTCCTCTATCATTTGGGAAAGTTGATTGAAGCAGGGCTGGTGATGAAAAACGATGACGGAAAAAGATACTCGATTACCGACCGGGGTCTAGGAGTGATGAATCTCATTACCCAACTCTATACCATGTAATCCGGGAAAAGAGCGATTTAAATCTCATATTTACCAGTATCTATTTGCAAAATATCAGAAATGCGATATGGTATCGGTATCCATCATCCGGGAGATGCCGGTCATTTCGTATCAGGATGCTCAATGAGGGTGTGGATCGACTTTTGAAATTCGTCAAAGTCTGCCCTATTATTCGCAATAATAGTTTTCAGCTCATCGATCTGGGACTGCAATACAGCAATAGCATCCTGATCCGGGGTAGAAGTATTTCTCCGACGACAAATTGCTGGTATATCATTGGGAGTTTGGCATGAGGGACACTCCCCAAGTTCATGGGACTCTAAAAACCGTTCACATGCGGATAATATCGTTGATGAAACACTTTTTCCATTCTCTTTCGCATATTTTCGTAAATTATCGTGAAGTTCTTTGGGGATTCGAAGATTGACATGCCGATCGATCATACGATTTCTGTATGTATTTATCAGGAGAGACTTAAGGCATACTGTCCCATGCAGAGCCATGCGACTTCAAATAGTATGGAAAAGGAAGGTTTTCGTTCTATCAGACCAGAACGCTTTCCAGCATATCGAATTCTTTCAGACATGCAATATATTCAGCAACCAGATAGGTATTTGATAAATCATCGGCATCAAGACCCCGGAAGGCAAATAATTCATTCCATAACTGACTACTTCCTTCAACCATAAAAAAAGCGGATTCTATCTCAAAGCCAACAATGATATCAAGTCCCTGAAATATGTCATCCTGATTATGATAGAGGGATGTCCCCATTCCTGTGTTCTCAATGAGATAAGTCTGTACTACCGGGTTTTCACCAGCAGGAATTTTTTTTGCATGACACTCATTCAGGAGGACATTATCAGTTACCACTTGAGTAATCCGGGTATCAGTCAGCGAAGTTGCCGGATATTTCCGGGTAAGATACGATACGATTTCATCTCCCGTTTTTTTATTTGGTTTCAACCGGGAATGGAAGGTATCATAGGTGATCTTCCATGACTGAACCATTTCCGGGGTTGCTTCCTCCAACAACATCGAGTTCATATATCGAATCAGAATGATATACCCATTTCTTTGATGAGGATGAAACCCGTTCACCTGAATTAGATATCATCTGTTATACTGTTTGAATGAACAGAAACCTTGTTTCAACTTTTCAACTGCCGATGTCTGGACCACCCCGAATGATTTATCTCTCTATTGACTGTATGGTAGATAACCGGAAACCAGAGTGCTGGATTTTGAGTGATACACATGAGATCAATACCATTTCTCGTGCTCATGGCCCTTTTTGCAGGAGCCATGCTTTTTCAGGGAGTATCTGCTGCAGGTTTTCACATTCCAACCGTAGATGAGGGCCTGCTTCAAACCAATGGGTGTTATATCGGTGCATATCTTGGGGGAAATCAGGGGGTGAACAATCTTACCTGTGTCAACTGGTACCAGAAAGCACAGGATTTTCCCTACGAAACCCAGATCCTGGATCATCCATCAGAGTACGGGGAAAACACCGGAAGCGGACTGAACGGGATTGACACCGGCATCAATACCTTCCGGACCGGGGTGGATGCTATAACTCCGGGAAGCGGAAAGAAACAACTCCTCTTCTCCCGGTATTACGGGATGCAATATTTTCCTGATAATGATTACGGGAAGATCAAATATACCGAATCAGAACCCTGTTACGTATGGATTGAAAGAGTACTTCAGCAGGGAGGGGTTCCCGTTCTAGTGCTCTACCCATGGTCGCTGAAAGATACAGCGGGGTATCTGGATTTAAGCGCCTCAAACTCTCATCTTCCTTCTATGAGCGGGGAGGATATGATGAAATATATCGCTCAGAACTGTAGTGCATTAAGTAAGAAATATCAGGACAGTAAGGGAAATTACGCCACGATTCTGATCTGTTTCGGCCTTGAATTTAACACTGCTCCGGTTGTCAATCCGGATAGTCAGGATACTACTGACAATCCAAACAAAAAGGCGTGGCGGAGGATGTATCGGGAAGCATATGAAATTGTCCGGGCGAACGCCAACCCCTCTGTGCAGATGGTCTGGGCAGGAAATATTGCACAAAATAAAGCAGATCGTATCTGGTACTGGCCGGGGACCGGAGAAAACGGAGAAGACCTGGGTAAGGATTATGTTGACTGGGTAGGGATGACCTGGTATCCCTGGAATAACGGACCAAAAAGTCTGGATAATCTTGCCGGGTTTTATCAGTACTATGCAAAAGATCAGAAACACCCCATGATCTTCATGGAAACAAGTGCTGACGGAGATGGGGATCCGATTGCCGAGCGTTCACTCAAAGAGGAACATATATCTTACCTGTATAATCCATCGACTCTTGCAGAGTATCCTAACATCAAAGGGATTATCTGGTTTAATGTAATCAAAGGGGAAGGAACCCCGATGGTCAGGAAGAACTTCGTGTTCCCGGATGGTACATGGGACAACCACGGTAATAGTACAAGCAAGCCGGGAACCCTCTCTTCCGTATCAAATCCAAATTTGATGATGACCAGTCTTTACCCGAAGGCAATCCTTGACAATTATTTCCTGGCACCACCCGGACAACTCCTTACCGCAGATTTTGACCTTCAGGTCAACCACGATCAGCTCACCGTCAAATGTTATGATGTCAGTATCGGGGATGGCGTATCATCATGGAACTGGGATGTGAATGGCGATCAGCGACCTGAGTATCATACCAAGAACATCACCCACCGATACCCAAAGGCCGGGACCTACACCATCACCATGAAGATCTCTGATGGAGCCCGGACAATCTCACATACCAAAACAGTTCAGATAGGTTCAGGAACCCAGGAGAAAGCCTTCATCTCACTTGGATCCATCCCCCCAAAAGCAGTAGTCTGGGTAGACAATCAGATCCGGATAGGGAGCACTACTTCTGCAAAACAACGCTTTATGGTACCTGCCGGAACACATCTGATAACCCTGAAAATGGACGGATACCAGGACTGGACAGGCACCTATTCGCTTAAATGGCCCCAGATTCGCGATCTGGGAGTGGTAAAACTCCAGAAGGGAGCGGGACAATCTACCGTTTCATCCCCTATGGTTCTTCCATCCGGATCCGATCTCCCGGTTGTCAACAGCCTGGTATCTCCTCAGATTACTGCTAAATCCGGTCTGATTCAAACAAACAAAATACTTGAGACCGGAACGATTCCCGGATCAGGCACCGGATTTCCCTCACCCGTTGCTTAGTTTACAACTTTTTGACAGAGCCTCCTGGAACAGATGTATATTCAGGAATTTTTTTTTTTAGTCTTCTCTTTCCATCATCTGCGATCTCTGTGCAATACCTTTCTCCAAAAGGATAGATAGTACAGAAATACTGGAATATTTTTCCCGGTTCCATAAAATTAAACCTGCCTTACGTCAAAC
This sequence comes from uncultured Methanospirillum sp., assembly GCA_964624045.1. Taxonomy (GTDB): domain Archaea; phylum Halobacteriota; class Methanomicrobia; order Methanomicrobiales; family Methanospirillaceae; genus Methanospirillum. The sequence continues at coordinate 139,187 of CAZUXC010000006.1, read as the reverse complement.
CATAGGTAATACCGCGGCATTTGAAGAAATTAGAAGAGGCAACCCAATGAATGAAACGATAGACACGTTTCTTATTGAAGATTCGTATTATGTTCCCTTTGCAGACAAAACTCACATCTCCATAGAAAAAGGAGATGGAGTGTATGTATGGGATGAAAATGGCAAGCAATACCTGGATTTTACTTCCGGATGGGGAGTTACCTGTATCGGTCATGCAAGCCCGATAATAACTGCAGCTCTTTGCGAACAAAGCAAAAAGATCATACAAAATCCAAACTCCGGTGCGACCTACTCACCATCACGTTCCCGGTTGATCCGTCTCTTCCGTGAGATTCTTCCGCCACACCTCACTCACGTATTCTTTGCCAACAGTGGAGCTGAGGCAAATGATGCAGCAATCAAGATAGCCAGAAAAGTCACCGGGAAGAAGAATATTATCTCGACAGAGATGAGTTTCCACGGACGGACAATCAGCACCGTATCGGCAACCGGGCAGGATATTCACCGAAATAAATTCAATCCCCTTATGCCCGGCTATTTCTTTGTACCCTTTAATGATATTGATGCGATCCGGGAGATCATCGATGATGATGTAGCAGCAGTTTTAGTTGAGCCGATTCAGGGCGAAGGAGGAGTGAACATCCCTTCTGCATCCTATCTGAAGGATCTCTCAACATTATGCCAGAAACACGGAGTGCTCCTCATAGCCGATGAGATACAGACCGGGTTTTACCGGACCGGACCGCTGTTCAGTTCGATAGATCAGGGAGCACAACCTGATATCATCACGATGGCAAAGGGAATTGCAGGAGGATTTCCGTTCTCTGCATTTGCGGTTTCAGAAACGGTTGTCAAGGGCATTCAGAAAGGTGATCACGGAGGAACCTACAACGGCAATCCTCTCGGGTGTGCGGTATCAGAGGCAGTCATCCGCCATCTGGTCGAAACAGATATCAGCAGCCATGTAAAGAAGATCGGATCTGAAACAATCGCACATCTGAATAGGTGGAGAGAGAAATATCCGGGAGCAATCAGTGAAATAAGGGGAAAAGGATTGTTAATTGCCCCTGAGCTCACTGATGATGGAAAAGCTGCCGAGATTACGAACCGGTGCCTGGAAAAGGGACTTATCCTGAACCTGAAACACGGACACATCATCCGGATATTTCCCGCACTTACCATCACTACCGAAGAGATGCGAAAAGGACTCGATATTCTTGAGGCCGAATTACAGGCCTGTTATTCATAACCTTTTTTTGGTGGACAGGAGTTTTTCAAGACATCAGTGAAATTGTCGGGTCCAGGGAAATATCTCTGCAATATCCCTTTATGCTCTGATAATTTCACCAGATGTTCCATCAGTCCGTCCATCAACAAACCGGATGACCCGGTCAAAATATTCATTATGCCATGGTTCATGAGAGACCATCACTACCGTCTGACCTTTTTCTTCATTTAATCGCCTGAACAGATCCAGAACCGCCCGGGATGATTCCGTATCAAGATTTGCACACGGCTCATCCGCAAAGACGATAGCGGGGGAATTCATCAGGGATCGAGCTATGGCGACTCTCTGCTGCTGCCCTCCGGATAACTCCCTGCGAAGATGATCACTACGGCCAGAAAGTCCGACATCGTCCACCAGCTGGGATGCCCGGTCCATCACCTCATCATAGTCCTGACCAAGTCCGATTCCCGGGACAGCAACATTTTCAATTACCGTCAAATCTTCGATGATCGCATAATCCTGAAAGACATATCCCATTTTTTCCAGTCTGAACCTTGCCCGGGTCTCCGGAGACATTTTTGAGACATCAGTTCCCTCTATCAGGATAGAACCGGATGTCTGGCTATCAAGAAGACCAACCATATGGAGGAAGGTTGATTTTCCACTCCCACTCGGCCCGGTAACCCCGACAAACTCTCCGGGTTCAATCTTTACTGATACTCCTTTCAGGGCATGCACTTCTACAACTCCCATAACATAGGTTTTGGTGAGATTCACGGTCTCTATCATCAGCCATTCACCAACTGGAGAATTTCTTCCTTTACTGCTTTCTGAGCCGGAATAAATCCGGATATCATTGAAATAATTCCAAGAATGGCAATAGCCCAGGCTAATTGCAGAATATCCGGTGACGGGTAGACAAGTCCGGGAGGAAACTGAAGAGGATATTGCATGAAATATTCACATAACACCCAGAACAGAAATAATCCGGTTAGTGTCCCACACAGAAAGATGAATCCGACCTGAAGCACATAACTCCGGATAATATCCAGTTCAGGAATTCCAATTGCTTTGAGAATCCCAATCTGTCTTCGCTGATGAATCGTATTGATATACACGATAATGAATATGACAATTCCGGCAATGATGAGGGAAAACACGGTGATAATATTCGTTATTAGAGTGAAACTGGTCACCGCATCACCAATAATTGCATTAGCTTTTTCGGTAAAAGTCCAGACTTTCTGACGAACACCAAACTCAAGAAGCCGATTCTTCATTGAAGAAGAATCTGTCCCTTCGATGGTTTTTGCAATAATCGATGAGGAACGATCATTGTCACCAAGAACAGAGTTCATCTCTTTTCGGGTAATGAAAGCTGAACTGTCTGCATTGAGAAATCCGGTTTTATAAATGCCAGCGATCTGCATCTTTCGAACTACCCCATTCTGAAACGTTACCATGACCGAATCTCCGGCATGGACACCACCCAGAGAGAGGATCTTATCTTTTGCCTCCTGCACCTGTCCGGCGAGAGCGTCTCCGATAAGAATCGTATCAGTGTCGCCATCTGTCAGATACCTACCTTCGGTTATCATCATTGAGGTGTGTGTCACTTTTCGTTCATCAGATGGAATGATGGCAATTACTCCGGTTGATACGGTTTTTTTATCAGAAACAATCGATGTACTGACTATGGTATGGGATGAAACCGCAGACATTCCGGGAATCTTTTCAATCTTTCGAAGCAGATTGTGGGTATCTGAAATGTATTTATTATCCCCGTCCGGTTCAAGCACCAGGTCAGCATACTGATAATCCTTCACCTGCTGATAGGACACTTTGATGACCCCGGAAATGAGAGACGGCATAAACACCATCAGAACAAAGGACATGGCAATGATGAGGATAGTCATCACCAGAGTTCCTGTATTTCCTCTCCGGATTGATCGGGATGCCAGATAAAGGGGAAGAAAAACGTGTTTCATCTCTTTTCCACACGCTTCTGATAGAGAAGGAACCCTCCGGCACATAGAAGAATCAGTATCAGGACAGGGATTATCGGCAGAGAACTTTTGCTGCTCACGGTAATACTCACGGAGTTGTTGAGAACCGTCCCTTCTTTGTCCTGTTCAGTAACAGATATGGGGATTGCAATATCTCCGGGCAGAGGGTTTTGTAGATAAAATACTGCCGGAGCATCATTATCAGGCTCTATTTTACCGATAAATGCTTCCTTGGTTCCGTTCATGGAAGTCTGAATAGTGGCCCTGACCCCGTCAGCATCTCCAGTGCCGGTATTTTCTATCCGGACAATCAGTGAGAACGGAGTTCCTTCTGAAATCCGTACCGGATCAGATGTCACTGATGCAATTGCCAGGCTGGATTTTCCGGTAAAGGAGATCGGAATGATTTCATTCTGCTCATGAACTTTCCCTGAATTGGAAGAGTAAGTGATGTGCATTATGAGAGAGTGAATTCCTTCTTCTCCCTTTTCACTCGTTATGATATCCAGATCAATCGATGCTTTGTCACCGGGTCCGAGTTTACTCATGTGAGATGTCTGAGAACTGCGTAATGAAATATCCGAATCTTTCGGACTGATATTCACAAATATCTCACTTGCAGAAGTTTCTCCGGTATTTGTGAGAATGAGTTTGCCAACAGCATTTTTTCCAGGTTCAACAGACAGGGGGAGTTGCTTTTCGATGGATATTGCAGGATTTTTTTGGATCAGCCGGTCATCATTGACGTTCACCGGAATTGGATAGAGCAGACTTCGTCCTCCTTCCGTGGCAATATGAAGTTCCGGGAAATAGATCCCGGTCTTTTCCGGGGCTTTCACCATGAAAGTAAGCGGCATTGATTGTCCGGGACCCAGTTCACCTACCCGGCGATAATCTCCGGACTCAACAATCAGACCATTTCCAAAAAGAAATACATCCGAAATGTAAGCATTGATATCATTCGTGGTAGTTACTGAATTTCCTGAGTTTTTTTCTCCTCCGGTGGTAGTGATGGAGGCTTTTTGCGCTGTGTTGCCAATGGTGACCGTGATCATAGCTGAACCCCCGGGCATGAGAACTTCAGGCTGACTTTGAAACGATGATACAATAATCGTTGGTTCGCTCGCGGTGACAAGTCCCAAAGAACCTGTCAGCAGCACAGTCAGGAGTAATACGAATACATACGTTCCAATACGAGTGTTAGTGGTTCGGGCTTTCAACCGGGATATGAATAGGGATATCATCTGGATTATCCTCTGACATTTACGTCAGCATAATTACATTATAGTCAGCACACCAACATAAATGTTACTGACACAAGTGTCATTATATTCTCTTCCGATCAACCATAGGGGTATGCCAAGAGTAATCCCGGAGTATAAAGAAGAAGCTCAGAAAAGGATTCTGGAGGTAGCAACCCGGGTTATTCTGGAGAAAGGATTTCCAAATGTAAAGATGGATGATATCGCGAAAGAAGCGGGAATTTCCCGGCCTACGTTATACCTTTACTACAAAAACAAAGAAGATCTCCTGTTAGCGGTAGTTACCAGTCTGATAAATGATGATATCTTCCTCTTCAGGGATTCCATATTATCCGAGGTAACCAGTCCGGATGGACACTTTTTCGATCTGATGACTGAACATATCGGAGATAAATATCTCCTCTTCTTTGATGTGCTCAGTTCAGCTCGTGCTCACCCATCCCTCATCAGGGAGATCGGAAAACTCCATGATACCAACCTCAAACGAATCATAGAACAGATCCATGAGAACAAGATTCCGGGTTTTCCTCCGGGGATGGATCCTATTGTCATCGCAAATGCGATGATGTCCATGTTTATCGGGCTAAAAATTCGAATGAAAATGGGTTTATCACCGGATCAGGCAAGGGAAGTGTGGAAAGTTATGATTGCTTCACTATTCAAACAGGGAAAACCCCTTGAGAATGGATAATCCCAGTCATTTGGTAATCGCTTTCTCTCATGATAATGTTGCAAATTCTTTGTCCGGTTCGATGCGCCAGTTATTCATGCTTTTAACTAAAATCTGAATAGTCCATCGGGGACCTCAATCTCAAACCGCACACCCATCCCTTCTTCTCCGGTCTCCTGAATGGAAAGGCCGGTTATCGTAAGAATTTCCCGGGAAATAAACATACCAAATCCGGTGTTTTTTCCATAGCCCCGGTGAAAGATATTTTTCTTCTCTGACTGGGGTATTCCGGGACCGTTATCCCGATAAGTCAACACCAGCCGGTGATCAAGCTTTTCACAGGAAAAACTGAGATCTGTCGCCGAACCGCCATGTCGTATCGTATTTTCAATGAGATTATAAAACACTTTTTCCAGCAGAGGATCAGCATAAATCTGCAGATCCTCAAACTGCACATGCCATACAAGATCCGTTGATGGCATTGTGTTCTTCACATGATCAATCAGTCCTGCGATATTGTGCCACTTGGGAGACCGGGTACCAATATCCTCATAGATCCGGGTAAATTCTATCTCGCTTTGAATTGCCCGGGTTAACTCCAGGCAGGTAGCCAGGTAGGAGTGGACTTTTTCATCATCTACTTGTTCTATGGACAATTGCAGGTACCCTGCAAGACCGGTTGTCTGATTGAGAATATCATGCCGGGTGATTGAGGAAAGCAGGTTGAGTTTTTGATTTGCGATAGATAATGCATTTTTCTCCTGTTTCCGGGCGGTAATATCCCGAACTGAAGCGAGGATGGCAGGACCGTCAGGGAGGTCAATTTTCGTCAGATATATTTCTGCATCAAAGACCGAACCATCTGCAGGTCTTCTCGCTTTCCACTCAAATATCCGGGTATTTCCCTGCAGAGTCTCTCTCCAGTATTCTTTAAGATGAGTATGAGGATAATCACCCGCCGAATAATCATCGAGGATGGAGTACTTTTTTGCCTGATCTTCATCCGGTACCTGGAATAACTTGAGCATCCGGGCATTCAGACTGATAATCTTCCCGTCTTCGGTATGGATGAACACCGCATCATGCATACTATCCAGAATCGTGCGAAGAGATGTTTCAGACTTAACCAAAGCAACCTGAATTAGTTCGCGTTGTTCAATTTCTCTTTTCAGTGAGTCGTTTACCCAGAGAAGCTCGGTATTGGAATTTCTCAAATCCTTTTTTGCAGCTTCAAGATCACTCATATCCCGCAAAATGAAAATGTTCCCAAGAAGAGAACCTGCAGGATCTGTCAGGGGTGAGGAACGTACTGAATACGTTCTCTCCTGCGAATCCACCTCAATGATTACATGGTTTTTTTCTTCACCCGACATCTGACAAATTCTGACAAAATCAGGCAGGGAAGAAAAAATTGTGACAAGATTTTTCCCAATGGCATCAGATTTTCGTATTCCAAATATCTGTTCCATAGAACAGTTCATATCAAGAATCGTTTCATCAGGAGAGAGAAGGAGAAAAAGATCTTCAATCTGTTCAAGAACCGTATTTCTTGCCAGGGGGAGAAAATCTAGTATATTGTATTCAATTACTGCAATCGTAAAAAAGATTGCAATTACCAGGAACACGATTGGTATGTTAAAAACCCAGGTCGGAATAAATCCTATCATAATAAGACTATTCCAAAGAAAAAGAATGAGACCGCCCGCGATGAGAAACAGCATTCCTTTCCGGTGCGTTTCAGGGTGGACATACAAGTTACCCACAAGAAGGAGCAAAGCGGTTACCATGAGAAAGCCGCAATATATCGTGTGAATTAGTCCCCAGATACCATACTGATATTCAAGTGCCGGAATAAATCCGGAATGATCTATTATATACCCATACATCAGCAGCGAGTGGATATCTGAGGTAAATGCCAAAAGTATGGTAATACAAGGGACAATGAAAACCAAGAGGGTCCATCGTCTGGAAAAAATATCCCGGTATGTCGTATACTGACATGCCAGGGTGAAGAAAAATACCGGGACGAGAGAATAACTAACATATGCGATTTTTTCGAGTAATATCCATATCTCAAGTGTCGGATCAAAGAAATACATGGAAAAATCAAGGGACCAAATGATGAACAATGACAACAATAGCTGAAATGACAGAGTTACCGGATTGTTTTTGATCTTCCGGATATACCATAACAACCATGAAAAGATCGCAACGGATAACAGATAAATGATGGAAAACGCTTTTAAGTAAAAATCAGGCTGGTTATCCATTGCCATATCGGGTTCCCTTCAAATGTGGAATGCTCTTTAAGATATGAGATAATGAGATAACTATTCTTTTGTACGCAAGGTTGGATTATACATATCGATAAAAAAATCGTCTGAATTTCGTATTGAAATACTTCCCCTTTACTATCGAAGCGGTGGAGAGTAAAAAATGATCTGGTACATCCATACCCGCCGGCTCCAGGAAAAAATGTGATGCTCAATTTGAGGTATTTCCACTACCCTTACACCCGGAAATACAAATCCAGTTTTCAGAAGATAGCAAGAATTCTTGTGGAACAGCGAGATGGGTCACTGACTGAAACATTACGTTCCAGAGTCATGAGAGAAGAACTGAATATCGATGATCTTCTCATACTTCGCTGCGCAATTGATGAGATTAACCTACCATTTATGGTTGATCTGATCGACCATATCCAACGTGTCGGAAAAAACCTGTATTGTCGTGAGAAGGGCTGCAAAAACATGATCTTGATCCCTATCAAATGGAGAGATAGGTAAACAGCACCCCTGACTCATAGAAACCGGGATGAAATAAAAGAAAGGGAGTCGAAGAGGTTGATCTCACCGGTGACTGTAATATGCCACGATCTGATCGCCTACTGCATCGATCCGGTTGAATCCGACCCGCTCAAACTGAACTATGCGGTTTTGCCAGGTTGATACTTCCGGCTCACAAACCCCGGAAATATCTCCCTCAGCCTTTTTGATCAGGCAGGGAGTTCCATATCCTGCAGGAAGCCACTGGATAATGGGAGCTTTTGCCTCCCGTGCCTGCTGAAGCTCATCACCGGCATACTTCGCAGAATAGACACTGCCATCCCGGATGATGGTGATATTGAAGAGATCCTTCAGCCGGATCATCGATGCTCCGGACTCAAGTTCTGCACGGGGAATCACAATCTTCCCGGTAAATGGAATCTCACGGAAACCTCGTGCTTCATCTCCCGGATACCGCATGGCTTTTGCCGTTACGGGTGCTGCTCCCTCAATCGTCAGTTCTATTGGTTCAGGAACAAAGAAGAACCGGTCAGCCTTGGCATCGACGATCTCTTTGTTCTTCGCGTAGAGATTTTCCCAGGAGAACTGAATATCAGTCTCTCCGATTCCGATCTCTACAACCGCATTTCTGACGGCTTCCGGCTCGATACCCCTTCGTGCCATTGCCCGAAGTGTTCCAAGATGGACATCATCCCAGCCGGTGTACTCTCCAGCCTCGATTCCCTGACGCATCTGGGAGGTTGAAAGGACTACCCCTTCAATTCCCATCCGACCATAATGACGGTATACAGGTTGCTTCCAACCCATGTAGTCAAAGATAAACTTCTGTCGTCCGGTATTGGCGATATGATCCTTCCCCCGGATAACATGAGTCATCCCAAGCAGATGATCATCCACTGCTACCGAGAGATTCATGAGCGGATAGACAACAGCATCTACCCGCTGATGGGGAACTGAGGTCAATACCCGGAAGAGCGGGAAATCCCGCATTGCCGGATCCAGATGGGCAAGATCAGTCTTGAGTCTGACCGATACTTCTCCCTCGGCAAACCCACCATCAAGCATCTTGTCAAAGAGGTCTGCTGCCTCTTCTGGTGATTGCGAACGGCATGGACAGGCCTGTTTGTGCATCTTAAGGTTTTTGAATTCCTCATTATCACAATTACAGACATACCCGGCACCTTTTGCAATCAGTTCCTTCCCGACATCATAATACAGGGGGAACCGGTCAGACTGGTAAACCGTCTCTGTGATCTTGAGACCCATCCAGGCAATATCTTCCGGTACCATCTGGTATGCTTCTGTGTCAACACGTTTGGGATCCGTATCCTCAATACGGAGGATGTATTTCCCGCCATATCGCTTGAGGTATTCATCGTTGAGAAACGCCGCCCTTGCATGACCAAGGTGGAGAGGACCGGAGGGGTTTGGAGCAAACCGCATCACCACTCCATTCTCGGCACCCGGCAGATCAGGCAGAGTGTGTTTCCGTTTCTCTTTCTTTTCCGAAAGAGCAGAGAGGAGATCCGGAGCAATCCTGCCAAGTAATTCTTCCTGCTGTTCATGCGACAGGGAAGCGACCTCAGCGATCACATCACCTAGAAGACCTTTCAGTTCACCAGACCGGGAACGAAGTTCAGGGTGACCTCCCATGACTACGCCCATGACAGCGCCCGGAGCCGGTACGCTCTTGTGTTTCACTGCATTCTGCAATGCCGCACTCAGAAGGATATTCCGAAGATCACTGTCCAATTCAGTACCCCCGCTGGATGAAGAAGTATGCCAGGTCAGAGAGCAGAACTCGTTCCGGACACTCACGAAGGACGGAAAGTCCGTCAAGGGCATCTTTGACCATTTTATCTGCGGTTGCCTGAACTTCAGAGATGACACCTGCATTCTCCAGAATTGCAATCAGGGAAGTGATCTCTTCAGGAGAAAGTGGCCGGCGATAGGGAGCAAGGTCAATCCCCTTCTCCCGGGCAGTGATTGCGATGATCGTCTGCTTTCCTTCCCTGATATCAGAAGCCTGATCTTTACCTGACTGCTCTGATGGCGCCATCAGATCAATGATATCATCCTGGATCTGGAATGCCGCACCCACACTGCATCCGTAGGTATAGAGGGCATCAATCTGCTCTTTGGAAGCACCAGCAAGCAGAGCGCCCATAGCAGCGGCTGCTCCGTATAGTACCCCGGTCTTCTTGGTGACCATGTCCAGGTACTCATTTCGGGTGACATCATGTCGTTCTTCAAACGACATATCCAGCTGCTGCCCCTCACAGATCTCCACACATGTCTGTGCCAGCATAGCTGTAGCTTCTATCTTTGCCGCATCTGCAGCGATAGCATCGCAGATCAGGGCAAACGCCCGGGCATAGAGCACATCTCCGGCAAGGATTGCTGCAGGCTCACCCCAGAGAGTGTGAACCGTCGGTTTCCCTCTCCGGGTTGCATCCCCGTCCATGATATCATCATGAATGAGAGTAAAGTTGTGCGTTACTTCTAGAGCCAGACCGGCTGGAAGAATTGAGGATGAACTCCCCTGCCTGACAGCATCAGCTGCCAGTTTGAAGAGAGCAGGTCTGAGCCGTTTTCCTCCTGCAAAAAGGAGGTGATTTGCTGCTTTTGAAAGTTCTGTGCCAGGGGTGCCATAATACTGGTCAAGAAGCGTGTTGACCTCGATGGCCGTTTTCCGCAGATACGTCTCCAGATCCATAATTTTCACCGTTCAGGTAAGCTTCTGCCGCTGGCCATTTGCCATCAGGAAGAAGTCTTTATTCAATGTATACCCGCAATCGCGTGCGAGATTCAGGTACTCGGAGGTGATATCGATGCCTCCGTGGGCAGCGATGACATACTGAGGGTTGAGCATATTGAGAAACTCGTAATGGTCCTCACAATATGCATGACCCGATACGTGAAGATCATCAAAGATACGTCCACCCTGCTGTTTGAGCATGGTGAACATCCGGTACCGCTGTGCCCGGTTCATATCATTAGGGATCAGCTGAGCACTGATCATGATCTTGTCTCCTTTCTCAATCCGGTATGGAGTATCCTTCTGGGCAATTCGCGTGAGAATTGATCCAGGTTCTCCCTGATGACCGGTCACAATAGGAACATACTCATCTCTGGCCCCTTTGATGACCCGGCGAAGGGTACGCTCAACAACCCGGCGGTTTCCGAAGATACTCGTGGTTTCAGGGAACCGCACATACTTCATCTGCTCTGCCGTGCTGCAATATCGTTCCATGGACCTGCCAAGGAGCAGGGGTTTGCGTCCAATCTCATGAGCACACTCGGCAATTGTCTTAATACGGGCGATATGTGAAGCAAAGGTACTGACAATAATCGCATTCTTATCATCCTCATAACTCGTCATCACATCGCGTACCATACTCTTTGCCAGTTGCTCACTCGGACACCGGCCCTTCCGGTGTACGTTGGTAACCTCTGCGATCATACAGAGAACCCCTTCCTTCCCGATCTTCTTCAGTTTGGCAAAGTCCGGTGGTTCCCCGAGGACCGGGTTGCGGTCAAGTTTAAAGTCAAGTGCGTAAACGATTGCTCCTTTTGGTGTATACAGAACAACCGTTGCCGTATCAATGATACTGTGCTGGGTTCTGACAAATTCAATCGAGAGCGTGTTGGAGATGGTGAACCTCTGCCCGAATTTCAGCGGGAGGAGTTTATTGTTCACCCCAAACTTCTTCTCACCTTCAATGGACTGGCGTACTAATTCGATCGTGTACGGTGTTCCGATAATCGGAGCATTGTACCGGTGTGCCAGTTTGGGAACGGCACCAATGTGGTCCAGGTGTCCATGGGAGAGAATGATCGCTTTCACTGCCCCTTCGATCTGGTCCATTACGGTGTCATCAGGGATGACACCCATCTCGATCAGATCCAGAGAGTGAGTATTTTCCATCTCGATTTCGGGGTGCATCATCAGCGAATCAAGCCGAATCCCCATATCGATAATAACTATTTCTTTTCCACAGCGGACGGCGGTCATATTTCGTCCAAATTCGTTGTAGCCGCCCACTGCAAGGACTTCTATGTCCAAGCTGGTATCCTCCTTTAATTATTGTTGCGGTATCAGTTGCGCTGTCTTGCCGGTTGCGTACCATCTGGTATTGGTCATCTCTGAAATCCGGGTGTGTCCGGTCAGGAAGAGAGCAATCCGCAGTTGCTGCTGAATTGTCTCAATTTTTTCTGACAGGGCATCTATTCCATCACATGCCGGCTGGAGAAGAGGAAGGGCCATTCCCCCGAGACGGGCTCCCAGAACCAATGCCTTTGCGACATCTATACCGGTTCTGATCCCACCACTTGCGATCACCGGGCCGTTGCATCTGACTGCCTCCATGACGCTTATCGCAGTGGGTATCCCCCATTCACTGAAGAGAAGGCCAAGATCCGAGAGCCGTTGATCTCCGCCTGCATCCCCTTTTCCTGCTCGAAAACTCTCTATCGCTGCCCATGACGAACCGCCGTACCCGCCGACATCAACACAGGCAGCACCCGCTCCAAAGCAGACCCGGGCGGTCTCTTCCGAGATTCCGCATCCAGTCTCCTTAACAATGACCGGGACTTTTAATTCACGGCACACTTCACGCAGTGCCTGCAGACATCCGGTAGCATCGTGATCTCCTTCAGGCTGCGTTGCCTCCTGAAGAAAGTTCAGATGAATCGCGAGAGCGTCTGCATCGATCATCTCCACCGCTTTTTCCGCCCAGGCAATTCCATGATCCCGAAGTTGTACAACTCCGAGATTTCCTACGATGAATGCGTCCGGAGCAGTATCCCTGACGATCGAGAAGGTATCGGTAAGAGTCTGATCTTCAATTCCTGCACGCTGGGATCCAACCCCAATGCCAAGACCGTATTTTTGGGCGGCCTCAGCAAGTACCTTGTTGACCCGGGTCGTCTCCGGATGCCCGCCTGTCATCGCAGAGATGAAGAGTGGCGAATTGAACCGGTGCCCGAGCAGGTCGGTTGAGAGATCGAGAGTATCCATGTCTGCATCAGGAAGAGCATTGTGAACCAGCCTGATATCTTCAAAACCGGTGCTTCCTGATTCAATATCTTCTTCAAGACAGATACGAAGGTGATCCAGTTTCCTCGAAGAGGTGAACGTTGATCGGTTCATGTCCCCTCCGGTAAAATCCGGGTCCCGCCATGATCCTTCCCGGCGAGAAACGCTTCGATCTGTGAGACATGGAAGATCTCGGATTTGATTCCATGATCTGCCAGCGTAAGTAGTTCTGCGATCTTTCCTTCCATTCCCCCGGTCACATCGATGTGATCCGAGTTGCCGATGGTAACCGTATGCGCAGTAGAATTGCGCAGTTCCCTCACAACTGACCCATCCTCTGCGAGAAGGCCGGGCACGTCTGTCGCAAGACCGACGCGGTCCATGTGCAGGCCTTCTGCCAGGACCCGAATCAGCTGATCACCGGAAACGATGCAGGCTCCCCGAACTCGATCCATAACAACATCCCCATGAATAACTGGTACAAGCCCAAGCTCGATCATCTTATCCAGATGGCCGAACAGGGGATCTACCAGTTTGCCATCAATAGCTTCACATCCATGGAGTGGATGCACTGAAACTGCTTCAATGCCACTGCTTCGAAGAACAGCAACAACAGCATTGTTCAACTCTCCAACTGCCTGATGGGTTTCAAAGATCCCCTTGCGGTTCTCCCGGGTCACGCCATCCTGAATATGGTATGCTTTTGCCTGGGGATGGCCGAATGATCCGGCACCATGTACAATAAGCAGGGGGAGATCCGGATAGGAGGCAAGGGAAGCAGCAATAGAGGTAAGATCCCCATGTCTTATGCTCCCTGCAGATCCTGCGGCTTTCTCGGTTATCACACTCCCGCCGAGTTTTAATATCGTTCGATTACGCATCCTTTTCTTTCCGAAGTCCTTCAGTATCGAGACAGGTAATAAGCGCACGCCCGTCACTCACCTCAATCGCTCCGGCAATTCGGGCTTTCAGGTTCTTGGGCGCCAGCGCTACCATGCACCCTCCTCCACCTGCTCCGGTTGTCTTTGCCCCGTATGCACCGGTTGCCCGGGCTGCCAGAACCAGACGGGAGAGTTGGGGATGACCTACTCCGAGGACATCAAGGAGTGCATGGTTCATATCCATGAGACGGCCGAGGTATTGCGGCTCATCAAGGTGTTTCATTGCATCGAGTGTGAGTGACTCGATTGCGTCAAGCACCGGTTCACAGACCTTTGGATACTTCATCTTCAGGTCGGCAACCTTCTCGACCATTCTCGCGGTCGAATGCGTTACCTGGGAGTTTCCCACTACCAGGTGATAATTCTGGGGGGCCAGCCTCTTCCGGGTCCCTTCTTTAATTAAGAACATCCCCCCATAGGTGGACACCGTTGTATCGGTTGGGCTTGCCCGCCCTTTCTGAACCTTCTTCTCTATTTTAAATGCCAGTTCAGCAATCTGATCCCGGGTTTTATCGAGACCAAATTCATCATTGATCGCAGCGATTGTTGCAACCGTTACCGCTGCTGAAGATCCAAGTCCTGAAGAACTGGGGAGTTGTGAGTTGATATAGACACTCCCTTTCACGTTCAGTTCTTTGAAGCATTGATCAATATAGGGGGATTTGGCATGGTGGGCATGATGAGTTTTTCTCACGGTTACATATACCCGTGGGCGAATGGCAAGCGCAATACCCGGTTTCCCATAGACAACTGCATGCTCACCAAAGAGGAATACCTTTCCAGGGGCACTCCATGTTGCCAATCAGTTCACCGCCAGGGCCGCATATCCGACAACCTGCTGGAAGTCACCACTGGCTTCCCCGCTTGTCGTATATGATATGAGGTCGCAACGGACAGCCCCGTGCGGTTTTAGCGCCTCTATCATTGCTCCGATTGGACCGTATCCGCAGGCGCTGATATGATTCTTCTGTATTCGGTTATAAAATTCCTGCACATTCAGATCTTTCAGTGCTTCAATGACAAAAAGATCGTCATTTTGTGCTTTCTCTGCAGGAACATAATGGGAGAAATCACTGGAGGCAATTATCCTTACATTCCCGGAATATTGCGAAATCGCGTGACTAATAAGCCCCGAAATTCGCTCTATTTCTTGCAGGGTCTGAGGCCCCATCATCACAGGAAGAATTGACGCTTCAGGAAAACGATATCTGATAAACGGAATCTGAACTTCCAAGGAATTCTCATTCCCAAAAGACATCGCCCGGTCGTCAACCGGAAGACGGGTCAGAGCGCCGAGGTCGGTGTCTGTTTTTACCGGACCAAGCGGGGTGTCCCAGGGTATTGCTGATATACAGGTAGGAAAGCCCCGATGGCTGGGACCGATCAAAAGAAAGGTTCCGTCAAAACCGTCCCTGATTGCCGCGAAGGCATGGGCGGCGGTCTGACCCGAATAGACGTAACCGGCATGAGGAGATACAATTCCTTTTGCATCTCCCCCGGTACGAGTGAACCTGAAGAACTGGTCCAGCATATGGGTGAGCTGAACCGGATCTGCCGGGTAGAACATCCCGGCCACGGTACATCTCCTGATCATCATCGGACTGTGTAGTATACCGTATGAGTTCATCAGGATATCGATCCTGATGATGCTCTGGCTGATTACAGATCCGTCTCGAAGTCCTCTGGCGTCAGTGAGGTGCTGTACCCCTTGTGCCGGAGGAATTCTCTGGTGAGCAGGAAGTAGATCATTGACAGGGCTTTGCGACCTTTGTTGTTGGTTGGAATGACCATGTCAACGAGGCTTGTCATATTGTTGGTATCACAGAGTGCAACTACCGGGATACCAATCTGGAGAGCCTCTTTGATTACCTGGGCATCACTGACCGGGTCAGTAACCACGATGACTTCCGGCTCTGCATACTTTGGCAGAATCGGGTTGGTCAGGGTTCCGGGGATGTACCGGCCGGTCATAGGGAATGCACCGATTGCCTCTGCAAACTGGCGTGCCGGGAACTGCCCGTACTGACGGGAGGTGACAACCAGAACCTTGGCAGGATCATATTGTGAGAGGAACTTTGCCGCGAGCTTGATCCGCTCGTCAGTCTCTCTGATGTCAAGGATGTAGAGTCCATCTCCACGTACGCGGTAGATGAAATTCTTCATGTCACTGCTCTTCTGCTGGGTTCCGATGTGTACGCCGGCCGCAAGGTACTCTTCAACAGAGACAAGGGGCTCGTTCAGTTCAATCTCCATCTCATTTCCGTTCATACATACTCTCCTCTATGCGAATGAGTTCATTCAGTTTCACAGTTCGTTCTCCGCCGACTACCCCGGTCTTCAGGAAGACGCACCCGAATGCACATCCCAGATGAGCAATCGTTGCATCTTCTGTCTCTCCGGATCGGTGGCTCATAACGGTTTCCATGCCGTGCTTTCGGGCAAGGGTTACTGCCTCGAAAGTATCAGTAAGGGTACCAATCTGGTTCGGCTTGATGAGCACACAATTTGCCGAACCTTCAATTATTCCCTTCCCTATGCGGGAAGGATTGGTGACGAAAAGATCGTCACCGCAGATGAGGCAGGTGCTGCCCATCTGACTGGTCAGGGCGGCGAAAGAGGAAAAATCCTCTTCATACAGAGGATCCTCAGCATAGACCAGCCCGTATTCATCGATGAGTTCTGCCACATAGGCTATCTGATCATCGACGGTCCTGGTAACTCCGTCCCGGTATTCATAGAGCCCGGTTGACGGATTATATAACTGGCTGGCAGCGATATCGACCCCAGTACTCAGGGTGAATCCGACTTCGTCAGATACCATGCCTGCTGCCTCGGTGATCACTTCAAAGGCCTGCTTATCCGTGATTGCCGGGGCCCAGGCCCCTTCATCGCCCTTACCACAGGATATTCCCTGTTTATTCAGGATCTCTTTTACTCTCGCATGTACGCGGGCATTTGCAAAAACGCCTTCCCGGATACTCCGGGCTCCGGTCGGAACGACCAGAAACTCCTGAATCTCCGTAGAGCCGGCCGCATGAGCACCGCCACCAATGATATTTCCCAGTGGCAGAGGTGCCGATGTGACGAAAACTCCTCCCAGATGCCGATACAACGGCATCCCAAGAGCGGAACAGGCAGCTTTCGCATTTGCCATCGAGAGGGCTACTGACAGATTCGCACCGATTCCTGAGAACGAATCAGTTCCATCGATCTCACGGAGCAGGCCGTCGAATCCGATCTGATCCTGGGAATCAAGACCGATCAGATGGGGAAGAACCTGCTGCATAGCATCATCAATGGCTGAAGCCGGATCTTTTACTGCTGCTTCGTGGATACCAGTACTGGCACCTCCGGGAGCAGCAGCTCTTCCAAACCCATTTTCAACAGTGATGTCTGCTTCAATCGTTCTGCGACCACGAGAGTCGAGAATAATTCTCAGATCAACAGTGCGTATCGTCGTCATCCTAATCGATTATCTCCGCCTGCAGGTGATGGGGATGACATCCTTGTCAAACTCCTCCATCGCGAGATAGAGCGGATCTATTGTCGTACTCGTGATGAGGATGGGAGCACCCATCGAGATCTGTAACGCCCGGGCGCCGACAATGCGTGCCTTTTCATAGCGTGTATAGTTCTGCATCCGATTCCTCAAAAATTAGTCAACACAAGAATGGGATCGCTGAGATTTGAACTCAGGTCAGAGCGTCCCGAACGCCCTAGGATGGTCCAGGCTACCCTACGATCCCTCATTATTGATAAGGATTGAGTTCATCAATAATCTCTTTGTGCGTGAGCAACATACGCCGGCAACAATACCGATCCATATGGAGATCGTCGAGGATCTTTTGGGGATCCTCGCCTGCATCTCTGCGGCGCTTATAGTCCTCGTATGCGGTGGAGATTACCTTACCACAGGTGAAACAGCGAACAGGTATCATATAATTGCACCTTCTATGTTAGCTGTCGTTGTAATAAAGATCACCGGTATGACTTCTGGAATTTCTTACGAGCACCACGGCCGTGTGGTTTCTTGGCTTCTTTCTGACGGGAATCATTGACCAGCAGACTGCGATCATAGGAAAGATAAATATCCTTCATCTTTGGATCTCCATGCCACTGGACAATACCACGTGCAAGTGCAGTGCGGGCAGCTTCTGCCTGACCCATTACACCGCCACCTTTCACCTTGATTGCAACATCAATGCCATCAAGAGCAGTTGGAAGCAGGTTAAGCGGCTCTCCGATCTTCATCCGTGCAAGTTCAGTGGAGAAGACATCAAGAATCAGGGAGTTTACCCTGATGACACCCTTACCAGGCCTGAATGTTGCACGGGCGATTGCCGTTTTCCGCTTACCACTCGTGTTAATCACTTTTGCCATCTTCTTTCCTCCCTCAGAACTTTGCTCCAAGGAAACTGCTGACCGTGCCAAGAGTGACACATGCAGGAGTGTTCAGGCGGTTCTTGTGAGCGTTGTCAAGTTTCTCTGCAGCGATCCCTTCGAGTTCGTAGGGAACGCCCACATAGACCTTGATACGTTTCATTGCTTCAATACCCCGCTGACGCTTGTATGGAATCATCCCACGGATAGTCCGTTTCAGGATGTGATCCGGTCTGCGTGGGAAGAACGGACCGCCTTCACGGGATCCGCGTTCCCTCTTCTGCTTATAGATTCCGAAGACACGTGCACGGCTTCCGGAGATGACTGCTTTCTCTGCATTGATGACTGCAATCTCTTCCCCATCCAGTGCACGCTTCGCAACCACGCTGGAAAGTCTGCCCATAAGCAGACCGTCTCCATCGATTACCGTTACCATCTGCTCACTCACCTCAGAATCCTTACGTGGCTGCCCTTCGGGTTTTGTGCAAGGAGCTGCTCAATGCTGAGGCATTCTCCCTGTTTTCCTGCAATCTTGTCAACAGCTGACTCTGAAAAGTTCAGAGCTGCTACTGTGACTTTGGATTCCAGAATACCGCTCCCAAGAACTTTGCCTGGTATGAGAAGGGTTTCACCCTCTTTTGCATACCGGTTGATCTTGCTCACGTTCACTTCTGCGTAGTTCTTGCTCGGTTTCTCGAGTCTGACCGCGATGTCGCGCCAGATCTGCACCTCGTTCTCACTCGACGTCTTCTTCAGGAGCCTGATGAGTTCGGTGAGGCGCGGATTGGACTTATCATATCTTTTGCTCATGATCCGTTACCCCCTGATTTCGCAGAGCGCTTCGAGGAGTTCGTCTGATTGAATTTTTAGATACAGCAGCCCCTGGTTAAGAACCTCTGTTGCGGGGAGTGAACCATCACCCTCCATCGTAAAGATAAACCGGTTCTCATCCATGGTAACATGAATTGCCGGTTCATCCCCGATCCCGCTGTTGAGGCAGGCTTGCTCACAGAGCCGGCAGAGTGAGCACTTAATGTCTCCCCCTTCCTTCACGGTGATGCTTCCGCCTTTAACTTCCAGGATGTTTATGGGACAGACCTCGACACACAATCCACACCCGTCACACTGCTTGTCTGGTGTGATGAGCGGGTAATTTTTATATCCACATACCGTGACCGGCTGCCATTTAGCGTGCTCAAAGCCTCGGTTCAGGATTGCGTATACCTCCAGTACGACCTTCTGGTTCTTCTCAAGCTTGACAATCGGAACATCTGCGACTGCCGGTTGAACTGCCGGATCCTGAGAGATGAGATCACCGGAGACGACCATTCTTGGCCCTTCCACACTCATCGTCAGAGTAACGGTGCACTTGGGACAACCTTTGTTATCACAGGAGCACACGTCCCGGGGTACGTAATTCTGCAGATCTGTGGTGAGCGGAATCAGACCAAGCCGGTGTGCAAGCATCTCGTCAAAGAGTGCACTCGTGTTGTCATAGATCTTGACGTCCTCGATTGCAAAGCTCTTCACTTCGCTCTGCATTGCCCGGCGAAGGGCATTTGCAAATGCAATATCTGATCCACTCAGCACAAATGAAGTGCTGTTATCCTCAACGCTGCTGAAATCTATCTTCATCAGACCCGACGACCTCTCTTCCCGCCTTTTGCTCTGCAGGAGTCGTGTGGTACGGGCGTGACATCCTCAATGATACCGATGCGGACGCCAGCTCGGGCGAGAGCTCGGATTGCAGCCTGTGCTCCCGGACCGGGTGAGCGTTGCTTCCCTCGTCCTGGTGCACGGACCTTCACATGAAGTCCGACTAAACCCTTCTCCTTTGCTGCCTGCGCGACATTTTGTGCCATCTGCATTGCAGCATACGGAGAACTCTCGTTGCGATCCTGCTTTACGACCATGCCACCACTGCTCTTGGTGATCGTCTCAGCCCCGGTCAGGTCGGTGACGGTGATTATGGTATTGTTAAATGAGGCGTAGATGTGTGCAACACCCCACTTCTCCTTCCCTTCACTCATAATTATCTCCCTACCTTGGCGATACGCTGACGTTCGCCATGAATATCACTGACCAGAGGTGAAGAGCCTGAATACGTGATAAGTTCCTGTTCAGCAGCGCTGACAGTGTATCCCGGAATCGTAACTCTGCGACCATTGATCGCAATGTGTCCATGGGTGATGAACTGGCGTGCCTGTTTTGGTGAGCGAGCAAACCCACGGCGATAAACCATGCTCTGAAGCCGGCGGTCGAGCTGCTGTTCAACCCGAAGGGAGAGCACATCATCGATGCCTGCGTTCTGACCAAGGATACCGATCCGGTTCAGGTGACCGACCAGTTCTGCCTTCTTCCGCTCGATGAGCTCCTGACTTGCACCACCAGACTGGAGAGCAATGATGTCACGAGCAGCCATACGGTACCGGCGAAGGGCACCCTTGGCAATCCAGACTTCCTTCTTGTTTCGAAGACCATACTCGATAACGAGGCGGGTCTCTTCCTCAATACGGGAAAGTTCGAACGGGCGTTTGGGTGTCTGGTACTGTTTGTGATTCTTTCCTGGATATCCCATGATTCACCCTCAGGCCTTCTTTCTTTTCACACCCACAATCAGGCCGGTTCTTCCGGTCGACTTGGTGCGCTGTCCACGAACCTTCTGTCCGGTCTCATGTCTGATCCCGCGGTAGGCACGAATCTTCTTGAGAATGTTGATGTCGTCCTCGTTGATGAGAGCGAGATCAGTCCCGATGATGTGCTTGGGGGCGCCAGTGTAGACGTCCTTTGGCCGGTTCGTCATCCAGACCGGAATACGCTCGGAGTAGTTGTTAACAACCTCACGAATCCGATCAACAGATGCTTCTTCGAGTTTTCCCATCAGTTCGTGTTTCGGTACAGCAGCCGCCTCAGCAATGATCTGGGCGGTGTGCCTTCCGACACCCTTGATACCTGTCAGTGCTACAATCACTGGTTTGGTACCGTCGAGGTCAGTGTTGAGTACCCTGACGAAGTAATTAATCTCCTGATCTTCCTGAGCCATGCAATGCCTCGCTTATACAAAGCGCCTGCGTGTCAAGCGTTGAGGGAGGGATTTGAACCCCCGAGTCCCAAGGGACACAGGGTTAGCAACCCTGCGCCATACCTGGCTTGGCTACCTCAACAATCAAATTCGCATCTGTGTAGACACTCGCAACAGAGATACTCCGTTGCTACAGGAATTGTGCTTACCAATGTGGTAGAGAATCAGATATAAGAGTTATGATATCTCTTGCCGATTCCGGCCCGGGAAGGTCATGTTGATCCGGATTATCCGGTTTTTTTCGCGGCACGGACGACCCCGGAGCCAATGAGCGCAGATGTGACAAGAGGAAGAGCGATGGTTGCATCACAGAAGCATTGAACCTTCTTACAGGAACAAGTCTCTTTTCCCCACGATATTGCTTCTTCAAAGGTACATCCGGAAAGACCACCAAAATGCGGCGTGTCAGTTGTATACTGAATTGCATATTCATGACCGCTGCACTCACTCTCATGGATAGAGGCGATCACCTGGGTCTGCTGGATGAAATTTTTTGGAACCCCACCCCCGATATACACAACACCAGTCCGTCCCGTCTCCTCCACAATCTTTGTGATCTCATCAGCATCACAAATCTGATCCACCATGATGTGGACCCCCTGCCTCCTGGCGATCACCAGTCCGATTCCAATCGATGAGTCGCACAGAGCAGGGATGAAGATGGGGATACCCTGCCTGACACAGGTAGCAGTGAAGGATCTCCCCTCCGGATAGGTATCAATAAGCCACTGTCCAAGCTGTTTGATAAACGATGCAGAGGACCCTTCAAATCCCCCTGATTCCCGGGCAAACTGAGCAATAATATTGTCTACTTCGCGGAACTGTTCTTCATAGGCGAACACATCATAGATTCGATCAATCCCTTTGCCAAAGAGTTCAGTGTCATCAACATGATGATGCCCGATATAATGTCTGACTCCGCAGTGCTCACAGATATCATGGAAGATATTTGCCCCGGTTGAGACGATGGCATCCACATAACGCCGGCTGGCTAATTCAATCAGACACTCCTGCATTCCTGCAGGAATCATCGCACCCGATAGGCCGAGGAGAATCCGGACCGGAGGATCCTCAATCATCTGTCTCCAGATAGCGACAGATTCTCCGAGTTTTCTCCCCTGAAACCCGGTTCTGCTCATCGCATCCAGAAGGGTTGCAACATCTGAAACCGGTCTGACTGGAGTAGTAGGATCGAGCATCATTCTCTAAGAGTTGGAAAGAGCCCCTATATAAGGGCGTGTGAGTCGTAAAAAAAATCAGAGTGCCTGGATCAGGGACTGACGGGTCACGAGTCCCACGACCTTGCCATTCTCTGTTACCGGAACACTGCTGTAATTCTTGGAGAGCATCATCGAAACAACGCTTTCAATGGATGATCCGACCTCGACTGTCTGCACCCCTGCGGTCATGATATCCTGCACGAGAATATTTCGAACCTGGTGTTCCTGGTGTCGGTCATCTACCGATTCCCGGAACTTACGCAGAGCTACAGCGACATCAGTTTCAGAGACAATGCCTGACATCTTACCTTCAGACATGACCACAAACCGGGAGATCTTTTCATCGATCATTTTTCTGCGAAGATGGACCATGCGTTCACCGGCCTCAACCGAGTGTGCCCGTTCCATGACAGATGCCAGATCTCCTTCAGGCTTCATCTTTCCGAGGATGTCTGCGGAATTTACCTGACCGATCAGTTTGTTATCTAGGTCATATACCACGGCAAGTTTATACCGTTCCTGAAGGAGCGGAATAAGAACGTCAACTTCCTGATCATCATAGATGAAGGTGAAGTCGTCGTCGATGGTATTGGAGACATGGATTGCAGTCGGTGAGACTTCAGAGCTGTGTTTGGTGCCAAGTTTCTCAACGATCTTGTGCCTGGAAACGGTGCCAACCACTTCATCATTATGGACAACAATAAGCGGATCAATACCGACATCAAGCATCTTATCTAATGCTTCAGTGACCGGTATTGATTTTGCAACCGTCACAGGTTTTGACATTACGTCTCTGACAAGTATAGTATTGGTCATTGAGCCACTTCCTTTATGATATCATCTCTGGTAATTATTCCTTTTATTCCTTGTACACTGGTGATAACCAGACTTCCTACATTCCCGGTCACCATTTCATGCACCACGTCACCTGTCCGCGCTGTCTCTTCGACGGTGATTACTGGTGAATGCATGATCTCTCCTGCAAGCATCTTTTCCGGTTGATCACGCCCATACCGGGCAAATGCCAGATCGCTTTCAGAAATAATTCCTGCCGGAGTACCATCATCACCAATCACCACAACTGCTGTGCAGCCAGACATCATCAGATCGATCACATGATCGACTGAGTGCTTTTGAGTCACCACTGATACATCATGCATCACCCCGTTTACCGGAAGATCCAGCCCCGTGATGAGCGGAGCCTTCATCATGTCAGACTTTGTTACCATTCCAAGAACCATCCCCTGATCGATGACCGGAAACCCGGAGATCTGATGAGTCATCATCAGAATCAGGGCATCGCGGACACTGCTCCCTGGAGAGATACTGATAATGTCAGTCGTCATCAGAGAGGAGACAATCTCATTATCTGTAGATCTGCGTCTCCATGCAGGGTCACGACTTTTCAGCCGGAACCCGATGTCCTTGCGAGTGATGATTCCTGCAACATGGGCATTATCCATCACCAGAACCCGGGAAATATGATGCTTGAGCATCAGGTTTCTCACATGGGAGACAGTATCATCCGGACGACAAACATGTACCGGAGAACTCATCAGATCGGAAACGAGCAATCCGCTCACCTGCCGTTCGGCTGTGCCTGGGAAAAAGCCCTGACCAGATCAAACTCGGTCACAAGCCCGACAAGTCTGCTGTTTTCAATCACCGGTAGGGCTCCGACACCTCTCTCCAGCATCTGACGGGCTGATTCGGTAATCGTCTGTTCGGGCTCTGCCGTATACAGATTTCCGCTGATCAGTTCCCTGACCGGTACTCCCATCACTTCAGTTTCATCACCCGTGACCAGTTTCTCAAAGACTCTGCCTGAACCAATGTACCTCACAATATCAGTTGCGGTGATGATACCAAAGAGAACATCATTCTTTACAATGGGCAGTCTTCTGAACTGGTGACTGGTCATCACTTTTGTCACCATCGAGAGTGGGCAGTCCGGCTGCTGAACCAGCAGGGATGTGGTCATCATATCGCGAATCCGAAGGCTGCTGTGAGTCCGGCAGAGTACTTTCAGAACATCGCGTTCTGTAATAATGCCGGTGAGGACGCCATCGTCAACAATAGGGATACCGCCGATTCGACTCTCCACGATGATCTTGATAGCTTCCTGAATACTGGCATTTGGAGTAAGTGTCCGGACATCAGGTTTCATTATCCTGCTTACCGGCTCATTAATGGCAGCCAGGAAATTTCCGTCGTGTTTGACGTGAATCAGATTAAACTTCTCTCCACCGCCAAGAAAGTCTACCACATCCCTGGCAGTCAGTATCCCTTTCAGCCGGTGTGTGCCAGGATCCACAATAGGCAGACGACGAACTCCCCACTGAGTGAGAGTCTCAATCGCGCCAAAGATCCGCATCGTTGGCGGAGCCGAAATAACCTGCCGGGTTGCAATCGAGAGTACAGTTCCATGATCGGTATCGTGTCTATTGTACATATCTGGTCTGAATATTGGGATCAACGTATGATCAAATAACGTTCCGGCCGGATCAGGCTAGCCAACGATCCGGCAGCTCTGAAAAACCGGGATTGAAAAGGAGATCAGAGGCGGTCTTCCTCGCTGCAGAATGAACAGATGAGAGACCCATCAACACTTTTCAGGTCATCTGACATCCGGCCACACCGGGTGCATACTCCGGAGG
Source organism: uncultured Methanospirillum sp. (assembly GCA_964624045.1). Classification (GTDB taxonomy): domain Archaea; phylum Halobacteriota; class Methanomicrobia; order Methanomicrobiales; family Methanospirillaceae; genus Methanospirillum. Next base: position 113,917 of record CAZUXC010000006.1, on the reverse strand, counting down.
AGTTATCCTCAACCTGGTTGATCACAACAAGCTCACCCATGAGCTCGTTGATCTCTGTCGATACCGCAACGATATCCCGCACACTCACTATTCCGATAACAAGTCCCCGTTCATTTATAATCGGCAGACGGCGAACCCGGTTTTTTATCATCAGGTGGGCTGCTTCCTCTACCGTTTTATCTGCATGGAGAGTAATGAGGGGAGAAGTCATTATCTCATGGACATACGCTTCACTCGGCTTGATATCTCTTGCTACTATTTTACAGTTAATATCCTGTTCAGTTACAATGCCAACGGCCACGTTCTCCTTCAGAACAATACAGCTTCCGGAGGTGTCCTTATTACACATCTTCCGAGCTGCATCTGCAACCGTTGCCCGATAATCTATAGTCTTCGGGTTCCTTCGCATGATATCCCGCACGGGAACTTTTGTCTCGAGCTGGATCGTCTCATTCGCATACGTCATGGTTCTCACCTCTGTGATACGCGGGCAGATGCATCTATCCAGTAAATAAACCGGTAACTGGTATTAATCCATCGGTTCAGAAATCACCGGGAGCAGATACCCGGAGAGGGATCAGACGGACATAACAACAATAATAATCCCTTCTGATCATATCCTTACTGACAGAACACCGGTTTTACGGGAAATACTGCCGCTTCTGCCGTTCAGGACGATGAATATGGGACTGAGTCAGACCTTCTCCAAAATCCTCGCAAATCTCTTTCAGAAAAAGACATCCCGTATAGGGATATATGGGCCTCCGAATGCAGGAAAAACCACTCTCGCGAATCGGATTGCACGGGAGTGGTCAACGGGACTTGAAGGAGCAGTGAGTGAAGTTCCCCACGAAACCCGCAGGGCGCTCCGCTCAGAAAATATTACCATAACGGGGTCTAACGGCCGCTCCATAACTATCGATATTGTGGACACTCCCGGAGTGACCACCAAGATCGATTATAATGAATTCATCGAGTATGGAATTGCCAGGGACGAAGCAATTGATCGGGCAAGGGAAGCCACTGAAGGTGTCGCTGAGGCGATGCACTGGCTTAGGGAGGATATCGACGGGGTTATTTATATGATGGATGCGACGGCAGATCCGTTTGCCCAGGTCAACATCATGATGGTCGGAATCATTGAGAGCAGACGACTTCCGGTGGTTATCGCCGCAAACAAAACTGATCTCCCGGATGCTTCTCCCCAGCGGATAAAAACGGCATTCCCCCAGCATCCGGTAGTACCGATCTCATCGCTCACCGGAACAAAAGTTGAGGACCTCTATGAAGAGATGGTCCGGGCATTCAGGTGATAAGCATGCAGGGCGTTCAGATTGATCTGATATCAGACGAGCGACTGTCCAAAATGGCGTCCATGGAAAAGATCCGCCTTATCCTGGATCGGGTCAGGGCAGGTACCATTGTGATACTTGAATCAGGACTTTCTCCTGAAGAACAGAGTTCTCTTATTGAGATGACGATGCAGGAGATTCTTCCTGACGGGTTTGCCGGTATTGAAATAGAGTCATACCCTTCCAAGCAGAAGAGCAAGAGCGGGATGCTCTCAAGACTGGTCAGAGGTGATGATGATAACCGGCGAATGACGGTAATTGGTCCGGCAAATCAGTTGAAAATGATCCGGCGAGACCGCGATTTCATCAGCGCCTGGATTTCATCACGGTGACTTATGCCTACTATCTGTCTCAGGTGTAAAAAACAACTTGAAGCAGTACCAGGACAAGCGCCCCGGTGCCCGGAATGTGGAGGAACCCGGTTCTCATTTGTCTCGGCCAGAAAAGCAGAACAACTTCTGAAAGAGCAGTCTGATCCAGAACCTCCAGCAGATATCAGAAGTATTGAAGAAGAGAGTCTCCCTGCAAAGCAAGAAGAGCCAATCAGTTTAGAACCTACGGCTCCTGAAGAACCTATGTCTGCGGAGTCAATCGAGAGCATCCGAATCCGCGAGCCGGGTATGTATGATCTGAACCTGCTCAAACTTGCCGAGTCAGATGAGCGGGTGATTCTCATAGGAAAAGATGGAAACTATCGTCTGGATCTGAGCTCAATGATGCGATCGAAGAAAAAACGTTGATTTTTAGGGGCGTGCCGCCCGATTATGTGATATTGTCCACCGCGTAACCCTTGCTTGCGAGCAGATCGATAACCCGGTCACGGTGGTTCCCCTGAAGTTCGATAGAACTCCCTTTTACGGTTCCTCCACAGGCGAGTCTCCCTTTCATGAATTTAGAGAGATCTTCAAGATCAATGTCAGTCGGATCGAGCCCCTCGATCACCGTAACTTCTTTCCCGTACCGCCGCTTATTGACCTTTACATTGATACGCTGCTGCTCTTTTGCAACTTCTTCACAGATACACAGTTCTTTTGGTAGCCCGCAAATGGAGCAAATACCACCATTCATTGCTATAACATCTTCCGTTTTGTTATTAAAGCCTTGTTATAGTCCGGTATGGGAACTAATCCAAAATGGGAGGAGATTTGAGAGGCACCAGGTACTTGCTGATTAATACCTGTCCATCAAACGTAATTCACATGTCTGTAATGGTCCTCGGTACCTCTTCACATGTAGGAAAGAGTACTGTGGTCACTGCAATATGCCGGCTACTCCTCCGGCGCTCTATCAGTCACGCCCCCTTTAAATCGCAGAATATGAGTCTGAACTCATATGTGACCACAGAAGGGGGTGAGATAGGTATTGCCCAGGCGATGCAGGCGATGGCTGCAGGTCTTGAACCGGAGATCGCCATGAACCCGATTCTTCTCAAACCGAAAGGGGATCAGACATCTCAGATCGTGCTGATGGGCAGACCATACCGGGACGTCAAGGCTTCATCATATTACCAGGAGACGGACCATCTGCTCACCATTGCATTGGACGCAATCAAGATACTGAAGGGGAGATTTGATCATCTGGTAGTTGAAGGAGCCGGAGGTGCCGCAGAAGTAAACCTCTATGCAAGAGACATTGCAAATATCCGACTGGCCCGTGAACTCGCATACCCGATCATCCTGGTAGCAGATATTGAAAGGGGAGGTGTATTTGCCCAGGTATACGGGACAATATGCCTGCTCCCGGAAGATATCAGACCCTTGGTGAAAGGCATTATCATCAATAAGTTCAGGGGCGATCCGGCACTCTTTGACGATGGCATCACTATCCTGGAAGATCTCTGTAATATTCCGATTCTCGGACTCATCCCTGCAACTGATATCGCTATACCCAGCGAAGATTCACTCTCATTGCAGGATAAAAAAACCGGAACCGCCCCCGTGAAGATCGCGATCATCCGGCTTCCCCGGATATCGAATTTCACTGATTTTGAGCTTCTTGAGCGATATGCATCAGTTACGTATGTGCAGCCGGGGCAGATTCTTGAAGGGTATGATGCGATCATCATCCCGGGAACGAAGAATACCGTGGAGGATCTGGAGGTAATGCACACTTCAGGAACCACAGGACATGTCCAGGCAGCTCACCGGAAAGGGATTCCGGTTATCGGAATCTGTGGCGGATACCAGATGCTCTGCAACCGGATCATTGACTCAGGAGTTGAGTCATGCGCTGGTGAATACGAAGGGATCGGGCTTATCGCCGGAACAACCAGGTTCACCGGTTATGAGAAGACTACAACCCAGGTAACCCGTCGATCATCAGGAATCGGGCCGATACTTTCGCGAATCGAGGAGGTGAACGGGTATGAGATCCATATGGGAGAGACCGAGCATCCCGGTCTCCCGGAAGCATTTACCGGAGAAGGAGTAGTTTCAGAAGATGGGTTATTAATCGGCACTTATATGCATGGTCTCTTCTCCTGTCCATCGGCAGCACAAGCTCTGGTCTCGTATCTCTGTGAAAAGAAGGGGACAACTTGGGTCCCGGATCCCTGCCTTACTGATCCCTTTGATGCCCTGGCGGATCATTTTGAGACTCATGTCAGGGTCGATGAAATTCTCAAATTTTTTGAGCAATAATAAAGGGTGAGATTACCCGATGATATTCATGATACTGCGAAACCCTTCCTGTGTAAGATCGTCGCAGAGAACTGCCTGCACTTTGGTGAGATCCACCTCCTCGCAGTTTCGTTGAAGAGTGCAAAATGCCCGGGCAGGCGAAGGAACTTCTTTTCCTCCCACCCTGAACCGAACCGAATGAGCACAGAACCGGCAGTGATCCAGATCCTCCTTTTTGGTGGGGAGACAGTCCACTCTCCCTTTCGTGACAGGAAGATCCCGGGTTGGTCTGCTCATGGGGAAGCCTCACTGACAACAAATCCGGCTACCTGCAGTTTTCCCCCGGAGAGCTCATTCATCTCTTCGACAATCACTGACGAGGACTCATCCTTCTCTCGTTGAAGATGATGCATCCGTCCATCAACCCTTACGATTTCTTCATCAATATGGCGCACTTCCCTCTCCAAATCTTCAATCCGGTGTTCTAAGGCAACCAGTTCTCTGCATGCCGGGTGAGTTACAAGGCAGTCCCGATCCCGACGCCAGTCGGTTTCTGCCTGCTGCCATGAATGGATGACTCTGGCAATCTCTTCCTGATATTCGTCTGCTGACACAAAGAGGGATTTTTCAAATGAATTCTTCAGGGTGATCTGTCCGTCGGCAATATAGGGGAAGATCATATCTGCAGAGTTCCGGGTGAGAGACGAAAACTCCTCTTCACCAAACTTCTGCAGAGTTGCCATTTGGATCAGATTATCAAGTGCCTTCTCCTTTTCCCGGTTATGTTCATCCTGTACTATCCGGAGTGCCCTGCGCCAGATGGGAAGAGCAGTTCGGATGAGAGCATCCAGGTCTTCAAACAATGACGTAACCTTTGCCGCTTCTCCTTCATGAGCTTCTTTCTCACCAAGATATTCCAGATACTCCGGACTGGAGACAACTGTCTCTTTTTCTCCTGACAATTCACCCTGTTGTCTGAGAAATACCTCCTTCTTACCCGCGAGATCATCCCGTGTCCTGGAGACTGCCTTCATCTCTTCTTCAACTTTTTCCAGTTGTTCAAGAGATTGTCTTATTGCAACAACTCTTCCGATCCGTATCCGGGAGACCTTGATAATTTCGGTCAGGATATTGAGTTCCCTGCCAATCTGATCCATAGACTGGCGGAACAATTTCACCTCCGTCCCGTAGACATGATGAAGATACCGGCCAGGTCCCTTATAGGCTTTGAAACACCCGTTGATCATCTCTGCAACCTGGCCATAGTAGATCTCATCATCCTCAGAGAAGGTCACATCAAGTGCAGATTCAATCTTCCGGATAAACTGGGGAAGATTCAGACGGTTTACCTGTTCGACTTTGGGATGGAGTGGTTCAGTTGTATCTTCTGCCCCAAAATCCTTCAAAAGGTTCAGAATATCCGTTCGTGCATTATCTATTGTAGCACGGGATTCATTTATCTGTTCAGAACGTTTTCTTGCACATGACTCTTCTTGAGTGGTAAGCCATCCAGGCAGGTCTTCACGGGATATTTCGTCCTTCTGTGGTTCTGCTTTCTTCGACTTGAATAACTCGCTGATTCGTTTAAACATCTCAAACCCCCTGCATAGGGCCACAACTGACATCTCCATCATCCCGATCCAGGTCTCGTATCCGATCGATTCCCCCGATCTCTTCTATGACATCAATCACTACTTCAGGGACGAGACGCTCCCAGGCATCATTACAACGCATCATTTCCCTGATTTTTGTTCCGGAGTGGCTGTGTCTCTCAAACATAGAAGGGGAACTTACAGGAATTCCTGCCTCACTAAAGAGACGGATAACCAGCGGATTGCTGGAATATACCTGATCAAACGGTGGAGTCATCGAGATAATGTGAGCAACCCAGAGGGCATTTCGTTTAATGTCCTCGATAGGGATCACAAAGTATGGTTTATGGAGTTCTTCCAGAGCCCGGGTAATCATGAGTACCCGCTCACCTGCCGTGAAGGGATTATCTGCGTCATGACTGAGCTGGGCGCTTCCGATACCAATAATTATTTCATCAGCTTCCTTGGCGATATGCTCAATCACATACTGATGCCCGTTATGGTACGGCTGAAACCGCCCGATATAAAATGCCCGTTTCACGATACTTCCCCTGCAATAAGGACCGCTATACGTGCTGCAAATGCTCCAGCTACAAATCCTGCATCAATATTTACCACCGTGAGAACCGAACAGGACTGAAGCATACTGGCAAGTGCTGCCTCACCATTGCCCATGTATCCATACCCGGTAGATACAGGAACTCCAATGACCGGCCGGTCCATCAGACCTGCCACCACTGCGGGAAGTGTACCTTCCCTGCCGGCAGCTACAACCAATGCATGACAATCACTCATATCATTGAGAACCGGAAACAGGCGGTGAATCCCGGCTACTCCGACATCGTACGCGGTGCGGACGGTGCATCCCATCTCTTCTGCAATAATCCGTGCCTCGTCAGCTACCCGGATATCAGAGGTACCTGCAGTGATAACACCCACGATACCTCCGGTATCCGGCTTACGGGGTGAGCCGGCAATGACCATGGCCCGGCTCTCCCGGGAGTACTCCGCCGTCACTCCAAGTCCGGCAGATATCTCCTGAAGGGTAGGCACCAGTGCCGGGTCCAGCCGGGTGATGACACAACGTCCAGCCCGTTTTGCATATTCCCGGGTGATAGTAAAGAGATGTTCTGGATCCTTTCCTTCTGCAAGGATTACTTCAGGAATTCCACACCGTCGTGTTCTACCCAGATCGAGTGTTGCAATCGATCCGATATGGCCGGCTCCACGGCTGTATATCTCCCGTTCAGCTTCATCCGGGGAGAGAGCCCCGCTTCTGACACGTTCCAGAAGATCCCGCAGATCCAGATCAGGTTCCATATATAACAAGTAAGATATGATGCAAAGATTACATAATAGGTTCATTGTGGTGAGTTATCTCTTCTATATCGCTCTCTTCGGTGCGGCTGTCTGTGTATTTCTCTGGCTGCGCGATATGAGGATTTTTTATCGAACCGGACTGCCCGGATACCGGAGAGCAGCACAAAAAGGGGTACTCTACACCGCACTTGCCACCGCCGGAACCGGAGAAATCCTGCTCTTTCCCTCAGCTGACATTCTGGGTATCGGGATCATGCTGCTTGGACTCTGGCTGCAGGGACAGGAGAAGCGGGAGAGAGTATTCACCAAATCTCATCCGGTTCTGGAGCGGTGCTTTGGAAAAGCACCACTCAGGCGGTAAATTCGGCACCACACAATGAGGCTTGACAATATGCTGAGCAGACCACGAGGAACACGGGATATGCTCCCTGAAGAGATGGAGCGTCGCAGGGAGATTGAAGCACGTATGCGGGCAAAAGCCCGGACGTTCGGGTACCGTGAGGTCTCAACGCCAACATTTGAAGAGCTGGATCTGTTTACCATCAGGTCAGGAGAAGGTATCATCGATGAGATGTATGTCTTTGAAGATAAGGGGGGCAGATCACTTGCTCTTCGACCTGAACTGACCGCTCCAGTGCTCAGAACGTTCGTGAACGAAGGACGTTCACTGACAAAACCAGTAAAGTGGTGCTACTTTGCAGACTGCTACCGATATGAACGTCCTCAGAAAGGGAGATATCGTCAGTTCTGGCAGTTTGGCATTGAACTGATCGGGGCTGATTCAGCGATGGCTGATGCCGAAGTGATCATGGTCGCTGACGATCTTCTGCGTATCGCTGGAGTTACGTTCACAATGAAGATCGGCCACCTCTCATTTATGCGAACTCTCCTTAAAGATCTTCCCGATGATCAACAGAAGAAAGTACGATCTTTTCTGGATAAGCGTGATTCTGATGCAGCATCGGAATTTTTAGAGACTATTGGCAGAGAGGATCTTGCCACCCCACTCAAGGAGCTCATCGAAGCACGTAATCTGGATCAGATTTTTGCTATCATTGGGGAAATTCCGGAGGCAGATCGAATCCGGGAAATGTTTGGGATTCTTGACAGTCTGAAGATTTCATACGAGATAAACCCGGCAATTGCTCGTGGACTGGATTATTATACCGGCGTGGTGTTTGAATGCTTTGCAGAAGGACTCGGTGCAGAGAATCAGATCCTTGGCGGTGGTGCATACAGGCTCGCTCATCTCTTTGGTGGTGAAGATACCCCATCCGTCGGATTTGCCATCGGTTTTGATCGCGTAATGGTCGCCCTTGGCGAGCAGATGTGGATGCCATATCAGCCGCAGATAACGGTCATCTTTACCCCTCAGGCACGGACCCGCGCCCTGGAAGTTTCCCGTGAATTCAGGCAGGCAGGACTTATCTGCACCATCGATCTGATGGGGAGAGGATTTTCCGCACAGATGAAAAATGCCGGGAAAAATGCAGACTATGCAGTTATCATCGGAGAGGAAGAATCTGCATCAGGAAGGGTAACCCTCAAGAATCTCAAGGGCGGAGATCAGCAGACCGTGCCGCTCGAAGAAGCAATCCAGATACTCACATCAGGATAATACCCCATTATCATACCGAAAAGATGGCCAGAAAGAAGGAGACGAACACCCCGGTTCAGGCAGAACTGCCTACTGAAACCCTTGCTGACGAACTTGCCCGTCAGCAGCGAAGCATCAGTGTTGCAGAATTTTTTGAGAAAAATAAGCACCTCCTCGGGTTTGACTCTCCAGTCCGGGGAATTATCACTACCGTCAAGGAAGCGATAGATAATGCTCTTGATGCCTGTGAAGAAGCCGGAGTTCTTCCGGACATTTATCTCGGAATCTTCAGACAACAGGATGACATCTTCAAAGTAGTCGTGGAGGACAACGGTCCGGGCATTGTGCCGGAAAATATCCCGTATGTCTTTGGAAAACTACTCTATGGATCCAGGTTTCACCAGATACGTCAGTCTCGTGGACAACAGGGTATCGGAATATCGGCAGCGGTTCTCTATGCTCAGTTGACTACAGGAACTCCTACCCTCATTATCTCCCGGTGCGGTGCAGACCGGAAAGCATTCCGGATGCTTATCCAGATCAAGACCGAGACGAATGAACCGGAGATTCTGGCAAAGGAAGAGATCACTTGGGATCGTACTCATGGGACCCGTATAGAGATCGAATTCAAAAGCAACCTGACTGCACGAAAACGTCTGGTTGAATATCTCCGATATACTTCGGTCGTCAACCCCCATACCCGGATCCGGGTTGACCTTGATGGTGAGACGATGACGTTTGATCGGGGAAGTGATGAGCCTATCATCCCACCGAAAGCGATCAAACCTCACCCACACGGAGTGGAGCTGGGTGAACTCAAACGGATGGCAGCAGCCCATAGTGAACCACTCCGCAGTTTTCTTATTGAAGGATTCACCCGGGTTGGGGAAAAAACTGCAGACGAAATCCTCAAAACAGCTGGTATTCCTGAGGAGACCATTGCTTCTTCTCTTGATACAAAGGGGCTTGGAAAACTCCTTGCAGCAATGCAGTCAGCAAATGTTCCCCCACCTCCGGCCCAGCAATGTCTCTCGCCTATTGGTGAAGATCTGATCCGGCAGGGTCTGGAAAAAGAGTTTCAACTGGATTTTATTTCTGCACGGACCCGGCCTGCTGCCGTTTACCATGGACATCCTTTCATTGTGGAGGCGGCTCTGGGCTGGGGAGGGAAACTCGAATCAGAAGGGACGGCTCGAATCATGCGGTTTGCAAACCGGGTTCCCCTCATGTATCAGCAAGGGGCCTGTGCCGTCACCGGATGTATCAACGGAGTGAACTGGAAGAATTATGGAATTGGTCAACAGGGACTTCCTACCGGCCCGATGATCATCCTGGTTCACGTTGCATCAACTAATGTCCCGTTCACCAGTGAAAGTAAAGATGCAGTAGCTTCCATACCCGAGATAGAGCGAGAAATTACCCTGGCTCTGCAGGATCTCGGCCGGGATCTGAAGACCTTTATCCAGCGTCGTGACCGGAGCCGACAGAGCGAGGAACGGGCACGGGCAATCTGTGCAATTATTCCTGATATAGCCGAAAAAGTTGCCGAGACCCTGGAACTGCCAATTCCAGATACAAGCCCGATAGAAGGGCAGATTATGAAACGGCTTGTTGCCAAAAAGAAGACTACAGACGGGATCGTCTCCATATCAGTGAGCAATTATACTTCTCATGCAGTGGATCTCACTGTGTATGCCATCACCCAGGATGACCCCACCAAGGCAATTCCGGAGCCTGCGTTCATTGAGCGAATCGGTGAAGATTATACCGCAGTCTGGCAGTTGAGACTTGCTGCAACCGAACTTAAAATTATCGAATATAACGGAACGGGGAGAGGAAGTATCGAGGTCAGGGGTATTGATGACAAGAAGAAAGTGGTGGTAGACCTTGATCGATAAAGAGGCAAGAAAACTGGAGACCCTTGAGAAACTTCTCGGAATACCCAGGCAGTGGTACTCCCAGATGTCCCGGGGTGAACTCCCGTCCATCACGATGCCCACCAGGACCAAAAGAAACATCGAATATGATGAGGATACAGAGGTCTGGAAGTATGGGGACCGGGAGCGTTTGCGTGAAGCAGGCAGCGAAAAGAGTGCGCTGCACATCCTCAAGATGGCATATGTGATCTGGTTTATCAGACACCAGATCAAGGAAAGCCGATCCTCCACCTTAAGAGAACTGTATTACATCTCTGAAGGATGGAAGAAAGCCAAGTTTGCAGCTCAGAACGATTCAAACCTCCTGATTGAAGACCTTGAGATCCTTACCGATGTCCAGCGGGAACAGTTCAATCTCCGACCTGAAGAAGACGGAGCCAGTATTTTCGGTCCTCTCCGGATCCGGGAAGAGACCCGGCGGGGGTCAAAAGACATTCACTGTGGTGATGATGTCGGAGAAGCCGGATACCAGATCCCGACAAATGTGGAGAAACTGGAGTTTCTCGAACATGATGCAGAGATGGTCATTGCAATAGAAACCGGTGGTATGTATGCCAGGCTGATTGAAAACGGGTTTGATGAGAAGTATAATGCTATCCTCGTCCACCTGAAAGGGCAGCCGGCACGATCTACCCGAAGGGTGTTAAACCGACTTGCAAAAGAGTTTGAACTCCCGGTCACTGTCTTCACTGATGGTGACCCCTGGTCATACCGGATTTATGCATCCGTTGCATATGGGTCTATCAAGAGTGCTCACATCTCTGAAATTCTGGCAACACCGTCTGCCCGGTTCATCGGAGTACAGCCAAGTGATATCCGGGACTATGACCTGCCATCAGATAAACTGACCGAGCAGGATGTCGCTGCCCTCAAATCTGAACTTACTGATCCCCGGTTTGCCACTGATTACTGGACAGAACAGATCAATCTGCAACTCTCTCTGAACCTGAAGTCAGAACAGCAGGCATTTGCTGCCCGGGGCCTCGACTTTGTTACTGATGAATATCTCCCGGCACGGCTCTCTTCAATGGGAGTGCTCAGGCGATAACCCCATACCCGACACGAATATTTCGAATACGAAATAAAGGAGAGAAAAGAGAGAGGTATCATGGATCTATTCAGCATGCCAGCAGTCATGCTTCCCCTCCTGATCAATGCCATCGCTCTGATCATCACCCTGATCTACGGATGCCGGGAAGATATCAGAGAACGGGCAGTCCCCGTGGTGATGTGGTATCCCGCAATAGCAATTGGGATACCCATGCTCATCTGGTTCTGGTCTATTGTTCTGTCAACAGGAGATCTCCCGTACCTGATGCCGCTCATTCCGCTCATTCTCTTCTTCGTAGTGGCTTTCTACCTCTTCACCCGGTTCAATCTTGTCGGGATGGCTGACACAAAGGCACTCATCCTCATCACAGTGCTCATTCCCTGCTTCCCGTTTATGCCCCTTTCCGGATACCCGGTCTTCGGGTATCCACCCTACGTATTTCTCCCGTTTAGTGTTCTCTTCAATGCAGTAGTGCTGAATCTGCTTCTCCCAATCAGTTTCTTCTTCATGAATATCATCAGGGGAAACCGTGCTCCCCTGCCATACCTGTTCCTCGGTTTCCCGGTACCAGGAGACACGATTGCGGATCAGTTCGGGATCGTCATGGAAGAATTTTCTGAGAAAGACGGAACAATCAGCAGGAACTTTATCGGAGTCGGAGCAGCGATCAAAGATCTTGTTTCCGGAGGAAAGCGGGTATACACCAAGTCACTCAAGGAACATCCTGAGAAATATCGAAAAGAACTTGCGCTCTATAAAAAAGCCGGAAAAGTATGGATCAGTTATGGAGTTCCCTTCCTGATCCCAATCACCGGAGGTCTGATCACCGCCCTCTTCCTGGGAGATATCTTTGGTTATCTGCTTAAACTGGTAATGGTATAATGAGCACAGATTCTGGCGATATCAAAATACAGTATGACAGTCAGGGGTTAGTCCCGGTGATTGCCCAGGATCAGGAGACGAAAGATATCCTGATGCTGGCTTATGCAAATCAGGAAGCCGTAGAGTTGACGCAGAAAACCAGATACGCCCACTATTTTAGCAGAAGCAGAAACAAAATCTGGAAAAAAGGGGAGGAGTCAGGCAACCTTCAGCAGGTGTTCGAGATCCGGGTGGACTGTGATGCGGACACCCTCATCTACATCGTTTCCCAGCAGTGTGCTGCCTGTCATACCGGACACTGGACATGTTTTTACCGGACCATATCCGGCAAAATTATAGCAGACCGCTTATTTGAGCCCGATAAGGTATATAATAAAAGCAATGAATGACCACGTTATAAGTGGTGAATATTTTTGAAATTGGTTCCAGATACAAGCGTCGTTATTGACGGACGCATCACCACTCTCATCGATACGGGTGAATATAACGGGGCTCAAATAATAATACCGGAAGCAGTTGTTGCCGAACTCGAGGCTCAGGCAAACCAGGGACGGGAAATAGGGTTCTCAGGCCTGACCGAACTCCAGGAATTATGCAAACTGGCCGAGAAAGGGATAATAACAATAGAATTCGTCGGTGAACGTCCTTCCCTTGAGCAGGTAAAACTCGCCAGTGGTGGCGAGATTGACTCTCTCATCCGCAGGGTCGCCATCGATCACGGTGCCCGGTTTATCACAAGTGACGTTGTACAGTCAGAGGTTGCAAAGGCAAAAGGGTTAGATGTTCTTTATCTGCGACCGCAGGTTGAAGATTTTACCCCACTTGCCATAGATCAGTTTTTTGATGAACACACGATCGCCGTATACCTGAAAGAGCGGGCAAAACCGATGGCCAGAAAGGGTACCATCCAGAAGATGGAAACCCTGACCATCAGAGAGCAACTCTGCAATGAATATGAACTGCGATCCATCGCTCAGGAGGTACTTGAGCGGGCTAAGCGGGATCCCGATGGATTCATCGAGATTGAGAAGCGTGGGGTAACGGTTGTTCAAATCGGTTCCATGCGGATATCTATTGCCCGCAGACCATTCTCCGATGGTATGGAGATCACCGCAGTCAGACCGATTGTGGATCTCGGTATCAATGATTATGCCCAGGCAGATATTATCAAGAACCTGCTTAAAAGTGAGAAGCCAGGCATTCTGATTACGGGTATCCCGGGATGTGGAAAGACCACCCTTGCTCAGGCAATTGCAACCTATCTCTGTGACTCCGGGTATATTGTCAAGACGATGGAGCAGCCACGGGAGATGCAGGTACCGGATCAGATCACCCAGTATACTGCCCTTGATGGCAGCATGGCAAATACCGCTGATGTGCTCCTCTTGGTCCGGCCTGATTATGTCATCTTTGATGAACTGAGGAAAAACGAGGACTTTAATGTCTTCGCTGACATGAGACTCGCCGGAATCGGGATGATCGCCATCCTGCACGCAGTCTCACCCCATGAAGCACTGCAGAGACTTGCTGACCGGATTGATTTCTCCGTTCTCTCCCAGGTCTTTGGTAGCATGATCTACCTGAAAGACGGGCAAATCGTCAACATCTACTCCACTGGATTTTCAATGAAAGTCCCGGAGGGAGTAGACAGTGAGATGCATATCAGACCAGTCACTTCTCTGTCAGAACTCACCACCGGTGACACCTCATTTGAGATATTCAAATTTGGAACCGAGACGATTGTTCTCCCGGTAACTCCTCCGGAAGAAGAGGAAGAGGAGACAACTACCCCGTACGTTCCTCCAGAGGAGACAGGAAAGGGACTTGAACCTGAGAAGGTAGTCGCTGTTCCAGAGCCTCGTCAGGCAGAAGAAGAGCCGGATGAGGATGAAGAGGAGAACTCCACCTGGGAAGTGACTGAGCGGGATATCCAGCGTGAAATCGGCAGATACTCAAACGGAGAAATTCTGGTTGAGATGCTCTCGGCAACCAAGGCGGTTGTTTACATCGATGACCGGGATGTTCCGGCAGCCATTGGAAAAGGTGGCAAGAACATTGCAGCCATCGTAAACAAGGTAGGAGTGGGTATCGATATCAGACCAGCAAGTGAACTTGCCAAGAAGGCAAAGGTTGCCGCTGCTGCAGCTCCGGTGGAAAAAGAAGAGCTGAATCTTGGAGAAGGTCTGCAGGTCAGAATCGACAAGAAACAGCTCTCTATCATATCATCTGACAATACCGGAAAGATCGTTGATGTGTTTGCCGGAAGAGAATACCTCTTCACTGCAACCGTAAACGACTCTGGTGAGATTCACCTCGCCAAAAACAGTACTATCGCCCAGGAGATGCTCCGCAGATATAATGAGGGCGAACCCATCAGACTCAAGACTGTGTGAGAAAGAGGGAGAGATTACTGTGACCCAGGAAACTAAAAGCCCACAGGAAGCCGCTATTCGAGCACAATGGGAGGGGGCTTTCACTGCTCTCCCTTCTGATAAGGAAAAGTTCTATCTTACCGTTGCCTACCCATACCCCAGCGGTGCGATGCATGTCGGACATGGAAGAACGTACATTGTCCCCGATGTGATTGCACGGTTCTGGAGAATGCGGGGTAGGGAAGTGCTGTACCCGATGGCATTCCACGTAACTGGAGCACCGGTTATCGGAATATCCAAACGGATTGCCCGTAAAGATGAGACAGCCATCAAACTTTACCGGGATCTGTATCGGGTTCCGCAGGATGTTCTTGACTCATTCACGGATCCGCTGAACATTGTCAACCACTTTTCTAACGAATATGAACGGGTGATGAAACAGGCAGGTCTGTCTATCGACTGGACCCGTCGGTTTACTACCGTTGAGCCAACCTACAGTAAATTTATCGAATGGCAGTGGCACCACCTCAAAGAAGCAGGCCATGTCGTGAAGGGTGCTCACCCGGTCAGGTACTGTCCACAGTGTGAAAACCCGGTGGGAGACCATGATCTGCTTGAAGGAGACAAAGCAGAGATTCAGAAGTTCACTCTGATCCTCTTCAAACTCGGTGATGTCACGATCCCCTGTGCAACCCTGAGACCTGAAACCATTTATGGAGTTACAAACCTCTGGGTTAACCCCGATATTGAGTATGTGAAAGCATCGATTGACGGAAAGGAGTGGATCCTTTCCCGTGAAGCGATGGACAAACTCAATCTGCAGGATCACGAAGTAACCCTTCATGGGACAGTTCCCGGTGCTGACCTGGTTGACAAGACTGTGTCCCACCCGCTCTGTGGCGAGGTACCCATTCTTCCTGCAGTCTTTGTAGACCCTGATATGGCAACCGGGCTTGTGATGAGTGTTCCAGCTCATGCACCATATGACTACATCGCCCTGCGCGATCTGCAGCAAAAAGGGAAGTATACCTCCATCAAACCGGTAGGTCTGATTAAAGTAGATGGATATGGGGAATTCCCTGCAGTTGAAGCGGTCGAAAAAGAAGATATCATCAATCAGGATGATCCCAATCTTGAGGCCCTCACCCAGGAAGTCTACTCAGCCGAACATGCAACCGGTAAAATGCTGGAGCAGTATGGAGGCAAACCGGTAAAATTTGCCCGTGATGAGATCGCTCAAACCATGACCGAGCAATACGGCTCGTTCATTATGTTCGAGTTTGATACCCGTCCGATCACCTGCCGGTGCGGTGCACGGGTGTATGTCAAGGTACTGCATGACCAGTGGTTCCTTGAATACAGCGATCCGGCCTGGAAACAACAGGTATCAGATCAGCTCGCTGATATGGAACTGGTGCCTGCAGAAGTCCGGGCAGAATTTGACCGGACGGTTGACTGGCTCAAAGATTGGGCATGTACCAGAAGGATCGGACTCGGGACAAAACTTCCCTGGGACAAAGAGTGGCTGATTGAGCCTCTCTCTGACTCGACTGTGTACATGGCCTACTACACGATCGCAGCCAGAATTAAGAAGATGAACCCGTCCATCCTTACTCCTGAAGTATTTGATTATATCTTTCTTGGAAAAGAGACCCCCAATCTGCCAGAGCGGGAACAACTTGATGCGATGCGGAGTGAATTCCTCTTCTGGTATCCCTACGACTTCAGGTTCTCAGCCAAGGATCTCATCTCCAATCACCTGACCTTCCAGATATTCCACCACTGTTCCATCTTCCCAAGACCTCTTCTGCCTCATGGCATGGTAGTCTTTGGGATGGGGCTGTTGAATGGTGCCAAGATGTCCTCATCGAAGGGTAATGTCTACCTGCTTGAGGATGCTATTGATGACTTCGGTGCTGATACCGTCCGGATGTTTTTAATCGGAAGTGGAGAGCCATGGCAGGACTTTGACTGGAGAAATGAACTCGTCTCATCCACCCGGAAACAGATTGAGAGATTTGCGTCCACTATCAGAGAGTGTTACGCAGCCCAGGGCAGTCCGGCACCCATCGACCACTGGATTCTCTCCCGGATGCAGGAGCACATCAAAGAAGTTACCCGGGCTATGGAAAACTTCCAGACCAGACAGGCTCTGCAGGAAGCATTCTTCGGGCTTGAATCTGATATGAAGTGGTACCGGCGGCGCCTGGGTGGTGACCTCTCCGGAGGAAAAGAAACCTTACAGACACTCAGCTCCACCTGGGTCCGACTTCTTGCCCCCATCATCCCGTTCACTGCTGAAGAACTCTGGAAAGATATGGGTCAGGAGGGACTCTGTTCCTATGCTCCATGGCCGCAGGTGAAAGAGAGCGAGAGCGATATCGCTGCAGAACTTGCCGAAGAACTCCTCGCAAGGACTGTGGAAGACATCGAATCTATCCAACGCATCCTGCGGATGACACCCAAACAGGTGACCATCTGTATTGCTCCTGACTGGAAATGGGATATCTTCTCCATGGTCGCGACTGCCACCGACAAGAAGAATGTCATTAAGGAGATCATGCAGAATGAACAGGTCAGATCCCGGGGGAAGGAGGCTGCAGATGCTGTCAAGGCATGTACGACTCATCACCACCGGCTCTCATCGACCCTCGTAGAACGTATCATAGCAGGCAGGCCGGATGAACTCAGTATCTTCTCTGCAGCACAACAGTTCCTGGAGAAGGATACCGGTTTGAAAGTTAATGTGGTTGCAGTTGATGCCTGTGCTCACGAGAAAGCCGGTGCTGCATTACCATTTAAACCGGCTATTATTATCGAATAAAAAAGTGGGAAGAGATCACTCTACTGCTTTTGCTTTTTTTACCCGATCCTTTGTGCTATACCCGGTAACATCATCCAGATATCTCCGGAACCGGCGATTGGTATCGAGTATGATTGTTTCGTCCTCGAGGTCTTTCCGTGAACTGGTGCCAACGATAAGACTCTTCCCCGCAGCTCCAAGTTTCACCTGCATCAGTTCAATGGCACCGAAGCTGATCTCATAATACCCATTTGACTCGACAGGTTCACATTCGAAGTGTTCACGGAGTTTGCCAGTGATATTCGTCGGTAGTTCTTTTATATGCGTTCTCTTGACAGGGTACTCCTGCATACTCATTTTATAGCTGCGACGGGTATCTTAATGTAATGATGATGAGTCAGGTGCCGGATGTCATCGTACAGTCCAAGGCACCTTCCGGAGAGGCTTTGACGGTCTTTATCGGTTTTCCCGGCAGTGGCCTTGTAGGGAGTATTGCTCTCTCATACACCGTTGAGAAGCTTGGATTCGATCAGATCGGAGTTATCACCAGTAAGTACTTCCCGCCCATGGCAATGATGACTGAAGGAGTCATCGCCGTACCGGTCAGAATTTACGAAAAGGACTCGATGATTGCAATTCTTGCAGATATTCCGATACACCCCCAGATCTGTTATGAGGTTGCCAATGCGATTCTTGATTGGTTAAAATCATTCCCAGTTGCAGAAGTGGTAACCATTGCGGGAATCATTACCAATGAGCCCGAAAAACGGGTTTTTTGTGTAACTACGAGTAAAGATCTCCTGGATAAAATAGGGGAAAACGCACTTAAACTCCCCATCGGGAGTATATCAGGGATTGCGAGCAGCATCCTTACCGAGTGTAAGGTTAGGAGTATTCCCTGTATCGGATTTTTGGGAGAGACAATCAATGCTCCCGACCCCAGGGCTGCTGCATCCACTATCGGAGTCATGAATACGATCTATCACTTAGAAATTGACACAGCCGGCCTTCTCGAACAGGCTGAGGAGATCGAAGCGCAGATGCACCGACTTTCTGAAGAGGTACAATCTGCGGAAGAACAACCTGTCAAGACAGATCCCATGCTCCCCATGTACGGGTGATGAGGATGGAGTGTATAACATTATCCGGGATATCCCCCCAGGTGATCGAGGAACTTCGTAAAGGTGTTCCCCGGACTGTTGAGCTCACCAGCGCACATAACGTCATTGCGCTCTCCACACTTTCACCCGGGGCAAAAGTATTCATGACTTCAATAGATTGTGAGGATATATCGATAGGTGATTCAGGAATCATCATCGAAATTTTATCAGTATCTATCGCAATGAAACATGTCGTAGAAGTCAGCCATGGGTATCATGTCATGGAACGGGAACGTATGTCAGCCCGATGTAAAGTAAAATATATCTCAAATACTACGATTAAGGCAACGATAACTCCCTGTAAACTTACGGAACCAAGACGGGTAGACGTAGTAAGACCGGCTGCCTTTCATGCCGGCTAACTCTCCTTTTTTGAAAATATTTAAACCTGTTCCGGTACAATGTATGAAAGCACAGATGGACCTGTGGCTTAGCCTGGACATAGCGTCGGGCTTCTAACCCGAATGTCGGGGGTTCGAATCCCTCCAGGTCCGCTTAGTTTTTTTTAAAAAAATTAATAGGTTCTGCTGATATGCAGAACGGTATCGTAGAAGTGATACTGAGTACCGTCCATAAACTGGACATCTGCACCTATCCGCTCCAGACATCCATTCGATGCCTTGTAGGTGACAGTAGACCCTACTTTGGTTCCAAGATCCTTGGTATCTTTGGTCCCATCTGGTGCATATCTGGTTACCTTCAGGGACTTTATCAGGTTCTGCCCAAACCCTCCACGGAATTCTACATTTATCGTCTGAATATCCACATTCGCCTGGATGATGACCGACTTGTTTCCAGGAATATCCTGAAGGGTATCAGGTTTTAAGGATGGAGATGCCGCAATCTCTGCGCATGGATCGGTAACATCAGCATACATGGTACTACAAAGATCAGTAATTACCGGCATCATCTCATTCAGGAATGGATATTCGATACCGTTCATGTAAATTGCATTCCCAGTCACCTGATCCCCACAACCAGTCCCGGTAAATATTACTGTATCCCCGGTAGCCCACCCAAGTTTCTGGGTCTGTTTGGATCCATCTGGAGATACTACTGTGATCTGCAGATCCTTCAGAAGATTTTGCCCAAATCCTCCTCGAAATGTTGCAATAATCTTTGATCCGACCTGATCAACCTGCACTCCAATAGACAGATTTGCAGGAGGCTGGATAGTTTCAACCGGAACGGGAAATATCCCAGTCTCGGTTGCCGCTGCGAAACCCACCACGATGAATGAAGAGAGCAGAAGAACCAGCGTGAACAACCTAATGCCGTGCATAATAGGTTTTGTTCAGCCTCAAAGCTATTTCAGCGTTATGCTTTACTCATCACCAGGATGGGAAAAAGTGGTTACTCGAGGATGATATTCTGAATATTGTGCTCACGAAGAGCTATCATCTTCGTTCGGTTCAGATTTTTTCCTGATTTTCCAATAGCAAGCCCGCGATCTTCATCCTTGATAACCACGTGAGCGATCTGATCTCCGTGATAATCAGAGTACTGAATCTCTGTCACCTTGGCCGGATGGAAGCAGTTCCTGAGAAACTGGGTGGGATCATCAGAGTATTCCACCACTTCACAACGTCTGCCAAGGGTTTCAGTCGCTTTTCGAATGTTGGCTCCCTGCTTACCGATGGCAAGTCCCATTTCACCGTTGTTTACAATGAAGATAAGCCGTTCATTCTCCTCGTCGGTGATCACATCACGGCTGCCTGCACCCGTGATCTGCTCAAACCGTGCGATGAGCGCCAGCTTCTCTTCGTTCAGAACTACCCCCATATCGCCTGCTTACCTCGAGATAGTCAGGATGTCAGATTCGCCTGCTTCTACAATTGCAAGGGCGCTGACCATGAACGGTTTACCACAGGCACGACCGAGCTGGACGCTGGAGCCTGGGAAGGTGTGAGTCTTCACCTGATCATTACCGGAGATATACTCGACAAAGTCCTTTGGACAGTTTGCTGCTATGACCACCAGCTGAGCTTTCTTCTGCTCGATGTTCTCTTTCGTCTCATTCTGACCAAGAATAACCTTCCCGGTCTTAATTGCCCGTCTGAGCGAGGTGTTGAAATCCATATGAAATACCCTATACTTTATGCCTTACTACTAATTTAACATCCCCGGTTCCGAGTTGAATCGGCTGACCGACAATGACATTCTCGGTGACACCGCAGAGGATATCAGCCTCATGCGCGACCGCTGCATCAAGAAGATGGTTTACCGTCACTTCGAATGCGGCACGTGAGAGAACACTCTCCTTCTCTCCGGCAATACCGTGACGACCAATCTGTTTGACTTCTCCTTCCATACACATCATATCGGCGACGAGCATGATATGACGCACATCAACCATGATACCCTGTTCAGAGAGAGTTGCAAGGGCTTCGTTGATGATAGCATTTCGTGCTGCCTCGATACCCAGAACCTGGGAAATCTCGTTGATGTTGTTGGTCCTTGTTCGTGAGGTATCCACACCACGTACGGCAAACACATCTTTGAGATTGGACCCTTCGGTGTAGAGGATGTACTCCCCAGATTCTTTTCTGACGACCACACGCTCAATATCGTCTATGCCCTGGACGATGACGTTCCGAACATGTTCTTTCAACTGGAAGAGGTTCTGATAACTCCCCCGATCCTTGGGAAGGAAGGTGAGAATGCCATTTGCCTCATCAGTCTCATGATCAAAGTCACGGTAGTGCCGGCGATCCCGGATCTTCTTTGGACCATTCTCCAGAATTTCCTTGATCGTGATCTTCCGCTTATCACAGACCTGCTTGTTCAGATGAACCACGATCTGCATCTTTGCCATGTCAGTGGTAATATCGCCGAACTCCTGAAGCGGTGCGGCTTCAATCTGCCATGATACCTGACGTGCCTTATCGCGATCATTTGCATATCCTTCCCGCAGATGGATGGTCATTGTCGGAGTGGATGGCTCTTTTCGGGCATCCATAATCTCGATAAGACGAGGTAGACCAAGAGTAACGTTAATCTCGGCCACACCAGCGTAGTGGAAGGTACGCATGGTCATCTGGGTGCCCGGTTCTCCAATCGACTGGGCTGCAACGATCCCCACTGCTTCACATGGCTCAATCCGGGTGTGCTTATACTCCTGAATGACCTGAGCCATGATAGCGGCAAATTTATCATCGGTGATAATCCGGGCCGGATTATCAATCCCTTCAATCTCCCGTTTAATGGTGATCTTGGCTAAGGTGGTATTAGTCCGGTGAGGATGGTTGGGTTCCAGAATGGTAAAGAACCGGTCATTCGTCCGTTTTAATGCTTCCGTATGATCCTCTATCTGGGCGATACTTGCCATATGATCGCGGAGAAGTGCCCGGTATTTGTCCTGCTGGAACCGGTCAAGTATCTCAAATCGTGCAAGATCCACCCATTCAGGGATCTTCATCTCCTGAACAGGTTCATCCCGGCGAATCGGAATGTCTCCTTTCCCTAGATCTGCAGGAAGAGGAAATGCCCCTGAAAGCCAGGTTTCAAAGTTTCCCTGTTTCAACTGTTCAGTGAGGAAGACAGTATATTGTTTCTGAGTCAGCCGGAAGTTTGGATTTTCATCTTTCTTGAGATCTTTAATTCGTTCTTTGAGGAGTTTCTCGATCCGCTCTGGCAGATCCCCGATCTTTTCCACTGTCAGGATATGATCGACAAAAAACTCGCGAATCTCAAGGGATTTTTTATCCTGATTCGTCAGTTTTGCCTTACGAATCGGAGTAATGATTATTTCGCCTTCGATGCCGGGGATAAGAGGTTCAGGTGTTTCATCTCCTGATTCCTCTTCTTTATGAGTTAAGATCGTGAAGCGGTCATTCAACCACTCATAAAACTTTTCGGCATGGATGAGATCTTCCATTCTGGCGATGAAAGCTGCATCATCAAGAAGAGAGTCTTCTACTCCCTCCTCTTCCTTCATGATGAACTCGACCATCTCCATGAGAATCTCACGGATATGATCCGGTGCATCATCAGGGAACTTCTTTTTTACCCGGTGTTCTTCGAAGTATTTCAGGACAGCCGTTGCTGCTTCTGAAGAGATGTCGGGAAGGTCTCCCATCATCAGATCTCCTCCTTCAGGATGTTTCCGACAATGCCTTCCACATCAACTGGTTCTCCAAATGAACTCTTCATCGGATCGGTTGAATCCTCACCATATTCGAACTGGATGATACGGCCACCGGTGGTTCTCACGGTCATGTCATAGGCAACTTTGAGATCCTGCAGTGCGTTAATCATACGCCGCTGGAGGTAACCAGACTGCGAAGTACGAACTGCAGTGTCCACCAGACCTTCACGACCTCCGATAGCATGGAAGAAGAACTCAGTCGCATTGAGACCGGATTTGTAACTGTTCATCACAAACCCGTGTGCCATTGCACCTCGTTCATCCTTCCTGAAGTGTGGCAGTGTCCGGTCTTCGTATCCTCGCATGATTCGTTCACCACGAACCGCCTGCTGACCAACGCAACCAGCCATCTGAGTCAGGTTGAGCATGGAACCACGGGCTCCGGAAACGGCCATGACCACTGCAGAGTTGGACAGACCAAGGTGTCGGCCTGCAATCTCTCCCGTGTTATCACGAGCTTTTCCAAGAACCTGCATGATCTGCATTTCAAGGGTTTCTTCGGGTGTTCGCCCGGGCATTGGCTCAAGCTGTCCTTCTTCATAGATCTTGATTCGTCGATCCACATCCTCTGCAGCCTGGGCAAGAACCTCACGGATCTGACCGTAGTCGCTTTTGGAGAGATCTTCGTCATCTATTCCGAAGGTAAAACCATCATGCATGATAGCCCGGATGGAAAGTCGGGTTACATCATCAATGAACTGAGCAGCACGAGCGTAGCCAAACTGCCTGATGATCCGGTGAACAATTGCCCCGTCGAATGCACCGACTGCACGTTTGTCAATCGTTCCGGAGAGAAGCTCTCCATCCTTGATCTGAACGTATGCATCTCGGTCGCATTCTGTTCGCAGACAGGTCTCACAATTTTTACAGGATGATGCCTGGAAAACCATGTTCAGGTCATCAGGAAGAATCCGGGAGAATACCTGTTTATTGCTCCAGTATTCAATCCCATTCTCGACCTTACCAGGCTTTCCAAGCCTCTCAACCTTCGCATTATTCCGGACGAGGTCAATAGACTCACCCTTGGGGAACCATCGGACTGTGTGAGTCAGCAGGAAGATACCCGAGATGTGATCGTGGATTCCACCAATGATTGGGCCGCCGAAACGGGGAGAGAGGATGTTCTCCTGCACACTGGCAAGCATTGCTGCTTCTGCACGGGCCTCTTCAGTCTGAGGGATGTGCAGGTTCATTTCATCCCCGTCAAAGTCTGCGTTATATGGTGGACAGACAGCGGGATTCAGGCGGAAGGTCTTTCCATCCATCAGTTTGACCCAGTGGGCCATGATGGACATCCGGTGCAGGGAAGGCTGACGGTTGAAGAGAACGATATCTCCGTCACGCAGATGTCGCTCAACGATCCAGCCGGGCTCAATCTGTTCGGAGACAAACTCCAGGTTTCCATCTTCTGCCCCGGTTCCTTTTACAAGTCGAATACGGCGCTTGTCAGGTCTGATGACATAATTCGCACCGCATGGGCTCTTCATGGTCGGACGTTCCGGTCCTATCTTGACGATCTGTCTCAGTTCGTCGATATTGTAGATCGTTGCCTGAACCGGAATGGTCATCTCGTTCGCGATCTTGAGCGGGATACCCACTTCATTGACCGAGAGGTTCGGATTAGGCGAGATGACAGTACGGGATGAAAAGTTCACACGCTTACCGGAAAGACTGCCACGGAAACGACCATCTTTTCCTTTCAGACGCTGGGAAAGAGTCTTAAGAGGCCGGCCTGAACGGTGACGGGCAGGCGGACAACCGGCGACCTCATTATCCATATAGGTGGTCACGTGGTACTGAAGCAATTCCCAGAGATCTTCAATGATCAGTTGAGGTGCTCCGGCATCCTGGTTCTCTTTGAACCGCTGGTTGATACGAATAATATCCACAAGTTTGTGAGTAAGATCGTCTTCAGACCGCTGACCGTTTTCCAGGATAATTGAAGGTCGCATAGTAACCGGAGGAACCGGGAGGACTGTGAGAATAGTCCACTCTGGGCGGGCTACGGATGGCTCGATACCCAGGTGAATCAGGTCGTCATCAGGAACCTTTTCCAGACGGGCACGGATATCAGCAGGGGTAAGTTTGTTGTCAATCTTCTTCCCGCGATCATCAGTAGTAACCTCGGCAAAGGTAGTAGGTTTCTCAAAATTAATTTTGAGCTGCTGTTCACCACAGTGGGGACAGATACGCTCCTTCTTGACGTCCTTCTCGGAGAGTGAGTCACCACTGCTCTCATCTTCCGGACCCATGATCTTCTCAATCTCTTCAGGGGAGAGCAGGAGACGACCACATTCACGGCAGGTGACACGGAGCAGTTTACGGATAAGACGGGTGTACCCGACATGGATGACGGGCTTAGCCAGTTCGATATGACCAAAGTGGCCAGGACACTCGCCTGCTTTCTGACTGCATGTCTTGCATCGCAGACCCGGGTCAATGACACCGAGATGCAGATCCATAAGACCCTGGGGATAGGGAAATCCGTCATCATCATAGGTGTCTGCCCAGATGATCTTCCGCACGCTCATCTGACGGATTTCTTTCGGGGAGAGGAGGCCGAACTCGATTCTCCCAATGCGTTTAGGGCTTGGCATACTTCACTCCTCCTTAAACGACATCCTCAAGGTTAAGACGGGGAGCAATCATCATACTCTTCATCTCATCGAGGAGTAGTTTGAATGCGTAACTCATCTCTACCGGGTAGATATCGGTCTCATTGCCACAATTGAGGCAGCGGGTGATGTTCATCTTCCGGTCCAGCATTGCAACCATACCACACTGTGCACAGACGAACTCCGTGACCTTATCAGACTCTTCGAGCAGACGCTCTTTCAGTGCCATTGCTGCACCGTGTCCGATCATCACATCACGCTCCATCTCACCAAAACGAAGACCTCCTTCACGGGCACGACCTTCGGTTGGCTGACGTGTCAGAACCTGAACTGGTCCGCGTGAACGTGCATGCATCTTGGATGAGACCATGTGGTAGAGCTTCTGGTAGTAGATAACCCCGATATAGATATCTGCAAGGAATCTCCGACCGGTAAGCCCGTCCCACATTGCCTGACGGCCGGTATGGGAGAACCCAAATGCCTTGAGTGAGGCACGAAGATCCTCTTCACGCTCACCGGAGAATGCAGTGCTATTGATCCGACGACCTTCCAGAGACCCGACTTTTCCTCCAAGCATCTCAAGCATGTGACCGATAGTCATACGCGACGGAATTGCATGCGGGTTGATAACAAGATCCGGCTGCATACCAGTCTCGGTGAAGGGCATATCAACCGCAGGGGTGATTAGTCCGACGACTCCTTTCTGTCCGTGACGGGATGCGAACTTGTCCCCTACTTCCGGGATACGAAGATCACGGGTTCTGACTTTGACCAATTTGGAGTTGTTCTCTCCTTCGGTCAGGATGACGGTATCAACGATACCATGCTCGTTGCTACGCATGGTAACTGACGTATCACGACGTTTCTCAACAGTAATCAGCTCAGAACTTGGCTCTTCAAGGAAACGGGGTGGTGAGGTTTTGCCGATGATGACATCTTTCTCATTGACTACAGTTTCCGGATTGATGATTCCATCATCATCAAGGTTGGAATAATAGTCACTGCCATGAGCACCGACAACGTCCTCATCCGGAACCTGGATACGGTCAATCTGGCCACCGGGATAACGGCGTTCTTCACCTTCATACGTTCTGAAGAAGTGGGATCTGCCAAGACCCCGGTCAATTGAGGCTTGGTTGAAGATGAGAGCATCTTCAATATTGAAACCTTCATACGAGAGAATGGCAACCACAAAGTTTTGTCCGGCAGCACGGTCGTCTGACCCGATACAATCCGAGGTCTGGGTATAGACGAGAGGTTTCTGCACATAATGAAGCTGGTGACCACGAGTGTCAGGTCGGAGTTTCATATTGGCGTTCGCGAAACCGAGCGCCTGCTTGACCATTCCAGCGCCCATGGTGACACGCGGAGATGCATTGTGCTCCGGGAACGGAACATGTGCTGCCCCAATACCCAGAATCAGGGAAGGATCAATCTCAAGATGAGTATGTTGAGGAGTGATATCCTCGGGACGCATGGCGATGAGAAGGTCTTCCTCTTCCTCAGCATCAACAAGCTCAATGAATCCCTTGGTGATGAGATCATAGAAGACAATCTCCTTATTTTTGAGTTTCTGGAGATCATCATCAGTGATCATCGGCTTGCCATCCTGCAGGACTATCAGTGGCCGGCGGGCACGACCCCGATCGGTGTGGATGATGATGTCGCCATTGAACTCTTTGTGAGAACAGTTCACTTCAGTAGAGAGAACTCCCTGTCTCCGCATGGTCCGTATCTTCTGGACTAGTCCTTTCGGATCGTCCACGAGACCGATGAGAGCACCATCAACGAAGACTCGTGATTTTGTCTCTATCACTGTATTTCACCCCGAATTTGTTCGACTCCAAGTCCGTACAGCATTCTGATGACCTCTTCATCATCATAAACACCTTTGCTGATCTCTACCATCTGGGCAAAGTTCTTCACCAGCCCACAGTTTGGACCTTCAGGAGTTTCACTGGGGCAAATCCGTCCCCACTGGGTCGGATGAAGATCACGAGCCTCGAAGTGTGGCTGAGAACGGGAAAGCGGAGAGATCACACGACGTAGGTGTGAGAGCACACTCATGTGATCAATCCGGTCAAGGAGCTGGGACACACCAGTACGCCCACCAACCCAGTTACCTGTTGCAAGGGGGTGAAGCAAACGTTCTGTAAGAACGTCTGCACGAACGGCGGTGGCTATAGAGAGATCCCTATGACGCATGCTGGCACGTTCCAGTTGATATTTAATATCTCGGGTAAGCCGATTCAGAGATATACGGAAGAGATCTTCCATCAGATCACCGGCGAGTTTCAGACGCTTATTTGCATAATGATCTTTGTCATCAATACGCCTTCGGTCTAGGACCAGATCGAAACAGGCTTCGGCCATTCGACCGAGGAAATGTGCCTTTGCAAGCCGGACTGAACGGACAATCTTCATCTGTTCTTCATCTTCCTCATGCACAAACCGTGGCATCATATAGTTCAGATGAGGAAGCAGATAGTTGTCAAGGACAAATTCTGCACGTTTCTTCTGATAGTCACGAGTCTGATTGGGTGCGAGTTTCTTTCCAACGTACATTACCCCACATTCGATAGAATCGCACTCACTCTCTTCAAGATTCTGCATCATGAAGGTGAGAATCTCTTCATCGGTTGAAACGGCTTTGACAACTTCAGCATCATTGCTCATCCCTAATGCGCGCATCAGGTCAACAAAGCGAAGGTGTCCGGCAACTGAGGGGAAGGTAACCTCAAGAAGGTTCTTGCGGTTACGCTCTACTACCACCAAGGCTCGATATCCACGGAACTGAGAGAACACTTTTGCCACATAGATCCGCTCATTATACCTCTCGGTATATTCAGTCATGATCTTGTTTGAGGCAAGGTCCTCAAGGGTCATCAGTACCCGCTCAGTCCCATTGACGATGAAATAGCCCCCAGGATCGAGAGGATCTTCACCATGGGCAATCCGCTCGTCTTCAGTCAGGCTTGAAAGGTTGCAGGCAACAGAGCCGACCATGATGGGAAGTTGTCCGATGGTGGCAATAACCGGCTCCTGCCTGACACCGCCCTGAACAAGAGTAAGACCCAGCTGAATCGGTGCCGCATACGTGATGTTACGCAGCCTTGCTTCCCCAGGGAAAAGTTCTGATTGGGAACCATCTGCTTCACGCACAAGAGGGCGTAAAATTTTCAGGTCTCCAAGCTCTACCGATACCGGCTCGTTCCCTTTTCCTCGTGACTCAATATCAGTCTCGATAACCCGCTGTTCTTCAACAACTTTATGGAGATTGTGAGTCAGAAAATAATTGAACGAATCCAACTGATGCCGGGCTACATGGTCCCGGGCAAAATATGCCTGTGAAAGGATGCTCCTATCAATCAAAAGATCAGCCCCAGGCTCACTTCTTGGGTCTCTTTACTACCTGTCGGTAGGACTCTGCACGACCGGCTGTCATGCTCTTTCGGACGATCTTAATCACGTCATTAATCCTTGCGCCGATAGCCAGAACTCCCGGATCATCATGATACATCTTTGGCAGGTGCTCCTGTCCGATATTATACATCGAAAATAGCGCTTTGACATCCTCGTCGCTCATGATACTGTGCTCTGGTACCATCTCATGCTTAAGTACATTCAGCTCGGCGTTCAACGCCATACCCCCTCGATTGCAAATGCATCTCGATTAAAAAGTCTGTGCACGAAAAAACCACAACTGCAAGTGGAACGGGCTCGAGGGGATTTGAACCCCCGACCACCTGGTTAAAAGCCAGGCGCTCTACCGAACTGAGCTACGAACCCACTTCTTTACTCTCTTGTAGCATCATAAAGAGGCTGCATTAGCATATATAGGTTACGATTAAACGGATCAAGAAATCCGCGATGTTATCCACATCAATAACCATGCTTTTCAGAGATGATAGAAGATCATCCTCTTCATCTCTTGCGCGTGTATAACGTATATCTGGAATCAGATAAAGAGTTCTATGGGAATCACTGTATAACAGCCACAATACCCGGGGGTACATACACCCCCGCCGATACCATGGCACCCGGGGATTCCTTTTTTTCAGGAGAATACTCGAGTGGAATTACTATGGCGAATGCAGGCTGGGCATCATGGATGACCTGAGCCGATGGATAGAAGAGAATAAAAAACTCTGTCAACCGCGAAAAGAACACGCAATCCGGGCAGTCAGGCACCTTTCGCGTAACGAACGGCAGAATCTTTTCTCAGAAGAGATCTCATACATGCGATCTGCAGAAGGTCGCTGGTTTGAGATGATCTCTTATGAACTCTTTCTAGATCTTGCTTCAAAGACAAATGCAATCAAAGCAGTAGTTTTGAAGGGCGCAGATGTCAGGGGGAAAAAAGAGATTCCTGCCCTTGGACAGGATGGATTCTTCTACTCACGAAATGGAGACATAACCCTGCGAGGAAACGGCCAGGATCTGGCAGAATTCGATCTTCTCCTTGTGAAATCCGATGGATCCATAGTGTTTGTCGAAGTGGTCACCTCACCTTCAGACCTCAAGGATTTCATGCAGGAGATCTATTACAAAAAACAGATGATCCGGTATCTGTTCAACCAAAAAGCCGTTACTTTCATTCTGATCACCTCATTTCCTCTGACGAATTATAAGGGAGGAAGGAAAGTATTGGGGTCTGAGGAACACCTTTCGATCTGTACCCAGGCATGTGAAACATTTAGATCCCATATCACCGGAACATGGAACAAAACTACCATGAAACCGATTCTGCCTGAGAGAAAATGCATCAGGGCAACAAGTTTCAAACTAGCGAACCCTCTCTCATACAAACTGTTTCATGATCAGGAGCGCGAATGGGTATTCACCCATATCCCGGAAGGTGAAGCCCTGGCCCAGCTTCCCTCCCCGTACCGGACTGCAACCCTGGTGAAAAAGATCCTCTTTGGGCGCCTTTATCCATCAACTATCAAGCGCCTCTGTGAAAAATACCGATTTACTGTCAAGGACAAGACTCTGAATCCGGAGGAGATCCATGAACAGTTCTCAAAGATGATCCTTGCTGCGGATCTCCCGGACTATACACCACTCATCTACTTTAGATTACGGCAGAAAAAAGAGTACTATAAGATGGTCTTCGATGGACAAGGAACGTTCAAATTCGAACGAAAGACTCCCCCAAAAGTGGGATTTTTTGTCTGGCTTGAATCCCTCGAACCGGAGCTTGGATCTGCTATCTCAATCAAAGTAATCGATGCGTTGGCTAAGTGGTGTTTCACATCCGGGCAGAATACCCCCCCTCAGTCATAATTTTCCCAATTTTTTCCTAACCATTACGTGAGAAGTGAGAAATAATTCCCATAAATTTCGAATAAATCCTAAAAAGAAGAGAATTTAGCACGCATAAGGCTAGATAGCCATAGGCATACCAGTCCCAAAAACTGTTTAGAAGTATCTGTGTGTTGTATCCTGTGCAAAGCCAACTATTCCGGATTGGTAAGCAAAAGCCTTCTGAAGGTTCTTAATGCCACCGGTGACTTCGGTTGTGTCTTTCCAGGTGTTCTCTGCTGAGGTCTTATTCCAGGTAGGAGATGCAGATGCGTAGTTATTCGGACCACCATCACGGGCCTCCAGAATGCTTCCGGCAAAGACCGTCTTCACGGTACCCTCAGCAAAGCCACTACCTGAATTTGCATCTGGAGTTACCGCAATCTGATAATTGAGTTCGGCAGGAATGTCACTCGTCTTTTCAACGGCACGGATCTGACCTTTGGTAGAGATCTGGGCGCTGTTCACATTCACAAGGCTGCTCTTGGCTGAAACAATATTACAGAATGCCGGAAGATACCCACTCTGGCTCGCGGCGAAGACACAGCGGATGTTGTCGGCTGCGGATGCATAGTTACCAGCAACAGATAGCGTGTACTCCTCTTCACCAACCAGATGTGCACCTTCAGTGCTTGCATAGGTCAGAACCTTCTGAGATTCAATGTTATACAACCCATTTGCCTGATTCTTGGAATTGAAATCAAAATTCTTATTCTCGCTGATCTTTCCTCCATTAGTCAGAATTGAATCGCGATAGGTAACATCTGCGATTACCTGAGATGCACCAAGAATCCCGGTAGGAATTGCACCTGGAGATGCAATGACCCAGGACAGGGTTGCCTTGTCGTCAACGGCACCTGTAACATCAATGACTGTGTCAATGGAAAAGATCTGATTTTCCGGCGTCTGGTTAGGCAGTCGGTCAGCAGATACTACCCCAATAATCATGAAGCAAATAATTGCTACAAGAAACGCATAATTCATTTTTGAAACCATGTTACCATCCAGTGGTAAATATCTGTGGAAAACATGAACAGATAAACATAGAAGAGATATTCTTAAATACGGTAATTTGAGTCGGGTTTACCTTATGCGATTGAATGATATAAGATCCACAAAAATTTTTGAAAAATTAAATTCGCTAGAAATTTCGTTTTGAATTCACCTGGCGCCTGATTATAGAGTTTCTTTATACTATGCTCATATGAGACAGATATGGCAAGGGATCTATCATATGACCAACTTTCAGGAGTTATTTAAGAAACTAATAAATGAAAAATCTTAAAAAAATATTGAAATCCCCGATTCGTCAAAGTGCGCCCATTATATCTAGTCAGGGCGATGAACCGGAGTGGTATCCTGTGCAAATCCTACAATTCCGGACTGATAGGCAAAGGCCTTCTGCAGGTTCTTAATGCCACCGGTGACTGCGGTTGTGTCTTTCCAGGTGTTCTCTGCTGAGGTCTTATTCCAGGTAGGAGATGTGGATGCGTAGTTGTTAGGACCACCATCACGGGCTTCCAGAATACTGCCGGCAAAGACCGTTTTTACCGTACCCTCAGCAAAACCACTGCCTGAATTTGCATCAGGAGTTACCGCAATCTGATAGTTGAGCTCGGCGGGAATATCACCAACTTTTGCAACAGCACGGATCTGACCTTTGGAGGAGACCTGGGCGCTGTTCACATTCACCAGACTGCTCTTTGCAGAGACAATGTTACAGAATGCCGGAAGATATCCACTCTGACTTGCGGCGAAGACACAGCGGATGTTGTCGGCAGCGGATGCAAAGTTACCAGCAACGGAAAGTGTGTACTCTTCTTCACCAACCAGATGTGCACCTTCAGTGCTTGCATAGGTCAGAATCTTCTGACTCTCGATGTTATAGAGCCCATTTGCCTGATTTTTGGAGTTAAAATCAAAGTTCTTGTTCTCACTGATTTTTCCTCCGTTCGTCAGGATAGAGTCACGGTACGTGACATCTGCAATCACCTGGGATGCACCAAGAATACCCGTTGGAATTGCACCGGGAGATGCAATAACCCATGACATGGTAGATTTGTCATCAACAG
This sequence comes from uncultured Methanospirillum sp., assembly GCA_964624045.1. Taxonomy (GTDB): domain Archaea; phylum Halobacteriota; class Methanomicrobia; order Methanomicrobiales; family Methanospirillaceae; genus Methanospirillum. Next base: position 81,095 of record CAZUXC010000006.1, on the reverse strand, counting down.
CACCTGTGACATCAATGACCGTGTCAATGGAAAAAATCTGATTTTCCGGAGTCTGGTTAGGCAGCCGGTCTGCAGAAACGATAATGAAAGAGAAACAGAGCAATAGCACAAGTAAGCCTGGAAAAACCACTTTGTATTTCATGTATCCCCCTAGTAACAGAAGGATCTCTTTCAAGAAACTATTTAAGCATTCGTGATGGAGTAAAAAATTCGGAGAAAATATGAGATTTCTCCGGAAAGAGAAAGATATCTTTGATTCGGTTAGGTCTTATTCAAGGAGGATATCCCAAGCCTCATCCCGATATGCTTCCATCACATACGGGATACCAGAAACTTCGGATGCTTCAGGTGTAAGAGCCATCAGATCATTCCGGGAGACAGACTTGAATGAAAAGTTTCTGCTTCCTGCCATGATTTGAGACATACCAGTCTTGAACTTCTGTGCATAGGTGTAGATACCGATTGCACCGAGTGGGATCTCATCGATCTTTGCACCAAATTTCTCTTTGAGCTCTTCATACGCAACAAAGATTTCCGGAACCGAAGATCCGTACTTGGAGACACTCTTGGGCAGATCACCTTCTTTCAGCCACTTGGCAATATTCTTCCCAACCATGCCCGGAATCATCAGACCGCGGCCCATACATACTGCTTTAAAGTAAGGGGAACCCATAGCAAGAGCCTTAAATGCATTTGCTTCGTCAGCAAATCCTCCAGCAATTGCAAGGTCAGGAACCCGCATGCCTTTCTTTTCGAGATCCGTTGCCATCTGATATGCCAGGGACTGGATGTAAAACGTTGGGATACCCCACTCGTTCATCATTGGCCATGGGCTCATTCCAGTACCACCTGGGGCACCATCAATGGTAAGCAGGTCAATCTTTGCTTCTGAACTCCACCTGATAGCCATGGCGAGTTCTTTCATGGAGTACGCGCCAGTCTTGAGAGTCACCCGCTTAAAACCAATGTCGCGGAGCCGGTCAACTTCATTGAGGAATCCTTCTTTTGATACAAACCCAAGACGTGAGTGACGCTCAAATTCCTTGATAGCACCAGCTTTGAACGAAGCCTGAATGTCTGACCGGGTGGGATCAGGCAGGACGATATATCCTCGCTTCTTAAGTTCCTGGGCACGGGCAAGATCCCGGACCTTGATCTCACCGCCAATGCACTTTGCTCCCTGTCCCCATTTGAGTTCAAGGGTTTCAAGGTTGTGTTTGGAAGCTACATACTCTGCCGTTCCAAGCCGGGTATCTTCAACATTCATCTGAACAAGAATCTCTCCAAATCCCTGGTGAAACTTCTTGTAGGTATTGATCCGGCGATCCATCTCAGGTGAAGAAGCCACCTTTTTGTCTGAACCAAGGGTCATCTGCGGATCCACACCACAGACATTCTCTCCACAGACTAGAGTGATACCAGAGATTGCGGCACCAACGGCAAAGTGTTCCCAGTTGATTCGTGCAATATCAGTGGAACCCAGTGCACCAGTGAAGATCGGAACTTTCATTCTGACTTTGATGTCCCAGCCGTATTCTACCTCGGTGTTGACATCATCAAATACAGCAGTGTCAGGATTTGCAGTGACGCCATCTGGCAGACCATTTGCACCAACAGCATATCCATGGATATTCAGATGAGAGTAATCAATCGGGTAGTTCTTGTCTGCCCCTGCAGTGACCTCACCAAAAGGCCCGGGATACAGTACTTCACGACCACGGAACGATGACAACCAGATATCACAGGCACCTTTACATCCGTCTACACATCGGGAACACATTCCTGACATGGGCACTACATCTTTTGATCGGGTTACCGTGCCAACGGCTTCATTAGAGTTAGGACGTTTCAAATTCATGAGGCATCTCCCCTGCACATCCTGGAGATGTGCGGGACGATAGATCTCCGGCATACAAGATCCCGGATATTCAGATCTGTATCACTACTATGTATAATCCCTTTCCTTCCGTCATTCTTAAAAAAAATGCATATTTTTAAGTATTCATGATAGAAGGAAGTTGTTTAGTGTCGTGATCCTGGTGAGAGAAATTCACCGTAATGATAAATATTACAAACACCTAACACCAGTCATGGCTCCAGTTCGAAAAATTGCTCCAAAGGGATTAATGAATCCAAAAATCGAAAAGGCAATTAATGAGCAGATTAATGCAGAGTTTTTCTCAGCATATCTTTATATTGCCATGTCATCGTGGTTTGACTCAACCGGTCTGAAAGGGTTTGCTCACTGGGAGAGGATCCAGGCAATGGAAGAGCGCGATCATGCCCTCAAGTTCTTTGATTACCTATGCGCCCGGGGAGGACGACCAGTCATGAAGGCAATTGATGCCCCGCCATCCTCATGGAAAACCCCCGATGATGTTTTTGAGGCACAATTAGCCCATGAACTCAAAGTAACGGAGATGATCAACAACCTGGTAAATCTGGCACAAGGTGAGAAAGATCATGCGACCGTGAACTTTCTCCAATGGTTTGTAAGTGAACAGGTAGAGGAAGAAGAGAATGCCCGCACGGTTATTGATCAACTGAAACTGATCAGCCTGGAGAAGGGAGCGGGCATCTTCATGTTGGACAAAGAGATGGCAACCAGGGTGTATACCCCACCAGTCCAAACCACGACCTGATCTTTTTTACCCATTTCATATCGCTCCCATTTTTTTGTGATAACGAGTATTCAGAGCGAAGCCCGGATATTATCGGAAACCAAATAAATACATATGGTACGGGTACTCAGTGAGAGAGATCTCAAACTCCTCTCCATCATGGCCCCTGAATTCGCTGGTGAGTCCTGCAGAGGCTCTGGAGTAGCCTATAAATCTCTCCTCCCGCCGATCGCAAACCATTACTCCACTAGCACAGAGAATTTCGATGAGAGAATCGGCCGTCTTTCATCGGATGACTTTGCATATCTGATCGACCTGATGATATCAGGTGATGAAAGCCTGCATTGTCTGAACCCGGAGTACTTTGCAGCATTAGAAAAACGGATAAAGGTGGTTGCAGGCCCGGATATTGCACGAAAAGTGGGTACGCGGTATGCCCTTGAATGTGAGTAATCATAAAAAGGCGATAATACCTAATATTCAGCCATCTCATTTCTTTTCATGTCGGTAATATCGCGATCGCTTCTTTTTCTTATTGCAATAGCATTGTTGATCACAACAGTCTCTGCGTATATCATTACAATTAACGGACCGGATAAAGTGACCAGTGGATCTCCTCTGGTAATTACCGGGAATACCTCCTTCCCGGAGGACACATATTTTGATATCGTCCTCTTCTATTCAAAATATACCGCAGGTGAAATAAAACGACAGAAAATCATCGTTGATCAGAGTAAACAGTTCAGAGCAGAGTTTGAAACCCGGGATTTGCAAAGAGGACAATACAAGATAGAGGTACACGATATCGTATCTGATGGAAAAGAATTTGTTGAGAGTGCACTAGGATCATCATCAATAACCCGGAGAGTTATCACATTGATTGATCGTTCTGACGAGATCGCAATTGAATCATCAAATTCCCAAAAGATATCTTCGGCTCTGACAGTTACCGGCAGAATCAAAAACATGGGTAATGGTGTTGTAACACTGAGGGTATTCGGGCCTGATAATTTTACATTCGGACCCCAACAATTGATCACCAAACCCGGATTTGCTGATAAAGATGGACATTTTTCAACCCAGATTCCCGTACCGGGCACCGGAGAGTATCAAGTAAGTTTCTCTGATAAAAACGGGTTCATCGGCGAAGTAGTATTTAATGTGACAAATGAAGATGGAACAACAGGAACTCCGATTCCAACGGTGACACCTGTAGTAACAGATACCTCTACCCCTCTCCCAACACCGACAACAGCAGCAACCACCCCAACTCCAGCGCCGACAAAATCCCCCCTGTCCGGATGCCTGGTTATGGCCGGAATTATCGTTGCATTCGTGTTGCAAAAAAAAGTTTAATCAGACTTTAGTATATTCTTTTTTTGCCTGCTCTTCTGCGTGACCAAAAGTCAGTAAGTATCAGAAAAATAATTACCAGACATCCCCCAATGAGAATTCCCATTGAAATGGAGGGAATGCCAGATACTGTATCAAAAGGGAGAGGGAGGAGTTCAGGAGGAGAAACCGGGAGGAGATATTCCTTTCCAGAAGTGAAGGTTTCAATAATCGAATCTGAAGATCGGGCAACTACTGGTGCAGCGGATACACTCTTCTCAGCAACATCCAGTTCCAGATTTCCACCCAGAGCGAGAGAATTATTCGAAAAAACTGGTGAGCTTTGGGTAAGAATAGTCATTAATCCTGCTGCAAAAACGGTCATTCCAAAAAGAGAAGCATATTTTAACAGAGCAGTACGGAGATCTGCATGAGGAGGAGCGACGATAAAGACCTGTTCAGACTGCCGATATACCCGGATTTCTCTCCCTTTGACACTATATTTTATCCGGGATATCTCAATGAGCCCTGCATCAACCAGAGAATCCAGATGATACAAAATTGTGGGGATAGGAAGATCCAATATTGCGGCAATGTCTGAAGCGGTCATCTCCTTTCCCTGAAAAGAGCGAAGAATCCCCCCTGCCGTACTACTTGACATAGCACGGGCTACTGCCCGGGCCTCTTCTTCATCCGGGGTCAGAACGCGAACACCGGATTTTTGGTTTTTCGAAAGATCTTCATCCATGCAGGGCTGAGGTTATCAGTTCTTTTCCGGCAGCGAGAGCCTCATCAATTTTTGTGACATCAGGTCCGCCACCCTGGGCAAGATTAGGTTTACCACCGCCTTTTCCACCAAGGATGGTGCAGACAGATGCAATCAGATCACCGGCTTTCAGCCCCGGATCCCCGCTTGCAACAACAGCCCGTGCAGTGTCTCCTCCGGCGATAAGGAGAGCAATTCCACCTGAGGCAGATATGCTTGTTGCCACTTTTACCAGTTCAACTGAAGGGAGATCCATCTGCCTGATAAGAACAGGTCTGCCACTGATCTCTTCGGTCGTCAGGTTGCTCAGTTCGAGTTCAGTCACTTTGGCTGAGAGTCGTTCGATCTCTTTTCGTTGATCTTTCCACTCGCCAAAGAATCTCTGGGCAGTTGCCGGAAGGGCTTCTGTCTGCACTGAGAAAGCATCTGCTGCTCCGGTCAGGAGGTCTTCAAGTCGGTGCATATATTGCACTGCTGCGAGTCCGGCAGTAAATTCAAGGCGTTCAATACCGTCCTGAATATGTTCAACACGGACAATCTTGATCATCCCAACATCCCCGGTATGAGCACAATGAGTTCCTGCACATGCTTCAATGTCGCCGGCTACTTTTACCACCCTGATTCGGGAGCCTGGGGGAACACCACCCTGATACAAACAAAATCCGTATTTTTGCTCTGCTTCTGTCCGATCTTCCCAGGCTATGGATGTCGGTGAGTTTGCCATGACCAATCGGTTGGCTGCTGCTTCTATCTTTTTCAACTCTACCGGAGTGATATGTTTATAGTGCCTCAGATCCATCCGCGAGCTGGACTCACCCTTTTGGGCTCCTGCCTGATGCACATGAGCTCCCAGAACTTCCTGAGCTGCATGAAGAAGGATATGGGTTGCCGTATGATGCCTCATGAGGGAGAGTCGTCTCTCTTCATCGATGATACCCCGGATAGTATCCCCTTTTTGTATATGTCCCCCTGAAATCCTGTGCAGAATAGATTCACCGAGTTTGATCGTGTCCTCCACACGGACAGTCAGTCCATCCGGAGTCAGAAGAAGGCCAGTATCTCCCGGCTGGCCTCCACCCTCCGGATAATACAAAGTTGCATCCAGAACGACGTACTGATCGTCAAGGACTTCAAGAACCTTAGCCTCAAATTCCATCGAACCGGGTTTTTCATAGTAGAGTTTCCGGGTTTCTGGCAGGTGAGCGAGTCGGTCAAGATAGTCATACAAAGGATTCTTTTCAGGCACCCGATCATTTTCAGAGTGCATATTTGCAATCTGAGAGTAGAAATCATCAGGAAGATCCACAACAGCTCCCTGGGTGGCAGCCAGATCACGAACCATATCCGGAGGGATGCCATGAGAATCGTACAGAGTAACCATCTCACTGAGCGGGATCTTCTCGCATTTCTTCTTGTATGTCTGGGCCAGTCGCTCCACAGTCCGGGCACCACGTTCCATGGTAGTCCGGTACTTCTCGATCTCCCGCTCAATTATCTCGCTGACAACATCTGGATCCTGCTCAAACCGATCGGTCCCGATAATATTCATCTGTTTAGTTACAAGATCACTCAGGAATCCATCCTCGATATTGAGCTCCCGCATCATCCGCAGCGTACGACGGATGACAAGCCTTGCCAGATATCCATCTTTTACATTGGACGGAACGATACAGTCCCCAAGCATATAGGAGAGGCAGCGGGTGTGATCCACAATTGCATAAACGCTTTCCACCGGAGCAATCATCTTCTCCAGTTTATCAACCGGGATGTTAATCTGATCAGCAACCTTCTGTCGCAGTTCAAATATACGCTGACCAGAGATATCCATCAGGCCTGCAAACTTTGCATTCTCTCCGAGAATGTGAATGAAGTCAGGATCATTGAGCCGATGACCCAGTCCTGCCTCTTTCATGACACTGCTCACCTGTTCAGGGAAGACTGCATCATAAATTGTCGGAGAGCCTTTTGATGCCCAGACCAGCCGTTCAAGACCGTATCCAGTGTCGACGATCCGGAGTGTCATCGGGTAATACGGAGTTCCTTCCAGCATCACCGGAGGTTTCTCAGTCTTCTGTTTTCCAAGAGACATGAAAACCAGAGTTGCAACCTCAAGACCACCAATAAGGACTTCGACACTTGGACCAGCGTTTCCTCCTCCAATCCAGGGGTGTTCCTTGTAGGTGACCCGGGTCATATCAGCGCCGATAGAGGCGAGAAACTGATCACAGAGTTCCACGGTCCGGTCTTTCCAATAGATCTCAGTGTTGTCTGAGTTGAAGGCATGATGAGCCATCATCTCAAAACAGGTCAGATGACGACCGGACCTTCCAACCGAGTCAAGGTCATTAAGTCTGACACAAGGTTGGGAAATAGTCAGGGGATTTGCCGGTGGAGGAACAACTCCACTGGTAACAAATGGCTGAAAGTCGGCAATTGAGGCAATAGTCAGGTAGATATCATCTCGCCATCTTGCCGCAACGGGGTAGCGGGATATCCGGGTGTGCCCTTCCTTCTCAAAGAAGGAGAGGTAGGCTTCCCGCATCTGATCGACAGAGTGAGGTTTAAAAAGGGGTTTTCCGATGAACTGGTAGGGCTCACACGGGGCATCCCCACAGACCGACCGGTCAGGATCCCTCGTCCAGAACGCTTTTCCGCACGAGGTACAGACCTTCCGGGTCAGGTCCTGTGACCGGAAGTATTCAAGCTGATATTCTTCTTCCATCATGAAAGGTTCCCGCAGTGCCTTAGCTATTCACATGCAATCTATAAGGCAGTTCCATCCGATCCTGCGTTAAGGTCTTCATAATACCAGAGATCGATCAGTTCAAACCTGCCGATAGCCCGGGCAATTTTTACCGCAATGATATGGGCGCAATTCCCTCCACGATGGAGAAAATCATCACATGAACAGAATTCATCCTCTACCACATATTCTCCCGTAGTTCCAACGACGACAAAAAAGTCCCGGTATCGTTTTACCCGGCCCTGCTCACAAATATCAAGGGCTTTTTTCCCCCTGGATTTATAGTACGCAATGATCCTTTTTCGCATCCAGTCATCAAACGGAGAACCAGATTTGAGAGCCAGGATTGGATCGCTCATGGAACGATAGAACAGACCGGCGGATCATCGAGAAAAGTCCATCCGTTTCTTCCTGCAAGAATTTTCATTGCCGGCGCTTCAAGGGCATAATGGGTCGATTCCAGTAGAGGTATTGGAGAAGAACGTGCTATAGAATGCTTCAATTCAGAAGAGAGAAAAGCCTGTGCTCCTGCAGACACTGCTTCCCTGATGATAGCAGAGTCGAATCCGGATCCGCCAACCACCGCAAGACGACGGATCTCGCCCACATCTCCCCAGATGCGAAGAGGAGCAGAGAGGTGATCGGCAATCATTGAGGGACTAAGATGACAATTTCCCACAACACCAAGCGATAGAGGAATTACCGACCCAAGGCCAAGTACCCCCGCAAGACATTGGTTTACCCCATTCTCTGCATGATCATAATTGGTATGCATCACATAGACATTTAATCCAGCAATGAGCAGTTCCCGTAATAGGAGGGCATCATCTCCTTTGATACTGGTGAGAGGAGACCATATTGGAGTATGGTGGGCAATGAGAAGATCCGCACCGAGTGCCACCGCCTGTTTGACTACCGAAGGAGTAACATCCAGGCAGGTACAAATGATTTCGATGTCCTGCTTTCCTTCAACTATGAGTCCAATCCTTCCCTGATCAAACGGTTCAGCTAGATCCAAAGGAGCAGACGCCTCAAGATCACGAATAATATCATCCCGATACTGCATATTGTTGCCCTGATGGTATATGTACAGAGCCTTACCGTAAAAGAGATACTGTCTATTATTTTATGGTGAACCAGGAAAGAAAAGGGATGGGAAAAGAACATAGACATTATGTAAAAATAAAAAAATGGGATAATGGAGGTGCTCTAATCCGGCTTTGCAATTATCCTTTCATAATCCAGTTGATTTCACCGAACTTTTGAGAGACATTTTTTCTTCACGTATTAGACCATCAGGATTGTAGCATTACCAGAACAATATGTTCTCCTTATTTTTATTACACCATCTCCCGGATTATCTACTACAACACAGGAGTATCTCTTTGCAGTCAGGGATCAGTCAATCCTTCTCTCTCATAGATCATCATCGATTATCGATACTCTTGATTCATATTCATCAAGCCTGTCTTCTGGTTTCCAATACTCCTTGTTAAACGGAAAGAAAAAACACATCCTTCTGGTAAGGAGTTAAAGCGATTCTGATCGAATCCGGGTAATTTCAGTTTCTCCAGAATCTATCTCGCCAGTACAGATGAAGATCGCTGCACGGATCAGCCTCGCAAGACCAACATCCCCCGGGTCAGCAGAAGGAGCATTCAGGATTCGGGTTGTCAGATCAAGGGCCGTCTCATCAGCACCGGTCTGAAGCAATACCATGGCCTGTGAAATATATTCTGCACAGTGCCCAGGTTTAAACCAGGTACCCCGGGTGCCTGGAGGAAACCAGACAGGGTGATAACGTCTGCGCCATTCGATCACATTGAGGAGCTGGCCGGCCTGCATAAAGACCATGGATTCCGGAGGAGCATCAACAATAATGTCGTGAAGATATTGCACAGCCAGATCAAGATCGCCATCTTTATGGGACACCTGTCGGACAGCCGCAAGAAATGCTGTTTGCAGAGATGAAGGATACCGGCAACATAAGGATGGAGCAATCCGGTCGGCCAGAAGAAACCAGATGGATACAAGCAGATTCTCAGTTTCTTTGGGATTTTCAGGGGAGTGAACTTTTTTATCTGAATCTTGCGACCGAGCTGGACTCATAATATCCGTCAAAAATGATGATTTTTCTGAGAGGCATCCTGCGCAATTTTTCCGGCCATGACAGTCATAACTGGGATGATACAGTAACGAATCCCAATATCTCCGAAATATGTAGGAAGATCCATACCACTCAGAGGAATGAGAATCAGAATATCCATCACCCAGTTAAGAATCAGCCATATCCCTCCAGCCAAATAGCCAGTATACATAAAAGCACCGGTATTCACCCGGAAGAGATGTACAATTAGGATTGCACCAATAACCGAGCCGGTAACAATCATGAGAGACTTAAATAACTGCTGACTGACGAGAAGCGTCCCGTCCGGAGAATAAAATGGGATTGCAATGATAAAGGGGACAAACCAGGTAAAAAATCCATAGATAATGATCCGAATAATATCCCGCATATTTCTCCTTCCTCGTTAGACATGATCAGATATAAAAACTCATATAAAGAATCAGCCCCGTCATCCCAGCAAAAGTGCCAGGATACTCAGTATCCATTGAATCTTCATCGATTTGAGATGAAAGTATAACTGATCTTACCACGAATCTAATCGTAGTATGCATAAAACCATCGATGAGATCAACCGGCGGATACAGGATGGATCAGCCAGGGTGGTCACTGCCGATGAGATGCCCACCATAGTCTGCGAACTCGGAGAAGAAGGTGCACTCAAAGAGGTGGATGTTGTCACCACCGGAACTTTTGGAGCAATGTGTTCTTCAGGTGCATTCCTTAATTTCGGCCATGCAGAACCACCAATTAAGATGGAGAGTATCTGGCTCAATGATGTGGAAGCCTATGGGGGAATCGCTGCAGTTGATACCTACATCGGAGCGACAAATAAGTCAGTAACCAGGGCTGAAACATACGGAGGAGCTCATGTAATTGAGGACTTCATCGCAGGAAAATCAGTTGAACTGCGAGCCCAGTCCTCAGGATCTGACTGTTACCCCCGGCGAAATATCACCACTGAGATTGGTCTTGAGGATCTCAATCAGGCAATCATGGTCAATCCCCGGAATGCATATCAGCGGTATGACAGTGCTACCAATACCTCTGATGAAACATTGTTTACCTATATGGGAACGTTACTCCCGAATTCAGGAAATGTGACCTATTCAGGGGCGGGAACTCTCAACCCGCTCTGCAATGATCCTTCACTCCGGCTTATCGGTAGTGGTGTACCGATTCTGCTCGGGGGAGCCCCAGGAATGGTTGTGGGTGAGGGAACCCAGCACTCATCAGCAGGAAATTTCGGCACGTTGATGACTACCGCCGATATGAATGAGATGTCAACTGAATTCCTTCGTGCTGCCTATATGAACCGATACGGCCCCACCCTGTACCTTGGAGTAGGAATCCCCCTTCCTGTTCTTGACATCGAAGTAGTCAGGCGGACTGCTATCCGGGATGAAGATATTCCAGTGAGCATTAAGGATTATGGGGTACCTTCCCGAAGCCGTCCGGTCATACGGCAGGTCACCTATGCAGAGTTGAAGAGTGGGAAGATCGAGCTGAATGGCGAAGAGGTACGGACATCATCTCTCTCCAGTTACCGGAATGCACTCAGGGTTGCCAGAACCCTCAAACAGTGGATCGAAGATGGGCAGATGATGCTCTGTCTCCCCACTCGAAGACTGGATCCCTCAAAACAGGCCAAACCCATGCGTGAGACCCGGAAAGTGGCACTGGTTCAGGAGATTATGCAACGTAAAGTTGTCACTATCAAAGAAGATGAGCAGATTACAGAAGCAGCACGAAAACTGCTCAAGGGAGAGACAAACCATCTTCCAGTACTGAATGAGCAGGGCAGACTTGTCGGGGTAATGACTACGTTTGATGTATCAAAGGCAGTAGCTCATCCAGGTCGAAAAGAACGGGTGAAAGATGTGATGACCAGAAATGTGATCACCACAAGAGCTGATGAACCGATCGATATAGCAGCACAAAAACTTGAGCATCATCGGATTAGCGCTCTTCCTGTTGTTGATGCACAAAACCAGTGTATTGCCATTCTCCATGCAAGCGATCTTGGAAAACTGTTCAAATCCGGAGGGCAGGGAATATGAAACTCCTGGTTCGCCTGGCACATGGAAGCAGACCGATTATTGCCGAGGTAGTAAAAGAGACTGGTATTCTGATTAATGTAGATCGTGCACGTTCTGATTCCCATGAAGGAGAGGAGGCCCTGGTTGATGTTCCTGATGAATCCTGCAGGTTAGTAAGCGAGAAGATGCGAAACCTGGGAGCAGAGGTCAGCATCCTTGAGGAAGGGATCCGGCATGATGATGAAGAATGTGTTGATTGTGGATCCTGCATTAGTGTCTGCCCGAAGGAAGTCTTTTCATTTAATGAAGAATGGAAACTCCAGGTGCAGACCAAAAAATGTATCCTCTGTGGAAGATGTATTGTCTCCTGCCCACATCAGGCACTTTCATTGAATGGATAACCGAGGATTATGCCAATAAGGCATCATTTCGAACGAAATGAGACAATAGCGACGATCATTGCAGATAGGGAAGAAGAAATTTCGATTGCATGTCTGGGTCTTGAATCAGCCAGACATGCTATTGAGCAATATATTCTCATTGACCCATTTTTTAAAACCAGCTTTGAACCCCTGCCAGTAATGTCCGATAGTCAGATTATCATCCGGATGGCTCGGGCGGCATATAGTGCGAATGTCGGACCAATGGCTGCAGTAGCAGGAGCAGTAGCGAATTTTGCCCTTAACGATGTCAGGAAAATCGGATCCAAATTTTGTATTATTGATAACGGAGGAGATATTGCCATGATAACGGATCGGGAGGTCCGGATAGGATTATATGCAGGGGATTCAGTATTTTCCGGAAAATATGCATTCCTCATAGGGCCTACCCATGAAATATACGGGATTTGCACTTCATCGGCAACGGTAGGACATTCAATATCACTTGGCATCGCTGACAGTGTAACTGTTTTTAGTCCGGATCCTATCCTTGCCGATGCTGTTGCGACAGCAGTATGCAATGCTCTCACAATTGAAGACACTTCCTGTCTGAACCATGTTGATTCGGATATTGATGGAATTTTTGCCGTATTTGGTGAGAAAAGTATTGTCTGGGGTAAGGTTCCACCTCTTGTCTCTGCCCGGGTGGATGAAGGATTAATTACTGCAGGCGGATTACCAAAACTCTCTGTCAACTAATTCAAATGATAATTTCAGCATGAATAAATAGATCTAAAGTAATCTATTTTTAATGGTTGGAATTATTAAATCTATGCTGGATTCCATAATAGAACAGCGATCCAAAGGAAATCAAACACTGGTAAACACTACTAAAAGTAAACTTCTCCTAAAAGGAATCGATTACGATAAGTTCACTTCTCACTCACCAGATGACGCAGTAACAATCGCGAAAGTAAAACAATGTGCACAGGAAATGGGAATCGAGGTGTAATGAACATGGCAGTAAAAACAGCAACATCAATCAATACCAATCCAATAGAGGCAGCAGATGAGATCCGACAGGCATTTCTGGGAATGGATCCATCAGTGGTCCTTTTTTTTGCATCATCCCATTATGAAGCACATGCAATTTCTCATTCAATGAACTTGAGTTTTCCAAATTCATTAACCATCGGGTGTTCTACTGCGGGAGAACTGATATCCGGGAAAATGCAAAAAGATTCAGTCGTAGCAATGGGCTTTGAAAAAGATATCATCAAAGCAGTTGCAATATCTCCTGTTGATTTGCATGATCCTGCGAGCATCGGATCAGTTTTTACCGATCTCGCAAAAACATTTGGAAAATTACCAATGGATCTGGATCCAGCATCATATGCGGGTTTAATCTTAATAGATGGATTATCCTGTGCTGAAGAGCAGGTTATGGAGAAACTAGGAGATATTACCAATATTACCATAATTGGAGGATCTGCAGGGGATGATCTTGCATTTAAAAAGACATGGGTATATTATGATGGAAGAGTTTTTGAAAATGCGGCAATATTAGTCCTCCTCAATATAGCGGGTAAATTTGATTTTATTAAAACCCAATCGTTTCGTGGGCTGGGTAAAAAACTTGAACCGACCCTCGTTGACCAGGCTTCCCGAACAGTTCTTGAGTTTAATCGAAAACCAGCATTAGATGCTTACGCTGAAGCAACAGGAGTTTCATCAGATAAGGTGTCTGAAATATTTATGAAACATCCTGTCGGTTTAATTTCAGGAACAGAACCATTTGTTCGCAGTCCACAACAGGTTGATGGTGCTGCAATCAAATTCTATTGTCAGATCAGGGAGGGAGTTGAACTTGAGGTACTTGAATCAACTGATATAATTGAAGATACCAGGGCAGCAATATCCGATATGCAAAAGAAGACCGGAGGAATAAAGGCACTAATTAATTTTAACTGTATTTTACGAACATTAGAACTGGAGAAAAAGAATCAGACTGAAGCATACGGAGAACTTTTCTCCAACATTCCAACTATCGGGTTTTCTACCTACGGAGAGGAGTTTATTGGCCATATCAACCAAACAGCAACCATGATGGTTTTTTATTAATTTTTTGCCTCCGGATAAACAACATGCATCACAAAATCTGTTAAAAAACTTAAAAAAATACTCATAGCGGTTAAATATTGACAACTATTCAGAATACCATTCTGACCACAGGCGTAATTTTTCACACAATCCAATAAAAAAACTCTATTTAGGGAGGGCAACCTCCTTCAGCATGCACCATTTATTGGGAAAAATTCCATTCGCCCGGGTAAAGAAAATTAATTAGCTTGATTCTGATCAGATCACATGTATTTCATCTTGGAGTCCATTGTAAGAGAGATCTGATGGAGCTGTTTTTGTACTATTTGCTTCATACGCTCGGATTTCACTCTTATTCTTTGCAGGACATTCCCAGGATGGATATGCACATGAACGGTGAAGATGTTTTTCTGAACAAACTGCTTCACCGCGAAGAAACCAGAGATAGAAACAATGAGGCCGGTTTCTTTTCGTGATCTGGCCATCAGAACCAGATATACCTTCTCCTTGCATTATGTCAGAAGTACTGTTTCATATCAGAGGTTATACAGTTTGCCCTCATCCAAGAGGAAAACCTAATCAGGATAATCGAGTTTTTTATTAAAAAAATAAGATAAATACAAAAAATGTCAATACAGTCCAAAAAAAACAATTCTGCAAAGGCGTTCCTTAAAAAAAGAATTAATTAGTCTGTTTATCTAATTCCGCTACTTCGTCAAAGACTGCAACAATGGTAGTTTCAGGAGCCGGAGTAAGCATGCTGACTACGTAGATCGCAATCACCGAAATAAGGAAACCAGGGACGATCTCATACAGACCAAAGAAACTGAACTGCTTCCAGATAAGTACTGTCAGACCCCCGCTGATAATCCCGGCAAGTGCACCAGCCTTTGTCATCCGGCGCCAGAACAGAGCCATTAAAAGGGCAGGACCAAATGCAGCTCCAAACCCTGCCCATGCATATGCAACAATACCATAAACCAGGCTGTCAGGGTTTAGCCCAAGAATGATGGCAATGATTGCGGCGAGAAGAACGGAGAAACGACTGACCCAGATCAATTCAGTCTCTGCTGCTTTAGGGCGCAGGAATGTTCGGTACAAATCTTCAGATACTGCAGATGCAGTTACCAGAAGCTGAGAAGATGCCGTGCTCATAATCGCCGCAAGAATGCCACAGAGGATAATTCCCGCTAGGAATGAGAAGAAGAGTTCAGAGGTCATTACCATAAAAACAGTTTCAGAATCAGGGCCAATGAGGGGCTTGGTGAGAAAAACTTTTCCAACAAGACCAATGGCAACTGCTGCTGCAAGGGAGAGAATCACCCATATCATTGCCACGGTTCTAGCATGCTTAATCTCTTTTGGATCCCGGATCGCCATAAATCTGACCAGAATATGAGGCTGACCAAAGTACCCCAGACCCCAGGCCATGAGAGAAACGATCGCAACTACCGTGAGGGGGCCCCCATTTGCATCAGTGAACGGATTCAGAAGATTTGGGTTTACTGCATTAATGGAGTCGATAGTAGCTACCGGGCCACCAAGAATACCAACTGCAGCAATCGGGACGATAAGGATGGCAAAGAGCATGAGCAGACCCTGAAAAAAGTCAGTCCAGCAGACCGCCATAAACCCGCCTATGAAAGTATATACAACCACAATGAGGGAGCCTATAAGAAGGGCGGTGGTGAAATCAATACCGAAAACCGTGTTAAAGAGTTTTCCTGTTGCAACAAACTGTGCTGAGGTGTAAAGCAGGAAGAAGATCAGAATGAAAATTGCACAGATTGCACCAACAATATCAGTTTTGTCCTCAAACCGGTTCTTAAAAAACTCAGGAAGGGTCAGGGAGTCATTTGCAGCCTGAGTATAGATTCGGAGTCGCTTTGCAACCAGTTTCCAGTTCAAAAACGTTCCGATGATAAGACCTAGGGCAACCCAGGAAGCTTCCATCCCGGATACGTATGCAAGACCGGGCAGACCTATCAAAAGCCACCCACTCATATCTGAAGCTTCAGCACTTAGTGAAGCAACATACTTGTTCAGTCCCCGACTACCGAGGATATAGTCAGATACATTTTGTGTTTTTCGGTAGTACAACGCTCCAATGCCGAGCATCGCTACAAGATACACAATAAAAGCAGCGATTAATCCAAAATCTAAGGTAAACATATGAGAACTCCACTATATGCGTAACCCGACCCTGATTGTGGATAGCCCCGGTAGGGCACAACCAGGAACGCAGAGCGCAGGAAAAGCGGTTGCCCCAGAAAGTACTTATAAGAAGAGTACTTGATTCGTAGTTCTATATATACCTGAAACTATTTTTGAAACTGAAGGAGTGAAAAGAGGGAGATTATTTCAGAATAACTTCCAGATCCTCAAGAAGACCCTGGAGATCTTCTTCGTGCTCAACTTCCTGGGAAATAATTGTAAGCACCATGTTATACGTGATCGGATCCTTGTCCTTTACGATTTCCATGAGTTTATTATATGTCTCAATAGCACATCGCTCCCCCTTAATATTCTGTTCAAGAATCATTTTCACAAATGGATCTGATGGAACATCATACCCACAGTTAGTGAGATTATACCACTCTTTTGGTTCCAGCACCGGAATTCCTCCCAGCTGCAGAATGCGAAGAGCTATCATATCCGCATGGGCGAGTTCTTCTGTTGCATGCTGAACAAGTTCAGCGATAACAGCATCTTTCATTGGTCCTTTGACGACTTTGGAACCTACCCAGTATTGATAATAGGCAAGCCACTCATCGCTGAGTGCTTTATTGAGCAAACGTATCAGTTCGTCAACATCCATATCAACAATCATTCGGCCTTTTATGCCCATGATTTACGGTATTGATCTTTTGATGTATAGAGATTTGTGCAGAGATTCCAACGATAGTATACTTGGATTACCAACATAGAATGAAAATCATGATGAACGAATACCTCACAAGAATAAACCGGAATGGCATATAAACAATAATAACATTCATAAATCTGTTCCAGAACCCCTTAGTTTCCACTGGAGCGCGTGATGAATATGGATTATTTTCTTAAAGAAGAAAATATAGAGAATATATAGGAAAGTCAAATCAATCAGCTCAAATACCCCTTCTGATAGAGACCACCGGGTTCCATAGCAGAGATAATCATACGCACTATAAAAAAACCATGGACTTATGCGCTACATCCCTTAGTCAGAAACTCTTTCCTTATATGAAATAGAACAAATGCACAAGGAAGACTCATGAATACCTGTATCAGAAACCTGATGATTTGTCTCTTCATCTTGATCACTCCCGTGATGGCTGACATAAAAGTAGAGGGGATAACTCCGTTTAATTATCAGTATCTCCTGAATAACACAGAAGATTATCAGAATTACACATTTCTAACCAGTAGTGAGATCTGGGGATTTGAATATCCGAGTATAGTGGTAAATGGAAGTTTTGGGGGGGGATATAAATTAGATGGATTTGTGCTGTACGCCCTAAAGAACGCAGATCTAAGTCAGGAGGTCAGGGAAAAACTTCTCCAGGAAGAAGGAGGGAATCAAAATCTTTCATCATATTTTGAAACTGCCCCTCTTGCAAAATCAGATATCCTTCTCCCTGTTTCCGTGAGTATTGAGGATTCACTGGAGCTGAATAATGTAACCGTGCTCCTCCAGGTTGATGGAATTGAAGGGAAAAACCTGAGTGTTTCCAAACTCAAAACGTATTATGGATACCTGAATGGATCAAGCGAAGAAGTACTCTCTTCAGATAATACCGAACCAGCGGAAGTGGATCTCTTAACTGTCAGCGGCCAGATTTCTTCAATGGAAAGTGTAACTGATTCTCTGTAATAGTCTGTGAAATGATGATCTATCAGAATATTGAGATAATCCAGAGATTCGATGATCCGGGATCCTGAAATCCTGGCTATCAACCTTTGGTTTTTTCTCCTTCCTGCCACATTTTTGGGGATAATCGTTCTTATCCTCATATGGCGGAAATTAAAATGAATCCCCTTCTTTCTGCCTTAATCACTGCTTTGGTGATGACGATCCTTATTGAATATGCAATTCTGGTTTTACTCATCAGAGAAAATGTTGAATTGCTCCTCCTCTACATAATTTTGATAAATGGATTCACCAATCCTCTACTCAATTTTTTTTCTATCATAGGAGCATACAATACATTCATTCTTGAAGCAGGAGTAGTGATTGTTGAGGCAATTCTTCTCAGTCTTCTTACCAGAAGAGAATTCAGATATTCATTGATGTGTTCCCTGTGCATCAACACCAGTTCATTTCTAATTGGGGAGATGTTGTTCTCCGCGAGAGTAACCTAAAGTTAGTAATGCAAGCATTTTAAATTTCATCCAAAATCAGATAATTTTCAATTTTATCTCACTATGACTACTGAAACAGAAAGGAGATAGTAACCATTTATGTAGTACTGTTAATCAGGATTGCACAATCATTATATAGAACCACATTACTACAATAATGGTGAACACGTATGATTCATTCCGCAGATGACGGGGACCAGCAGGAACCCACGGAGAAACAGGGAGAAGGAGAAGAACTGATCCCTGAGGAGTCCCCTCCCCAAGAGGAACGATCTCCCCTTGAGATCCTGCAGGCCGAATTTGATGATCTTCATGATCGGTATCTGCGGCTCGCAGCAGACTTTGAGAATTTTCGAAAACGCAGTGCACGGGATAGTGAATACCGGACAAATACTGCAATAGAGCGGTTCGCCAGAGACATGTTGGAGGTTGCAGATAGCCTCGATCGGGCTCTGGCAGCAGAAGGCGGTAATCACGAAGGGATGAATCAGATTAAAAAACTCTTCGAGAATGTCCTAGAAAGACAGGGAATTGAATCCTACAATTCTCCCGGAGAAACCTTTGATCCCTCCCGACACGAAGCAATCGCCTATGTCCCATCCACACAGGACGAAGGGATAGTCTGCGATGAAGTCTGCCGGGGATACTGCCTGAACAGCAAAGTAATCAGACCAGCGAAAGTTACGGTATCACGTGGAAACGAACCACAATCAACATAGGAGTGATAAATATGGCAAGTGAAAAAATTCTGGGTATCGACCTTGGAACCACCAACTCATGCATGTCCATTATGGAAGGCGGGAAGGCAGTAGTCATCCCCAATGCAGAGGGCGGACGAACAACTCCATCTGTCGTCGCATTTACCAAGGACGGCGAACGCCTGGTTGGCAGCCTTGCGAAACGGCAGGCAATCACCAACCATCAGAATACCATTATATCGGTCAAGCGGAGTATGGGCACGGATAAGAAGTTCTCTCTGAATGGAAAGAATTTCAGCCCACAAGAGATCTCTGCTATGATCCTTCAGAAACTCAAGACTGATGCAGAAGCATATCTTGGAGAGGAGATCAAAAAGGCAGTGATCACTGTTCCGGCATATTTCAACGACGCCCAGCGGCAGGCTACCAAGGATGCAGGAACCATCGCAGGCCTTGAAGTCATGCGTATCATCAATGAGCCCACAGCCAGTGCCCTTGCATATGGTATCGACAAGGAAGAGGACAAAACAGTTCTTGTTTACGACCTTGGAGGCGGAACATTTGATGTCTCAATCCTGACCCTTGGTGACGGGGTATTCGAAGTGAAGGCTACTGCAGGAAACAACCATCTTGGTGGAGATGACTTTGACAAACTGGTAACAGACTTCCTGGTTGAAGAGTTCAAGAAGAAAGAAGGTATCGACTTGACCAAGGATCCAATGGCAATGCAGCGTCTGCGTGATGCTGCGGAGAACGCCAAGATCGAGCTCTCCCAGAAGCAGAAGACCAATGTCAACCTGCCATATATTACCACAGATTCAAGCGGCCCGAAGTTCCTGGACATTGATCTGACAAAAGCCAAGTTTGAGCAGCTCATTGAGAAACTTGTTGACACCTCCATCGGCCCGGTTAAACAGGCACTCTCTGACGCAGGAATGAGTCCGTCTGATATCGACCACGTCCTGCTTGTTGGAGGTTCCACCCGTGTGCCACTCGTCCAACAGAAGGTCAAAGATATCCTTGGAAAAGAGCCGGACAAAGGCATTAATCCAGATGAATGTGTTGCAGTCGGTGCAGCGATTCAGGGAGGAGTACTTGGCGGAGAAACCAGTGACATTGTTCTGCTCGACGTAGCTCCACTTACCCTCTCTATCGAAACCCTTGGTGGCATCGCAACTCCGATCATCGAAAGAAACACGACCATCCCAACCAAGAAGAGTCAGATATTCTCTACCGCTGCAGACAACCAGACCTCGGTGGAGATTCATGTTGTTCAGGGTGAACGCAAACTTGCATCAGACAATTTCACCCTCGGAAAGTTCATGCTGACTGGTATCCCCCCGGCACCCCGTGGAATCCCGCAGATCGAAGTTACCTTTGACATTGATGCAAACGGTATCATTCATGTATCAGCAAAGGATCTCGGAACCGGCAATGAGCAGAAGATCACCATCAAGGGAAGCAAGAAACTTTCAGATGATGAAATCGAGCGGATGGTAGAAGACGCCAAGAAGTACGAGGAAGAAGACAACAAGAAGAAGGAAGAGATCGAAGTTCGCAACAGTGCTGACATGGCTATCTTCTCTGCCGAAAAACTCCTCAAGGAATCTGAAGACAAGATCGAGGAAGAAGATAAAACCAAGGTCACCGAGCAGATCGAATCCCTCAAGAAGGCACTCGAAGGCACCGACTCTGATGCCATCAAAAAGGCAATGGAAGATCTCACTGAGGCAGTCTACACCATCACCACGAAGATCTACCAGAAAGTTCAGCAGGAACAGGCAGCCCAGCAGCAGGCAGAAGGCACATCCGGAGGACAGAGCACCGGATCTGCTGATGATGTAGTAGATGCAGACTTCACCGAGAAGAAGGAGTGATCCTGAACCATGGTTGCGGGAGACTACTATGACAGACTCGGCGTGTCAAGGACAGCCGATGATAATGAGATTAAGAAAGCTTACCGCAACCTTGCCCGTAAATACCACCCCGATGTAAACAAGGAACCCGGCGCTGAAGACAAATTCAAGGAGATCAACGAGGCATACAGCACTCTCTCTGATGCCCAGAAACGAGCTCAATATGATCAGATGGGGCATGAGAACTTTACCAATGCATCCAAAGGCTCATACGGAGGCGGAGGATACGGAGGTGGATTTAATGCTGACTTCTCCGGATTTGGGGATATCTTTGATTTTGCCAGCGATATCTTCGGCGGGGGTAGACAGCGTGGACCTCGTCGGGGAGATGATCTGCTCATGCGGATGGATATCACCCTCAAGGATGCGACATTTGGTCTAGACAAAGAGATCGATGTTATGCATCCTGAAGCCTGTCAGACCTGTGAAGGAACAGGAAGTGAAAACCGGAAGCAGAAGGATTGCCCAAAATGTGGGGGTACCGGGCAGGTAAGACAGCAGACGCAGACACCCTTTGGAAATTTCATTCGACAGGGAGTCTGCGATATGTGTCATGGTCGTGGAAAAGTGGCAGAAAAGCCATGTTCTACGTGTAAAGGATCAGGGCATGCAAAAGTCCGCAGAAAGGTATCTGTTCATATCCCTGCGGGCGTAGATACCGGTATGCGACTTCGTATGGAAGGGTATGGAGAAGCCGGGGACCATGGTGCACAGAACGGAGATCTCTATATTGAGATGCACGTTAAACCAGATGCACGGTTCCAGCGGGAAGGCGATAATCTCGGAACAAAGGTTCAGATTTCACCAGCCCAGGCAGTACTGGGTACTACGGTTGAAATAGAAACAATAGACGCCAGAAAACTCGAAGTCAAAGTTCCGGCAGGAACCCAGGGTGGCAAACGACTCAGAGTATCAGGAGAAGGTATCAGACGCAGAGGCCGGCATGGAGATCTTCTTGTTACTGTAGAGGTTGTCATTCCGAAGGGCGTGCATGGAGAATTAAAAGAGTTGTATGAGAAAATATTCGAACTCGAAGGCCACAAACCCCGGGCAGATGGGGAGAAGAAAGGGTTCTTTGAGTCGATTCTCGGCGGGTAAGTATCAGTATCTCTGATATCTCATACCCTGATTTTCCTCTTTATATGAAAACCCTTAACTGGATTTACACATAAGATAGGTACTATGGGTAGCCTCCTTCTTGTTGATGATGCCGCATATATGCGGCGTCTCATACGTATTATGGCAAAAAAGGGAGGGCATGAGGTAATCGGGGAGGCAGAGACTGGAGAGCAGGCAATTGAACTCTACTCCTCTCTTTCTCCGGATCTAGTAATTCTGGACATCCTGATGCCTGATATGAATGGACTCGCTGTTTTAAAGAAGATCAAAGAGATAAACCCTGCCGCCCGCATCATCATGTGCACTGCATCAGAACAATCACATCATGTTCAGGAAGCAATCGATTCAGGTGCATCAGGTTATATTGTGAAACCGTTCACTCAGGACGGTCTCAATGAAAAGATCAATACTGCACTCACATCATGAATAATCCCCATTCGTAACTTTTTTCTATAGCCTTTATTCTCACCTGCCGCCAACAGATACGGAGTGAAACTGATCTTTGAGCTCTGGGGTGAACATCCGGATATCCCTCGGGCAGAATTATCCTGCATCGGTTTGGTTACTGATTACCGGCTACAGGTAGCAGTTGCTGATATTGCAGATTCTCAATCGGTGCAACGTCTGGCTTATACTCACCGGGTTATGCGGTATCTGGGAGAATGTCAGGCAGATGAAGAGGAATTTATCAGACTTCTTATCGATCTAGGGTTGACTTCTAACCTGCCATTTTGTGGAAGAGTCAAAAAAATGGAAGGAACTCTTTTGAAAAGGTCCACTACCCATCTTGAGCGGCTTATCGGTACTCATATCGAAGGTCCGGTATCTGTATCAAATCCATCAGTGGTTTTCAGAGCCATCGTATCAGGGGATCAAATCTACTTTGGCGAAGTTATATGGGAACTAGATCGTGGCCCATATCATGAGCGAAAACCAGGGAACAGGGAATTTTTTCATCCCGGGGTAATGATGCCTCGAATGATACGTTCACTCATCAACCTGGCCCATGCAATGCCTGGTGAGATTGTACTTGATCCATTCTGTGGCACCGGAGGAACCCAGATAGAAGCAGATTTGATCGGATGCAGGGCGTTTGGTACAGATGCAGATCCTATGATGATAAAGGGAACCAGACAAAATCTCCCTGGTTCTCAGGCTGCTATCGCTGATGTAAGATTCCTTCCTTTCCCGGATCATAGTATTGACCATGTAGTTTCTGATCTCCCCTATGGCCAGTCTGTTCTGATCATCGGATCCGGGCTTGAGGATCTCTACCGGGATGCACTACGAGAAATAAAGCGGGTTACAAAGACCGGAGGTCGATCGGTAATCGTAACCCATCGGGATATCAGGCCCTTGGTCGCTGATGTTTTTTCTATCCTCGAGTATTATGAACAACGGGTTCACCGGAGCCTTACCCGTAGAGTGCTGGTAATAACCCACTAATTTTCTTCAGCACCATACCGGTAAAATAGATCATAGCACACTATATTCAGTACCCAAATTTGAGAGGCTGCATTACGCAGATATTGTATAATGGCGTTTACCTTCTTTTTCAGGGATGCCCAGACCCTGCGTCTGGCTATCGAACATTTTCACCCCTATATTCAGAGTAGATCCAAAATTACTGTATGGAGTGCCGGTTGTGCCATGGGGCAGGAACCTTACACATTCGCAATCCTCCTGCGGGAAATAATCGGTCCACACCTGTTCAGAAATGCGAAAATCTATGCCACCGATCTGGATCAATACGATAATTATGGAAGAATCATAACCGAAGGAAAGTACCTGGCTAAAGATCTGGAGCGTATTCCACCAGATATTTTTGCCAGATATTTTAATCCGGTTCCAGGTGAGCCCGAATACTGCCTTATCATCGAAGAGATCCGAAGTGCAGTAGAGTTTAAAAAACATGATCTCCTCACATTTGAACCAATCCGATCCGGAGTGCATCTGATCATCTGTAAAAACGTTCTGCTCCATTTCTCTGCCGAAGAGCGGCTCAGGGTATGGCAGATGTTCTGGAATGCCCTTGAAGATGGAGGGTTTATGCTCCATGAACACACACAAAAACTTCCTGATGAGATGAATGGAAAGTTCGAACCAATTCTTATGAACGCACAGATATTTCGCAAGATAGGGACATGATATGAACATTCGAAACCTGACCGTACAGAGCACGGAATATACGTCCAATGTATATCATGTAACTGGCGAGTTCAGGCAGCTCACGGATCAGAGCACCCTCATTGATGTTGGAAGAGATGTCTCAATTCTGGGAGAATTACGATCAATAAGGACAGGAATCGGAAAGAAACCAGTAGATCAAATTTATCTTACTCATTCACATTTTGATCATTCTGGCCTTCTCAAAGAAATCCTGACCCGATACCAGGTACCGGTATATGCCCACCCGGAGAGCAGAATCCCCGACATCATACCCATCGCAGATAAAGAGATGGTACAGATTGGAGATCAAAGTTGTGAAGTGATATGGGCAGGAACCCATAGCGAGGATTCCATATGCTATTTCAGCCATGATCAAGGCATTCTCTTCTCCGGGGATGTACCTGTTCGAATCTATACGAGTGATGGGATATATGAACCAGCATTTCTTTCCGCATTTGAAAGGATAAGTTCGTACCAGGTTCAGGAAATATATCCGGGACACGGGGATCCGATCACCAATAACGTCCCACATCTTCTTGAAGAATCCTATCGAAATCTGAAGCGGAGCAAATTTGTCTGATTTTTTTGAGTTTTTCAGCACCCGTGGGAGAGAATCAGGGAATCCGCCCAAAGAGGAATACCTTGGATTAGGAGGTGATAGATAATGCAAATTCAGAACCTCAGTCAGGGCTCTGATATCTATACCTCAAATGCATACCGGTGTACCTTGGAAGAAGAAAGAAAGACCGGGAATCATAGAACAAACGAGTGTGGACTACTGATTGATACCGGATGTGATCCGCAGATTATTACTACCCTCAGGAAGATCGAACAGGAAGAACAACAACAACCAGTATATCAGATCATCCTCACTCACAGCCATTATGATCACACAAGGATGATTCGTGATATCAAAAAGATATGGCCTGTTACCACATATGGATTTTCTGCATATGTGAATGGGATTGATACTGTGGTGAAAGGAGGGGAGATAATCCAGGGAGGGGGGTGTTCTTTTGAGATGATCCATGTCCCCGGCCACAGCACAGATTCACTCTGCATTTACTGTAGAGAAGAAAAAATTCTCTTTTCCGGTGATACCCCACTTGTAATCTGGGGCACCGAAGGAACATATGAACTCCCATTTGTCCGGGCATTTGAGACTCTGGTCAATCTGGATGTGAAGGCATTTTATCCAGGCCATGGGGAACCGGTAACAACTGACTGCAACCGGATTCTTGAACAATCCCTTCGAAATCTGCGGAAAAGTCGCCTGATATAAGGTATAGAGAGAATATATCCAAAGTTACGTGATCATACACAAAAGTCAGGTATTCCTTTATTCCTGAACCTCCCATTCATAAGTGGTGAAGACGCTCATTCTGGGAGGCGGGCTGGCAGGTATAACGCTGGCACGCCTCCTCTCCCAACAAGGGGACGATGTATTAGTTCTAGAAAAGGAATCGCGAATTGGTGGCCTTTGCAGATCAGTTACCGCAGACGGATTCACCTTTGATATCGGGGGTTCCCATATTATCTTCTCCCGGGATCAGGAAGTTCTCTCATTCATGCACCAGGTTCTGGATAAGAACCGGGGAGAGCGAAAGAGAGACACAAAAATATTCTATAAAGATCGGTTTATCAAGTACCCATTTGAGAACGGAATTCACGATCTTCCTGAAGAAGACCGTTTCATCTGCCTGAATGAATTCATCAGGACTCTGATGGCCGCAGAAAAAGGAGAACTGAAAAATCCTAAAAATTTCAAAGACTGGATCTATCATACCTTCGGAAAAGGGATATCTGAGGCATATATGGTTCCATATAATGAGAAAATATGGAACTATCCTCTGGATCAGATGTCACTACACTGGGTTGAAGGAAGGGTGCCCCGACCTCCGGTGGAGGATATCATCAAGGCTGCCGTCGGAATGGAAACCGAGGGCTATAGCCATCAGGCAGTTTTTTCGTACCCCAATATTGGAGGTATGGAGGCACTGATAACCGCAATTGCCCATCCTATTCAAAACTGCATTAAAACTGATTTTGCAGTAAGCAGCGTTACAAAGACCAAAAAAGGATGGGAGGTTAGCAACGGGGTGGAGATAATCAAGGCTGAAAAGATCATCAACACCCTCCCTCTCCAAATCCTGAAGCCGTGTCTTAGAAACCTTCCATATCCAGTGAGCAGGGCAATTGATGATCTGAAATACAATTCAATTGTTTGCATTGGAATAGGAATGAAAGGAGACACTCTCCCATATTCGTGGATGTATCTTCCGGAAAAAGAAGGAACATCAGCAAACCGGATTTCCTTCCCGTCAAATTTCTCCACAAATGTAGCACCATCAGGTTGCTCGTCAATTCTGGCAGAGATCACCTACAATGCAGGTGATTCGATAGATAGGATGAGTGATGAAGAGATTGTTGCAGACACCATTGCAGCTCTCGCATCATCCCATATTCTTGATCCAGACAAAGTCAGATCAGCTCTTGCTGTTCGTCATCGATTTGCTTATGTGGTGTATGATCTTGCATGGCAGAAGAACATGCAGATTATCAGGGATTACTTCGAAAGTGAGCAAATATCGTTGATCGGAAGGTTTTCCCAATTTGAATATCTGAATATGGATGGGATAATCCGGTCAGTTCTAGATTTTGTCAGGCGAAAATAATGGATATTAACTTTGTTGTGGAGGATATGCTCCTCTTCAAGTACATCGGATGTTCAACGGTTGCCAGAACATTGTATAAAAGCCTGAAGCAAGAGCCCGGGATGAATATCACTTGGGAACGATTCAGATACCAGACAGATATTTCACATTACCATACCTTTGGCCCGATAGCCCTGCTCAACCGCCGCCTGTCTGGGGGAAAACGAATATTAACTGCACATTCCACCCCCCGGGTCAACATTGGGAATCTCGCCCTTACCAAGGCAATCAACAACCGATACCCGGAAATTTATCGGAAATTTGATCACATCGTCACCATTTCAGAATCCTGTGAAAAGGAGGTGCAGGAGATGGCCCCTGACGTCCCGGTTACCCGGATTCCTAACGGGATTAACAGGGATTACTTCACCCCGAGTAAGGAAAAACGGGAAGCATTCAGAGAATTATTTGGGATCGATGAAACTGAACGGATGGTCCTGACGGTTGCTCAGGTAAGTCCAAGAAAAGGTTTTTATGACTTTATGAAACTCGCAGAAGAACATCCGGAAATCCGATTTGTCTGGGTGGGAGGGTTCCCTTATGGTCTTGCATCCAAAGATTACCTGAAGATCAAATGGATGATCCAGCAGCGACCAGATAATATCCTGTTTACCGGGTTTGTCCGTGATATTGCAGAGGCATATTGTGCAGCAGATACTTTTCTGATGCCAACCTTTGCCGAAACCTTCGGTCTTGCTGTTCTTGAGGCACAAGCCTGTGGTTTACCGGTTATCGCCCGGGATATTCCAGAGTTTCAGGAAGTCTACGGAGATACCATCCGATACTTCTCAACGGTTTCTGATGCAAGCCGCGAACTGGAAGATGAAAAGACCTTGAAAACCTGTGCAGCCCAGTCACGCCAGGCGTCAGAACGGTACGATATTAAAGATGTTAAGGCTGCCCATATCAGCCTCTACCAGGAGATAATGCATACATGATATCAGTAGTTATTCCCTCATTTAACGAGGAAGAACGAGTTGAAGGGTGTTTGAAATCTTTACATAATCAGACGCTTCCAAGAGACCAATATGAGATCATCGTAGTGGATGGAGGTTCAAAAGACAAGACCCGGGATGTTGCCGAAGGATACGCAGATATTCTCTTCATCCAATCCAGTCCGAAAGTTGGTGGGGCCAGAAACGACGGAGCCCAGAGAGCAAAAGGAGACATCCTTGTCACTACTGATGCAGATACGTTCCTTCCACCCGACTGGCTTGAGCGGATTATGAACGATTTTCAGGATCCTGATGTGGTAATGGTCTACGGGCCGGTTAAACCTATAGAAAAATCTCTTAAGAATCATGCCTATCTCTTCCTTGCAAACCGGTTCGCCGGACTTGGATACCTGACAGGAACAGTACTCTTTACTCTTGGCTGCAATAGTGCATTCAGAAGGGATGCATTCATGGAGGCCGGAATGTACCGTGTCTCAGATGCAGGGGATGATCTTGAGATTGCTCACCGGATGAAAAAATTAGGAAAGATTCGATTTGACCGGAAACTCTGGGTTGGATTCTCCATGCGACGGTATGATCAGTTTGGAGCGATCAAATCCGTATATGAGTGGTTTTATATTGTCTATCATGGGGGAGATGCAGAGAAGTACTCGTACACCAGGAAAGAGTACAAGTGAGGTTTTTCTGGCAACATCGCTCAAAAATTGAAGATTCCAATTAAAATAGCAAATGTGAATCCTGAAGTTCCAGACATTTAAATATTTCATTACCTAGGACAGATAATCCTATATACTCTGATTTAAGATTACTAGATCCTGATCCAAAGGCAGGTACCGGTCATGTTTGATCAACCAAAAAGCGCACTCACCGAGGTCCTCATTGTTGAGGATGATGAGATCATCGCTTCTCTGATAGAGAAATTTCTCATTCAGCGAGAGTACATGATTACTGCAAAGGTAGACTCCGGAGAAGACGCACTCTATAAGGTTGCAGAGCATCTGCCTGATATTGTTCTGATGGATATCAATCTGGCAGGGAAAATTGACGGGATCACCGCTACCAAATATATCACCTCCATATTTCGGGTTCCGGTAATTTTTCTGTCAGCACAGGATGATGAGAAAACTCTGGACAGGGCTGCCCATGCAGAGCCGGCAAGTTTTATCATCAAACCCTTTAGTGCGAAAGATCTCTACTCTAACATAGAGATTGCACTCCATAATGATCGGCTTCTCAAGCGTTCCAAAGACTTTCAGTTTAGCAAAATTCGCAGAGTTGCACGCGCTGCGCTCTCTGAGCTGGATGCATATTTTATCCTGGACAACCGGGGGAGAATACTGTTTATAAATCCATACGCCGAACATTTGCTTAATATTCCCCGGAGTGATGCCGTAACCATGCCCATTGGTAAATATCTCACCTTTTACGATACCCGGCAGAATACGGTCTTCACTGATACCTACCAGGATGTGATCCGGGAAAGTCTGGTATTAGGTATTAAACAGCACATTGCTGTTAAAATGAAAGACGGGACTTTCAGACATGTTGTTATTCAATCTTCATCAATCAGAGATGCTGCAAACGAGACGATCGGAGTTATGGTCAGGCTGCATATGAAGATGAAGAACGAAGTCTGATTCAAACAGGAGGGTTTATCCCTCACTATGACTCACTTGTATAAGCACCTCAGTCCCGGTAGGGTAGTGGATATCCTAGAAGCCTGCGGAGCTTTTGACCCGGGTTCAAGTCCCGGCCGGGGCGCTAACGGACATTTGTCCAATTTTTTTCTTTTTCCAAGATTTTTCAATCTATTTTCCCTAAATAATCTAGGATCACCTTATTCAGGAGTATATCAATACCAAATCTTTGGATACATTCAGGATAATTCCGAAAAGCGATATATATTCAAAACAACATATTACCAGAATTTTGAGGATTTCTAATTTTACTAAATAATAATTCTTCACCAAATTTCTCGTAAAATCCTATGGAGAGAAACCAAGCCATGTACTCTATCAACGTATAGGCAAGAATGAAATCTGGATTTCCATATGCCTGACATATCCACAGAAGGGAGAATATTGCTTTCGAATGAAAAGGGACCAGAAAGAGATACATCTGTGGAAGAGCCGTTGACCATAATACAATGGCCCATTCTGGTTGAAGCAAAATCAAATCAGACAATTAGTCTTGCGTACCAGGAGAGTGGAGTACCCATCATTCATGACCTTCATATCATCAACAAAAGCCAGCATTCCTTCCAGGATGTCAGGGTATCTATCCAGGCAAATTCAGAAATAATTCATCATTACGAAACCAGAATCGCACAGATTCTCCCCGATTCAACATATAATCTCCATACTATCCCATTACTCCTGAACAATTCTTTCCTCTCCACTCTCGAAGAACAGATGGTCGGAACCATTACCGTTAAAATTATAAAAACTGGAGAGGTTCTCGGAATGTTAGATATTCCGGTGAAAATTCTCCCATTTGATCAATGGGGAGGCCCGGAAATACTTCCCGAACTCCTGAGTGCATATGTCACCCCTAACCATCCGC
Source organism: uncultured Methanospirillum sp. (assembly GCA_964624045.1). Classification (GTDB taxonomy): domain Archaea; phylum Halobacteriota; class Methanomicrobia; order Methanomicrobiales; family Methanospirillaceae; genus Methanospirillum. The sequence goes on along the minus strand of CAZUXC010000006.1, from coordinate 50,514 downwards.
TGATTGGAATTCTTCTTTCTGAAGTAGATGAAATCATTCACTCCCGGATCGGGTCAACTTCGATCCCCGGATATCAGAACCGGAGTAGAAGACAAATCAGGGATGTTGTTGCCGCGATATGGCAGGTAATTCAAGGGAAAAGGATCAACTGTGCATATACTCCTGCAAATTTTCAGTCAGAAGGGCAGAGGATTCGCAGGGTGGATCAGATCCTGGAAACAAACCTTGGAACCAGTCTGGATCTGACTTGCCTTATTGCCGGATGTCTGGAACACGCTGGATTACATCCCCTCATCGTGCTAACCGGGAGTGATACCATCTGCGGAGTCTGGCTCATCAATGAATCATTTCCTGACACAGTCACTGATGATCTGATAATGCTTCGTAAGAGAGTCGATATTGGAGAGCTCTGTCTCTTTGAATCAGTAGGTATTGCCAGAGAAATTGATGTCACATATGAGGAAGCGATCAGGATGGGAAATGCTCATCTGCATAATGAAGAAGCATTCAGATGGGTCATTGATATTCATAGGGCCAGGCGAGGATTTTACCGGGTCAAACCCCTGTCACTTTTTTCTACTCAAAGAAGTGATTCACCAGAAAAAGAAGAAAAAAAACAACCGTGTATCACCTGGGTTGAACTCAGACAGGAAATCAGAGAGAGAGATGAGAAAGAACTGGAGGAATTCTCTCATAATTCCCCTGATGCAAAAACCGTGCCCACTCGATTTGAATGTTGGAAACAGAGTCTGCTTGATTTGTCAGGCAGAAACCAACTTCTTAATTTTCGGGAAACCAGACAAAGTCTCACCATTCTCCATCCTGATCTCACGTCCCTGGATGATGGCCTTGTAAACGGAAAGGTATTTACAATCCATCCTATTCCTGAGCGAAAATCTCAAAACATCGTTCCCGATATTGGGGAAGAACCACTCAAGGAGTTTCTTCGTGAAGAGTTACTCAGAAAGCGCTTGTATACTCCAGTACCTGCTGAAAAACTTCCTGACCGCTTGTTACAGATCCAGAAAACGTACCGGAACAGTATATATGAGAACGGGACTTCTACACTCTTTCTTGCACTCGGATTTCTCTCCTGGTACGAGACAGAGGACTCAGAAAAACAACAGTTTTCTCCAGTTCTACTTTTTCCTCTTGATATAGAACGAAAAAATATCTATGACGGATTTACATTCAGAAAGCGGGATGAAGAACCCAAGATAAATAATACACTCCTGCATCGGCTCTCTGTGGATTTCGGAATCAGCATTCCCGGCCTTGAGCAGTTTCCATCAGATAATAACCGTATTGATGTGGCTCGTGTTTTATACCAGTGGAAAGAAGTCATAAAAACCATACCCCGTTGGGAGATCCGGGAAGAAGCAGTTATAGGACATTTTTCATTTTCAAAAATTCTCATGTGGCAGGACCTGGAGGAGCGTGCTCAAGAGATTCTGGACCACCCCCTGGTAAACAGGTTACATAACCCGGATAGTCAACAGGATTTAAATCCTGGTGGATTTACCGATCCATCTGTATTGGACCAACAAATACATCCTCGTGAACTCTTTGTCCCACTCAGTGCCGATTCATCTCAGCTCGCAGCGGTCTGTTCAGCTGCAAAAGGGAGTACATTTATTCTGTTTGGACCTCCAGGAACAGGAAAATCCCAGACGATTACAAATATTATTGCACATAATCTGGCGATAGGAAAAACGGTACTCTTTGTATCTGAAAAGAAGGTAGCACTTGATGTGGTGCATGAACGCCTGAAAAAATGTGCACTTGGATCTTTTTGTCTGGAACTCCATTCAAATAAAAGTAACAAAAGAGAGGTAACCAGACAGTTCAGCGAGGTGATAAACCTGCAGGGTCCAGATCCGTCCGGGAAATGGGAGGAACATACCGATAGATTACATTCGATCAGATCTCACCTCAACGAATATGTCCAGACTCTTCACAACCCGAGGAACACCGGGGAAAGCTTATTTCATGCTATTTCAAGGCTTACTGCATTACGCGACACTCCAATAATTCCCTGCACATGGCCAGAACATAAGAGCGTAACTCCAGAGGAACTCGCAGAATGGAGAGATATCGTCTCGAAGATGAAGGTAGTTGTAACTGCACATGGGCATCCAAAAGAGCACCCGTGGGGGATGACAGAGGGGGGGCTATGGAGTATTCAATGGAAGAACCAGGTACAGGATATCATCAATTCCCTGCTAACTGCATCAATCGGGCTTCGTGAACTGGTACCATCTGTAAGTCGGGATACCGGAAGTGAACCCAATGATTTAAGCAAGGGTAATCTCGATGCAATTGATTCCATAATATCCAGTCTTTCAAAAGTTAGACCAATTTCTCCAGCCTTGCTCATCCAATGCCTACAGGGATATGACCGAAAAATTCGGGAAATTATCAAAATTGGTAAAAACAGGGATATCACTGCACCATGGTTTGCAAAAAGATTCAAGCGAACACTACTCAACCACAATATCGGTGCTCTTGCAGATCGGATAAGAAAAACTGATGAGTGTGGGATACTCACCAGATGGGCGGAAGTGCGCCATGTCAGGAAAGAGGTAGCATGCTGGATTAAAGAGGGATATAAACCGGATACAAAAACTCTTGAAAAGGATCTCAGACAAGCAGAAGCATTTCAGAAAAACCTCCGCCTGCTCAAAAAAGTTTCAAGTGCTGCAGATTCACTCTTTGGACGAGCCTGGAATGATGGCCGACCTGACTGGGTTGAACTCTCAAGGATGACGGATGATAGCATTCGGATCAAATCCATGGCAGGAGAACTCGCAGGAAATGAAGAAGCAACTCAGGTTCTCCTTTCCCATTGGGCTAGTTTTCTTTCACATGATGCTCATGAAGATGCGTCTTTGATCCGAGAGCAGTTTGAAGCATTTCATGAGACATATCAGGACTTTTTGAGAAAAATTAAAAAATTGGATGAGTTGATCCATCCGGATCCAAACCGCAGTTTTGGCAAACCCTCTGATCCAGCATATCTGATTCACACCATTGAGCGCTTGGAGTCATGGAAGAAGGAGATCCATCAGTTGCAATCCTGGTCTTTCTGGTGTACTCTACGTGAAAAAGCTTCCAAAAAGGGGCTTTCTCCCCTCATACATTTTTTCGAAGAACAGCCAGACCAAAAGTATGATCTTCTGGATCTTTTCGACCGGAACTGGTATCACTGGTGGACGAATACCATCCGTGACGAAGAACCAATCCTCAAAACTTTCATGCATTCAAATTTTGAGGATGATATCCACCAGTTCAGAGAGATTGACGATATATGCATGAAGATATCCAGGGAGATGATCCGAACCAGACTGATCTCACGGCTTCCCACTGGGATAAATCAGGAGGAAAATACAGCTCTTGTACTATTACAGAAACAGATACTTCTTCAGCGAAGACATATGCCTGTTCGGACACTTCTCTCCCGGATAAATCCCATCCTCTCAAGACTCAAACCCTGTTTGTTAATGAGCCCGATATCTGTTGCACAATACCTGGATGCTACGATCCCTGTATTTGATCTGGTCATCTTTGACGAAGCCTCACAAATACCAGTATGGGATGCAGTAGGAGCGATATCAAGGGGAAAATCAGTAATTATTGTGGGAGATCCCAAACAGCTCCCCCCAACCAGGATGTTTGAACGGACTGATGAAGATGATGAGCAAATGGATGACACGGGCGATCTTGAAAGTGTTCTTGATGACTGCATTGCCGCCAGAATTCCATCCATGCACCTGAAATGGCATTACCGAAGCAGACATGAAAGCCTGATTACTTTTAGTAACTACTATTTCTACCAGAATCAGCTTCTCACCTTCCCCTCCCCCCATAAGAACCAGGCTGTGATTCTCCGAAAAGTGAATGGCGTTTTTGACAAAGGAAGATCACGGACCAATCACCAGGAAGCAAAAGCGGTAGTAACTGAAGTGATTCGACGTCTTCGGGATCCTGTACTGTCAGTTCAATCTATTGGAGTTGTGACCTTCAATGCCCCCCAGCAGGATCTGATCATTACCTTGCTCGAAAAGGCCAGACGGGAGTACTCGGATATTGAACCGTTTTTTAGTGAAGATCGGTACGAACCCCTGTTTGTAAAAAATCTTGAAAATGTTCAGGGAGATGAGAGGGATATGATTCTCTTCTCTATCGGCTATGGGCCTGACCAATATGGGAAAGTGTCCCTGAATTTTGGCCCTCTGAACCGGGATGGAGGAGAACGTAGGCTCAATGTGGCAATTACTCGTGCCCGTTCAGGAATAATTGTCTTCTCCTCTCTCAAATCTGAACAGATTGATCTCTCCCGGACACGAGCTGAAGGAGTCCGCTTGCTGAAATGTTTTCTCGCGTACGCCGAACGTGGCCCGTCTTCTCTAGCTGAAACCTGTAATACCGGATCAGAAGATGCAGAATCTCCACTCGAAGAAGAGATTGCATGCAGATTAAGAGAAAGGGGATGGGAAGTTCATCATCAGGTTGGATGTGGAGGATACCGGATTGATCTGGCGATTGTGAATCCGATAGAGCCGGGACGATATCTTCTCGGAATTGAATGTGATGGAGCAAATTATCACCGGGCGAAGACAGCCCGGGATCGGGATCGACTGAGACAGGAGATTCTGGAGGGCCTTGGCTGGTGGATTCATCGAATATGGTCCACTGACTGGTGGGATGCTCCGGAAAGAGAACTACTTCGGATCGATCATGCCATCGAAGAAGTCAACCTTGCAAGGATGGCTGATAATTCAATATCTACTGAGCTCGATGAAGAAGAATTCTTCATCGATGATTACCCGGATTATGAACCTTCTGATGAACATGAACAAGAGAGATTAGAATCAATCCCGAATCCAACAGATGAAAAACAACAGAATCTCTGAAAGGATGACAGGAACAATTCTCTTCTCATATCCGGATGACTACTGTGGATGCACAACTTTACGGTTATACTCGTGGGTATTGTTGCCATAACACAATGCTATGCGGGAGTTATACCATCTGCTTTGTAGCATCATACCCCACCCAGTAATTCGAATCAAAAGTAATCAACCATTGAGAACCGTATAATGCAACAGGACAGATTACCTGAGCAAACGTCAATTCCCTGAATAAAAGCGTGGTTCAGGATGAAGAGAGATAAAATCTTCAATCCTCCAAGGAGTTCCCAAAAGATCCGTTAACCGTTAAGGCAAAAGGGAGTCTTGCAATGAGTACTCAAGGCGGGAACAATTTTCTTGCACGAGGAACTGGAAAACATACCCTTTTTTGTGAACTCTCTTTCCAGGAAGGAATCCAGCTTATCTATTCATAAAAGGGATGAAGGGAAGGCCAGAGGATTAGATTCCTTCATCATACAAAAGAGAATAATATCGGCTTGACATGAGGGTGATAAACGGCCCAAGAAACAGGCTGATTATCCAGCCAAGAATCCAGCCAAGAATCGGAATGAATGCAAGGATAATCTCGATGATGGTAATAATTACCATAATAACTACCACCAGGATACCGAGGGCGAATAGTGAGAGGATATAATTCACCCACCCAATCGCCCTAATAGTAGAGATGATCTCACCCAGGGCAAATGCTTCACCCATACTACCCATCCGTGCGAAACGAACGGAGCCGACAACACTCAACATCATAAAGATAAAACAGAGAATTACAGTGAGGGTAATTCCGATAAACAACCCACCGGCAAGAGTGAAAATTGTAGGTAACGAAATATTCCCGCCATTGCTGATAATACCAAACACCGCATACCCGATGGTAGCTGCGAATGCCAGCATGGGCACGATCATGTATATCAGATATATGACAAATAGCTTGACTCCATCAATAAACAGACTGAAAAAAGACTCTTCTTCATATGCCGGTTCAATGCCCCTCATAACTCGAACAGTATACCCATACATTACCGGAAATATGAGGGAACTGATCACCAGCATAATCCATCTTACCCAGTTGCCAAAGAGTGCATCCTGGGCAAACCCAAATGAATTACTGAGATTTTCACTTATCTTCATTGTGTGACACCAGATAACAGGTAATCACGTTCTTCTGGTATTTATTAGTCTGGTTTTTCTAAATCTCAAAGATATTCCATACAGATACCAACCAAAAAAAAGATCCAAGATCTACCAGTTTCATGAAGAGGATCAGAAGGAGAGATTGAGGGAATTATTCACCGGGTTCAATTTCTATGATGGGCTCACAAGCCTCAATTTCGGTTACTCCATCAACCAGCTCACTAACCCGATCAACATAGGCGATCTGTTTACTGAACTCGCCCTGGATTCCTGCTTTTATCTGGTACATAATCTCTGGAGCTGGGAGAGCAAGAGTAAAGAGTTTTATTGGTCTTCCCTTATTCTGTGCAATTGTACTTGCTGTACAGACCCACCCCCTTGTACTCAGAGCAGTCAGGGCGATACTCACTTCGGGTTGCCGCAGATCTGCATACCGCTCAATCTCACGCGAAGTCAGTGCTTCTCCCCGGAGAAACAATACAAGAACCCGGGATTCATTGGGTTTAAGCCCGATTCTTTCAAGGAGCTCAAAAATCTCAACTTCTTTCTTTGAGAACTCCGGATTAATTTCTGACCCCATCAGCTTCTCCCCATTTACTGCCCCAATATTATATGAAATTTATTATTTATGTTTTTACATGAAAATCGAAGAATGGGTGAAAACTGAATGGATATCCCCTATTTGAACATATTTCGAAGATCTTTTACAGATCTACACATCCTGATGATACAATGACCACAGGAGAATATCCAGGGGTGGAAACATTGGTATAAAAATCGATCAAAATCAAGTTTGAACACCAGTGCAATACTTATTGTTCATCCCTCTGCATCAAAAGAAAAGAAATACTGGATAGAACTTCAGAGTGAACCTCCAGATGAGTCAGATAAAAAAAGGATGAATTATGGGAGGATATATTATTTTTGCAACTTTGAGCGCACGAGCCTTGCCTGCAGTCCATAATAATGGGAGTACCCGATAGCATGGGTCTGATCAATAGTGGTTGAGTCAAATGACGCGACATCAACCGAGTAGAATGAATCAGGTGATGAGCGACCAAGTACCGAGACACTGCCTTTATACAGACGGAGATCAACGGAACCATTCACCCGTTGCTGGGTGGTGTCAATAAATGCATTCAGAGCATCCCAGAGGGGCTCGTAGATGAGACCATAATATGCAAGCTGAGCCCACTTGGCATCAACAGTCTGTTTGAATACATATTCTTCTCTGGTAAGAACCAGTCGCTCGAGATCGGCATGAGCCGTGAGGAGCACTGTTGCGGCAGGGTGCTCGTAGATCTCCCGGGCTTTGATCCCCAGTACTCGGTTTTCCATCATATCGTTGCGACCGATACCATGGCTCCCTGCAATCCGGTTTAGTTCCCTGATCAGATCATACCCGGACATCTTTTTTCCGTCGATTGCAACAGGAAGACCTTTTTCAAACGCAATCGTTATCTCAAGCGGTGTGTCCGGTGCAGATAGAGGTGAGGTAGTCCAGGCATAGATCTCTTCAGGAGGATGGAAATCCGGCTCTTCCAAATGCCCTCCTTCGATGCTCCTGGACCAGAGGTTCTCATCAACAGACCAGGGTTTCTCTTTATTGACCGGGACCGGAATACCGTGTTGCTCGGCGTACCCGATCTCCCACTCACGGGTCATATTTTTCTCCCGGATCGGAGCGATTACCTCAAGACCGGCAGACCGGAAGACGACATCAAACCGGAGCTGATCGTTCCCTTTACCGGTGCATCCATGGGCTACTGCTGTTGCCCCTTCTTTTTTTGCTACTTCAACAACAGCTTCTGCAATAACCGGACGGGCCAGAGAGGTTCCCATGGGATACCCTTCATAGAGTCCGTTTGCCTTAATGGACGGGAAGAGACATCGATCCACAAATTCCTTTTTGAGGTCAATCGTATAGTGCTTATCAGCAAGCATCTTCCCTTTCTCCTCTGCAACCGAGATCTCATCATCCCGCTGACCTACATTTGCCGCTACGGTAACAACCCGATCATACCCGTACTGCTCTTTCAGCAACGGAATGCAAATAGATGTATCAAGTCCGCCTGAATAGGCGAGAACGACTGTGCCTTTTCCCATAATAATATCTCCAGAAAATGAAGGAACAACTAACCCAGTATGTATGAACCGGGAGAAAAGAAAAAACTCCCGATAGACTCCTCAGAAAAAATGATACAAGATATGAGGATATTAACAGATATAGTGTTGAAGCGGCTCAATCGTTAGATTTTCCACTTTAACCGTGCTTATCGCTTCTGCTGCGGCAAGAGCTGCCTGAATAGTGGTAATATAGGGGATACCATAATCCACAGCCGTCTTCATGATCTGAATATGATCCTGACGGGCCCGGCGATCAGCAAATACGTTGATGATCAAACTAATTTCCCCTCCCCGGAGCATATCGATAACGTTAGGAGAACCTTCCTGGATCTTACGAACCAGATTGGCAGGGATATTATGGGCGTTGAGATGATCTACCGTACCACTGGTTCCATAAATTGAGAGCCCGTTTTCATGGAAGGCCCGTGCCACAGGGAGAATCTGATCTTTAAGATCCTGAGTTACCGAGATGAAGATATTCCCCAGGCGGGGCAGGCGGTTGTGAGCAGCAATACTTGCTTTATAATATGCCCTTCCGAAATCATAATCAATCCCCATCACTTCCCCAGTACTCTTCATCTCCGGACCGAGAACGGTATCAACTCCAGGGAGTTTATTGAATGGGAGAAGAACCTCTTTCACTGCTACATGTGCAAGAGGCTTCTCCGCATATGGCATGTCGGCAAGCTTTCCTCCCATCATTACCCGGGCAGCTATTTTCGCAAGAGGGATTCCGGTTGCTTTGGCAACAAAGGGAACGGTCCTACTGGCCCGGGGATTTGCCTCAAGGACATATACCACATTATTCTGCACTGCAAACTGGATATTGACAAGACCGACGACTCCAAGACCCAGTGCTAATTTTCGCGTATTGTCACGAACCGTGTCAAGGATTTCAGGAGACAGAGATTGTGTAGGAATTACACAGGCTGAATCCCCACTATGTACCCCCGCCGCCTCGATGTGCTCCATGATACCACCAATGAGAACATCCTTCCCATCACATACCGCATCTACATCAAGCTCTACCGCATTCTGCAGAAAACGATCAATAAGCACCGGATGGCTTCGTGAGACTTTTACTGCTTCATGCATGTACGCAGTCAGTTCATCTGCATCATGGACTATCTCCATAGCCCTTCCACCAAGCACATATGAGGGTCTTACCAGAGCCGGATATCCTATCCGCTCTGCGGTTGTAAGAGCTTCCCCCTCCGAAGTTGCAGAACCATTTGGTGGAGACGGAATCTTCAGGGTATCAAGAAGAACACTAAACCGATCACGATCCTCTGCCATATCCATAGCATCAGGAGTAGAACCGAGAATCTGTGTTTTCATACCTATCCGGGAGATCTCATCCCGAAGGGGGACTGCAAGGTTAACTGCATTTTGTCCTCCAAACTGAACCATGACCCCATAATAATCATCTTTTTTCAGGATGTTCATCACATCCTCAAGGGTCATCGGCTCAAAGAAGAGACGGTCTGATGTATCAAAATCAGTAGAGACCGTTTCAGGGTTGTTATTGACTACATGCACCTCAACTCCCAGTTCACGGAGAGCAGTGACTGCATGGACTGTGCAATAGTCAAATTCAATTCCCTGTCCGATACGAATTGGGCCAGAACCGAGAATCATGACCTTTTTCTTTCCGGAAGGAATCATCTCACATCGGTCATCTCCCCAGGTTGAGTAGAAATAAGGGGTCTGTGCCGGAAATTCAGCGGCACAGGTATCCACCATCTTATACGACGGTGTTCCACAGAGATCAGATATCTCCTGGGCAGATCTCTTTGTCAGATTTACGATCTCCCCATTCGTAAATCCATACCGTTTTGCGAGTTTAATCTGTTCATCAGTCCCTCCTGTGGTCAGTACCCGTTCAAGATCTACAATGTTGCGTATCTTTTCAAGCCAAAACGGGGTGATTTTGGTAAGATCCACCACTTCATCAAGAGAGAAATCTTCTCTGAATGCATCGAAGAGCGTAGCGAATCGTTCATCAGTAGGACGTGAGAGGATCATGCGGATCTCCCCATGATTCGTATGCTGATCGACATCGTTGTCAAGTGAGCGTAGCGCTTTTTTGAAAGCCTCTTCCATACACCTACCAATTGCCATTACCTCTCCGGTTGACTTCATTGCTGTCGTCAGGGTCCGGTCAGCAGTCTTGAATTTGTCAAACGGCCATCGAGGTACTTTCACCACGACATAATCGATAGCTGGTTCAAATGAGGCCGGTGTTTTGCCAGTAACGGTATTGAGAATCTCATCAAGACGAAGACCGATGGCAATCTTTGCAGCTACCCGTGCGATAGGATATCCGGTGGCCTTGGATGCAAGCGCGGAAGAACGGGAAACCCGTGGGTTGACTTCGATGATACGGTACTCCCGATCCGCTTTGAAGGCGAACTGTATGTTGCATCCACCTTGTACATCCAATGCACGGATGATCTTCAGGGCAGCATCACGGAGCACATGAAACTCATCATCCCGCAGAGTAAGAATCGGGGCTACAACCACGCTCTCACCAGTATGAACCCCCATGGGATCCACATTTTCCATCCCACAGATGGTGATACAGGTATCATTAGCATCCCGCATCACCTCAAACTCTACCTCTTTCCAACCGGCTACACTCTCTTCCACGAGTACCTGGTGGATTCGGGATTTTCCAAGACCGAGTTCAGTGATCCGGTACAAATCTTCTGAATTGTACGCAATCCCTCCACCAGCACCACCAAGAGTGTATGCCGGTCTGATGATAGCCGGGAATCCGACAATCTTTGCGGCTTCTTCCAGTTGGGAGAGAGAACTAACTATCATAGATCGAGGAACCGGCTCCCCAATCCGCTGCATCAGATCTCTGAACTTTTCCCGATCCTCACCTTCATAAATTGCTTTCAGTGGTGTTCCGAGGATCCTGACTCCTTCAAGAGCGCCCATCTCCGCAAGCTCTGCAGTCAGGTTCAGGCCGGTCTGTCCTCCCATACCGGAGAGAATTCCATCCGGCTTCTCCTTCGCAATGATCTTCGCAATCACATCAGCCTGGAGAGGTTCGACATAAATCACATCCGCTGTATCGATATCAGTCTGGATGGTTGCCGGGTTGCTGTTGACCAGAACAACTTTTACTCCTTCCTCACGAAGAGCCCGACATGCCTGGGATCCGGAGAAGTCAAACTCCGCAGCCTGACCTATCTGTATAGGTCCTGATCCAATCAGGATTACTTTCTTGATCGTTGGATCCCGTGGCATTAACAGAGCCTCCGCATCATCATATCAAAATACATCTTTTCTGTGTCATGGGGTCCGGCATGTGCTTCAGGATGAAACTGAACACAGAAGAGATCCAGGTATTCATCCTCAAATCCTTCAAGTGTCCCGTCATTGCAGTTAGTATAGGTAACCTGGCATCCTTCGGGAAGGCTGTCTGCTTCAACCACATACCCGTGATTTTGTGATGAGATCGCAATCCTGCCATCTTTGTATCTGACAGGTTGATTTGCCCCACGGTGACCAAATTTCATTTTCTGGGTTTCTCCACCAAGGGCAAGTCCGCAGATCTGGTTACCCATACAGATACCAAATACCGGCAGTTCTCCTGTAAGAGATTTCACCGCCTCTATCGCTCCTGTAGCCTGAACAGGATCACCCGGCCCGTTGCTGATAAAAAGTGCATCAGGTTTGCACGCCAGAATCTCATCAGCTCTCGAATCGTGGGGGAAGATATGCAAATCCGCGCTCCGGGAATTGAGACTCTGAAGAATGTTCTTTTTAATTCCAAGATCAATAACCGCAACACGGGGTCCGCTTCCCCTCATCTGCCAAGGCTCCTTGCAGGATACTGCCGGTATCAGTGACTGGGTACTAATATCAGGCGCTGACCGGGCAAGTTTCACTGCTTCTTTCCCATCATCACATCCGACAATGAGACCAGCCCTTACCGTTCCCTGTTCTCTGATGCTAATCGTAAGATAGCGGGTGTCAACTCCGCTGATACCAAGAAGACCTTCTTCTTCAAAGAATTGTGTAAGCGTGGTCCTGCCTGCCGGCTGCGTGCAGAGCTCATGAACCACACATCCTGACGACCAGACGCGGGAGTTCTGAAAATTCTCCCGGTCCACTCCGTAATTTCCAATAAGGGGGTACGTGAAGAGTAATATCTGGCCATGATAACTGGGGTCTGTCATCGCCTCCATATAGCCGGTCATCTGTGTGCTGAACACCAGTTCACCGGTAGTCTCTCCCTCGACCCCGAATCCTTCCCCGATAATGTATCTTCCGTCCTCTAATCCGAGCGCAGCCTTCATGGTGTAAGTCCCATATGAGTGAGCCTGAAAACCTAATAACGATACCTTCACTACACAATTTTTTGAGAAGAGTCCTAGGCCCACCCGATTAATCTTAAGAGTGAGGGGGTTGAATCATGATGATGATGAGTGTTCCAAAAAAGGTCTTCTTTACCCGGGGCGTTGGAGTCCATAAAGATCGTCTGGCTTCTTTTGAAGCTGCTCTTCGAGCTGCGGGTATTGAGATGTTTAACCTCGTCTATGTATCATCAATATTCCCCCCCCAATGCGAGGAGGTTACCCGGACAGAAGGTCTTCGCGGGCTTAATCCCGGTGAGATTGTATACGCGGTTATGGCAAGGGTGGATACCAATGAACCAAACAGGTTACTCAGCTCGGCTGTCGGTCTTGCCCTGCCAAAAGATCGGGATCATTACGGGTACTTATCTGAGCATCACACCTATGGTGAGACCGAGATCCAGGCAGGAGAATATGCGGAAGACTTAGCCGCAACCATGCTCGCAACCACCCTGGGCATAGAGTTTGATCCAGACACGGCATGGCAGGAGCGGGAGCAGATCTATAAAGCGAGTGGAAAGATTATTGAAACATCCCACATCTGTCAGTCTGCCAAAGGTGATGTTTCAGGAAAGTGGACAACAGTTATTGCTGCAGCGGTATTTGTGATGGAATAAACCAATCTTCAGCCGGTTATCTTCTGAAAGAAGATAATTACACAATTTATTTAATCTATACACAGAATACTTCTAGTATCAGGGTTCAGGCGTATGCCGGAATATCTGCAATATTACTATCCGGATGAGGTATTGAGCGAATATGAAGACCGCTACAGGGCGAGAATTACAGAACCTTCTCAAACGAGGAGAAGATGCCCTTCTTCGACATGACTATGAGCGGGCCTCGGCCTATTTCAGGCGTGCATATACCGCGGATCCGGGAAATGTTACGGCAATTACTAATCTCGGATATGCATATGCCAGAATGGGCAGGTTTACTCATGCCCAGAAATGCTTCATTACAGCCTTAGATATCGATCCAGATAATCAGGTTGCCAGAAAAAACCTCAGTCTCCTGATGAGTCCGGAAAAGACTCGCCAAGCTTCATCTTCTCCAAATAAAGGAACACCAGGGGAAGAACTTTTTCTTCGGTATCTTGAGTGGGGAAACCTGCAGATGCAGCAGAGAAATTTCTTTGCTGCCATTCAGTACTTTAAACAGGCAAGTAAAATCCATCCGGATTTCATTGAACCGTATCTAAAGATTGGGCTGAGTTACGAAGAACTCAAAGAGTACGCATCAGCAGTTGGTGCTTTTACTGATGCTCTTGATATTTTTCCCAAAGATCCTGTTGCACTTGAACATCTAAACCTCTGTCGCGGTCTTTCAAATGATGATGACGAGATGAGGGAAGAATATTCTGAAAAAGCGTACCAAAAAAAGAGTCATCAATCCCAGGCTAAATCCCAAACAGCGACAATATCAGAAATTTCTGATGAATATCAAACCTCAAAACCCAAGCCTTCAACCGTCATACCGGACACGCATACTCAACCATCAGCCCCTTCTGTTTCTCCCCCTGTTCTTTCAGAGACACCAAAGCCAATAACTGAGAAAGCCGCGGCGTCTCCACAGACAGAGGATGAAATTATTAAATCTATCCTGAATCAGTATAGTAATCTGGTAGGATCAGATACCGGGTCAAAAGAGCATACACAAATCAGCAATCATCCAACAGAACCGAATAAAACCGAGCCACCATCTTCACCCCCGGAGTCATCTAAGACCCCTGCATCACCGGTTAGTAGTGATGATATCGTAAGTAGTATCCTCATGCAATACCAGGAGGATCTGGCCGGTAGTGAGGATGAACAGCCAAAACAAGTACCAGAAACAGATAATTCAGACCAGGTTCCCCATACTGGTCATGCCCCGCTAAGTGGAGATGGAGATATGGATACCAATAAAGAACAAGGAATACGGGTCGAGTTAAGTTATAACCAGAAAGATGCTCTGCGTGAACTTGGAAATATCGGAGCCTCCCATGCAGCCACCACCCTCTCCACTATGCTCAATACCCCAATCATGCTGAATGTCCCGGAGATCTGCATCACGGATTTTGAACATATTAATCAACTGATCAGTCAGGAAAACTCAGCGATGGGAATATTTACCATGGAAGGACAGATGGCAAAGGCCGGGTACGTCATTCTCCATGTCCCACGTGATTCAGTAGTGCAGATGACCAGTATCATGCTGGGTATGCCCATTGATCAGAACCGGGATCTCAACGAGATGGATGAGAGTGCCATCACGGAAATTGGAAATATTATGGTTTCTGCATTTCTGGACGGAACAGCAGAGTTACTTGGGATTATCATGCTCCCATCTCCACCCAGGACCATCTTTGATACCCCGAAAAATGTCTTTGATCTGATTATTAAAGAGAGTAATATCCTATATGATAATGTGGTTTTTTTCAGGACCGAACTTATCTGTGACGAACATGAACTCAATCTGAATATCTTTATGCTGCCAAATCCCCCGGTTCTTCAGGAAATCGTAAGGATGCTGGAAAAGCTAATCGAAGATTCAGCAATGGGTCAATAAAACTATTTTTAAAAACCAAGAAAAAAACCAGGGAGGTCAGATCTCCCGGATTGCTCCGTCAGCCTGACGGATAACCAGACGACCACCCTCTTTGGGATAATAGGTGATGGTTCTTCCTACCGTGCCTCCGATATCTTCCCGGATGATAGGAATTGCCATTTCTTTGAGAAGGATACGAAGCGCTTCAACATTCCTTTCGCCTATATTCAAGTTTCCGGAAAAATTTGCAAACATCGAAGCACCACCAGCGAGTTTTGCTTTTAGGGCACCGGGTTTGGATCCTTTCACTCCCAGATCCCTGAGCAAGACGGTTATTGCTGTATCCGCATATTTCCCTTCGCGTTCACCAGGTTTTCCACTCGATTTCGGAAGCATGACATGAGCAAGACCCCCAATCTTCCGCTCCTCATCATGGAGAATCAGCCCGACACAGGAACCCAGACCAATAGAAGTCATTACCGTATTACCTACCGACCATTCACCAATCCCGATGATGACCAAATCTTTCTGGTCTTTAAATCCTGTAGGTGTTACTGTCATAATACCTCCCGATTTCCTACTTATGCAGATGTGGAGATGACACTATCCATCCTTGCAAACAATTCTGCCAACAGCCCTTTACTTGGCAGAAGAATCATATTTGCCGTGATCTGATATTCTGCACACTGCATCTCTGTCCTGAAGAGGACAACTTCATCGACGTTTTCATCGATCTCCTGGGTAGCAATGATAGTTTGCAGGGCTGCATGAGGCATATCAATTACCATCGAAGGGGGAGAAGGAATCATGATGATCGAGAGCAGAGTGGCACATGCATCCAAAAATGAAGATGTCATGATATTGCCAATTTCATTCAGGGCACTTTGATCCATATCATCAATCTCCCTATCTGTGGGAGTCTGACCCAGCATGATACTGGTCAGCCTGATGATCGATTCCTTCGGGATGTGCAGGATAATATACCCGTTACCCGCAACCTGACCTTGAATCTGAAATACTACCATTGCTGCAGCGACATCATCAAGATAATATCGCAGATTCTGCAGTTGCACCAGAATAATTTCAGGCACCCGGATTGTGATGAGAGTATTGAGAATGGTGGAAAGGGTGGTTGCTGCATGGGAGGCTCCGATATTTCCCAGTTCACGCAGCTCATCAGCCTGCATGTCTGTGATTAAGTGCTCACCATCTGCTATCACATTATTTTTCATCACTTTTTTCACCCTCCTTCCACTCGAATTTTTTTTTACACCCTTCTGCCCGGATCCTTCCCGAAGAATGGATTTGACATCAAGGACCGGAACTACTTCACCATCACCAGGAATTGTTACTCCAGATACTCCATCACAATTACCGACAAACTTGGACAGGGGTTTGATAACAACTTCCTGCTGGCCTTCAATCAGATCTGCAATGATTGCGCCCTTCCGATTCCCGTTCTGCAGAACTACGATGACTTCCTCCTGTTTGGATCTCCCGAACATATCATCCATACGGCAGAGAACAATGATTTCATCGCGCATGAGAATACCTTCTCCATGTCCGATGTTCTGTATCGGGAAGGCTGCCAGACTTGCTACCTCACCAACATTCGTGATGGGAATCGCACATCTGCGGTTATTGATCCGGATCATCATCACCATGACAATGGCCATGGTCGGCGGAAGTACCAGCTCAAATCTGCTTCCCTCTCCGGCGACTGATTCCAGTTTAATGGTTCCCTGTAATGAAGCGATGGTGGTTCTCACCACATCAAGGCCGACTCCCCGACCACTGATGTCAGTAATTTTATCAGCGGTTGAAAACCCTGGTAAAAAGAGAAGTTCATTCACCTCATTATCAGACATTGCAGCCAGGGTTTCCTCATTAACCAGTCCGCGTTCAAGGGCTTTTTTCTTGACCTTTTCCGCATTTATTCCGGCACCATCGTCTTCGATGACGATGACAACGTTGTCCTTATCACGTGATGCGGAGAGTTTCAGAATCCCTTTTGGATTCTTTCCATTCCTCACCCTGACATCAGGTTGTTCAATCCCGTGATCAAGACCATTACGGATGAGATGAAGAAGGGGATCATTCAACCCATCCATGACACTGCGATCCAGTTCAGTGTCACCTCCTTCGACTATGAAATCGACCTCTTTCCCTTCTTTTGTCGCAATATCCCTGACCGTCCGTGGAAATCTATTAAATATGTGATTCAACGGGATCATCCGGATATCCATCATCATGACCTGCAGATCAGCCACAGATCTGCCAACCATGTTGAGGGTTTCATCCAGTTCTTTGATTTTATACTGTTGAGCAATCTGCTCAAGTCTTCCCCGGTTGATGACCAGATCCTCAACCAGGTTCATCATATGATCGAGACGATCAATATCAACCCTGATGTTCTTGACTTCACGCTTCTTTTCTACCTTGTCTGCAGAAGAAGAAAGTCGTGATTCAGAGCCGGATGAAACTTTTTGAATCTCTTCGGAGTCTGATACACTGCCTGCAACCTCCTGTAACGAAGTTACAGAAGAACTCTTTATGTCTGAACTCTTCAATAACCCTTTAATTGTCGCATCTGTTGCTGTGGCACTCAGAATATCAAGATCAAAAATTCCGTTAAACGTTCCACTGTCCTCGACAACTTCCCGTTTGGGAGATATGTTCGTGAGAGTTCCAAATGACTCAAGATTCTGTAGCAAAAGCATTGCCCGAAGATTCTTTGAATCAACAGAAGGGGATAACTCAACATGGACATGAATACGGTTTACTGCGCCCTTATCATCAGTAGGACCGAGTAAAGAAGGAGTGCCAGTTCCAGAAAGAGGCAAAGGTTCAGGAGCGTGTTCGGTAACAGACGAACTCCTGATATCAGAGATTGAAAGCATTGTATCTACTGCTTCCCGTCCTGCATTCGTAGTAAAGGTGAGATCAATTAATCCCTCAAATGCGGGATCATCCTCTACCGTAGTTCGGGGGGGAGTTATCGAAGTGATTGAACCAATACTTTCCAAATTCTGAAGAAAGAGCATGGAACGGAGATTTTTACTATCAACATCAGGAGAAAGTTCAAGATGAATATGATACTCAGCGATTCCTGCCTGATCATATGATTCGTACGCAGGGTTTTCATACATATCAGTGCCGGATTCTTCAATCTCTGAAGAGATCTGCTCTGAGAGTATCTGATCTCCTGGTGGCTTTGCAGTTTTTTGAGAGCCTGCAATTTGGCTTGTCAGCCAGGCTTTCAGAGCTGCTACCCGTTCCTCCCGATGTTCCAGCAGGCCGTCACCCCCACCTTCAATATCATCAATCATCAGTTCAATATCATCTGCTCCTGCGAGCAGATCATCCATCAATGACTGACTTACAGATAGGGTTCCATTTCGAATCTGAGAAAAGACATCTTCAAGAGCATGACAGATCTCTTCCATGTGCATAAAGCCCATGGAGGCAGACATACCTTTGAGCGAGTGTGCAGACCGGAAAATCTCATCAATTGCATGAGAATCGGTCCCTTGTTCAAGATTCAGGAGGTTACTAACAATTCCCTCATGATTCTCTCTCGATTCTGCAACATACAAACTTCGGTATGCGTCAAGATCTGACATTGATCATCCTGCGATGGCTTTTACAAGTTCTTCGATTTTCCCGGGAATATTTTTCAGAGGTAACACATGATCTACCGCATTGCGCTGAAGAGCAGAGCGTGCCATTCCATATACCAGACAATCTTCCTGTCTGCATACAATAGTTATGCCACCGGCCTTGTGTATCGCTTCAGTGCCTTCTCCCCCATCATTCCCCATCCCAGAAAGAATAGCAGAAACACTCTTTCCTCCATACACCTGTGCTGCTGAGACAAAGGTCCGATCTACAGCAGGTTTGACATTATGCATGGGAGGAGAATCAGCATGAACAATTTTGCCACCCTGAACTCCGCTTTTATCAAGGTACGAGGAGACGATCGTATGGTATCCTGCTTTTGAGATGAAGACCATGCCCTTCTTTAAAATATCGCCGTTTTCGGTCTCTTTAATTTTCAACGGAGAAATACGATCCAGTCTTGCTGCAAGTGCAGCAGTAAATCCGCCCTTCGGCATATGCTGAGTGATAATCACTGCAGCATTGAGATTTGCCGGAAGATTGGAAACCACTACATCAAGCATTGGAGGACCGCCTGCAGAAGAACCGATAAGCACAATATTCTGTGCAATTTCTTCACTTACTGCAGGTTTTGAGGTGACATACGCAATCGTGCAGATGTTCTTGATCTTTGCCCTGAGTTCAGACCCAATTTCCCGGACATTTTTAATCCCCCGGGGTTTGAGCATAAAGTCATCAGCACCAAGAGCCATTGCTCGTTTGGTCATCTCAGCCCCTTCTGAGGTGAGTGAACTCAGTACCAGTATACGGGGACAGGGGGAAAACTCACGCTTTCGTTCAAGAACACCAATCCCATTCAGTTTTGGCATCTCAATGTCGAGCGTAATCAGATCCGGTTTGAGTTCTCGTATCTTATCAAGTGCTTCCATCCCGTCTGAAGCAACTCCGACGACCTGAATCTCCGGGTCATCGGCAAGCATATCCTGTACTACCGTCCGGATAAAGAGAGAGTCATCGATGATGAGAACCCGTATCATGTATTATGCACCAAGAACGTTGGCGATCTCCTCAAGGACTTTTGGTGCCTGGAATGGTTTAACGATATACCCTCTGGCGCCACTCTTAATCGCCAGCTTCACCATCTGCTCCTGACCTACTGCTGTGCACATGATGACTTTCGCATTTGCATCAAGGGTTTTTATTGCCTTAAGTGCCTCTATTCCATTCATCTTTGGCATGACCACGTCCATCGTCACCAGATCCGGCTTGAGTTCGCGGTATTTATTCACACCAATATCTCCATCCTCTGCCTCTCCCACGATCTCGTGTCCACCGGCAGATAGAATATTCTTTAGTAAAGTTCGCATAAAGAGGGTATCATCGACTATGAGGATTCTTCCCATGGGTGAACGCTTCCTCCTATGATTAAGAAGCTGCTTACTGGTAAAAGTATTTTGTATTGGTACCCGTCTAAGACGGGGGTTTCAGAGCGTCAGTGATGTATCTGACCCCTTTAGGAGTGAGCTGAACTTCCTTTCTGATCATCACCACATCCACAAGTTTCAGCTTCAAAAGAGTATCATAAATCGTATCAAGTTCTTTAGCAGAAAGACCCAGCATATTTTCGATGGACTTCGTATCCATCCCGCTGTAGATGAGCATAGCAACTTGAGCAGTCTGTGCATCAAGCTGATCCAGCTCCGATCCCTTCATATCCATCTCTTTGGTGGCATCACGAAGGAAATTATAGAGAACCTGAAGTGTCGAGAGTGGACAGAGAACAAATGATGTTACCACTTCGCTATTTTCAAGGTGATCAACTTTCACGACGTCCAGTTTTTTCTGCTGAAGTTCGCGTTTAGTCAGTTCCAGGCTCGCAACTTCTTTCAGGGGAACACAGATCAGTTTTTCCTGACTGACAAACCAGATACCGGTCTTGAGAACTGCAATCGCCCCTTTCTCCCACCTTGCATTTGTAACCAGGACGCCCCCCCTGATAGCAGGTGACATAAAATGAGCCATCAAGCGGTATGCATTGCAGGCCATGATGATCTTTTTATTCAAAACCTGCAGAACTTTTTCTACCGATGCAATTTTGTAGGTCTTTTCAACCTTGTCAGCACCAGTAACCACAAGTGTGTCTACCTGGCTTCTCTGCTGAAGATCCACAATGCTCCGGTACGGGATCTCCAGATTATAGGGATCCCTAAGGGTAAGAGCATCCTTACCAATGTCTATCTTGGAAGTAACCCAAGAACCACCCTTCTCGAGTTTTACCGGAACCTCTGCCATTGAACCCCTGTACTGAAATATCTACGTCGATATTATTTCTTTCTTGCTTTTTTCGTGATGATATTCATGATCGTGTTCAGTTCATCTGCAAGTTCTTCTGCAGTGACATGCACATCCTTGAGATCACGAAGCAGAACATCGTCATCCCGTTTCTTCAGATCGCTGATATCGGCCTTGAGTGAGGCGATGAGATCATCATCACCCATCCCCTTCCCCTGGGAGAGCTCAAACTGCTCTTCCCCTCCCCCAGAGTCATCATCGCCTCCATACATATATGGAGCATCTTCAGAAGAACTGTATGAGGCAAGATCACTTCCACTGATCGAATCGCCACCCTCCATTGTAGAGATGATTTCTCCTCCTCCATCAGAGCCAATGTCGATGGTACTCGAGTAAATCTCATCGATTTCATCGGATGGTTCATCATTATCAAGAACAACATCTTCCTCTTCAGCGCTCGTAGTGATGTCCATTCTCCGGACCTGCTCTTCAGATGGCAGTTCCTGCATCACATCGGTATCCCCATAGGGAGTTCTCAACGAATCAAACTCAGGATTTACCCCTTCAAGTTCTGCATCAATATCGAGGGAGTCATCAAGATCCAGACCATCAAGCAGATCATCCCCGATATCATCGTCTCCCTTAGACGCAGGTATAGAAGATTCTTCAATCTCCTGCACCCCACCAGAATTTGCAGGTTTATCTTCCTTTGATTTTTTTACCTTCTCTTTCCTTTCCTGCTTCTCTTTAGGTTTAGGCTTTGGAAGACTAATTGCCGGTAGGGAGGGCATCTTTGGTAATTTCGACAACAGACCGGCCAAGGTGCCCCCACCTTTTGATCCAGCAGTTTTTTCAACATTTGGTTTGGGCTTTTTTACCTTGGGTTTCCGGTTTTTAAGCCTGATTTGCAGATCACGAATCAATTCAGAGAGAATGATCATGCCAGTGGCTACCATCAGGCCAATGGCAAGTCCAATCACCACCATCATCAGGTAAAGGACCGGAATATCAAATATGAGGAGAACCGAGCCACCGAGCACTATCGTGACAAAGATGATGAGGCGGCGGGTTGAGTCGTTTAACTGCACCATCTCTTATACTCCTTCAAAGGCGGGAATCTTGAAGAAGATTCCGATTATGATCGGGGCGATTATATATATGATACCCGTTACTGAACAGAGTAAACTTGCAAAGAAGTATAATAATGACCGATCTCCACCTGCAACTACCTTTCCTGCGAATGTATTGGCAATGGTCAGCATGGTAATGGTAATTACTACGTATGTACCGATGACTTTTGCATCAAAGTTCGCGAATACGAAAAGGCTCCCCGATACTGAGGAAGCAATTGATGCCCCTTGCCCTGACGTCAGCGCAGCACTGCTCTCACCCAGGGTTGCCATTTTAGAGCTGATCGCATCGGACATAGTGACCAAAATATGAAACAAGAAAAGAAAGATTGCGACCATCATCGCATGCATGGGTATCAGCAGTATGAGAAAACCCATGGAGAGAGTATGGCGATGTTCACGAAGTAGAACCTGATCCAACATGGATGAGCCGACAACTTCCCCGATTTTATCTGCTTTCCCTCCAATCTGGATGGAGTCCATATAAATATTCAGATATTTGTAGATGAGGTAACTCCCACTGTCATTAATAAATCGCTGCCAGCTCCGTTTCCCATCAAGCCCAAGATTGAGTTTGGTATAAACGCCATTAATAAGGGGTTCAAGAGTTTTCAAAGATTTTTTATCGATATCAGCAAGGGCAGGCCCAATCGTAGTTCCCTTTCCTCCCTGCACCGCACCAACACCTCGGATAAAAGTCGGGAATTCAGCATCGCGAAGAGTAATATTTCCATCATCGATAAAACCGATGACTCCAAGAGGGAAAAGAAGCATTCCTATTAGCATGAGGATAAGACCATAATTCATGCCAAGGAGGAGTAGAAGAAGGACGATGACTGCGAGAATCGGGACAACCTTTCGTTCCATCCGGTGAATCATGTTCTGTTCAGGAGAACCCTGTTTCATCCCATGAGTCTTCGGATCACCGGGAACCGCCTTGTACATCGTGGTGATGCCAAACACCGATACAGAGAAGATGATAAGATATGAGATAGAGAGAGTCCCCTGGACATCATCTGGTGCATAGATCGCAATAGAAACCATGATGATGATACCAACCAGAGATCCGGAGAAGAGCATGGAGATGTAGGCATCACCCCATTTTTTGAGCATCTCCAGTCCCTGTTCATAGGTTGACCGATAGACACTACGGATCGTTTCCAGTTCCCGATTTAGATAATCATTATCCGGCACCCCTGACTCGATCGCATTTGCATACCGGTTCACCATCGAGTAGAGCATCTCATTTTCTATCTTCTTGCCGACATTGACCAGAGCTTCGACGTAACTATACCCCCACCGTTTAACAAGGATATCGGCTTTGTAAATGTATTTTGTCGAGACATACTCTTTTCTGGCTCCGGTGTACGCAAAGATTTCAGGTCGGGAAGCGTTTGCAGTAAGGATGGCAGCCATATAGGTCAGCATGAAGAGCAGGTCTGAACCCATCATCTTATCTTCGATAAAAAACTTGTAGAGCTTCGCCCGAAAAGTCTGAACAGTCCCCTCAAAAGGGATTGTCCCATTATTTGACTGGCGTATCTTGTCGAGCAGTCCTTCTAACATAATATTCTGACCCCTATATCTCGATATTAAGCAAACCCTGTTTCTTAAGTTTCGTCAGCATATTATGAAGTTCGATAAAGTCAGTATATCCGGCTTTATGAAGACGTTCAAGAATTTTTGCCCTTTTCTCTACTTCCATGTAGATTTGCGCTTTTTTATGTTCAGGGATACCAAGCATGGTCGCAATCTTGCTCTCCAGAAGGAAACTGGAGCCTTTCCCGGTAAATTCATGGGTATCAGTGACCGGATCCCAGGAAAAAACCTCTACAAAAGAAAACCCACCGCTTTCTGCGTCATAACCGACCAGTTCACTCAC
Source organism: uncultured Methanospirillum sp. (assembly GCA_964624045.1). Classification (GTDB taxonomy): domain Archaea; phylum Halobacteriota; class Methanomicrobia; order Methanomicrobiales; family Methanospirillaceae; genus Methanospirillum. The sequence continues at coordinate 26,507 of CAZUXC010000006.1, read as the reverse complement.
TGCGAGTTGTCTGCGAACCATGCTACCATCAGGTCTTCGTACAGCACTCTGGATAACCACCAGGTTAAGGTTATCAATAAAAGTTTTTGGAATACTGATGGGATCACCAGTGAGACGCTGAATGAGTTTTTCTACCGATGCGGCGTGGAACGTTGACATAACCGGGTGACCGGTCTGCATTGCACCAAATGCCACCGCTCCCTCAACTCCACGAATCTCTCCCACAATGATCATGTTCGGCCGCTGACGCAAGGCAGCCCTGAGAAGATCGAACATGGTGACATCCCCGCCTTCTCCTTCTCCTTTCCCTTTTCCTTTTGATACCTCACGTGACCAGTTCCGATGAGGAATAATGACTTCCGGGGTATCTTCGATGCTGACGATCTTCCCTTCAGGTGAAATAAACGTGGTAAGTGCATTCATACTGGTTGTCTTACCACTCGCTGTCTCACCAGACATGAACATGGACATCCCATTCTCGATGCATATCCACAGATATGCCGCAAGTGCGTAGCTACAGGTCCCAAATTCCACCAGTTTGGTGATGGATATCACATCATCCATCGCTTTTCGAATCGTGAAGTTACTCCCTCTTCTGCTGATCTCTGAGGAGTACACAATATTGATACGGGAACCATCAGGAAGGGTAGCATCTACAATAGGATTCCGATAAGTGATTGGGCGACGGGATTTCTCAGCTAACTTGATACAAAAATCATCAAGGGCAGGCTCATTATCAAATCCAACAACTGATTTTAACCCTTTGAATATTTTATGTTCAATGAAAATCGGGCCGAGTCCGTCGCAGGTAATGTCTTCAATAAAATTGTCACTGATAAAAGGAAATAAAAGTCCGACATCGATTTTATCTCTGACCATCTGATATTCAATTGCTTCAAATTCCTGTTGACTGACGATGATTCTTCCATCAGCAAGATGAGGAACATTTGCAAGAGCAGCGCTGGGTTCAGAATCCTCTTTTGCGGTGAGATCTGTTGAAAGAAATGTCTTCACTTTATCAGAAAACGATTGTGGACCTTCAATTTTAAGCAAAGCCGGATCGATAGCCTGGCCTGGCTTTTTGATATACAAAATCTGCCTAAGCAGCCTTTTCAGAACAACTGTACGTTCCTCTGCAGTAACCGGATCTTCTTCAAGAGCATCCAGCAGATCAACGAGTCGATACTCAATTGCCGGAAGAAGACTTCCAATATTGTGCATGAAGGACGGTTCTATCGGAATATAGAAATTCCTGACATCAGTTGGATCAAAGAAGATATGAATAAAAATGGGGGGTTTTGCAGGATAGATTAAGTTCGGATCTTTAATCCCTTTCAAATCCCTTTTTAATTCTGAAAAGAAAAGAGGGATACCAAATTCATCTACTGGAAAAATATGAAGATATTCCAGAAGATGGGGGTGATTTTTCGCATACTCCTTTGCGTTGGCCGGGAGCATTCGAAATAGAGCACAGGATTCGGGATTGATAATACACTCTTCAGTGTCATGGCTCTCTGCTTCCTGAAAGGGGATTTGCCCCTGGATTACCAGCCTTGTCATGATCAGACTTTTGCCAGGGAGACCGGGATGATCTTCATCCCATAACCAGGGTGAACTTCGAAACTGACCAGATTACCTGTTGTTTTCCGTGCTCCTCGGACCTTCACCACTTCAAGTACCATGACATACTTGTCGCCCATAAGTTTACGCATCATAAGCAGGTGAGCATCACAAATTGAACGAACCCGGGTGAGGGTTTCATCGGAGAAAGCATAGCTATGCATAGTGATTAGGATGGTCTTTCCCTGATCACAGATGTTCTTCGCCTGGGTCAGAAAAGACAAAACTGCTTCCTGACTGGTATATTCAGTAAATATTGTGAGGGAATCAATAATTGCTACATCAGCATTACTGAACTTCACATGCATGATGATACGTTCTAAAATATCATTCATTGCCTCAGGAGTCCATTTGAATTCCACGAGGTGACAATGAAAGAGTCTGATGTATCCCCAGGCAAAGAAATCAGAGATGTCTAGAGACATGGATTCCATTTGCGTTAGAAAACTTTTCGTTGTCAGTTCTGTAGAAAAAAGATCCACGCGAAGGTTATTTCGCATACTTCCCGAGATGATCTGCTGGGTGAAAACACTCTTCCCGGTATCGTTTTCTCCTTCGATCAGGATAAGGGAACCGAGTGGCAACCCATCGGCAATTTTTTTATCGATCTCTGCATTTCCAGTAGTCAGGATCCGCTTCTCTTCCTTCCCGAGAAGCTCAGAGATATCTGCTGACTGGCCCTCATTACCAGCCGAGAGATCGAGTTCTGCCATGTATAAATAACCCCAATAGTACTATTCTGCAGTGAGGGAAATAGGTATTCCCTTATAAGTTACAGGTTGGTTGCTGCAGTAACCCCGTTTGGGGTTACGATTTTTACCCAGACTGGCTCTTTACCCAATCCAGAACGGGATAAATTGATTATCTCACTTTCATCCCAAATCTTCCGGTTTATCCGATCGTTGATAATACTACTTGCTAATGTTGAAGTAAGAGTTTCGCGAACTATGGAATAATCAGAATATCCGATAAACAGGTCCATTTTTCCATAATCCGACCCCCCAAATGAAGTACTGCCGTTATTTGCAACCCCAATGAGAAAACTGGTAGCGTTCTTTTCGGAGTAGAGAATATTAATATTGGTTTTTAAAAATTTTTGATTCAACCCAAGGATTTCTGTTTGAGTATTAAAGGTGGTTTCAGATATTGTCAGAATACCCCCTATTATTACATACCCGGTAATTAGAATCAATAAAACTGCCACAGCCCCGGTGATGAGAGAAGAAGGCATAATCTCAACTATACTTAGTTACACCAAATGTTGAGGTTCTTCTCACACTATTGGGTAATACCAACGAAAAATACAGAACGTCTCCATCGGCTATAGTTATCTGATCGGTAAGATCAACCTGTATCGTTGCCCCAATATTCCAGTACCCTGATCCTGCTACAGGATCTGTGGTAAATTTTCCTGCACCAGTGACACTAGCATACGTATAAGACTCTACCTCATTATTTCTTCCAAAAAAAACTGTTGATTGGGCAATATCATAAAGAGAGATCCGATTACTACCTGTATTCTTCAACCAGACAGTAACATCACCAGGAGTACCAACAGCAGCATAGGTATTGACAATCTGAAAATCAGTTTTCATTTTGCTTTCTGCCGATGACGCCACTGTTCCAAACGTATCACCAGCAGAAAATATGGCAGGCAGTATCGCTACGATTAAGAAAGCTGCTCCTATTGCAGCCCCGATAAGGAGAATCGATGACGATATTGCTTCACCAGACATTTGATAGATTACTCACGAGTTGGTATGTATTCAAATTCGGCATCATCTTCGCCGAGATTTTCAACATCTTCAAGTCTTCCGGCAGGAGCAGTAACCTTTCGCTTTTCTATCAGGACATCTAGCATATCACGATCAAGACCTGGATCTTCAGGCTGGAGAATCCTGTTCAGTTCATAGAGAGCAAGGACAAATTCATCAGCCTTCATCTCGTGAACTTCTCCGATTGATGGAGCCATGAGGCGTGCAATATCTTTTACCTGCTTGCAATGGTCTTCAGAGATATGGCCCATCTCCTTATACGACTCCAGCATCAGGTCAACCCGGTCATGCCCATATCGTTTGACATTACCGGACGTCCACTCAAACAGGCTGTATACCTTTTGGATCTTCACCTTTTCACGCGGTTTTTTAGGTTTTGTCTGTTCACGCTGAGCAGGCTCAGAGAAGAGCTGACTTCTCAAGGCCTCAAGCATTCCCTTTTCAGCGGCAAGAGAGGAAAGAGCAGATGATACACCAGCCATCTGGTTGCCTCCACCCATTGACATGCCCCCGCTGTCCATAGGTCCACTGCTTCCTCCTGCAGGTTCCATGATCTCAGGTTCATCATTCATTGATCTGCTCTCCGATATCGTCTCAACCGTAGGTTCCTCATCATAATCATCGATGTACCCTTCCATAGGGGTGGGTGTGGAGGCATGCTGCCCGACAAATTCCACCGGATTACCTTTCAGTGCCTGAACAAGCGGATTTTCCGCATCATTCATACGTTCGCGGATATCTATGAGCAGGCGCTTGATGGAGGTCTTAAGCAGTTCAACCTCATCCCTGAGTTTGAGCAGCTGAATCTCCGGATCTTCGGAAGACGCCGACGAAATGATGCTGTCGACCTGCGCCTGGTTGACTGCCATAGTAATGTATCTGTTACTATCTGAAATATTTAATAGTTCGGACCGGAGAGATTTAAGCGCAATATGAGCCCTATTTCAGAAAATATCAGAGATAAATAGAGGTTAACTTTTCCAGCAGCATACTAGGCTGAATTAAAGAGTAATAACATGGATTTTCTATTTTTTTTGATCATCATCATCTTGGACAACCGATGTTAAAACATAACAATTCTTGCGATCTACAAGAGAAGAATACACTCAAAGAATTGGATTGGTGGAAATAATGGCAACCCTGATAGAAGTAGCCCGGGGAGTACACCCTGCCGAACTGGTAGTAAAGAACGCTCATATTTTCAACGCATTCACCTGTGAATGGGAGCAAACAGGTTTAGCAGTACATGATGGCAGAATTGCAGGAATTGGTAATTATCAGGGATTACGTGAACTTGATGCCAGAAATCAGTATGTAGTGCCCGGATTTATCGATGCCCACGTGCATATCGAAAGTTCGCTCCTAATTCCTCAGGAATATGCACGTTTAGTACTAGATCATGGCACAACCACTGTTATTGCAGATCCCCATGAAATTGCAAATGTGTGTGGGAGCGCAGGGATTGAATATATGTTAAATGCCAGAAAACACACATCACTGGATATCTGCTATACCCTCCCATCCTGTGTCCCTGCAACCCCGATAGATGAATCAGCAGAGATTCTCGACGCAGATATTTTACAGACATTCATTCAACGAGATGGGATTATCGGTCTCTCAGAGATGATGAATGTACCTGGTGTTCTGAATCAAAGTCCGGAAGTTCTGAAAAAATTTACTCTTGCTCCTATACGGGACGGCCATGCCCCTTTTTTAACTGGCTCAGACCTTCAGGGATATATCGCAGCAGGAATTCAATCGGATCATGAAACGATCACCAGCACTGAAGGGCTGGAAAAGATCAGAAGGGGGATGTATCTATACATCAGGGAAGGTTCCACAGAGCATAATCTCCGGGATATCATTCCCATAGTGAATCGTGATAATGTCTTGCGATGTTCCTTCTGTACTGATGATCGCCATGTGGATATGCTAATCGAATCCGGTCATATTGATGATTGTATCAGAAAATCCATATCCTATGGACTTGAACCAGAACTCGCATACCGGATGGCCTCTCTCTCTCCTGCAGAACGTTTCGGATTATCAGACAGAGGCGCCCTGGCCCCTGGAAAGATCGCGGATTTTTGCATTATCGGTGATCCTTCTGATTGTAACGTACTCAGAACATTCAAACGGGGAAAAGAGATTCTCAATATACCCCCGGCTATCCCATTACCGGGCACATATCCCTTCAGAAACCGTGTTCCTCAGGGATCAGAGATTGCCATCCAGGGAAGTGGAAAAGCCAGGGTAATTAAAATCATTCCGAACCAGATTGCAACCGAATCAGTAATGAAGGATATTTTACCAGGGAAAATTCCTGATCTGAAGCAGGATATCCTGAAGGTCGTGGTTGCATCACGGTATGATGATTCCCGGGTTGGGGTCGGACTGGTTCATGGTCTTCAGATAAAAGAAGGAGCGATTGCCAGTAGTGTTGCTCATGATTCTCATCATATAATCGCCACCGGGACATCTGATCAGGAAATTCTCACAGCCTGCTCTGAAGTAATAAAACATCGGGGAGGGGTTGCGTGTGTTATGAACGAAAAAATAGAGATTCTTCCCCTTACATGTGCCGGATTAATGGCAGAATCACCATATGAAAAAGTATATGAGAAATTTAAAACTGTTTCACGGATGGCAGAAATGACCGGAGCTATTGCTCATCCTTTTATGTACCTTTCTTTCCTTTCCTTAACAGTCATCCCCGCACTTCGAGTAACTCCAGGAGGGGTGTTTGACGGCAACATATTTGCGCAAGTCCCTCTCTTTATTAATCAAAACTAAAAATAAGTAATAATTACCCTTTTTCCGGCATCCTTATCCTCCTCAATGACGAAATTATACAGATAATGAAGTGCAGAATTACCCAACTGCTCATGATCACTATTTTCCTTTCAGCTGCCTCCGGATTAGTCGGGGCGTCAGACAATCAGGAAAAGACAGCTGACGAGCACTATCTGATGGGAAATGCCTACTATAGTTTCGGCCTTGTAGAAAATGCAACCAGAGAATATCAACTGGCAGTCGGGAAAAATCCTAACTTTGCAGACGCTTGGAACAACCTAGGTCTTAGTCTCACTGCCCAGAAAAAATATACTGATGCACGGAATGCTCTGCAGAATGCCACCCGACTCAAGCCAGAGGATCCTGAAGGATGGTATAATCTTGGATATACACTGGGTATGTTGGGAAATAACTCGGAAGAACTGAATGCATATGAACGGGCTCTGGAGCTCAGACCAAACCTAACCGTAGCCTGGAGAAACATCGGTGTTGTCAGGTTTGAACAGGGGAATTATTCAGGGGCTGTATGGGCACTGGAAAAAGCTACCTCGTATGATCCTGAAACAGCAATCGGATGGTACTACCTGGGGACGGTATATGAGAAGACGGGGAACCTGACAGGAGCAAAAAACGTTCTTGAGATGGCGATAGAAAAAGATCAAAACCTGACAATGGCAAAAGACAGGCTCAAATCTGTTGAACGTAATTTAAGTAGCAATGTAACGGTAATACCAACATCATCCACTGAATCAGGTAAAAAAGCTCCTATTCAGATAGTTACCGGGATTCTATCTCTAATCGGAGCAGCCTGTCTGGTATCTCTGAAAAAATAATATCCCCCATTTCGTCTTTTTTTACCAGATACCAGGTATCTTTCCATAAATGACACCTAAAAATGCGACAAGTACCGGTTGGTGTACAAAATAGATCAATAACGAGTGACGACCAAATGACGCCAGAACATGAATCCGGTGTTCGAACTCCGCATTTATTTGATAAGAGCGGGATCCGGAAGGATATAAGAAACATCCTATTGCCATACCAATCAGAAAGACCCCGAACCAGGGAATCAAAGGAGTATAATCAACAGAGAAGAAACCGGACGGATGAATGCCAAGCCATACCATCCACATTGGACCGGAAGGAAGAGGCACCATATAGCCCAGGAGAAGAATGAGGAAACCCGGAAGAATCATGTACTCTTTTAACCAGAAAAAAAAAGGGGACAAGATAGTTGCAATAGCGATTAGATGGAGGATCCCAAAGACCACAAATCCTTCTCCCTGAAGGATAATGAAAGTCCCCAGAGTAACAAGAAGGCCAGCCCCATAAAGATACAATCCACGTTTTAGGAAAGGGACTATTCGGGCAGGGAATGTCTTAGAATCCGGTGTTCTCCCCATCCGGACGGATATCGCTACGCCTGCAATGAGGACAAACAGGGATGCCGTTGCATAGCCAAATATTCGCCAGAATCCTTCATGAACCGAAATCGGGTAAAACGAAAAGAACGAGAGATCAAAAACCAGATGGAAGATGACCATCATGAAGATGGCAACACCCCTGCAGGCATCCAGTTCATCAAATCGATGAAAACCTGATAAGGTGTTCATTAAAAATCAGGTCTGCTGACTGCCACAGGTCTGACAGAACCGGGACTGGAGTGGAATTCTGACGCCACAGTTAATACAGTGTTTCATGGATTTGGAACTGCTGGGTCGTTTCTTTTGTATTGTTTCCGGGTGGATCATTACCGGCGATATATCAGGTTTCTCAACCAGAATGCGAATAGTTCCTTCAGAAGGGGGAGAGGTGGGAATTGGGCGTTTCGCACCGGATTGAACTGAAGGTATTGTGGGAGCAGCAGGGGAAACATATGCGGGTTGTGCTTGCTGAACAGGAACAACCGGTATCTGTTGTGGGACTGGCACTGGTTCAGGAGCAGGAGTTGGAGTAACTATTGGTGCAGGGACAACAACAGGAGCAACTGCTGGAGCTGGAATCTCTGGTTGTGGCTGAACCTGGGGAGTAGGAATAACCGGTTGGGCAGGGGGAACAGGGATTACCGGAGGTGCTTGCACGGGAATTGGTACTGGAACAGGAGTTGGTTCTGGTTGCCTGACGGGTATTGGAGCTGGCTCAACATATGGGGCATCTGCTGGTTCATCCAGTCTGATTTCAGGTTGTTCTACCCGTTCAGGAGGATAGCCGTTAATTGCCGTAAACCATTCACGACATTCTGTCTCTGGTTCTGATATCAGACCGGTAAAGACAAGCCGCATCACCCGGCTCTGTCCACTTACTTCCATAGAGATGGCAAGAGTGGGTCTGTCCCGCTCATCACGTTCGAGATCTGCCTGTTTGATAACTGAAAATGGAATTTCTTTGGTAATCTGGCCGGTTCCCTGCCTTGCACTATCAAGAAGGATGAGACGCTCACTGGTCAGTACAGCCAGGAAGACAAAGTCCTTGATCCTGATGCCATCAGTATATCTGACCATGATCTCCCCGATCTCCAGAAGTCTGAACGGGTTGAATTTTCCGTTCGGATCTCCTTCATCTCCCCCACGACCCCCTTTGATATTATCCAGTATTGACATAGGCACTCCTATACGATCTCTTTGATCATCCCGGGAATCTCTGACAGACGAGACGCAACCGGGATTCCCAGTGCTTTCAAGCGGGCTATTTTTGAGTTTGCATCTCCTTCTCCTCCGGAGACAATGGCACCCGCATGACCCATCCGTTTCTCCGGTGGTGCACTGGTTCCGGCGATGAAAACTACTACCGGTAATTCAGCCATCCGTGCTCCCTCTTCTTCAAGGTTTCCTCCCAGTTCACCAAGAAGAACTACAGCTTTAGTGAGAGGATCTTCTGCGAACCGATCCAGAACATCTGCGAACGTCTGACCAATTACCGGATCACCCCCAATCCCAATTACACTGCTCTGGCCAATTCCCGCACGAGTCAGTTCATGGACAACCTCATATGTGAGGGTGCCACTCCGGGAAATGACCCCGACAGAACCACGGGCGTAGAGGTGGGAGGGCATAATTCCCATGCTAATTTCCCCAGGACAAAGAAGCCCAGGACAGTTGGGTCCAATAACCGTGCAATCATGCATCCGTGCATATGCACAGGCTTTCATGACATCATGTACCGGAATATGTTCGGTGATAGCAACAACGAGTTCAAGACCGGCATCAGCTGCCTCCATGATGGAATCGCCAGCAGCCGGACCAGGAACAAACATCACACTTGCCGTTGCGTCATGCGCATCGACCGCTTCTTTAACACTACTATAAACTGGAACACCTGCAGATTCTTGCCCACCTTTTCCCGGGGTAACACCTGCAACAATTCCTGCACCACCAACGGAGCGGGCATACTGGTTCATGCGGCCGATATGGAAAGAACCCTGGTTTCCAGTAGCTCCCTGGACAATGACCCGGGTATTCTTATCTGCAAAAATCATCGGGCAACCTCCACTGCAGCGCCAACTGCTTCTTCCATCGTATCAAGCATACGGTATCCGTGCTGATTCAACAAGAGTCTGCCTTCTTCTTCATTCGTCCCCGCAAGCCGGACGATTACTGGTTGCTGAATACCTGCTTCAATGATACCGGCCGCAACTTCATCACATCGGGTAATACCACCGAGCAGGTTGACAATAATAACAGACACACCTGGCATCGACCCTAAAAGGCGGACCGCATGAGCGACCCGGACCCGGTCAGCTCCCCCACCGACATCGAGGAAATTAGCGGGTCTGCCACCAAGGACAGTGATCAGGTCAACGGTTGCCATCGTAAGACCTGCACCATTTCCGATCACCCCAATCGTTCCACCCAGTTCTACAAATGAGAAGCCATATTCTTCTGCTTTGCGTTCTCGATCTGTCAAATCCCGGTTTTCTGATATCCCTTGTCTGGCAAGGGCATTATCATCTACAATTATTTTGCCATCTGCCGCGTAGACTCCGGCTGGGGTGGTAACTAAAGGGTTAATCTCGGCAAGAAGAGCGTCACGGGATCGAAAAACATGGTATAGACGGTTGATAACAGGTCCAAGTCCTTTCGGTGCACCATTGAGAAGGAATCGAATAGTATAGCCAGGAACATCAGTCAGGAGAGGATGGACTGTTGCCTTTCTGATTGCATCAGGGTTGGTTTTGGCGACTTCTTCAATCTCAACCCCACCACTTGAGGTAAAAAGAATGAGAGGAGATCCAGTTGAGCGATCAATAGAGATAGAGAGGTAATATTCATGAGTTATCTCTATCCGCTCTTCAATGAGAACGGCATGAACAGGCACATCTTTTATGGTAGCATTTAGTAACCGTTCTGATAACTCCTGGACGCTTCCAGAGTCGGCCATGAGAATCCCTCCGGCTTTCCCTCTTCCTCCAACATCCACCTGTGCTTTAACGACCACCAGATCTCCAACTTGAGCTGCCGCTGCTTTTGGATCATCACCGCTACGAACAATAATTCCCTTTGGTACGGGAATACCCGCTTCTTTGAGGATCTCCTTTGCCTCAAACTCCAGTAGTTTCATCCCTGATATGTTCCTTCAGTCTGTTGATTCGCAAGCTCAAAACCCAGCTTCATGGCATTGAGATTCAAATCTTCTGTTCCTTTTGGAACGCTGGCTAGAATAGCCTTCTCAAGAGCTTCTGCCGAAACCACCTTTGTTGCTGCGGTCAGGCTTCCAAGCATAATAATATTTGCCACGATGTCTCGTCCGAGCCGGGTCTTTGCTTCCCGTGTTGCTGGAATCTCTATGCATCTGCAATCCGGTCTGTCATGAACCAGGGTGGAGTCGATGAGCATGGTTGCATTTTTACCTGCATTACGACCATATTTCTCAAATCCTTCCTGACTCATGATGACAAAAAGATCCGGAGTTTTCACCTTGGGGAAGAGGATCGGTTCGTCATCAATGATCACCTGACTCATGGAAGCACCTCCCCGGGCCTCAGGACCATACACCTGAGTCTGTGCTGCATACCGGTTATCATATAGAGCGGCAGCCCTACCGAGGATTACTGCACTCAGAATAATTCCCTGCCCACCAAATCCAGAAAACCGGACTTCATGCCTCATCAGGCACCCCCATGGCGGGTCGTTTTCTCCGGACAAATTCTCCTACCAGGAACCGATCCTCCGGAATCTCATCACCCGGCTTTGCAGTGCGATCCCATTTATCTTTCAAAATGGCGCTCTCCCGCAGATAATTAATAAAATCTCCCGGTTGGCGGTACTTATTTCTCCTGCCATATGATGTCGGGCACTGACAGCGGACTTCAATAAATGACAAACCCGGGGTTTCGATTCCCGCTATGACTGCACGAGTAAGTTCAGTAACATGGAACGAAGTCCATCGTGCAACATAATTTGCTCCGGCAGCGACTGCAAGTTCGGCAAGATCAAACGGAGTCTCTTCCGCACCATACGGGGTTGTAGTTGAGGTCTTACCCAGTGGAGTTGTCGGACTTCCCTGTCCTCCAGTCATTCCATAGATATGATTGTTCATACAGATGACGGTGATATCGATATTTCTCCGGCATGCATGAATGAAATGGTTTCCTCCAATTGCTGAGAGATCCCCATCACCCGTGAAAACGACCACATGTAACTTTGGATTTGCCATTTTAACCCCGGTGGCAAATGCCAGGGCACGCCCATGAGTGGTGTGGAGAGAGTCAGTTAGGATATACCCCGGGGCCCTGGATGAACAGCCGATACCGGATACAAAGACCGTGGAATCCATGTCCCATCCAAGCTGATCCACAGCTTCAAGTACACAGTTCATAATCGTGCCGTTACCACATCCGGCACAGTAAATATGAGGGAGCCGATCCGCTCTGAGCCACTCATCTCTCATGAGGTTCCTCCTGATTTGAGACGCTCTACAATGGCAATCAGTTCATCAGGAGTATGAAGATCTCCACCAATCTTCCCTGCCGATATGACAGGAACACAGACATGACGTTCAACTTCACGTGAGATCATGCCAAGGTTCATTTCAGGTATAATGAATGCTTTCACATGAGGAAACTGATTCAAAAGATCTTCTGGGAAAGGCCATACAATTCGGAGCTGAAGATAGCCGGTTCCAGGGGTCTCGCTTTTTTGAACAACTTCCTGTACCGTTCTGACTGGTGCCCCATAACAGACAAAAACGTATTCTGCATCAGGATTAACGATCTCGTAATCTGCTATCTCATGCCGTGAATTTTCAATTTTATTGATGAGCCGGCGAACCAGTTGATCATGCCTGGCGGGATTCGTTGAGTCTGGATACCCTTTCTCATTGTGTGTCAGACCGGTGACCGGGATCTTTCTCCCGGTTCCAAATGCAGCAAATCCAGGGATGAGATCCTCCTCTGGTGCAAAAGGAAGCATATTTTCTTTCAAAGGTTTTGATCTGATGATAGGAACACTATCCGGAATGGTAATCCGTTCCCGCATATGGCCGATGACCTCGTCAGCCATAACAAAAACCGGGCATCTGAACCGGTCTGCAAGATTAAATGCGGCTGCAGTCAATTCAAAACATTCCTGCACGGTGGATGGAGCAAGGGCGATAATACTGAAGTCCCCTTGGGATCCAAACCTGACCTGCATCATGTCTCCCTGTGCTGCCATGGTCGGTTGTCCGGTTGAGGGACCACCTCGTTGAACATTAACCAGCACGCAGGGTGTTTCTGTCATGATGGCATACCCGATATTCTCCATCATCAGAGAGAAACCTGGTCCTGAAGTGGCAGACATGGATCTGGCACCCGTCCAGGCGCCACCGATGATTGCAGCCATACTCGCAATCTCATCTTCCATCTGGATGAAGCAGCCCCCTTTTTTGGGCAGTTTCGCTGCCATATGCTCTGCTACTTCAGTGGAGGGGGTGATCGGATATCCGGCGAAAAATGTACATCCTGCGGCAAGAGCACCTTCTGCGCAGGCAACATTTCCCTGCATAAATTCAAGTCTTGTCAATACTCGATCACCACGTTTTGTGCTTCGTATGGTTTTTCTTTCTTCCACACGATTGCCTGATCCGGGCACATCAGTGCACAGACTCCGCACAATCTCCGGCCATATATCTGCTGAAGCCGTGTATTCGGACACCGGCCCGGCTGATTCAGATCCGGAACATATATCCCACGGCGATTTGGCAATTTTCCCGGCTGATAGATCCGATACGGGCAGACCATCGTGCAGAGATTGCACCCCTTGCACCGTGACTCATCGATCTCTAGTTTCATCGTCGGGTTCCCGTACCAGTTGGATACGCACGCTGAAATACTTCATGTGCATGCTGCTCAACTACTGCAAAGAGGTCTCCACCATGGGCATCCATGGCAACTACAAGAGGAAGGTGATCCAGCCGAATCTGCCATACGGCTTCTGCCATCCCAAGATCCTCATAATAGACTCCCTCCAGCTGCATCCGGGCAGCAGCAAGATTTGCACATCCTCCGGTAAATGCAAAATACACTGCCCGGCCTTTGAGTTGATCCCTGACAAGGGAGGACATTCCTCCTTTCCCAATGATGCCCCTGATTCCGGCATCCAGCATACATCCGGTAAGGGGATTCATGCGGGCTGAAGTAGTCGGACCAGCTACAACAATCTGGTTATTCTGTACCACCGGCCCACAATGGTAAAGCACCGCACCTGTAGGATCAAAGGGGATACCAGCCTCCATCATCCGCATGTGTGCCTCATCACGGGCTGTATACACCAGTCCAGAAAGAGTTACCAGATCTCCCGCTTTCAGGGAGAGGATCTCATCACCCAGAGGGGTTGTCAAATCTATCATATCTTCTCCAGCAGGCTGAGTCATCCGAGAGGTACCTCCACCGTTGCTCTCCTCGCTGCCCAACACTGAATATTTACCGCAACCGGAAGCGACGCAGTATGGCAACCTGCCTTTTTTATCTTCACTGCAAGGCAGGTTGTCTTGCCCCCAAGGCCCATAGGTCCGATTCCAAGACTATTGATCATGTCGCAGATCTCCCCTTCTTCTCCGGTCATTTGATCAATAGGCTCAAGGAGAGCTTCTTTAGCAAGGGATGCAGCGCCATCAAAGGTGCCCCCTACCCCAACGCCAAGAATAACAGGAGGACAGGGCCGACTTCCGGCAATCAGTGCAGTCTCAACAACAAACTCCGCGATCCGATCCTTTTCCGAGGGAGTGAACATTTTAATGCGTGATACATTTTCTGACCCGGCCCCTTTTGGAAGGACGGTTATCAGAAGTTTATCACCGGGGATGACATGAACTGCAGGCATATCATCGCTGGTATTTGTGCCCGTATTATGCCTGCTAACCGGGTCGACAAGATTAGGCCGAAGAGGAATCTGATTTGTTGCATCCCGTACTCCTTTTCGCACCGCTTCTGCAATTGCAGAAGTGTATGGAACCTGCGGGGGAAGAGTCAGATAGACAACCGGGATTCCCGTGTCCTGACAGATTGGCGCCTGACGTTCCTCTGCAAGCCTGATATTTTCCAGAATATGATCGAATTCCCGCCGGGCCACCGGATTAGTCTCTGTCTCTGATGCAGCAATTATCCGGCCAAGAACATCAGGGGGCAGGGTGATCTCAGCGATACTGATAGCTTTGGCTGTTGCGAAAGCAATCCGGTCATATAAGTCAGTATCTTCCGGCGAAGACATGAATACGTATCCACAGGGACACCATATAACCATTAACCTTAGTTGAACCAATGTCGAAATGAACAATGGAACCGAAAAAAGTGCCGGTCTGAAGACCGGCAGATACTATCGAATTATTCAGGCTTCGCTTTTGATGTCGATCTCGAGATGCGTCGGGGATGGAAGTTTGTGGCCACCGTGACGAAGTGCATCCTTGACCTTTTCTACACTCTGCGGGTTTGCAAAGCAGGTGTAGATCTTCTGGCCGGGGATGACCCGTGCTGCAGTACCGACTGCCTTTCCGAACGCAAGGCGCATACCCTGTGAAACACGGTCTGCACCTGCCCCGGTTGCCTGCTTATTCTCACGCAGGACGTGGTGCGGGTAGGTACGGAGTTTCAGGTGATAGTTGCTTCTCCCGAGCTCCTTGTTCAGTTTCCTGTTGATGCTCATACGAGCAGCTTCCAGTGCGGAGTGGCGAATCTGGCAGCTCTCATCCACAACAAGGTGGACTTCCATTGGAAACTCGGCGGTCAGGTTACCCATATCGAACTGGACAACCTTGATTCCGGGGACACCACCCATATATTCCTTACGGGTATATGCCTTCTTTGCGAGTTTCCTGTACATGCAGTTGGGCTTTCTGACCATCGGACGTATCTCCTCAGTGGTATATGTGCTTTAGTAAATGGACAAATTTCCTATTAATCATTTGCCTGAAAAGGCTGCTCATCAATAAGTGCAAGAACATCCCGCCTGAGCTGGGCAAACTCAGGCGCAGTCCGATCCCGTGGACGAGGTATCGTTACCGGAACAACAGAACGAATCTTTCCTGGCCGTGAACTCATCACCACGATCCGGTCAGAAAGGAATACCGCTTCATCTACACTATGAGTCACAAAGAGAATCGTCTTTTTTGACCGTTCCCATATGGAAAGAAGTTCGACCTGCATTTTATTCCGGGTCTGGGCATCAAGAGCACCAAACGGCTCATCCATCAGGAGCAGATCCGGATCATTGGCAAGAGCCCGGGCTATTGCAACCCTCTGACGCATCCCACCGGAGAGTTCATAGGGATAACTCTTCTCAAATTGCTCCAGACCAACCAGGGAAACAAACTTGCGCGCTAAATCTCGTCGATCATTCTTTGGAATGCCTCGCATTTGTGGTCCAAATGCCACATTATCCAGAACATTGCGCCAGGGAAAGAGTGAGTACTCCTGAAACACCATTCCAACCATCGGACTCGTCCCCGATATTTGCTTCCCATCCAACAGAATCATTCCGGAAGTAGCGTGATCCAGACCAGCAATAATCCGGAGCAGAGTGGTTTTTCCACACCCGGAAGGCCCAACAAAGGAGACGAATTCATCATCTGAAATTGTGAGACTTACTCCACCGATAGCCTGCACTATTCCCCCGTCATCCCGGGTAAATAAACGAGTGAGATTAGAGATTTCCACAGAGCCCATCAGTTGACCTCCCCAATCCGCCAGCGTAGAAGACTGCGCTCCATCCCATACCGGAAGAGATAATCAATAAACAGCCCGATGAACCCGAGCAAAAGCATGTAAACCAGAACATTATCCATCTGGTGAAGATTATAGAACCACCAGATCTTCTGACCAAGGCCAAACCGGGATACACCAAACATCTCTGCTGCAACCAGACACATCCAGGCGACACCTGATGCAATCCGAAAACCGGCTGCCATATGAGGAAGTGCTGCAGGGAATGCAATATACCGAATAAGAGAGAGGTTGCTTGTGCAGCCAAGCATTCGCCCTGCTTCGACAAAAACACGCGGAATACTCTTGAATCCCTCATAAGTGTTGATGAGGATGGGAAACACAGCTCCGATAAAGATGACAAACCCGGCAGAAAAATCGGTGAGGCCAAACCAGACGATGGCAAAGGGGATCCAGGCAAGCGGAGGAATGGGCCTGATGATCTCGATTAACGGATCAAGAAACCGATTTACTTTCTCAAACCAACCAATGCAGATACCAATCGGTATACCGATGATTATCGCCAAAAAAAGCCCTATTGCAAAGTGCATCAGGCTTGTCCAGACATCGATCCAGAGGGTTCCTGATGCATGGAGCTGGATGAGTGCCATCACGGCATCAGTGAAAGATGGGAGAATAAACTTATTTTGTACGATATAATCCGAGATTATCTGCCACAGAATCACGGTAAAAGCGATGGATATCGCCATATATAGCGGGGATCGTTCTCCGAATATTTTTCTCATGCCCATAACGCTGCCCTAGTATTTGGAAATACTGCCATATCCCACTTCGCCGGGTACCTGAAAATCAATAGATAACATGATGCAAAAAAGTGAGAAAGAGATATGGGATAGACCTACTATACCCTGATAACAGGGGGCCTCCCATCATGTCTGTTTACTGGGGAACCTTCTTCCAGAAACTGGTGTCCAAGAGATCCTGTTCAGTAACATTCTTCTTGATATATCCGAGTGCCTGCTGCTCTGCAGCATATCCGGTTACCGATTTCTCAATGATTGCGGGATCTGCTACCCACTGACCATCCCACTCCTCCAGAGAGCGAGTAATAACTGATGCATTCATTCCGGTCAGCGTTGCCATGTATCCAGCTGCTTCAGCAATGTTCTGTTTATTATATGCAGTTGCTTTCTGGTGGATATTGAGAATTTCCTGAACTATTTCCGGATTCTCCTTAATCATCTTACCACTTGCAACAAGAACACAGCAGGCATGATCCTTTGCCATCTCCCCGGAGTGGACAATGATCTTTCCTGCACCAGCTGCCTCAACGGTGGTTGGTGCGGGAGCAGGGAGGAAGACTGCATCAACTTTTCCGGCGATGATCGCGGTGGTTGCATCTCCCGGTCCCATTGCAATGATCTCTACATCTTTCGTGGTGTCAAGACCCTGTTCTTTCAGCCAGGTTCTCAGGATAGTATCCTGAATGGTTCCTGCCGGGAAAGTGGCAATCTTCAAACCTTTCAGATCTGCTGGTGTTGTATAGTTCAACCCGGTTCTGAGCACAAGGTCAGATCCCTGGGTCTGAACAGCGCCGATAATCTTCGCATCAAGACCACTTGCAACTGCTGTCACAAAAGGAGCGGATCCGACATATGCAAAGTCGAGATCACCAGCGAGCATTGCCTGCATCTCAGGAGCTCCAGTCGGGAAGTTGAATGGTTTTACCGACTTGATACCGAGAGGAGTAAGAGTCTCATTGTACCAGCCCTTGCTGTATGCAGTCATGAATGCCATCTGATGGGTACTTGGCTGGTATCCAATATTCAGAACGGTTTTTGGTCCGGTCTCCGCAGATTTTACGGGTGCGGTGACATTGGATGCGGCTGTCTCTGACTTCTGTGGTGCTGAGGTGCAACCACAGAGGAAGACCATTCCTGCCACCAGGGCAAGAAGGATAAGAAATGTGGAGAATCGCTTCATATCGTAACTCCTGTGATTATTCATTCGAGTCATCCAGACTTAAATTTATCAGCTCTTTTACCCACAATTTTCGTTGAATGATACAATGAGGACAATTATTGACGGTATATTAATCCATTAGATAGACACGGCGGCATGCATGCCCAAAGAACCAGAACGCAAAAAAAGGCGATGAGATTCCGCCGTACAGATCACGTTCTCATATTACCCTGCATCAATATCAGCAGTACTAGTACGGCAACTAATTTGAAGTACAGATGGCGTAATGTAAGGAAGGAAATGGCATTTTTTTTGATACGTTATCAGTCGATACCAACAGGAGGCAGTGCCTCCTGTTTATCCTCATTGACAAATAAAGGGAGACAAAAATGGTGAAAGATGTCGTAAGACAGGGGAGACTTGGAGGAGTCAGGACTTCCGATATCGAGACATTCCTTTCATCAATGGATGCTGATCGTAATATTGCTGAAGCAGATCTCCTGGTGGATATGGCACACCTCCTGATGCTGGTCAGACAACAGATAGTACCTGAAGACTTTGGAAAGGTGTTGATGGGGCCTTTACTCCGGATGTATGAAGAAGGAGTTCCTGAGACCGCATTTGATCCCCAGTTTGAAGATATTCATGCAGGAATAGAGTCAGGTCTTACTGCAGTAGCAGGACCGGAGGCAGGAGGAAGACTGCATATCGGGAGATCCCGCAATGACGAGGTAGCTACCTGTATCAGGATCAAAATACGAACAGAGATATTTGATCAACTTCTCGCTTTGCAAAGACTACGTACCATACTAATCAATTGTGCAAAAGAACATGCCACCACCATAATGCCGGGATTCACCCACTTGCAACATGCCCAACCTACAACCCTGGCTCATCACCTTCTTGCATATGAGCAGGCATTTTCCCGGGACTTTGACCGGCTCATTGATGCACTTACCAGAGTGAATCTTTCTCCCCTGGGCGCAGCTGCGTTTGCATCCACCGGATACCCAATCGATCGAAATATGACTGCATCACTTCTCGGATTTGACGGACTTGTTCTCAATACCATGGATGCAGTCGCTTCCCGGGATGTTGCAGGTGAGGTTCTCGCAGCTGATACCATTCTTCTGACGACATTGTCCCGGTTTTGTGAAGAATTGGTCATCTGGAGTTCAGCCTTTGTCAAATTCGTAGATCTCGATGAAATATACTGTTCAACCAGTTCCATTATGCCCCAGAAGAAGAACCCCGATGTTGCTGAAATTCTGCGATCCCGTGCTGGAAGTATCCTTGGCGCATTTGTGTCTGCAACAACCATCACCAAGGGGCTTCCCATGTCCTACAATCGGGATCTACAGGATCTCAATCCCCATCTCTGGCGTGGTATCACGGGTATCAGACGTGATATTGATCTGTTATCCGGGATGATTCAGACAGCCCGGTTCAACACTGACAGGATGAGTGAAGAGGCAGCAAAGGGATTTTCTACGGCGACAGAGCTCGCTGATCAACTAGTGCGGCAATACAACTTCCCCTTCCGGACAGCTCACCATATTGTTGGACATGCAGTCAGGGCTGGCAGCATGGATTTGAAAACACTAGATGAGGCAGCGGTAGAGGTAACGGGAACCACCCTTTCTTCACGAGGTCTTACTCAGAACATTGTTGATCATGCCATGGATCCGGAAGTTGGGATCAATATCAGATGCAGACCTGGAGGTCCGTCTGCATCTGCTATTGAGGAGGCGATCACTTTGCGTCTCAAAGTGCTCAAAGAAGATGAGATAGCACTCGCGGACCATATCAGGAAAGTGGATGCGGCAATGGAAAATTTAATCACCGAAGGTAAGAGGATGGCAAATTCATGACAGGAAATGAGAGTTCTTTTCAAACAGGGGATCGGATACGATGTACTATAGGAGCGGGTGAGACAGAAGGAACATATATCACCAGCAGAGAGGGTATCGCTGTGATCAAACTCGGATCCGGCTACAATATCGGAGTTCCTGAAGAACAGTGCACGCTGATCACCCACCAGGAGGCTGAAGCAGCACCCGAACCTGCCGAAGTAAAACAGAATCCAAATCTCCCGCTGGTTACAATCGTTTCCACCGGTGGCACCATCGCAAGTAAAATAGATTACCGGACTGGTGCAGTAACCAGCCAGTTCAGAGCTTCAGATATTCTCCATGCCATCCCCGGCCTCTCATCGATAGCACAATTCCGGGCTGTGCAACTGTGCAATATTCTCTCAGAAAATATGACTCCGGAAATCTGGCAACAACTTGCCAGAGCGATTCATGATGAGATCGCCACCGGTGCTGCAGGAGTTATCGTTACCCATGGAACTGATACCATGGCTTACAGTGCTGCTGCAATCAGTTTCATGGTGCAGACACCGGTTCCGATTGTATTTGTCGGATCTCAGCGCTCTGCAGATCGCCCCAGTAGTGATAATCTTATGAATGGCCTCTGTGCTGCCAGAGCTGCAACTTCTGAGCTCGGTGAGGTTGTTGTAGTAATGCACGGGGATACCAGCGATGATATCTGTGCCATTCATCGCGGAACACGGGTAAGAAAGATGCATACATCCAGACGGGATGCATTTCAGAGTCATGGGATCGGACCGGTTGGCACTGTCGCCTATCCGGATCTGGAGGTCTCACTCACCATTGATGCAATCCATCGGAATGCCTCACCACTCAAACTCGCTGACAGACTCGAAGAAAAGTGCGCTCTACTCACCTATTATCCAGGAATGGATCCGGCACTCCTTTCTGGATATTCCGGGTATAAGGGGATTGTACTATCCGGAACAGGACTTGGCCATGTAAGCAGCCCGTTCATTGAGAAACTTGCAACACTGATTGCTCAGGGAACAACCGTAGTGATGACCTCCCAATGCCTTCATGGAAGGGTATGTGACCGTGTATATGACACCGGCCGGGATCTCCTCAATATCGGCGTGATCGAAGGAGAAGACATGCTCCCGGAGGTAGCACTGGTGAAACTAATGTGGGTTCTTGCCAACGCAACAGGCCCCCAGGAAGTCAGGGAGATGATGCAGGAAAATCTGGTTGGGGAGATAAACCGGAGGTCACGTTCATGACCAAGAATCATTTTGATTATGAGGCACTTGGCCTGGTTGCAGGGATTGAGATTCATCAACAATTGAATACTGCATCAAAACTCTTCTGCCGGTGTCCTACAACAATTCGGGAAACTAGTGAATCAAACGAGGAATTTTTCCGGTACCTGAGGGCCACCAGGTCAGAACTCGGAGAACTCGATCGGGCTGCCGAAGAAGAAATGATGCAAGTACGGCGGTTCCGGTATCTGCAGTATGATACCACCTGTCTTGTGGAAAATGATGAAGAGCCACCAACTCCTCTGAACCCGGAAGCTCTGGATATCGTACTTACCATAGCAAAACTTACCGGCATGTCCCCAGTTCCTGAGATTCACACGATGAGAAAACTGGTCATTGATGGATCCAATACCTCCGGATTCCAGCGCACGGCACTCGTTGCAGTTCAGGGAATTCTCCCAACCGGAGCGGTCATTGAGACCGTATGTCTTGAAGAAGAAGCAGCACAACGGATTGAGGATGCATACTTCTCCCTAGACAGACTGGGAATTCCCCTGATCGAGATTACTACTGCTCCCTGCCTCCATACTCCTAAAGCCGTAAAAGAAACAGCAGCTCTCATCGGGATGTACCTTCGTTCTACCGGCAGGGTAAAACGCGGAATCGGAACGATCCGACAGGACGTAAACGTCTCTATCCGGGAGGGAGGACGGGTTGAGATTAAGGGTGTTCAGGAACTGGATTTGCTTGATGAGGTAGTCAGACGTGAAGTCCAAAGGCAGGTAGAACTCCTGGCAATTCGGGATGAACTTAAAAAACGCAATGCGTCCGTAGAGACAGAACCGGTTGAAGTCACCCATCTGTTCAAAGAGAGTGGGAGCAAAATCCTCAAGAAAGCAAAGATGGTGCTGGGTATCCGGCTCAATAAATTCGCCGGGCTTGTAGGAAGAGAAATCCAGCCTGGACGACGGCTTGGAAGTGAGATGTCAGATTATGCAAAGAAGTGCGGAGTTGGGGGGCTTTTTCATACTGATGAACTTCCGGCGTACGGTGTCACCGAAGAAGAAGTTGCCGTACTCAAATCTGCTCTTCATGCATCTGATGAAGATTGTGTAATCATTGTTGCAGATGCACCGGAGAAATGCCGTTGTGCAATCAAACAGATCATCAGGAGGGCACTCCTCGCATTTGAAGAAATTCCAAAAGAAACCAGAAAAATGCTTGAGGAAGGGTCAACTGCATACATGAGACCTTTGCCAGGAGCTGCACGAATGTACCCGGAGACGGATGTACTCCCGGTCAAAGTAACAGCAGAGGATCTGGCTGCGCTACCACTCCCCGAACTTCTCAGCGACAAGATAGAGAGGTATATGCGCGATTATCACCTTGCGCGGGAAGTTGCCAGACAACTGGCATACTCTGAACGCTCCCGGGCTTTTGAAGAGGCAATTGCAGCAGGGATCAAACCAGGCATTGCAGAACGTGCATACAATTCAACTCTTCGGGAACTGAGCCGTGACTCTGTGCAGATAGACACAATCACTGACCAAGCCATCCGGGCAGTACTTGATGCCATCCATACAGGAAAAGCGGCCAAAGAAGCAATGCCAGGGATCCTTACCGCGCTTGCAGGGGGAAAGACCCTGCAGCAGGCACTTGAGACGCTCGCCCCGGCCGTCTCTTCCGCAGACCTTGAAACAATAGTAGAACGAATAGTAACCGAGCGATCTGAGTTTGTGAAAGAACGGGGTGCAGCAGCAGCAGGCCCCCTGATGGGTGTTGTCATGAAAGAGGTCAGAGGCTCTGTTGATGGAAAAGCGGTCAGTCAGGCGCTTTCCGCAGCGATAACTAAAATTCTCCATTCATAACCCTCGCTCCGAAGGGTTGATGAATAACCTTTAATTGATGAGAACCAGCAATAGTATAGGCATTTCACAGGTGATCTGAATGGGCAAGACAGGCACAACAGAATGGAACCAGGTAAAAGGGAGCAAAGGTCAGATTAGACTTGTTCCCAGGAAGGAAGCAGCAAATAAGAAGCCCGGGCCAAACCAGCGGTTCAAGGCACAGTCCACTCTCAAGAAATTAGAGCGGAACGCTAACCGTAGTCGTGGACGTGATGGACGCCCGGCACCCGGCGGAGCACGCGCCCCGGCACGTGGCCGCGGAGGTCGTGGGGGACGTGGGGGACCAGGTCAGCCACAAGATCTCAGAACCATGGCAGCCCGCCGCCGGATCACCCGGGCCAAGGTCTCCATGCTCGGACCAAAGGCTCGTTCCAAATAACCTGAATATCAGAACCATCTTTTTTTCCCGCCTCGGCAGGCTACATTAACCTTACAGGACAGTATGTATTATGGATAAGAAACTCGCGGTATCTGCATTCCAGTATGGAGAGCGGTCTAAGTCGGAATTGATGATTGCATCACAACTGATCACAGTTCTCTCCGGTCTGAAGGATGCAGAACGGACGGGTGGAAAGAAAATTGTCATGCAATGCCTTGAATCTGTACGGATGGAACTACAGTTCGCGCTCCGTGCAACCAGTATGCACGACTTTCAAAAGGCAATTGACGGACTCAACACCGTAATCAGTCTTGTGGAAAATAATGACTTTGATGGAGCTGTACGGCAGATTGGAACTGCTATGAGTGCAACCACCACAGTTGCACAATTATCCTGGCAGGAACTTGAGAAACATGAATTTCTCTGAATTCACTCAGTTCTTATCAGGGAGGGCTTCTACCCGTCAGTATCAGGATAGGGATGTAGAACCAGAGCTTCTTGATCAACTTTTATCCCTGTGCTCCTCCGCTCCATCGGCAGGAAATGTGCAATCCTGGGATGTCGTCGTGGTTAGAGATCCATCGATCAAAGAATGTCTCGCTGATTCCGCGCTGCAACAGGAGCATGTTTCTCATGCTCCGGTTGTGCTGGTAGTCTGCGCAAATTATGTCAGGGCTATGGCACGATACAGTGAGCGCGGAATTCTCTATGCTCTTGAAGAAGCATCAATCGTAGGAACCTACCTGATGTTAGGTGCCCATGCGGCCGGTCTTGCCACCTGTTGGACCGGAGGATTTGACGATGAGCAGGTACGGGATATCCTCGGGCTTCCAAATCATATACGCCCGGTCACTCTTCTGACACTTGGATATAGTGCAGAGGCAGCAATATCACCGGCACGCAAAGATGTGCAGGAACATTTTCACCCGGATGGCTGGTGACCTCAAGGTCGTCCCCACCATCCTGAGCAACAATACAATGGCAGATTATCTGGTAGTGCTGGAATCAGCATGGGTCATCAAAGACGTCAGGTCGGTTGATGATGCGATAGGAATCGCAATTAGTGAGGCAGGAAAGAGATTGAACCCCACCGCAAAGTTCGTAGATGTGGAAGCAGGGGTTCTTGGATGCCCAAACTGTGAGGAGGAACTTCCCTGTGCTCTTCTCATCGCAAAAACCGCGCTAGTCGGTATGCGGATGGAGATGAAAGTCTTTAAGGCAGACTCATCAGAACATGCAGGGAGAATAGCAAAGTCAGTTGTTGGGAAAGCATTGCGTGATGTCCCGCTTGAGATAGTGGAAGTGCAGGAGTTATGATAGAAGTTGTCGGCCATACTGCAGTAGATCATATCTGCAAGGTATCCCATCTGCCGGCACCAAATGCATCAGCATCTGTTCTTGACCGGAAGATCTTCTATGGAGGGGGTGCAGCAAATATTGCAGCAGGAATAGCCACCCTCGGTGGAAAAGTAGCACTCATCAGTGCAGTAGGTGGGGATTTTGCGGGAAGTGAATATGACAAGTGGCTGGATAAGCTCCATATAGAGAAGAGATTCTTTGTGGTGCCTGAAGCAAACACTGCAACGGCTTTTATGTTTACAGATCCGCAGGGTGATCAGATGACCTTTTTTGAATGGGGAGCATCAAGAGCTTTTGAATCAGAACCAGCGCCATCACTTGACTTTGTCCATATGGCAACTGCAGATCCGACATTTAACCTCAGAGTTTCAGAGCATGCGAAATTTTGCAGTTTTGATCCTGGCCAGGATCTTCATTTATACCCTCCTGAAAACCTAAGTAAAATCATTGATAATATTGACATTCTTATTGCAAACCAGCATGAATATGAAGGAATATGTAAAAAATTACAAATCTCTTTTGAGGACATTACTTCACGGGTCCCATTGGTAATTGAAACCAAGGGAAGTGCTGGGAGCCTTCTTATTCAAAATGAGGAAATGTTTAATATTCCAGCAATTCCAGTTCAATTCCAAGATCCAACTGGTGCAGGGGATGGATTCAGAGCAGGTTTTTTAACAGCTTATACAAAAGGATATGACCCGCTCACCTCAGTAAAGGTAGGAACAGTTACTGCATCATATATTGTTGAACATATTGGATGCCAAACTTCTCTTGCAAATTGGAACCAAATGCTTGAAAGATATAATAAGTATTTTGGATCACTTCCAAAGCCTAGAAATCCACTGACTAATTAAATTTGTCATGAAAAAACCGGGTACCCTGAAGTAACGGTTCAACATATTTATGGATCAGGCTCCTTGAGAACGACTGCAGCATTTCGTAGTAATCGCAGTACTTCTTCAAGTGAGGTTTCCCTTGGAACCTTTACATAGACTTTTTTGGTGGTTTAACAGCCCGATATTGGTTATCTTTGTAGGTCTAATCGTTCGGAAGCAGGCGCCAGATAATTGTAATCGTCTTAAGTCCGACTCCTACGATAGATTTCCTGCCCCAATCACATCTTTCATTCCCAGATAGAACATTTTAAGGTCAATATCTCGGGCTCTAACCGCCGATTGAGCTGCTTGAATAAGGATCCATCTTGCTGTTTTTGATCCTCTTTTTGTAATTGAACCCGTATGTAATTTATCTGCAGATTGGTAGACTCTTGGAACTATCCCGAGCCAACTTGTAAATTTATCCGCGGTTGAAAAGTCTCTGACATCCCCAATTTCCGCGAGGAGAGTGACTGCAACAATAACTCCAACACCCGGAACGGATTTTAGTATTTAAAATTCTCTCGGAAAGTTATCGACTGTATAATTTGTTGAAATATTGGTCAATTCAGCGATTTCTTCATTCAACATCTTCATTATCCGAAGACATG
>CAZUXC010000005.1:0-235217 GCA_964624045.1 uncultured Methanospirillum sp. | reverse complement strand
TCACCGTTCCAATATTCAGACAAGAAGATGGACTAATATTCGTTATTACCGGATTTAGGTTATCTGAAGAAGAAGTCACAACAACAAAATTGTTCTTAATTTTTGTCCGGCTTCCACTTAGAGATGTAACCTTTAAGCTAACATTGTAGGATCCAGGAGCCGTGAATAAATGTTGAGGATTCTGGGTTGTTACATTAGTGGTTCCATCTCCAAAATTCCATGACCATGAAGTTATGGGATCTGAGGCAATTGCGACCAAAGATCCCTGTGATATATTAAATTGATGAAAAGTAGATATTTCAGGTTTCTTTGGTGGAAGTGCTGATTCCAGAGATGATATTCCAGTTGCTGATGGTTGTGGAGAATTACTGATAATGTTAATTGGAGTAATAACACCCGTAGCTCCATCGAGATTGAACACCTGCCAATATATTCCAGTTCCAGTAATGGGTGCATTGAACGTTCCAATAAGAGAACTTCCTTTATAGACATTTACAACTGCATTTGATGTAGTACTGATTGATCCAGTCCCAGCGAAATGATGGATATAAAAATTATAGGTTCCTGAGAAAGCTTGTTTGATAGTGACCGTCTCCGGACCATATGATGTAGTATCATCACGATCCAGGTTTGCAAAAGGTGCACTTGTCTGACTTCCTAAATTACTATAATATACATGGTGGGAATTACCATTTATTGCCGGAGTAACCAGATGAGAATCCAAATCTGCCGGGTTCTCAGTCCATGTGAGAACTATCCTATATTCATCTTCTGAACCTATCGGAGTAAGTGGAATATCATATTGAAGAGTCTGTTCCGGTTCTATTGAAATCAGTGAATTGGTGAATGGTTGATAACCACTTTTTTGAGCAGTCAGATTTAAAACATTGTTCTCAGATAGATCGCTGAATGAAACAAGAAGTGATGCAGGTCCACTTAATGGAGTACCGGTAAATTCAGCTGTTAATCCACCAGGGGGAATCCCTACGATCCGATAATTACCATTACTATCCGAGGTAGTAGAAAGTCCCGAAATTGAAACTTGAGCGTACGGTATTGGCATACTTGTAACAGAATCAAATACCAGTCCTCGAATAGTGGTCTGTGTTAAAGCATAGGTATTTGCTGTGTGCTCTACCCAGGTATTATTTATATTACCCAATGTGTCAACAGTTTGGGTTCCAATCGTATAAGGGGTCCCGGAAGACAAATTAGTCGCGTTATAGTATTGTATTCCTTTTGAGACATTAGTTACAAACTCTCCATTCATGTACACCATAACATGAGAGAAATCGGAGTCAATTGGATCATTCCAGGACCAATTAATTGATGTATCTAAATATGTTGTATTTTTAAGATTTGTGATACTTTGAGGAGGTGTAAGGTTTGGATCCTGTTGAATCAAGAACCCATTATAAAGTGAAGCTGACTGATATCTGATATTATCAGTAACGGTTACCGTATAAGAACCAGGATCTATTGGAGAGGGGCCTGATAAATCCAGATTACATGATAGAGCTGTCGAGTTCCGCACAGTTACGTCATAGGCATAGATGAAAGAATTAATCCTCATCATTGGTGCCACCATATTTGAGAGATAAACAGTATATGTCGAAGAGTTGAATCCAGAACCCTCTATTACTAATGGAACTATGTTCCCGGTCATCCCACTTGAAGGGGATACCGAAGTGATACTCAGGGATGATGTTGGATCTCCTGTAAGATTCAGGTATCCGATTAATCTTTGTTGGGAAGCATCACGTGGAATTACCCATACCGAATAATTTCCAGCCGGTGTCATCGCAGGATCAATATCACAAGTAATTTCAGTTGGTGACACAACCCATACATTTTTTACATTTAGATAATAGGACATTCCAGAATTACTATAGATTGTAACTTGTGTTTCAGGCTGGAATCCAATACCATCAATTAGTTCTGATGTCTTTATACTGATGTTAAATGGAGCAGAATTTGATGCTGTATCCGGAGTAATTGTTCCCGTTACCTGATCAGGAGTCGACATCAATATTTGAAAACCGTTAGACAATTGAGCACCAAAACCATCTGGATTTATGACAACAGGTGTATAAGCTCCAAACCAAATCCCTTGAATGGGCAATGTTGCGGTTATTAGTGTTGGAGAGATAACAGTCACATTTTCTGCATTTATGAATCCATTCCAGGTTGAAAGACCAGTTACTGCTCCTGATTGAAAACCAGTACCCTGAATCTGAACCTGTATCGGACTTGAAGCTGGAGTACTATCAGGAGTGATACTCACAATAGTTGGATCTGTACCTGATCCTGCACTATATACAATAAATCCTTCAGGTGCCTGACAACGATCACCATCAGTATTCTCTGCATAAATCTGATAGTATCCTGCGTTGAGCTGTGTAAGAGGTAAAGTACAATAGATTCGATTATATTCCCCAGGGATTGGTTGGTTTGCAATCACGGTAGTATTAGTCATCCCAGGACGAACAATTGTAATATTATTGGTTGTAGTAAATCCTGAACCATAAATTTGAACCCAGAGATCTGAAGTATTTAGCCCATAAGGTACTGATATTCCAGTTATTGCCATTCCATGATTTGGATCAGATTCAGTAATTAATAATCCATTAGACAAGGTTGATTCAAACCCATCAGGGTTGCTTACCCCAATATTCCAATATCCTGACGAGACATATTGAACCGGAATAGTGCATATAATGTGAGTTGAATCTCTTTCTGTGTAACGAGTAGGAGTAATATTCATAAACCCTGTTTTAGACAAAGTTACCAGGGAATTAGAGGTAAAATTGCTACCAAAAATACTAATTTCTGCAACTCCTCGAGAACTCATCAGTGAACTTGGAGTAATTGATGATATTGATGGAGGAAGAGTTGAATTTCCGGTTACAGAAATTATAGTCCCAGGTGAAGTAGTAGATTCTCCTGCTGAATTTGCAACCCGTAAATTAATAGGATAAGATCCTGGCAGAGAATATGTTACATTTGTTGTGACTGATGTATAATTGCCGCTAAAATTAAACCAACGTCCATCACCAAAACTCCAGTTCCAGATGGTGGGGCGACCACCAGCAGAAGTATCATGTAATTGGACGGTCAATGGAGCAGTGCCAGATGTTGTATTCGCTGAGAAGCTGGCAATCGGAGGAGTTGCATTAACGGTGATGTATGTCCCAGGTGATGTTGCAGATTGTCCTGCTGAATTTGCAACCCGCAAATTAATTGGATAAGTTCCTGGCAGGTAATATGTCACATTTGTCGTAACTGATGTATAATTACCGCTAAAATTAAACCAGCGTCCATCACCAAAACTCCAGTTCCAGATTGTAGGGCGACCACCCGTAGAAGTATCATGTAATTGGACGGTCAATGGAGCGGTCCCGGAAGTTGTATTCACTGAGAAACTGGCAATCGGCGGTGATATTGGAGAAATACCAGAACCAAGTTTTACAACCCAGATATCAAAAATCCCATGGTTTCCGGATACATCTCCTCCATTTGCAGAATTGTGACCACCAATCGCAAATCCCCCATCAACAGTCTGTATGATACTTGTAAGTGAATCACATCCGGGCCCCCCATATGCCCGATTCCAGATTAAAGCACCATTTTGGTCAATAGATAATAACAACCCATCATGATCACCATGATTTGAAGATATAATTCCATCAACAGAATTAGTAATTCCCGCTACAAGGAACCCCCCATCAGTTGTGGTAATAATACTATTACCAATATCATTTCCAGTCCCTCCAAAACACCTAGACCAGATAATAGATCCAGTTGAGTTAATTTTTACAACAAAAATATCCTGACCACCATGGTTGCTAGAAATATCTCCATCATTAGAGCTAGTACAGCCAGTACCTATGAAATTTCCATCATTAGTACTTTTTATTGAATAAATGGCTTCATCACCATTCCCGCCGATACTCTTCTGCCATAACAGATTTCCAGTCTGATCAAGTTTTACAATCCAGGCATCAGTGGATCCTTTCTTTCCTGTTACATTTCCATCATTGGAGTTAGTCTGACCTCCAATAATATACCCATTATCGGGAGTAATTTCTAGCGAACTGGCAGTTTCATCTGAACTTCCCCCAAGACACTTTTGCCATTGTATAATCCCGAGCGAATTAATTTTAACGACCCAGATATCCCGTCCTCCATGATTTCCGGATACATTAACGTTATTAGATGCAGTGTGGGCGAGTACAATATATCCATTATCCGGTGTCTGTCTGATGGTACTTCCCCCTGAATCAACACTCCCTCCATAAACATCGTTCCATTGTATTGCTCCATCAGAGGCAGTTTTTACCACCCAGAGAGCACCCGGTTTTATTGGACTTGATAGGCCCGTAACATCGCCATCATCTGAAGTAGTCGTACCTGCAATAACATAACCCCCATCATTGGTTTGAGCCATACCCCCAAAATAGTCTGAACCACTCTGCCACCAACTAGTTTCTTGAGAATATACACTTCCACCATAACATCTGGACCATTGAACCTCTCCATTAACCGAAGTTTTAAGAACCCATAGATCTTCATTCACTCCCCAACCTGATGAACTATGAGGTTCGGTAGCCCATCCGGCTGGACCATGCTTATTAATAACATCCCCATTAATGGATCCCGTCTTTCCTCCTACTAGAACCCCTCCATCAGGAGTAGAAACTAAATTACTGGAGAAATCATGAACAGTGCCTCCATACGATTTTTGCCATTGAATCTCGCCAGGGATAACTGCTGAACAATGAGAAATTAGTAATAATATCAAAAGAAGTTTTATTCCGATTAGAAGATTATAATAGGAAAAAGGTTTTTCTCCTTTTTTTATAAAAAAATTACCTAAATTAGGCATGTAATTTACTATAAATAAATAAATTATCCTCGTAAAGAAATAAAAAGGGTTATGTTTCTCTAAATTGTAAAATTGAACCTGATTTCCATTATA
This sequence comes from uncultured Methanospirillum sp., assembly GCA_964624045.1. Taxonomy (GTDB): domain Archaea; phylum Halobacteriota; class Methanomicrobia; order Methanomicrobiales; family Methanospirillaceae; genus Methanospirillum. Next base: position 230,239 of record CAZUXC010000005.1, on the reverse strand, counting down.
CATTACCAACACCATGCTGAATATCAGAGATATGGTAAATAATAATGAGGATATCAATATATGCAAGGCTAAGATTTATTAAGTAAGATAATTTTACGACTAGATATTGTTTATAAAGATTTATATTTTAACGTGCCTATAATTTTTTGATGAAAAAACGTCTATTAGTTACAATTATTATTATTTCATAATAAAATATTTTAAATAATTTGTGTAATAATTTGCACAAATCATAGAAATTTCGCGCATCATATCCCGAATTAAGAATTACTACTCATATTTGCCTGTGACCGACTAATAGGCAGCTAATATGAATAATCGTTTACAACGATCAACACCAAGGGATCAGAAGTTGATTATCTGTCCGATCGGTTTGCAAACACCTTAAAAAATATCTAAAGGCGTAAAGGCTATGAAAATGATTCAGTTGACACAAATTTCGTTTAATACATGTCTGAACATAGGACGAATAGTAATCTGACGGATTAATAGTGAAATTATACAGCCTGAGATAGTACCCTCGTTACAAATACTCTTCAAACCTACCATAGTGAACCCCCGCCTGATTCAATTCATTCATTGAGAGGGGATGATGTTTTACGATTCCAATTCTTCCTGCAAGAGATTGGAATATCTTTACTATCATTAGGAAATTCAGCAAGCCCTTTAGAATAAACCGTCCAGGGTGTTGCTTAATCTAATACCCCCTGCAAGTAAGAGAACAGATTTGGAACATATTGTACTTCGTCAATTATTGCCCCAGTATTCTGATACCATCCCAAAAAACATCTGGGTTCCTCTTCTACAAATCTACGAGTGTAAGGTCTCCCAAAAAAGAAAATATTGTTTGCTGGGGAATAGGGTTTTTATCATATTTTTTTTCCCAGACTGACGTGGCCCAGTAATAACTACAGCAGGAAATCCTGCTACTAATTCTCGTTTTTTCTCTACGGCAGCTATCAGGTCCATGAATTCTCCAGGAATGGACAAATTGGAAATTATATCACAATTTGTCTAGAGAGATATGAATTTTCAGCTAAAAAGGCATGATGATTACCATCAGGTCCAACATATAAAAAATGCATAGCATTTTCATGAAAATTAAGTATCATTGAGGCACATGTGCGAAACATATTATGCATTTTAAAGCAGTAGAGGTTTCATTGTAGAATAAAAAGAAAGGGATTACTCTCTCTTGTTATTCTACACCTGTGATTTGTCGATCTAATTCACAGAGTAATTGTAAATTAATAAGGTCCATGACTTCTGAAATTAAATGAGAATGCGAAGATTTCGGGAGTTTAATGAGAGGGAGTTTATTTCCCATACATTAATTGAAGATCTCCAACCTTAGAGTTACCCAGTCGCATGGATATTCCCTCGGTATTCCAGGTGTTATCCTCAACAAATTGCTTAACCGCTTTGATCTTATCCAAGTCATCCTGCATCTGTTTTTTTGCTGCACTACTATATTTACCCTTATTTGCCACGATAAATTTCTGTTTTTCTGTGACTTTATCCAGCGTTTCCAGAATCGTTAACCGTTTCTCTCTCTCAGGCAGGGTTAGGGAATGCCCTCCATCTTGGGGGAGCAGATGTAGAATAAGGGGATCTACATCATTGTAAACAGAACTTAACCTTCCAATAATATCCGGAGTATCTGGATTTACATAGACATACGAGTGATCATCAATAATGTACTCTTTCATGGCAGGATTTTGAGCAGATATATCCACCCTAATTCCAATACCACAATGATTTGTCCCCGGGTAAGAGAGGAACACGACATCATATCCTGCCTGATATAAAAGTCCATACAAAAAGAGGGCTTTATCTGATGATGATGCTTTTTTGTCATATAAAACTTCTATCGGATAACGCATGTCAGACTCATTCACTAAGGGGATCTGTTGAATGAACGTACAAAGGAGATCAAGTCGCTCGCTTTCTGATAATGTACCCTTTAAGGTACCATTATTAAGTAGTGAAGATGTTTCCTTGAAAATTTCTTCTGTAACCGGATCAAGAAGAGAACCTTTTAAGGATTCTTCCCATTGTTCAGGATTCTTATCATTGACATTGAAATTGAGAGCCGTACTTTTTTGAGCACCCAGGAACATTCTCCTGTCGATACGAATGGAGAAAGAGCTCGTGGTGTCTTTAATATGTGTATTGAAGGTTCTTTCAGCAAAAGGAGGATTAGCGTTTTCCTCCAGAGTAATATTGTGATAGGAACGTGCATTCGCAGCAAGATCTACTTGACTCTCTCCACGAGTTAGGAAAGAAGATCCCATGTCTGCGTGAAGCTCAGTAAGTGATGAAATATATTCGCCATTAAGATCAAACAGTTGAATTCGGTTGTTTCCAGTATCAGCTATAGACAAAATACCATCTTGATAACCAGAGCGAGGAAAATAATCTATACTTCCAGGATTATTAAATTGTCCTGGCTCTGATCCTTGAGAGCCCCATGACAGAAGTAATCTACCCATATCATCAAATTTGAATATTTTTGCTTTATTACCATCTAAAATGTAAATGTTCCCCTTACTATCAGAGGTTACACTGGTGACATGACTAAAAACTCCTGGTTGGCCTGAACCTCCAATAATAAGATTAATGGTTCCGGAATAATCAGAACGAATAACACTGAGGTTACCCTCGTCTGCAATCAATAATGAATTATTATTCAATGACACATCAACAGGAGAGAGGAGTTTTACCTGATTTGGAACACATGTTGCATCTTTTCCTGGTGAAGAGGAATATACATGTGTATCTCCAAAGATATATTTCCAAATTCCAACAAACCAGTTATCCTGAACAGAAGTAGCGGTTCCAGATTCGGATCTTGAGGTTGAGGGTTTTTCGCCCTGAAAATCTGAGTCTTCAGGTTTTAAGGTGGAATTATTCGGTGCATCAGATACTTGAAAAACTTTGAACTGTGCATTTTCAAGGTTTTTTTGTCCATCTGGGACATTTGGGTTTAATTTGATTGCTTGACTGAATGCTGTTACTGCATCGGAATACTGTTCTTTCCCCATGTAGATTTTTCCTTTCGCATTCCATGGTGCAGCATCAGTCTGATTAATTTGTATCGCCTGGTCAAAAGATTCCAGGGCATCCTGAGAATTGTTCAAAGATATATGGAGATTTCCTTTATCCATCCATGCAGAGAAAAAAAATGGATCATTTGCAAGTGCCTGATCATATGCTTCCATAGCTTCAGTATTTTTTTTCAGGATTTTGAGAACATTCGCCTTATTTCTCCATGCAGGAGCATATGTCTCATTCAATGCAATGACATGATCAAAAGAACTAACCGCTTCATCATACCGTTTAAGAGTTTGTAGTACATTTCCTCTCTCATTCCACGCCCATATCGCTCCGGGATCTTTTTTTATGGCAAGATCATACATATTCAACGCTTCACTATAGCGCTTCTGTTTCGATAATACTCCTGCTTTGCCCGTATATGCAGGAATATAACTGGAATTAATAGCAATCACCTGATCATAGATATTGAGAGCATCATCATATTTCTGGATATTTTGAAGCGCACTTGCTTTACTGAGGTATAGAGAAACCGAAGCATGATTTAATTCAATAGCCTTATCATAGACGGGTATTGCTTCATCGTATCGTTTCAGATTCAGCAAAACATCTCCTTTACCTTGATATGCTGCAGTTTTGTTTGTATCTAAGTCAATTACTTTATTAAAAGCAACAAGAGCTTCATCATCCTTTTTGAGACTTTTTAACGAATTTCCTTTTCCCATCCATGCAGTTATATCTTTAGGATTGAGAGTAATAGCCATTTCATATGCTTGAATGGCATCGGAAAATTGTTTCAGACTTTGATAGGCATTTCCTTTCCCTGTCCAGGAATCTACAAAACTCTGATTTATTTTTATGGCCTTGTCATATGCAGCAATTGCTTCCTCATATTGACCATTTTTGGCGAGATCTAATCCCTGTTTATAATATTCATCAGAAGTTTGATTATCACCAATGCAAACTCCACACATAAAGGCACAAATACCGAGGAACAATAAAAAAAGTCTCCATCTATCAGGAATAAACTGAGCTCGGGTTTTACCTCTACATAATGTGTGAGTTTTCATATTCAGATCTTTACGCTGAAATTATTTGTAAGAGATCATTGAAGTAAAATGTTGATAACTTCTTTAGAGAAATTCGCATAATTATCAAAATAATGTTAGAAGATCCATTGTAAGTACGAAATATAAGTACGATTATCATATTATCAATAAACAGAACACTTGGTCGAGACTTTAATCAACTCTTCTTCTGTTTGAAAATATCAAGGATTGGATATTAGAAGATAGAAGTATTTTTCATAAATTGTAATAATTAGTCGGAAATTCAGCCATTACAGCTAATTATATTCGAGAATAATTTGTAACTATTCAGCCCCTCTCAGCGCTCCCTACTGAATTATCGTAATTTCTCTTAAAGAATCGCTTATTTGTCTTAACAACCAAAGAAATACCGAAAAATCTTAGAATAATGAGAGTAAACATTCTTTTACCGCAATGGAAATACCTGAAAAGTTTAATCCTAATTTCTAGAATGTCCTCCGGAAATCGTTACATATATTTATTATTCCATGAAAAAATCGATAAATTAGAAGCCAGGGTAAGTGAACTCGAATCCCGGCTAAATCTCAACAGCACCAATAGTGGTAAACCTCCTTCTTCAGATGGTTACACCTGTAAAACCATACAACATATTTTCGTAAGAAAACCCTAAAGATAACCGGAGATTACAATCAGGACATGTTTAATGACTACCTGGATGTCATTGCATCATCCTGTTGGAATGTTAAAATAAAACCTTCAGTAAGGTTATACATCTCCATAGCTTCCAAAAGGCCGTTAATCTCCCTTTCTTTATTCCTGCTGGTAACCTCATAACAAACCTGAATCGCCTTTGATATCTTCGTTTTTTTCTTCACCAAAAAATCGCATTCACTTTTTCTCTATAATAAAAAATTTCCCGATATTTTTTGCGTAACTCAATAAATACATAATTTTCCAAAAGTATGCCATAATCGTCTGAATATCCGGTAGAATTAGCCCGAATAAAACCATTATCAAGGATATATATTTTTTTAGGATTTATCTGCCGGCTTTTCTGAGAATAACTATGACGTGGCAAAGTAAAAATTATGTAAGCATCTTCAAGAAATTCTACATAGGATGCAATGGTCGTCACCGATCCGATTCAAGTAAAGGTTTTCTGAAGCCTGGTTAGGGTAAACTCTCTTGAAATGTTTCCAAGAAGATATACTGCGATTTCAGTTATAATACGAGAGTTTTTGATGGAATGTCGAAATAAAAAATCTCTCGCAATAATGTCGAGCAACAGATTCTGAAGAACCACATCCAAACCGGTTATGAGGTATTCGGGAAAACCACCATTGAGGAGATAATCATGAAAAGATTCTGGAGATTCTTTTTGATCAAAATACTTCAGGTATTCAGAATATGAAAATGGAAACAATTCCATTCTCAAATTTCTTCCAGTGAGTTTGGTTCCAAGTTCCCTGCTTAATAGAGAGGCATTCGAACCGGTGATAATAACTTTTTTTCTGATTATCCAGAAGATATCTCACATAAGACTACCATCCGAAAAGATTCTGAATTTCGTCAAAGTAATAGAGATCATTCTCCTCTTGATCTTTGAGAAATACTTCCTCAAGGATTTCATAATCTCTTAACACAAAATCAATAAGGCGAGGATCTTCAAAATTCACATCGTTGAATTTTTCCTGGACATTCATCGACTGAAGAAGGAGAGTACTTTTACCACACCTTCTAATTCAGGAGGTAATAATTGCAAAATTTTCTGCTGGATGAACTTTCTCAAGATCCTGACGCAATATACCCATTTTACGGGTTTTTATACTGTCTCTTTGTGATCTGATAATTTTCAAAAGTTCATCTTTCAGAATCATCTATATAGGATACACGTTTATGATTGTTAATCTAGCCATTGGCATTGGATAATATTGATCAATTAGAATGGTCAATATTATCCGATGCATTTAATCCACGTTTTTAGATTTTACCCCATATGCATATTGAATTAAAATTGTGAAAACCATTGCAGAAAACAGACTCTATTCACAACACTTAGTTAGTAAAAAAAATACGCGTAGATTAGAAAAAAATAACAAATCAGAATTCTGGAAACTTCTTGGACAAGATATAAAAAAAAATTATTGTGAACCAAGGAATTCTATGATATTATCCATCGTATGAGATGCATCCAGACTAATGGGAATAGTTTCACCGGATTGAGGATTGTAGGAGATCTGTTGAGTAAAGTCCTCATAGCCATTCATTTTAACAACAACTTCATGAAGAGGTACTGCATCAGTTGACACTCGTATCAATGCAGGAGTATTTCCATATGACTGACCATCAAATATAACTTCTCCGCTTGCAGGGGAAGAAATAACCTTGAAATAACCATACCCGGCACTCCCGGTTTGAGAGGAGGATACATCGGCATAGACATTAGTACAGAGAGAAATCAAAATAAAAAATGCCAGAATTGAAAATATTTTTCTCGTATGCAAAGACTTCTCAAAAAAAGATGATAGTTTAGGCATAATCATAGATAAAGATCGTAAGTTCAGCATATAAATATTTGCCAAGCAATAGATCAGATACCCTAAATTAGATAAAAGGAATTTTTTTTTAAAGATAAATTATTAGATATTCTTTAATTAAACAGAGAATTCTATTCGAAGAAAAAATAAGTCATTATGCCCATTATGAAGACTATAGGCAACAATAGATTCTATGCATTATCGGCCAACCGGGCATTGATATTCATCATAATCGGGTATTTCTTTCCTGCATAAGAAATAACCGCATCACGGGAAGAGAGTCGGATTTCCCCGGTTTGCTGAGACATATACCCGGTTACCGTGCCAGGAAGAGTTATTGTCCAGCCCTGATCCTCTACGAGATAATCAACCTTACCATTTACCAAGGAATCCAAAGGAATAGGTTTCGAGGTGATGAAATCTCCATCAGTAATCATATAAATCCAATAACCAATGCCCGGTTGTAATTCATATCCTTCCCCACCGGATCCATTCCACCCTTTAATAATGGCGATATCATTCGTTTGTGTAGATATATTAAAGGGAATGAGAAATAGCCAGCTTGCTTTCATGGATTCAAATGTGCTATTTACCGTTGCGATTTCCATCTTTCCTGTACCTACTGCATTCCAACCTTTTTGCAAATGTAGTGAAATTCCATTCAAAGAAGAATTTTTTTCAAAAAATAACGGAACCTGATATGGGGTAGCAGCATATATCCAATATCCGGCCATAGGCTGGATAATATCTGAAATCAAAGAACGCTTCCAACCGCCCTGAGGCTGATAACTAAAAAGCGAATGTCCAGACATAGGAACCAGATTAAATATTGAGACGGTATTTCTTCCTGATATCAGCGGTTTGGGAATTGATATAAAATTCCATCCGGATTTCAGATCAAGGTTCATATCAGGTAAAAGTGATGGCTGAGAAATTGTTGGAGATATTGATCTTTGTCCTTCCTTCATCGTAAATGATTGAGAGACCGATTGATTTATTGAATGATTTTGTAGCTCCGGATAAGGATTTATTGGAGGATTTATAGGAAAAATCGAAAATATTTGTTCTGGAGGAGATGAATTTGATTGTCCTTGTATATATGTAGTACTAATTGACTGATCTGCTAATACGAAACCAGTAGGAGAAATTGGATTCGCAAACAGAAATACGATAATCAGAATTAAGGTTATTATGAAAACGTGACCAATTGAATGAAAACCCATAAACATCCCCTCGATTTTATCATTGATTGAACGTCGCTGACATCAGATATTCCATACTACATCCCCCATGACACATTATTATTGTTCAATCAAAATAATATTTAATAGATGGTATTAGACACAGGTGCCAATCAAAATGAGGATCTTCGAATATCACGTTGGAAGTATGATGATAATACCAATCTTAAACATATACCTGTTAGACCATTATGAAAATTCATAATGCCTTGCAAATATTTATCACCTGATAATGGGACCATAGTAGTGATTTTTTCATAATTACTATGATTTCAGTGCTGTATGTAGATGATGAACCAGCATTATTAGAGTTAACCAGATTATTTCTCGAGCGTAGCGGGGACATTAAGGTAACTGCTGAACAATCAGTCCTTTCAGCTCTGGAACGATTAAAACAAATACCCTTTGATGTAATTGTTTCTGATTACCTCATGCCCCAAATGAATGGTTTGGATTTTTTAAAAGCAATTTCTCCAGACTATCCTCATCTTTCATTTATCCTCTTTACCGGAAAAGGAAAAGAAGAGATCGCTAAAGAAGCCATCAATAACGGGGCGACATTTTATCTCCAAAAAGGAAATGATCCCCGTAGTCAATATAATGAACTCATTCAAAAAATCCATGCGGCATTTGAAAAAAAGAAACTTCAGCAGGAAAATGAACTTCATAATAAGAAAATTAATTCTGAATATCAGAAACTCCTCATATTAGGAGAGAACCTCAAGCAAACTATTGAAAAACTAGAGATTAATAAGCAGGAACTGTTAGATGAAAAACATCTCCTAAAAACCATCATAAATACCGCCCCTTTTGGAGTACTCATATGTCAGCCAGATCAGGATAATAACCTGATAATAAAAAATTACAATGAATCAGCATCACATATCCTATCATTTTCATTAGAAAATCATCTTGAAAATGATATCCGAAAGGTCTTTCCCCCAATGGCTAAAGACGAAATTTATGATCGTTTTTTAGCCATATCTCGAATGGGAGGGCGTTTTGATACAGAAGAACTTCTCTGTAATTCTAATGAGAATAAGGTTTTTTTTGAATTACATGCTCATCAGATCAAACAAAACAGGGTGCTAATTTTCTTTAGAGATATCACCAACCAAATCAATGCCGAGAATGCACTCATCCAATCAGAAGAAAAATACAAAGTATTAGTGAATACCAGCCAGGATGGAGTATTTATTGTTCAACATGGGAACATCATTTTTGCAAATCCTGCTTTTGCAAAAATGATAGGATACCGTGTCCAGGAAATCACCGGGTATTCTTTCATAAACCTGGTAATACCCGGGGAAAGAGAAGGAATACTTTCGTTATTCCTTACCCAGTTTAATGGAAAGGGATTGATAAAGGCATATGAATGCAAATTTCTTCATAAAAATGGAGAACATATCATTGTTCAAATGAATGCAGGAGTTATTGCATATCAGGGAATATCATCAATAACTGGCAGCATTAGGGACGTTACAGAAATAAAAAAGTCTGAAGAGGCCTTGCAAACAAGTGAAGATAATTATAAAAGAATTATTGAAAATATTACTGATGTTTTTTATCAAACTGATAATGAAGGTATCATAAAAATAGTCAGTCCATCTGCGAAAGATCTCATACATAGTCTCAATAACCACTCAATCGTTGGTACTCCTATCACATCATATTGGTACCAACCGGAGAAAAGGTCAGAAATGCTTGCAGTAATGCAGGAAACAGGATATATTCAGGATTATGAAGTTACTCTTCTTGGACTTGATGGAACATTAATACCGGTTTCTGTGAGTGCAAGCTTCTATTATGACGAAAATGGTATCATAGCAGGAGTGGAAGGAATAATCCGGGATATTAGTGAAAGGAAACGATCGGAATCTGCATTACGATTAGTAAATACGAAACTGACACTATTATCGAGTATAACCAGACATGATATTTTAAATAAATTGACAGTAATTTTGGGGTACCTTGATGAGTTGAAAGATAATTCAGATAAATCAGAGGTATTGTCCATTATCGATAAACTGGAAGATCATGCTCATGCTATTTTGCTCCAGGTTGAATATACGAGATTATATCAAAACCTCGGAGTAAATTCTCCATTATGGCAGAATTTTTCGGATTTATTATCTCATATACTTCCTCAGATTGATCTTGATGAAGTAAAAATAGAATCTTCATCAACTGATATTGAAATTTATGCTGATCCCTTATTTGAGCGAGCCATTTATAATATCATCGAGAACGCAATTCGTCATGGGGGACACATTTCTACCATACAGATATGCACCAAAATAGTCGGTCCTGAACTTCACATACTAATCAAAGATAATGGAAAAGGAATCCAATTGAAAGATAAATTTCACATTTTCAATAAAGGCTTTGGAAAAAATACCGGTCTGGGTCTATTCCTCACCCAGGAAATTCTTGCGATAACAGGAATCTCAATTAAAGAAACAGGTACCTTTGGAGAGGGAGCAACTTTTACCCTGATTATTCCTACGGGATCTTTTCGGAAGAAATCCTGATAGGTAATAGAGGAAATAATTGCCTAAATCATCAGTTAAAATACATACCAGTATTGTTATTTATCAAAATAAGTAATATTCCTTCCATTGCATGGCAAATATTGATATACCAAAACACAAACCTTCTTATATGCAACAAGATAGAGGTTGGTTCAAACTGCTATTATTTCTCATAATTGTTATGTCTGTGATAGGAATACAAACAGCATTGGCAACATACACAATCGATGTAACTCCGAATAATATCACTCCGGATCAGGAAGTCAGTGTCAAACTCAGTGAGATCCCTCAGGATGCGACAATTAATATGACGATTGAAGCGAAGGTGAAAACCACCCCTGAAGAGCAATCAGATTTCACGATTGATAATTTCCTCTTTCCCTATGAATCAGGAGAATCAGTATTTCAGGCAACCATGATAAACCTTGTACCTGGAACACCAGCAACGGTTAGTATATTACGAGAAGATGGTACAGAAGCAACCCGAACTGGTAATGTTACAGAAAACGGAGAATTTAACGCTTCTATCCAAAGAGAGTTAAACCGGGGAATGTATAACGTCTCATTCAGTGGAACTCCTTCTAAAGATCTCATTGAAACGTTAATTGACTTTGGCGGTTCTACAAAAGTTATCAAGGGAGATGCAAAAGGAGTCGCCACCACAGAAAGCAAATTTACCCCTGCTGGATTCAATGAGGGAACCGTTCAGGTGAAAGTGTTTGTCAATAACGAACTTCAAAAAGAACAAATGATTGAAGTATCTAGCACCTAATTTTTTTAGTTTCTAATTTTTTTACCAGTATCAATATCATATCATCAAAAATATCAATCATTGAAATACTATTTTACGTAGAATATCCCAACAATATCACTGGAACATTTTTGTATGAAAAAATTATTTCTTCTCATAGTCACCCTGGCTTGCTGGCTTTTTCTTCTCATGATATTCATGATACTAGCCTCACAATTTAATATGGAAATTTTTTTTGTTCTCTGGCTCATTGGTTTGTTAATTATGACAGAAATGATTGACTCCCGATTTTTACAAACAAGGTATCTAAAAAAAATCAAATATATTATCGCGATAAGCGTAGGTGTATTCGGCTTCATTGTTGTGGAAAAAATATTAGCAATATTAAGTAAATGAGAGTAAATATCGCCAATATCTTCTATATCTGCATCATCATTGGTGTAAGTGCATCCTTTCTCATAATAGGTATGGATCATCCTGTTCTCTATTCACTTGATCAGGATCTGGGAACTACGAAATATCACACAAATATTCAGGCAGAGAAAAATGCCATATTGAATAGTTCTACCGATATGCTCTCCTTGATGCAGGATATCATCGATTATTCAGGGCCGATTGCCCTCAATATCAGAATGAAAGATCTTGAAGCTGCCCGAAATGATCTGGATGAATATGCCCGAAAATATAAAAATCTGGATAAACTGGTAATAAATCTTGAAATGAATGAAAGTGAAATTCAGGATTTTACCAACAATACCCGACTTCAGGATGACCTCTACCGGGAATTAATGAATTCTTCATACTCACTGAATGAATTAAAACGATTGGAATTCAGGTATCGGGATAAAAACGACGTAGCTGGGATGACTACTGTTGCCTATCAGGGAAAAGCACTTCAGAAAAAAATTCAGAGCATTCAGAAAAAGTACCAGATAAACAGTCAGAATATTATCAATCAGAGTGAAAAGTACAATTTAGACAGTACTGAAGTAAAAAAAGCTCAAAAGGAAGTAGATGCTTTTGTTCAGGAAGTAACATCAGAACAGGAAAATTCAAAATATGAAATGGGAGGTACGGTTCCACGAAAGATTTCTCTTTTAATTGACCCGGATGAAGGAATTTATCGCGATTCAATAACATACTCCGGATTTATTACGGGAACAGGAATATCTAATGCAAATATTAGTATTTTATTAGACAATTCTTTCTATACAAATATTTTTACCGATGAAATAGGTCAGTTTAGGAAAAAAATCGAGATCGAACAAATCGCTGCAGGAGTTCATGAGGTTTCTGCCAGATGGAACGGAATATCATCAGATAGTAGCAATCTGATGATTATACCAGTTAATTCCACAATCACTTTGGATGTAAAAGCCATACCAAACCAACCCGTCATAAATGCTACCGGATTACTCATAACGAACCGGACAGTCAGATATGCTCCCGTCGATCTGATAATTAATAATGAAGGCTGGAAAGAGAGTTATACAAACCAAAAAGGAAATTATTCAGCAAATCTGACACTTCCGAAGGGTACCTACACCATTTATTCGAAATTTTCAGAAAAATCTTTCCCCATTAATGCATCATCTAGCGGAATCTATGAAGTTGTCTCATCGGGAACAGAGATTCTTTCCATCAAAAAAATCGGCAACTCTGAAAGTTTGATAAATAGTGATTCAATTCTTATCATTGGAATAATTATTGGAATAATATTAGTTTTTATCACTCTGACTGGAGTTTATCTATTCATATTCGGGCATTCAAAACCTGAACATGCAAAAACATTCCAAACCCAGGATCGAGAATGGGAAAAGCCATTTTCAATTGTAAACGTGAATGAAACGGACGACCAAGATATTATTGAGAACATATCCAGTGCCTTTGACGAAACAATCCTTAATAGATATCAGATAATTGTGAAAGATCATAATTTATCAGAAGGTGCCCGTTATATTTACATCAAATTTTTAGAAAAGATCCAGAAAGATATACAAATTTCTGTCATTCTCGCATTAACGCCTCGAGAAGTAATCAATAAAATTATTCATCGGCCTTACTCAGCGATGCTAACCCCATTCATAGAACGATATGAAAAAATTCGATATGCCGGATCTCAAGGAGAAATGGAAAAGAAGAAATTCGAGGAACTCGTTCATCAGACCTATAGTATATTAAAAGAGGTAGACAATGAAAAATGATCTGATAATTGCTACTCTCTTTGTCATTGGAACGATATTTCTGTTAATATCACATGTATCTACAAACAATCTTGACTTTAGCAGATATAATTCTGGATGGAATGGAACATCAGAATTTTTTGAGATTCCAGACCGACATTCAACAACAGATATCTCAAATCTTTCATCCCTCACTGGCAGGAGTAATTCCACCCTTTTAGTAATTGCTCCAGAAAATCAGTTTTCTGCTAATGATCTCGTAAACTATCGTTCATTTTTGAAAGATGGGAACACAATTTTTCTGGCAGATGATTATGGAACAGGAAACCAGTTATTAAAAGGAATTAATTCATCGATAAGAATGATACCGGGTACCCTTTCAAGTGTAGACAGGGCATATAATAATTCTACCACAATAGTTACCTATCCGGTAGATACGGATCTATGGACGAGAAATATATCATCTCTTGTTCTGGACAGAGCAGTAGCATTAGAGGGAGGAGAACCTCTTATGAAAACTACTCTGATGAGCTGGATAGATGCTGATGATAATGGACAAATTACCAAAAAAGAGATGCTTGGGAAGTATACCGTGCTAACTCATGAAACAATTGAAACGGGTGAACTCATCGTTCTTTCCGATCCTAGTGTATTTATAAATGCAATGAACAATCCAGGTGAAAAATGGAGTAATCAAGAATTCATAAGAAATGTAGTCGAAACAAACAAAAATCTGCTCTTAGATCAAGTACACTCAAAAACATCAGACACCATAGGATTGAGTCAGACAATGCAACAGGTCAGAGCTAATCCAATGTTTTCTCTCTTCCTCATTGGATTTCTCTTTTTAAGTATCGCAATTATTTTGAGCCGTAAATCAGACAAATAATAATCATATGCAAATCCAAATAACCCAAAAGGTATGAATCGTAATCAGAACGCCATATTAAGGAATCAAAAATCTAGATCAACGGTGCAAAATGGTTCAAAAAGATCAAAAAAATACTAAAGTAAACTTTGAGGATGAAATCGCTGTTATTGCTTCATTAAACACCACAATTCAGAATAAGCTTCAGGAGTTTATTGTCGGAAACCAGGATCTCATTCAATTAATCCTTGTAGCACTCCTTTCAGAAGGTCACATTCTCATTGAAGGAGTACCAGGTACCGCAAAAACCACTATCGCCAAGTCTATATCAAAAATTATTGGTGCTGAATTCAAACGGGTTCAGGGTGCAATTGACATTCAGCCAACTGATGTAATTGGAGTCAGGATTTACGATGCGGAAAAGAAAGATTTTTCATTAAAAAAAGGACCCATATTTACCAATATTCTATTAGCCGATGAACTCAACCGAATGAACCCAAAATCTCAAAGTGCATTTATTGAGTCGATGAGTGAAAACCAGGCTACAATCGATGGAATTACCATACCCTTACCTCGTCCGTTTATTGTTATTGCAACACAGAATCCTTATGAGCTTGAAGGAACTTTTCCCCTTATTGAAGTTCAGAGAGACCGGTTTATGTTTAGTATTTCTACTGCACAACTCGGTCCGGAAGAAGAACTACAGATCATACAACGGATTTCAGCAGGTAAACTTTCCTGGTCAGATTATGCAAATAGTATAAAGACGTTAATTGAGCAGGATGCACTAATCAGGTTTATTTCCATCGTTTCTTCAATCCGGATAGAGGAGCCAATAAATCGTTATATTCGAGACATTATTATCGCAACAAGAAATCATCCGGATGTGGGTCTTGGAGCATCAACCAGAGCATCAGTCGCTTTTGTTCAGGGAGTCAAAGCTCTTGCAGCCCTTAGGGGGAGAACATATGTAATACCTGATGATGTCAAGTGGATCGCCCGTACCGTTCTGTTACATCGGATTTATCTGACACGGGAAGCGGAGATCGAAGGAGTGAAGCCGAACGACATCATTCAGGAAATTCTTGATACTATCGAGGTTCAATAAAAATGAAGTTGAAACGCTGTACTCAAGGAATAATTGCAGCGTTTCTCATACTTATCTGCTCGGCACTTACGTTGGATTCTCCGATTATTTTTACCGTATCAATTTTCATTGGAATATTTCTGATTTTCAGATACCATATTTTTCTTCAACAATTGCAGTCAACTGCCAGGTCTGTTATTATCAGTCGGAAATCTCAAAAATCATTCATCAGGTTGGGCTCTAGTACTACTATCCAAACCACTCTAACGATAGATATCCCTGAAGGAGTGAGTTCGGTCTATGCTGAAATGATTCCTGCTGGGATGTTTGCAGAAGAAGATAAAATTCACACTATTCCTCTTCTCTCAGGAAAATACCAACTTCCATTATCATATCAGATAACTCCACTAATTCATGGAAATATATTGTTGCCTGGAGGAACGCTCACTATTGAAGATCAGTTTTTTTGTGATTCACTTTCGTTGACGAGAAAAGATTATTCAGGTCCAATTATTCAGGTTCAACCTGTTCCATTCTTTGGAAAAGAAATAATTAGAGCACAATCAGGAGATCGTGAAGTAAACCAATTCAGAGACTTACACGGATTAGGTATTCGGTCATATCGGGATTATATTCAGAATGATGATGTTCGATTCATTGACTGGAAATTGTCAGCAAAGTCAAATTCCCTTATTGTAAGAGAGTACATGGGACTTGAAAACCATCCACCTCTCATTATTGTTGATCTTCCAGACAAGGATTCAGAATTTAATGAAATTAAGTTTCATGAACTCATTCGTGCAGTTTCGGGATTCCTGGAGAAAAATACCCAGGAAGGAACCCCTGTCTCTCTTCTTCTTATTTCAGGCCCGAATATTATGAACGTGTACGTGAAGGAACAGGGTTACGTAAATTTTCTGGAAATTATCAGGGATAGATTTCATCCCGCAGTTCGCCTTCATTCTATGTATCGATATGTACCAAGATCAGCTATTCGTAACTCCTTAAAAGAGATTCAAGAAACATTATCATCTCGTATTGATGATAAAACCCAGGATCACCTTTCACGTTTGAAAAAAATCTATCACCACCACCTCCTGAATAGTGAATCTAATCATTTTTCTATTCAGATATCCCGAATTTTATCATCAGTGATTATCACTGATATTTCTCTGTTTTCTCTTTGTGATGGAGATTTAAGTTATATAATGGAAATTTCACGACAATCACGTCAAAGAAGAATAAAATTCCGGATTAAAACTACGGAAACCAGAGAAAAAATACTATTCCTTCCCCAGAATAATAGATTGCGAGGAGAAATCATCGAGGGATTATTGTGAGCTGGATATCAATCGAAAAAATATGTCTCATCTTATTTATCATAACATTGATTTTGTCAATGGTCTGGTCACCAATCTGGTATATATTCCCGATTTTAATCGTATTATTCCTGATAATTTGGAAAAAAGTGATAAATGATAAATCGGACATTATTGGAATTCTCTTGATTGGTGAGCTATCGGTCATAACTGGAGGGTTTTCTTCACCATGGACGGCCTGGATATTGCAATCTGCAGTGATCGGTATGATACTCGGAAAAATCCAGGCTTTTGATTCGAAGAATGAAAGAAGGTATTTTTCCTTCCTGATTGGCCTTTTTTTTGTGATAACTATTCTGACTGAACAAATAAACCATACTGCATTACCAGTATTATTTGTAGGAATGGTAATTATTTTGTGTATTTTTTATTTCATGCTCACTGAATATCGGATCAGAAAAATGTATAGAGATGAATCATTATGAATATCCACCATATCGATAGAAATTATATCAGTTCTTATATCCTGATTATTACCGCCGGTATTATTCTCATAATATTTGGCTTTACTGACAGGAAAGATATCAGCTCAGCTGCTATCATTATAGCCGCTATGGCTTTGTTCCTTACTGGAATTCTTCTTTTCACCTTTGCAAAAAAACCATCTATTGATGGGCATTTCTCATCTCTGATTCCAGTTCAAAACCAGATAAATATCTGCAGAATAGTTGCAGATCTAGGGATTATGGGGAATGCCTGGTTTTTACCAAAAGAACATACGGGATCTTCTACAGTTATGGAATATGTACCGGTGTCTACATATCGTGGAGGTATTCTGGAGAATTCTTCCTTTATTTCCATGAATGGAGAAACAGGCATCCTGCTCTTTCCTGCCGGAAATACGATAAAGGAAGAGATGGAGAAGAAGGAAAAACTTGTTGTCCCTGAAACAATGGAAGAAATTTTTCTTCTGATACGGGAAACCGGTGAAGATCTCCTGGAAATATCTGATACCATACAAATACAGCAAACCGGTGAGGGGATTTCTATTCGTATGAACAATTATCTTATGATTGAAGGTTGTCAGAAAATGAGAGAAGAATCGCCAGGATGTTGTTTGTTACATCCGTGTGCTATATGCAGTCTTTTTGGAATATTCCTTGCAGAGGGATTACATAAACCCGTTATGATAGAACAATGCAGACCAGAAAATAAAAGTAAACAAGTTGAAATTCTCTATAATTTAGGTTCCTGAATAGCTTTTAACCCATAAATGAAGATCACGATAACTTGAATTAATGCGATCCATATTCTGAACTGTGTCATTTGGAATTGTTTCATTATAGAGTAAAAATTCAACACGATTAAAATTACTTAAATCTCTTTTCGCTGACAGATTATAAGGAAATACCAGAGTTTCATTATGAGATAACGTAAAACTGGTTGAATTCAGAAGCGACATTCCAGATACGGTTGAAGAATTTGTATCGGTATGAAATACCATATTCATCAGATATGTCTCGACGGTATAGGTAACATTTCGGTATTCATGATTTCCCACTCCAACATACATCGGATACTGTTCATTATCTACTAAAGTTGTAGGATAATCAGCTGCCATCTTTTTCTCGCCAAGTACGAAAAATTCAGTAAACTTTTCCCCTTCCTTCGGAACAACAATTACATAAACAGTTGTAATAATTGCTGTAAATATTGCAAAAATGAGTATAATTGTGAGAATTCGATCTATTCGGGAATCATTCTGATTTAAAAAATCATCCTTAATCTGATTTACATATTGGGAAGCTGGAAAATAATACCGATCATCTTTGGAAAGGTTTGCCCTCATATATTGGGCAATCAAAACCATACCAACCGAAAAAATTACCAACGATGCAACGATTGGATCTAATCGTATTCCAAAAGGAGAATAATTTAATCCTAACCCAATTAGGGGTACAACTGCAATTGAAAGACCAAATGACAGGGCTACCCGTTCGATAATATCAATATCTTTATTTCCTGGAAACAACGCAGCGATTAAAGAGTATCCTGGAATGAATAGAACCATGGGAAGAGTTACCAGAATTCTCAGGGGAGTATCATTCAAAATTGGAACATAGATAAAACAAACAGTTAGCAATATCCAAAAACAAATTACTTTTAAATCTGGAAATATTTGCTCTTCAAAATAAGAGGTGACTATTTTATTGAAAAGGGGATTGGGTTTATCTGAAGAACTCATACTATCGTATTTGAAGTTAAACCGAATAAATCTACACAATTCTCTTGAAGGAAAAGCTATGGTATCCTGATATCTATTCAATGATTCATTTCAATTACTAATCCAGGATGATTAAATTATATCAACTGAAAGAATTACTTAGTATTATATCCTAAAAAGAGAATACTTCAATAGACATTATTTCCAACCGAAATATCAAAAGAGAATTTCTGTTGATTTGAAATGGCACGAGTAATAGATTACATCTGATGATCATCTGGGGGGCATTTTATTCCAGATACATTGTATGAAAACACGGTACTGATATTTTCATAATTTCGTATCGTGTGACGGGGGAAACAATGAGATCAATTGTTGAAGAAGCACTAAACCGGGCAAAGGCGGAGAGTGAGCCGCCACAGAATAACAGCGACCTAGATGCAGTCCTCAGGTCGATGATGACGAAGATTGCCGTCATCGGTTGTGGAGGCGGGGGATCAAACACCATCAGCAGGATGAAGGATGAGGGGATTGCTGGTACCACGCTATATGCAATAAATACTGATGCCATGCATCTGGCAACCGTCCGATCAGATCACCGGATACTCATCGGCAGGCAACGAACCAGGGGTCTCGGGGCTGGTTCCTACCCTCAGGTTGGCGAAGAAGCTGCACTTGAAAGTGAACATGAGATCCATCGTGCTGTTGCAGATGCAGACATGGTTTTCATCACTGCCGGACTTGGTGGGGGAACCGGTACCGGATGTGCACCCGTAGTTGCCAAAGCAGCGAGGGAAGAGGGAGCTCTTACGATAGCAGTAGTTACTCTGCCCTTTACCGCAGAAGGATCTATCAGAACAGAGAATGCTGAGGCGGGTCTGGAACGGATGAGAGATGTTGCTGACACCGTTATCGTCGTTCCCAATGATCGACTGATGGAAGTTGTTCCCAAATTGCCTCTTTCTGCAGCGTTTAAGGTTGCTGATGAAGTTCTCATGAGGGCAGTAAAAGGGATCACTGAACTCATCACCGTTCCCGGCCTGGTCAACCTCGACTTTGCCGACATCCGTGCGGTCATGGAGAAAGGCGGAGTGGCAATGATCGGAATGGGAGAAAGTGATGCATCTGACAAAGCTGCTGACTCAGTGCGCAAGGCTATCAGGTCCCCGCTTCTGGACATTGATATATCAGGCGCGACTTCAGCCCTGGTGAATGTAACCGGAGGCCCGGACATGACTATGGCAGAGGCGGAAGGTGTTGTAGAAGAGGTATACAATCTTATTGACCCCGATGCACGTATCATCTGGGGAGCCCAGATTGATCCTACGATGCAGAATACTATCAGGACTCTTCTCATTCTGACCGGGGTTCGGTCGCCACAAATATATGGAAGGAACGAGAAAACTAACCCGAAATTTCAGAGACATTTTGAGATCGACTTTCTGAAGTGATACCCAATGGAAATCCCAAAGATCAATCTAAATCTGAACGAAGAACTCTTCCGTAAATACTGGCGAGTTCTGAAGCTGGCCCGATTCCCCAAAAGAGATGAATATACCAAGATTGCAGTCGTCGCAGCAGCCGGAGTTCTCGTAATTGGACTATTAGGCTTTATTGTATACCTGCTCTTTGTATACCTTCCTAAATGATGATGGATATGGAGACAGAACCCCGTCTCACCCGTATCTACGCGGTTAAAACCACCAACAGATCTGAGCGTAGTGTAGCAGATAATATTGATAAGGCAGTCAGAGACGCCCGCAACACCATCAAGATCCAGTCCGTCATTGCTCCTGATGAATTAAAAGGATATGTACTGGTTGAAACATATGAACCATATGCGCGTGTGCAGGAACTTATGGAACAAGTTCCAAGTGCGCGGACAGTACTGCCCGGAGCAACCTCACTTGAGGAAGTCGGACATTATCTGACGCCAAAACCAGCAGTCAGCGGCATTGATGAAGGAACAATTGTTGAGCTGATTTCAGGTCCGTTTAAAGGAGAGAAAGCAGTAGTTAAACGCGTAGACGCCTCAAAGGAGGAAATTACCGTGGAACTCTATGAAAGTGTTCTCCCGATTCCTATCACCGTCCGGGGAGATAATGTTCGCATTATCGATCACGGGGATGATAGGTAATTCTCTTCTTTTTTCTTCTTTCACGCAAAGTCTTTTTATCCTTATCCCTCGACCTTAATGAACCCAAAAGGGCATACCATGCCCCCTCAGGGTGATAACAATGGCAGAAGTGGTCGAGGTACTAGTACCCGGTGGAAAGGCAACTGCAGGTCCGCCTCTCGGACCTGCACTGGGTCCCCTCGGTATAAATGTCAAAGCCGTTGTTGACGAGATCAACAAGAAGACTGCATCCTTTAACGGAATGCAGGTTCCTTTCCGTGTTGAGGTGGATGCGAAGAAAAACTTCACCATCTCAGTCGGTATCCCGCCAACAACCGCCCTCATTATGAAAGAGGCAGGCGTTGACAAGGGTTCAGGAGAACCCAATACCAAAATTGTAGGGGATATTCCACTGGAGGCCGCTGTCACGATTGCCAAAATGAAACTTGAATCAATGCTCTCATACGATCTCAAAAACGCCGTCAAGGAAGTTGTTGGGACCTGTGTCAGTCTTGGAATCACTGTTTCTGGCAAGAAGCCCAAAGATGTCATCACAGAGATCAACACGGGCGTACATGACGCGGTTCTCAAGGGATAGGTTCGCTATGAGCCATAGAAGATCGTGCTATTCACGGTCGCAGAACTATGGAGGAACGTAATGGTAGAGAAGAGCGTCATAAAAGACGCGATACAGAAGGCTAAGGAGACGGCGCCTGAACGGAAGTTCACTGAGAGTATCGATATTACCATTAATTTGAAAAATATCGATATGGCTCAACCGAAAAACCGTATCGACGAGACAATTCTCCTTCCTCACGGAAATGGCAGCAGAGCCAAGATCTCTGTACTTGGGACCGGCGATATCGTCACCCAGGCAAGAGATTCTGGTGTAGAGCTGATCATGGCCCCTGATGAGATCGAAAGACTCGGAGGAGAGCCCCGCGAGGCAAGAAAGGTTGCTTCCGAATATCGGTTCTTCCTTGCTGAGACAACGGTAATGGCCCTCGTCGGTCGCTGGCTTGGTCCACGACTCGGTCCGAGAGGTAAAATGCCGCAGCCGATTCCAAGCGGAGTAGATATCCGCCCAATCGTAGAGCGCCTTCGCAACTCCGTACGGGTACGGACGAAGGACAAGATGGCCTTCTCTCTGAAGGTTGGAACCACGGCAATGTCTGAAGATCAGATTGCAGAGAATATCGATGCAGTACTCAAGCGTATTCTGGACCGGCTCGAATCCGGAGAATTCCAGGTCCGCTCGGTCTACGTCAAAACCACAATGGGACCGGCAGTTAAGGTGATGTAATATGGCACTTTATACCGCACACCTTCCAAAGTGGAAACAGGACGAGATCTCTGAGATCAAACGCCTGTCAGCTGAATTCAAGTTGACGGGTCTCGTCGATATGTACGGAATTCCCGCACGTCAGGTGCAGGACATCCGCCGCAATCTGAAAGGCAAAGCAGAACTCAAGATGACGAGAAACACCCTGATCGAACACGCCTTCGGAGAGATGGGCGGGGAGATCAAGGACCTCGGAGAGAAACTCGAAGGACATTCAGCACTCATCTTCACAAATGA
This sequence comes from uncultured Methanospirillum sp., assembly GCA_964624045.1. Lineage (GTDB taxonomy): Archaea > Halobacteriota > Methanomicrobia > Methanomicrobiales > Methanospirillaceae > Methanospirillum. The sequence goes on along the minus strand of CAZUXC010000005.1, from coordinate 207,700 downwards.
GAATCCTTTCAAGCTGTACAGCATGCTTGAAAAGACCAAGACGAAGATGGCTGCTCGTCCCGGTGAGATCGCCCCGATGGACATCGTTGTCTCAAAAGGACCAACCAGTTTCAAGCCAGGCCCGATTGTAGGAGAACTCCAGCAGGCCGGTATCCCTGCCGCTATTGAAGCAGGCAAGGTTGCCATCCGAGAGACCAAGACGGTCGTCAAAGAAGGCCAGGAGATCAACAAAAAACTCGCAGATGCTCTAGCCAAGCTGGATGTCAAGCCGATGGATGTCGGTCTGCTTCTGCAGGCTGCTTTCTATGAAGGCACAGTCTACGAGTCTGATGTCCTTGCAATCGACGAAGTTGCATTCTACAACAACATTATCAACGCTGCAAAACAGGCATTCAACCTTTCACTCAACGCTGCAATCCCAACCAGGGATACTGCATCTGACCTGCTTACCAAGGCAGTTCGTGAAGCACGCAACGTTTCAGTAGAGGCAGCTGTTGTCAGTACTGATGTGATAGATGCAATCATCGGAAAGGCACAATCACAAGCTATGGCCATACAGACCATAGTGAAATGAAACTGAGAATTGATAACGTTATACACAATAATTACAGGTGAACGATAGATGGAGTATATCTACGCTGCACTTCTTCTGCACAAAGCAGGTAAGGAAGTCAACGAATCCGCTGTTCAGGCAGTTCTTTCTGCCGCAGGTATCGCAGTTAACGAATCCCGTGTAAAGGCACTGGTAGCAGCTCTTGATGGCGTCGACATCGAGGATGCAATCAGCAAGGCAGCAGTAGCACCTGTTGCAGTAGCCGCAGCAGCAGCACCAGTTGCAGCAGCTGCAGCAGAAGAGCCTGAGGCAAAGGAAGATAAGAAGGCAGAAGAAGAGAGCGGTATGGCAGGGCTTGGTGCCCTGTTCGGATAAACCTCTCTTTTTTTCTTAGTTCTCATTCGCATCAGTTTTAAGTTGAATTTCTCTTTTCATTCCACAAGAATCTCTGCAATAATTTTAGTATTTTAGAATCATCATCCTTCAGATATCCGAATCTTAAGATGAAGATCTCTAACAAGAATACGATAATTCGTAGGTTTTTTCTATAGCATAGATGCATACCATATATTCACAAAATTTGATTACTATTGAGTATATGCAAATTTCGTCTGGTATCAGACAATCCGGTATCTAGATGATGTATGATTGAAAATGTATTTTTCAATTTTTACTGTTTAAAATAAATAAATATAGGATTACCATGAAAATTTCATTAATAATTCCTGCATACAATGAAGAATTGGCAATAAAGCCAGTAATAGAAGAATATTATCCTTACGTTGATGAAATCATCGTTGTTGATGATGGATCCACTGATAATACCTATATCATAGCATCAGGACTGGCTGATGGAAAAGTTACCGTATTAAAACATGTACAAAACCAGGGAAAAGTAGGAGCATTAATTACCGGAGTGCAAAAAGCGACAGGGGATGTGATCGTATTCACTGATGCGGACTGCACCTACCCTGCACGATACATTCCTGATTTTGTAGGAGAATTAGAGAAAGGAGCAGATTTGGTTCTTGGATCCCGGATGATAGATTCACATAATATTCCTATCTTTAACCGCCTGGGAAATGCAATTTTTTCCACACTTGCAACCTATATCAGTGGAAAAGAGATTCAGGATGGGCAGACCGGGATGCGGGCATTAAAACGAGATATGTTCGAAGCATTGCATGTCCCGGCAAAAAGTCTGGAATTTGAGACGAAGATGACAGTAAGGGCTGCAAAACTCGGATATACCATAATCGAGATACCCATTGAATATCGTGAACGGGTCGGGGTATCAAAACTTCATCCGATCAGAGATGGATACCGGATGCTCCGGGCATTATTGTCAATTGCCTGGCATGAAACATCACCCCTGGCTAAGATGATTTCTGTACCGGGAGTCATATTCATTTTACTGGGTTTGCTGTTTGGTATATACAGCCTCTATGAACGATTAACTCATTACTATCTGACTCATGAGTTTTATCCATTAATAGCCGGATTTTTAATATTATTTGGATTACAACTCACATCAATCGGACTGATAATAGATTTTCTCTCAAAAAAACTCGACCGGATTGAAGAGAGACTCAGAAAATGAATACTCTGGTAATTATTCTTATTGGAATTCTTTTTGCATCATCCGGTCAGATTTTTTGGAAAATTGGTATGGCAGAAACAGGGCCTATCACTAACCTGCAGTTGAGTTCTGCGTTACCGGTGATCTTCAACCCCTGGGTTATCGGAGGGTTAGTTTGCTATGGCCTTTCCACGGTTTTTTGGTTAGTCGCTCTTTCCCGGGCTGACCTCTCATTTGTATATCCATTTATCGCGTTAACTTTTGTAATCATTTTCCTTGCTTCATACTTTTTATTTCATGAAACTATGAGTTTCCAGCGAGTATTGGGCGCTGGAATAATAGTCTTAGGCATTATCGTTCTGGTAAGAGGATAAAAAAAGGCGATTTATGATACGGTCAGATTCATAAAAGCGAAACTGATGCACCGATCATAAATCGTATTCATTTCAGGAACATCACACACCTTTGTACATCCACTACTCACAAACTGAAGTTCGTTAAACCCTTTATGTAAATGTATGAGCACATCCCCGTTTGAAAATCCCCCATCCTTCAACACATTCGATCCCAGATTTTCATTATTCACGACAATTGACAATGATTTATCGCCATAAAATGGCTGGACTACAAATTGCAACAGGTAATCGCCTTCCTCTTTTGCCAGGATTTTTATTTTCCCCTTATCCTTTAAATAAAATGGACTTGAGATATCTGCTCCAAACCAGCCATTTTGATAGATAATAACAGGAGAATCAGGATTCAACTGAGGCTGTTGCAGGATTTCATAAATGTAGGTTGATCCAAAAGATGTAACCGGTTTTACAACAGATGAAAAATTTGATGAAACTTTACTACTTATGTCAGTAATATACGCAGTTTCAAAATTTTGAGAATCACTTTGAGAAATATTATACATTTTTGCCATACGGTCGGTATGAATGATCACATACGATATTCCCAGATTTTGCAGAAGAGAGATTGAGGTATTTGAAGGGAAATACTGACCCGTATCCCGCATAATTTTTGAAGCTGTTTCCACATCCCTTCCACTATACCCATTGACCATACGCTTCCAATGATAGACCGAATAATACGTATATTCAGAGTTATCCTCGACCCACCGGGTAGGAAGTTCAATGATTACCGGATCCCCGGATTGATTGGCGAGCCAGGTGTACTCTTCTGGAATATTTTTTCCCGTTGCCAGAGATTGAGGTAAAGAAACCGGACCATGCCATGAACTGATAATCATGAGAGTTACAAGAACTAGGGAAAGGAGTAATTTGAGATTCTTTTTGTGAACTTTTTCAAGTATGGATGCAACACCAAATCCGGCAAGGATCGATACGGCAAAGCTCATGATAAAACTAAATCTGGAGAGATCCCGGACTATCGCAATAAAAGGGAACAATTTATACAGGTAATAATAAGGACCAAGACCTCCCGTTTCCACCCCTCCAATCTTTAATATCGGCCCAATCATGAGGAGGTAGGAAATGAAAATGAGCGATCCAAAAATCAAAGGAATCTTTTGTTTTTTGATTCCAGACAAAAGGGAAATCGTTGATCCATAACCAGACAAAGGAAAAATAAGACCTATAAGAGCGAGAAGAACAGAGTACGGACCAAGGAGCGTTATTATTGGAATGATATCCAATGAATAAGCTGATTTAACCGGATCTTCTAAACCCCGTTCAGCATTATACAGATTACTTGCATGGAAATATGGGATGGCTACCGGAAGAAGAACCAGAATTATTACGATAAGAGAAATGAGAAGCCATGTAATAGTATTTCGGGTAAAAAATCTCGTTCGCAAATCTGAATCGAAAATGAGATATAAAACTCCATAGACACCCACAATAATCCCGGTAAAGATCCCGACATACCATCCGGATAACATGGAAAGTAAAAAAAAGAATACAAATCCACCAAGATCGCGGAGTTTTAAAGAGTGTAAATATTTGTCCAGATACAAGAGGAGAAAAGGAATCCATTCCATTGCAAGGAGATGAAGTTGGATGTTGAGTCTGTAGGAAAAAAAAGCAAAGCAAATTCCTGCAACTAATGCAGCATATCTGTTATGAGTATACCGATAACTGAGAAGGTAAGCACCAAATCCGCAAAGCACAAATGTAAAGAGTTTGAGAAGATTGTGAGTTATCACCGGATCATGAGTTACCAGATACAAGGGTATGGAAAACGGAGCCCATCCAATAAGATGTTCAGATAGTGCAAATGAATACTCATTTTCCGGATAAAAAATATTGGCATGGAAAAGATTGAGTGGGTTTTCAATAAGAGAATGAGTGGTCCATGCCAGCGACCAACAGGTAAATGCCTCATCGCCTCCTCCAATGGTATCAGAAATATGAAAAATCAGTGGATAAGTGAGTACTGCAGTGAGAATGATAAAAAAACCTATAACCAGGCAGTATTCTTTTACATATGGATGAGAATCTAAAACCGAATCCATATTACATATTCCTCTTCAAAATATTTGAAGAAGATTTAGCTGGTAAATACGAGAACTATAATTGTGCCAGGAAAAAAAAACTCATTATGAGAGAAATTTTTTTCTGATTTCTTCAATATTTTCCCGATTTTTGTAGATTGTCTCATTCCGGAGATCATCGGCATACAATGGGTTTTGCAGATCCGTTTTAGACTTCATTAATTGGATATAATTCTGTTTTACCTGTTCATATTGGGCTAGTGACATACCTTCCTTTTTCTGATTGAAAAAAGAGGTAAGATCATAAAATGCATATCGGCCATCATCACTGAGGAAAGGGGTAAGCTTGGTAATGTTGGTATAAACCTGTATTACTGATTTACCGCCATCTGAATATCCGTAGGTATCAATTAATAGTCCCGAAAATCCGGCATTAAACAGATGAATCAAAGTATCCCGGGGTTCCAGAGCCGACACAATGCATTGCCAGTTATCCCAAAACCGTCCTTTCATCGTAGGGTAACTCCATTTGAGTCCCGTTGTATGCAGATAGGGTTTCAGGCTGTCCAGTCCTTTGATTTCTCCTGGAGGAAATGAATTGGGAAATCCTCCGATGTCCGGAATAATTAAAATCGATGATCCAGGAGACATATTTTTTTCTATCTGGGAAAAGTAATTCTCCTGACTCAAAAATTCCTGTTCACGATCAGAACCGGAGGAAAATGCATATGATCCAGGTACCTGGTCATACACCCCGAATATTGTGATAACCAATAAGAGGATACAAAAAACCGGACAGAAGAAAGCCTGTGAACGGTTCTTCTCATACACAGCCTGCAAGAGAAAACCTATGGCCAGGATTGCAAAGAAGGCGATAAACAGACTAATACGATTGTATGAATGTATCTCCGGGAGGACCTGAGCAATAATTGCAGAAAATCCTCCAATCGTTCCGATAAGAATTGCGGAAATCGTCAATAGAGACAGGCTATCTAGTATGGGATATCGAGCACCCAGATTTTTTCGAAATAGATCTCCTTCGCGAAGAAAAATCCAGCACAAGAGGAACATTAATCCTAATGTGCAAATTATTCCCAAAGAAGCACTCACATTCTCATTTACCAGAGGTCGGTTTTCACTGTATTTTAAGGCGATATCTGCAAGAAAGGAAATATTATGTCCGGGAGCTGGGAGAACGAGTTGAATTAATTTTAACCCGTATATCTCGGTTTCATATGGATACCGGTATTTCATTAAAAAAGATGAACCGTGAGACAGTCCATAAAGGAGTGATGGAAATTTATTGAATAACGCAAAAACAATCAGAACGATTCCAGATATTGCGCCATTTATCAGTAAGGTAACATCATAATTCCGGGATGCAGACCAGAGTGTGGCAATGCCCAGGAAGAGAGCCGCAAAAAATCCATAATATGAGTGAGTTGAAATGAGAAATAAAAATACAATTGCTAATATCCCTTTATGAGTAATCCCCAGGGATATCGATAAATTTTTTTTCCCGGAATCCGGTTTTCTGATAAATAACGGTTCTCCCTGACATACCCAGAGAATAACCAGAATAATTAATGGAATTATGTAATATGCGGTCAGGTTAAAATGCCCGATACGGAAAAAATGATAAAACAGAAATGAATAGATCACACTTCCAAAAGTGGCGACCGGGTATGACAGGTGAAACTGCCTGAAAACATAGAGAGAACAAATAGCGGTAAGGAAGAACCCGAGAATATAATAGGTATTCATTACGACAGCATAATTCCCGGAGAATATACTGATTATTTTCATGACCAGCATGTCAAGATTACTTCCGATAGCGTAATCATACATCTCCAGAGTTCCCGGGGCACCGGTCATCGGGTTTTCCAGCCACCAGCCGGTCTCCATCATGGTTTTTGTCAGAAGATTGTATTCCAGACCGTCACCATCATAGGTAAAGGGTACATCCATCCGGATGCCATTTCCAAGCCCTAATGTAATAAATAAAAATATCGCACAAAGAACGAGTAATATTGCGCACCAGATAACATCAGTGCGTGAAATAGAAGGAATGATATTTCGGTTCACAGATATCTCACTGATAGAATTATTAGATGTAGCCAGTCATATAATCTCTGACTTTATTGTGAATCCGGATGGATCATACCCTTTTTATGAGGCGCTCATTACTAACATGCAGGTTATTCCGACAGGGATCACAAAGAAAAAGATTTTTATTATTTAAGTCGTCAAGGCAACGAGGGTTATACATAATGCAACGTTGATCCTGACAATGATGCAATCCCAGAATATGACCCAGTTCATGAGCACCTTCTGTAATAATTCTGTCGCATAGAAGGGTTTCATCTGCTGGGAGATCCCAGAACTCATTTCTCAAGCGGGTGGTAGATACTACGGACGATCCTGTTCGTGGTCTGGCCAGTCCAAACACATAACGGGATGCAGCATGAAAAATATCTTCACAAATAACCAACAAAACAGGAGATTCGATAGCGTTTCTCCGCTTATACGTATCAATACAGGATAATATGACCGAAGCATCAAATTGTTGCCTGCTTACCGTGTATCCATTGTATAATAACGGGCTATCATATATTTGAACAGGGATATCAAGAATTTGAGAAATCATTCTGGCAACCGGGATCTCAAGTCCTTTTGGCGATCCCCGATCCCAGAATATTTGGATATCCATTCCCAATAATCTGAGTAATGAGCGGGTATAAACATATTGAGACATCACTCGCCCGGTTCATTGCCGGACGATATCATTCGGCTCTTGAAATAGGGACAGGGCGCAACACCCATGCTGCTGAATTATTACTAAGAGCAGGTGTCACCATAATGTGTTCTGATCTCACGGTCCCCAAGGATTTGATTTTTGTTCCCTATACGAGACTGGATATCTGTACTGCAGATCCTGCTCAATACCATGAATATGAATGTATCTTTGCAATTCGTCCGATAGAAGAGATGATGAGGAGTCTGATCCGATTTGCATCGGAAATCAATGTGGATCTCTATGTGTATCATCTGGGATTTGAAGGGTATTCATATCCCCATCAGATCATTCCCGGAGATATCCAACTATGCCGGTATGTTACCCGCCAAAGCTGAATAAGGTCGATTGAGAAGGTTTTTTTTCTGGTTTTGTATCGGTATCTTCTTGATTGGTATCTGAAGGAAGAGAAACTGCTGATGCAAAGTCCCCTAATGTATGATGAGATGTATCAGCAGATGAGCCCACAGAAGTGTTTTTGGAGCTTTCCTTCTTTTTTGCTTTTTGAAGTGCTGCGGCTTCTTCTTTCTGCCTTTTTTTCAGTTCTTTTTCGAGTGCCTTTCGTTGGTCCTCTATCTTTTTTATGATAGCTTTTGCAATATCAGAATCCTGAATTAACAGGTCAAGCTGATCCTGATCTAAAGAGAACTCTTCAGCATATCGCTCTGGATTCTCTTGTGCAAGAAGTGACACCGGCATCAGATATCCGTTGCGGATTGTGCCGGCTGACATATGCGTAGCCTTTCCTAAACGGGATAAGAGGGTTTCTCTTGCTGTCTTCTGACGTTTCGCGGTAGACATTCTTCTCCAACGTTCAGGAGGCATAATTTTCATAAATCCTCCGCTCGTGCCAGAGACTGAACTTTTCACCCCAAGGAGCATGACCGCAGTTGCATATCGCCACAGAGTATAATATTGAGTCCTGAATGTTCCTCCCAGATACTCATCAGCACGTGAAATTGCCTCATATGCATTACATACGGCATGAGGATCTTTAAGTAATCCAAGATTTCCTTCAATCCATTGAAGTTCAGTATCCGGGGTTTCATCAACTTCAAAGGCAATATCCAGAAGAGAGCGAGAGGATTTCTGGCTTAATGTTGCTGCCACGAGATCAAATATCGAGGACCGATTATCTTTCCGGGAAGTCAGGAGGTCATCATCAGTTAATTCTCCTTTTCCTATTGTTGCTGCATATAAGGTGGTGACAGCAGAACGAATATCGCCTGAGGACTGTTCAGAGATATGGGTGAGTGCTGTAGCATCACAGGATATCCCTTCATTAATGCAGATTTCTTTCAGGCGGGGCACTATGGAACGAGCCTGTACAGCTTTAAACTGAACTTTCTCGCACTGGTTACGGATTGCGGGATCCAGACCATAGAGATCATTGGCGATGAGAATGATCGGCTGGCAGGCCTTCTTAATTACTTCAACAATAGCTTTGGCACCTCCGCGATCTGATGTTCCCTGCAGATTGTCCGCTTCATCAAGAATGATAACTTTTCTTCCGCTCCCGGTGAGAGATCCGGTACTGGAACTTGTCCCTGCTATCCGTTCGATAACCGCTTTTGTTCTTTGGTCACTCGCATTTAACTCAACAACTTCCCAGTTCATGTCTGCTGCCAGAGCATTTGCTGATGAAGTTTTTCCGATACCGGGTTTTCCATATATGAGCAGAGGTTCAGAGTCAGGCGTCCAGTTTTGTGCCCAGGTGACCATCTGTCGTATTGACTCTTTGTTTCCAACCAGATCCGTAAGATGATGTGGTCGGTACTTTTCTGCCCAGTCCATCCTAGATTTATTCTGCACCTCACAAGATAAACCGCTCCACTCTCATGCACTTAGCAGTACCGAAAGATTAGGTTCTGGAGATACTCAGTTTTTTTTCGCGAAAATAAGTAAATATCAGATTATTTATGTCAGATGAAACAGAAATAACAAGTGAGATTAGATGCCATGGGAGATTACACCTGTTCCACCGAGCTGATTGCACAGGCGGTCAGAGAGTATGACGGCGTCAGACGGAAGAGTGAAATCGGAGCTATGGTTCGAGATCTCCGGCTCGACTGTCCCGGTGTTGTAGCCTCATTTGGAGAAGATGCAGCAGTTATTGAGCACCATAATGACGCACTGCTTCTCGCAGCCGATGGAATCTGGAGCAGACTGATGGATGCAGACCCTTATTGGGCCGGATATTGCTCTGTTCTGGTAAATATTCATGATATTGCAGCAATGGGAGGCAGACCCCTAGCGATGGTTGATATATTCTCCATTTCCTCGAATGATATTAAAGATAAAGTCATTGCAGGAATGAGAGATGCCTCATCACAATTTGGTGTTCCGATTGTCGGAGGGCACCTGCATCCGGATACTCCTTATAGCGTTATTGATGTTGCTATCCTTGGGATAGCCCCTTTGGATGCGGTCATCTATAGCAGTACAGCACAGACAGGCGACCTGGTTGTGGTTGCAATAGATCTGGAAGGAAGAGTTCATCCATCCTGTGCATTGAACTGGGATAGTGCATCACTCAGATCCGCTGAAGTTGTCAGGGCACAGATCCATGTGCTTGAAGAAATTGGTGCCCGTCATCTGGTGACCGCTGGGAAGGATATTTCCAATCCCGGTATTATTGGAACCCTCGGAATGCTTCTTGAGGTATCAGGGAAGGGCGCTACAATAACTGTTGAATCTATCCCGACACCTGATCTGGAAAAACATCAGATATCATTACCACAATGGCTGCGGATATATCCGGGAATGGGTTTTATTTTAACTCTCAACAAAGAAAATTTCAACGAAGTCGCATCACTCTTCACTGCTACCGGGATGACCGTTCAGATTATTGGTGAGGTAAATGACTCGCGTGACCTCAGAATATCCTACCAGGGAGATGAGTGCAGTGTCTTTGATTTTTCCACAGCCGGGGGAATAACCAATCTAGGTGTAGAACAGGCATGCCTGGAAAAGTCATAGGGATTGGAGTAGAAAGAGATCCGGAACGGGTTTTTAACAGTATTTCCCGGTATCCGGATTCTGATTCAATCATTTGTTACACAGATCCGTGCACTGCACAGGCCAATCAATTTTCATGGAAAACGGTTATCGATGAAAATCCAGGTCGCCGTCTCATTTCTGATTTAATCAAAAAGGAATTGGATGCTGCGGTGAGGGGTTCTCTTCCGGCTCATGAAACACTCAGTGAACTAAAAAAAGCCAGTGGAATTTCTGAACTGCAGCGTATTGTTCTTCTTGAATCTGCTTCAGGGAAACAATTCTTTCTCGCTCCTGTAGGGATAGATGAAGGGTGGACTATCTCCCAGAAGATGTCTTTCATTCAATCCGGGCAAAAAATTGCTACTGCATTTGGTCTTTCCTCTAATGTCGGTATAATATCGGGAGGGAGGCTGGGAGATATCGGCAGACACCCCCAGGTGGACAGAACTCTGGGAGATGCAGAATTATTATCCAAGATAAGCGGGGCGAAACATTATGAAATTCTTATTGAAGATGCCATACAGGAATGTGGTCTCATAATTGCACCAGATGGAATTTCTGGAAACCTCATCTTCCGGACACTGATTTTCCTTGGAAATGGAGCCGCACACGGGGCGCCAGTCGTAAATATCAGACCCATTTTTGTGGATACTTCGCGCGTTAACCCCGATTATTCAAATGCTCTCATTCTGGCGTCCCGTATGATTAGATACGAATAATACCGAAATTTTCCTTTTTAAAGGAATTTTATCCGCGAATTCAGATATTTTATTCAATTTTTATTTCCAAGATGCGAAGCTCATAAATTTAGAAAAAATGAGATTTTTCGCGTTAAAAATCAAAAAACCCGACATAAACTCGAAATGTTTAAATAGATATCAATATACTTTTTTTTGAGGTAGAGGACTATGGCAGACTTACCTATTGCAGCAGTTGTAAGAATCGCAAAGAAGAATGGAGCTGAACGTGTCGGAAGCGATGCAGCAACAGCTCTTGTTAACAAGGCAGAAGAATACATTGCAACCCTTACCAAGGAAGCAAACCGTCTTGCCCAGCATGCTGGAAGGAAGACAATTAAGGAAGAAGACGTGAAGATGGCAGCAGAGAATGCCTAAGGCATCCTCTCTTTTGCTAAAACACAGAATAGTCATCTGACTTCCACCTCAGGATAGTCAGTGTTTGTATGGATGGGGTTAGTTTCACGGTATATCCGTGAATTTGTTTTCCGTTTTCTTGAGAATTATTCTCAAGAATTTCACTAATTATCAGAGAAGCCCTTTTGTACTTGGGATATCCCCTTTTGGATCACGAATCCTGGTTGCTTCATGCAGCGTGACTCCGCATGCCTTAAAATATGCTTCACAAAGATGGTGATCCGATCTTCCCGTTCCCTCTAAATGCAGAGTAATTCGTGCTGTCGAAACAAAACTAGTAAAAAAATGTTCGATAAGATATGGTTCTAATATTCCTTCAACAGGCCCATGAAACGATCCTGAAAATAGACAATACGGGCGTCCGCTGATATCTACCGCAGTCATGACACGTGACTCATCCATGGGTATGATTGCATGAGCAAAACGCTGTATTCCCCGCCCTTCTCCTACTGCATCCCGAAAGGCCTGTCCAAGAACGAGGGCAACATCTTCGACCGTATGATGAGGACCGACATGGAGATCCCCTTTGCATGACAGGGTGATATTGAACTGACCATGTCTGCCAAACGATTCAAGCATATGATCAAAGAACGGGATTCCGGTCTGAATTGCACATGAGCCCGATCCATCAAGATCCAAATCCAGATTGATACATGTCTCTCTGGTCTCCCGGGTTACGGATGCTTTTCTTGTCATCTTGCAGCCTCCATAGCATCTTCAAGAGTTATCGTTCCGTTATACAGGGCTGATCCAAGTACGACTCCTGAAGCCCCCGCTATTCGCATCTTACGAACATCATCAGGATGAGATATTCCCCCTGCTACAATAACGGGTCTCGTGATCTTTTGGATCAGTAACTCTACCGGTCTAACCTCTACACCCTGACAGAGTCCTTCAACATTTACATTCGTATAGAGGAGAGATCCTGCTCCTTTTTGAATAAACGTTTCTGCCCAGTTGATATAATCACCAGCCGGACGTTCCCAGCCATCTACCACAATCTGACCATTCCTGGCATCTGCTCCTGCCATTATCCGGTCAGATCCAAACTCTTCTGACAACTCAGTGAGGCAATCCGGATTATTTACGGCAAAAGTCCCTATGATCACCCGATCAATTCCGGTCTGAAGCCAGGATCGGGCATCATCAATAGATCTGATGCCTCCTCCAAGCTGGACCTCAACCCCGGTCTTTTTAATTACCTCACGAATTTTGTCCGCATTTGCTGAGGCAGATCCAAAGGCTCCATCGAGATTTACGATATGAAGAGCGTTGGCTCCCTGAGAGATCCAGGTCTGGGCACAGGTTACTGGATCCCCGTATTTCGTGGCTGATTCACGTTTCCCCTGAACCAGTTGTACACAAGAACCCTGAAGAATATCTACTGCCGGGAATACTTTCATTCTGAATGGTACCTAGGGAATTAAACGTTCAATCGACATCACGAGGATATCACGGGCTCCCGCCTGTTTTACCCGGTTAATGAGTTGATAGACTTTTTCCGTATCAACCACGACATGAACCGCAACCATATCCGGACGTGACGCAACCTCCATCACTGTCGGACCACTCATCCCGGGAATTATTTCTCTGACCTGATCCAAGGCACTACGATCCACATTCATCATCAGGTAGCACTTACCTTTTGCATTGATGACACTCTCAAGTGCCAGGTGAACCTCATCAATTTTCTCCTGCTTTGAGATACAGGATTCGTTATTTGCAATAAGGAAGGTGCTTGTTTTGAGCACCGTATCTATCACCACGAGCCGGTTCTGACGAAGAGTTGTTCCTGAACTTGACAGATCGATGATCGCATCAGAGATTCCCAGATGAGGCGTTGCTTCACATGCCCCTCCGACAGGAATAATGTGAGGCCGAATACCAAGTTTTTTGAAATATTTCCGGGTTATTGCAGGAAACTCAGTGGAAACACGCTTTCCTTCCAAATCTGATGGAGACTGAATATCAGATGTTTCAGGAACTGCTAATACCACAGTGGCCTTTCCAAACCCCAGATTGAGAAGTTCAGTTACATCAGAACCCCGTTCCACTACCATGTCATGGCCGGTAATTCCGAGATCTGCAACTCCTGCTGCTACATATTCCGGGATATCTATGGGACGGGCATAGAGGATTTGTACATGGGGATCCCTGGTCTGAGCGATAAGCGTTCGATCCCCATTTTCCTTTATGCCAAGCCCTGATTTTTCGATAAGATCCCGAATAGGTTCAGAAATGCGACCTTTATTTGGTATGGCAAGTCTGACAACCTCCCGGTTATCAGACTCTTTATCCTTTGATCCCTGGACCGGATATGATGCCATCAGAAGGTTTTCAGTTCGCCCTTGATCACACGCTCAGTGATTGAGGTAATGTTTTCAAGACCATAATCGATAATCTCGTATACATCCTTCTCGATCTCATTGAGAGTGACAGAAGGCCGTGGAATGATCTGTACGCTAGCGATAAGCGGCTGATCAATAGGCATCCCAATCTGGGAGAGAAGCCGGACCTGAATTTCCGCAAGTCCGTCGACTTTCTTCACACATTCATGAGCAAGTTCACTGGAGAGAAGGTTGTAAATCTTACCGATGTGATTGATTGGATTCTTTCCTGATGTTGCTTCCATGCTCATCGGACGGTGCGGGGTGATGAGACCATTTGCCCGGTTGCCTCTTCCTACCGATCCATCATCACCCATTTCTGCTGATGTTCCGGTAACCGTCAGGAACAGGCTGCACTCTTTATCGCAGTCAGCAGTATTGATGGAAACCTCAACGTTTCTACCGGTGCATTTCCGGGCGATTTTGGTTGCTTCATCCTGAAGCCGTGAGCGGTAATCCACATATTCAGAGAGAGAGGAGACATACCGATCAACCATAGCGCAACAAAGCGTAAGGTTTATAGAATTCCCCTGGCGAAGACCCATAATTTTAATGTCCTGCCCATATGCAGGATATTTTGGCCTGAGGGTATTATCAATATAAGATGAGATTTCACGGACACAGGTTTCAATCTCTGAAAACGGAGCAAATGAAACACCAAATGAAGTATCATTTGCCCGGGGGATCATTCCCTCTTCCGGTTTGAAGACATCACGAAGATCGGTGGACCCGCTGCCCAGCCGACAATCCATGATAATATCGCGGTCAAAGTCAAGTTCGGGAAGGATTGTACGTAAATAATCCTTTGCAGCTTTCAAAGCAATAGGTTCTGTCGGAATCCGTTCGCCATTAAATTCTTTTGTTGCTCTGCCATCAAGAAGAACAAAGATCGGCTTTAAGATCTTTCCTCCACCAAATGCAGGAAGAGATTCACCGGCTACAACTTCACCCTGATCGGTATTGTGGTGAAGAACCCCGCCAACCTGATCGATATAATTTCTGCAAAGGGCCTGACTGATAGACTCAGCAATCCCGTCAGCAATACTGTCCGGATGACCGAGACATTTACGCTCAACAAGTTCTATCTGTTGTTGTTCAAGCGGGGTCTGATTCAGGACATCAATTGCAATATTTCTTTTCATCTCAAACCTCTGAGTAGTGTAAGCGATGATCTATCGCTTAGTGGTACAGAATAGATCACTTATACGCACTCCGGGAAATAATATATTCACCTGACGGCACATACTTCCGACGGTGAGATACCAGTATTCATATAATAAGCGCCACATGAGAAGCATATGACAGGGATATCTCATACCACGATAGAAATCCAAAACCTACGGGAATCTCTTGTTCACAGCCCCCCGGTAGATCCTATCCAGTTCTTTCGTCCATTAAAAGAATGGAATGAAGGAGCACAGATAATGTGTACGATTTTTGCTGCATCCCGATGTGGATTGTTTGAGAAACTGCAGACAATTCACACAATAGACGAGATCTGCTCATGGTACCCTAACCCGGATAGTGTCCCTTCACTCTTAACCGTTCTTGAGAAGGCAGGACTGGTAATAAAAACCCTTCAGGGTTATCAGAACACAGAACTTGCAACGTGCTATTATTCCCATACCTCTCCATATTCGCAAGTACCTTACCTGGAAAAAGTTGCTGAACATATCAAAGATCTCTGGCTCAACATCCCTGACATCCTATTGCATGGTCCCAGAATCTATGATGAGCAGGAATATTTTGCAGCACATAGCCTGCCTTCGATGGCTTCCAATTCCCTTACCGGAAGACTCCAGGCAGTAACAAATGCGGTTGCTGCTCTTCCCCGGTTTTCTCAGGCACGCTCACTGGTGGATCTTGGTGGAGGTCATGGGCTGTATGCCCTGGCCCTGGCATATCTGAACCGTGATCTTACCGCCGTAGTGTATGATCTCCCGGGAGTAATCCCCCTTACACAAACCTATATAGCGAAATATCAGTTGGAAAAACAGGTAACTGCTCTTGGCGGGAATTTTTTTGAAGATGAAATTGGGACAGAATATGACATTATCCTCTCTTCATCCAATCCAAGTGGAAAAACTATTGAGTTTCTCCCAAAGATTACTCATGCATTAAACCCGGGCGGATATTATATCAATATCCAGCCGGGGGATTCAGATACTAAGCAGGATCCCTGCAATACATTAGAATGGGAACTATGGACGTTTTCCGGTGAAAAAAATCCTAAGTCCAGTTGGGAGAAGAATAAACGGTTTTTTACTCCTGAGTATCATGGGGCCCTGCTTTCTGCAGGGTTGTCGATCTGTTCAGTTACCCACATACCTGACCCATATATCAAAGGATATTATGTAACGATGATCATTACCGAAAAACTTATGAACTGACCATATCCCGGGAGAAAAAGAGGGATTAACAGGTGAAATCAGTTGAAATTCAGAATTTCTCCGGGTATTGTCAGTTCAAACCTGACACCAGAACCCGGGGTTCCATTCTCGACAATACCAATGCCGGATATCGCTAGTATTTTTTCTGCGAGAAATAACCCAAACCCTTCACCGGATCCAAATCCAATATCAAATATCCGGGTTTTTTGTTCTGTTGGAACACCGGGGCCATTATCTTCGAAAGTAAGTATTCCACCAGATGAAACCCGGGAGAAGGAAATGGTAATCTCCGTGGCTTTTGATGCATGAACTGAAGTATTTTCCAATATTCTGATGAAAGCCTGTTTAAGCACTTTATCTGCAAAAATCCGGGTATCATCCAGTTTGGTCTGAATTTTGAATCGGCTGCAACCAGATTCTCCAATTACTTCAGGGATCAGCGAAGATATTTTCGTCCAGTCACCTTCTGTAAGACCAATCTTCTGATATTCCCTGCTGAAGATCAATTTTTCCCGGATTTTCTCTGCTGCATTTTGTTCCTTTACCGCAAAATCCTGAAGCATAGGATCAGTAATCATGTCTGCAGATAACTCAAGATATCCAAGAATAGCCGTAAGCTGATTCAGCATATCATGCCGGAGTTTGGAATTTAATAAATTCCAGGCTTCTGCTCCCTTTGATAAAAGGTGCCACTCAAGAGGGAGGGTCGTTATCCAGAGCAAACTTTCCGCAGATTGAACCTGGCCGTCAGGGTGGTAGGATAATGAGCAATAATCCTCAACCCATCTGACGTGATTATCCTTTTGTATCCGATACCGCATGACCACATCAGCACGCTTTTGCATGATTGCCGCACCAAGTTTGCGCGTAATAAGATCATGATCCTCTTGCATTACATAGAGTAATTGATCGAATGGAAGAGACTCCGGAGGTATTCCTAATCCGGATATAGTCTCTGAAGCTGACACGACCTGCCAGACATTAACAGGATCGCGTATTATCGCTACAACCGGACCGGTTTTGTAGAGATGATCAAATGCAGACATACACGCCCCGGATCATATAGTAGTGGTATTGTTGAAACATCCTATTCTATGTTCGTGTTTGGATCTCAGTATCTCTGGAAAAATCAGGATTCAATAACCCGTCTGACTGCATCCCTGATATGTGACCAGGATATTCGACCTACTGGTAAAAGTTCTCCATTAATCAGAATCATCGGGATAGCAGGATGTTTTTCTTCATATATCTTTCTTATATACTCAGGAACTCCAGAATCCAGAAGGGTAAGAGTAACCTGAATCTCCTGTGAGAATTCTTCCTTGATTTTATTTCGAAGAGCTTCTGTTGCATTTACCAGTTTATTGGATGGTTTGCATGCGGATAATTCACAGGTTCTGTCATCATCACAGGGAAATGGAGAACATTCAGAATCCTGGTATCCTATAACTTCAACAGTTATTGCATTCACAGAAACATATGGATCGAAAAAAGAGATAAGTCCTGCCGAAAGTTTCGGAGAATTTATGAGAGAAATATTTCAAATCGATCATGTTTTGCTTTACAGATAGGACAGATCTCCGGCGGTGTATCACGGGCAGTCAGATATCCGCATACACGGCATCGCCAGACGGGATAACTTAGTTTGGCTCCCTGGAGAGGAGTATTTGCCGGTGTTACATTCTTTCGCTCCCCCCAGGGCGGTCTTCTTTCCGGGATAGAAGGAGCGCCAGTCCCGGCAGATAGTAATGCACCTGTCAGATAGAGCCCACAATAACATGCCCCGTATTCGGAAAGATCGGGATCCCGGTAATCACAGGGGCAGACAATATCCCTGTCTTCATCAGGAGAGCCGAACGAAAGCCGACATGGACAGGATTCATATCCATATCGTTCTTTATTGATTAACAAACCCTCGATTAATCCTTTGGTAAGAGAAAGGTCCGGGTTTAAATGATATCCCCCCCGTTCAGCCTCCCGGTTCAGTTCCTGGTATCGCCTGTCTACTTCAGAATCGAAAGCATTTCCTGACATCAGGCAAGAGTCTCCCGGATCTCGTCTTCCCGGCTCCCGATAATTGCTTTTGTTCCATTAATCACCAGAGTGGGAAAAGATCCTCTCGGATTGTATTTTTCAACCTCTTTCAAAATTTCATCCATGTCAGATCGGGGGAGTTGATCCACAAAGATGTAATCATAAGCAACTCCCAATTCATTAAGAAGTTCTTTGGTTCTTCTGCAATGTCCACACGTACTCAGTGCATATAACATGACATGCCCTTTGTCTTTTCCTTCTATGTGTACAGGAGTAATAGTCATAGAATTCTTATTAGCAGTAATGAGTTGGTAATATTTACGGGCTTTGGTCTGGAATACCAAACCCAATCTGTCATTTTAGCATAATAATGAAGAGAAAGATTTCGGAAAACCCCCCCAGACGTTTCCTTTTCTTTGATACCGAGACAACCGGTCTGCCTTCCCGGGACAGAAAAATCAGGAGGGATCCCCTAACATGGCCACGTCTGGTAGAGATAGGATGGATTCTTACTGACCAGGATGGAGTGATTCTGAGTGAGAATGCAACCCTGGTAATCCCTGATTCTTTTGTCATCCCTGACGAATCAACTCTGATCCACGGAATTACCACGGAAGAGGCATTAAATTATGGAGTTCCGCTTGTCGAAGCATTACATACCTTTTGCCAGATCATCCATGATGCAGATATTATTGTCGCCCACAATCTTTCTTTTGACATGAGAATTCTGGTCTCTGAGTTGATAAGAATGGGAATGAAAAATCTTCTTTGGGATATTCCCGGAATTTGCACGATGAAGTCGTCTGCATCATTTTGTGCAATTCCAGGAAGATTTGGTAAGGGGTTCAAGTGGCCATCTTTGAAGTTTCTCTATAAATCACTTTTTCATACGGACCCCCATATTTCCCATCGGGCTCTGGATGATACTTTACTTTGCGCCAGATGTTTTCATGAACTGCAAAAGAAGGGAATACTCATGAAACCGGAGATGATTACCAAAAAAATCTTTCAGAAATGATTCGGGTTTATATCCGGGTCATTTCATAAGTGCCATGATTGTAAAGATTAATTGACCGTACGATTTCCTCAACATGCTGAGGATACATCAATTGTGTTATCTGGGGAATTCCCGAATAGTGTTTCTGTTCCTTATGAGATGCTTCATTCCGGTACCACCAGAATAGTGATGACAAAAGTCGACCGGGATAAACGGGCCCTTTGAGAAAAGTATTGAGATTACCACAAATTTCAAGATAAAACCTGAAAGGATCTGAAATCCCGGCCAGCCATACATCCTTATTGAGTTGCATCAGAATAGCATCCAGTATATGACAGGATCCATCTGAAATATCAGTTTCCTGAAGGATGGGTGAATGGAGCTGATTCATAATCCCGGAGATCCGATTCTCAGCCTCTTTCATGTCTGATGGAGATCCTGTTCGATCCTGATAGGGAAGAACAGGTCTGAAATGATGGAATATTTCAGCAACTTGATCTCCGGATGTTGCAAGGATTATCGAATCGCCTCCCAGAAATCCACAACAGGTAACTGATTCTCTTTTCAGAATCACCAGAGTCCGGGGTGTCAGATCAGATACGTCATACCATATGTCTGGCTGTGCCCCGGGAATTATCCGCATAATTCTGATTGTTTACCAGTAACCAATCTTTTTCTCACGCCACTCTCCGCATTTCCATGAGCCCTCAACTCGGGGTCTGACAAATGATGTGCGTGATTTTCCTTCTGGATCAGTGCCGGAATGGATAGGAGTTGGAGGAAATCGCCAACACTCCAGTCTGAGAACTTCTTTATTTTTCCCTAATATTGGCACACAAAACTGACAACTCTGACAATAATGGGGATCAGCCATATACCTAGAGATTATTCTGTATCCTATAAACATTATCAACAAGAACTGACGAACAGAAAAAATATAGAAACCTATATCGTCATCACCGGATGACAAGTTCTTATGAATCCCGGTATTTTGGGAAGACTATTCTCATCTTCACCTAAACCCCATATTGTCGAGAGTCCTCCGCCCCCACGCATTGTCCGGGGGCCGGGGATGGAATGCCGGGAGTTTGACGAGAAGCCGTATTTCATCGTTGCATCGGTGGAGATGGGGAATACTACTACCAAATGTATTCTGACCGGTGTTAGTCTGGAAACCGGAATGAGTTATGTCATCAATAAAACGGTAAGCATGAGCCGGGATGTCAGACCTCCAAAGGCTGGCGAAGAAATATTTGGTAAAACTCTTGACGGAACCGAGTTGACCCGTGAATCAGTCACCGAACTGGTAAAGGAAACTCTCATCAGATGCCACAAGGAAGCAAAACTGGATATTAAAAAAGACCTGGATTTCGTAGTCCGCAGCACGGGTGTGGTTGCAGCAATGGACTCACCGGATCAGGTTGGCGATTTTATTATCGCCCTTGCTAACGGGTGCCTTGAAGCAGGAGTTCCTCCCAAGAAAATGACTCCTCCGATGTCAAAAGCAAATCAGGCGAATAAACTTCAGCCGTTTTCTTTTGCTGACCGGGTAAATTTTTCCGGGGCTGTTGCAGGAGTTGTCCCACCCCAGGGGACAACCGGTGTTGAGATGGTGGCAAATGAGATGGAGGGAGAACTCGCCATGGCCGGGATCAAGGAAGGTGCCAAATGGACTCCGGTGGATTTTCGAAACCCCTGCATCTCTATAGATTTTGGAACCACTCTGGATGGCAGAGTTACCAGTGATGTCGATGCCTCAAGTACCAACCCGTTTTCACGAACGATTGGAAATTTTTGTGGTCTCGCTGGTGCTATTCCTGACTCCATTGTTCGCGGAACCGGTCTTGTGAAAGCAAGGACGGGAACTGCCCTTGATATTTTTGGAGATAAATCAAAGATTAGCAGTGGCCTTTCCATGAGAAAGAACTCTGATGTGGTCAACTCATATGTGGAAAAATGCCATTCTCTCATTCAAGTTGAGGTAGTTCCAGAAGACAGAACCCGTTACGGGATGGTTCCGGTATATGCAAAAGTTGCACAAGACTCCGGGGTAGCCCTGATAGGGGTGGATGCGGGGATTAATGGCAGTACTCTCCCTGAACTGGAATCAATCGGAAAAGAGATTATTTCCAGTTACTCTCTACCGGTTTTGACAGAAGTGGTTGATCGGGTATGCGCTCAAATGGCACTGCGCATGATTGATGTCACCCACTCTCAGGGACTCATCTTTGCCAATACCTCGATCGGATTTACCGGTAGGGCAGCAATTTCAGGGAGAAAACCCGAGTATATCCTTGAAGGGATCATTGAAAGAAAACTCTTTCAAAACCCGGTAGACCACCTGGTATTTGTCGATGATGGACTGGCCCGTGGCGCTGCCCTGATGGGTCGATGCATGAATTCCCTTGGAAAAACTGATAATCCTATCGGTGGAGTCCGTGGAGGGAAATGCATCATGTCCCGAAGAATTGCCATCGGAAGATAACACTTTTTTTTGAATTCCTCATTCGATTTTTCCCGTTATTATTCCAGGAAGTCAGGATATATAAACGGAAGAAAAAATAACAACACTCAAACATTCTGCCAGATTACAGTATAATATGGAAGAGAAAGATGCACCCCAACTCTATGATCTCGTCTTTCCTCCCGGAACTCCTCGTTCGATTATCCGGGATATTATCAATACATTTGACGTTGAACTCATTGATTCACCCGAACGATTGAACTTTGCCAATATGGAGGGAGATGTAAGAAATCTCATCGCTGCAAGGGGAAAAAAGGAAATCATGATCGAAGTCGAAGCATTTTTTAAAGAAAAAATTAAGGATTTTATCAATACCTGATTATCTTTTTACCTTCAGGACCACTAATCCCAGAAAAACTGCAATCAGGGTGATTCCAAAAGGACCTGGGCTTTTTTGAGTTGACTCTGGAGCCGGGGTATGTAGAGGTTCTTCAATTTTCTGGCTCACCTCATCACTCTGAGTAGTCAGGGGGGCAGGAGTCACTGATAATGAGGGAACAAAATTCTCTACTGAGGTATTACCTATAGAATTAGGAGTCTTTTCAGGGGAGAGGACTGTTTCATTCTTTTCATTCAGGGTAAATACAGAACTTTCCCGATAATCTTTCCCGATAACTTCTATCCTGACAAAGTATTGATCCGGTTTCCAGCCTGTTGTACTGATGTTTGCAGACCAGGCATACTCATTCAGGTTCTTTTTTTGAACTGGAACTACGGTGGATGAACCTCCTGCCATTGTCGGTTCATACTTTTTTGTCGGACCAAAAGACGCGGGATAAACCTCGATTAGGACCTTATTGTCAGTATTATAATTGGTATCTCCCTGGATAATCAGGGTGTCACCCGTAGAATAGGGTCCTCCCGTATTCAGGGATTCTGCGCTGCAAGGAAGAGATACGAGGATCATGCCTACAAGGATCAAAAGCAATATCCATTTCATAAAATATCCGTTGCTTAGCAGTACTCATGAGGATTGTGATCGAGAGTATCAGTAATGATGAAGTATATCCCATTCTTTACTGATCAAAAATGATTCGAGCCTTCTCACTTGAACATGCCCCTTATGAAGATCCGGTGTATATTACAAAATGGCTCAAGGACCATAACATCAGAATCACTTCAATAAAACTTTTTGAAGGAGATTCTCTTCCTGAAATTTCTGAGGTGGATCTTCTCATCATTATGGGAGGGCCGATGAATATTTATGAAGAAGAGAAATACCCCTGGTTACCTGGAGAAAAGAAATTTATAAAAGATGCAATTTCTGCAGATATTCCGATCCTGGGAATCTGCCTGGGAGGCCAGTTAATCGCTGATGTATTAAGGGGAAAAGTTACGAAAGCATCAATCCCAGAATATGGCTGGCACATGGTAAACCGGTTACCAGATATTGAATTATCTTTTCTTCGTGAGCAGGCCACTGAATCATCACCCTTTCCAAAGAGTATAATGGTTTTTCAGTGGCACCAGGATACCTTTCGCATCCCACCGGGATCTCTTCCCCTGTATGGATCAGAGCGATGCCAGAATCAAGCCTTTATTTATCTGGATAAGGTAATAGGCCTCCAGTTCCATCCGGAAATGGACCCGAAAACGATCCGGGATTTTCTCAGTTTACCATGTACCATAAAAGAACTTGAGTTAAACGGACAATTGCCCGTTCAGTCAGATATTTTGGATAAACTGGATCTTTGTGCTCATGGAAATGAATTTATTGCCGGAGTTCTAGAATACCTTATGTCATCCTTGAAAAGGAAATAATTTTCATCACTTTTCCATAAAACAACCCGGACAATTCAGAAGTGTTAATCAGAATAAACAGATAAGGTAGTAAATAGGATGGCAAGGCCTTTCAAAGCATATTCGTTCAATAATCTTCTGGTTATCATATTCTCCATAATTTTCATCGTAATTATCGGGCTCCTCTCATTATACCAATATAGTACCGTTGCCCATGATAGAAATTCACAATATCTTGAACAGATTTCAGAGACAGAATTAACCTTAAACCACTCAGTGGGAGTTCTATTTGAAGCCTTGAAATTATATGATTCCCGCTATGACTATGAAATGGAGATGATCCTCAGCAGGATGGTCAAATCATATGATCAATCAGGCAATGACATCACCCGGATTAACATTTCAGAATTCAAAACAGAATATACTCCTCTATTTCCCGGGGTTGTAGATTTTTACATCATTAATGCAAGTAATGTCGTCGAGTTCACTACGTACCCTCCGGATATCGGACTTGATTTCCGGAAGATACCAGCTTTTTCAAAGTCACTGGACAAGATTCGGAGCGGAGATCGGTTTATTGCAGATCAATGGGTAGACTCCGTGAACACCCCGGGATATTTCCGTAAATATGCATATTATCCAACAACTGATCACCAGTATATCCTGGAGATTGGGGTTCATTCAGAGGAATTCTGGAATGCACGAAAGGATGTATTTTCCTATGAAAAACTCGGAGCAAAAATTCTTGAGATTAACCCGGATCTCGTAGCATTATCTTTCTTTAATAAAAAACTTGATGCTATTGATAACAGGCCCGGAAGATTAATATCTAATTCTTCAGTGGTTGAATATATCAAACTGGATGATCTCAACTCATCAGTGAGAAAAACGTTTAGACAAGCGAATAATTCCATTATCGAACAAGGGCAATATACCATTAATTATCAATATTTTAAACCCAGAAATAGTCTGACTCCATCCTCATCAGAGATGAATATTGTCGGTGCATTAGTATATTCCCGGGAAAGGCTGAATAAAAGTCTTGAAGATTATCTCATTCTTCATCTGATTATTACCGGGTTTGCAATCGTAATTTCAATCCTCTTTGCGATGTATATCTCAAGATACATATCAAAGCCCCTGGAACAGATAATTTCAGATATTGAGCAGATCGCATGTGGAGATTATAATCATCCGATCCGAACTACCGGAGGGAGGGACATGAACAGACTGGGGCGAAGTGTTCAGATAATGGTATCAAAGATTATCAGGGACATAGAGGAAATTCAGAAGTCTCATGAATTAATAGCATTTGAACTGGAGAAAAGAACAGCTGCTGAGAATGCTTTGATTATTGCAAATACCAAACTAAATAATCTCTCCGGTATTACCCGCCATGATATTCTTAACCAGGTTACCTGTATTCGCGGGTATGCATACCTCTCAGAGCAGGCATTAGATAAAGGCGAAGTAGAGCAGTACGCCAAAGATATCCAGCGACTATCCGGTCTAATCGAAGAGATGATCGATTTTTCCCGGGATTACCATACCATTGGAGTTTCCGGTTCAACCTGGCAGGATCTTAGCCAGGTTATTCATAGTGCCATTGATGCGCCATATGAAAATAAAATCTCATTACTTATTGAACCGATGAAAGTCTCCATCATCGCAGATCCCCTCCTCCAAAAGGTCTTCTATAATCTTGTAGACAATTCGATAAAACATGGGGGAGAAGGAGGAGATCAGATTAAAATCTCATTTGTAAATGGCCAGGAAGATGGAATCATTATTTACGAAGACCAGGGTGTCGGCATTTCAGCAACCGAAAAGGAACTCATTTTTGAAAGAGGGTATGGCTCTAATTCCGGGCTGGGTCTGTTTTTAATCAGGGAAATCCTGGGTATTACCGGGATGACAATCAAAGAGACTGGCCAGGAAGGAGTAGGGGTCCGATTTGAAATTCATATACCAAAGAATCAGTATAAGGATAACCCTCTGGATATCTAGGCTATTCCCTTTGACAAATACCAGAGTATTCTCATCGGACCATTAATAGTGTTGAGATCTTACTGATATCATTTCCATAATCCTCCTGAAGAGGTGATAGCAGGAGTATTTCTTTTTGATACAAACCTCATCAAATGTACCCAACCAAAGAGAAATGACATTTTACGATAATTTCTCTTTTCCTGAAGGTACACAAACCTGATTTTCATAAAAAACGAGCCCTCTTTTTTTTCATATCAAGAAGAACCTACCGGAACCTTTATCGGTTTCGATTTATTATAATCATTTGAATATATTGGGGGAGTGAACGTGATACAAAGACCAGTAATAGTGGGAGGAATAGTATCCCTGGTAGTGATTCTGCTTGCCATAAGTAGCATTGTTTCAGGCGCATCTCCGGAATCATATGGATTATCTGCTGAGAAATCTCCATACCTGATTACCGATGCAGTTACTTCGGGATCATCGCATACCTATCCGATTATGCGGCCGGATGAAGAACAATTGAAAGAATGGAACTCTCAATATCTTGCCGCTCCAAAAGCAGTACCACGAGCATCCAATCAGGTAAAAACCCAGGACCTCAATGCATCAAGTGTTCTTGAATATCTGACATATAATTCAACAGAACGGGATCAAAAAGATTGTGCCAACTGCTGGGTATGGTCATCAACAGCAGCAATTGAGATTGCTCACTCCAGTCAGAACAACATATTTGACCGTCTTTCAATCCAGTATGCAAATTCCCGGTATAAAAATGGGGGGAAAGAACCCTTTACCTCTGCAGACTTCGCCTGCAACGGAGGGACACCAACAGAATTTGCTACGTTCTATAATCTTGCAGGGAAATATGGGGGTAACAAGACTTCAATTCCCTGGTCTAACGGGAATGCTTCTTTCCAGGACGGGAACAGTTCCAGTCTGGGCCATACCCGGGTCGATTCATCTTCCATCAATATGACCCCGTCATATCTGATGAAAAAGATGTCAGCCTCCCGGGTAGAGACGCTCGGTCTTACCCAGGAAAATGCGATATCAAATATCAAGAGTCTTATTGACAGTGGAAAGCCGGTTATTCTCTCATTTTATCTGCCGGATCAGAAATCCTGGAATGCCTTCTACAATTTCTGGGATACGGGAAGTGAAGAGAATTCATACTTTGATATTGATGCATTCAAAAACCATCAGTACTCTTCAAGTGGTGGTGAACATTCGGTTCTGGTGACCGGATATACAGATGACGGAACCAAAGGATACTGGCAATGCCTCAACAGCTGGGGTGGACCCACGAACCGGCCGAACGGATTATTCTACCTGAATATGTATATGGACTATTCGGCTTCCTACCCTGACGCTGCTTATATGCACGTCACTCAGTGGGAAACGATTGATGTCACCTATGTACAGGGAGGAGAGGATCCCAATGGAACACCAATCAGTATGACCGCTGATTTTGAAGCATCCCCGGCGACCGGATATCCGCCACTTTCGGTTCATTTTACCGATCTTTCTATAGGAGAGCCAACCACCTGGAACTGGGACTTTGGAGATGGCGGGGGATCTATCATCAGCAATCCTAACCATACCTATTCAAAACCAGGCAAATATTCAGTAAAATTATCGGTCGGCAGAGGTGGTTATAGTGCAATTACCGAACAAAAGGATGTTGTCACGGTAAAAATCCCCTATATTACCATCACCCCTTTCCCCAAACTCAATGGAGGAAATTACTCTATACCAACCGATCCGGATGGAGATGGTAGATTTGAAGATATCAATGGAAACGGATGGCTGGAATACGAAGATCCAATCATTCTTCTGAAGGACTTATCATTTGCGATGAAAAAAGAACCAGTCCTGCAGTTTGATTTTGATAGTAGCGGATTCATCGGTTACGGAGATGTAGTAGAGCTCCAGAAGATGGTGTAATGATGACAACAATAAACTGGCAGATACGGCTTGGAGTTGCTCTGCTCATCGGACTTCTCCTTGGAGGAATGGCAGTTGCTGAAATCCAGCCAATCCTCTTTTTCTATCCTGATGTGATTGAAAGTAATACCGGTGACAATAATGAAGCACTCCTTATGATGGATGGAGCGATGATGGGTCTTTCCGGGTATGGAGTTATTATCAGCATCGCGAATCCTGACATTGCTGAAATTACCAAAATTGAACTTCCTGTCTGGGTCGGACTGAGTGACATTCAAAAACTGAATGAAACCGCGTACCTGGTTCAGGGAATTGATTCCACAGATAAACAGGATCCTGGAGCAGTTCAGATAGCCCTTGCAAATATCAAAATACACGCGAAGGCTCCCGGATATGCAACAATCCAGGCTACCCCGGTTGTTATCGATGATGATGAAAAAGGACGGTACCATATTGTCGGAGCATCAGGTTCGATTGTAATTACCGGCGCCGGGCCTGTTCCGGTAATTCCCATGAACTCATAAAACCAAAACCTTTTTTCTGTCTCTTCACGATTATGGTAAAAGTGAGATGATGAGACAATTATTTCAGTATGAAGAAGAAGCAGGAAGAATAGAATTATTTATCCGTATAATTTATTCAGTAATTATCGGGATTGTTCTCTCGATATATGGCTTTATCGCCGGTATATGTATGATAATTCAATTTTTTATCATCCTGATTATGGGAAGGAGATCGCACACACTTTCTGATATTATCCGGGGATATCTGGAATATTATGTTCATATTCTTCCATATACCTCATTCATGACCGATGAGCGGCCAGGAATTTTTCCTCATACAATCGGTATCTTTGAAGAGGAAGCCTAATTTCAATCTCTTTTTACCGTTGATCTCAGTACTTTCCCAGCCACCATAAAACGATAGATATAGTTCCGGTGACGCAGAAAGTAGTACAGATTCTATGAGGAGCAACGTAATTCACTATCTGATTGTTCCCATTATCATTATTCTGCTCACATCACCGGTCATTGCGATCCCACCGATGCCAACAGAATTTTATGGGAGTGCTCTCGTTGACGGAAAACCCGCTCCAGCAGGAACGGTAATTACTGCTCAGATTAACGGGGTGGAGAAGGGATCGATTAACACTACAGTAGATGGATTTTATGGAGGTCCGGGAATTTTTGATGATCGCCTCAAAGTATATGTCAAGGAAGAGGAGTATCGACCCGGAGAATTACAGATTGTTTTTCTTATAAACGGGATACAGGCTGTTCAGATCGTAGATTATGAACCGGGAATATCCAAACAACTTGATCTCTCAACTGGAGCAGGGGCGGCCGGCCAGGCAGTAATGCAGCAGCCTGCACCGATGATAACGCAAAATAGTACAACTCCTCCTGTTCCATCCACAATCCAGGACTCTTCAGGGTATATAGCGCCATCATCTTCAGGTTCCAGTACGATCAGTTATGGGCTGGATCAGCCTCGAATATTTAAGGCCGAAGATGGTCTTGCAGAAGTGTCCTTTGCAAAGGACACCATGTTATTCTCTCCGGAAGGTCAGTTCTTAAACGCAATCGGCATTCGTTCAAAAAATATCGCAGAACTCCCGCCAATATCAACTACTCAAAACTTCCGGTTTTCCGGGTATGCATATGAGATCATTCCACAGGGAACATATTTTAATCCAAAAGGAATTCTTACGATGCGACTCCCACCCGAACGGGCTTATAATATCATTAATACCCAACCAGTTGTCTATGAATACCTGGCTCAGACGGCATCATGGGAACCGGTAAACACCAGATCAAACACCTTTACCAACGAAATCTCCGGGGATATTTTTGAAGCAGGAATATACGGACTCTTTACTCCGGTGGATGCCTCTGGACAAAATCAGTCCACTCCGGATACATTAATTTCTCCAAATGCAACAGCAGTCCAGAGCGTTATATCAGCAAATCAGACAAATGTTTCCCCTGTCATTACACCAGAGACAATTATTACTCCGCAGACGATAATCACCCCCCTCGAAACGATACCTCCTCTACCCTCTAATCCCCCGGTTTCACCGATAATTACCGATACGCCCTCACCAGAACCAACTCTGGATCAAAGTCCGGCAGCACCACTCCGGTTACCCGGGATGGGTTTTATTACTTCATTGATTTCTTCAATTAAAAGCAGGTTATCAGGACCAGTTCTTGCAATGTTTGGTATACTGGCAATGATTATTGCAATGAATGTGCTGGTATATGCGGTATACCGCTTCTGGTGGCAGAAACGGGGAAAGAATGGGTAAACGAGGAAATGCAGTCCTGGCGATGACGGTGATTCGTGAAATTCAACGAAATAATCCGGAGAAAGGGTTGGTCGCTCTGGAAAAGCTCATCAGTCAGAAACCTGATGAACCTGCACTCCTGAACCTGAAAGGAGTCTGCCTGGATATGCTCGGCAGACATGAGGAGTCCCTCATCCTTTATGAAAGAGTTCTTGCTGCTGATGACAATCCAGCAATATACTGGAATAATAAAGGTCTTGCATTACAGAATCTGGGAAGGTTTTTGGAAGCAGAAACTGCATACCGTGTTGCTTTGGAACGTGAACCTGAATCATTTGAAGCAATATACAATCTTGCAAATACCCTGCAGTCTTTAGAACAGTATGACGAAGCCCTGAATCTATATAATCAGGCTCTTGATATCAGACCGGATCATACTCTCGTTCTTCTCAATAAAGGAAATGCTCTTGCTTCAATGAAACGATACGATGAGGCAATCGAATGCTATACGGAATTGTTAGATATTAAACCGGATTTCCCTGATGCTACCTATAATCTTGCGCATACGTATGAAGAAATGAAGAAGAATGATGAGGCAAAAACCTGGTACCTCCGAACGTTAGAGATTGATCCGGATTATCATCATGCATCAGAGCAATTATCCCTTCTTGGTCAGAAGAAATAAATTAGTTATATCTTTTTTGGGTATCTTTGAAGAAAGAATTTACAGATGAGAGATCCTAATCCTGCAATCAATATTTCGAGGGTGATATATGGGTCAACACAACCAATCATACTATCTTATCACCAGGATATTGCAGATTTTCTTATTAATTATCATATAATAACCCGATAATATCGCATTTTCAAGTCCACTCAATATAGTATTATGAATTGAAAGAATACGCCATAATTTACTCCTCTGCATGGGAATTATAAGAAATTCATCGAGGAAGTTTGATGTGAAAATCTGATAGACAATTCTCCGAATCTACTGATAAGTCAGCAGGATGACAGAGAAAGTGGTGAGCTGGCTGAAATTAGTATTCACACTCTCCGATTCCACAGTTCTATCGCCTGTTCTTTCGTTTTTGCGTCGGGAATATAGGTCATGTTACACCGTGGACACCGTATCATCCAGACATCAGGATATTCGGTATCAAAACTGAGTTTAACATATTGACTCCCGCAGAAGGGGCAGGGTTTATAATTGTCCGTTGTCATTCTATCACTTTGTAGCTCAAGAATTCCAAGGTTTCATCAGAATATATAGATTGTCAGGGAATATCCCAACTGTTATGAAAAACATGGACGATCACGTATGATCCAGATTACCAAAAACCTCATGTGAACAATTCTCCAGGATGTTTTAAAGAATCTACAGATTTATTCCCGGTAAGCCGGAAGAGAATTAGTATATCGCATTTATTCTCTGATAAGCGATATTTCGAAAAATCCGAATCATTTTAGCATGACCAATAGGAACAATACCAGATTTGTTAGAGACTATCATTAGAGAACAGGAATCTGGAAAAAACTTAAGCGAAATCTGATCATCCGGGATCATTATGATAATCTTCACAGGGCGTGAGTAAATCATAAAACCATAGAGGGATACTATCCACTATGTCCGACTGTCAGATAAAACATGATAACCTGATTATGTCGTATCTTATCCCGGTATTTCTGGTTGTAATTACTTTACCGGTTTCGGCAACGCTTAATCATTCAGATTATCCGGATAACTGGACAGTTCTTCAGGATAAGAACTGGTCTGTCTCTTATCCGCATGACTGGGTTGTCCATACAATGGATAATACCTCCTGGGTACGGATTTCCCCTCCCGATGATCAGATCTCTTTTGATATGGGAGCGACTTTGGCTTCAGGTTCGGTTCGGTATCTGATAGATGACCTTTCCCGTTATGTTGTTTCAGAAGGATCAACAATCATCAACAATACTTCGTTCACGCGGATCGATGGGAGAGAAGCAGCAATGTTTGATTACCAGGGAAGAGCAGAAGAACCAGGAATCTGCAGGGCAGTATATGTAGACAACAATGGAATGATCCTAGTTATTTTTTACCATGCAGATCGCGAACAATGGTTTGCAGAACATTTGGATATTGCCCAAATGATGATCGGGACCATCAGGTTTCCAGAGATTGGAACAAATCTAACCATATGAATCAGGATACCCAAGGTGTACTTTTTCTTCCAGAATGATGATATTTTTTTTACAATTCCCGAAGATCAATTGACCCTGGAAAATAATTCATGAATTTTTATCAAAAGCCATCATTTGGAAAGGGATAGAACCTCAATCAGCAGATACAAACCCATAATCTTAATGCACTTATTGGAGACACTGTATTATATAATCCGGGATAAAGGGGATCCTCAGGTCTCAACTAACTCCCATGCGCCTGAATAAGAGAATAATCAAAGTCTCTTTTGCCCGTTAGAGAGAAAAACAGAAATGGCCACTGAAAAGATTACTCCGGTTTCCCCCTGTACTCCTAGCTGTATAAATCCTGACAATCCTCCAACTACCCAGTTGATAATTCCGGCAAATCAGAAATTTCTTCGCATATTGCTCGGATATGTGCATGAGCTTTCTCTTATTGCCGGTCTATCTGATACTGATCTTCTCCATCTAGAAGTCGCCAGTGAAGAAGCCTTCGTAAATATCCTGGAGCATGCATATCCGGACTGCAAACCCGGAGATATTTTTATTGAAGGAACAATTACCCCGCTTGAATTGGTTCTCTCATTTCGCGACGAAGGCATACCTTTTCACGAATCACCCAAAGAATTCCCGTATTTTATTGCTGCAGATTCAGAGATGCAATCCCATGGTCTGGGTTTTCAGATCATTCGAAATACGGTAGATGAAGTCCGGTTTGAAAATCTTGGGAAGCGAGGAAAGGTTCTTCATCTGGTAAAGAGGTTACCAGACCAGGCAGAAAGTATTCCGGATCAGGAAATCCAGGAAATTACTCCTGCCCCCCTTCAACAATATGATATCCGCCCGATGCATCCCGATGAAGCATCACAGGTTTGTCGGTTGTTCTGGATGGTATATGGATATACGTACAAGAATGAAGATTTTTACCGACCAGAGGGTTTACTCCACCTTATCAGCAGTGGCAAATTAATCAGTTATGTAGCCGTAGGTGAGGATGGTGAAGTAGCCGGACATGTCGGCCTCATGCGGCCGGAACCGGTACCAATGGCAGAAATTGGCCTTCTGGTCGTCTCTCCTGCCCACCGGGGCAGAAGAATTATGGAGGCCTTAGAAAAAGCTATCAGTGGG
This sequence comes from uncultured Methanospirillum sp., assembly GCA_964624045.1. Lineage (GTDB taxonomy): Archaea > Halobacteriota > Methanomicrobia > Methanomicrobiales > Methanospirillaceae > Methanospirillum. The sequence continues at coordinate 174,555 of CAZUXC010000005.1, read as the reverse complement.
AACGCAGTTGAACTTGGATTGTCTGGTTTATCATACAACGCCGTCACCAGCCATGATAAAAGTCAGAAGGGGGGAGCACAGATGGATTTTGTTCCCTGTGGTCTGGATCTGGCAGCATGTCCTCCCCGGGTCTTTAAATCTCTGGTCAATCAGGATGCTCCACCTCAGCGGGAGTCATACCTTCATTGCTTTAAATATCTGACTGTTCCCCCTCAAGTCACGGTATATATTCCGCCACAGTATCATGCAATGGTTACCCGGATTTATGATAAACTACACCAGTCATGCAAATTTGGCGTTCCAAAACCCACAAACACAATCGGAGATTTCAGTATTCATTATGATAAAACCCTCCTTAAAGGAGTGATTACGGTTATTACCGCGGATGAGCGACAGTGGTCAGAAATTCTGCGAGTAACCAACGATATGATGGAATTTGCCGGTGCTGAAGTTGTGGATCTCGATCTGCCGCTTGCTCAACCTGCAACCGGCCTTCTTATTCAGAAGGCTGAAGAGGCAGGTTTTGTCTTCACCGGTATCCGGCCTTGTCAGGCTAATGACGGGGACGGAGCCAGAATGCAACGCCTTGGGGTTCCATTCGATATGTCCTATATTCAGATCTATCCCGGTTATGCAGAATTTATTAAGGAAGATGTTACTGCCCTGATGGCATCTGCCCTGAAATAACTCATATCCCAAACTGATTTATGGTAAGGACAAATTTGACATATCCTGAAATGAATTCAATTTTTTCAGGAGATAATTCATCCATCCTTTATGAATTTCTTCGTTCCTCATTCTGGTACTGTTACTCTGATTCTTTTTAAGAGGTCATTTTCTTCACATGTTACCATGAACACATCAGAGTGTGCTCATATCAGGAAGAAACACCCACTCATAACAGGATAATTCTTCTGACTAAAACCTGTAAGAAGAAACTGCACATATGAAAACGGAATATCTTTCTCATCCACTCGTTACGCCCGAACTTGTAGAACTCCGGGAGTATCAAACCTCGATAGCCAAAGCGGCACTAGACCAAAATACACTCGTTATTCTCCCTACAGGACTAGGAAAAACTCCGACATCTCTGATGGTGATGGTTGAACGATTAACCAAAAACAATAAAATTCTCCTGGTTGCTCCTACGAAACCTCTGTGTGAACAACACCACAAAACTTTCGAGAAATTCCTGCCTACTACTGCAGTCAGGCTCCTAACCGGAGAACTCCCGGGACTGGAACGGTTAAAAGAATGGAATGATGCCCAGGTCATTATTGCAACACCTCAAACAATTGAGAATGATTTACGTTCGTCCGTATATACCCTTGAGAATGTCGCATTGCTGGTCATCGATGAGGCTCACCGGGCTGTAGGAGCATATGCATATACATTTATCGCCAGTGAATATCAACAAACCAGTCAGAATCCTCTTATCCTGGCAATGACTGCCTCACCCGGGGGAGATGAACAAAAAGTTGACGGAATCAAAGAAGCATTGTTTATCGAAAAGGTCATCAGTAAAAGTGAAAAGGATCCGGACGTCAAGCCATACCTTTACGAAAAAGAGATCAGCAAACTCTATGTTGATCTTCCCGACCTTCTGAAACGAGCTTCCACTATCTTCAAAGAAATTATTCAGTCCCGATGCAAAACACTCATTGAGGCGGGGTTTAAGATTAGTTTACACCCCACACAAACACAACTCAATCAATTACAATCTCATTTCACTGCGTTACTTGCTCAAAAGGATGTTAACGGGTATGAATTTGCCCGACAATACGGAGAGATTATGAAGATGCGACATGCAGCAAAAGTCGCAGAGACTCAGGGCCTTATTCCTCTTCGTAAGTATCTGAATGAACTCTTCACCGAGGGAATGAAGACAGGAGCAAAGGGAGCAACGAAACGTCTGGTGCAGGATGAAAATCTTCAGGAAATATATAACGAAATTGGTAGTGCAGGAAATGAAGAAATACACCCGAAAGCAGTCCGACTTCCTACCCTGGTAGAATTTCAGTTAAAGAAATCCCCGGAGATGAAAATCCTGATCTTTGCTGAGTTCAGGGATACCGTTGCACTGATTGCCTCACTTCTCAAAGATCGGGGGATAGCCGTGAGCACATTTACCGGTCAGGCGAGAAAAGGTGAAGAGAAAGGGATGAACCAGAAGAAACAGGTTGAAGTCCTGAATCTTTTCCGTTCCGGTGAGGTCCGGGTTCTGGTATCGACCTCAGTGGGGGAAGAAGGACTTGATATCCCCAGCTGCGATTTAGTGATCTTTTATGAACCGGTTCCTTCAGAAGTCCGGAGTATCCAGCGAAGAGGGAGAACCGGGAGGTTTAATACCGGAAATGTACTGGTAATGATTACCAAAGGTACACAGGATGAGTTGAACTTCTATGCTTCGCAACGAAAAGAACAGGCAATGAAAACGATGGACCATAGTACCCGGCAGGTAAAGATCGGATAAACCGGTCATCAGATTAAATCCAGAGTTATGGATCATTCCCAGTCTTGCCGAAAAATGCCCTTACAGAATGGTATATGATAGTATCTAAATAGAGATTATAAAAAAAATAGAGTTGGAGTCATCTTCCGGCACCACTCATTCCCATAGAGTTATACGCACCACCCAGGGCCCTTAAATTAGAAGATCGGAGTCATCTCTGAGTAATACATTAATCCGTATTAAGCGAGAATTGTGACCCTTTGATAAAATGATTTGTGAGGTTTAATCCATGAAAAAAGGCCTATTTGTCGTCTTTAATAAGAGAATAAAACTTCTTCACTAATATTTGGTTTTTTGGAAAAAGAAACGAGATACTGGTCTCTTTGATGGGTGTATCAGCCTTATCTTTTTGTATGTGGTGCTTTCCCAATCGATAGATCGAAAAATCTCTCATATCTCATTGATCCAGGATAGATACCAGGTGATTCATCACTCCATTGATCTCCGAAAAGAATTACCAGGATATAATCATTCTATCCATCAAATCTTCGCCCATATCCTTTGAGATACCCAAAAAATCATGGGAGTGGGAAGAAAATGCAATCATCCCACCTGATAGGAAAAAAATGGGCTCGGAATCAGTCTTTTCTGAATGTGTCAGGCCGAGGACCCGTGACCGCAATTTCTGGCATGAGAATGTTTGATTCATTCATGTAGGAAACCCGGTCTGATAAGTAATCCTGATGGATCCCATCCCTTCCATATGACTGATGTTTTTATAGATAAATTATCGGATATACCATTTCAGAAGTACCTAATAGGGAGGATTATTCAAACATTGAAGTTATTGGTTTTTTACAAGACGTCTTCACGAAGGACCCTCAACAATGTGATTATTACAATAGATTTGGATTCTTCCAAAGTCATTATGAAACAAAGGGAAATATCATACCATGGTGAACCATTTCTAACCCCACTTTATTTCCCTTTCAGAAACTTGGGAAATAATACAGAAAGATGAGTGATCATCTGGACTTATCACAAAAAAAATTCAACTCGACCTGAATTGCATTCAGTGTATTTCACTAAGTACTATGTTCTTTAAAATCGGTAATAAAAAAGAAAAAATCCGGATATATAAATGAGAACTCTCCGGGATGAATTACTCATTTCCAGATTTTTGGCATTGTCCGGTATTGTTGTGTTCTCTTCACCACATGGGAATTTCTGATTGTTCAGATACCCCAGGTGATCTTTTCTGATGTATTAAATCCCCCCAAGAACTAATAACACCTGAAATTCATATCCCCGTTTCGTCAAGGATTCACATGGAACTCAATCGTGCCACCCCCCATAGATGACACAATTTGAAATTGACCTGAATATTATATAGACATTTCGATATTGCTTTGATAAGGAAATTAGTAAATAATTGAATTATTTTTTAAAAAAAGAGAGATTAGTGCAGATATTTTCAATACTAAGAACCTATGTACCGTGAGGAAAGAAAAAACTCAAATTTTTGCCTATCCATTTGGTAAGGAACAAATTCAGAACAAGAAAACTCAAATACTCAGTCTGAATGAAAATTAATGACAAAATAAAAAACAGGGAGATTATACCCTGAACTTTTCCATCTCCCTGGTAATCCGATCAGATGCAATCGCCACAGTAGATACAGACTGCGAGATTTGATCCAATGCTGCAGAAGTCTCTTCTGTTGCAGCAGCCGAAGAGACGGCTTCTTCAGCAGTCTTTGTCACATGTGATTCAAGTTCATGAACACTTGCAGTAATCTCTTCTACTGCTGCAGCCTGTTCTTGCGCAGCTGCAGCAACCGATGAAGTATTTTCAGATATCTGTTTAATATGGGTTACAATCTGAGAGAAGAGGTTCAATGTCTCATTCACCGCAGCATTTCCGGCGGAAACATCCAGTGATGATTGCTCCATAGCCTTCCCGGCATTATCTGACTGGCGTTGCAGGGTTGCAATCATAGACCCGATTTTTTCTGCTGATTGTTGCGATTCAATTGCAAGAGCTTTTACTTCATCTGCAACTACGGCAAACCCTCTTCCTGCATCTCCGGCCCTGGCAGCTTCTATGGCTGCATTTAATGCAAGAAGGTTAGTCTGATCTGATATCTCACTGATCAACCGTACAATCTGACCGATCTGTTCCATCTGAAGAGACATTTCCGCCATTGTCCGGCTACTTTCACTTATAGATACAGTAATACTCTGCATCCCTTCTTCTGCACGACGGGCCAGATCAGATCCCTGGGATGAGAGTTGATCTGCAGTAAGAGAGATAGATGCTACCGTATCAGTCATCTCCGCAACATGGGAGATGTTCATGGAAAGATCATCCATAGCCTGCAGGATCTGGCTCACTCCGTTCAGACTGGTATCAGCCAGGGAGCTCACCTGATTCGAGCTGGACGCAAGTTTTGCAGAACTCGCGGAGACTTCTTCAAGAGAAGCGGTAGTCTCTTCAATGCTCCCGGCAACTGCTTCTATCTGATCTTTTACTCCTCTCACTGAAGCAGCACCCTGTACTCCGATGTGATTCAGAGAATCACGAAATGAAATAAATGATCCGGATACCGGTATGGATGGATTGAACCGACCAGTATAATCCCCTTCAGCATAGATATCCGCCAGATGCATGGCACCATTGATCGGTTCGATAACCGCGTCTAAAGTCTCATTAATCCCGGAGATGATATTCCGGTATTCACCCTGGTACTGAGATATATCTCCCCGTACCTGAAGCTCTCCGGCGGTTGCCTTATGAGAGAGATCGGTAACTGTCTCTGCCATCTTGCGAATCGTATCCCGCATCGTTACCATAGAAGAGCCGAGAATATCATGTTCCGAAATTACCGGAATTGCTACCGAGAGATCTCCAGCAGCGATTCCATCAGCAGCAAGAGCTTTTCCCTGAAGACTTGCTAATAACCGCCTGAATGAATCTGCTAGTCTCCCAATCTCATCATTGCGCTCAATAGTTATCTCCTCACCCAGTTCTCCTTCTGCTATGGTATTTGCATACTCGGTGATCTGCTCAATGGGTCTTGCAATCCCCCGGGCTATCATAAAGAGGAGACCAAGGCCAATAACAGTAAAAAGAACTCCAAGTCCAATCAGAATGAGAGTGTTGAGTCGGGCCTGGGTTGTTGCGACATCTACAGGAACAGTCAGAATTACCGACCAGGGTTTATCAGAATTGCCTATCTGTACCGGAGTATAAGCGATAATTTCCCCTTTATCTTCCCTCACATCATTTCTTCCGGACTGGATATCTTCCAGAATACTTTCAGATTTTGAGGAAAGAGGAATCTCTGCATCTGCAAGTGATCTTCCTACACTCCCTGGGATTCTGGTAGCTCCGGTAACAATACCATTATTGGAAATAAAATAAATCGAAGAAGTTTCATTATAGGCATTGACGTTGTCAGCTAAACTCTGCACATTTTCCAAAGGAAGATCAACACCAGCTATGCCGATAAATTTTCCATCAATGATAATGGGTACAACAACTGAAGAGAGAAGAATTTTACGTCCCTGTATATCCCAGGGAAAGGGCTCTGTCACATATTCTTTCAAGCTCGTTTTGGGCAGCTGGTGGAACGGGTTACTGTTTCAAGGCTGGAGGGAGGTAGTGTTGCAACCGGGATTGTTCCCTATCACCCGGAAATTCCTCTTTTATTTCCTAATGAGAGGGCCGGAGATCAGAGTATACCGATCCTTGCATATCTGAAAGGTCTTCAGGATTTGATCTCCGGTTCCCCGGGTATTTCCATGACATTCACGAAGTAGGAGTCGTAGAAGTGCAATATAGGGTCAGATGTATGAAAAAAGAACATCGCTAATAGTTTTTTAGAGATTCATAGCCAGATCTTCATGAACCTTTTCGTAAGAACAGGTAAACTTTAACAGAGTAAGCAGAATGTTCAATTCATGAAGTAATGGGTCGTCTCTTTCGAAATACTGCAATTGATTTTCTGCAGATGTATTTCTGCTTTCTTAACGGGTTTAATTGTTCACAAAAAATAAATACTCTGATTACCATTTTCAGTGAGAGATTGACAGAAATTCATCGGTATCTTGAAAGATATCACCCACGATTATTGCTGGTAATTTCGACCCTGTCATGCATACTTATCAGTATGATCAGTCTGCAGCAAGGATATACCATCATTTTTCAAAATTTCTTTTACATCCCTATCATCCTTGCCTGTCTGCTCTATGTGTGGAGAGGATTCTTTTTCTCCTGTATACTTGCGTTTCTGTATTTCGGAATGGTTGCCTGGTATACACAGGATTCATCGGTAATCCTGCAGGCAAGTATGCGGGTAATTATCTTTGGATTTATCGCTTTGGTAATAACACTCCTCGCTTCGTATGGAAACCAATCCGGAGAATCCCTGCGTCATCTGATGGAGTTCCAGGAAAGTATCATCACCAATGCACGGGTATGGATCATGGTTCTGGATGAGAAGGGAAATATCCGGCTATGGAATCATGCAGCTGAGGAGATAAGTGGATACTCGTCCAGTGAAGTGATAAATTCCAATGCAATCTGGAAACATCTCTACCCGGAGAAAGAATACCGGAATCAAATTACCGATACCATCACCCGGATTATTACAAACCGGGAATATCTGGAAAATTTCGAGACGAGTATCCAGACAAAGAATCACGAGAAAAAAATCATATCCTGGAACACGAAAGGAATACCCGGGAGAAAAAAAGAAAAAACCAATTTTATCGCTATCGGGGTTGATATCACAGATAACTACCTGACCAGAGAGGCACTTCACCTGAAGGAGTTTGCCATAGCTTCTTCTCTTAATGCAATTTGTTTCTCTGATCTTTCCGGAAATCTCACCTATGTAAATCCTTCCTTTCTCTCCATTGTAGGATACACGAATCCAGGGGAGGTGATAGGAAAGTCTGTTTATTCTTTTATTCGGAAGACCGAGAAAAAAGCTGAACTCCAGGATGGGATAACCAGGTATGGAACATGGCTTGGAGAACTTCAGGCACAAAAAAAGGATGGAGAGATCGTAGATGTCTTACTCTCGGCGAATAATATTCTGGATAATCACCAGAGCCCCATTGCCATGATGGGTTCATTCATTGATATCACGAAACGGAAAAAAATTGAGACCGAACTTCGCAACCAATCACAGTTTCTTCAGGTTCTCATTGACACCCTCCCGGTACCAATTTTTTATAAGAACACTGAAGGACTTTATCTTGGTTGCAATAGTGCTTTCGAACAGTACTTTGGAAAATCCCGGGATCAGGTAATTGGGATATCAGTTTTTGATTTCGCTCCTAAAGAGCAGGCTGAAATATATTTTCAGGCAGATCAGGAAGTATTCAGATCTCTGACGGTCCAAAAGTATGAAGCGACAACTACGTATGCCGATGGCTCGATACATCAGGTAATTTTTTATAAGGCGCCCTACTTTGATGAATCATCAAGGGTTATCGGATTAATCGGAGCGTTCCTTGATATATCGGAACGAAAGCGGAGTGAGGAGATGCTCCAGGAGGCAAATAACAAGTTAAGACTCCTTACCGGCTTAACCCGCCATGACATATATAACCAATTAAATGTAGTGCAGCTGCTTCACCAGATGGCCCAGGCATCATCTGATCCAAAAGTGATTCACTCATATATTTCCCGGGCAGAAGAGGCTGGAAAACAGATCAGTGCAACTATCGGTTTTACCCGTGAGTATGAAAACTTCGGCACAACAAGTGGGGGATGGCAGAACATTCGAAAAATTATTGAATTGGCCTCCCATGAAGTTGCATTTGGAAACGTGGTTCTTGAAAACCTCATATCTGATAGAACAGAGGTGTATGCTGATCCTATCATCAGGAAAGTTTTCGCAACACTTATGGAGAACGGAATCCGCCACGGGGAGAAGATCTCGTATATCCGCTTTTCTGCATCCGTGAAGGAGAATATTCTGGTTATTACCTGTGAAGATGACGGAGTAGGAGTTTTAGAGCAGGAGAAAAAACTGATCTTTGATTCCGGGTTTGGAAAGAATACGGGAATCGGTCTGTTTTTATCCAGGGAAATACTCTCGATTACGGGTCTTTCCATCGTTGAAAATGGAATTCCGGGAAAGGGAGCCAGATTTGAGATTCTTGTTCCTACGGAAAAATTCAAACAGACAGATTCGATTCACCAATAGATTTCCTATACGCATTCCAGGTTTCCTAAATATCGTCTCGCCTGCACCCATTTTGAGATGTGAATAATTATTTTTGATATTCTCCTTGTATCCCGCACTCTCTTCTCGTTGATTATATATGTCTTAAGGCAAGAAGAGATGCATGGCAGTACTTAGGATATTTCTGGTATTCCTTCTCCTATTGCTTGCAGGTATTCCTACCGTGATAGGATGCACCACTTTTGTGGTCACAAAGGAGGCTTCTGCAGATGGATCTGTTTTTGTCGGACACACGAACGACGGATTTGGTCCGGGACTTGTATACCATCAGATCCGGGAAGATATGGTCTCGTTCCGGCATGTTCCGGCGAAGGATCATCCTGCAGGTTCCATGAGAAAAATCGTTTATGATCCCAACAGCGGTGGAGAATTTCTCGGAGAGGCTCCTGCATCTGGCGCTGAGACCGTTGTGATCGGAGAGATTCCGGAGGTGAACCATACCTATGCTTACATCACGGGAAGTTACGGGATCATTAATGAGCATCAGCTCATGACCGGAGAATGTACGGATTATGCGAAAATCCATCCGGGAGCAGAGAAGGAAAAACGTATCTTCTACAGTTCAGAGTTATCGAACATTGCTCTTGAACGGTGCAAAACTGCCAGAGAGGCAGTCATTCTCATCGGGCAACTTATTGATACCTATGGATATTATGGGACTGGAGAAACCCTGATCTTCGCTGATCCAAATGACGCATGGGTCATCGAAATGTGTGGAGGAACTCCCAATGGGCTGGGTGGATACTGGGCAGCTGAACAGATCAATCAGGGTGAGGTTTTTGTCGCCGCTAACGAATTCAGAATTCGTGAACTTTCGGCAGAGAACCCACTCCAGATTTTTTCACAAAATCTAACCATAGATGCCGGGAAGATGGGGTGGTGGAATCAGACAGATGGCCCACTTGACTGGGCGAAGGTTTTTGGGATCGGGGAATACTCGCATCCTTACTACTCCCAGTCCCGGGTCTGGCGTATCTTTGACCGTCTTGCCCCCTCTCTCCAGCTCTCTCCATATGTTGAAGGACCATTTTCAACCGCATATCCCTTCTCAATCACTCCTGATACACCGGTCAACCTGACCCGTGCCCTCTCCCTCTTCCGGGATCATTACGAAGGGACGGTGTTTGACCTGACAACTCCTCCGGCAGGAGGTCCTTTTGGTGATCCTTACCGGGTATGGGGCCCTTACGATCTCCACGATACTCCCTATGAAGGAGAGTTGAAACCCGGTGCCTGGGCCAGACCCATCTCCACCGATCCCTGTGGGTACTCCTATATCTGCCAGGGGAGATCCACCCTCCCGGACCCCATCGGCGGGGTTTGCTGGCTTGGTCTCTCTTCGCCATCAGAGACCTGTTATGTCCCATTCTATGCAGGGATAACTCATCTTCCTCGTCAGTATCTACATGGATCTCATTGGGAATTTGATCTGAACACCGCTTTCTGGCCGTATGAAATCCTCCAGAACTGGGCAAGACTGATGTATAACCAAATTGCTCCGGAGATCAAAGCTGAACAGGATCGTATTGAAGGTGTAGCGATCGCAATGCAGCCTGTTATCGAGGCTGAAGCAGAGAAACGCTATACAGTTAGTGAGGAATCTGCAAGGCAGTACCTGACCGATTATTCCAATGAAGCGGCTAACAGAACCCTCAATGACTGGATTGCACTGATGAGCCGGGTGATAGTCACATACCGGAATGGAAACTACAATGATGTGCAGAACCGGACCATCAGCAATATCGGATATCCATCCTGGTGGAATGAATACGCCCAGTACCAGTACGGGCCACGAGTCTATGATATGAAAAGCCTTCGTGACATATCCGGGGTCAAATACGTGGACAAGGTAGCAAATATCACCGGGGATCCAATCTCCTACATCAGGGATTACCAGACATGATCTCTATGATCCGGACCCAGGTTTTTACCTGATCCAATCCACAGGATGGTTTTCGAAGGGTATAGGGAGAAGGTTTTCCTTCACCGTGAGAAGACCTCAGATATTCCATTTTTTTGTCTCCGCTCCAGGAGAATATTCTGTTCTATACCGGTAAAGATGAAGAAGAGATTCGTATTACAACATCAGAATACGGAGAAAAAGGAAATCCAGGAAGTGAGAATATTTACCCAGGGGATAAAGAAGACTCTATTGCGTTTTAATCCACTTCCTCCAGGTACTTTTTACCAAATGCAATAACCCCTGTCCGGATAGTGGGGAAAAAGTTCTCTTTTCCAACGAGATCCTCAATTCCGGTTTTCCTCATCATTCCAAGAAGTAGACTGTTCGCTCCGGTGATACCTACTACAATCCTCTGTTCACAAAGTTCATTATAAAGTTCTTTGAATGAATCTGCTGCAGAAGTATCGATATCCGGAATCGCCGCAGCATCAACTAACAGATAATGAATCGATTCTGTCGAATTTGCAATAATATTCCTGATATCTTTAGCAAAAAATGAGGCATTCGCAAAGAACAAAGGGGCGTCAAAAGCATAAACAACCAACCCTGGGAAAAATTGCTGCTCTTCAACTGATGCAACCCCATGAAAACCATCAACTCCTTCATGAATTCCAAGTACTGAGGTATGTGGACGATATACCCGCTTGATGAATTCAAGCAGTGATAACCCGACAGCAACTCCAACTCCCTGAACCAGACCTAATATCAAAACTCCCAGCACGGTAATGACTGCCAGAGTAAATTCACTACGGCGTGCTTCGTAAATACTTTGGAATTCCGGTATATCAATGAGGCTTAAACCTGCTACTACAATTATTGCTCCGAGAGCGACAATTGGAAGATTTTGAAGTATCGAAGTAAAAAATAACAGAAATAATATGACAAGCCCTGCAGCAACTATACCAACCAACTGACTTTTTCCACCCGAACTATCATTCACAGCAGTTTTCGTCTGACTTGCACCAACAGGAAAACTCTGAAACAGCCCGGTACCGATATTGGCTGCCCCAAATGCGATGAGTTCCTCGTTTGAGTCAAGGGTATAATGATTCTTTTTTGCAAATACCCGGGAAGTGAGTGTTCCATCCGTAAACAAAATGATAGATATGGCTATTGCAGCCGGGAGCATTGTCTGAATATCGGCTAGTCCGATGATCGGTATCTGAAAAGATGGTAAACCTCCGGTGATTTCTCCAACAATGGCAAATCCATGATCCTTCAGATGGAAGTGAGTTGAGAGAAGAATTGCTCCAATAATCACAAGGAGGGAAGCAGGAATTTTTGGAGTATACCGTCTTGACAGGAGAAGCAGGGCTATTGTGGTGATGCCAAATATCAGAACCGGAATGCGTGTCTGATCCAATTTAATGAATAACTCGTAAATACGGAAAAAGAAATCATCGCTGGAAAGGCTGATACCAAATATTTTCCCGATTTGACTAACGACAACTATCAGGGAAGTTCCGGTAATATATCCGGTAAGAATTGGTTTAGAAAAAAAGTCAGAAACAAATCCGAGTTTGAACCGTCCGCCCAGAATACAGATGACCCCGATAATAAGTGATATACCTGCGGCGAGAACGGTATACCGTGCATAATCTCCCATTGCCATCGGAGCGACAGTGGTAGCCATCAGGATGGCAGTGGTAGATTCAGGGCCGACGATGAGTTGGCGGGAGCGACTGAAAACGGCATATGCCAGCATTGCAACGAGTCCGGCATATAATCCCACCACCGGAGTAAACCCGGCCAGTTCTCCATACGCCAGGTTTGAAGGAATGAGAACCGCAAATACAACCACTCCTGCAACGAGATCAGATTTTAACCATTCCCGATTATAGGTACGGAAACTATCAAATCCAGGACAATATTTGAATAATAAGTGAGAAAGAGCAGATTGAGTTTTCTTTTCTTCAGATAATCCCTGTGACCGATTCATCTCTATCACCTGATCCTATACTAAGTAGATTGGGATCTAACTATATGTAGATAGATAGGTTGTGTTTGAGGAAAGAGTCCAAATATCTGTTGAATTACCACAGAGTATAGAGAATTCAAGATCAAAATCGTTTCGTGGATTTCATTATTACCCTAGTGCTGAGTCTCAGTCACTCATTCTCATCCTTTACAAAAGCCCAAATGAGAGATTCGATCCATGCCGGTGATGGTGGATGAATCAAGGAATATTCATGCCAATGGTATCTTTCATTCCCCAGAGTTGGTAATTAGAGATCTGGTGCAGGAGAGCGTTTCTCTCTGCAAGACCATATCTGCTAAAACCATTTTTCCTGATTAGTCGCGATGAATTAACCCCACGAATTGTCTGGAACTCTCCCCCCTGATTCGGATCTCTAGGAAATGAAAGGAATTATTTAGAATTCATCAGCAACTATTTCTCCTACTCCTGAAAGTACCTCGTATGGTACCGAATAATCAAGGATGTCCCAGAATGAGATCTGGTTTCATCATCCTATCTGTTATACTGCTAATCCTGACAATGGATACTGTTTTTGCAGATTTTTCTGATGATGAGGATTATCCCATTGAAGCGTATGCGAACCCGTATAATCCGTATGGCTGGGGGAACTCCTCCCCGAACTTAGTCACAGTTTTTCCCACTCTGACGATCGAACCATTGAATAATCCTGCACCTTCATCAACAAAAAATTCCAACACACTCTCGGATAAAGTTCGGTTAACCATCTCTCCATTCGAGGTAACACTCAATAGTCAGAAGACAAATCTTCTCGTAGGCTATATGAGTGGAGCCCGGTCCGGAATAATCCTGACCATAGCCGGGAAAAAAAATTCAGCAGTTGAATTCTCAGATATTACTCCGATAACACCTGACGAAAACGGCCTATTTGTCTGGGCTGATCCCTCCTCTCAGGAACATTTCGATCTTTTCCGGGTATCTGCCCGCTCCGGAGGTATGGAAGTCCTTTCTAATGCAATCCGGTTCACCGATGAAGAAGAACGGTCGATATCAGATTCGGTAGTCACTCCTGTTAAAACCACTCCCGCCATGTTCAAACCGATTATCTCCCCGGTTCAGACCGTAGCCCCAATGACTTCTCCAGAGCAATCCGGGTATAGCTTATCCCGACTTACCATTAGTGCCAGTACTACAAATCCTGCAGTCGGCGAAGAGGTTGCGATAACCGGCAGACTTACCGATCAGAATGGAAAAGGAATAAGTGGAGCGACGGTAACAATGGATGAAAGCGGGTATTCTGGTTCAGATCCATTAACCACAACACAAACCAGTTCTGATGGAAGTTTTGAATTTACTGTTGGGGTCTCGTATGCATATACCGTAGGTATGCTTGCTCATTATGATGGGGATGAATCTCACTCCGCTGCTGATAGTAATACCATCATGTTTACTGCTCATTAATACCCCTTTTTTTCACCTACCCAAGCCATCAATAAAATCTAACCTATTGTTCTATGATATTGAATAATGAAACAAATATGAGAGGGTAATGGATAGCAATATCTTGCATGAATCAACAAAAGAACATTCTGAAAACCAAACTATCTTCAAATGGAAGATGAATTCTGATGGTCCTAACACCTACGAACAATACATTGTCCCGACATGGATGATTGACTGGATATCTGATCTTGTCACTGCCGGACATGTCAATCCGGGAAAGCGAGTCCTGGATGTGGCATGCGGAACCGGTATCGTAGCGAGGAGAATAGCGGACCTCGTCGGACCAGGAGGAAGGATAGCCGGGCTTGATTTCAATGAAGAAATGCTCAGGGTCGCTCGCAGATGTGCAGAACAGGAAGGGGTGAATACCATTGAGTGGTATCATAGTGACGTATCCAGTATGCCCTTTTCCCCGGGAGAATTTGATACGGTTTTATGCCAGCAGGGACTCCAGTTTTTCCCGGACAGGATTGCAGCATTACATGAGATGAAAAGAATTCTTGCACCACAGGGAATCCTTGCTCTGAGTGTTTGGGGACGATCCGAGATGTGTCCTCATGTGATCGCAATTTGTGAGGTATTTGAGGAATTATTCGGATCAGATGCAACAAACATGTTCCAGGTTGCCAGCTCGCTTTCTGATCACCAGGTGCTCAAAACCCTGGTTCAGGAGGCGGGATTTTCAAATATTCACATCAGGAGAGAGGTAAAAATTGCCCGACATCCTTCACTGGCAGACTTTTTACCTGCATATTTTTCGATATTCCCCGTTGCTACACAAATTGCAGCATTGTCCGAAGGAGAACGGACCCGGATGTTTCGGAGTATAGAAATGAAACTTGTGGCATACAGGGAAAATGAAGGTCTTGCAGTTCCTACCGAGAATTGTATTCTGACGGCGGAAAATGGAAATATATCTTCGTCGCTGAAAGATCGCATCCCAGGATAAAGAAATAGAAGAGATGTAAAGGTTTTTTTGATGCATGAATATTTTTGATCCTATTCGCATACCATATGAAAATACTTGACATAAAAATTTGTCAAAAAAGGATAAAGATAAATAGATATAGCCTGTATCGTAGCGAGGTTACGGCATGCCAACAAGTAAAAAGCAACTCGGGAAGCTCAACAGAGAGAAGAAGGCCAAGGCAGAAGAACTCGGAAAACTGGCGGCTGCGGGTAGCGATGCTGCTAAAAAGAAACTCAAAAAACTTGAGAAAAAGATCAAGTAAGTCATCCCGATTTTCCACTTTTTCGGACATCTATACTTTTTATTCCGAGATCCCTTATTATACTCCTGCAAAGGCATCATTTCTGTAAGAAGAGTTATTGCAGGCTATTCGAAGAGCTAATTCTTATCGAGCCACTGATGAAACTGGATTTTATTGAAAAGACCACTAATCACAATAATAATATATCCGACAAGACCAGCCGAAATGACAGTTCCTTCTCGTATCCCCTCAAGTGATCCCAGGAATATCAGAGAAAGAACAATTGCTCCGGATACGAGCGTAGAATCAAACAGGATCTTGATAATACCAAACCGGATTTTGGTTTTTGTTGCAATTATCTGCACTACCCCTTCCCCGGGATTTAAGATGACTTTCGCGGATACCTGGAAAAAGATCCCCAGAGAGAGAACCAGACATCCAAATAAGAGAACGAATACCTGCCAGAAATACGTATCCGGATGAACCGGAGTTACCACATACATTCCTACATCAACAAACAACCCTAAAAAGAACCCGACAAATACCTGAAGATATTGGTATCGGGGAAATTCCTTTCCAAGGAGCAATATTTCGATTGCCATGAACAGGAGGGCAAAGATAAACGTGAGCTGGCCAAAAGTGATCGGTACAATCAGACTGAGAACGTAGGCCATACTGGAGATGGGCGGGGTTCCAAGAGTTGATTTTGTGACCAGACTAATACCAAGGCCCATGAAAAATAAACCAAGTAGTAAAAAAGTGTATCTTTTTAGTAATCCAGCGCTGATCATAAACAAAACTCTCCAGTTAGGTATGAGTGAAGGTGAAATAAGGGTATTTGATTAGTCTTTTTCGGACAGCCATTTATAGAATATGAAATCATCTTTCTAACCGAATAATTAAGAAATATGACTTTCAAAAAGGTGTCAAGGAGTGACTATTCGGTTTTCGTTGAACTAAAATATCCAGGTATTCAAGGTTCCCGGAATAACACCAAACTACTTAATGTTCTCTAACTTTATCATTCACCAAAAAATGAAGATTTCGCTCCATTCTAAAAAAAGCAGGAAAATTATCAATTACCTTCATTTGAAAGACCTATCCTTTCAAACAAGATAAATACACGATTGATACCGATTCCGGCGATTGTCGCTAGTGACATTCCATCTATTGATGATGGACCCATAGGTATCATCGCCCAAGAACACCCGATTACCAAAATTACAGAAACAAGAATCAGGTTTTTGGTTTTGGTGAGATCCACCTGGGTTTCTAAGAACATCCGGATACCCTGTGCAGCGATAACTCCAAAGAGCAGAAGTCATATTCCCCCTATGACCGGACCGGGAATACTGAGAATTGCGGAAGAGACCTTCCCACAAAATGATATCAGGATAGCAAATACCGCTGCACCGGCAAATACTGCGGTACTATACACCCGGGTGATTGCCATAACTCCGATATTTTCGAGTACGTGGTATTGGGCTAAGATCCAAAAAATCCCGATATGGTTGAAGAAATACCCTTACTAACCAATACCCGGAATAATCCGGGATCTCTGAACATGTCTGTTGCGACGATGGTTTGGGTCACCTGGAGATGACCGATTACTTCAATTAATGTCACAAAAAATGCAGGGATTAAAATGATAATCGCCGGTAATGACCATTCAGGAGTGTATAGTGGAGGTATAGCAATCCAGGGGGCTTGGTAGATTTTTTCCAGGGAACATTGACCGAGAACAAATGCCATGGCACTTCCTCCCAGAATCCCGATGATGATGGGAATAATCCGGAGAAATCCTTGAAATAGCGTCATGCTCAAAATGGTAATCAGAAGGGTGAAAAGAGCAATTGCTATAATAGGGGTTTCCGGTATATCAGCAGTCAGTCCCGAGAGTTTAGCCGCAGTCGGAGCGAGTCCCAGACCGATCACCATCACTACCGATCCCATGACCACATCAGGAAAGAGGACCTTGACCCAACCGATTCCAATCCGATATGTAAGAAGGGCTGCCAGGAGAAAAAAGATCCCGTATGCGATTTATCCGCAGAGGGCTGCCCCATAGCCATATGCTCCAATAATCACGAGAGAGGGAGCGATATAGGCAAAACTGGATCTCATATATGCAGGAACTTTTCCTTTACCGATAATGAGGAAAATCAGGGTTCCAATCCCATTAAAGAGTAAAATTGTTGAGGGATTAATTCCCAGGAGGATCGGAACCAGAACGGTTCACCAAACATTGCAAATAAGTATTGAAGGCTCAGGGGGGTGAGATCTAAAAGGATAGGGCGGAAATCGACATGAATTTGATAAGATCTCATTTTTGGACAGATTGGCACCATGAGGCACAGGTTCTTTCGAAATCTTACTGAATCATTTTTCTTCCAGAATAGATAATTAAAAATGACGTACCATCTGACAACTTCTCCTTGAAGATGAGATGATCAACAATGTGGGTGATACAGAAACAAATATCCAAAGTGATAATAACAGGATAATCAGGTATTGGATTGAAATTTGAAACTCTTCATAAAATTCTTAATTCCTCCGGTTGTTTCCAGCGTACTGGTTCCATTTGCAATACTGGTATTATTTACTCTCAATGTATCCTGAACTGATTGATTTGTCTCATTTACTGAGAGATTTTCCGTCAAGGATAGATTAGTTGAATTTTTTGTTGTTTCCGTATCTCCAAATGCCACAGCGATGAGATTCACAATGACTAAGGCCGTGAAGACACCAAGCTTTATACTTTCTGTTTTCATGATTTCGAAACCTAAACAATTCTCAGAGATATGACCACATGATAAAAGACTTTTCTGATATAGTGCATAAACCGGTTTGGTAAAAGAATACCAGATAGAGATTATGACAATTGCCATGCAAATAGAGCAATTCTTCATTTATCCGTCATATCTTGGCATTCAAATTCAATAGAAACCGAAATAGTTCATCCGGGAAGTGAATACGTCATTTGCGGATCCACCATTCTCTAGAGAATACATGAGTTTAGAAACAGGGTTTATCAGAATTGGTCTACTGAAACCTGAACTCAATGAATTTTCGCCAGAGATAGTAAAGATCTGAAAAGCGGAATAAGTGATCGACCCGCACTTAAATACATCCACACTCTTCGTATCCCAGAAAAAAAGGGTGCTGCGAGGAGGAGACACTTTCGGCGACATTCGAAAAAAAAGAAATCGTAATGATATCGATGAATTATTTTCTTATCTTACATCCCATCGGTGAGAACCCTTATGAGGTTCCCAACGCAAAAT
This sequence comes from uncultured Methanospirillum sp., assembly GCA_964624045.1. Lineage (GTDB taxonomy): Archaea > Halobacteriota > Methanomicrobia > Methanomicrobiales > Methanospirillaceae > Methanospirillum. Next base: position 155,947 of record CAZUXC010000005.1, on the reverse strand, counting down.
CCATGTACGGTTGATTTGAACGTATTACCAATCCACCGACATGGAGTAATCTGATATGAAATTTTCAATGAACTGGGTAAAAATTCTGGTAGTCTTTGCTCTGATCGGATCCTGTATCGCCATCTCACCGGTCGCAGCAGCAATCTTTGACAAAGAAGGCAAGGATCTCACTGAATCTCAGCTGTATGAACTTACCAACGCAACTTCTCCTATCGAAGAAAACAAAACGGTAATCTACTTCTATGATCCTGACTGCGGGTCCTGTGCCAAGGTTGAAGAATTCATGACCCCGTTCCTGGAGAAGAATCCGGATGCAAAAGTCGAAAAAATCAGTGTCGCAACCAATGAGACAATGCAGCAGTTTACAGAAAAGAAGGCCGAATATAACCGGGAAAAGGTATTTGTTCCCGTGATGTTCTTCGGTCCGGTAGCCCTGGAAGGATCCAACGATATCACCAATAACTTTGCATCCGTGTACTCTTGGTACACAAAAGAATAATTTTTTCACCGGTTTTTCTATTTTTTATATACTGATATCTTTCGCTCTTGGGATGTTATTCGGTCTCGGTTTCTCGCTTTTTTCGAGTAGCGCTCATTCGGATGATCTAACAAATGATTGCAATCCGCTATCGGTAATTTTCCTACGCAATAAAAGAAAAAAATGGCAATCTGGTACCAATATCCAGAGATCTATCTTCCAATTTTTTCGATACAGAGAAATGAAAGGAAAATACCCCCTATTCGATATAGTCGTTTACCCTATATCTATTATTGCCAAGCACTATCGACTTCCATCTGATACGAATATATTTTGTGAAAACAATCGAACTAATCAATCTCTACTAGGGGATACATGGGGGACATTATGACAGAGACATCTCAGGTAATCGCGTCAGGCGATCTTCAATCCCTGCAGACTATCATCGATCGCATTCCGGTTGCAACACTCATCATCGGAAAGGATGGTCTTTTTATCGATTGCAATAAGAAAACTCTGGAGATTTTTGGTGCTACCAGCAGACAGGACATTGTGGGTAGACCTCCAAATCTGCTCTCTCCGAAAATTCAACGGAACGGAAAAGATTCTGGAACTGAAGCAGGAATATTTATACAAAAAGCCCATAGTGAAGGCTCTATCAGTTTTTACTGGGAACATATGACTCTTCAGGGGTCGGTTTTTCAGGCGAAAGTAACCCTGAATGAAATTCTCTATGAGGGAAAGCCCTGTCTGATGACTACGGTCACGGATATGACCGGACAAGTACGGATGGAAGAAAATGAAACCCTGATTCAGAAAAACCCATATGCTCTGCTTGACCTGAATCCGGATTTTACCATCGCTAATGTCAATGAAGCATTTTTAGCGATGTCCGGTTACGAACGTGATGAATGGATTGGGAAACCTCTCAAAGATCTGCATGTCATTCATCGGGAAGGCCCGACAGTAGAACGAGCAATAGAGACGAAAAGCACGGTTTCAGGAAGAATTACCATAGAATTTCCAACAGGGACAAAAAAACTGGAATACTCGTATGTTCCGGTATTTGACGCAGACGGTCATACAATCCGCATCTATGATATCTTTGCGGATATGACTCCAGAGCTCGATCAGATTGCGTATTATCAGTCTATTCTTGATGCAGTGCCGTATCCAATTCACGTAACTGACCTTGAGATGAACTGGAAGTACATGAATAAATCCTTCGAACAGCTCCTCATCGATAATAACGAAATCACTGACCGGGATTCGGCATACGGTAAACCCTGCAGCACGGCAAATGCCAACATCTGCGGAACAAATGAATGTGGTATCCATCAACTCACCACGACCGGAAAGCATGAGACGTTCTTTGACTGGCACGGTGCCTCCTGCAAACAAACCACTGCACCGGTGCTGAATGCGGAAGGAAAAACCGTAGGATATGTGGAAACGGTGCAGGATCTCACAGAACAGATGAACCAGATCGCCTATTATCAGTCAATCCTTGACGCAGTTCCGTATCCGATTCATGTCACCGACAATGACATGAAATGGACCTATATGAACAGATCCTTTGAAACCCTCCTCATCGAAAATAAGGAGATCACTGACCGGGATACTGCATACGGAAAACCCTGTAGCACAGCTAATGCCAACATCTGTGGAACGAGTGAATGTGGTATTCATCAGCTGACCACATCCGGAAAGAATGAGACGTTTTTTGACTGGCATGGAGCTTCCTGCAAACAGACTACAGCACCGGTCCTTAATGCAAAAGGAACCCGGGTGGGATTTGTTGAAACGGTGCAGGATCTCACCGAACAGATGAACCAGATCGCCTATTACCAGTCGATTCTGGATGCGGTTCCATACCCGATTCATGTCACTGACAATGATATGAAATGGAAATATATGAATAAATCCTTCGAATCTCTTCTCATCGAAAACAAGGAGATCAAAGATAGGGACTCCGCATATGGAAAACCATGCAGCACAGCAAATGCCAACATCTGTGGAACGAGTGAATGTGGTATTCATCAGCTGACCACAACCGGAAAGAACGAGACATTCTTTGACTGGCATGGCGCTTCCTGCAAACAGACTACGGCTCCGGTCCTTGACGTCAAAGGAAACCGGGTAGGATTTGTAGAGACAGTGCAGGATCTCACCGAACAGATCAGTGTCATCGCCTATCTAAAAACAGAAGTTGGAAGGCTGACTGAGAACCTGAAGTATCTCTCTGAAGGAAATCTGAACCTGAACATGGAGATAACCAAGGCAGATACCTACACCCAGGAGGCATACGGTCTCTTTGTCAATATCAATGATAACATCGGAGTAGTTACGAAAACCCTGGCAAATCTGGTTACTGATGTGAACTCTCTCGCTACAGCCGCAGTGGAAGGAAAACTCTCTACCCGTGCGGATGTGAGCCGGCACAAAGGCCAGTTTAGATCTATCATAGAAGGAGTAAACAATACCCTTGATTCGGTCATTACTCCATTAAATGTTGCAGCCAACTATGTTGACCGTATCAGTAAGGGAGATATTCCTCCTAAGATTACCGATTCATACAACGGGGATTTCAATATCATCAAGAATAATCTCAATACCTGTATTGATGCGGTTAATCTGCTGGTGACTGATACAAATCTCCTGGTAAAAGCAGCGGTAGAAGGAAAACTCGAAACCCGGGCAGATGCTTCTAAACATCAGGGAGATTTCAAAAAGATCGTGGTTGGAGTGAATGATACGTTAGATAGTGTAATCGTTCCCGTAAAGGAAGCCCTCCGGGTATCCAAACAATATGCAAATTATCAGTTCAATACCCGTGTTGACCCATCGTTGAAAGTAGCAGGTGACTGGGTGGAGTTTAAAAATGTCCTGGACAATATCGGTGTCCAGGTCAGTGGAGCGGTGAAACTCATCAATAATCAACTCGCTGATCTATCGGCTAATGCAGAAGAAGCAACTGCCAGTATTGAAGAAGTATCTGCAGGAGCCCAGCAGATTGCCACTAACGCTGGTGGGGTCAGTGTAAATGCAGAGCGGGGAAATGACGGATTAAACCAGGTTCTTAGAGCCATGGAGGATCTCACGATCACCGTAAGTGAGGTATCTCAGAGGGCAGAGCAGGTTTCAACAACATCCACTAAGGCAAATGAATATTCCCGAATTGGTATCGACCTGGCAAAACAATCGGAAAGTTCGATGGTCGAGATCACCAAGTCAACTTCAGAAGTAGATCTTATCGTCAAAGACATTAATCAACAGATGGATGAGATCGGAAAAATTGTCAGGCTCATTTCTGATATTGCAAACCAGACCAATCTTCTCGCACTCAATGCAGCTATTGAAGCAGCCAGGGCGGGAGAAGCCGGACGAGGATTCGCAGTTGTAGCAGCAGAAGTAAAATCCCTTGCCCAGGATTCCAGACAGTCAGCAGAAAATATTGCTGATATGATATCAACTCTCCAGAATAAGGCTCGCAATGCAACAATTGCCATGGGAAAAGCCGGAGAAACGGTAGAGGAAGGAAGTAAATCGTTGCATGAAACACTGAACGCTTTTAACAAGATAGCATCGTCCATTGATGATATCACTCGTAATGCAACGGATGTAGCATCCGCTTCGGAGGAGCAGGCAGCCTCGGTTCAGGAAGTGACGGCAAGTATCTCTGAAGTCTCAACCCTGGTGCAGAATACCTCAAAAGAAGCAGGAGATGCTGCAGCTGCAACTGAAGAAGCATCAGCGTCCATCGAACAGATAAGCCGGGTAGTCAATAATGTCAGTTCAATAGTGGAGTCAGTCGCACAGGAAATAAATAAGTTCGTAATTTAAACGATAATTAGAGAAGAGAAGAAAGAAATAAAAATTAATTTCGTTTTTTCGGGAATATCATTAATCATTATTTTGTAAGGGATGAAATACCCCCTCACAAAAGTGCTAACCCTTCAATCTGAATTTTTAAGAGAATATTATCTTTGGTACGGCGAACCTTAATCTCGATTTTATTAGATTTTCTTCAAATACGGATCCATATAGGGAGTATCATCTAACCCCGCATAAAAATATCCCAGATGTATCGGATGAACCGGACTATTACGAGTATCCTTGTTTCCGATGACATTCTTCTTATAATAGGCTTGTAATTTAGGATCCAACTGAAATAACGGGCCCAGGTTTTCTGCAATCCAATGAAAATAGATCTCTTCCTGAACCGAGGGTCTTGACCGATCTCCTGCCCATTCACTTCTACTTAAGATAAAATCTGTTACATCCCCGGATTTTTTCATCGAAGCAGATCCTGCAGGCAGGAAAAAGTATATGTATACTTGTCCATGGACTGTTGTTCTTGTCTGAAAATCAATATGGTCTACATAGGATCTGATTTTATCCGGAAGGTTCGAATTAGTATATCGAATCACTGGAGTTTTACTTGCAGGAGTCCTGGGGATGGTTATTGTTGAAAAAACCTTCGGATCCTCCTGATTTGTTTCTGCTAATACACTATAAATCGATAGATTAGGTAAACTATTATCCTGGGCTGAAAAAAACCTTGGATTAGCACTATCTCCTCCATATACCGGTATGAAAAACAGAATAAGAGATAGACTCAAAAAAAGACACAGAATATTGAACATTTTTCGTGCAATGTAGAATATGACGGGATGGATAATCATATTTTGCGTCAAAGAATTTTTAGTGAGAATTGAAGGGATAATGAACACTCCATTCAATCCTCAAAACATATCCTGGTTAGTTTTTTGAGTTAAGGTTCAAAGATTAATTGGCACATTTTATTTGGATAAACTTTGAAAAATAATATTAAGCCTTGTTTGGAAGTAAAAGTGAGATGGTCCCAAATAATATGGGATATCAAAATTCGAAATAAAAATCAGAGATAACAGAATCTGACCTCTTATGATATTTTACAGGGATTATGACGAATAATTATTTGAGCTCCGGAAAAATGGTTTTCTTTCATAAACGGTACTGCATATAAATCCACACTTATTGGTGTTCCATTTTTATCCAAAAGTTCAAGGTTTGTTCTTTCGATCGTTTCTCCATTGATGAGAGTCTGAATAGTCTGAAGAAACGTATTCTGAGCAGAAGAAAAAATTGTTTGAGAAGCAAAATCTTCAGTCTTACCAATCAATTCTTCAGGTTCATAACCAAGAATAGCCTTGACTGAAGGAGAAATATAGGTAGGGTTTAATTGTTTATCAAATAGGGCTATGACATCAGAAGAATGGTCAGCCAATTGGAGAAACCGTTCCTGAGCACGATACAGTTCCTCTTCCAATTTTTTATATTGAGTAATATCCTGAGATATGGATCCAATCCGATATCCTTTTCGGGTTTTCATCGTGAAAGAAATTTGGCGTATAGTTGATCGAATTCCATCAGGCCGGGCAATATCTATGATAATTGGAATATCATGGGGAGGAATACCGGTATGTAAAGATGAACGGAATATATGCTCAATATGTTCTTTCCGATTCTTCCCATTTTCATTCTGGGAAGTAATCTGCACCGAAATATCCCAGACAAAAGCTCCAATTGCATCATTTTTAGTTATTCCGGTAAGATACTCAGCTTTTTCATTCCATTCAATGATTCTCCCATCTTCATCGATGATTACTACAGATTCCTGACAACCTTCAATAAATGCCCGAAGCCGGTTTTCACTCTCAACTACTGCTTCCTCTACCCGTTTTCGCTGGGTAATATCTCTTCCAACCGCCATATATTCGGTACATGAACCATAATTATCAAATATTGCACGGATTGAGATATGGTGGCAGAATTGCTCCCCATTATGCCCAGAAATCTGATACTCGATTTCTTTGACCGGGTTTTGAGGATTGAGAGATTCAAGTGGATATGCAATACCAGGAAGCATACCAAATAACGCTTGAATATTTTTTCCAATAATATCCTGAATATGCAAATGATCAGACAAAAACCGTCGGCACGATTCATTTACAAAAGTAATAGTCCCGTCAACAGAAAACCGAAAAATGTTATCATTTTGATCGTTGACAATTGAACGGTAACGTTCTTCACTCATTCTTAATTCATGTTCAATTGCTTTCAGATCTGATATATCATGAATGAGTTCTATGGCTCCTTTTCTCTCTCCTGAAGTATTATATAAAGGACATGCGGTGATTAACGCAGAGATTTTTTTTCCTTGTATCTGAATATCCTTTGCTTCAGCACAGATGACATCTCCTCTTCGTCTGATGTTGGTATAATATTGAGATATCTTTTCATCTGTCTCATTAATTAAATCCAAAAGAAGAGGGCGACGACATCCGTACGGAGGAATTGCATAGGAAAAATTATCGGTTCCCAGGATATTCTCCGCTGATATTCCTAACAAATTTTCATTCGCGAGGTTCCATGCAATGACTTTGCCCTCTGTATCAATGGCTATGATGGGATCCGGAAGAAAATTTAGGATATCAGATAGGGTTTTTTGCGATTCTTTGATCTGTATTTCGGACTCCAGGATTTTTACTGATTGATGGATTTTATGGGATAATTCAGCAAACAGTGAAACCAAATCTCCTCCCTTTTGGAGATAATAGTTTGCTCCATTGTTAATGGCCTCTATCACTACCTCCTCTCTTCCCCGGCCAGTAAAAAGAATAAAGGGTATACTACCTGATTGCTGCCTGATTAACTTCAAAAATGAGATACCATCCATTTCAGGCATCTCATAATCAGAGATAATAGCATCATAAGTAAAGATTTTCGACGACTTTATCGCATCTTTCGCTGAGGAAAAGGTAGTTACAATAAACTCGCCTGAACGTTCAAGAAATCTTTTTCCAATATCCAATAAATCAGGTTCGTCATCTACATATAATAAGGAAATTTTTCGATGAGATTTCATTTTGGGATTTACAATAAACATATAAGCCAGTACCTCAACTCCAGAAGATCAGTGAAAATCTTCAAAATTTGCATAAATATCTATCGCCGAAACTGAGGGTTACTTTCCTACTGAAATGAAATGAGTAGAGTCAAAAAACTACGATGTTGTTCGTATGACGCAATTCTTCCAATTCAATAAATTTTAGCAAATGTCATATCACTACGGTCCCTCCATCGATATGCATGACTAAATAACCACCTAATTATCTTATATATTATTACTCAATGGGTATAAGCCGTGTGCTTTGCTATCAATGATTGAATGCTTTTATTAGTTCAGAGTGGTTGGTATCATTCCGTTATTTCAAAGAGAGAATACCAGTTTACTCAAATTTAAGAATGGACATAGTTTATCAATGTACAAGAGACACTTTCAACCGTTGACTCAATAGGATCTATCTCCGAATAACTTCAGAATGTGAAAGGATTTCAATGTCGGATTTTTCTCATTGATTCATATTCAATATAAAAAACCATCGATAATGATTAGCTAATTGGAGATACAGGATAATCGATATAATTTTTTTATGGTCCATATCATGAGGGATTATTTTATCATATGTATTTGATCTCTTGCATATGCTTGATATATATTTGAGATATCAGGAATCTTCGATCAAAAGTGCATTGCTAAAAAATCCTCTTTATCTCCAATACATGAAGGACAATCAATAAATTATCCAATATTTTGGTAAATAATCACCCATTTATCATGCCTATCTATTTTGTATGAAAAAGCCTCATGCAAGAAAGTAAGGAAATTAATGACAACCCCTGATGTTCAAACCTTCGATCTATTCCCTCCGATAATTGATCAAAGAATATCCATAGTATAAATAAATGGGCGTGTCCGCAATTTCCTTGAGTACCGTAGTCTGGCTATCATAATAATTCTCATTCAAAGGCTGTTGCACACAGTATTAACCGTTATTTCCTTTCCCGCATACGATGGCAAAGAATTTTTTCAGGTATTTGTGAGTGGATCATTCATTTTTGCGATATATCAATGATGAACAAGAAATTCCCCTTGTATATGCAATAATAAAAAATTAGAGTAAACTAGCACCTGGTTTGATATTATTTTTTCCAAAATCGAAGAACTATGGAAAGTTTTTTTGGGAATTGCACAATAAGCAAAAAAAACTACGAAGAGGTTTTTTTAATTTTTACACAAAAAGTATCAAATTACGAAAATATGGACAGAGTACGCAAAAATGATGCGAATGTGCAGATATTACTCGAAAAAGCTACAAACAAGAATATCTGTTGAAGAGCAGTTCAGGTTCACAGTGTACAAGTCACAGAGGAAAAAAAGAAGCTTAAAGATATTCCTATCCCTGGCAGGGAGTGATAAGCCAGGTGGTGCTGTTTGAATAACTATATTTTTCAATCGTAAACTTGGGACAGGTCTCAGCGAGAATTCCCATGTTTGTTCCAACTTCTTTCGAGGAGAGACCGGTTTCCCTGGCAATATATTTAGACTTAAAAAAATTCTTTCCTGCGGTTACTCTGCTTTCAAGATACTCAATCAGACGAATCTGTCTTTCGTTATATCCCTGGATTGTTGTGCTGCTGGTAAACATAATATCCTCATGAATGACGGAGAGAGGTTGTAGGAGGCCGGCAATCAGATGATGCCGGTTTAGTGATTGGATCAGGTGTGGTGCACCCAGGTGAGTACTGAAGGAAGGATTTTCGGATCAATTCTTCCCAGGAGATGAGAGAGGCAACGATTGTAGGAGGACATGTTGAACGCACTCATCTATTACATCCGGTTGGCGAGTCAGGTTTTTTCCTGTATCTTCACCATCACCGGTGTGACATCCAAGTGTTGTCTGAAACAGTGTATAAGTCAGGTAGACAAAATAGCGAGAGATTAGTTAGAAATCTATTTTGATAGCATGGCAGGAAAATTTTCTTAAAACAACATTGCGAGGGGTTACGAAAGGAAAATAAACGAATTGGTGCATGTTGCATCCGGTTTTTTTACCATATCCGACACGCTGAGAAATTCGCCCCCGGGGAGATAATTCCGGAATTACCATGGTTTTACACTGTTGCAACCTGTTGCAACAGAAGAAATTCCCTGAAATCATCACTGGCATCTCGGAGAGGAGGAGGAGAAGACATGCTGATCGCGGATGGACAATTTGTTCTTCAAGCCCAGATTCCCCATCATCACAGAAGAACGATCAATATATCGTCAAACTACCTGTTCGAAGATATGATGATGCGATAATATTCCCAAATCGGGACTGTCAGAATTACGATCATCGATAGATGATGACGAAAATCTCCTCCGGGAACAGACAGTATTATAAAATTCAAGAAGGGCTCAAAATAAATCGGTACCTGAATGAATACTTTCAACTACCCCCAGGTAAGCAGGTAGCGTTCATCCATACATTTGCCGTTTGTCCAGACATCGGCGAAAGGTTTCTATCATAACAGGAATGGATCATGGTCACCATCCCTTCAGATGTATGCACTACCTTAATATGTAAGTAAGAGAATCAGGGTATTCCCCATTTCAGGATCGTACGTATCGCAGGTCTCATAACCCTGTAAATCCTATTTTTATGAAATGAACCATGCGATTATCTATATCGGAATCCTGCTCCTGATCCTGCCCTGGGGATGTGGAGCTGAGGATCTTCCAACAGATCTTCAGATTATTACCGAAGATTACGCTCCTTTGAATTTTGTGGAGAACGGCACACTCAAAGGTATATCTGTAGACATTATGGAGATGGTATTACAGCAGCTCGGAAGTAATAAGACCCGGGCTGATTTTCAGGTTCTCCCCTGGACCCAGGGATACCAGAAAACTCTGACCACACCAAATACTATCCTCCTCACTGCAGACCGATTACCAGAACGTGAAAACCTCTTCATCTGGGTCGGCCCGGTAATCACCAACCAGGAAGTCCTCTATTTAATTGCAGATTCGGCAAATTCTGATGATTTGGACATTAAGTCTTTACAAATTGTTGCAATTACTGATGATTGTGGAAAAAGTTATGCAATTGCTGCTGGAGCAGATGAGAAAAATATCAGTGAAGTTCCCTCTACCAAAGATGCAATTGCGATGCTGGAGAATGGATCTGCAGATGCCTGGGTATACAATGAGATAGCCGGATATCAGGCAATTACCAGGAACAGTCAGAATCCTGATAACTTTATTATTGGAAAGGATCTGGGAACCAGCGAGTATTACTTTGCTTTCAATAAGAACACATCACCAGAATGGATTGAAGAATTGAACGCGACATATCAGAGTTTAAAACGTGATCGTTCGTTAACGGGAATTACTCCTTATGAGGAGATTATCGCCCGGTACCTGCCAGTCCAGTGCTCTGAGCATTCCACACCTCTCCAGCAGGTGACTGACCTCGTGAATTCTACTGCTAAAGATATTGCTGCTGATACTCCGGGAACTCTTGCGTCTATCAATGCAGGTCAGGCTCCTTATCGGGATGAGATAGATAAAGAACTCTATGTATTTATTTTTGATATCAACGTTACCATCATGGCAAACGGCGCTACCCAATCAAACGTGGGTAAGAATCTTGCAGGAACTACTGATGTTACCGGTAAAGCTTTCCGGGATGAGATAGTGCAGGGAGCAATCCGGAACAATACTGGCTGGGTCATGTATACATATTCTAATCCTGACTCTCTCGGCCTCTATCAGAAGATGAGTTATTATCGGCTGGTTAACGGGAGTGATGGCGTCCCATATGTGGTCGGTGCAGGAAGGTATCAGACATGTGAAGAAAGAAATACTCAGGAGTAACGGATTATTTTATCAGGGAAGGCTTCTCATTTCCCGGAAAACAACAATATTCATACACTTTTTTGACCTGAATCGCCATTTACCCAAACGGGAAATCCCATGGACTGTTTGAAAAGAATGGGAAAACCACTGCGCTATGAATTCAAAGTAGATGGTACCTAGCTTCCGGGATTCATTTGTTCTTGTAATTTCGAAGAGAGAAAAATATTGAGATATCTATATGTGTTAATCTGCTTAACCATATTTGGAACATATTTCGATAACCTGGAGTATTGAATGGTTACGAATGCAGAAATGATGCAGTTATCTGATACTTGGATTCGTATTCTTAACAAAATTAATGCAATGGATAAATGTCCAAAAAATTTTGGTTCTGGTGATTTACTCTTCTTTTCAGAAATTCACACAATTATGGCAATCGGCAGACATTCAGGTATCAATGTTACTGAACTTGCCAGATTCATGGGAATTAGTAAAAGTGCTACTTCCCAGATGATATCCCGGTTACTCAGGAAAAATCTGATAGAAAAAAGTCAAAATCCACAGAACAACAAGGAGATAAACATCCGGTTAAGTGCAAAAGGGATGATTGCCTACCATGGACATGAACTACATCATGCAAAGATGTGCTCCAGAATAACAGAGAAACTCGGCCCAGTCAGCGACGATCAGTTGCAATTTCTTATCCGGTTCCTTCAGGCAATTGAAGAAACCTCTGCTGAATGCATATAAGAACAGGAATAACAATTCATTCATATTACAGTTAACCTACTTAACTCAAGATACGGAATACCATGAACACAAACAATGTATATAAGCCACATGGCGATATTTGTCCTTTCACTCCCTGGACATTGATGATGCTTGATAATCTCATACGGAGATTTTTGCAAAATCCCAAAAAAATTTGTGGGCCTTACATTCAACCAGGAATGAAAGTGATGGATATTGGCTGTGGACCTGGTTTTTTTACCCTCCCGATGGCAGAGATGGTTGGCCCATCAGGAACCGTCATTGCAATAGATGTTCAGAGAGAGATGCTCGATCTGGTAGAACAAAAAAGTGAGCGTATTGGTCTCGCAGACAGAATCTGGTTTCATCAATCAAAATCTGACACAATTGATCTGCAGGAGCAGGCTGATTTTATTCTGTCTTTCTACATGGTTCATGAGGTACCGGACCGGGACGCCTTCTTATCCGAAATTGCGAACCTTCTAGTTCCTCAGGGTAAGTATCTGATTGTTGAACCATCATTTCATGTATCTGACACTGCATTTCAGGAAACACTGAATTGCGCGAATAATGCAGGATTTTCTGTAGTTGATCAGCCGAAATTTCATTTCAGCAAAAGTGCAGTCCTGATGAAAAACTAATACTCATTCCAAAATCAGAAATACCGGTACATTGATATTAAATTCGTTGATAAAAGGAGGAGAAATCAGGAAGCTGTGTATGAATAATTCCGGATAAGTATCTTACATATCCATCGGTTCGAGCACACCCACCTGATTCCCTTCTGAGTCAGTAATTGCGACATATAATCCGATTCCGGGAATTTCGACAGGTTCTCCATGCACTTCACCACCAGCATCAATAATTTTCTTCATCGATACTTTGATGTCTTCTACTGCGATCACTATCGATGGGCATTGAGGCATTTGAGGGCCTTTCGGAAAGAAACCTCCTCCGATGGCACCTGCCTGTAACGGCATGTGGTTCTCATCAGTCTCTGTGGTTGAAGCGACAATATATTCACCCATTTCTTTGCCAAGCTGCTCCATCTGCCATCCAAACACCTGGCCGTAAAATCTGACCAGACGTTCATTGTTTTCATATGGCATTTCAAAGTGTACAACCGGATCCATTCGTGTCATCTTTTCACCACGAAAATTACAGATATCTAAATCAGGTTCACCAAAATATATAGGTCTGCTGGCAGCTGGTCCCATCTCATCTGATTCGTATATGAATAGTAATAATCGCGTTATTTCCGGCAGCAAAAATAAAGAAATAAAATTTTTGGAGGATTCTATGAATAGCAAAACTGTTATTCTTCTCTCAATAATCTCCCCATATTTATGTCATAATCAGTATCAGCGGGGTAAGCACAAGAGAAACCAGATATGTACCGACAACCATCCATCCGGCGAGAGATCCATCACACCCGTACCTGCTTGCAAGAACTGCAGCTACCGCACCTGAAGGCATAGCACTCATCAGAACTACAAGAGTAGTGGTAATCGAAGGAAAATCTAAAAATCCTGCAAAAGAGATGGTAATTGCGGGTTCAATTATCATCTTCAGAAGGACAACCAGAACAAGAAGAGAGAGGATTGTGAGTTTTTTTTCTGGTTTAATCATTAGTCCAATTGAGATCCAGATCAGCAGGGATAGGGAAAGGGTAATGATATTGAAGAAGTGCTCCACGATATCAATAAAGACATCTGCACCCGGTATTGCAAAATTTTGTAGCACAAAAGAGACTGCAACCCCCAATATTAAGGAAATAAAGATCGGAGTCATTAAAAAATCCCATAGAGTCTGACTGAGATTTACCGCTTTTCCTTGTTCTTTTGTTCCAAAATATGAAGCAATAAGAACTCCCAGTGTAAAGAACGGGAATGCAATTCCGATAGTTCCTATGGCAAGACCTTCATCAATCGCTCCACTTTGATAATGAAACATATCAAAAAGAAGAGAACTTCCCAGGGTGGCTGTGCTGCCAAATCCTGAAACCATTACAATTGTCCCGGTCTTTTTCGGTGAAAATTGAAATAATAGACAGATTGCATAGGCGATACATAAGGTGATAATCAGAGCGATAAAGAGAATACCTGCAGGGATGAGAACAGGAATGGTGACATGAGATGTGACTAAAAAGAAAAAGATGATTCCAGGAACTGCAAGCTCGGTGACAAGTTTATCAAAGACTGGTTGATCCAGTTCGGTAAAAATTCCTTTCCATTTCAGGAGTCTGACAATGCCGATGACAATGAGTGATAATATGATGATCTGATAAAGTGGTTCAAATGATATCATGGAATTCATAAGAGTAGTAACCTCTCTTGTTGAGTGGTAATTCCTTGAATTTGATGGAATTGGAGAGAATTTGTCCCCTGTATATGTGATTTGGAAAAATGTATAATTTTTATTGTCATCATTTCTCTCCTCTTTGTTATAATAAAAGGAACGAAAGAGCGGGAAGTGTTACCAGACTGACCAGGAACGAGACAATTACAATTACTGATGCCAAAGACCCATCACATCCATACCTGTCTGCCATGACTGCAGCAAGGGCACCTGAAGGTACAGCTGCTTCTATGAGGAGGATTTCCCGGGTAATGGGGGGGACCTGGATAAGGGTAGCCCCGGCATATACAATCAATGGCATAATAATCACCGATAAAGGTACTGCAATTGCGATATAACGGAAAATATCCCGTACATGAATTGGTCTGAGCATTAAACCTACGGTAATGGCAACAAGTAATTCAAATCCATTATTGAAATAAGCAAAAAAGTCGACAAAAAAATCCGTTGTCATTAAAGCAGAAAGGGGAGGAATCTGTGAAACGATCAACCCTGCGACGAGTGAATAAAAGACAGGAGTTTTGCTAAATGATCTGAGGACCTGCAACAAATTTGGTTTTTCATCACCGGGTTTTCCCCCGAAATATGACAGAATTAAAATACCTATGGTGAAGAAAGGAATGCAGGAACCAAACTCTCCAATAATAAGGGCATTTGTCATTGCCTCACTGGTGATTCCATACGTCTGTTGTATGAGAGGATATGCTATTGTTGAAGTACTACCAAAACCCGCAAGGATGATGATCGCACCGGTAATGGCATCACTAAAATGGAATGCCCGGCATAACACAAATGCAATCAGACAGGTAAAAAGCGAGGCAAATAGGTAAATTCCCGCTGCACCAAGAAGGGAGAGTTCGATTTTTCCAACAGCCAGCGTAGAAAATATCGTAACCGGAAGGATGAATTCAGTTATCAGACGCCCAAATACTGGAAGATGTGAGGTAGTAAATATTCCCCGATGCTTAAATATCTGGATGAGAATTACGAGAAGAAAAAAAATACAGACCGATCGAAGTAAAGGGTAGAGTTGTTCCATGTGTTCTGAATCTCATAGTATTCATTATAATCCATATATATATTCTGAGTTTTTTAAAATGCCAGAATGCATAAATCTCATATGCAGGGGTATTATAGCGATAGCAGGTTTTTTTCTTCAGGATGATGACTGTATGTAGGAGTCTTAATCCATGAAAATTTCATTTTCTATCGTTGATGTGTTTACGGATAAGAAATTTTCCGGGAATCAGCTTGCCGTTTTTCAGTGTTTTTCCCCACTTTCTGATGATCAGATGCAGAACATTGCCCGGGAAATGCATTTTTCAGAAACCACCTTTATCAATCCTGTGCCGATAAAAAAGAATCAATATTCTGTCAGGATTTTCACTCCTGAACATGAAGTCCCATTTGCCGGCCATCCGGTTCTGGGCACTGCATATGTCATCAGAGAAGAGTTGATGAATCCACCGGGAAATGAAATCATTCTGGAACTCCCGGCAGGCCTGGTTCCGGTTTCATACTCTCCAGAACTTGGAAGACCACCAATTCTTTGGATGAAACAACCTTCACCGGTTTTTGGAGCAACTTTTCATCCAGAATTAATTGCACATGTACTCCAGATTCCAAATAGCAGCATAGACACACGATTTCCAGTCGAAGAAGTATCAACCGGGTTACCTTTTATCATCGTTCCATTCATAAACCGGGAAGCGGTGATATCGGCCCGAATTCATGACGATTCATATCAGGAACTTATTGCTTCCATTGATGCCAAAGCACTTCACATATTCTGCAATGAGCCCTATGATCCGGAACATACCCTTCATGCACGAATGTTTGGTCCATATTACGGGGTGCCTGAAGATCCGGCAACGGGAAGTGCAAATGGTTGTCTCGCTGCTTATATTGTCAAGAACCGGTATTTTGACAATATTCCTCCAGTGATGAGTATTGAACAGGGATATGCCATCCATCGTCCTTCACTCATATATTGTAAATCCCAAGAAACCGAAGGCACCATCAATGTGGAGGTGGGTGGTTCGGTAATTCCCGTTGCCAGAGGAGAAATGGTGATTTGATAAGGGAAAAAGGTTCAGTTTTCCCATATCTGTAAATTTCTAAAAACCGATCTCAAACGCTAAGGAACAGCCATATGGTCTTTGGAAGGATCTGATGAGGATAAAAATTTAGAATGCGTGAATCAGGTATATGTCCCAAATCTCCAAAAAAGGAGAAGGTTATTCTGTTTTTCACATATCAAATCACCACTGGTGGTATTCAGGTCTTGGACTGAGCTAATCTGATCCCAAGTTCAAATGCCTTTTTACAGTCTTCAGGAAAGACGGTCCGATTTCTTTCCATCCGCTCTTCGGGATCAAAATAGCTGAATACCATCTTTGAATAATCTTCAAATTGCCGTGTTTCATAGGAAAAAAACGATACACAACTTCCAAACATCCGTTCCATAACATTTTCATTTGTGTTGAAGTGAACCCCATACCCAAAATCAGGAACATTTTTCTCTGCAATATTCATCGTATACACAAATGCTGTTGGAATCTTTCTCGGAAATAACGAGGTCGGAGGATTTGTATAGGTCAGAAAAGGAAACAGTAATCTCTCCATAAAACTTCGCATCTCGCCGGTAACGGTCCCAAAGTAAATGGGAGATCCAAGGATAAGCGCATCAGCCTTCGTAATCCGTTCAATTATCGGAGTAAGAGTATCCTTGACCGCACATTTGCCATAACTTTTTCCTTCCTTTACTTTACAGGCAAAACAACTGGTGCACCCTTTATAATTCAGATCATACAGATGAATCAGTTCAGTTATTGCTCCCTTTGAAGCAGCTCCATCCAGTGCATTCTGCAAGAGTTTAGCGGTATTCCAGGTTTTCCTGGGGCTTCCATTAATTGCAATTACGTGCATTTTTTTCTCCTGATTATTGAATTATTCTGTCCAGATAATTGATAGGGGCTTTCTGGCAGGGATAAATGACGGTTTAAACTGCGGATATCCTGCCATCAGGGCATATGACATAATTCTCCCTTCAGGCAGATCAAATGCCTTTACCAGGGGAGGATAATTTCCTGCGCCTATAGCAAGAAATCCTGCCCAACATGTCCCAACCCCAAAAGCCGGGGCTGCGATGTCCACGTGAGTTACCGCAATGATTCCGTCAATGGCTGCCATCGGGTTTTCCTTGGGAATATGGGCCATAATGAGGTGAGGAGCACCACGGAATATTACATCCACGCCACTCTCCCAGGCGGCAACAAGTCGGGGAGCATATCCGCTCATCGGATGAGAAGTCCCGATAAGAGTTTTCATCCAATCGATAGTAAGGGAGCCGAGTTTTTTCACCTCTTGAGGATCAAGGATAACCTTCCATTCAACTGGCTGTCCATTTCCCCCGGATGCTGCGTACCGGGCACAATCCAGAATTGCTTCAATAGTTTTTTTGTCAACCGGCTTTGACTGGTAGTTTCTGATAGATCGCCTGCTCTTCAGGTAGGAGGTGAATAGTTCCGGAGTTACTGTTTTTCCATCCCATGCCGTTTCCCCTCTTAACCGAGAATTATCCCGGGTCAGGGCACCAGTTGGACAAAATGCATCGCACTGTCCACACGATATGCACATCATCCTGTTTTCTTCCGGGATATTTGGCAGAACATCTCCTTCAGCCGGGTGAATGATACCCATGGGACAGACTTTGGTGCATATGTTACACCTTGAGCAATTGTCGACGTCAACAAATATTGTCATGAGTTGTCTACTCTATCTGTTTTTCCTATAGTGCCATATATGCCACAGGGGGATTTATGTAATATTATTGCAAAAAGGTAAGTATTGAAAAATGTCAGAAGAATCAACAAATAAATGCCGATGTAAGATAGATACCGTTGTCGAGATCATCGGAAAAAAGTGGAATCTTCTTATCATCTGGCATCTTCGATCCAGCACCTTACGCTTTTCTGAACTTCAGCATCGCATGTGCGGAATAAATTCGAAAACAATCACGAAGCATCTTCGGGATTTGGAGCAGCATGCCATCCTGATTCGGACGGTTTTTCCTGAGGTTCCTCCCCGGGTAGAGTATGAACTTACCGACCGGGGGAGAAAAGTGCTCCCGATAATTGAAGCAATGATGGATTGGGGAGGAATATATCTCAGTTCTGAAGAAAAAGATTCTCACTAATCCGAGGAGAAATGTATTGAGGAGAGGATAATTCAATCTCCGTTAGAATTCTAGGGAGTATGGAGATGATAGGTTCCCTCAAACCGGACAGCCCCTCCTCCTCCAAACATCATGTTTCCCTCTGAAGTTTGAGAAAGATAAATGAGGTTTGGATGAATCGTATCAGGGCCCTGCTCCAGAATCAAAGGGGTTCCATCCCATTGTCTTGATCGAATCAGATAATGACCAAATGCCGCATTACCTGATCCAGTTGCGGGATCCTCCAGGTATCCAAAAGCCGGAGCAAAAACCCGTACCCTGAATGCATGGTCCTGATACATACACTCTTTTGAAGAGATATGGATCACTTCTATCGAGTGCGACAAGGCAAATGCCCGGAGGTTCTCATAATCCGGATTGCATTTGATACAGGAATGCATAGAAGTCAGGGGGACGATAAGGATATTCTGTCCAACATGGACTATCTCAAGGGGGATTGTCTGATCAATCTCGGAGACATCCAGACCAAGAGCTGCTGCAGTATGGGTTATTTGAGGGATATTTTTCGGGTATTCAGGTGATGGAGCATGAATATAGAGTTTTCCTTCTGAAGATAACCGGTTTTCAATTTTAAGAATCCCGTTGTTTATCCTGACCCGGATGATAGCTTTTTTTTGCAGATCCCAATTATTTCGAACAAGATCATCCATGATCGCAACGGTTGCATGACCACAAAATTCCACCTCTCTTTCACAAGAGAAATACCGGAGAATTACGTCTTCACTCTTCTCTCCCTTCCGGACAAATCCTACTTCTGAAACAGTCCCTTTCAGCTCTCTAGCAATCTGTTGCATCTCCTCTGCAGAAATTTCTTCATCTACGTAAATACATCCTGCTGGATTTCCTGCAGAACCTCCAGAAGAAAATGCATCAATCTTTTTGAATCGGAATTTTTTGATCATCTGATTACACAAAGAACCGATCATTTCCCAAATGTGATGGTGGACAGGTAAATCCGGCAATTAATGAATCCGGAGTCAGGTTTCCAATCTGATGAACAATACCTTCAGGAATCGTAAAACAGTCACCTTTCTCTACAGGAAATTCCTCTTCCCAGATAATTTGATCCCTTTCTCGTTTTCCGGTCTTCATAACCCCCTTCCCATCAAGAATCTGATAGAGTTCAATTCCACTTTCATGATAATGAGGTCTCAACCAGGTGTTTGGAAGAATTTCAGCAATAAAAAAAGAGAAATTCTCATCTCCTGTAACCCGTTGAATTTTAATCCCTGCTTTTTCATCCATCAAAGCAGCATCCAGAAGTTCATAAAAATTTCGAAGTTCCATACTATTCTAAGGGATTTTTTCTATCAAAATGATTTGGTGGCTTTGTGTATTGATACTGATTCACCTTTCTTTTCATGCTCTATCCGGGAGAAATTTCATGAAGATGTGATGAGTATGGGTTTTTGTGTCTGTTCCTTTCATGAAGGTTTTGAAATTTGGAAACAACAGAGAAACATTTATTTTCGAAATACCCAAAACATCAGCATACAGATATTTCAAGGAAGGGCCAGGTGGGGTAAATGAAGAAAGAACATGCTTTTTCCGGTCTTGAAGCCGCTGTAGTACTGATTGCATTTGTCGTTGTAGCAGCAGTTTTTGGATATGTCATGCTCAGCACGGGTTTTTTTGCAACACAGCGGTTTCAGGAGGTAACATATGCCGGAATTAAACAAAGCACTTCAGGGGCAATTACTGATGGTCTGATAAGTGGAACGTACGATCCCAATAATCAGGGTCTTCAAAAACTGCGGTTTAGTCTCTCTGTCCCTGAGGCCGGGCAGGCAATTGATCTTTCAGAAATGATCTACTATTATGCAAGAGGAAATGATGGAGGAACTGCAATTCCATCCTCTGCATTTTCACCAAATACCGGAATTCTTCTTCCGGGAACCAGCACCCGGATTCAACTGAATCTGGATGATGCCGGCATACCCGGCCCTATGGCAGGTGGATCCTTTAGCCTTGAAATCAAACCGCCAACTGGTGCCTCAACCCTGATACAGAGAACACTGAGTGATGGGTACAATGGAGGATATATCGCTTGAAAAAAAGAGAAAAAATTTAGGATTCCTGTACTTTTTTCAGGTTGATAGATCCAATAATTGCAGATATTCCACCGATAAGAGCAAAAATACCTACGACAATCGGGAGAGCCAGAGCAGCTTCCAGAGGATATACCAGGAGCAGGATACCAAAGATTACGCTCATTAATCCGAGAACTACTGATCCCCAGTCTTTGGTAGAGTAGCCATGATAGGCGTTGGTGCCACCGATAATAATGCCCCAGACACCAATCATGATGACAAAGAACGGAAGCATAATCAGCGTACTAATCAGAGGATATCCAAGAATTACCATCCCTGCAAACAGACTGAGCAGACCGGAGATGATTTTCAGCATCAGGTTGGATCGGTCAATTGCGATACTGATAAGAGAAAAAATACCTCCCACAAACCACCAGGCTCCGATAAAGGTAATTAATGAAAGCGTAGTTATTACCGGTGTAGTGAGTAAGAGAATCCCGATGATCAATGCGCAGATTCCCCAGAGAAGGCCACTCCACCATGGAAATGCTCCTAATTCAGGAATTGCCTCATTGTTAATACCTGTCTGTACATCTGTCATACGATCTCATTCTTCTTTGGTGCACATATAGATTGGCAATTATCTGAAGAAAATCAACTGGTTTATTTTATTTTCCGAATTAAATATCGATAATTGCGGATGGTTATTATGGTATTAATCACATGGAGGAGGGAGAGGTATTCGTTTTATGACAATGAGGGTAATATCATCAAACTGATCGAGACCTCTCGTAAAGGTATGCAAATCTGCTAAAATACTTTCCACGATCTCTGAAGATGTCCGGGTAGCATGAGTCTCTATGACAGAGAAGAGCCGGTTAAGTCCATACATCTCATTCTTCCCGTCAATTGCCTCAGTGATACCGTCTGTATACAGAACCAGAATATCGCCCTGCATCATGGTGATACTCTCCTGAACCAGAGAGATGTCATCATCCACCCCAAGAACTATGCCTCCTTCTCCCACTTCCTTTGTGCTCCGGGTAGATGCAGAGTACCATGCAGGAGGATTATGTCCACAGTTGACGTAGGAAATCTGATCAGAATTTTCCTTCAACATCGCATAAAACAGACTGACAAACATTCCGGTCTTTGCATCATCATAAATAAAGGTATTCGCTGTTTTGATGGCATCCGGAAGGGAAATGTTCTGACCGGTGATCACCCGGATGATAGTCCGGGAGAGAGCCATAAAAAGAGCAGCAGGTACCCCTTTTCCCGATACATCAGCGATCACCACTCCATATTTGGTAGATAATTTTTCTTCCGTTTGGAGAGGAATAATGTCGTAAAAATCTCCTCCAACTTCTTTTGCCGGGATGGATCGGGCACTCATGTCAAATCCGGGAAGGACCGGTATTATATCAGGAAGAAAACTCTGTTGAATATCAGAAGCGATAGAAAGTTCGGTCTTCCGATGTTCTATCTCCTTAGTTGCTGACCGGATTTGCCGAATCATCAAAGTTATGCTCTGTTTAAGCCGGATAAATTCCCTGACACGGACATTACGGATAGAATGATCCATATCTCCATGAGAAATAATATCCACATCTTCGATAATTTCTGAGATAGGACGGGTCATAAGGAAACTGGCTCCCAGAGTAATTATAAGACCAAATAATAACGCGAAAACTCCAACTCCGGCAAAGAACGAGATGAGCTGGTGCATCTCTTCCTGAAGTAAAGTATCAGAAAACGTGATCTCAGCGACCACACTCATATCAGTTAGAGAATCCGGGCTGCTCTGATTGATAAAGAGATAACGGATTCTGTCACCTGAATTCGCATCCACGAAAGTATGATCTGAACGTGTTTGTATTGTCGTGTTTAACTGTTGTATGGTCAGAGGATCCAGTTGAGAGGGAGGCAGGATGCCACCACTGACATACTGGTTCATATGCATATCAAAGATCCGAATCTGATCAAGATACGGATTAATATCATCCATCTCATCAGAGATGAGATCATAAGAGAGATTTCCCCGGTTAAATGCAAATGCTGAATCGGCTACTCCAATCTCAAGAAGATACTGATGATCAGGAGTTGGCATGAAAGCAAATTTTCGAAGAGTGCCGGTAATGTATGGTGATGATGCTGATGGATAGGATCTGACTACTCTGTCAGCAGCAAAAGATGAACCATTGATGAGGGAGGGGATTCTTGCGGCATAATCCGGACTTTGGGAGAGATTAAGATAGAGCACATCAGGAACGGTGCTCATAATGATCACTCCACTCGAATTGATCACATAGAGATCAATGGTCCCGGATGATTCTCTTTGAAGTTGAGTTTTGACCTCTGACAGGGTTAATCGTGAAAGATTTCCTTCAGAGAGATTATACGCATGAAGATAGGGTATGAACGCCTGCTTTACCCGATCATTCATTCCGCTGTCGTACAAAGTTAATCCCGAATCAACCAGAGAGATACGCTCTCTCACGTTCAGCTCAGTATAATCCTGGAAATACTCATCCAGCTTCAGGACAACCTCTTCCGCGTGGGTGTAAGAGATGGCGAGAAGGACACCGGTGACGAGAATGATGATACCAATTATCACAATAATCAGGTAATGGACAAGAGAAATTTCCCGAAAATTGCATTTCAGCCTGTTTATCATGAATCCGAGTCCTCAGTCGTTGAATATACATATGGGATTTCATGAGGTGAATAAGATAATGCATCTGACCGGGTTGCAAGATGAAACGGCACAAGTATCTGTCAGAGTGAATAAACCTACATTTCATGACTCTGGATCAGGCACTTCGTCAGCTTGGAGAGGCTGCCGGAGTGGACCATTATGGAGTTGCAGACCTGCTTTCTGCAAATAATGCGATAAAGGAGCAGGGAGGAGAGCATATTGCATCATATCCCCGGGCCATCTCAATTGGTATCAACCTGATCCACCCTCTTGTAGATCTGCTTCCGACTGATGAAAACTCTGCTCCGGTGCTGTATCGGCATTATGTGTACGATGTAGTGAATACCCGGCTGGATCTTATCATATCCCAGATTGCAGGAAGGATTCAACAGGAAGGATATGCAGCTTTTCCGGTTCCTGCATCAAAGCGAACAGATGATGCAAAGATAGCCGCATTCTTCTCACATAAACTGGCTGCTCACTGTGCAGGACTTGGATGGATTGGGAAGAGTTGTCTGCTTATCACCCCGGATGCCGGTCCGCGAGTGAGATGGGGAAGTATCCTTACGAATGCACCATTACAACCGACTGGAAAGCCGGTTGAGCAGCAATGTGGCAATTGCCGGGAATGTGTTGATGCATGTCCGGTTGGAGCTTTTACCGGTGAACCATTTCGGGAAGATGATGCCAGGGAAGTGAGGTTTGATGCAGGGAAATGCGATCGGTACTTTGCATCACTCCGTAGTCAGGGAAAAGAAGCAGTATGTGGACTATGCCTGTATTCATGTCCATATGGAAAGAGTGCATCAAAAAAGATAGAAAAACCCTGAGGTTATTCCTGCTCTCCAATGATGGGAACCTGAATTTCAGTCATTAATTCTTCCTGGGGAACCAAACAGGGATCATTGAGATAATGTTCCCTACCGGGAATACCAAGAGAAATACCTTTTTCAATCGCATATGCATAGGTCTCGGACCATGCTTCATGAATTCCCATATATGGCCCTTTATAAATGAGCGAGAGAAATTTTCCTCCATGAATCGTTGAAACCCGGACTCGATCATTTGTTATGGAAAGTCTGCCCTGGATGGGAATTGCAACTTCTACATCAGCATCGGCCTCTTTATATTCCCCATCATAATAAATTGAGAATGGTGGACCAACTACCCGAAGTCCGGTCGGCCCTGATTCTTCCTTTGCGATGATAGTGCAAAGTTCTCCAATCAGGCGACCGATGAGTTCCTCATAGGATCCTTTTTCCCGAATGCTCATAATCCGTAAAGGTGCAATTTCTTTAATTACCGGTTCGGTGAGTGTCATAGGAATTAACTCCAGTGAAAGTTCCTGTCGGCTCAGGATTTCAGCTGATTTTTGTAACCGGTCGATCTCAATCCCGATGTTGCTTCTTCGTTCAGCAATGATCTTTCGAAATGTTTCATCATCACCCGTCTCTTTGGCTTTCAGAATAGCACTGATATCTGCAAGATGAAAACCGAGCAGGGTAAGTGTCCGGATAATGACTCCGGTGCTGATCTGAGAGACCGAGTAACTCCGATATCCTGTCATACGGTCCTTAATGGCTGGCACTAACAGACCCTTCTGATCATAAATGCGCAATGCTTTCAGTGACAGGTGAGTGATGAGAGAAAATCTGCCGATGGGTATCTGATCGGATGCCATAAGGTTACCATCAGTTGTGGTTCACAAACAGGTAAAGGTGACCGCAGTCTTCCCCGGGGAAGAGTCAAAAAGAGACGAAACGAAAGACAATATTCCGCACCAGAGTATTGATCACCATGAAATGTCGCATACATATCCTCCTTCCGGCATATTGGGATCGTATTTTTCCCAATATCCATCAAATCTAATTCTCATGGTCAGGGTCATCGAAGCTCCTCGTCTGGTGCAGGCAGCCGGTTCCCCCCCGAAGATGATATCTGAATATATCGGCAGAGAGGCATCGGGAACTGAACCGGTCAGCATTGCCATGATGAAGAGTCCGCCTGGATGGTCAGAACCGGGACAGTCTCCGGAGTTTGATGAGTACACGCTTGTCCTGTCCGGATCTGTTGATCTCACCACCCTTACGGAAACGATTCATCTCCAGGAAGGCCAGGCAGCAATTGCTCCTGCAGGTGAGTGGATTCAGTACAGCTCTCCCCAGGGAGCTGAATATATTGCCATCTGTCTTCCTGCTTTTCATCCGGATATGGTGCATCGGGACGGAGAATTTCAATCTGAAATTCATGGTAAAAACAAAACCGATATCGTATATGATGAATTGGGCCCTGAAGGTCTGGATCGTATAGAAGATCTCTGGAATGAATTAAAAGAGCATCATGTTTGCCATGCCCGGCATTTTAGAGAACAACTGCTGAGCCGCCCATATGCCGAGCGAAAAGCGGACATCCTTAAAACCAACGAAGGTCGCAATCTTCTGGTTCATCTCGCAAAAGACAAAGGTTCAAATCAGTATGTTGGCTTTTGTATCAGTTCTGCTTCGCCGGGAGAATATGGGGAAATTGAATCCATTTATATTCAGCCAGCGTATCGGTCTTTGGGAATCGGGACGACATTCATGAATCATGCCTGCAGATATCTTGAAGCGTCTCATGTATCAGAAGCTCGTGTCAGGGTCTGTGAAGGCAATGAGGATTCCTTCAGGTTTTATGAGAAATTTGGATTTCATCTTCGACGTCATCTACTTCTGAAAAGAATGGGGTAAAAAAAATGAAAACAGCATGTGTATTTATCGACATCCAGAACGATTATTTTCCCGGTGGGGCCAATGAACTCTTTCAGGCTGAGGAAGCCGGTGTTTGTGCCGGGAAACTCTTAGCCTTTGCAAGAGAGTATCACATCCCGGTCATTCATGTACAGCATGTATCCTTGCATCCCGGGGCAACATTTTTCCTCCCCGATACTCGAGGTGTAGATATTCATCAGTCAGTAACGCCATCTCCGGGTGAACCTATTGTGAGGAAACATTTTCCAAACAGTTTCCGTGAGACGGATCTCAAGAATATCCTGACAGGTATGGGTATTGAACGGCTCATCATTGCTGGCATGATGACCCACATGTGTATTGACACTACCGTGCGGGCTGCATTTGATCTGGGATATACCTGTGTTCTCGCATCTGATGCCTGTGCTACAAAAAATCTTTCCTGGAATGGATGGGATGTTTCGGCAGCAGATGTGCAAAGTGCTTATCTCGCTTCATTATCCGGATTATTTACCGAAGTCCTTTCAACCCGGGAAATTTTGGAACGGGATTTATCGTAGATCATTTCTACGAAATTCCCCAATATTTTAAAAAAAGTTATTCGGCCAGGTACTGTTTTAAGACCTTTCCAAGACGGGCAATACCGTCTTCGATGCGTTCCGGAGTTGAATTGGAGAAGTTCAGCCGCATCGTGGATTCTCCGCCTCCATCAGTATAGAATGGAACACCCGGAAGGATGGCAACATTTTCTTTAAGTGCCCGCTCAAAGAGTTCAGTGGAAGAGTACCCTTCCGGAAGTGTTGCCCAAATGAACATGCCACCATCCGGCCGGGTGTACGCTACCTCTTCAGGGAATTCCTGTTTGATTGCGTTCAGCATACAATCACACTGTGCCCCATATGCTGCGGTAATTTTTGCAATATGGCTGTCTATTGGATGATCAGCCAGGAACCGGGAGATGATTCGCTGGCTGAGTTCATTAGAGTGAAGATCCGTTCCTTGTTTTGCTGTTACGGCCTGTTCTATTATTTCTGTTGGTGCACAGACCCAACCCATCCTCATACCGGGTGCAACAATTTTCGAGAACGACCCGGTCATGACCGTGAGTTCTGGCATTAATTCCCGCATGGAGGGCATCTGCTCCCCCCGGAACTTTAGTTCCCCATATGCATCGTCTTCTACCAGAACGGTATTTGACTCTTGCATAATGCCAGATACTTTAGCCCGGTTCTCCTTTGACCAGGTGATTCCAGAAGGATTTTGTGAATTCGGAACACCGTAAAAGAAACAGGGTTTTTTCTGTTTGATTACGGTTTGTAATTCCTTGATATCCAGTCCATCACTTGTCAGGGAGACACTGGTAAATTCAGGCTCATACATTGAAAAAGCTTGTATGGCTCCCAGATACCCGGGCCTTTCCATGGCGACAACGCTTCCCTGATTGATGAAGATTTTTCCGATAAGATCGAGACATTGCTGCGAACCGTTGGTTATCAGAATCTCATCCGGGGAAACACTTACACCAAGCCGGGTCTTATACCTGTCTGCTATCCATTTTCGCAGTGGGAAATGACCTTCTGTGGTCGCATATTGCAGTGCCGCACACCCTTCGTCTGTGATGACATTTCTGGCTGTCTCTGCCAGTTCCTGAACCGGAAATAGTGATGGATTGGGAAGTCCCCCGGCAAATGAAATGATCTCCGGTTTTTGTGTCACTTTAAGAATCTCCCTGATGAAGGACCTCGGGGTCTTCTCCATCCGGGATGCGAAGGTGTACTGCATAAAATATCCTTTACATGTTGGATCTTCTTGCATTTGATGACTCCTGAATGAATGATCCAGTGGAAGTTTGACTGATACCAAACAAAATTTTGACGCGACCAAAAAGACTACCTAAAAAAGTTATTAAAAATGGTTAAAACGCCGAGGAAGAGATTTGAACTCTTGAGGTGAAACACCAGTGGTTTTCAAGACCACCGCCTTCCCGGACTAGACTACCTCGGCTCCTCTAGTAGGTTGCACTTCGTCCCTAAAAAGGTATGCTATCAAAATGGATTATTCTTGAAAGCCATTGAAGAGAAATTTCTCCAAACGAGAAGAGTAAAAATCTCCATCGTAAAATAAAAAATGAAACGATGGGAAAAAAGAGGAGACATCAATCTCTTCTTTTGAGCCAGACTGCGCAGGCAAGTCCGATAATAATACCTGCGAGAGGTGCCGGTGATTTTGAGGTTCCGGTTGTCTGAGTATTCCCATACCGGGGTGGCGCTCCGTATGCTTTTGCCGCTGCATCAGAAAGGGAAACAGATTCTGCATTTGAGGCTGTGATGGTTACTTCTCCGGTTGACTTGTAGCTATATGGATAAACCTTGAGGAAGACTTCCTTTGTATCTTCCGATATGGTAACCGTCTCAGCCTCATTCTTTCCTTTATCATTGACTTTTACTGATGCTGCATCTGGTTGAACCTTATACTCCATGACCCAGTCGTCTTCGGTAGATGTGGAGATGGTCACCGGTGTCTGTTTTATGGTGACAAGGAAATATGCGGGTGCATCCCGGGAAACCTTTGTAGTAGCTGTTACTCCCGACCCCGAAGAAATACCTGAAGTTGATTGAGGAACCTCAGTGACTTTCGGCGTTACCGATTCTGTAGAAGTCTCCGTTACCGTGGGTGTCCGGGTCGTCTGAGTTGTAGCTGGTTGAGTTGTCGGTTCAGGAGTTATCTCAGATGTAGGTTTCAGCGTTCCTGCTTCTTCTGTCTCATGCACTGGGGGAGTTACAACCTCTTTTGTTTCAGATGCGGCAGGTTCACTTTCTCCAACCTGTGTCTTGTAGGTGCCAACGTATCCCTTGTAATCATGGAAAATAATTGAGTACTCTCCCGGGTTTGTGATAGGAAGTTCATATTTGACCAGACCACGAGTCACTGGAATTGACTCAGGCCCAAAGATCGTCTCATTACCGGTTATCACTTCCATCTGAATTGCTTTGTCTTCATATCCCTGGATTCTGGCTTCTATCTGAAGAGCCCCTTCAAAATCCTGAAACGCTGGTGAGGAAAACCTGATGATATCAGATCGATCGGTGATTTTCACTACACGGAGATTTTTAGATCCGGCGGAAAAATCACGCTGAGTCTGGGAGAGCGCTTCGATTTTATAATTTCCTTTTACTAACCCTTCAGTCTCAAAGGTAACGTTAAAATTGGTATCTCCTCTTTCAGTAATGGGGATTGACTGACGAGCCTTCTCCACCGGTATGTTTACCGAATGGGAGAGAACAATCTCGATTTTATCAGGCGGGGGAAGATTTGTTGTCCCGGTTACCTGAATCGGCTGGCCTAACTGCACCTCAGCGGGAGCTTCCAGTGAGAGAGAATAGGCAGACACTATACCCGGCCCAAGGAGAACCAGGACAAAGAAAATGATTGGTAATAGGTGGAAAGGGCGACTATTCATGCTTATATTGCCTCACGAGAACGTATGACTGAGTATATTGGAATGGCACAATGTAATATATTGTTGGTCTTTCCATAGTCTGAGCAATATCTGTCCCTTCCTAATTAAGAATGCCAATACTTTGGATTTCGGATAATATCATGAAAGAAAAAGGAATCAATACTCCAATTGCCCTCTGGACCGGTTCGGACCGCATCGGTGATGAAGTACTCTCAAGTGTCACCGTGATCATCAGATCCGGGGGTTGCTCCTGGAACCGGTGCCTGATGTGCCAGTATCGGCATGAACGGTTTTATGACATTTCGCGTGATGAACTGATTGCTGCCATGCAGGGCCAGTTAGAAGTCCTTGCTGCTCAAATTTCTGAACATAATCCCCCTCTTGTGAAAATCTACAACTCAGGCAGTTTCTTTGACGATGAGGAAGTCCCTCCGGAAGTGAGGGATACCGTTTCAGTTCTCTGTAAAGGTCGGATTCTCACTGTGGAGTGTCGTGCGGATTTTGTTGACGCAAAGAAAATTGCAGCATTCCAAAATTCAATTCTTGATGATGAGGGAAAAGGAGGTCTGATTGTTGCCATCGGACTTGAAACCTCTTCTGATCTCATCAGAGAGAAATGCATCGATAAAGGGGTAACGTTCGAACAGTATGTTACTGCTTCGGATGTGATTCATCGAGCCGGGGCCCGGGTAAAAACCTATCTGCTTTATAAACCCGCATATATTTCTGAGCGGGAAGCATACGAAGACATGACCTCATCTGTCCGGGATATTCTGCCCCATACCGATCTCATCTCGATGAATCCCTGCTCGGTTCAGAGACATACTCTGGTAGAAAAACTCTGGAAACAGGGATCCTACCGGCCACCATACCTCTGGAGTGTCGCAAAAGTTATGGCCGAATCATCTGCTCATATCACCTGCGATCCTCTGGGTGGCGGCCAGAAACGCGGAGCTCATAATTGCGGATCCTGCGATCAGATGATCCTCGATGCAATTCGCGAGTATAACCTGAATGGCGATCAGGAACTTATGAAATCTGTCGTCGAAATGCATTGTGGGTGCAAAAAAGAATGGGAATATGTAATGGAGCATGAGCAGCCATATGCCATGCCCCTGACCAGATAATTTTTTATTCTTTTTGTCCAGTCATTTTCCGAATCTGTCGAAGGAGCATTGGCAGGAATGCACCGGCATCACTGACAACTCCAATGGCTTGCATCGTCCCCCGGTCCATCAGTTTCGTCACCGTTGATGGATTAATATCAACACAGATAGTTCTGACATATGCAGGGAGACAGTTTCCTACCGCTATCGAATGAAGCATGGTTGCGATCATCAGCACCATACCAATTTCAGGGACATATTTTCGCATCGCATCCTGTGCAATTCGTGCATCAGATATGACATCCGGAAGAGGGCCGTCATCTCTGATAGAGCCCGCAAGCACAAATGGGACATCATTTTTGATGCATTCATACATGATCCCGGATTTAACCAGCCCTGTCTCCACCGCAGCCCGGATAGATCCGGCCCGGACCACTTCACTGATAGCATAGAGATGATTTTTATGGCCAGCTACTACGAGGTCCCCGGTTTTAATTTCCATTCCCAGGGATGTCCCATACAAACTGTACTCAATATCGTGTGTCGCAAGAGCATTTCCTGCAAAAAGGACGTTGATATATCCTTCCCTGACTAATGCAGCACAAGCCTCTGCTGCACCGGTATGAATAATTGCAGGACCGCCGACCAGGGCAACTTTTCCTCCACGTTTATGGAGTTCGATCATTTCCCTGGCTATTTTTGCGATTGTGGTTTCTGTCGGACGTTCGGATGATACACCGCCGCCCATGAATTCAAATTCATTATGATCTCGTGGACGTTCCGGGGGATGAACGGTAACTCCGGTCTCTCCCATGACAACCATGTCGCCATTTTTGAGTTTATCCATCGGAGTACACAACGCACGCTTCTTTTCTGTATCAACGACAATAAGACAGTCCATCTCAATACGTTCGACCGGAATCCACTGGTTTGCATACTTTACTTCAGTGGGGTAATTGGTAGTTGAGTAGAACCCTTTCGGAACTATCCGTTCACCTTCAGCCGGGGTGAGAGTTACTTCAGATATATCAACAAGCCGTGCCCCATGGCGATGCAGTCTGCTGATTATTCCATCAAGGCGTTCGCTGGTCGTGGCAATTATCTTGATCCTGGCATAGCTTTTGTCGGTTTTTAGTTTCCCGACATCAAACTCCAGAATCTCGAAATCTCCACCCATATCGAGGATGGTATCAAGAACGGTCTCACCGATTCCTGAGTCGATAATATGCCCGTCGAGTTCGATCTCACGGGAGAAGCTCATGAGAGATCTTGGCGCTGCGGCCATATCATAACTCTGTCACTTATGAGAACAGGTATCCAGACCAGTCGATCTAAGAAGATCAGGTTTTTGAGAAAAAAATGATTCAGCTATCTTCAGCTCCGTTTGCGTATTAATATTGAAAGCAAGAGCGGGATCCTCTATGAGGATGGTGATTTCATCCTGTGCCTCATCTATACGCTCCCCAAGAAGAATGTTAATTCCGGCAGGCACTGCGAGGGTATCCCCGATTATCTGAGTATAAGATGCAGAGCAGCCAGACTCCTGCATGAGACTGGCAGGGATCCAGACTGAACAGGCATCTTTTCCTGAAGCATAATAGGTGGAGAGAATTTTGTTCAGATGTTCGATACAAAGACCCGGTGTATCTACGCATATAATCAGGGCAGGTCCATCTTCAGCAGTCAGCTCAATCGCTTCAGCAATATCTTCTATGTATCCGATTCCTTCCGTGCATATCTGATCAACTCCCCTCATACGACAATAATTCGCAGTATACGGAGTCCGGGGCGTGGTTACCACGAGTGGATCAAAACCTGCATTTTCCAGGGTAGTAAGGACATAATCAATCAGAGGGCGATCACAAAGACGGACAAGGGCTTTCTCGCCCATCATCAGCCGGGAACCTCTGCCACCAGCCATTACGAGTGCAAGCATTTCTCTAACGCCGATAACAATAGATCATTTTCCTCTTTTCTTCCGATAGCAATCCGAATGGAAGATAGCAGTCCAAAAGAAGTACAGTCTCTGATAAGTATTCCCTGCTTCTTCATGTGTTTTGTCAGTGTGGATGCATCTCTTCCGGTATCAAGGAGTATATAATTTGCAGAGGCTTGAGAAGGAATGAGTCCAAGTTCAATACATCGGGAAGAAATTCTCTCCCTTTCAGCTCTGATGTACTTCCGGGAAGATTCAAGTTCATCATAATGAGCAAAGGCTTCAAGAGCCATCGCCTCAGCAAAAACATTGACAGTCCACGGCGGCCGCATTACTTCCATTGCCGCTATAAGCTCAGGGTCGCCGATTCCATAGCCGAATCTGACTCCAGCCATAGAAAATGATTTTGTGAGGGATCGTAACACAAAAAGACCGGGATGAGTTATATCTGCAACGCTTTCTGTGGGATCAGCAAGATCAATAAAAGCTTCATCGACACAGAAATATCCTGATTGTTTTTTATGAGTGAGAGAGGATTCATCTCCGCAAATCTTTTCCAATTTCTCCAGCACTGTTTTTCTTTCGGTAAGAATGCCGGAGGGATTCTCGGGGTTGCAGAGAAATGTGAGATCTACCTGCGCCCCTGGATCTGAGACAACTTCTGCCCCGGCCAGACTAGCAGAGAGCGCATATTCAGAGAATGTATGATCGGGGATGTACACATGGGTGCCCGGACTGAGAATTGTGTGGCAAAGAGTCCTCATTATCTCAACAGACCCATTTCCCACGCAGATCTCCTCAGGTCTGCGGTTATGATGACGGGCTATAACGGATTTTAAAGTACTATATGAATCATCCGGATAGCGGATGATCGATTCAGATGATACTTTCCAGTTCAGAAGGGGAGGAACCGGGTTTAAGCTGGCACTATAATCCAGAAATTTCTGATGAAATCCATGCTCTTCTATAGCTCCCAGGCCACCATGTTCTGCCTTTTGTAATCCCTGAAATCTGCCCGTCACTCCTTTAATCTGGTGTTTTGCGAATTTATACTGGTATGGATTTTATCTGCACACACAAATCGTAAAGAATATATAATCAAAGATTGTAGTAAGTGTATCTCGTTAGGGATGACATAGAGCGTACACATGTCCTGCATGCGTCTGACATGTGACCGACATCTGTCAGACCCATGAGGGTTAAAATCATGCAACGCATCACCATCAGATTGCCAGAGCAGCAGATTGGACTGCTAGAGAAGATGGTGGAAGCCGGTGAGTTTCCCACCGTCTCTGAAGCAATCAGGGATGCAGTACGCGAGCTCATCGAGAAGCGGGCTAACCGCATTCTCTCCGACAGTGATCAACTGTCATTTTAGATTGAGGGGGATATAAGTATGCAGAGTATCATTAATGCCGCGGTAATCAATTCTGAACGCGAGAGAGAGATGAAATGCACCACACAGAACTATGATGACGACTTTGACGGGCAGCCAAGGATCGTAATCATCGGATGTGGAGGAGCCGGAAACAACACAATCAACCGGCTTCACAACATGGGCGTCTCCGGGGCAGAGACCATTGCAATCAACACCGATAAGCAGCACCTGGATATGATCCAGTCTGACAAGAGAATTCTTATCGGAAAGAGCCTTACCAAGGGTCTGGGAGCCGGGGGGTATCCTGACGTTGGTCGTAAAGCTGCCGAGATGGCACGGCCGACACTTGAAACTCTTCTTGAATCAGTAGATCTCTGTTTCATTACGGCAGGTATGGGAGGAGGAACCGGCACGGGATCTGCTCCGGTAGTTGCACAGATCGCCAAGGATCAGGGAGCCATCGTCGTAGGGATGGTTAGTTACCCATTTGATGTGGAAAAAGCACGTCTGATCCGTGCAGAAGACGGTCTGGAAGCGATGGCAAAGTCCTGTGACTCGGTCATTCTGCTCGACAACAACCGCCTGAAGAGCTTTGTGCCAAATCTTCCACTTGCCCAGTCATTCTCAGTTATGGACCAGTTGATTGGTGAGACAGTAAAGGGCATCACCGAGACCATTACTGAACCATCACTGATCAACATCGATTACGCTGATGTTCGTGCCATCATGAGCAAGGGAGGCGTTGCAACAATGCTTGTTGGTGAATCCAAACAGCAGAACAAAGCTGAGAGCGTAGTACGCGAGTGTCTTTCCAACCCAATGCTCGATATCGACTATCGTGGCGCTACCGGAGCACTGATTCATATCACCGGAGGAAGTGACCTGACCCTCATCGAGTCAGAAGAGATTGCATCCTCACTCACCTATGAACTCGATGCACACGCCGATGTTATCTGGGGAGCCAGAATCCGTAATGACATGGAAGGAAAAGTTCGTGTCCTTGCCATTATGACCGGAGTGAAAAACGGAGATGCCATCGCTCAGCCAAAACACCCATACCGTGCACGGCTTGAAGAGATGGATCAGCGGATCAGATCACCAAAAACACCAGATGTTGGTCGCATAAAAACACGCATACCTCCAGCAGCATGTGACCTTGCAAGCGGCCCGGAGATCTTCTACTTCAAATAACGGAAAAGTGTTTTCGGTCTGCCAGAAACCTCACAATACTTTTCTATCTTCTTCCTGCTGTTTTGAAACCCGCTTTTTTTATCAATAGTCTTAATACGAATAGAGCCCTCTTAATGATAGAAGGTCACTAAGGTTCCCTTCACGAAGAACGATACGAAGGTCTCACCTCCCGGGGCCTTCAGGAATTGGGAGTCGAATATACGTGGATCGTGTTGCGAACAAGAACAGTTGTCGAACAGAAGATGCATTTTTACCCCGTCTGTACGGATTTGCCCGCATAGTCTCAACTATTTTGCGGACACTAATTCTGATTCTGCTCACTATCGCACCTATTCCATCTTTAGCTCCGTATTGTTCTCGCGGATGTCACACCTTTCTCATGGTACCGGGATACCAGGCGTGCCTTTTTTTAGCGAGGATTGGTAAAAGATGTTGAACGAACTGATTGATAAGCGAAAAGGAACCATCAATGGTTCTGAAGATCACAAGAACAAGCGGAACGAGTTTAACGCCCAGGCAAGCCAGTTTGCCCGCGAGCGTAACACTCTGAACAACCAGACTCGCGAGTATGTTGAAGAGGCTCAGAAGCACAAGGAGCTTCGGGACCAGTTCAACAAAGAAGTTCAGCAGCTCAAGGATCAGCGGAACGAGCTGAATGAGAAGGCTAACGTTCTCTTTGCAGATATTGATTCCTTTAAGAAGGATCACGGCGGCATCAAGAGCCGTGGCATCAAGGAACTTCACAAGCAGGTAGAGAGTCTGGAATTCAGACAGCAGACCGAAGTGTTCACCACTGAAAAAGAGCGGGAACTCATCGAAAAGATCAAACTGCTGAAAGAACAGCTCCGCGATCAGGAAGCAGAAATCGAACAGAACAAAGAGGTTAAAGAGAAGATCACCCTGGCAAAGGAATACCGCCGCCAGGCCTCTGAGATTCACGAGCATGTAACTGTTCTTGCTGAGGATGCACAGAAACACCACGACCTGATGGTTGAGTGCTACCGAAAGGCTGACTCTTCCCGTGAGCAGGCAGACGCTTCACACAAGAAGTTTGTCGAAGCACAGGAAGCAGCAGACAACGAGCACAAACTCTTCATTTCCTGCCAGAAGGAACTGCGTGACTATGATAAGGTCATTGGCGGTCTGCGCAAGAAGACCAAGAAGACCAAGTCTACCAAAGAGCAGAAAGAAGTTCGAAAGGAAGCAGAGCAGGTGTTCTCTTTGTTCAAGGCCGGAGAGAAACTTACCACCGAGGATCTGCTCCTTCTGCAGCGGTCCAAGCTCGTTTAATTCAGTTTTTCATTTTTTTACTTTTTTATCTGCCTCAAGTAGATAGAATTTGAGGTTTTTTCTCAAAGGTATATGCGTATATGAGAATTTCATATTTTGTGTAAATTTTCATATATAAAAAACCTCAATCCGGTGCTGATTACCCACTCAGGATATCAACAGAGGTTTTTGAAGAAAGGAAGGCATTAATATCCTCACGGCATACGATCATTCCATGGGATCTTCTCGAACTCTGGTGCTCAATATCGATCGTGATGACGATATCGGGTTTAAAGCATCGATTGAGAGTCCGGTGGTTGGCAGGGAAGCATGCCTGGATGCTGCTGTCAGGCTGGCCCTGGCTGATCCTGAAGATTCAGATGTAAATGCAATTTTTCAGGCAATTTCAACTTTTGACAAACTCCGGGAAGAAGGGGAAAATCCGGAGATAGCCGTCATCGGGGGAAATCATTTCAGATTTATCGAAGGAGATCGAAAAATTGCTACCCTCGTTTCTGAAGTTGTTGATGCATGTGGAGCAGATCAATGTATCCTGATAACCGATGGAGGAGAGGATGAATATGTCCTCCCGATTATTCAGGGGAAAGTTCGGATATCCTCAATACAACGTGTTGTAGTAAGCCAGATGCCTAACCTTGAGGGAACGTTTTACATCCTCAAAAAACTGCTCAGCGACCCAAAGGTATCCAAACTTGTTCTTGTGCTTCCCGGACTGACCTTGCTGCTCTATGCAATATCCTATGCTTTAAGTAAACCAGAGATAGCAACCATCATCATAGCTGCAGGAATCGGAGGCTATCTTCTCTATAAAGGATTTTCACTGGATGAATTTGTTAGAACCGAGTTTACCGACCTGCGATCTACATTATACCGGGGGAGGTTTTCTTTTGTGACGTATATTAGTGCAATTCTCTTTGCATTTATCGGAGTCATGGAAGGGAGTTCAGCACTTGCCAATTATTGGGATGGATCAGGCCTTTTTCCCATGGTGATGGTGTTTGCATGGAGTGCAGTTCTCTGGTTCACTCTTGCAGCAATAACCACTTCCCTGGGAAGTATCATTGACAGTTTCATGTACGAAAGAGAATCACTCAACAAAGCAGTGATTTTTTCGTTCTTCCTGAGTGCAATCGGTGTGCTGGTATTTGGAGGAACGAGTTATCTTCTGTCAAACTTAAACCTGCGGAATTTCCCGATAACCCCCGACCTTGGAGTCGCATATATTATTCAGGGAGCAGTTGGAGGTCTTATTTGTGCTCTTGTCGGAATTGTCCTACAGTACATGGTATATCGCTGGGTAGAAGAAAATGAGAAATCCGGGTTAATTCCTATCGTCTGATTTCTAATTATCATACCAGTTTGATAAAAAAAATCCGATATTTTTCTTTTCCATTTTGACGGATAGATGCAGATTATCAGGTTTTTAATATAATAAAAACCGGGCATTCCCTATTAATGTATTCTATATTTCAGAAGGGATATCAAATCTCTGAACGTGTGTAGGACATCCGGCTGACAATTGTCTGACATTTTTCTGAGTTTATATGTATTCAGTGAAGCAGCGAATCGCCAATAAATCGCTTTATTTTAAAAAAGGGCTTTGGGAGCTCAAGAAAAAATTTTATAAAATTAAAAAATCCGGTTATATATACCGGGGTTGCATGGAGAGTTTTCGCTGAGTGTAGAGTTGCCGGTATGGCATTCCTTCTGTTTCATCCTGAATGGTTTTAATGAGTTCATCAAGAGTGCAGGAGATCTTGAATGGTTTATTTGGTTCAGATTTCATTCTGACGGTGACGGTAAGGTTACCGGATTCTGCTTCACTGTCACCAATGACGACAACATAAGGAACCCAGTCCATACCTGCTTCCCTGACTTTCTTGCCAACAGATTCCTCGCGATCATCGTAGTCGGCACGAATCTTTGCAGCGTTGAGTTTCTGCATAATATCACCGGCTATCTCTCCATGTCGCTCGGATACCGGAATTACCCTGACTTGAGTTGGAGAGAGCCAGGTGGGAAGATGAGCAACCTTCTGGTTTGCCGTATTCTCAAGAATTGCACAAAACACCCGCTCAACAGATCCTGTCGGAGAGCAGTGAAGAATTGGCGGAAATACTTCGGTGCCATCATTCAGATGATACTTGATACCAAACCTTCGGGAACTCTCCACATCGATCTGAACAGTTGGGTTTTCAATAGGTCTGTTCTGCCCATCGATTGCAGCGAGATCAATCTTGGCTATCCAGTAGTGCACCCGATCTGATAATGTCTCGATAAGAATTGGAACCTTGGACTGGCTGACAATCTTCTGAATCCAGGATTCATATTCTTTGTAAAATTCTTCAGTACACCGGAATACTGCTACCAGCTGAGTGCCAAAGTCCTGCCCGGTCTTCCATCCCATAGCAAGTTGTTCTTCAAAGCACTGCAGAGCATCAGTCATATCTTTGCACAGTGAGTGCATATCAGGCATGGTAAATGCCCGGAGCCGTTTAAGCCCAATGACTTCTCCCTTCTGTTCATGACGGAATGAGTATGTGGAGAGCTCATACATCTTCATCGGAAGATTGTTGGGAGAGATGTGCATGTTCCGCATGATGGTAAACATCCCAAAGCAGGCAGCGAACCGAAGCATCATATTGCGGTTTCCACTCTTGAACCGGTATTGACGTTCTCCAAACTTGTCAGCATGCTCAAAAATTGCCTTGTCAGCGAGATCATACATTACCGGGGTTTCCACCGGGCTTGCTCCGTGATCAAGGACCATGGAAAGAGCATAATCAGCAAGAAGATCACGGACGAGTTTTCCCCGTGGCATCCATCTGAGGTGTCCGACATCAGAGACCGGTTCATAATCCACAAATTCTTTGGACCGCATCAGATCCACATGAATCGGTTCTCCCCCGGCGGGAACCGGAATACCCGTCTCTTTTTTAATCAGGGCGCCAAATGGTGTGTCATCAACAAATTCTTTCAGGTCATGGGATTTCCCATCCGGAGTCATGACGAAGAAATTATGAGTGACTTTCTTCTTCTCTGGTTTGACTACATCTTCTGAAGGGCTGATAGAACGGGAAAGTTCAGAGAGAGGATGTCCTTTGCAGGTAACTGAAAAAGATTTGTACCAGCCGAAGGGAGCACGCTTCACCTCAAATCCGGATTCACCAAGAGCGACTTCCATTGCTTTTAATGCTTCAATGGCAAGGTCAGGAGAAGCCAGATCACTGCTCAGGTGGGCATAGGGATATACCATCACTCGTTTGCAGTTGGTCTGAGTGGACATCTCATTGATAGAAGTGACTGCCTGTGCAACAACATCCTCAATACCGTCTTCATCTGGGGCTTCTACTGCACAGAATGCAACAAGTGCTTCATCAAGAGAGTCAGAAGGATTACAGGGTTCTTCAGCGAATTTTGTCTTTTTCTTCGCTTCATATTCAATATGGTCAGAATGTATTAAAAGAAGGCGCATGAATTAATCTCCGGAAATCAATACCCGAATCTATTGGCTTTCATCGGCTATAAAACACCGCTATTGACGGTTTTCATAATAGCGGGAGAGTGTCGCCTGACGCTGGTTCATATATTTCGCGTCATGTTTGGCATTATAGGGACATGCAGCCCGTTCAGTGGTGTAAAAAACCAATTGTCCAATAGGCATACCTGCATGAATCCGGACAGGTCGGTGATTGACATTGCACATCTCAAGAGTAATACTTCCCCGAAATCCTGCATCTATCCATCCACCGGTCTGATGTAATTCAACTCCAAGACGAGCGATACTGCTTTTTCCCTCTATGCTTGCGACAACATTATCGGGAAGCTCAATGAGTTCCATTGTTTCTGCAAGGATGAACTGCCCGGGATGGAGAACAAAACTTTCGGCTATAGTATCCTGAGTTTTCAATGTGACTGAATCCTGATCAAAGGGATCGATGATCTCTTCACCGGATTCATACCAGGCAAAATGGTTCCCAAGTCTGATATCAAGGGAATTGGGTTGAACCAGTTCGGGATCATACGGTTCAACGGTGATAAATCCACGATTGATACGATCGATGATCTGCCAGTCAACAAGAATCATTATTATCGATTTCGTCAGGATTGTATATTACGCTGCCTTTTATCGGATCCTTCTTCCGCTCATCCGGAATAAACCGCCACTCAGATCTTCGCAAAAGACCGTGAATTGTTGTAGCTTCCCGCCAGGTCAGATTACAGCGCCCAAGTATCCGCCTGATCATGGTCATTGTAGATTCCCGTTTAAAGCGGGGGTGATCAACCATATCCAGATATTCATCGATGTGCCGGTACAGATGATCCATCTCCTGAGGAGACGCTACTGCAATCTCACCTTTTTCCATATTGGCAAGCTCATAGCAGATGATACCGATAGCATGGGAGAGATTGACAATGGGATATATTTCTGAGGAGGGTATGGTACATATAACATCAGATCTCTGCACCTCCTCATTGTTCAGGCCCCAGTTTTCCCTTCCAAAGAGGATAGAGATGGTTCCATCGGTATCAGAAATCAACTCACGAATCTCTTTAGGAGAATAAAAAGGCATACGCATTGGCTGACAAGCTGATTTGGATAAGGCTCCGG
Source organism: uncultured Methanospirillum sp. (assembly GCA_964624045.1). Classification (GTDB taxonomy): domain Archaea; phylum Halobacteriota; class Methanomicrobia; order Methanomicrobiales; family Methanospirillaceae; genus Methanospirillum. Next base: position 114,968 of record CAZUXC010000005.1, on the reverse strand, counting down.
TTGTTGCAATAACCATATTACTGGTGGCAAAAATTTCTTCCAGATCAGTGACAACTGCCTGCTCCAGGACATCTTTGGCATGTGAAGCCCGGGCGTACGCTTCAATTGTCAGTGGGCACGGGTTGATAAGAACCATCTCCGTAAACCCGAAATTTTTCATGACGCGGGCACTGAACCCCACATTTCCATCATAGAGGGGTTCTACCAGAACTATACGAATACGTGGCATTAAAAAAATTATTGAATTGCCTGAACAGTCTCGATGAGGGCCTGAACGCCTCGATCATAAACGGCATTCCCTACAACGATGGTGTCTGCATATTGTGCCATCTCGGCAGCTTTTTCTCCACTATCAATGCCACCGCCATAATAGAGTACTGCATTATCAATTGCCTCAGCTGCTGCCCTGACAATCTCCGGATTTCCATATGTTCCACTGTACTCGATATATACTACCGGAAACTGGAAATAATGGTCAGCAACTGACGCATATGCGGCAACTTCTTTTGCAGGTATTGAGCAGTCAGCTCCGGTTACCTTGGCCACAGATGATGCAGGATTAAGCACAATATAGGCCTCCTGAATTACCCGATCCCAGGGAACAGGATTGTTCATTGCCCATTCCTTATGTTTTCCAACTATCCACTGGGATTGACTTGTGTTCATAACACTGGCGATGAACAACAGGTCAATTTCTTCTGCAACTACGGCTTCCGGACCTGCCGGCTCCACTACCAGGGGGAGTCCGTACTCTTTTACCTGATCCCGGAGCTCCTGCATATTCTCCCGGGTGATATTCAGGGTACCGGAGAGCATCAGAGCATCTGTACCGCTAGTTGCGATCTCAGCCAGTTGGTCCTCGGTCAGGTGTTTATCGGGATCGAGTTTCGTCACGTGTGCCCAGGTCTTCCATTTTGTATACATAGGGGGGGTCCTGCAAGGAGATCTGCTCATTTACTTTCTTTAAGAACAAAAAAAGGTTTTCCGTTTTAAACAGGTGCAGCAGCCTTAAATTGTTTGATCTTATCTTTGGATATTCCGCTGGCTTTTGCAGCGGAATCAATGGTAATTGCTTTGAGGCTCTTCAGATCATATATCCCGGCAAGATACATTTGTTCAAGCATAGACTCATTGAGACCTTTGAGAGCAAGCAGTTCTTCACGACCCTTTTCAAAAGATTTCTTTGAAATTTTTACCGGCGGTTTTGCTTTGAACGCTTCGGCAATAAGAGCAATATGTTTACCAACGGTCTCTATCGAAACTCCGGTCTTCAGACTGATATATGCCGGGTGAGATGCCAGAAGATCTTCAGGACCAATAAACCCGGCCTCCTGGTACTTTTTCAGGGAAGCAGCAGGAACACCAGCTTCTTTGAGTTTATTTTTACTTGTCAGAAGTGTTGCTTCTGTCTTCAGGGTGGTTGCTTCTTCTTCGTTCAGTCCAGCTTTTTGCAGGACATCAACAGAAACATTAGCGATATCTCCGATGCAGTTTATTCCCGAAGTGGTAAATGCAGTCATAACCTTAGTATGGCTGCGTCCTCGCTTTGGAGGAACATACTGTTTCATGAACTTTTTGCATTCGGATCTCCGCTTAAGAAGCGCCATTACTTCGGTCGTATCAGCGATAAGAGTCTCTGCCACCTTTTTGGAAAGTCCGGTAACTTTTATCAGTGAAGCAGGCTCCATCTTGCCCAGCTCAAACGCTGAATATATCTTCGCACTCAGAAGTTTTTCACGGATTTCTTCCGTCATGGAAGGAATCATTGCATAGATCTCTTTCTGCTGGGCAATCAACTGACAAAGCGGGCAGCCCATTTCCCATGGCCTGGCTCCTTTTGCGATCAGACTGACATGATTCAGCCCATGAATTTCACAAACTGCTTTCGTCCTAACCGCTCCTCCCCACATGGCGGATGGAAGACTTATGTTAAATGTACAATCAGGATATCCGGTACACCCGATGAACTGAGAAACTCCTTTTCTGCGAATCCGGAGATCTTTTCCACAGATTGGGCAGGGTCCGATGGTAAGCTCTTCATCGGTCTGATCCATGATTTCCCTGCCGATGGCTTCACTGTTCGGTTCAAGATCATCAAAGACTTTATGAAGCATCGCCCGGGAATCAGTGACCACGAGATCACGGGTCTGTTTCTTGACCTTAATCTCTTCCATCGCCTCTTCCAGCGTCCGGGTCATCTCGGGCCGGGTAATTTCTGAAGCATGCCCTTCCAGTGAATCCGTTACCGCCCTACCTACAAGGGTTGGCCGCAGAGGATTCCCCTCGATATATTTTCGACCCATCAGTTTCTGAATGACTTCGTGCCTGGTGGATTTCGTTCCAAGCCCGAGTTCTTCCATTACCTGGATGAGTTTACTCTGTGAATACCGGGCCGGTGGTTGAGTTTGTTTCTCTTCCAGGTTCACTGCATTGATAGGGAGAACTTCACCGGGTTTGACAACCGGAAGAACCGTATCCTTGGCATCGGAGTAGGTGTAAACCGTTCTCCACCCAGGCTCCTTAAGCCGGCTTCCTGTTGAGGTATATCCTTCTGTTGATGCAGTGAAGTTGATCTTCATCGTCATCCATTCTGCATCTGGAGAAAGTGTTGCCAGGAATCGCCTGACAACCAGTTCGTACACTTTCCAGTTCTCCCCGAGAATTTCGGGAGTTGCATCTCCTGCCGGATGAATAGGTGGGTGATCGGTAGAAGATTTTTTGCCCTGTGTCGGAGTTTTTCTCCGGTTCTTTCTTACCCAGGCTACTTCTTTTGCAAACTGAGTTTTTTCAAGGGTATCAAGAATACTTTCCAGATTCAATGACGGAGGATAGATGGTATTGTCGGTTCTGGGATACGAGATGTAACCGTTCATGTACAGGTCTTCTGCAATCCGCATCGCATTGGCTGCAGATAACCCGAGGCGGGCAGCTGCCACGATGAACCCGGTTGTATCAAATGGAGTTGGAGCCTTATCTGTCCGGGTTCCTTCTTTGACATCTGTGACCGTCAGAGGTTTTTTGGTTGCGGTATATGCAGCTTCAGCCTGGTTTTTATCGGTGAATTTTCCGTTGATGTGACGGGCACTGAAAGGTTCCTTGTCCTTTTCGGTGTCAAGTGAGATCTCCCAGTAGGGTTCAGGGACAAATGCTTCAATCTCCCGCTCACGGTCTACAATCATTGCCAGGGTCGGACTCTGCACCCGGCCTACCGAAAGGATATTATTTCCTCCCCGGCGGGCAGCAAGACTGATGAACCGGGTCAGGGAAGCTCCCCAGAGCAGATCCACAATCTGTCTGGCTTCTCCTGCAGCCGCTAAATCAAAGTCAATCTCTGAAGGATTATTGAAGGCCTTATTGATCTCTTCACTGGTTATGGCAGAGAAACGAGCCCGGTCAACGAGAACTTTCGAGTTTACTGCCCGGACGAGCTCATATGCCTCTTTTCCAATGAGTTCTCCTTCCGTATCAAAATCAGTGGCGATCGTAACCCGGTCGGCTTTCTTTGAAAACTTCTGTACAAGTTTAACAATTGTCGGTTCAGTTGGCCGCTTTAGGATTCCTGCATCAATAAGGGAACGGGGTGGATGCGTCTCTGATCGCCAATTCGTGTAACCCTCGACGAAATCAATCTCCACAACATGGCCACGAAGACCGATAGTTACGGTATCAGCAAATTGATAGACACTGACTCCACCCTCCTTCTTTTGGGAAATTTTTTCTTTCCCTGCAAGAATCTGGGCGATACGATTTGCAGCAATGTTCTTTTCTGCTATGATCAGATGCATGATTTGCCCCGGCTCCCAGTTTTACTGTTCACCCGAATGTTTCGCGAGTTCTTCTTTAAGGAGTGCATTCAGATGTGCCGGATCTGCCCGACCACGGCATTTCTTCATAACCTGCCCAACAAGGAAATTTAACGCAGGTCCTTTTCCAGCATGATAATCTGCGACTGGCTGGGGGTTTTCTGCGATTACTTCCTGCACCATACCGGTAATCTCATCACCACCGGTCTTCGCAAGACCCAGCCTTTGGACTATTGAGCCGGGTTTTTCTGCAGGTTCTCCCGATTTGACCTGATCCAGAATGACTCGCAGAATCTCTACTGCACTTTTGTCAGTAATTGTCTCTTTCTTTACCAGACTGATGAGTTCTTTGAAGTGATCAGCAGGCATGGCATCAATAGAGAAGTCGCGATAGTTCAGTTCTCCAAGGAGATAATCTGCAGTCCAGGTTGCTGCAAGTGCAGAATCCTCAATCGCTACGGTTTCATAAAATTCTGCGAGTTTAAGTCCTCCGGTAAGCGTTCGGGCATGTTCACCGGATAAACTGTATTGCTTTACAAACCGTTCCCGACGTGCATCCGGAAGTTCAGGGAGAACAATATTCTCTACCCAGTCTGAAACCTGCATGGGAACAAGGTCAGGCTCTGGGAAGTACCGGTAGTCATTCTCCTCCTCTTTACTTCGGGAAGAAGTGGTAACTCCCCGGGCTTCAACAAAATGGCGGGTCTCCCGTGCGACAACCTGGCCTCTGCGGATAACATTGCGTTGCCGGGTAATCTCAAAGGTAAGTGCTTTCTCTACTCCTTTGTATGAAGAAATATTTTTCACTTCTACCCTGCCGGATCCCTTCAATGATATGTTGGCATCAACTCGCAGGGATCCTTCTTTCTCACTGTCAAAGACATTGAGATATTCCAGGGTTGCACGAAGTTTATTAAGAAATCTTCGTGCTTCTTTTGGTGACCTGAGATCCGGTTCAGTTACGATCTCAATAAGAGGGACTCCTGCCCGGTTATAATCGACAAGAGTATATTTTCCCCGGTCGGTGGTTCCCATATGAACAGATCTGCCCGGGTCCTCTTCGATATGGATTCGGGTGATGCGAATATCACGTTCACCGTCTTCACCTTCAATAAGAAGTTTCCCTTTTTCAGCAAGAGGGCGATCATACTGAGTAATCTGATACGCTTTATCGAGATCCGGGTAAAAATAATTCTTACGGGAAAAATCACACTCAGTAAGTATTGAGCAGTTGAGCGCTTTTCCAACCCGCATTGCGTACTCTACCACTTTCTTATTGAGGACCGGCATACTTCCCGGAAGTCCGAGACAAACCGGACAGGTATGGGTGTTTGGTTCATCTTCCCGAAAGTCGGTAGAACATCCACAAAATAATTTGGATTTGGTATTCAGCTGGCAGTGGATCTCAAGACCTATGATGACATCATCGTGTTCCATCAGGCTACCCCCTGTTCATAGGAAAAAGCAGCATCAATGACTTTCTCATCTTCAAAATGACGTCCAATAAGCTGAAGGCCTACCGGCATGTGATCAACAAGGCCACATGGCACTGATATTGCGGGAACCCCGGCGAGGTTTGCCGGAACAGTCAGGATATCAGAAAGATACATCTGAAGAGGATCAGATTTCTCTTTCAGTTTGAATGCGATTGAAGGCATTGTTGGTCCGGCAATCAGATCGACATCGTTGAATAACCGGGTAAAATCGTCCTTCACCATCTGTCGTGCAGTCTGGGCTTTGTGGTAATATCTGCCAAAGTACCCAGTTGCAAGAGAGAATGTTCCCAGAATAATCCTTCTGCGAACTTCCTGACCGAACCGTTGCTGACGGCGATCAGAGAACTCTTCGTGCCAGCTCTTTCGGAGATCTCCCCCGGGACCATAACGGATTCCGTCAAATCGTGCCAGGTTTGATGATGCTTCACTCGTGCATATAACATAATATGCAGCAAGAGCGTGACTCATGGATGGCATGGTGCAGGGAACGGTCTCTGCCCCTGCATCTTCAAGAACCTGAATTGCTTTTCGTACGGTTTCTGCAACTTTTGGATCTACTCCCTCACCAAAAAACTCTTCTGGAAGACCAATACGAAGACCTTTGACTGAAGCATCAGGGGTATGGGTATAGGGGCGGTCAACAGATGTAGAGTCCCGGTTATCATATCCGGCAATGACTGAGAAGAGTCTGGACACACCAGTAACGTCTCTTGCCATCGGACCGATCTGTTCCAGAGAGTTTGCATAAGCGATGAGTCCATATCGTGAAACGCGACCATATGTCGGTTTGAATCCGACAATTCCACAAAATGCGGCAGGGCATCTGATAGATCCTCCGGTATCAGAACCAAGTGCCATGTCACAAAGACCTGCAGCAACTGCAGCTGCGGATCCTCCCGAAGATCCTCCGGGCACCCGATCGGGATCACAGGGATTCAGGGTTGGCCCAAATGCACTATTTTCTGTAGTAGTTCCCATCCCAAACTCATCCATATTGGTTTTCCCAACGATGGCTGCTCCTGCTGACCGAAGGAGAGAGATGACATGAGCGTCGTATGGAGGAATATATCCCTTGAGAATTGTTGAAGCACAGGTAGTTTCGATCCCTTTCGTTGAGATATTGTCTTTTATTGCGACGGTAACTCCTGCGAGCGGACCGTTTTCGTAGGAAACTTCTGAAAGAGTGGTGATGAATGCGTTGACTTTGTCTGATGGATGAAACTTCAAAGTGTTAGCCATGTTACATCACCCGTGGAGCTTTAAAGTACCCATCCTCTGTCTCTGCTGCATTTTTCAATGCTTCTTCCTGGCTCAGAGAGGAAGTGACGACATCTTCCCTGAATATATTGATCAGACCACGGTCTACTCCGCTCCCCTGGGGAAGGGCATCAAGCACCTCAAAATAGGTGAGGATTCTTGAGCACTGCGAAGTAAATTCTTCCAGTTCTCCTTCATCTACACCGATATCGGCAAGGCGCGCGATTTTTTTGATATCTTCATTTACGACCATTTTGTTCCCTATGTTCTCCTGATATTGTGCATGTAATCTGAAACAGAGTTCTGATAACCGTTCTGCCTTGCAAGACGTTTTATTTCTTTCCAGATGCCGGTTCCATATTGCATGGCTTTCTTTTCGTAATATGCCGTCTCTTTTGTGAGGTAATTGGCTGCTACTTCCCGGAGTGGACGTTTTCTGATGCCTTCAGCAATCCGGGTTTCAAGGGGAATATCAGCAGCAGCGCATACAACTCGTATGTCAAGATATGGCATAGAAAGCCATGTCTGGTGATACCCGGCTATCGTCTGGTCTCTGACTCCCTGACGGGATAAAGAGGCGAAGTCGGCGGCAAAAGTGGATCGAAGTTCTTCGGAAGTTTTTCCGAGGTATCGTGAGTAACCGCCAAATACCTCATCGGCTCCCTGACCGGTAAGAATTTTTTCATATCCGGCATCATGAGCAGATTCAGCAACAAAATAAAGGGTGGTTGCTATTGCAAGATCTACGGGAGACGGTTCAATGAGCAGGTTGAGAATTGTATGAAGAACAGATTCAATCTCAGATCGTTTCACAACCCGGATTTCTAGAGGAAGATCCAGTTCTCCTGCTACGTGGGTCGCCCTTTTCAGATCATGAGAGTCGGCCACACCAACTGAAATGCAGGGCTGCCCTGCCAATGCTGCCACCAGTGCCGAATCCACCCCACCGGAAAGAGCCATCACTCCATTTTCAGATCTCATGGCGACCGCGTCGGTGATCGCAGTTTCTAAACTCGATGAGCGCCCTGAAGGATGAACTTCTCCGACTGGCGATCCATTGCACCAGATAGACCCGGCCGGACAACTTCCCGGAATGATACCCATATAATCCCGGGCAAGGCAGTCATTCCACTGAAGATAAAACTCTCCTCCGAATTTAGAGATAACGCCGACATCTGTGGAGAGATATTGGGAAATATCTTCATGTGACAGGATTTTTCCGTCTAGTTCGATCCACCCTTTAAGTTCCATCTGTCTTCTCAAGGTGGAATATGCACAATATATAGTATGTTCGTGAGAGTTCCACCATCCGGAAATCATTCAGGTTTCAGATTCATCTGTCACGGGTTTCATATTGGTGATTTCCCGAAAGAATAGACAGGGAATTAAATAGTTATAAGGAGTATTAGTTGAGGTATTCTCTAAGGAGTATTCCTGATACAGCGCCGTTTGATGACTGATCTGGTTAGGACAGATAACAAGGAGCGAGGGTACCAAAGCCAGGCCAAATGGGCCGGACTTAAGATCCGGTTTCGCAGGAATTCAAGGGTTCGAATCCCTTCCCTCGCATTCACATCGTAAAATTAGATTGTAAGTTTCTTTTTTGTTATCAGACACTATTAGGGAGACGATTCATCAAGAAATACCGTCTGCTGCTATCACAAAAGATGCCATCCGGTCTTTACTGAACTTTCCATTTTGTCCTGCCCTACTCTGATCTCATATTGTATACCGAAGAGCAAAATCGACCGGATACTGAACGCCATATCATCACGATAACATGTGTTCTCCCCAAATGCGTAGATAGACCCGGTTAAAAATTTCGATTCTATGGTCCTGATGAGGGGAGAATCTTTAAGCTTCAGCATATTACCGAGCGATTTCACCCGGTTCTTTTCAGATGATACACGAGTCAATAACCCGGTTGACCAATACTCCGGACTTCTGTAGAATTGTCCGGTTTGATCTTTTTGTTCCGATAGCCAGGTTACTGATGAGAGGAGAATCTCTGTACCATATATGCGAGAAAGTATAATCCCGGGCTCAATTTGGGTATGATCTTTGGGTGCCTGATGGTGGTACTGACTTGAGAAGTATAGACCTGAAGATCATGATGAAACCTTTCCGGCCTTTTTGCGGCATAGCGGAACCTTGCGGCAAGCTGGCGGAAATTTCCGCAACAAAACTGAGCGAAAATGTAGGTTTAAAGAGAAAAATAATAGTAATAATAATTATTTGATTACTCTTTGCGGAAATAGGGAAATTATACAGAATGGAGTTTCTGATAACCATATGTTCGTAATACTCCAACTGAGTTGGTTTTTTCCGCAACAAGTATTCAGAGATCCTAATCGGAAAAGGATTCATGCGGCGTTTATGAATCCGGGCAATTAAACTCAAACGGAATTTTCCGCGAAGTTGCCGCTACGAGGTGGAAATTTCCGCAATATGGGGATCTCATTGCAACGATCAATTCTACTCTCATCATCCAGGGGATCAGATTCGGGAATTTTCTCATATTGAGAAGGGGTCGGTCCCGGTCCATTTGGTAATTACAGGTAAACAGGAGCGGACTAACAGAAACGGATGGCATCAGAATGTCTTTCCTGACTCATTCGAGCAGACCTGAAGATTGGTAGGTAGTGGTTTGATATCTTAAAGCAAGTCAGGTTGCTTGTATCGACCATTATCCGGTGTGCTGATTCTGGTCATAATGGGATTGACTATTCAGAATCTTTGCAGGTTACAGATCTGTGACAATCAGAAAGCAGTAGGGTATGATAAGAAAGCAGGACTGCAACAAGTGTGATCGTTTACCGAATCATCACCAGACTAGTGGTGTCAAGAGAGGATGAATTAGATTGTGCCTATTGAATAAGGAAATCATTTATAGAATGCAATAAGACGACCTGCCACAAGTACCTGACCGGGAGAGACATTTCAACAGACAGATTAGCGTTAAACTCCAACTTCTGCTGATTTCTCCTCGAATAGGAAAACGATCATTGCAACCATCCCTTTCAATAACGCCATGGACGGAACGCCTTCCCTTGATAGATCTAAAGTATTCTTTATCTGTACCCGGAAGTATCAAAAATAGCATTGATGAAATATTCGCGATTACCTTCAATTGTGAAAGGAATTCCATTTCCCGTAGCAAAGATAATACTGCCCTGGGGAATTGGGAATGCTAAGCTTTAGTCCGAAGATTCTGACATAAATCTGCTCTTTTTCATAATTCGAGGTTGATAGCAATGCACAAGATTTGATTTAACCAGAAATCATCTCTGTTGCTCTGGCTGGCCTGACACTCTTTGATGGAGCTCACGTATTCTCGGTGGACGGTTCCTAAGGGATCGCCTAATCTCTGACCTATCGCAAGAACCATCAGTCATTCAGAATTTGATCATATCATAGGATTCAGGTAGTTTACCCGATGATCAGAATTCCCTGAACATCTTCATTCACCCTCAACCATGAGGAGGAAAAAGGCATCGATTATTCACTTCTCTGCTAACATCAGAGCGTTAATAGTAAAAAATACAATAATAAATCAAACATTCGCAGGTTTTTTTTGATGTTTTGAAAGATTATTCGCGGAATTTCCAAGTCTATGAAGAAGATGAAATAGTTTCTTCTGTACTTGAGGATCTACAAAGGAATTGTCATTCCATCCGGAATTTTTTTTCAATTTCGGAATTCAGATGATCAATCCATCCATAAATTTTTAATGTCTCTTGTTCTATTTATGTTGAATTCAGGATGATATTTGCAGGAAATGCATAGCACGAATGTTCTTCTATGATCATTTAGCAATTCCTGTTTCATATTATCAGAAAAGGGGGAATTTATGGTAATAAAATCTTCAACAAAAACTGCAGCTGCGAAAAAAGTGGTAAAACCTGCAGCGACATCCAGACCAAAGAAAGTTGTTGCACCTGTGTCTGAAGCAGCTAACCTTCAGAAAATGATTGAACTGCACACTCAGCATCTCACGAAACTGGATGCAATGATATCTTCACTTCAGAAAGATGTCTCTGAAATCAGAAGTATTGTGGCACAGGAAAAAGCTGCTGCAACCAAGGGAAAGGCAAAACCGGTAGCAACTCCGGTAAAGGCAACAATTCCCGCAGCTCAGACTTCAGTAAAAAGTGTAAAAACACCGGTTAGTAAACCAGCCGCAGCCAAGACGACAAAGACTGCCGCAGTAAAAAAACCAGTTAAGAAAGCAGCGGCTGTTACTGCAGTAGTGAAAGCACCAGTAAAAGCGGTTGCTAAACCAGTAACAAAAACTCCGGTAAAGAGTGTAAAAAAGGCATCATCCAAAGGTATTTCTGAAGTCCCTGTTTCGATTCCAAGTAGCATTGCGGATCGGATCAATGCTCTTACGGCAAAAAAAGTGGTAAATCAGACTCAGCTTGGGGCCGATGCAGATCTCCCGCAAAATATCATCCACGAAATCTCTACCCGGAAACTGAAGAGAATCAGTGCAGTCAGCATTGAAAAAATTGCAGCAGCTCTCAAAAAGTACGAGACAAAGTAACTGCAATTTTCCTGTTCCTCTCTTTGAATATTGAGAGAATTATCTTTTTTTCCCTAATATCACTGATTACAATGCGGATTCACAAGTCCAAGAACCCAAAAGATACTTCAAGACATTCGACAAAAAAATGTCTGCAGACAGGATCTCCATTTTCCAAAATAATGAATTATTCAATCAGAAACTTCAAACACAACAGCTGAAATGGTTCTGGGATTTCCCAAGGTCTTATGAGATCGGGACGATTATCATATCAGAAGAAGATAAACTGAACCTGTATAGTGCCTTATTCATCGCAAAAAGAATCTCCCATGACTCGAAGTTTAGGTGTTTTAATAGTATTTTTCTGTATCTTTCTCAGTATCTCATATGGAGCCAATGCACTAGAGATAGACTTACTTGAAATATCTGTTAATTCAGATGGATCGGCTCAGGTAGATGCATATTATACACTCAATGAACAGGAAAAAACTCAGTATGACCTGATTACCCGTCTCATCAATCCGATATCAGCAGGAAATGAACAGATGGGGAGGTTGCTCCATAAAACGGTCCAGTTTCAATCGATCACCCCTGAGTATACCGGATTGTATATTGAGAGATACGCGAGTCTGAAAGGACAGGTACTGACAACGCCAAAAATCATGTTTGAAAACACCATATCTCTGGGAGGAAAAAACATGGTTTGGCTATTTCAGCGGTTCAATATCTCTCCGATTCCTCATAACACGACAATTATTTTTCCGGATGGGTATTCTGAATCCTTCTTTGATAGTTCTGTTATTCCCTCCATATCCCACCGACCGGATAATATGAGTATTATGGATGATTTGAAATAAAAGAAATAATCATTATATTTTACCAGATAAAAATGAGAGGTTTTTATCTCTCAAAACTGTATTCATATATATCTCAGTAAGAAATCGAATATAATACGAAATTTCAGAGAATTTTGGTATTCGCCGGGTGATTCAGGTGTCGTCAATAAAAGAGGAAGAGCCGATTCATGTTCTGTTCATTGATGATGAGCCCTACCTTTTGAATCTGGGTCGCCTGTTTCTTGAAAAGTTTGGAAAATTTAAGGTCACTACCATTCAGGATGTAGACGAAGTCTTCAGCACCCTCAGTCAGAATACCTTTGATGCAATTGTATCTGATTATCACATGCCAAAAATGGATGGTATCACACTCCTTACCATTCTGAAAGAAAAAGGAGATGAAACGCCATTTATCATCTTTACGGGCAGAGGACGTGAGGAAGTAGTTATCGAAGCACTCAACAAAGGTGCTGATTTTTATATTCAAAAGTCCGGAGATCCGAAATCGGAGTTTACCGAACTTACCAGTAAGATACGATATGCGGTCTCGCGAAGACGATCAGAAAAGGAACTGGAAACTGTTCTTACCAATCTCAAAAGAAGTCAGCAGGTAGCACATATTGGAAACTGGACATTAGATACAGAGAAAGGAGAGTTCTCATTCTCTGAAGAAGGACTGGCAATTTTTGGATTTCCTAATAATTATCCCATAACCATTGAAGAAGTTCTTTCCACGATTCATCCTTCTGACCGGAAAACAGCTGAAAAAATGATAGCCCGTCTCCTGAAAACCGGCGAATCCTTTAATATTGACATTAAAATTATCAGACGTGATAGCGGAGAAATCAGGCACATACAGTCACAAGGGCAGCTGATTCAAAATAATCATGATGATACCCATATCATTTTTGGGACTAATCTTGATATTACCGAGCGAAAAAAAGTTCAGGAAAAACTGAGCGAAACAAATTCGTACCTGGAAAACCTTATCGGGATTGCATCAGTTCCGATTATTATCATGGATCCTTCCTATTGTATTACCCGAATCAACCGGGCCGGAGAGGATCTGATTGGTCAGTCTGCAGATCAGGTACTTGGGAGATCAATTCAAACGTTACTCGCCCCGGATAAAGCCGATATCGGGATGGAACGGATTGTATCATCATCTGCAAATGATACCCCGGTAAGGTTCGAACTCGAGGTACTGCGTTCAGATGGTTCGATCAGAACAGTTTTATGGAATTCGGCAACATTGTATGAAAATGATCAAAAAACTCCGGTTGCTACCATAGCTCAGGGACAGGACATCACGGCAAGACTGAAACTGGAACGTCAGAGAGATGCAACCGAGATTCAGATTCAGCAGAATCTCGCTCAATTAGCAATACTTAATGATGGAATTCGAAATCCACTCATGGCGATTTCGGGTTATACCGAGTTATTTGGAGATGAGAAGATATCCGGGAAAATTTTGTTACAGGTAAATCTCATCAATGAAATGGTTACCCAGATAGATCGAAGATGGGCAGAATCAGAAAAAATCCTAAATTTTTTAAGAAAACACTCTGAAGTGGAAACTGATGATCTGCCAGGTACTTTGGAATAAGAAAAGTAATGGTGTGGATGATTCATTTTCTTCGGGAATACCTTGAATATAAATAAAAAGTTGCGTAAACTCTACCATCTTTTCAACCACTATTCATGGCCATAAGAGATCCTCTCTGATAACGTCATATGCCTGAAAAGGTATCTTCATATTCGGGTTTCCGCTATCGTTCTATTACGGATACCTTCTTTTCATCCGGAAAGATTCATCTGACTTGCAGATATAACGGTACTACATATCTCCTGGCTGATACAATATCCGGACTACTTTACCTGTTGTCCTAACCGCTATTGTTTGCGCTGCTGTGGATGGTTCCTGATTATGGATGACCAAGTAAAAGACCTGATAATGCTCAGAGCAGTCGAACATGCAAGACGTTCTGAGTTCGATGAAGCAATCACCTGTATCAATCAGATTCTGGAGGAGGAGCCTTATGACCCGCTTGCATTGTTCAACAAAGGGTTCACTCTCCGGATGGCAGGAAAACTTGACGAAGCAGCCGGAGTGTTTTCCAATCTGCTTAAAGATGACCCGACTGCAGGAGTTCTCCACCAACTGGGAATGATCGCCTCATCACAAGGCGAACGGACCCGGGCTTTGGGTTTTTTCTTAAAAGCCACACAGGTTCAACCTTGTAATGCGGAATTCTGGTATGAAGCCGGAACCGCTCAGTATGAACTTGGCCTGTTTCGGGAGGCGAGAGAATCTCTTCTGAAAGCATCAGTTTTCGACCCTGAAAACGCAGCGATATGGGATCAGTTAGGGCTTTGCTATCAGAAAGAAGGTGAATTCAAAGATTCTCTCCGGTCATTTGATCGTGCACTCGAATCTGAACCCGCATCAGAACAGGTATTCTATCACAAGGCACGGCTTCTTGAACAGATGGGGAAAAGAACCGAAGAGATTGCATGTTATGACACATTGATTCTTCTTCAACCGGAGAGCATTTTCCCCTGGCTGAAAAAAGGCCTCGCTCTGATGATGGATGAGAAGTATCAGCAGTCTATCAAATATTTTTCCGTAGCCTGTCGCCTCGATAATCCAGGTCATATGCCTTTTCTTCTGAAAGGGCTGGTCCATGCGATTATTGATCAGCATCAGGATGCAATCCCCTGTTTTGAAGAAGCACAGCAGCGATCACCCGAGGATACTGATATCTCCCTGCATCTGGCCCGGGCTCTTGGCACCGTTGACAGACATGAAGATGCGGTGGTAGCATTTGACCGGATACTTGCAAAGAAACCTGACTCACTGGAAGCTGAAGAAGGGAAAGTCAGATCTTTATACCATCTGAAAAAATGGGATGAATTATTTGCTATCTGTGCACAAAACCGTCTTCGCGATTCAAAAAATCCGGTATGGTCTCTGCTCGAAGTAAGGGCGAGAGGCTGGGAGACCGGAGAAGAGAATCAGGCATTAGTCCTCCTTGAAGAATCACTTGAGATAATGCCTGAAGATATCCAGCTCTTACTTGCGAAAGTGGATCTTCTGGTGGAGATGAACCAGAAAGATACCGCAGTTCAGGTTCTCATCTCCGCATCCCAAAAATTGCCTGACACGGTTCCATTGTTATACCGGCTCGCCACCCTGCTTGCGGATCAGCACCGGTATGGTGATGCACTGGAATACCTGGAGAAAGTCATATCTCTGCGTCCGGAAGATGCTCACCTGAAATATCTGGCCGGACAGACCTGTGAACAAACCAGGGATCTGGAAAAATCCCTGGATTTTTATACCATCGCCTTGCGTGACAAGCCTGATGATTCTGGGATC
Organism: uncultured Methanospirillum sp.; assembly: GCA_964624045.1. Lineage (GTDB taxonomy): Archaea > Halobacteriota > Methanomicrobia > Methanomicrobiales > Methanospirillaceae > Methanospirillum. The sequence continues at coordinate 99,675 of CAZUXC010000005.1, read as the reverse complement.
TGGCTTGCACGAGCACGGGTTCTTCTGGATCTTGGTTCTTCACACGAAGCGCTGGCTTCTGCCAGGCAGGCCACTTCGCTTTCTGATGACTGGTATGAAGCCTGGATCATTCAGGGCAGAGCTGAAATGGATTGTAATATCCCTGAAGATGCTAGAAAAACCTTCACCCTTGCAACACTTATCAGGCCTGAGGATCCTGAAGGGTGGCGTTACCTTGGTGATGTGCTCATGGTAGTGAAGGAAGCAAAAGCTTCCTGGACAGCATATGATCGTGCCCTTGCTCTGGATCGCTCGTATCATGACGCCAGATACGGAAAGATAGGGGCCTTACTCTTCATAGGCGAATGGGATCTGGCTATTGAAGAATATGACATTTCACTTTCTTTAAAAGGAGAAAATTTCTGGGATCTTCATGGAAAAGCCATGATCCTCATGGACATCGATCGCGAGGATGAAGCGATTCAATGTCTGGAAAAGGCAGGAGTATTTGCCGTCGGAGATTCTGTTGAAATGTCCATTCTTGGTGATGCATGGAATATGGTCTGTGAATTTTCCAAATCTGAACACTGGTATGATCAGTCACTCCAGCTGGATCCGGATAACGCTGAGGTGTGGAGCAGGCGGGGTCATAATCTGAAAGATGCGGGAAAACACCAGGATGCCGTGAAAAGTTTTGACCAGGCGCTCAATCTGGATCCTGAAGATGGAGATTCATATCTATCACGTCAGGATTGTGTAAAACTGATAGAAATTGGTGACTTCACACCGATTAATGAGATGAAGAATCGCGAATCTATATTGAAAGACGTACCATAAGTATAAGATCAGAGAGGACAGGGGATGGACGATACACACGCAATATGGATAGAAAAATACCGGCCAAGAAAACTCACGGATATTGTCGGGCAGCCTGAAATCATTGAACGGTTGTCGTCATATGTGCATAAAGGAGAGATGCCTCATCTCCTTTTTACCGGAAATGCAGGAGTTGGGAAGACAACGGCTGCAGTAGCTCTGGCGAGAGAGTTCTTCGGAGAAGACTGGCAGATGAATTTCCGGGAGCTCAATGCATCTGATGAACGGGGTATTGATGTTGTAAGAAATCAGATCAAGCAATTTGCCAGGACATCCCCATTTGGTGGTTCTGCCTTTAAGATTCTCTTTCTGGATGAAGCTGATGCCCTGACCAATGATGCCCAGTCAGCCCTTCGCCGGACCATGGAAACCTATGCCCAGACCTGTCGGTTTATTTTATCCTGCAATTATTCTTCAAAGATCATTGATCCTATCCAGAGCAGATGTGCAATTTACCGGTACCGGCCCTTGTCAAGACCGGCTATCGCCGAGATGATCACCAGAATTGCTCAGGATCAGCAGCTGGTAGTCAGCACTGAAGTAATTGATGCAATTTATTATGTGGCTCAGGGAGACATGCGCAAAGCAATTAATGCTCTCCAGGGTGCAGCCATTCTCGAAAGGGCAATTGAACCGGCGATGATATATGCTATCACCGCAACGGCACGGCCTGATGAGATTGAAGATCTGGTTTTACTCTGTCTTGGGGGAAATTTTGAAGGAGCCGGCAGATTACTGGATCAGTTACTTCACGACCGGGGCATTGCACCACAGGAATTAATAGGGCAGTTATACCGGAGTGTTGTCAAACGGGATCTTCCTGATGGAATGAAAGTCAGAATGATTGATCAGTTGGGAGAAACTGATTTCCGTTTGTCTGAAGGTGCTTCAAGTGATATTCAGATGCAGGCGCTCATAGCAAAATTTGTGATTTGCGGCAAGGGAACCTGATCGGTTTTCATATCCAAAATACCATATATCTTTATCTCCACAGAAATTCACCATACATAAATAATGACTGAGTTCCTCCTCTTCATGGTTGAGTCACAGCAGTTCGGACTGCCCGTATCTCATATCGACCATGTGGTCCGGATGGTTCAGGTTACCCAGATCATTGCAGCACCAAAGGCAGTTGCAGGGATCATCAATTATCATGGGACAATTATTCCGGTTTTTTCTATCCGTGAACGGTTTTCTTTCAGAGAACGTCCAGAGTTACCAGAAGATATTCTGATTATTACTCACTCGCAAAAACGCAGTGCCGCCCTTATTGCTGACAGTGTGGTGGGGGTAGTATCACTCACCGAAGAGGTCATTCATGCAGATGAGATACTTCCATCAATTACCGGTATTCAGGGAGTTATCAGAACGAACGACGGAATGATCCTTATTAGTGATCTGGACCGGTTTCTGCTCCCAGAAGAGGAAAAAATACTGGGAGAAATTCTACCGGCTCATGGGGAAGGTCTGGGATGAACAAAGCACTATCCCCCCAGGATCTCCATAAAGTAGCCAGATTTGTTCATGACCATATCGGATTTTCCTATGCTTCTGACCGGATGGGGGACCTGAACCGGGGCTTTTTATCTGCGTGCCAGGATCTAGGATACTCAGCTCCTGATTCCTGTCTGAAACTGATGGAGGATCCTGTAGGTTCTCTGGAACTGGAAAAATCCCTGGTCAAAAAATTAACAATCGGTGAAACCTATTTTTTCCGGGATAAACGCCTGTTCCAGTATCTGAAAAATTCTTTACTTCCGGGTCTGATTGAAGCACGAAGATCGGGAAGAAAATATCTTCGAATCTGGTGTGCCGCATGTAGCAGCGGGGAAGAGCCATACTCGATTGCGATGCTGGTAAAATATTTGATACCCGATATCGCAGACTGGGATATCTCGATTCTGGCAACGGATATAAATGCCGGTTCACTTCATGCAGCACAACGGGGGGTTTACTCCCGGTGGTCTTTTCGGGAAGATGCTCCGATACCTACCGATCCATATATTTCTCCATCTCTGGACGGAAGGTTTCAGGTTTCTGAAAGCATTAAAAAGATGGTTCACTTCAGCCAGTTGAATCTTATCACTGATCTCTATCCTTCCACTCTTAGCGGCACAACAACAATGGATCTCATTCTCTGCCGGAATGTTCTCATGTATTTTTCAAATGAGCTGGCAGGAGAGGTAGTGGATAGATTGAACTCCTGTCTGATTGCCGATGGATGGCTTGTCGTAAGCCCTCAGGAGATCAGTTATGCTCAACGCCCGGGTTTTATTCAGATCAAACAGTCTTCAGTCTTTTTATTTAAGAAAGGTATTGAGTCAGAAGAAAATGGAAAATCACCACTATTCTTTTCCGAAACCTCGCATTCCGATATACCACCAGTCAGGTATTTTGAACCGGATTTTCGCAAAACCTCAGTCACCACGATAGTATCATCAGGCCATAACCTTGATCCAGAAAGCACCGATTTGTTGCATCACGGTATCGGAGATTATAACCCGGCAACGATCCTGACTCATACTCACACACGGATAACCCCAGATAAAACATCTGAATCAGATGAAGAAATGAGGGGAAAAAATCCACTCATATCTATTCAGAGTGGTCATCTGGCAGATGCTGAGTACCTGTTAATGCAACCAGAATATCAGAACATCAGTCAGATATCCACCATTGAAATGATGGCACGGATCTATGCTGATCAGGGAGATATTGATCGAGCCCTTGGGTGGTGCGACCGGATATTGGGAATTGATCCTCTGTATCCTGGTGCATATTATCTTCGGGGAATAATTGAGCAGGATCAGGGGAACTCTGTTGCGGCGGTTCAGTCACTTCGGCAGGCCTTGTATGCAGATCCCGATTATCTTCCTGCATACCTTATGCTTGGGACAATAACCGGAGCACAAGGAAAAAAAGCAGAAGCAAGGCGGCATTATCAGGTGGTTTTGAAGCTTCTCTCCGGGTATACAGATGATACTCCGGTTGATAAAACTGAAGGAATGCCAGCGGGTCAGGTAAGAGAAATGGTCATGAAGTTACTTGACGGGATGCCATTATCATGACTGAAAAAGATCCGAATTTGGATAACCGGACTACAATGTTGGACTCACCCGGAAATGATAACATTTCGAAAGAAAAAACCGGGGAAATCCTTGCGGTAAGGGCTCGTCTTCTTGCTACTCCGGTAGTAAGCATTGAAGATGAGAAAACTGATACCGATGTCCTTGAATTTCTTCTCTCTGGAGAACGGTATGCTATTGCAATGGAGTTTGTCAGAGAAGTAGCGCTTCTCAGGGAGATAACTGAGCTTCCCGGTACGCCTCCATTTATCCTGGGAATCATCAGCCTTCGTGGCTCAATTATATCGATCGTGGATCTTCGGCAGATTCTAGGGTTACCTTCGAAAGGATTGACCGATTATAACCGTATCATAGTTCTTCAGGGAGAAAAGATGACATTTGGTATTCTGGCTGATTCAATAATTATGACCCGACCAATAAAAATGCAATCGATTAGTCGGGCTCCTCCGACGGTGAGCGGAATTGGAGCAGCATATCTTGCAGGAGTTCTGCCGGGTCCAGTAATGGTAATCGATGCAAAAGCAATGCTCGCCGATCCTCGGATGGTGGTTGGAGATGGGTAATGTGAATCCGGTAACATGTATGATGAACAAAAAGAATGACATCAAGGGGTAATTATGGCATTTTTTGAAAATACCAAGATAGGGTACAAATTATTAGGCGGATACCTGATCATCAGCGTAATAATGATCCTGATTGCAGCGTTCGGGGTTATGACGATGGGCACTATTGCAGGAAATGGTGACCTTATTTATGAAAAAGCACTCATACCGGTTCATGAATTGGATATTATCAACTCTGATGTGGCAAATTTAAGGACTGATATGCTAAGATTTGTTCTGTTTCCCTCTGAACAGAAGGACCTCAGGGCAAATATTACCGGTGCTTTCGAAGATCTAGACATAAGTCTGAATGATCACCTCAAAAAATATGGGGATGATACCAATTCTGCAAGTGTCGAGCGGATACTGGTTCTTACCAAAGAACTGAAAACAGAATATCAGCAGGTCATGGATGAGGCAGAGAGTGGTCAGCAAAAGAAGGCGATAGAAAGTATATCCTCAAGCGGTCGTCCGGTAGCAATCAGAAATGAAATTCTGTCTTTAATTGAGCAAGAGATTACCGAGTCGGTCTCCCATGCGGATATCATTCGTACAACCAGCAATTCTGCAGCGTATATGGCAACCCTGATTTTTATCATTGTAACGATTGGTGCAGCTGTAGCATCTTTGGTATTTGGGTTAATGTTATCCCGAAGCATCACCTCCCCACTGGAAGAGGTGGTTCTGATTGCGGATCAGATAGGAAAAGGCATTAGTTCAGCCCGGGTAGGTTTTCAACGGGAGGATGAAATTGGAAAACTTGGCCAGACTCTGAATAAAATGGGCGAACATATCAGAGCAATGGTCGAGGATACACAAATTCTCACTCAGGCAGCACAAAAAGGGGAATTATCAGTCAGAGCGGATCCTGATGTGCATGAAGGTGACTATCGTCTCATCATCTCTGGTTTTAATGACACCCTGGATGCAGTCATCGGTCCATTAAATGTAGCTGCGGAATATGTGGATCGGATTGCAAAAGGAGATATTCCCGGAGTAATTACGGATTCCTATTATGGGGATTTCAATGAGATCAAAAATAATCTCAACACCTGTATTCTCGCAGTAAACCTGATGGTGGAAGATGCAAATCTTCTGACAGAATCTGCAGTGAAGGGAGAACTGAATACTCGTGCTGACCCATCCCGGCACTCAGGAGATTTCAAAATGATCATCGAAGGGGTCAATGCAACGCTTGATGCAGTCATTGGTCCTCTGAATGTTGCTGCAGAATATGTCGATAGAATAGCGAAAGGTGACATCCCATCAGAAATAACAGACACATATTATGGTGATTTTAATGAGATCAAAGGCAACCTCAATACCTGCATTCAGGCGGTTAACCTGTTAATCGAAGATTCAAATATTCTCACTCAGGCAGCAATAAATGGAGAATTAAGCACCCGTGCCGATCCATCCAGACACACAGGAGATTTCCGGAAAATTGTCGCAGGGGTGAATGCAACACTTGATGCTGTTATTGAGCCGGTACATGAAGCGATGCGGGTTTCGCAGGAGTTTGCTTTAGGAAATTTCAGTGCCCGTGTTAATGAATCGCTTCAGGTAAAAGGGGACTTCATTGAATTCAAGGATGCCCTCAATCGGATTGGAATTGAATTATCACGGATGATGACCGTCATCAATGAAGAACTCTTCGAATCGGTGAATGTGTTATCTGCAGCGTCAAGTGAGATTCTTTCAGTTACTGCAGAACTGTCTTCTGGTACCGCTCAAACTGCAACATCAGTAAACGAAACATCAGCTACCGTGGAAGAGGTCAGAAAAACCACTGAACTCACGAATAATAAAGCAAAGAATGTAGCTGAAAAAGCCATGGCCGTAAATCAGGTTGCGCTTACCGGGCAACAATCTGTAGAAGAAATTCTCTCTGGTATGACGCATATCCAGCAGCAGATGGAGTCTATCGCAGGGAGTGTGGTGAAACTCAGTGAGCAAAGCCAGGCGATTGGAGAGATCATTGCAACAGTTACGGATATTGCAGAGCAATCTAACCTTCTTGCAGTGAATGCCTCGATTGAAGCTGCAAAAGCCGGAGAATATGGCAGAGGATTTGGAGTTGTGGCTCAGGAGATCAAGAACCTGGCTGAACAATCCAAACAAGCGACAACCCATATCAGGACAATCCTCACTGATATCCAGCGGGGGATCAGTTCTACCGTTATTTCAACCGAACAGGGAACGAAAACCGTAGCGACCGGGCTGAAACTCAGTAATGAAGCACGGGATGCAATTGCCGTTCTCTCACAGAGTATTAGTGAAGCAGCCAAATCATCAGCCCAGATTACTGCATCCAGTCAGGAACAGGTAGTAGGCATGGATCAGATCTCGGCTGCCATGGAGAGTATCAGAATGGCTGCCCAGAATAATCTTGAAGTAACAAGACAGGTGGAGAAGACCGCAAAAGATCTCCATGACCTTGGAATAGCATTAAAGCAGATAACTGAACGGTTTAAACTCTGATGGGGAGGTAATACATGGTTCTGAACGGGAATGATTTCCTGGCTCAGCTGCTGGAGACATTCCGCGGAGAGGCACAAGAACACCTGAGTGAGATTGCTGCAGGACTCTTAATCCTAGAGAAGAGCGGAGTCTCTCCGGAAGAATATCATGCTACTGTTGAGCAGGTGTTTCGGGAGACCCATAGTCTGAAAGGAGCTGCCCGGGCAGTTGGTCTTCGCGATATCGAACTTCTCTGTCAGCATCAGGAGAGTGTTTTTTCAGCGGTAAAAAAAGGGACACTCACTCTTGAACCGGTAACCTTTGATCTTTTTCACGAGGTAATTCACACATTGGAAAAACTTCTGGATAATACTCCGGGAGTAAAAATTGCTGACCTTATTCAGAAACTTCGAAGCCTCTCCCTGTCTGCAGGAGTGGCCCGTCCGGTTGCCGGGAGTGGTGAACAGTCAGGAGATCTCATACCCACCCTGGATCCATCCCTACCAGAGACTGATATTCTTCCACCGGAGTCGACAAAAACTGAGTCCAAAATTAGAACTTCAGTCATTTCATCCGATGTAACGGAATCAGTTATTCCCCAATCTTCCCTTCTGGTTACACCACCCCCGGTTCAGGAACCAAATATTCCTATACCTGACCCGTCATCACCGATACCTGATGCACCGGTTTCTTCTCACCAGAAAGGAGGAACCATGGTGAAGATTTCATCAGATCGGCTGGAAAATCTCTTTGCCCGGGCAGATGATCTGATGGGTGCACGACTGGCTGCTGGTCAGCGATCATCCAGTCTTAGGGATCTTCTCCAGAATTTTATGAGCTGGCGCTGGACATGGTCTCAGATTACCACCGATATCGAACGTCTGCGAACAGATTCTCAAAAACTGAATGGAGGCAGATCTTTATCAGCTCCTGCTGAAATTGAAAGAATAACCAACTTTCTTGAATATAATCGTGCATTCATTCGTAATCTGGAGACTGATATTACTGCAATTACCCGTTCAGCAGTCCGGGATCAATATCTCCTTGACACGGCAACCACTGAACTCATTGATGAGATAAAACAGGTCATTCTTGTTCCCGCCTCTTCCATTCTTGATATTCTTCCCCGGGCAGCCAGAGATATTGCCCGGGAAAGTGGGAAAGATGTGGATGTTGGAATATCAGGTGCAGAGCTCGAAATTGATCGCCGGATTCTTGAAGGTATCAGAGATCCCCTCCTCCATATCGTCAGAAACTGCATTGATCATGGAATAGAACTGCAGGAAACCAGAGTTCAGAAAGGGAAAAAACCCCGGGGCAGGATCTCGATATCGGTAAGTCATGCCCGGGGACATCAGGCTGAGATTCAAATTGCAGATGACGGGGCCGGGATTGATATTCAATCAGTAAAAAACGCAGCCCGAATAAAAGGAGTTGTTACTGATGAAGAATTAAACCGGATGGACAATAATCAGATCAAACGTCTGATATTCAAATCCGGGTTGTCAACAAGCAGAAGTGTCACCACAGTATCTGGAAGAGGTCTCGGGCTTGCAATTGTTCAGGATAAGGTTGACCAGATTGGTGGCACGGTAAGGATTGAGTCTTCAACAGACGGAACCACCTTCATCCTTACGCTTCCCCTGACTCTGGCTACATTTCGGGGAGTCCGGGTTATTGTCAACCGGCACCCATATTTTCTGCCTCTGCGTTCCATCGTCCGGGTCATGCAGATCTTTGAACAGGATCTGAAAACCATAGAGAACCGGACCGTCATCGAGCTCAACGATGAGCCGATTGCAGTGGTAAGTCTTGCAAAAGTTCTGGGTCTGCCTGAAGACACGAACAAGGGAACAGGTACCCGGCAACTCGTACTTATCAACGCTTCAGGAATTTCCTTCGGGCTCCTGGTAGATCAGATCTCCGGAGCACAGGAGATTGTGGTAAAAGATCTTGGTCAACAACTCAGGCGTGTCCGACATATCAGCGGTGCATCAATCCTTGGTGATGGTGTCATCGTCCCGGTAATTAATTGCGAAGATCTTGCTGCAACTATTGCAGGAATGGAACATCTGACTCCGGCAGTAATGCCTCATATGACCAAAGATGTCCAGAAAAGTATCCTTGTTACCGAAGATTCCATTACCTCCCGTATGCTGCTGAAAAATATTTTAGAGGGAGCAGGATACCTTGTGGAAACAGCAGTGGACGGGGTGGATGCTCTGACAAAACTGAAGGTAAAAACCGTAGATCTGGTGGTATCAGATGTGGATATGCCGCGGATGAATGGATTTGTGTTAACAGAAAAAATTCGGGCGGATCCTCAGTTTGCAGATCTTCCGGTCATTTTAGTGACATCTCTTGATTCCCGGGAAGACCGGGAACATGGTATCCTTGTTGGAGCAAATGCCTATATCGTGAAGAGTAGTTTTGATCAAAGCAATCTTCTCGAGGTCATCAGCCGCCATATATTATAGGTCTCTCCCATGATTCAGGTACTTATTGTCGATGATTCTCAGGTTTCAAGAGAACTACTGAGTGGGATTCTTGAAGCGGAATCTGATATTTCGGTCATTGGAACAGCGAGTGGCGGCACTGAAGCGGTCCGCCTTGCCAGAATTCTATCGCCTGATATCATCACCATGGATATCAATATGCCAGGAATTGATGGTTTTGAGGCAGCAAGGCAGATTATGGAGGAATCGCCGATCCCCATTATCATCATCAGCGGAGTAGATAACCTGGCAGAAATAGCCGCATCATTTCGTGCCATGGAAGCTGGTGCACTTGCAATACTTCCAAAACCACCAAACCCGACAAGTCCGGATTTTTCTGCAGCAGCGAAAGAGATTGTCAATGCTGTTCGCACATACGTTGAAGTAAAAGTTATCAAAAGAACACGGAGCCGCTCTTCGCCATACACAGAAATCAGATCTGCGGGAATTTCATTGGATTATGTTCCGTCAATGGTTGCCATTGGAGCTTCCACCGGCGGGCCTCCGGTGATTCAGACGATATTGCGGGAATTGCATCCTTCATTTCCCCTTCCCCTGGTTCTGGTGCAGCATATGTCTCCAGGTTTTATCGAAGGTTTTGCTGAGTGGCTTACAAGCACGACGGGATTTCAGGTAAAAGTCCCATCGCAGAATGCGTCTTTGAAACCGGGAGTTCTGTATGTTGCTCCTGACCATTACCAGATGGGGGTTTCAAAAGATATGCAGATAACGCTCTCCGATGCTCCACAAGAGCATAACCTTCGTCCATCTGTCTCCTATCTCTTTCGATCCATAGCAGAAAATATCGGGCAAAAAGCCGTGGGAGTTCTTCTGACCGGGATGGGCAGTGATGGCTCAATCGAACTTGTTCAGATGCGGCAAAAAGGATCCATAACAATTATTCAGGATAAAGAGAGTTCAGTAGTCTATGGGATGCCGGGAGAGGCTTTGAGATTAGGGGGTGCCAGTCATGTACTCTCCCCTGAAGATATCGCACAGGAACTTAGACATCTCTCATTCACAGGAAAATCCAAATGACACAGCAGAAACGGTACATCCTGATCGCTGAGGACAGTAAGACTCAGGCCACGATAATGTGCCATATTCTGTCTCAGGCGGGATATGAGACCCGGGTGGTAGAAACAGGCATGGCTGCTCTCACTTCAATAAAGGAAAGAATGCCTGATGTACTGCTCACTGATATTGTCATGCCGGGAATGGACGGATATGAACTCTGCAAAATAATTCGGAAAACTTCAGAAATATCCCGGCTTCCCATTATTCTGGTAACCCAGTTATACGATCCTGAAGACGTTATCAAAGGCATCAGTTCAGGGGCAAACAATTTTATTATCAAACCTTTTGATGAAGAAGGGTTATTAAACCGGGTCAGAGTTGTTCTTGAAACATCTGATTCTCAATCCCGTGAAGAAGAGCGGACCATCGACTTTAATGGAGTCCGTTATTCGGTATGCTCAAACCGGGATGATCTGCTGAATATTCTCTTATCCATCTATGATACTGCTGTATCGAAAAATCTGGCTCTTGAACAGGCTACGGAACGTCTGAATATCCTTGCGGAAAATCTGGAAGAACTCGTGGGAGAGCGGACCGAAGCTCTTCACCGGACAACGGGAACAGTAGAGCAACTGCTGAAACAAAAAAATGAGTTAATCACCAAGATTGGGCATGATCTGAAAACTCCTCTTACTCCACTGGTTGCTCTGCTACCACATGTACTCAAACATGAGAAGGATGATGAGCTGCGGGATATTCTCTTGGTTTTGGATAAAGACGTTCAGGTGTTGAAAGGTCTTGTAGAACAGACGCTGAAATTGTCGCTTCTGAATCAGGAATCCTTCTCCATGGTAGAATCAGATATGTCTATCAACCGGGTCATTCATGAAGTGATAAGCGGATACACATTTTCCATAAGTCAGCTCAACATTACCATTCAAAATTCTGTTCCCATGGAATCAACAGTACATATATCTCCATTTCATGTAACCACCCTTTTTGAGAATCTTATCTCAAATGCCATCAAATATAATCAAAAGGGAGGATCCATAACCATTGATAGCTGCGAACAAGATCAGTTCTGGGTAACATCCATCACCGATACGGGTATTGGTCTCACCGAAGAAGAAGCCAACCAGGTTTTTGAAGAATTTTATAAGGCTGATCCCTCCCGGCATGATCATTCCTCTCATGGCCTTGGTCTTTCTATTGTCTCTCGAATTGTGGCTTTGTATGGGGGTTCAATTTCTGTGTCAAGTCCGGGGAAAGGGAAGGGTACGACTTTTTATCTCGCTCTTCCGAAACATCACAATTCCACAGAACATCCAGAACACATGGGTTTTTTCTAAATAAAAAATCTAAGAAGTAATATTTGTGCGAGAAGATTTATTTACATGCTGTGCAATTATGGTAAGCGCAATCATTTCCAATTTCAGGTATTTTAAGAGCGGTATACGGATATGAGTGAATATGTCCATAATCCAACAGCGAAGATTCTTGTTGTTGAGGATAGCAGAACGCAGGCAACTATGCTACAGCATCTGCTTGAAACAGCTGGGTATCAGGTTGTTGTTTGTTATTCAGGGCCTGAAGCACTGGAATCTTTAGTTACTAATATCCCAACCCTTATCCTTACTGACATTATCATGCCCGAGATGTCCGGATATGAATTTTGTAGAAAGATCAAGGCAAATCCAGGTACTGCAAATATTCCGGTTATTCTGGTAACCCAGCTCTTTGACCCGCAGGATGTTATCGAAGGACTTGAATGCGGAGCGGACAATTTTATCATTAAACCCTACGATAATCAGTATCTTCTCTCCAGAATTGAGATTATTCTGGCAAACCGGTATTTACAAATGAACGAGATGATGAATGTCGGAATTGAAGTTTTTTTTGCAGGAAAACGACATTATATCACATCAAACCGGTTACAAATACTGAATATTCTTTTATCAACATACGAAATTGCCATTCAGAAAAATAATGAGTTGATAGAAGCTAAAGATCGTCTGGCTACCCTGAATGATCAGATGAATGAGGCCAACGATTTTCTGAAAACGGTGAATGAAGAACTGAAACGGGAAATTTCGGAACGGACCAGAGTTGAAAAAGCTCTTTCCCAGGCAAATAAAAAATTAACTCTGCTCTCTTCCATAACCAGACATGATATGAAAAATATCCTGATGGCAGTGCTTGGGTATCATGATCTGGCAGAGATCTCTGATCCAGATCCAAAATTTCTTGAATACCTAAACCGGGAGAAGGATCTTTTTTCCAGGTTAACAAATCAGATTGAATTTACCCGGCTATATGAAGAACTAGGAACATTTGGAGCGGTCTGGACTTCGTTAGCTTCCATTCGGGGAATTGTTTTCCCTAACTCGGATCATATTGAAATCGAACTTGGATCTGATGTCGAAACCTATGAAATATTTGCTGACCCTCTCATCGGTAAAGTTTTTTATAATCTTTTTGAAAATTCGACCAGGCACGGAGGATCCGTAACCCGCATTATGGTTACCGCAGAAGAATCAGAAGACCATCTGGTACTTCATATCGGTGATAACGGGCAGGGAATTTCTGATGAAGAGAGACCACAAATATTTAAGCGAGGGTATGGAAAAAATACCGGCTTGGGATTATTTCTCGTGCGTGAGATCCTTTCTATTACAGACATTACCATAAATGAAGTGGGACGAAGCGGAGAGGGTGCCTGCTTTGAGCTTGTAATCCCCCGCGATAACTTCAGACAAACAAAATCCTGATACAATCCTTCTGCTTTTATCTGATTATGGGATTTTTTATTTGACATATCAATTCCAATAGTATATACGCATAGTTTTCCTGCACATCTGATCTCCCTTCACCTGAACATACTACCATGACTCCCCCGGACGATATTGACGAAATTGAAATCACCGACCGTGATGCTGACTGGCATCGGTTTTTAAAAACCCGATGTAAAAAAGAACTTGAAGAAATTTCCCGTGAATACCCGTTCCGCCATTCGTTATATATCAACTATCACGACATTGAGAGTTTTGGCAAAACCGGAACTCAGATGGCAGATGAACTTTTAGATAACCCGGGAAAAGTCATCGGCGACATCAGGGATGCAATAAAAAACCATCGTCTCATCAAAGTTAAAAAAGAGAAAGAGCAGCCAGAGGTAAATATCCGGTTTCTCTCACTCCCAAGGAAAATAGCCATACGGGAAATCAGATCTGATCATATCGGCAGGCTCATCTGTGTGGAAGGAATTTTACGAAAAACCACTGAGGTCAGGCCACGAATAACCCTGGCAGTGTTTCGATGCCCATCAGGACATCGAACAGTGAAAGCCCAGGGGTATGGTCCGTTTGTTGAACCGGACGGGTGTGGTGCAGACGGATGTACCCAAAAGAAACTTGAACTCATCCCAAGATTTTCCCGATTTGTGGACTCACAAAAACTGAGAATTCAGGAGTCTCCCGAAGGCCTTCGGGGTGGAGAACAACCACAGACTATTGATGTCGATGCAACCGATGACATCACCGGAATCGTAACCCCGGGAGATCGGATTGTCATTAATGGTATTCTTCGATCCATTCAACGGAATTCATACGGCACGAAATCAACAATTTTTGATATTTATATCGAATGTAATTCTATAGAGGTTGCGGAAAAAGAGTTTGAAGAGGTCGATATCAGCGAGGAGGATGAGAAGCAGATCATCTCCCTCTCCCAGGACCCGATGATCTATCGGAAGATCGCTCATTCCATTGCACCGACAATTTTTGGGGTGGATGATGTGAAAGAAGCGATAGCACTTCAATTATTCGGAGGCATTGCGAAAGAGATGCCGGATGGGAGTCGTCTTCGTGGTGATATCCATGTGCTGCTGATTGGAGATCCGGGTATTGCAAAATCCCAGATGCTGAGATATGTGGTAAAACTCTCTCCCCGTGCAATTTATACCTCGGGTCAGTCATCAACTGCAGCAGGTCTTACTGCCACTGCAGTTAAAGATGAATTTGGAGATGGACGCTGGACACTTGAAGCCGGAGCACTGGTTCTTGCAGATATGGGTGTGGCATGTGTGGATGAGATGGATAAGATGGATAAAAATGATCGATCTGCTCTGCACGAAGCGATGGAGCAGCAGTCCATATCCATTGCAAAAGCCGGTATTACGGCTACATTAAAGTCCCGGTGTGCTCTGCTTGGTGCAGCAAATCCAAAGTATGGACGATTTGATGATTTTGCTCCCATCGGGGAGCAGATCAACATGCCTCCCTCACTGCTTTCACGTTTTGATCTGATATTTGTCCTGACTGATAAACCAGAACATACACGGGACCTTGCAATTGCAGAGCATATCATCAAGGCTCACAGTGTCGGGGAATTAATTGCGCAACACAGTAGAAATCCGATTGAAGGAGTTACTGATGAATATATTACAGAGCAACTCAAGCCCGTAACTCCGGAGATTGATCCGGTCATCTTCAGAAAATATGTTGCCTATGCGAAGAGGAACTGTTTTCCCCGGTTAAGCACCGAAGCACGGGAAGCTCTTATCGAATATTATATGAAACTGCGAGACCTTGCTGATGCAAATAAACCGGTTCCGGTTACCGCACGTCAGCTGGAAGCTATCGTTCGTCTTGCAGAATCCAGTGCGAGAATCAGGTTGTCTGAGATCATCGAGAAGAGTGATTCTGACCGGGTTATCCGGATCATCGATACCTGCCTGCGTCAGGTGGCTTATGACCCGTCAAGTGGGACCTTTGATATAGATATGGTAGCCACCGGAGTATCGAAAGGAAAACGGGATCTTATCCGGACAATTAAACAGGTTATCCGCGATACGGCCGATGAAAACGGCAGGGCCCATATTGAGGATGTCATTGAACGGGTAAGAACTCAGGGCTTTGACAAAGATGAAGTGGATAAACAGATCAAATCGATGCTCCGCTCAGGGGAAGCCATGGAACCCAAACATGGGGTAATCAAACTGATCTGATCATTTTTACCAATTTCTATTAATCTGATAACCAATATGTACTCATGATATCTGACCGGGAACGGGCAGCGTTTGAAGCAGGTATAAAACTGGGAGCGTTGTATCATCAGTGGGTTGGAACCCCGGTATCCCGGGAGTCAGCACATTCTCTTGAACGTGCAATGGAAAACGCTCATATTCAGCAGCCATATGTAACCGAGATTACCGTAGGTCTTGATCGGGAGATGATGGTGCCAAACTCCTTTGGATATAGTGAACTTTCCGGACTTATGCTGGATGTAGAAATTACGATTCGGGTAAATAAGGCCTCCTGCCATGCGTCTCTTTCGCGTGAAGGAGAATACCCGATGATGCGAATTGAGTGGATTGATGAAGAGTCCGAGCTTTCCGATCATTGATGATCATATCCATATCGATCCCCGCAATGGCAGGGGAATCGAAGCGATAAAAGATTTTAAACGGGCTGGAGGAACCCACATCTGTCTGGTGACCAAACCGTCCTGGTCACTGGATGTACACCCGGTGCATGGTACTGATTTCTCCGCCGTGTATGAAGAGACCCTTCAAATAGCGAAGCAGATCGAAGAAGTAGGTATCAGAGTCTTTCCTCTTCTGGGTGTTCATCCAGCAGAAATTACGGTACTGATGCCAAGACTCACTCTGACGGAAGCAGTTCAGGTGATGAAGGACGGACTCACCTGTGCTGCAGAGTTTGTCAGAGAAGGTCGTGCAGTAGGGCTGAAAAGTGGCAGACCTCATTATGATACCTCACCGGAGATTTTTGCTGCATCAAATGAAGTTCTTCTGCATGCCCTGACTCTATCAGGAGAATTAGGGTGTGCTCTGCAGATTCATGCTGAATCAGGTCCTTGCCTGGATGTTCCTGACATGGCACGAAATGCCGGGATGGATCCTTCCCGGGTCATTAAACATTTTGGAACGCCTGATACTCCCCTTCTTCCATCGCTTGTCGCGAAACATGAAGCGATTGCAGAATTGTGTCAGACGAAGAGGGAGTTTACCATGGAGAGCGACTATATGGATGAAAATAGTCGTCCCGGAGCAGTTATCGGCCCCAAGTCTGTACCCAGGTATACAAACAGTCTTTTACAAGCAGAAAAAATCACCCTTGATGATGTTCACCGGATTCATGTTGAAACTCCGGAGCGGGTGTATGGAATCGAGATTACTCTTTGATATCACCAGAAATTCTATCTTAAGATTCACTGAATAATTTCTTCATCCTCCTTTCCTTTCGAAGGGATGATTTTACTTTCTTTGGCGTCATATAAATATTCGATGTTTCTCAGGATTCACCGGAATGCCGATAACAAATCGGTTGTGGGTATTTGTGATCGAGAACTGATCAATACTACCCTGAGTGAAGGAGACCTGAATATAGTAATTAGTCCTGTATTCTTTGGGGATCAGGTTGTATCTGAACAAGAAGTTCTCAATGCCCTGAAAACCTGCAACAATATCAATATGTTTGGTGAACAGTGTATCGGACTTGCGATAAAACACGGTTATCTGGATCGGGATTCATGTCGGATAATTGCGGGAGTTCCTCACGCGATTATTCTTTAAGTGTATTATGGATTTATACGAAGCAATATGCCCTAAGTGCGGAGGTCCGTCCAAAGATGGGAGCCTTTGTGGAAAATGTCTTGCCGGTGATGTAGCCTGGTATGTTTGTGAACTCCGGGTTTTTATTACCCGCTGTGGTGGATGTGGTTCGCTCAAAACATCTGCCGGTTGGGGGGATTCAACTCGTGAAAGGGAAGATCTGGAAGAGGACGCCGCAATATCTGCAGTGAAGTTTCATAAGGATGTAAAAAAACCCAGTGTATCAGTAAAACTGGATCACCTGAGCATCAACAGAACATATGCAGATCTGGAAATTAAGGGAACTCTTTACGATGAGAGTCTGGAAGGATACTGTTCAATAGAAGTTGTATGGCAGAATGAATCTTGTGACCGGTGCAACCGCCAGCACGGAAATTACTATGAAGGCGTCGTTCAGATTCGTGCCGAAGGCCGAAAAGCAACGGTTCATGAACAGGAAGAAGCCCAGAGAATCGCAGTTCAGGTAGAGACAACCATGCAGAATGAGGGAGAACGTCTCTCCTTTATCTGCCGGTTTGATGAGGGAAGGGAAGGACTGGACATTGTTGTTGGTTCTCAGGCGATAGGAGAGCAGATTTCCCGGGAAGTTACCCGAAAACTTGGAGGTCGTTTCTCTTTGCACCCTACATTAGTAGGAGAGAAAAACGGGCACAAACTCTACCGGATAACGTATCTGGTCCGCCTCCCCCGTCTGCAACGGGGTGATGTGATTGCAGTTCGCAATACCTACGGAGAAATCCTGCAAACAGAAGGCAGGACACTGACCTATCTGGATCTGAAGACCGGAATTCCCAAAACAATTCCGGAGTCAGTTCCTACCCGGTTCATTGCTCATGTGAGAGATGCGATAACGTACTCTGTCATTTATGAAGATTCCGGGATTTTGGGTATTATGGATCAGGAAACAGGAAAATCTGAAGAGATCAACCGGGTGTCCTGGCGACATCCGGAAGTTGGAGACACCATTCGGATCTTACGCGATTCAGAACGGACCATTGTGGTGTAATACAATATGCGTGCTCGTCTTATGCCGGTTTCATCATTATCCTCAGTGATGATTGAACCATGGGTAGACCGGCAGAGAAGCCCGTATGTTACGGATGAAGGGGCATTTATTCCCGTTAAAGAAGGATTTCCAGCAACTCACACCCTGAGTAACCGCCGAAGATCCGGACGGGGGTATCAGAAACTTGGTGACGTGATCATCTTTCATGGAGAAAAACCGACTTCTGAGGAAATGGAAGATGTCTCCATGCGGGAACATCCCCGGGGAATACTCTGGATCTCAGGTCATGACGGAGTGATGAGAAAACCCCGGATAACTCTTCTTACGGGAAATGCAGGTGAGGTAACTCATAAAGAATCCGGAATTATCTATCATCTGGACGTTGAAAAGATAATGTTCTCCCAGGGAAATCGTGAGGAGAAGAACAGAATCTCTCAATTGATCAAACCCGGGGAGAGAGTAGGGGACATGTTTGCGGGTATTGGATATTTTACTCTGGGAATGGCACGAGCTGGAGCTCAAGTCCATGCCATGGAGATTAATCCCGTCTCCTGCCTATATCTGTGCCAGAATGTTCAGGTAAACCGTCTTTCTTCTTTGGTTACTGCAGAAGAAGGAGACTGCCGGAATCTGCTACATGAAACATACGAACGGATTCACATGGGCCACTTTGAAGCAGTTTCTTTTCTCCCATATGCACTTGATCATGTCCATCCGGGAACGATTCTTCATGTCCACATGATTCAGGATCAGTCTCTCATGATTGAAGATATTCTGTCATCTCATGGATATCGAGGTGAGATATCGATTCATCCGGTCAAAAAAGTTGGTCCCCATCAGATGCATATGGTTGCAGATGTGGTGATCGCATGAATCTACTCTCGGGTAAACTTATCATTCTAGCAGTAACCGGCAGTATCGCTGCAGTTGAAACAATTAAACTTGCTCATGCCCTGAGACGAAAAGGAGCACAGGTCCAGGCTGTCATGAGTGATGCAGCCTGCCGGATTATCCACCCGGATGCACTCACCTATGCATGTGGCAGAGAAACGATTACCCGGATAAGCGGACTAGTTGAACATGTTCAGTACTGCGGGGATGAACATCAGGCAGATCTCCTGCTTATTGCGCCGTGCACGGCAAATACCCTGTCAAAGATCGCATGTGGAATCGATGACACCCCGGTTACTACATTCGCAACCACTGCTCTTGGAAGTCAGGTTCCCGTTGTCATTGTTCCTGCAATGCATCATGCCATGTTCCGCCATATCGGAGTCATGGAGAATCTTTCCCGCCTACGAAACTGGGGAATTACCATAGTAGACCCACGAGTGGAAGAAGGCAAAGCAAAGATAGCTGGTATTGACGATATCGTAATGCATTGTGCCAGAGAACTCAGTGGAAAGCCAATGGCCGGACGGCATGTTCTTATCACGAGTGGCAGATGTGAAGAGCCGGTTGACGATGTTCGTGTCTTAACCACCCGTTCTTCAGGAAAAATGGGTCAGGAACTGGCAACTGCAGCATTTCTACTGGGTGCTGAAGTCACCATCATTCACCGTGATACGGCTCCGCTTGTGACAAACATCAAAACCAGTACTGCAGCATCCATGCAAAAGGCAGTTGTTTCATATCTTGCAATGCATCAGGTGGATCTTTACATCAGTGCTGCGGCAATCTCAGATTATGCCCCAGTTTTGTATGAAGGAAAAATCCCGAGTGGAGAACAAATATCCCTGACTCTTCATCAGCTCCCAAAAATTCTGGATTCTGCTCTGTCATATCCGATTATTACGGTTGCATTTAAACTTGGTGAGGATAGTGTGAAAGCAGCTTCCTCACTTCTGGAGAAAGGAGTAACCATGGTTGCCGCAAATAAACCGGACACAATGGGCTCCCCTGAGGGGGAATATGTATTCATTGATAAGGAAGGAGAAGTTGCCGTATCCGGCCTCAAGGAGGAAATTGCTCATCATCTCCTTCATCAGGTGATTGACAGATATCTCCCCCCCCTTCCACCTCAACCTTCTGGTGACGCAGGTCAGAAAGAATGAAACCATCACGGGTAACCGCTTTCTGCCCAGGACACATCTCCGGATATTTTCAGCCATTTGTGACTGGGGATCCAAAGACATCGGGCAGTGCTGGTGGAGGAATGGTAATTTCCGAAGGAGTGACAGTTACTGCGAATCTTTCAGAGAAGACATCAATTGCGGTATATGTTCGGAATAATTCCAATGAACTGGTGCAGGTATCTGATGACTCACCGGTTATTCGCACCGTCCTTACCAATCTCAAAGTCCATGCCCGCATTGAAACCCGATGCAACCTGCCCTTATCATCCGGATACGGATTGTCTGCAGCTGCACTGCTAGGAGCAGTCCATGCAGTAAATCTCCTGTATCAACTGAACCTGACCACGGAAGAATGTTCATCTCATGCACATCAGGTTGAGGTTCTTTTCAAAACCGGTTTAGGTGATATATCCGCATGTCAGGGAGGAGGATGGGTGGTGAGAAGAGGGCCTGGTATCAACGCGAATATCAGGAGGACAAATGATTCCCGGCAGATTTGTGCAATCACCCTTGGGCCACTGAAAACCACCTCGGTTCTTTCTTCCCCGGAAATGATAACACAAATTAGTTCTGCGTTTCCCCAGGAAGTTCCTGATACTCTTGAAGATCTCTTCCGGATATCACGCAGTTTTGCAGAGAACTCAGGTCTCATATCTGATGATATTCGCAAAGTCCTAATTGCATGCGATGCTAATGATATCCCGGTTAGTATGACCATGCTTGGGAATGGAGTATTTGCTCTTGGTAAGCAGGCGGCAGAGATACTCCGTCCTTTTGCGCAGGTCCACATTCTGAAAATTGCTGAAGGTGGACCGGAAATCCTGGAGATTATTACATGATTCCCAAAAGTCATCCCCGATATCATTCGCTGGTAACACGGGAGCGAATGGCAGAATACGCCTGGAAAGGTGTAGTTTCCATGGAAGGCATGACGGCCCATGGCCGGGGAGAAGCTTTTGATTATCTTCTTGGAGAGAAGACCAGCCAGAGCGCTACGGAAGCAGAAAGGTTGGCTGCTGCTCTTCTCATGACCGCAAAGCACCCGGTCATTTCAGTGAATGGAAACACTGCTGCCCTTTGTTCCGGTGCAATAGCCGAACTGCAAAAAATTACCGGAGCACGGGTAGAAGTCAACCTGTTTCACCGCACTGAAGAGCGAATTACTTCTATTACCACCATTCTTACCGATGCCGGATGTAAAGTTCTTGAAGGACAAGTAGAGCGATTCGTTCCTTTGGATCATGACAGGGGACTTTGTCATGCAGAAGGGATGGCTGCAGCAGATGTGATTCTGGTTCCCCTGGAAGATGGTGACCGGGCCGAAGCACTCGTGAAGATGGGAAAGATAGTCATAGCCATAGATCTCAATCCCCTCTCCAGGACTGCACAAACGGCAACCCTGCCAATAATTGACGAAGTAACACGGGCAATACCTTCGATTACCCGCGAGTTCAGCACATTATCTCTCTCTGAAGCAGAGAAACTGATTCAGGAAATAGATACCAAGAAGTTCATACGCGAGGCCATAATGACTATCAGGAGAAGATTTGATGATGTTCTGGATTGAAAAATTCAGACCCGGGGCTTTGCACGAAATTATCGGGCAGGAGCGGGTTGTTGAAGTTCTTGAGATGTGTGCAAAAAATCACACCCTTCCTCATCTTCTGGTATGCGGACCTCATGGGACTGGAAAAACAGTCGCTGTTGAAACGACCCTGAAACTGCTGTATGGGGATGTCTGGCAGGATAATGTTACCATTTTCCAGACAGCAGATCTGATGGAGCGTGGTCGTTCATATCTTGAATCTGATGAAAAATTCATGCATCTCTACAAATCAGATGAATCATTTATTTCCAATTTAAAACATGCCATCAATAATTACGCATCTATTCGTCCAATAAATGCAGAATTTAAAGTTCTTTGGTTTGAAGATGCCCACACCCTTTCCCATGATGTACAGCATGCACTTCGTCGGATCATGGAACGTTATAGTGCAACCTGCCGCTTTGTCTTCTGTACTACCAATGCATCTTCTCTCATCCCTCCCATTTCCTCTCGATGTCTTCCGCTTTTTTTCACTCCGCTTACCCGGGATCAAATTCACTCACGTCTGATTCAGATCATGAAAGAAATGGGGCTTGCACCTGATGCCATCAGTCCGGATGAACTCGGTTTACTGGTTGCAGCCTCAGCAGGCGATCTCAGAAAAGCCATTATGTATCTCCAGGTCAGGGTCGTTACCGGAGTAGAAATTACTCCTGATTCATTTGGAGAAGGAGAAACCCGGAAAATTGCAGCAGCAGCTTTCCGAGCAATGGAAGCGAAAGATATTAGTACTGCACAACGCCGGCTTGAAGGTCTGATGATTGAATATGGATTGTCAGCCAGGGAAGTACTTGATGAACTTCTGTTCATCGTCAGGCGGGAATACTATCACCCAAATATTATATCCTGCATCGCAGATGCGGATCATGTCATGACCCATGCCGGTAATGAATACCTGCAGATCAACGCCCTTGCCGCCAAAATTGTTCAAGAGGTCTTTCTGTGAAACAAGTACAAGGAGATTTAAAAGTTCAATCACACTATGATGATATTGCTGATGTGTATGATCAGCGATATGATCATCGTGACCGTGGTAGGCAATATTATGATCATATTGCCCAGGCGGTAATGAATCAGATTGGAACAGGAGGAGAACTTCTTGATATCGGATGTGGAACCGGACTATTCATCAGAAGATATATTCAGCATGGAGGAAGCGTTACCGGAATTGATATCAGCTCCGGAATGATCAAACGGGCAACCTCGATATTTCCTCAGGTGCAGTTTCTGGTTGGAACAGCAGAGTATCTTCCCTTTGAAGATAATTCATTTGACTCGATATCCAGTCTTCTCGCTTTTTCTTATCTTACCCGTCCGAATCAGACTCTTGAGGATTGCCTTCGCATTTTACGACCGGGTGGCAGACTGGCAATGTGCACTCTTGGAAAAAATGTGTTCACCTCAAGTCTTCCGGCGATTTTTGTTCTGGGCGAAAAGATGCGGATCAAACGAGTAGGCGTTGGGAAGTTTACTGAACACTATTACACTGCAGCAGAGATGTATGATCTCATGGAAGCTGCCGGTTATACCGACATCAATATCTTCCGATGTTCATTTGCTCATTTTACTTTTGCTGACCCCCTCTTTTCTATCGCAAAGAAGGTAGAGCCATTTATCGAGGAGAAAATCCCATATCTGGCATATAATCTCATAGCAAGCGGCCAAAAGCCCTTATAGTGATAATGGGACAAACAGCCCTTCCTGGTTTTTCTCTGCCAGATCTTCCAGATGAATTTTCAGGAGTTATATCAGATAATGACAGGGTTTTTCCTTATCAGGTGCAGTATGATCGGGATGCAGGAGAGATCTCCTATGTCTTAACAGATGAGAAGAGAGTTCTCATAACCGCTCCACAGAATTTTTCCAAAGATTCAATATTGGAATTTATTTCCCGAAATTCCGGGAAGATTATCAAGACGGTCATTAAAGAAAAAACTTCTCGTGAAGCATCTGCCAGGATAAAAACGGTTGAGATTCGTGGTATACGGATCCCCTGTCAGATTCAACTCAGCACTCAAAGAAAACACTCGCTTTTTTCCCTTTCTCCGGATGGTACTTTGGTGATCCATGCCAGGCATGATATCACCACGGAAGAGATTGGTTTTCTGATTGAAGATAATGAAGAAATACTCTACCATCTGATTCTTTCAGCACATCCCCTCTATAAGCGGAAATCCGAACAGATATCTCTTCATATTGGTTCCACAGAGGTAAAAGTCAATATTTCGTATCGACGCCGGGTAAAACAGATCATTATCAAAGTTCATCCTCTGCTTCCCGTGCAGGTGACAGCGCCAATTGATGCGAAATTTGATGATGTACAAAAGTTTATTTATAAAAATATTCCCTGGATTTCTGATAAATTACAACCAAAGACAAAAATAATAATAGATTCGGGTAGTTCACAAGAAATTATCATCAACGGAGAAAAAGTCCCTTATTTAATCAAGTGTAATCCTCGTGCCAGACGGATAATTCTCAAAGTCAAATCTGATGGTATTGTTGTGGTAAGTCCTCCACACACAGATCCTCATATTATTCACCGGTTTGTCAACGAGAAAGAAGACTGGATCAGAGAGAAACTGGCTTGCCAGCAAAGAAAGCCGATAATTGAGAAAAAGTACGATACCGGAGAAAGCCTTCTCTATTTGGGATCATCTCTCCCTTTAACAGTATCTTATGGAAAGCGGTTTCATGGAGAAGTGATACAATCCGGCATTCACCTCATGATTCCCGATGGTCTTTCATCACAGCAACATCTGAATTCGGTGAAAACCAGTTATCTGTTCCTTCTCAAGCAAACATTATTTGGTATCTCCCATGAGATGGTTCCCAAATGGTCAACCCGTATTGGCGTTCAGATTCCTCAGGTAAAATTTGGAAATCAAAAAACCCGGTGGGGCGTATGCACGCCAAAAGGAATTATTCTGAATATCAGATTAGCGATGGCACCAATGGAACTCATTGAATATGTCATTGTTCACGAACTCTGCCACCTTGTCCATCATAACCATTCGAAAAAATTCTGGGATCTCGTCGGACAAATGCTTCCGGATTATCAGAACCGGAGAGATCATTTAAAGCGGGATGGTTCCCAATACCAGGTATAGACCTGGTGTTAGGAGATATTCGTCATTAACAGCCGGATGAAAACCGAATCTGGCTGATTCCATCTATTTTTAGGTCTGTAGGTAGATCTTTTCCAACCAGGGCCAGGGGATACGGTGTTTCTGATGACGAGAATGTCTTGCCATTGAGGGCATTGGCAAGGATGTATGCATTATTTTGGGAAATTAGATTGCTGTCAAGCGTCACCTGTCTACCATCTTTTCCCGTCAGGGTGAGAGACCAGGGCTTCGCTGTATCAAATGATGAACTAATGACTTGGTTTTCCGAGGTTATCTGTGGAAGAAGCCAGAGAGGCATTCCATCCCACACCTGCCCGTCACTATCGACGAGTGACGCAAAGTGGCTGGAATTTTTATGCGGATTGATCATTTCCTCAAACTCCTGCTGCTCAAGAGTGGTTTCCGCAATACCGGAGAGATTAATCACCCATTCCTGATTTCGATCTTCTCCCAGAGCGGGACTAATAATTCCGGGAAAAATGATACATAATCCAATAATTAATCCAAAAAGTGTTGTCTGATTTTTTTTCTGTTTCATTTCTTTACATCAATTTCAGATTCGCTAACCGGTGTAGGAAAAGTCTGGTTATGAACGAAATTCGTCGGAAATATTCTCATTATTCTATTGATATATAATATCCAATAGTCAGTTTTTCTACTCATCTTTCTGAACTATTTCAGCTGGGGAGAGAATATGTTTCTTCTAAAAACCCTCCTCCGGTCTGAATTGCGATTTGAGATCATAGATTAATCCGGGATCAATTCCTGTTGAGTCGTTAAATCCATTGGTGTCTTTTGGGGAAACCTTCAGGCACCGAACAAATGTGCCACAATAAAAAAAGCTTTCATATACCCCCTGTTATTATTCGCGCAGAAAGATGTTTTCGTATCATGTCCCAAAAAAAAATGGTTCCTTCCAAAAAAATTCCTTCAAGTATTGAACTCAATTCCTCAGAATACATGCATATCAATATATGGGAATATCGAACCAACGGTG
The DNA here is from genome assembly GCA_964624045.1 of uncultured Methanospirillum sp. Lineage (GTDB taxonomy): Archaea > Halobacteriota > Methanomicrobia > Methanomicrobiales > Methanospirillaceae > Methanospirillum. Next base: position 73,717 of record CAZUXC010000005.1, on the reverse strand, counting down.
CTGTAGAGATGGGGTACGTTATGGATAATGATGGTCCGGTAGCTGCGGTTCAGATACGTCTCGCGAAAGGAGAGATAACTCCAGGGGAGTATGAGGAGATTATTTCCCGTTTGATGAAAAATGTTTCATCATGTCAACAGACATCATCTTTGAAAGCGCTTCAGATTCGATACGCGAAAAGTGAAATTACCGCTGAGCAATATCAGGAACGATTAGCAAACCTGATGAAAAAATTGAATGCTCAGCCATGGTCTCCACCATTGCATATTCTTCACGTCAGATATGCAGAAGGCGAAATTACGTCTGACGAATATACGCAGATGTTTGATATCCTGACTCAGGAGCAATTTTCCTATGAGCAGTCAACAGCATTATGGATAGTAAATAACCGGTATGCTCGGGGGGAGCTGACAACCGGTCAATATGAAGAGATATTATCGCTATTTTCCGGGAGTACTCCTAGTCATCCACAGGAATTAATCAAACCAAAGGTAGCCGGTTCTTCAACTGGTTCTGTTGTAGAAGGGATTCATCCTTCATCTCCAGTGCAGTCGCCAGTCCAAAATCCGATTATCGGAGTAAGTTCAGGAGTTCCTGGGGAAAAACCAGAGCCTGCCCTTTCTATTGAACCTCCGGCCGCCAATGATAATTTAATCAGGAGTGCCGCGATTACTGAGAACGGAAAAGAGGACAGCGAGGAGAAATCATCTTCAGAAGGAATTATTCAGAATTCAGAGGAAAAACCGGATTCAGTTATTTCTCCTGAAAAAAGCCTCCCAAAAACTGTAGACAAAACTCCTGATGTGGTTCCTTCAATTCCCATTCCCGATTTGAAGCCATCAGGGATTCATCACGTTACGGCGTCCCATTTTCCTGCTTCATCAGGAAGTTCGGTTGCTGTGGCTGAAGCACTTCCCTCTGATTTCTTATATCCTGCAGGGAAACATGAGGTTCATGATGATATCGGAATGATGGATGTAGTGACCCATTCGGATCTGCTCATCGATTATTCAATGACTCCCATTTCGACTGGTGGGAGGGGAAATACCTATGAAACCGTTACCTCTCCTCCCCCTGCTCTTAAGGCCGAAGAAAAAGGGAAGACGCCGGGTCAGGGAGAAGAACCATTAATTCTGGATAAAATTGGAGATTTAGAAACTCAGGACAGACGCCAGCAAATTAAAATGCTCATAGTCAAGGGTAACTATGAGGAAGCTGTTGCTCTTGCAGATGTGATGATGCATGAAGAACCGGAAAGTTATCGCCCGTATTTTTTTAAAGGGATGGCACGGTATTATCTCCATATCTATGATAAGGCGCTTGAAGATCTGAATCGAGCAAAGGAGATGTGTAAAAATAAGGAAGATCTGAAAAAAATCGATACCATCAGATCCCATATCCTTAATAAAAAGCAGGAAACTGAAGAAACAGAAGCCTTACAATCTGATGACGACGTCACATCAATTGATTCCGGATCTATTGAGCAGGAAGAACCTTCTCCGGAGCTTCTTGATACGTTAGGAAAAGAGGCACAGGATCTTATCGATAAAAAAGATTTCAAAGCTGCAGAAAAAGTTCTATCCGAATTTATTAGCCATAGTACTGGATTGTCTCAGGAACGACTGAAAACCGAATCCGTTGATGAGATTTATGCAGCTATGGGATATGTAAAGTATCAACTAAAGAATTATCAGCAGGCCCGGGATAATTTCCATGAAGCATTGAAGATCAATGCAAAAAATGAAGTTGCCAATCAGTTCATGCAGGATATCCTGATTCGTGCTGCGAAAAAGAAATAACTATTTTTTGAGTGAAGCAATTGGATAGGTAATTTCGTATCTGATTGCACATAACCAGTATATCTGAAAAGAAGTGACACCCCATGAAAAAACTGATCCTAATTTTTACCGTCTGTCTCATGTTCCTCATTGGTACTCATGGAGCGAATGTGTTGGCTGCGTCTGGACCTTCTGAGAATATTACGCTTGGAGTTATCCCTTCAGGGAGCTTGAGTCCTTTCCACGAGGAAGTTGCGAACGGGATGCGTATATCATCAAATGAGCGGAACTGGTCGGTTCTGATTATCGCTCCAGACCAGGAAGAAAACATCTCGGCTCAGAAGGATGCCATGCATGCCCTCATAGAAAAACCCGTCCAGATAATCAGTCTTAACACCCTGGATGAGGCATCTCTTGAAACAGAAATTCATGAAGCGACCTCTGCAGATATTCCCGTTCTCATGCATAATACGCTGACACCGGGTAATAATCAAAACATCTCTGAATATATCGGATACAATCAGTATACCGGAGGAGCAGAAATGGGCTCTTACGCATGCCGTCTTCTTGCAGAAAAAAAGAATGAAGGGCTTGAATCCGTACAGGGTAAAGTGTTCATTCTTCGTGGATTACCCGGATTTCATTCAGAAGAACGGACAAACGGATTTCTAACAGGAATAACACAAAGTCCGGGAATTGTTGTGGTAGGACAGGAGGTAGCAGGATGGGACAGGGAGACTGCCAGAGAAATTGCTGACCGGGTTTTGGCAAATGATTCCAAAATTGACATATTTTTTGCTGATAGTGATGAGATGGCTATTGGGGCATCCATTGCCGCGAAGCAGAGAGGAAAAACGATAAACACAGATATTTATTGTCTTGGTATAGACGGAAATGCTCCAACACTGGAAATGATACAAAATGGCACGATGACCGCAACTCTCGGAGTGTTTCCAGATAAAATGGGTCAAACAGTAGTGGAGCAGGCTGAAAAAATCCTGAATGGTGATACCGTTCCCTTGTACCTTGAAACACCATCTGTCGTAGTTGATAACAAGAATATTGATGCTTATCTGAATGGTTCTCTCTGGACAGGAGCGATTGAATCCCTTCCAGAAAAACTTCATTCATAATTATTCTCTTTTTTCATTCTTGTCGGATCAGAACACCCTAATAGATGAATTACCTAGAAATGATGACAATATGAATCTGATAAAGCGGAAATGGCAACTCATTGGAAAGGCAATAATTATTGTCCTGATTCTGATTTTGATCAGAATGGTGATAGATTACTATAATCTAGATGTTATTACCATTAATCCGATTATATCTGCTCTTGTAACCGGGGTAATATTCACCATTGCAGTAATATTTACTGGAACCCTCACCGACTATAAAGAAAGTGAGAAGATTCCAAGTGAACTTGCCGCATCTATCCGGTCACTGTATCTGGATCCTTGTATGTTCCCGAATGCACCGGATGATATCATCAAGAAGTTTAAAGACCACGTTCGAGATTTTTATCAGGTGGTAGTTACCAATTTCAAATCCAATACATGGGATACTCATGCTCTGCATCAGGCGTCATTTGTGATCAATCAGGATATTGCCGTGTTGGCTGCAGAAAACGTTGCACCACCCATTTTAGTGAAGATGCGAAATGAACTCACAAATATTGATAAAATAATTAATCGAATCACCCAGATCAAAGAGACCGATTTCATTCCTGCTGCATATGCGATATCAGAAACTTCGATAGTGTTTGTGATCGTTATCCTGCTCTTTATCAAAAATGAGTCAATGATAGAAGCAAGTATTCTTATTGCAGCGATCACCGCAATGATACTCGGCCTTTTCATGTTGATTAAAGATATGGATGATCCCTTCGAAGTTGGTGAAGACGCGAGTGCAGATGTAGATTTGTTTTTACTCTTTGATTTGGAACCCTATCTTAAAGATTAAAGTATTCAGCAATCTACGAGGGAAATAATTCCCGAATCATTTTTCCATACCTATCTCTCCAGTGTTCAATGAGAACATTATCATTGACCATGTATGGCTCCGGATCTGAAGAGAACCTTGTATCTATCATAGAGGTGTTCTGATACGAACAAGGGAAATAATCAGATATATATCATTATACAACGTACTTTGACCACTGAATCTGGAATAATCCCCCTGTTTCAGATTATCTATCCCTGAGGTTTACACATGTGTATTGCAGTACCTGCTGAAATAATCGAAATTCGAGAAGGAAACATTGCTTTGGTAGACTTTGGAAATCTGCAACAGGAGATTCGTATTGATCTTGTTGATGTTGTAGTCGGTGAATTTGTTCTGGTGCATGTAGGATTTGCAATTCAGAAACTCGATCGCGATGAAGCATTGGAAACTCGTGAGCTTTTCAGACAATGCTATGAGGCAATGGGCGAGGAAGCTTTCCCTGCATAATCGCGTTTCGGTTTTTTTTCGTTTTCTGATCTCTCAATTTTTTTTAGTTATTTGCCATGTCATCGTTTCTGATCAAAAGGAAAGTTAGAAAAATATCTGCTCATGTCTCATCTATAGGTGTTTGTTACCCTGACAGTGATAGAAAGGGATGAGAAACTCCAATTATAAACTGAACCGCATTGCCATTAACACAATACCCATAAGTCGATTCCTTATCCGATATTCCTGCTGATTGGACCTTTTAATTGCATCATCTCGTTTCTAGTAAACTAACCTCATAGCATGTTTTTTAGATATTCTTAAATAAATTGATCACACGATTTTGATATAGGAGGAAAACTGTGGTAAGAATTGATTACGAAATCGCCCTAATCATTTTGATGTTCTGTTTTGTTTTCTGCTCGGTATCTGCTGATCGTCTGCCAAACCAGACCCCCGAAAACCAGATCTTTACCATTGATACGGTTCTGGATGTCACTGGTGCAGTAGATTATGCCAATACCCTGAAATGGGTAGTTGCTTCACCAGGAGCTATCCCTACAGGAATTCTTGGATACTATCAGTCAATAGCAGATGTTACCTATCGTGATTCAATTCTCACCAATGGGGGAAAACTCAGTGAAAATAAAAATTTTAATTTTGATTCACGCAATAAGGCAACTGGTCTATATAACCTTGAGACAGAAAAAATTCTCACCTATGCCAGCATAGAAGGTGCTCATCTCGTTGGTGAAGAAGAATACATACTCAGCGTTGCCGGTAACTGGGCCAATATTGCTGACAACATCAGATGTGTCTTTACAAATTCAAATGGGATAGGAGTGCCAGCCTTCTGCAATCTTATCTCCGCTAGGAGTAGCCTGATTAACATCAATAGTGCGCAGGTGTCTACAAAAGGGGTTCTCCGTGCGGTTACTGGTTCTGTATTAAATCCGACTGAAATGAGCTATCGGATCGCAGTAACTCCTGATGTCAATTCTGGATCCGATTTTGCAGAAGGAACGGTAGGTACGGTTTTTGCCGGGAGCATCATGGAGGCACGAAATGGGAATGATTATTCCGCTTCTAATCCTACATGGAATAAGACTGCTGCCGAAAGAACCTGGAAAGATAAGACTACGGTTACCGGTGGGATAAAGAATTTCCAGAAGATCTTTGGTGATCCGTCCTACCATTCAGGGATTATTAATCCTTCAGATGCTCCTGGTTTTATTTCTACTCCTGTTCCCACTCCGACAGAAGATTGTAACGGATGTTGATGATGAAACACACAGAAATTATGTTGTTGTTTCACCAGAAGCAATTTCTCACAGAAATCGCTTGATATACTTCATCTATCACTAATAATTGGGTACCAGGTTTAGATTCTCACAAATGGAAGATAGTTTAGTGAGAATAAGAATTTTTTTTTGAAGGTTTTTTACCCTACCAATGAGGGAAATGCACTTGATACCCCATGAATTATGAACTGAACCGCTATTGCCATTAACATAATTCCCATGAGCCGGTTGATTATCCGATATTCCTGTTGACTAATCCGGTCCGTAAATTTCTCAGAAAAAACCAATAGCAGGTAAGTGAGGATCATCGTGACGATAATCGCACCAATAATTATTCCTAAATGAATTGGTTCAGTAAACAGAGGAGCATCTTTTGAAAGAACAATAACGGTTGTAATCGTTCCAGGGCCTGAAATCATGGGAAAAGCAAGAGGCATTGATGACACTTCATAGGTGTCAACGGAGGTGTTTCTCTCTAATTCAGGGATTTTCGTATGAGTAGTTCTGGCATATACCATTTCCATCCCAATCCCAAATAAAAGAACACCGCCGGCTATGGTGAATGCTTCAATGGTGATACCAAATAGAATCAGTAATGACGATCCAAACAGAGTGAAGAAGAGAAGAACGATGAGAGAAAGTCTGCATGCATGAGATGCTACCTGTTTCCTACTCCAGGAAGCCATTCCTTCAGTGAGAGAATTGTATACCAGCATAGCACTTACAGGATTTACAACAATCAGAATTGACGAGAGAGTAAAGAGAGTAAAACTCAGCAAATCCTGTGTCATGCTTTGTCTTTATGCTTAAAAATAGACGGTACCGTTTTCCAGTTTGGAGATATTTTCATAGGTCTGGGAGGATTGATTTGAAATTATCGTCACAGATGGAATCACTGATCCAAACTGGTGATCAGGGAACCAGTAAAGTCCGTCTCCATATATTGGTTTTACATCATATACTTTGAGTTCAGCAGATTCAAAATCCATCCGGGTTATGGTTGCGTTTTCAAAGGCAAGCATATCAAGAAGACGGGTTTTTACGTCATTTTCTCCGAACATAAGAACAAGAAGGCGAAATGCATCATCCAGAGTATAACTGACATTGACATCGGCAAAATTTGGTTTTAAATGAATGGTTACGTTATGGATCTCGATATACCCATGAGTCTCGGGCTCTGCTGCTAAAACGTTATTAAGACTTAGAAGAAGAAGAAACACGAGAAGGAACGTCCAGTAGTTCCTGATCATTCCCATTAGGTACGATTGGAATCGTTAAAAAGCTTCGGTAAAAGATAGTTTTTAGGCAGGAGTAATATCAGATCGCTGCCTGGCAATCAAAATGATCTCAATACTGGATACATGGGTTTTTCCATCTTCAGTATCCACAACCTCTGTTGAGGTCATGATAGATTTTTTGACTACATTTTGCAGGAATCGGTTAAGGACAATTTCAGTAGCATCAACTGCCCGGGATATTGCCTTACCTCTCGCTTTTACTATGACTTCCTGAGCTCCATTATTGAACTGGGTAACTACCGCAAGAACATAGTTCATCACGGGTTTGTTCCCGACAAATATGGTGTTATCGTCCTGCACGTATGTCATTATGTACGATATAGTTACAGATAGTCACGATCACAAATCAATTCGGCATTCAGGATAGATGCACCTGCTGCTCCTCTGATTGTGTTGTGTCCCATTGCCTGGTATCTCATACCCGAACGCAGTCTTCCCACTGAGACGGTCATACCTTTGCCTTTCATCCTGTCAAGCCGGGGTTGCGGGCGGTCAGGCTGCTCCATATATTCCACCGAACGGGATGGCAGTGTTGGGAGCTGGGGAAGTGTAGTTTTCCAGGTACGAAATGCTTCAGCTATTTTCTCTATCGGGTCTTTGATATCTACCCATACTGACATTGAATGACCATCAATTACCGGAATCCGGTTGCAGCATGCACTGACAGAGAAAGGAGCATTCTTCACTTCTGAACCATCAAAAGTCCCCATGATCTTCAGGGTTTCCCGTTCCATCTTTTCTTCTTCTCCACCGATATAGGGGATCATATTGTCAAAGATGGCCATCCCCGGGATTCCCTCAAACCCTGCACCTGAAATTGCCTGCATCGTTGCCACCCGAAGATCGGTAAAGGCAAACCTTCGTATCGGGGCAAGAGAACAGGTGAGCATGATAGTAGAACAGTTGGGATTTGTAACGATGAATCCGTCCTGACCCTTATCGCGCTGAATATCTATCATTCCCAGGTGGTCAGCATTTACTTCAGGAACTACCAGAGGAACATCCGGCTCCATCCGGTAGGTACTTGCATTACTGCACACTCCTATCCCTGCTTTCGCACACTGCATCTCTACCTCTCCGGCGAGATCGGCAGGTAATGCAGAGAATACCAGATCAACCTTCTTCAGACTCTCTATGGAAGTATCAGAAACAATAATGTCCCCGGCTTCATCAGGAAAAGGAACCTCCAGACGCCAGGAAGCAGCATCACGATATTTCTTTCCCGCACTCCTTGAAGAAGCGGTTAAAACAGAGAGTTCGAATAACGGATGATCTGCAAGGAGCTGTACAAACCGTTGACCAACAGCACCGGTCGCACCCAGTACTCCTACACTGATCATACAGGTTACGTAGGTTTGTACAAGTAATAAAAATGGAGGATTTAATCCATGGTTATGGCTTCTGCCGGACAGACATCCACACAGGAACCACAGTCGACGCAAAGTTCGGTACTAACAATTGCTTTATCATCCTGCATGGTAATTGCTACTGCCGGACATTCATCAACGCAGGTTTCACAACCAGTGCATGCATCCTTGTTTATTATTGCAGTCATGTAAATCTCCTATTGAGTATGTTCAACGAGTTATAAAAATTTTCGAAAATTTTGAAAGACAGTTTCAGAGGCCAAGAACCTCTTTCATCCCATAAATTGCAGGCTTTTTCCCAACAAGCCACTTGGTTGCTCGAACTGCTCCCTCGGCAAAAACTCCCCGATCATATGCCTGATGTGACAGGGTTACGGTCTCATGGTTGCTGGTAAAAATGACCGAGTGATCCCCGACAATGTCGCCACCCCTGATGACATGTACGCCGATCTCATTTCCCCGCTCTTTCATCCCCACGCGCCCATATACCTCCTCCCGGGGCCCTACTTCTTTTTGAAGGATTTCCAGAATGGTTTTGGCAGTCCCACTTGGAGCATCTTTTTTATACCGGTGATGGGCTTCTGTCACTTCGATATCATAATCTCCAAGACGCTGTGCAGCTTCTTTTACCAGGAGCCAGAGAATGTTCATTCCGATTGAATAGTTGCTTGATATAACTGCAGGAACATTCCCTTTTGCAATTGCCGTGTCAATAACTTCACGTTGCTCCGGAGTAAGTCCGGTAGTCCCCAGAATGATGGCAGAGCCTGCAGCTGCGGCTATGGGGATGTTCACTACAGAAGCTCCTGCCACAGTAAAGTCGATAACCACATCAGGTTTTTTCTCTGCAAGAAGTTCACCGAATTTATCAGAAGTTACAACCGGAGCACCATATACTTCTCCGGTCTGCACATCTACTCCTCCGACGAGTTCCATATCAGGGTCTTTCTGCACTATTGCACCGATGGTCATACCCATGCGGCCAAATGCACCACAAATTGCTACTTTAATCATAACGTGCAAGCACCTCCTGCAACTTATCTACCGTATTGGTGGTAGCTTCATCAAGGGGAAGCCGGACCGGTCCGGATGCAAACCCTCTCATCTCTGCTGCCTTTTTAACTGGAACCGGATTCGTTTCCATAAACAGCGTTCTGAAAAGCGGAGCTAATGAGAAATGTATCTTGCGAGCAGTTGCATAATCTCCTGCCATAGCAGCATCATACATCTGAATCATAGGAACCGGGACAATATTTGCTGCCACAGAAATGATACCGGTCCCTCCGACACTAAATATCGGGAGTGATAATCCATCATCCCCGGATATGACTGAAAAGTCTTCATCCTGAGTCATCTCCACTATCATCGAGATCTGATTCACGTCACCACTAGCCTCTTTCACTCCGACAATACTGGGATGTTTTGCCAGTTCTGCGATAATGTCCGGAGTCAGGTTTTGCCCGGTTCTGCTCGGAACATTGTAAATGACCACAGGAATATCCAGATCAGCGAGGGCCTGGTAATGCTTGATAAGACCGGAACGGTTTGGTTTGTTGTAGTAGGGACTGATGACAAGTACGCCGTCAGCTCCTACATCCTTGGCAGCACGGGAAAAACGAACTGCTTCTGCAGTATTGTTGGATCCAGTACCTGCGAGAACAGGAACTTTTCCTCCCGCTTCCTCAAGGGTAACCTCAACAACCTTTTCATGTTCTGCAAAACTCAAAGTTGCTGATTCTCCGGTAGAACCACAGGGTACAACCCCGTGAACTCCGGACTTTAAGAGAAAAGCAATGTTGGACCGCAGTCCATCAACATCAAGATCTTTCCCGGCGTTCCTTTGAAAAGGAGTAATAAGCGCAGGTAAGACGCCCTCAAACATGAGGGTTATTTATGCTGCTCTTCCGCTATTTACCTTTCTTGTGATATATCCGGCTACGCGGTTTCTGACGCGTTTGCTGGGAATATCAGTTGAAGATCCAACGGCTTTCTTGTTCTCGTCAAAGTCACCGGAAAACTTCTCGCGGTGGTATTCGATGAGTTCTGTTCCGATCGATTTTATATAACTTGGCTTAACACCCATTGATTATTCCTCAGTGAGATTTGTATTCATTATGCGCGTTATGATCCTATTAAACCTTGCTGTCACCTGCCCGGGATTTTCTCCAAGTATTCGGATCAAAGCCTCTTTCTCCCCGGATCCGGTATCATAAATAATGTCAGGAACTCCGTCACTCTGTTCACAACAAAAGGCAACGCCCCAGTCGATACCAGTAGTGCCCGGTGGTTCTAGCGTTCTGTTGAAAGTGCATATTTCCAGAACCATTGAATTACAGATTGAAATTGCCGCGGGAGAATATTTCATAATTCCAATACATCTGATTGTTGGATCAAATCGTATGGCAGTAAGAACCATCCGCACTGCCGGAGCATCTTCTGAGAGGAACATCTGTCCGTCAATAGAATATGCTACATCCTCGCAGGTTCGTGCCCCAGGCAGCGCATACGCAAGGGAAATCCCCCCCTGGGGTATGAGGCCTGATGCAAAATCCACCGGAGATAGCATTTCAATTGCATGCTTCAAGTCCCGAATCAGTGTTTCTTTTCCCTGAGCACCCATTATTTTCCCCACAGTCTTTGGTAATTTCTAATCAACAGGACAGGTATCCTGCAGATACAAAGAACAGATATTTCTTATGCCCGTGGACTGACATAATGGATAGATTATGAAACGGTGGATGCTTGATGCCATTGTAGGTGTCTCCAGTCTGATCATCTTTCTGATGGTTCTCATTATTCTCCCGGCAATTCTGCCAGGAAGTACGTCATACCTGGCAGCATTATTCCTGTTCATTGCGGTTATCAGCGGTGGCGGGTACCTGATCCGGAACGTCTCCTGATTTTTCAGGATTTCTCTTCTCTTTCTTTTTTGAACCGACCATTCGTTTCTTCTGTTTATAATACGTGAGAGGATGGGTGACCTTTGCACACAAAGCATCAGGGTGGATACACAGGCCATGTGTTTTCATCGTTGCACAGAGGGGAGAGACATACTCTGTTCCGCTGCCGCCCTGTCCAGAAATATGATCTACCTGGTACATGGTTTTGGAAATATCAAAATCCGGCACATGTCCATAAATCTCAACAATCCGGGTATTGTCCATCCCGATATTATGAAGAAAAGCAGTTACTGCAAACCTGCCCATGTGAGTTAAGTGAGTGCGCTGAATCAGCGCGTTGATAATCGCCTGGATGCAGGGAGGGAAAGCCGACTCTTCCACAGAACCAAATTCTTCCAGCATCCGTTCCTGCACAATTGTTTTGATTCTATCCAGAACCGGTTGCAGAGTTGTACATAATGACTGAGGAACTTTCAAGGGGAGATTCTGATTCATAACGACTCTGAGCCGTTCTCGGATTATCTCATCAATTTCATCCGGATATACTTTGACAATCCCTTTGTCAATAACTCTGTTTACAAGTTTCCAGCGTTCTTCGTTTAATCGTGCAGCGATTTCAACATATTGAATAACAGAAATCCCCGAGGATGTAGATGAAACTCCCAGTGATGCAGCGATTGCCTCTTTCTTTTTTGAGTCTTCATCCTGGAGGTACCGGTATACTTTCCAGGATTGATACCGGCATAACCGATCAATCAGCATCTTGTCTCCAGAACAGGATACCAGAAGTCTGCTTACCGGATATGCAGCAATCAGTATTCTGACAGTTGCGGCTTCTGACGGGACATCAGGAAGGTTTTCAGGGGGCTGACGAGGATTGAAATGGAGGGAACTGATCACGGTATCCAGAGCTTCTTTTACCGCAAGGTGCCCACTTTGTGATTCTAAATATTGGTCAAGTGATGCGGTATGACTGCTGATAAATGCCTGAGCTTCTTTTAAAAAAGGGTATTTCGCGAGATCCCGTAGATCAAGAGTAACCATACATCAGTCTGCTTCAATCCGGGGTGCAAGCAGGTACTCTACATGTCCTTTCCCGCCTGCGATATCAAAGGAGAACTTTACCGGGTGGTCATTCCCAAGGTGGATGGTAACTTCTGATGCATGTGCCATTACTTTCCCCATATCTTTCAGATAATCAATGGAGAAGAGAGACCGGGCTGGGGCATAATTACACGAGATCATTTCATCTGCGGTGAATTCTCTCTCGATATGATCACTGTCACCCTCAGCCTTGACAAAGAATATCTTCTTGTCCGGATCGATGCCAAGCCACATTTTATCAGAAACCACTGATGCTGATTTGATGGTATTATAAAGTGCTGAACCCGACACGGTGACAACTCCGGGAAGTTCAATTCCTGGAGTGTTCGGATCTTTCTTGATAGTATTCGTATCAAGGAGCGTTATTGCATAGTGATATCCTTCGAACCGAACCTCAATCTTATTGGCCCCTTCTGGATAATCAAGACTAAATTCACTTGCTTTACCCATCATGGTAAAGATATTTTTAATCTTGGCAATATCAAGACCCAGCTCTCCGGGTGTTGCTTCATACGTGTTGAACGCATCCCGCTGGAGAGTAAGGATGACCATTGCTACATTTGCGGTGTCAACGGATCGGATCCAGACTTCCTGCTCTGAGAAGTGCAGTCTGCACTCGGTCACCAGAGCAGCGACGGCATCGATGGAATCCCTGAATGTATCTGCATTTATTGTTCCTTTCAGCATCTGCGCTCCCTACTGCTGTATCATATTTGTTTAACACACATATAAGTGCTGGTCTGTGTAATAATTAACCAATAAGGTGGATACGAGCGAGTTATGGGTTCTCAATGGGGTAGAGATAAAGTCTATGAAAGGGCGATGAAGGAAGGGTACCGATCCCGAGCAGCATATAAATTAAAAGAAATACTGCAACGGAATCTGGTTCTCCGGCCTACGGATAATGTTGTGGACCTTGGAGCAGCTCCCGGGAGCTGGCTCCAGGTACTCAGAGAACATACCACCGGACAGATAGTTGGAATAGATCTTAATTCTATTCAGCCTCTTGAAGGGGTGACTACTTTAGTTGGCGATTTTTCCCAGCCAGCAATGGTTGCACGAATTCTGGATCTTCTTCCTGAAATAAACCTGGTAGTATGCGATGCTTCCCCAAAACTCTCCGGTCATAAATCCTATGATCAGGCAAGAGCGATTGACCTGAACAAAATGGCTCTGGACTTTGCATATCAGGTTCTCTGTCCGGGAGGTAATCTGGTGATGAAGTCATTTCAGGGTGAGGATTTTCCGTGGATATACCGGAAAGTAAAAGAGGAGTTTTTCCGGGTAACTACTCATAAAACCCATTCGAGCAGAAAGGGCAGTGCTGAAGTCTATATAATTGCCCGAAATTTCAAGGCGGGAAGAGAAGATGCCTATTATGTAGAAGATGAACCAGAAGAGGGAACTGACCAGGTGGAGGATGGCAGCGAAAGATAATTATCAGCGACCGGTCAGCAATCTTCGCATTAGTCTGAATTCCGGGTGTAACCTCCGGTGCATTTACTGTCATCGGGAAGGAGAATGTGTCCCTGAGCAGCCAATGCCTCTTGAAGACATCAGAGAAGTTCTTCTCGCAGCAGAGCGGCTTGGTATCAGATCAGTGAAATTTACCGGGGGAGAACCGCTTCTGCGAAAAGATATTCTCGATATTATCAGAAGTGTTCCGGAGAGTATTGAGTCCTCAATGACCACGAATGGAACCCTTCTTGCTCCCCTGGCAACAAAACTCCGGGAAGCAGGTCTTTCCCGTGTTAATATCAGTCTAGATAGTCTGAATCCTGAAGTTTACCAGAAGATCACCGGTATTGATCATCTGGGGGATGCACTTGCAGGAATTGAAGCTGCCCGAAAATCGGGTCTTGTCCCCATCAAAATTAATATGGTTCTTCTGAAAGGGATGAACGAGGGGGAAGTTGAAGATTTTATCAACCTTGTCTCTGATGATCGCCACATGGTTCTCCAGATTATTGAATTGATGGATCTAGGAGACTGTCCTTATCATGCAGATCTGACTGATCTTGAATCGCGAATCGCTGCTTCTTCGAAACGGGTAATTACCCGTCGCATGCATCATCGAAAGAAATACTGTTATGACGGTGCAGAAATTGAGTTTGTCAGGCCATTCCATAATTCAGATTTTTGTAACCATTGTAACCGGCTCCGGGTAACTTCAGATGGGAAGCTCAAACCATGTCTGCTTCGAAATGATAATCACATAGACATTAAAGGAAAAAAAGGAGAAGAACTGGATGCACTCTTTAAGCAGGCGATTGGTCTTCGTGAACCCTATAATTCCTGACCTGCAGGGAGACGCTTTTAATCTCCAGCCACCCACTTTTCTATATGCCTGAAGTCAACGAGTACGCACGGGTGCTCCAGACACTCTATAACAAATCCCTCATCCTTGAAGACACATCAGATTTTCATCCGGTTCTCCGGTTTTGGTATTTTGATGCACTTGCTCATCTGGATTTTTCCATCTCAATGCTCTCATATAATGCTGACTCACCCCGTAACCTGATGAGCAGGGAATACCTAAGGCATCGAGCAGATCTGGCAAAAGAAAAGGAAAACCGTGTTTTTATGGAGTTTCTTGCATGGCTTGAAGAAAATCACCCTCAGGATTTTGAAAAATTTCCCCTTTTTATTCAGAAGGTATATTCTCCCAAAGACCCGGCCTCATACCGGTCATTTCGCCTGACATTTAATCCCGATGATAAACGTCCCATCCTATCTGATCAGTTTCAGATGATGGTAGATGAGATGTTTGAGCGATCATATCTTACTGCCCTCTATAATGGATCACCAGTTGCGGAAAAACTGACAGAATATATCAGGACTCATGAATGACAGGGTCCGAATCTCAGGTCACCAAAATCTGTTCGGATCTTATTCAGATACGATCGGAGAATCCTCCCGGATACACTGATGAAGTTATCGCGTATATTCAGGATTTTTGTGACGCCCTGGGATTGAAGACCCAAATTCTGACCAGGGAGAGGAGAGATAATCTCCTTTCTGCAGATCCAAAGGGACGTTTACTTCTCTGTGGCCATGTTGATGTAGTTCCTGCCCTCGATGAAGGATGGACCTATCCGCCATATTCTGGAATCATCGCGGATGATTGTGTACATGGCCGGGGATCCACTGATATGAAAGGCGGGTGCGCTGCTCTTCTTGCAGCACTTGCATCGGTCATTGATCAGGAAGGTGATCCAGGAGTTGACATCGCGTTTGTAGCGGATGAAGAAGGAAAAGGAGTTTTCGGGGTTGAGCAACTCGTAGAAGAAGGGCTTCTCACCCCATGTGATACTCTGATTGCCGAACCAACTCCCCCGGGGTGTCCAATAATTGGAGAGAAAGGAGTCCTCCGGACACGGGTTGTTTTCTCTGGAGATGCGGGTCATGCATCGCTGCATCCAGTTAGGGGGGATTCAGCCATCATGCAGGCTGCCAGATACCTTGAGTGCTGTCAGACTCTGCATGAGAAAGTATGGCCGATTGAACCTGTCGTAAAAGATGCAATTCAGGCTACTGCTAAGGAATTACAAGATTTGGTAGGGATTTCTTCCTTTGATGCGGATAGGATCTTATCAAGGGTTATGTATAATCCCGGGTTTATTCACGGAGGGGAACGAATGAATGTCATTGCCCAGAGATGTGAATTGAGTCTTGATATGCGGATTCCCTGGGGATGTGACCTGGATGATGTCATTGCCTTCATGAGAGAATCTGCTCCTAAAGCCCAACTTGAAGTTCTTGAATCGGCTGCTCCTTCTTTGAGTAATCCCGGGTGGCTGACACGACTGCTCTGTGAGGGAATATCTACGATAATGAAGATTCCAGCAAATCCAGGAGTGACACAGGCGGCATCAGATGCCCGGTATCTCCGGAGTAACGGGGCTGAAGTTGTGGTATATGGCCCGGGAGATCTGAATCTTCTTCATTCGGTAAATGAAAAAGTGCCGATATCTATGCTAAACAACTGTCAGAATGTATATGAGCATGTACTCAGGCACATGAACTCTGACTGTTCATAATCCCAGGTACATCTTTTTTAGATCCAAGAACTACTTCACCGATGAAGGTAATCGTACTGTATGCGATATATCCCACTGATTCTCTTTACTTTCCTTGGTATCGGACTGTGTGCTTCCGGTGTCCTTGCTGAACTCCAGGTGAGATTCCTTGATGTGAATGAGGGTGATGCCGTCCTTTTACAAGATGATGGGAAGAATATGTTGATAGATTCGGGTACTCGTGACTCGGGAAATCTGACAAAAGTATATCTGAAAAGTCTGGGAGTTACCTCATTAGATAGGGTTTTGATTACCAGTCCTGAAGAGGGACGAACCGGAGCTTTGACGAATATCTTAAATGCTACCCCGGCGGTCCAGATCTTTGATGGAGGATGGAATGTCTCAAACGGCTCATACCAGGATGTGCTTAATAAAACGATTGAAGATCAGATCACCCGAACGGTAGTAACCGGAGGCCAATCAATAGATTTTACTGAAAAAGTAAAGGTTGATATCATCAGCCCGGATACTTTCACCGGGGATCTGAATCACGACACCCTGATTCCGCTTATTACGTATGGTGATGTAAAATTTTTGCTTCTTGGGACCGAGCAGATCATTGAGCATCCGGTGCAGGCTCAAATCCTGCGGGTTGCAGATCATGGATCCCGGGGAGGGACAGACCCTGGATTTATCAGAGTATTGAATCCTGAAATAGCAATTGTCAGCACGGGATCTGGAAACCCATCTGACAACCCTGCTTCGACCACGCTTAACATATTACAGACTGCAGGTGCAGAGGTGCTTCGCACAGATCTGGATGGGACAATAACCATCACCACTGATGGTTCATCATATTCTATAAGTAAACTTCGAATGGAGCCTGAAATTACTCTTTCCCTGGTAAGCGTGGTTGAAACACGTGCTCCAGGATAATTTTTTTCATCTGTCCGGTTGGTGATTTCAGTTGTTTACACAATATCCTTATCCTGGCAGGTATATGATGAAGCAATGAAGCCAGGATTAATCCTCCTAGTATTACTTATAGGATGCATATTCATTGCGTGGATTTTCACTATTATCGAACCTTCTGATTCACCATTCGCTCCCACCCCGTCCAATTTGTCAGAAGTGGTTATCAGAGAATATCAGGGAGAAAAATTAAACGATATTTCCGATTTTCGAGAAAATTCGATAAAAGGCCCTCAAAAGGTTGATATTGAATCATATCGGTTATCCATCACCGGACTAGTAAAAGAACCCCGAATGTACTCCTATCAGGATATCTTGGAGTTTCCACATTATCAAAAAGTAGTAACATTACATTGTGTTGAAGGATGGGATGTTACCCTATTATGGGAGGGAATTGAGGTCCGGGATCTACTAACGCTTTCTAAGATAGATAAACAAGCGAATACTATCATCTTTCATGCTGTTGACGGATACAGCACATCATTTCCTTTGTCGTATATTATGGACAATCCCATTTTGATGGCGTATAAAATGAATAATCAGACCATAAAAAGAGAGCGGGGATTTCCATTTCAATTGGTAGCTGAGGACAAATGGGGATATAAATGGATAAAATGGATATCGGGCATAGAACTTACCAGTGACAATACCTATAAAGGATACTGGGAAACCCGTGGATATAGCAATTCCGGAGATCTCAATAAAGAATTCTTCTGAGAAAAATATGGATCGAAAGATGCTAAAGAATCAGGTGAACTATGCGTTGTTTGTTGCCACATTTCTGATGATACTTACAGGTCTTGGGATAACTGAACCGGGAGTAATTACGATAATCACTTTTGGTTTTCTGGACAAACTTGTCGCATATCGATTGCACGTTATTTTATGGGGACCTTTTACCATTCTGTTTATCCTGCATATTGCTCTGAATGTAATTCCCCGAAAATGGTTCGTATAATTCAAAGATATGAAATTTAAATGATGAAAATTATTTTTCATGGATAATACAATCAGGATCGTTTCTCATAATTTACATCTCAACCCTGGTAACAACTCCATGAACCTTATGAGGGGGAAGGCGATAGTATTGCACAAAAGATGGGCATAATCTTTTGATTACGAAAAATACCTGCCAGATGACATTTCTCGTGACAATCTCTTCCATCCCATAGAATATGGTTTTTTCTTCAATTCCCGCTTCCCGGATAATTCTCATCAAATCGATAACCTGCATGTATCCGTATCTGATAGAAAGATGAGAAAGACCGGGTGCAATCTCTTTATCGATGGTAAAGTCTACCCCATACGGATTTTGCATGATATCTACCGATACAATGACATTATGATGATACATGATCTCATTGTTGAACATCGTTCGGGAAATGTAAGCAGGGATGCTATCCATAGATCTGGCAAAAAAAATTGAAGTACCTTTGATGTGTCTGCCAACATAGTATGCTTTGGTATACCGGCGAAGAAATTGATCCTGAGTCATTGGTTTCATAGCCCGGTATAACGCAACCTGTCCATGAGTATAGATGAGGATGACCGAAAATGGAATTGATGCAATAATTAGGGAGAGGTATCCCCCATGAGTTACCTTGCTAAATGTTGAAAGGAAGTAGGTAAAATCCAGCGAGGTTACCAAGAGGGCAACCAGTAAATGGATATACTTTTTTCGAAGGAAAAATATCCCAATCATAAAAGTTCCGGTGATGGACATGGTTCCGGTAACCGCTAATCCATATGCATTTGCCAGACGTTCTGAATACTGGAACATCAAAAGAACCAGAATCACCGCAATACAAAGGAACCAGTTCACTGAATTGATATATATTTGCGTTCTGAGTTCATCGGATGTATAATCGATATGAAGCATTGGCAGAAGATGAGTGGTAATTGCCTGATAGATGATAGAGAAAATCCCACTTATCACTGCCTGTGATGCAATGACTGTTGCTGCTATCATCAATAAGAGAAATGGAATATACAGAATAGCAATTTCTGAAAAGACCATTTCAAAAAGAGGATTGGCAACATCTCCAGCATGCCGAAGAAGAAAAGCGGCCTGCCCCAGATATGAAACAAGCACTGCGACAAATACGAGACCCCATGCATATTGAATAGGTTCCCGGCCCATATGCCCCATATCGGCAAATAATGCCTCAGCACCGGTGGCACAAAGCACTATCAGAGACATGGCGAAAAATCCATGAATCCCATTATGAAGAAAAAATTTTGCTGCATGAACAGGGTTTATCGCCATAATAATTTCCGGACTGAGAATAATTGAGAACAATCCCGTCAGAAATAGGGTCACAAACCAGAGGATCATCACCGGACCAAAAGCCCTTGAAACACCTTCTGTCCCCCTTTTTTGGAAATAAAACAGCCAACAGGCAATAATGATGGCGAGGAGAATGAGCCAGTCCTGACTGATGTATTCCATACCCGGTATCTGTCTGATCCCTTCTACTGCTGAGAGAATACTGATTGCAGGGGTAATCACACATTCCCCAATCATTAAAGAAATTCCCAAAATCGCCAGAAGGGTAAAAATTGAAGCTGCCTTGGGGTGTTTGAGGAGAGGGAGAAGAATTCCTTTCAGAACCAGTGTTCCTCCTTCACCGGTTTGAGAGAGAGTCATAGCCAGAATAGTGTATTGGACAGTGACCATCACGGTTAATGTCCAGAATATGAGTGATATTGTCCCCATGATGTTTTCCGGGGAAGGTGTGATGAAGAGGAAAAGAACAGCTAATGTATAAATTGGGCTGGTTCCGATATCACCAAAGACAAGACCTATGGCTTTGATGACCGATGCGAGTGAAGGGGTGTCCTGCATATCCTTCTTAGTATATCAGTATGAGTCTGTTATCATACTATCCGGATCTTTGAGTTTTTTTTCAAAAATTTATACAATATTGATAAACTGACTTATCTGGGAAGGAGTACCAAATGCATAAACGGCATCTCCCGGATAGATAAGAAAATTCTCCTCTCCCGGGAAGGTAATCCTGCCGTTATGATCTACTGCTACTATCGTTGCACTTGACTTTGCATTCACATCACAGGAGTGACATACTTCCTTATTATTGATACTATAATATCTGACAATTAGGAGATACTCACCACGAAGGTTGAGTAATATCTGTGATGAGTCGTATAGAATGAGACGTCCCAGAGCCTGGGCGATGATAGTCGGAACATTAATGACATAATCTGCTCCTGCCTGATACATCCATTTCACTGAATCGGGATCATTTGCCCTGCTAAAAATCGTCACATCAGGATTCAGTTCTCGTGCCATCAATGTGGTGAAAAGATTAATGTCATCATCATTGGTAACCACGAGAAGAAACTGGGCATTCGAAATCCCGGCTTCTAATAATACTTCTTCCCGTTCAGCGTTACCGATAACTGACGGATTACTCCGGTGATCTGCATCGATGGTCTGGGAGGTGATACCCAGTTTACTCAGATCCCGCCGGATCATCATGCCCATATCACCAAACCCGGCAATAATTGCGGTCATCTGTTTTTTGTGAGGGGTGATGAAATGGTCCATTACCATCCTGAACAGATTTGCATTATTACCAATCAGAATGAGAACGGTAGAAGCCTGAATCACATATGCATCTGTAGGAAAATATTGCGTATTTCCCTTATCTATGACAGCAATTACTCTGAATTGATAATGAGAGGAGAGTTGTAGTTCGCCGAGAGTTTTTCCTATTGCCCTGCTTCTTCTGATTATCGGAATCCTGGCTACCTGACAGGAACCAAGGGCAGTCGATGTCTTTTTTAATACATCCTGCATTAACTCATTGTCTTCCAGAATCTCAGGATCGACGTTGAGTAAAGCATGAAGTGCGGTTATTGCTCCCAGGATATCTTTCGTAGAAATGACCTGATGTGCTCCGCAAATGGTCAGATACTTTTCCCGGGAGTTATCAGAGATCACCGCAATTATCTCTGCCTGAGACAGGCTTTTAATTCCCAAAGTCACCCGTGCTGCAAGTCGTTCCTCAAGAAAAAGAATGATATATGAGGCATTCTGGACTTCAGCAGCTTTCCAGATATCTTCGTCGTGATAGTCCCCCCAAAGAACCTGTACATCAGGGGATAGTCGTGCGGCGAGAGTGAGAGCACGGTTCTGATCTGCTTCAATCAAAACAAGAGTAGAGCCGATAATCTTCAGATTATCGATGAGTTCCTGGATTACCAGAGAATATCCAAAGATAACAATATGTTCCTGAGGATAAAAGGAGAGTTTCTTCGGGGGAATGGGCTGTATTCGGGATTGAATCATTGGAGTGATGAGGATATTTATCATTCCAAAAAATGCTACAATTCCGGTAACCATGATGACAATCGCCACAATTGCCATCTGATCACTTTGAAAAGGACCTAACTCCCCATATCCTACGGTTGTGATGGTTTCCATCACAAACATGGCTGATTTTGTGAAAGAGATATTCTGACCTTCGTATATCGGATAAAAATGCCAGAATATCAGTATGTACGAGAGAATTACCAGAAAGAAGATGGTGAAATAGACCAGAAGCTGTAGCCGGTATGAATGAGACAGGTGATTTCGAAAATGTATGAGGATGCGGTGACGTTTCACCATAATACTCGTATTCCCTTTATTTAATGACCGAGACTCGTGTTTCCTGCTAGACTTTTCAGGATAAGGTCGCTTTTTCGCATGAATGCACGGTATACATAGTCAACTGCACAGGTTTGGCATGCCAGGGTGTAACCTGATCAAAGTGTTCTTGCATGTGAGTGGTGGTTAAATGTGCATCCAGATGATCCTGGCTTTCCCATTCTTCTAATATGATAAACAATCCAGGTTCCTCTGAGCTTGTCATGATATCATAACGCAGACAACCGGATTCAGATCTGACTATCTGGGTGAGACCGAGCATTTGCTCTTCGAAATCCTGCCAGTGATCTTCAATAACCTGACATTCAGCAACGACGACAATCATTCGTTAACTCTCTATTTTGGCGGGTATTATACCGTTCGACGAATACGTGCATAATCCACTATGAATCTCCCAGGTTACGCTCACCACAGGATTTGCCCATAAAACTACTGGAAGATGGAGAGATTGCTCCCTAATACAATTAAAACCGCAAACCAAATGGAAATTACAATGGATCAGAACTCTGATTTTCCTGGTTTGGGTGAAATGGAAAACCAAAAAAAGGGGATTAACTCAGAGCAGATGTCTGGTTATCTGAGGTCGCATTAAAATCTGATGTTGCCAGGGTTGGCGCAACTGATGGAAGTTCTGCTGGCACAATTTCACTTTCATTCGTAGTGTCAGTTACCTCGCCTTCGGCAGAGGAGGTATTGTTTGAAACCCCTCCCAGTTTTTGCGTGATCTGATCTTTCAGTGCGAGAGCTTCACTGTATTCAGCATCAAGAGCAAGAGCTTTATCAACAGATTCCATCGCTTCATCCAGTCTGCCAAGGTTCATCAGTGCTGCTGCCTTGTTCAGCCAGAGTACTGCAAGGTTCTCATCGAGTTTTAATCCGGCATCAAATGCTTCGATAGCCTTCTCGTTTTGTCCCAGAGTTAACAGAGCGATACCCTTAGAGTTGTAGACACGGGTGGTTGGCTCAATTGCTAATGCTTTATCGTATGATGTGAGAGAATCTTCGGTAATGTTCATGTTTCTCTGGACATTTCCTTTGTTGAACCAGTATTCAGAAACATTATCATCGATTGTGATTGCCTGTTCAAAGGCATTCAAGGCATTGTCATAGCTCTTGATATCATTCAGTGAGATACCGTATGCATTCCAGACACTACTGCTGGTTGCATTCAGTGACACGGATTCATTGAAGGCTTTTGCTGCTTCTTCTGAGTTTCCATCATTTGTGTTGATCATACCCAGAATATACCATGCATTCGCCTTCATGTCCGGAGTGTATGTATCGGAGGTCAGGCTCAAAGATTTTTCAAAGGAATCAGCCGTTTCGGTGAACTTTTCAAGTTGATATTGATCGAGTCCTTTGAAATACCAGGCATCTGCATAATCCGGTTTTATCTCCGTTACCTTGTCAAATGCTGCAACCGCATCTTCGTAAGAACCGGTATCTCCCAGAACTCCACCAAGATAGAACCATGCATCAGTGAGGTTTGAGTCAATCGCAGTAGCACTCTTCATCGATTCAATACCTCCGGTATAGTTCTGCTGCTTGAGTTCAACCCTGCCTTTCCAGTACCAGGCATTGGCAAACTGGTCTTTCAGTTCAATTGCTTTATCAAGTGATGTCTGTGCTCCGGCAAGGTCATTCTCATTGAACTGAACAAGTCCTTTATAGTACCATGCATTGTGGTTTTCCGGATTGAGTTCAAGAGCTTTTTCGAAATTTGTGAGTGCTTCAGCATCATTTTCCTTATTATACTGAATCACTCCTTTTCGATAGTATACTTCTGCGTCATTTGCTGCAGTGGATTTGAAGGGTTCTGCATAATCTCCCTCAATACCAAGAAGCGTATCAAACGTTTTCTCTGACTCATCCTGCTTACCAAGGAAACCTTCTACATCACCTTTTGCATATAATGCATCCTTATATTTTGGATTTATTTCAACTGCTTTGGTGTATGCATCAAGCCCTTCCTGAAGTTTTCCGCTATCGGATAAGGTTACTCCGTACCAGTACCATGCCCGTTCATTATTGGGGTCTGATTCAGTGAGAGATTTGAAGATACTTTCTGCTTTCTCGTAATCGCTGTTCAGGAGGGTTGCAATGCCGTAATTGATCTGTACCCCTGGATCACTTCCCAGAGTTGTTACTGCTTTCTCATATGCGGCAAGAGCCCCTGCTGCATCCGGGGGTGTCATGCCATAGAGGAGAACATATCCGGTCATTGCCCAGGCATCTGCGTACTCAGAGTTGATACCGGTTGCTTTCTGATATGCATCATATGCATCAGAAACATTCCCATTCTGAAGGTAAGAACCGCCGAGTTTAAACCAGGCAACAGAATTTTCTGGATCCTGTTCAGTTACCTGTTTAAAAGCGTCAATGGCATCATCCCACTTTTCTGCTTTAATGGAAAGATTACCTTTTTCAAATAAATCGGTCGTTGTAGTATTATCCGCTGTAGCAATTCCTGCCACAAAACATGACAGGAATGCAAGCGTCACGACCAATGCTAAGCCGCTAAACTTCATTGCTTATATGTCAAAAGTCCTGTGCAGATATACTTTCTTATAGATGAAATATCAGGTCGGTTATATAAAACAAAAAGAGAGATTAGCTGCTCCTATTCCAACTCAAGATTCCATGGTGGAGAGAGTTTACTGATTATTTCATCACACAATTCTGGATCCATATCCTGAATCAGATAAATCAGAACTTTCTTTTTTGCCTGAGCTGCTTTCAGAATACGATGATTGATCAGACAATTCTCCGGCTCTGACCCATCATAACACTTTCTGGGTGATATTGTTCCGTAGTGCTGATTCATTCGTTGCACGAGATTCTGGCACCACCCCGCAAACATAATCCTGCCCCCAACCACAATGAGGTATATTCCTGCCTTGTCTCGAAACCGACCAGGGATACGAAATCGGCAAAATGGGCCTTCCCCCCATTCATGGAGCATCAACCCACATCTGTTCGGGAACCGTTCCCATGGACGAAACTCGGTAATCCCCCCGCGTGAATTATGATCCGGGTCTATTGTCCAGAGAGGTTCGGGGGTGATATGAAATTCCCTTGCCAGATCCTGAAGCGTTGGTTCATGTCCTGAAACCATTACCTATCCATGGGGATATGTTGCAATAGATATTTCCCTGCATCCTTTTTCAGAAGGAGGTAAAACGCATTAAACTCCTGGATGAAAATAGGATACAAGTTATTAATACCGAATACAATGAATTATCAAAGAGGTGATTTGCAATGTGCTCTGTAGGCGGACCAATGGATATTGAACTTGAAGAACGATTGCATGCGAAAAATTATCAATGCAATGACTGTAAGGGATCTTTCAAAGGAATTGGCAAGCATATTGTCTGTCCATCCTGTGGATCTGACAACGTAACTGAAGCGGCATGATTTTTTTTCCTACGCAATCTTTTCCCCTCCTAATACGAGGTTCATCCTCTTTTCTCCTGATTGCTCAGGTTAAGGATCCCTTTACTCTCTATATTGAAACATCAGAAGACGAATACTGCCAGTATCTCTCTACCGGAGATATTATTGCTGTTTCCGCCCCTGAAGGGGGAGAAGTAAGACAGGCAGAAATTCTGCTGGAACTCATACTCAGGTGGCATACTCCTCTGGTAGTACTGCCTCGTGGTCATCCCGGTTCTGAGAGGTTAAAGATGGTTGTCTCTGCCGGTGACCAGATACACATGTCCTGTTCAATACAACGGGGAACTCACCCGGAGCAGACGATTCTTTGTTCTGCGGAAGAGTTCGCAGGGATGGTCATATCAGGGAATGAACAAGGGATAGAGATAACCGGTATGCCAGAATCGGTTACTCATATCTGGTTGACAAACTGATAACCGATTCTTGCCGGGTATCTTAATCTCTCTCATCATCGAATTGGTACAGTATGTTAAGGTCCTGTCACAGTTTTGTAATCGCTCTCCTCCTCTCAATATGTTTGATCGTTCCAATTGTGGCTTCAGATGAAATTGTTTTGAATAACGAGAATATATCAGAGAAATCTATGGTGACCGACATAATGCCGGTCAATACTTCTGATTCAACAAACGAAACGCTTAACCTTACAACTCCTGATGAACTGGAAAATACGCTCGGGCTGAAAGGACCAAAAGAACATGTTACTTTTGCACCGGAGAGTCCCGGGACAGTATCTGATGAAGATACAGGTTCACCAGATCCGAACCTTTCTCAAAATAGTACTGAAGAAATTTCAGGGAATGGAAGTGCTACCAACTCTTCAACGGCTGAATATCTTTCTCTTGGAGATATCATCAAGGCCAAAGACTGGAAGGCATTAGGTGAATATAATTGTAAAATCCGTGCTGAAAATTCTGAACTTCTGAAGGATACGGAAATTGGCTCGAGTGATAAACAAGCGAAATGGGATTCCTACTTCAATCCCCCGGAACCTGTGGTATATTACCCGTGTTGTAACGGGTAATGATTTTTTCTCATTTATTCAACAGATTCCCGTTGATACCATACAAGACATGCCCCGATCACATCGTGAAGGCCCTGGTGATACCGGGTATACCCAATACAAAAAAAACCGATTCCCACTACCATCAGGGAGATATATTTTGAAAAATGTCTGAGGGTAGCCCGGGCAAAAGTGATGGGTTTTCCATGAAGATCCGTTACGATAATTCGGCATGCCATCTTGCCCAGAGTTGCCTGATTTCTGGATGACTCAAGTATTGCGAAGTATATCCAGGGAATGATGATTACAACCACCAGGAGAAATGTTCCTACCGGCATTGGAAGGATCGATGAAGCAAGAGTTCCATCATCGTACATGACCGTGTCCCTTCGGAGGATCATCAGGAGCATGCGCCAGCCTTCCCCAAGACCCAGGTAAGCTGCGGCGGTTCCGGTTATCAGTATAAGGATTAGCAGATCAATCAGAAATGCAGATAGACGTCGCCAGAATCCTGCCAGTTCACGTCCGGCATTGTTTCCTCTGATTAGATCCACCCATCCTGAAGAGGAATATGTATCAGCCACGAATAGGTATATGCCATAAATCAGGCATGAATCTATCGAAAAGAAAGAGATCGTATTGAAAGAAGAATCTCATTTATAAAGAGGATGCTCTTCTGATAAAAATCCTGACCAGGACAACCAGAAACAGGCAAACGCCCATAAATGTAAACAGAACCGGTATGTGAAGTGGTGCCGGCGACCCGGAAGCCAGAAGTGCAACCATGTTCAGAGGATTACCGGGAAATGCAAGGGTAAAGAGTAACAGCACCACTGCTGCAGTGGAGAAGATGAACTGTGCTTTCGTTCTGTCCCGGTAATGCAGAGCAAATATCGATGCTATCAATATCAGAGCTCCTGATGCAAGAGATACCTGCAGTAAAATTTCTGCAAGTGAAGCAATACGTATTCCATTTACCGTTAGTAGAATTAACCAGAGACCCGCTTCCAGAGGAATAAGGATCAGACACGCAAGAATTTTTCCGCCAACTATGTCTACCAGGGATGCTGGAGTCGTCCGAAGAGTATCCAGTGTCTGCTGTTGATATTCTTCAGTGATCAAATCGATAACCAATCCGGCAGATATGATGGCAGGCATAAAGAGCAGGAGAGGAATGAGAAGCGCATATATAAACTCATAAAATGAATTCGTTGCCACCGGACGGTACGAAGTCAACAGAAGCGGATGTTTTTCAATCCTGTCACTTCGGGCATCCCGAAGAATAGTCTCATATTTTAAGAGGATGTCTTTGAGTTTTACTTCGATGACTGCAGACTGAATATCATTTTTTATCGTATACAATGTCAGGGTGACAGGATCTTTGTCTTCTGGAAGAACTCCGGATGTCCATATTACGGCCGCGAGTTTTCTCTCGCGAAGAGCACCAAGAGCTACTGAGAGATCCATGGAATAAGGGACAAAAGCAGGGTTTTCCTCAAGGAGCCGGGGAAGAATAGCATCATTACCGGCAATTCCTACCCCATATTGAACTCCGGAGACTCTTCCATAGGTAGTAGGATCATACATGGCAGATAAACCAACCATGAGAAATGACGAAAAGAGAGCGATGAAAAGCTGGAGAGCTATCGCTAACAATATGGTTTTTTCATTCGCGAGGCCGCGCAATTCTTTTTTCGTGATTACCAGCATCCGGGACATCGTCACCATATCCACCCCCTGAGGAGGTACAGATTATATGCAAGATGAAGTAGGGTTGCACCCAGAATTCCATACGGTAGTCCTCGTTTTCCCAGATATAGCACTGAACATCCGGTGATTAATACTCCGGCCATATGAAGAAGAAATGGCATCCAGAGCATCCCGATACTGAGGAACAAGGCAGCTCCAAAGACTGAATCCGAGATCTGGGATATGGTAACAAATAACAGAAGTTTTTCGCCAAATAAAAACCCGATTGAGATCATCGCTGCCGCGATGATCAATCTTTGAAAGGTTAAGAAACCCGGCATCGCTGTTACCAGGGCAATGATACCAGTCCCTTTTGCTATCTCTTCTGTCCATGCCGCAAGGAGCATGATAAGGAGAAGTGATACCGGCATTGGCAAATTAAAGAAAAGGACCAGGTACATCATCTGGGCCATAAGCACAAAGGGAATACTCAGCAGTCCGATAAAAAACAAAGATATCCACCAGTAACCCGGACTGACCAGACCTGCAAGAAATGCTATCAGCTTTTCAAGCAGCCCGGATTCAGTGAATAATTGTTCTTCTTTAAAATTCCGGATGCATACGGTAAAAATGATCAGACTTGTCAGGTAAAATAGCGATGTGGCATAGAGATAATCTGTGAGAGAGTACCCGGTCCCCTGAATTACATACACTACCAGAGTCACCGGGGATAGAAGGCTCACAATATGAACATTGGCAAAAATACTGGGGAAGAACAGATATGATGTTGCAATTGTTGAGAAAAAGATCGAGATAAATGACAGTTCTTTGTAACTGCGGGACACCATTCCGATGAAAAGGGCAAAAGCCAAAAAGAATAAAATAACCGGAATTAATGGGAGAATCGCCATCACATTAGCATTTACAGAAAAGAGAATGATCATCACGA
This sequence comes from uncultured Methanospirillum sp., assembly GCA_964624045.1. Lineage (GTDB taxonomy): Archaea > Halobacteriota > Methanomicrobia > Methanomicrobiales > Methanospirillaceae > Methanospirillum. The sequence continues at coordinate 44,785 of CAZUXC010000005.1, read as the reverse complement.
TCGCCAGCATGCTCAGGGCATAGGGGATCATCTTTCCTATGATGATAATCACCGGTCTGACTGGTGCTGCAATGAGCGCTTCACCCTGCCGGAGGGTTCGTTCATTCATGATACTCATCATGAAAAATTGTGATGCAAAATAGAGAGGAAAAATAAAAACAAATATGAAAATTATGGTATCAAAAGGGAGAGGGGGAGAGAGCAGCGAGGGTATTTTATATGGGTTGTCCAGGGTAGTGTCTTTTGAGAAGAGGCCGGTATAACGGTTGAGTTGCTCCTGATCTTTTGCCATCTGCTCTGAAAGACTGATACGAAGGGCGCTTGAGTCTTCCGGGGCACTGGAAAGCGGAGGTTCAACTGCAGTGACAGGAAGTTCGGGTTCAGGAGGTTCTTCTGGTGCTCGTCCGGGGGCCACCAATTGCTGCCCGCTCTGTGTTGCCAGAAAGTCCAGTTCACTCGTAACATACTCGTTGTCAATCCAAAGTGGATAGGCAGCAAAAAGATCCTCCTGTTCCTGATAGATGCGATCTTTGTATCCCTGGTAACTCCGCTCCAGGCTTTTTTGAGCAGCCCGTCCTTTATCACCAGGAGCTCTCTGGATTGTTCCCGCTTGTATTTTGAGATCCAGTCCGGCGTTTTGTGGAGGAATACCGGATAGAGAACTGCTGTCATATACCGCGTATCTGGGATCTCCGGCAATTACATCAAAATATGAAGAACTATCAACTCCAATCTGGTAGAGATTATCCTGCAGATGCATTCCTTGTTGTGCTGCAAAGCTGCTAACCAAAATCAGTAAGATAAATAAAATCACTGAGAGCGGAAGCAGATCACGACTCATTGTTCCAAAGAAACGTTTCACCTCCCATCGTGAGATAGTGTAGATCTGACTCAGCATCTGCATGATGAATCTGATTGTATGGCCCTCTATATCAATCATCAGGAAGAATGAGGATCGGTTATTTTAGGATACGGGTGTACAGGAGAATGAAGTATGATCGAAGCATCTCATCTCTCAAAGCAGTACGGGGATGTAACTGTTCTCCATGATGTCTCGTTCACCTGTGATGAGGGGCAGATACTGGGGATCATCGGACATAACGGGGCAGGCAAAACTACTCTCCTCAAAACACTTGCCGGATTGATTGTTCCAACTACGGGTTCCCTGACAATCGGAGATGTTGATGTTCTTGCCGATCCAATGCGAATCAGAAATCAGATTGGATACCTCCCTGAAGAATCCCGATTATATGAAACAATGCTGGTCCCTGATTACCTTCGTTTTTTTGGAGAAATTTATGGTCTGGATGCTGCCACCATTGAGGCCAGGGCTGATATTCTGCTTTCTCAGTTGTCATTACATCATGATGGGAAACGAATTGGCAATCTCTCAAAAGGTATGAAACGCAAAGTAGCGGTGGCAAGATCATTAATACATAATCCTTCGATTCTCATCTATGATGAGCCTGGTTCCGGTCTCGATCCGATGACCAGCCGATTTATTATCGAATATCTGAAGGGACTTAGAGAACAGGGAAAAACCATCATCCTCTCAGCTCACAATCTAAACCAGGTTGAAGAGATCTGTGATGTCGTAATGATTCTTCGCCGGGGGGATGTTGTGGTGAAAGGAACAATGCCCGAACTTCGGGAGAAATTTGGATCTCTCCGGTATGAAGTATGGTTTATCCTGCCCGAAGAGAGCCAGATGGTTCTCCCCCAAAATACTGAAAAGAGCGGGAATCTCTGGATGAATACGGTACGCTCTATTACCGATCTGAATAACCTGACAAGCGAGATTACGCAAAATGGAGGAGTAGTGGAAAGGATCGAATCCAAGTACCCGTCTTTAGAAGAAATACTGGTAAAAATTGGAAAGTAACTATTTTTAATAAAACAATTTACCTATTCTGTACAGTTCCGGATCCACGGTTTTTTGTTTGACTGCATCAGTGATTGGAACCGGGACGATGTGATCCCCCTGAAGCGCAACCATCACTCCAAAGTTCCCTTTATGCAGTTCTTCAACTGCTTTCACACCATAGCGGGTTGCCAGAACCCGGTCATGAGCCGTAGGTGAGCCTCCTCGCTGGACATGACCAAGGACCGTGACACGTGTTTCAGCTCCGATCCTCTTCTCTATCTCATTTCCCAGGATTTGACCTATTCCCCCAAGTTGTTCATGACCAAACTCATCAACTTTCCCGGAAGCGGTAACAAAATCCTCCCGGTTTTTTGGCTTTGCTCCTTCAGCAACTACAACGATAGAGAAGGTTTTTCCCCGGTTGTACCGTGCACGAAGATTCTCACATACTTCTTCTATGTCAAAAGATTCTTCTGGAATGAGGATTTGATCTGCCCCCCCGGCAATTCCGGCGGCTGTTGCAATCCAGCCGGCATGTCTTCCCATCACTTCCAGAACCATGATACGATGATGGGATTCTGCGGTGGTATGGAGGCGATCTATGGCATCTGTCACAATCGATATCGCTGTGTCAAATCCAAAGGTGTAATCGGTACATGAGATGTCGTTATCGATGGTTTTTGGTATTCCAATGACAGGGATCTCCATCTGATGCAACCGTGCCGCAACACTCAGCGTGTCATCTCCGCCAATGGCAATCAGGGCATCAATACCAAATTTTTTCAGATTCGCCAGCATCTGCTGGACATGTTCTTCTTTTTTAAAAGGATTGGTACGTGATGTACCGATAATAGTCCCTCCTTTCGGAAGAATCCCTGTCACTGAAAATTCGGTCAGGGGCTCTACATCCCCTTCAATTATTCCTTTCCATCCGTTCCGGATACCAATCACTGAATATCCGAATGTATGAGAGACCTTAACTACCGCCCTGATGACGGCATTAAGGCCGGGGCAATCGCCCCCTCCAGTAAGAATTCCAATGGTTTTTATTGGAGATTCATTTCTTTTCATAGATCTTCACCGCTTCTTGGACTGAAGCGTCTTCTACGGTGATTGCATAAATAGCATTGCACATCCGGACTGCCTCACCCAGACTCTTCTGGTGAATGTTGCGGCCAGTTGCATTCCCTGCACATCCTCCAATATGGATCTGTTCCCAGAGCTGTTTCAGGAAGATCTCACCATCCACACTAGAGCCACCGGCACAGACGACTTTCGTTCTCCCCGCAGCTTTTGTTGCTTCCTTCATCAATTCGACTGATGAAGCTCCTTCTTTCTTTGGAGGGTTGACTTTTACAAAGTCTGAACCCAGACAGGCTGCAACCCCGGCTGCTCCTGCAATAAGGTGAGGATCCTTTTCATCCTTCACCGCTTTTCCACGGGGATAAATCCAGAGAACAGTGACAAGGCCATTCTGATGTGCTTCAAATACCACCTGCGCTGCTGTACGAAGCATTTCTGCTTCCTCTTCAGATCCCAGGTAAATCGTATACCCGATACCGACAATTTTCAGGCCACTCGTTTTTCTGAATCTGACAACCTGGTCGATGGATGTTAAAAGACTGGAGCAGGGCTCTTTCTGGGAAGTGCCAACCAGATGAGTTTTGGAATTGAGTTTTACCAGATAGGGAACTGATGAATAATCCGCACCATATCTTGCAATAAGTCCTAACTGAGTAGCAAAACATCCAATCTTTGCTTTCGCTGCAATTTTAAACAAGTGCTCCGGGTCATGATCATCTTCATGGATCCCTTCGCCATAAAAATCATCATTCAGGTGCTCGATCTTCTGATCCCCGGCAAAGAGCATTAATCTGTCAGAATCATGGGTGATTGTTTTAAAATTGCTGATATATGTCTTCTGTTCATCTTTGGGAACATCAAGAGGAACTGAAATGGACTTGCTCATGCAATTTCACTCACATTAAAAACAGATAAATATTCCCAATTATTCTGGAAAATTCAGAAATGCACACACGAAATTATGAAAAAAATCGAACTAATAAAAGAGGAAACAGCGGTGTTTCATCGTACCTGGATTACCTTTTCTTCACTATTTCGAAGTCGTGTCCGCATCCAGGTCACTGCATCCATCCGGGTTTTAAATGCAGCAATATTGATCTGCTCTCCATCTTTCATCAGCGCTTTCAGTACCGCTTTCTCAACTATTACCTGTCCTTTCACTTCTCGGGTCATTTCAATAACCTGAAACTTGGCAATATAATCCAGGTTCAGAAGTTGTGACCCGGTATCTAACCATTTGGGCATGTCTGTAATATGATATCGCGATAGACGGAGAGGTCTGATGTATAATATTTAGCGTTTACGTGTCTGCTCTAGCAGATTAGAAAGGTAATCCGTAGCTTTCTTTGCTGTTTCTTCCAGATTGACTAAAATCTCAGCGCCGGCTTTATCCATCGTTTTCCCAATATGCCTTCTTCCTTCTTCAGTAGTGATGAGGTCTTTACTTACTGCCAGGAGATCATCAAGACCTTTTCCAAATGATGAACGTGCTGCGGCAACCTTCTCTTCCAGGAGAACAACTGGTTCATCCGAAGAAGTTGACTTTTCCGGTTCTTCTACCCATCGCCCTTTTTCAAACCGACCTACCGTCATTATGTAGTATTCTTCTTCCCGGATTTATCAAGTCTTTTGTTTCTCATGGGAATAGAGTTCTGATCAGATGCGCACCAAATACGGGGGACTCTGACCTAATCTGAACATATAAATGGCTTCTTATGACAGAATATCCCCATCATAGCGTGGAAGACGGGATTTGATATCATATAAGAGATGATATACTGTAATGTCAACCCTTCTGGTATTTTTTGTTGTTATTATCCTCATATCAGTAATAGGGATAAAATTTAAGGTTCCTCCGTTTATGACTCTTGTCGGGGGCGCGATTATTTTTGGATTTGGAGTAGGAGGTGACCCAAATTCGGTCTTTGAACAGGTGGCAATGGGATGTGCCAGTGTTTTTAATAGTCTTGGTATACCCATCCTTGCCGGATCCGTTATCGCCAAATATCTGGTAGATCAGGGGTATATCCAGCAGATTGTATCTGACATCAGGAAAGTGCTGAAAAGTCCTCTTTCTTTATCGGGTATTGCCGGATACATTATTGCTGTTCCTTCAACCTGCCCGATTACGGCATTTATGATATTATCTCCAGTTCTTTCTCACCTGGCACCCGAAGGGAAGAAACGATCGTATCTGATGTATCTGGTAGCAATTGGAAGCACCCTCGGGGTCGCTTTTGTGTATCCGTCACCAGTCACTTTCCCGTTATTTGATACCTTTTCTCCGAAAAATCTCTCTCCGTTCTCTTTCGATCTCGTTGCGATTCCTCTCTCAGTAGCATTCCTTCTTGTCTTTGTATTATGGGTCAGAAGAAAATATTTGATGGCCGACGATCAGGTTCTTCCTACTGAATCTCTATCCAATGGGCCTACTGAGGAGGGGGGAGAAGGAACGCAATGGGGCCTTGAGTCTTCCGGTTACTCAGAAAAAGCCTCTTATCAGCAGGAAGGATGCTCAGACGATGAAAGTGTATGTACCGGCAGATTTCATCCCAAGGCATGGGCACCTTTTATTGTAATCTTCGCAGCAATTCCGATCGGCCTCCTGGTGTTGAAACTCTCGCATTTTACCCTGGTGCAGTTCATTATGTTTGCCGGGATGATTGCAGCAGTTATGACTGCAGTTCCGGAAAACCGGTGGACCGGATTTGTTCTTGGCGCAAAGCATGCAGGAGTTATAATTTTTGACATATGTGGTGCAGGAGCATTAGGGTATGTCATCACGCAGAGTACGTTTGCCCAGGACTCTTTACAGGTCCTCGCCTACACTTTGCCATTGATTCTTATCCCCTTCGTACTTGCGGCACTGATCCAAACGGCACAGGGGTCGCGGATTGTTACATCCATACTCACCGCGCAGATAATTGCACAGACCGAACTTCCCGGAATGATGAATCCTCTTGCTCTCTTTTTGATGATCATCGCCGGAGCAGGAGTCATCTGTTTTGTCACTGATCCGTATTTCTGGATGTTACATCGGACTACCGGGGATGATGTGAAAACCGTATTTAAAAGATACACCGTGCCCCAGATCATTTTCGGTGTTGCTACCTATCTTATCGCATTTACGATTCAGTTTTTCTGGCCATAGATACCCCTCACTTTTTTGCAGGATGACAATCAGCCTGATACAAACTGATTCAGAGTTGTTTGAACAGGATCAGGATACTCAATGGCTGAAAGTCTGATACCTATCAGTCGCACCGGATCTCCTGACCAGTATTCCTGAAAAAGAGATAGGGCTGTTTTGAGAATCAGTGTTTCATTATTATCCGGATGCGGCCATGAGAGAGCACGAGTGATCGTATGAAATCCGGTATACCGGATGCGTATTCCAACAGTCCGGCACCGGGCATTTTTTTGAACAAGTTCCTTATGAACTTCCCGGGTAAGCTCATGAAGTGTTCTTTCTATAGTATTGAGATCCTGGGTATCTTCAATAAATGTTGTTTCCTTTCCAATTGACTGCCTGGGCCCTTGGTCTTTCAGCCCGGATACATCAAGCCCGGATGCAATCTCCCTGACTCTGACGGCCCATACACCAAATATATCCTGTAATACCTGAATATCTGTTTCAGCGAGATGGTGAATCGTATTAATTCCCCGTTCTTCGAGAGCAGAGTACGATTTTTTCCCAATCCCGGGGATTTTGGATGCAGGAAGAGGATTGAGAATTTCTTTCAGTTTTTCCGGAGTGATTATCGTAAGTCCGTCAGGTTTCTGAAGATCCGACGCAATTTTTGCATATGATCGAGCAGGAGCAATTCCAATCGAGCAGGTTAACTTCTCCTGAGAAAGGATTCGACTTTTTATTACCATAGCATGGAATCTTGCATTCTCCCATGATTCACAGGGAGAGAGATCCAGATACGCTTCATCGATGCTTACCTGCTCAATTTTTGATACCATCTCTTTCAGGATTTGCATAATCTCTGCAGAAACGTCTGCATATTTTTTACTGGGCCTGATATATACTGCGTGAGGGCACAAATGCCAGGCCCGGGAGATGGGCATTCCCGAGTGTAATCCATACTGTCGTGCTTCATACGAACAGGTACTGATCACACCGCGACCGGTACCATTCTGGGGATCAGACCCGATAACCACGGGCTTTCCTGCAAGTGTCGGATCATCCCGAATCTCTACCGATGCATAAAATGAGTCCATGTCAATATGAGCAATGATCTGGTGATGCATGAGAGAGACCTGATCAGATCAGGGAACCTGGTGCAATTATTCTTCTCTTTAGATCATAGCGATATCACTGAGAATAATGGTTCTTTTCTGAATGAAGAAAAAGTATTGAGAAAAAATAATGTCGAAAAAAATAAGAGATTTGAAAAATTTAACGACATAAATATAATATTATATTTTTACGATAAAATGATCGAATACTTTCACCCTGCTTCTTAAAGATTCAAATACCTGACAAGACCCGGTAAGTATGTGCAAAGCCGAAGGCCGGGAGCGCACCTGAATTGTTACCATAAACTCCAAAACCCCCCACGTTGCATCGATCCTGATTCACCCACGACCCGGCCAGATGGCTGCACATCATAACCCCCCTTCCTTTCTCTTATTTTCATTAAAAGATATCATGAAGAAAGTAGAATGGCTCATCAATATGCATGACAAATAGTACAACAAACCCATTGGAAGAATGTTATATTCTCTTGTCAGCGGGATTGGCAGATGATTACGATGGACAACTCAGAACACACCGGGTGTACCCCGGACAAATGCGATTCATGCACCGGATGTGGTGGAAGTATTGAAAAGATTTCTCTCCGTGTGGAGTGGAAACACAAAGGAACTCCTGCAGATGAGGTAGCAGTTCTTGAAGAAAGTATTCATTCCCTATCCCGGGATCTTACCGTATCCGGAGTGGAATTAATCTATATTAATAACACATTCAGCCCGGATATTGCAGAAGGTAGCTCAGCTTTTTTTATTAATTCACATGCATTAGAAACCCTGACTCCACTTCCTGAAGATGGGAAAGTAACTCGTGAGGTTCTTCGAAAAGGGATATTTCAGGCACTCCTTCAAAACGTCTGATCTTTTTTTTCTTCACAACCCTTATCTGATCCAGTTGCCAATGCTCACACAGAAAGGGAAGAATGATGGGTATACAGCTGCTTGCTGAACAGGATGGATATGAACTTCTCAAATCATACGGGATTCCGGTCCCGATGTACCGCTTTGTGACTACACACGAGGAAGCTTCTGTAGCTGCTGAATCTATCGGGTTTCCCGTGGTCGTAAAGGTAGTATCTGAACAGGTCATTCATAAAACTGATGCTGGCGGAGTTATCATGCACCTTTCCAGCCATGATATGCTGCAGGAAGCACTCCGCCAGATGGATCATTCAATAAAAGAGTTTGATTCTTCCGCGGTCATCTCCGGATACCTTATTGAGGAGGAAGTGCGTCCGGGCACTGAACTCCTGATCGGGGGAAGAACGGATCCAGCGTTTGGAAAAGTAATCACCGTTGGAATGGGAGGTATCCTGGTAGAACTTCTTCACGATTTTTCGATGAGAGTTTTACCAGTTGATAAGGCAGAATACCGAAAGATGATTCGGGAAATGATTGGATATCGTCTGATTGCCGGGTACCGTGGTCACCCCCCTCTTGATGAAAACGCTCTGCTCACGGTTATTGAGCAGACTGCTACAATGTTTCTTCAGGATACCCGGATTACCGAATTTGATATTAATCCTCTCATCCTCTGGGAGAATGGTGCCTGCGCTGTAGATGCCCGGGTATTTGCCAAAACTGAATGTGAAGAACTACAGGCACTTGTGCCGGTCCTCCCTCCGGTACCGGATCTCCTTCATCCATCATCCATAGCAGTAGCAGGAGCGTCTCATACACCAGGGAAAGTCGGGTATGCTGTATTTCGTAATCTTTTGAATTTTAAAGGAGATTTGTACGCAGTCAATCCGAATGCTGATGATATTATGGGGAAGACTGTTTACCCATCAGTAAGTGCAATACCCGGCCCGGTGGAAATGGTGGTCATTGCTACCCCGGCCCCTTTTGTGCCAGAGATCGTAAAAGAAGCAGGGGAAAAAGGAGTTAAATCTGCAGTGATTCTTACTGCAGGATTTCGGGAAACCGGAGAGCTCGGAAAAAAACTCGAAGATAAACTATTATCGGTAGCAAGAGAAACCGGGATTCGAATCGTCGGCCCAAATTGTCTGGGTGTCATCATCCCCCCACTAGATCTGAATGCAACCTTTGATGTTCAGTCACCCTTGTCAGGACACATTGGATTTATCTCTCAAAGTGGTGCCATCATCACAACGGTTCTTGACTGGTCCATTTCACGAAGAATTGGTTTTTCTTCAGTTATCAGTGTAGGGAATCAGACGGACATGGGATTTCTTGAGTATTTACAGGTACTGGATCAGGATCCTCAAACCTATGCGGTTATCCTGTACGTTGAAGAAATTCGTGATGGAAAGGCCTTTTTGGAATATGCAGAGAGTATGCGGGGAAGAAAACCGGTTATTGCTCTTAAATCCGGATCATCAGTCCGAGGACGGGAGGCAGCTTCCTCACACACCGGATCTCTGGCTGGCAGTTATGAGACCTATATCGCCGCATTCAAACAGGCTGGAGTTATCCCTGCATATTCTCTTGAAGAGGCATTTGACGTTGCCAGACTTGTGGTATCAGAAGGATATCCCAAGGGAAAACGTACAATAATTCTTACAAACGCCGGAGGATTTGGTGTCCTGGCTTCTGATTACGCAGAGATAAACGGGATGGAGATGATCAATATTCCGGAAGTTGTTGTTGAAGAGCTGAATAAGATACTTCCTGAATCGTGGTCGCATAAAAATCCTGTTGACCTCCTGGGAGATAGCAATGCATCCAGGTTTGCCCGGGTATTTGATGTGATGATCAAGTACCAGCATCTTTGGGATATTGCTGTGGTAATCACCGCTCCGGTAGCAATGATGGATCCGAAGAATCTTGCACATGAGATGATCCGATTATCCCGGTTCACTCATTCGATGGTTGTGGGGTGTCTTCTGGGTGGGGATTCCATGAAATCAGCTATTGATATGCTAGGTGAAGCCCATATTCCCAGTTACCAGGATTTACAGGATGCCTTCCGGACCGTTGGTGCAATTCTGCAGTCAACAAATCTGAATGGCGGATCTGAAGACACATAAATTTTTTTGCATCGTAAAAAAGGAAGATATCTAGAGATGAATTCCGAGTTTCATCTGAAGACCCTGATATTCCTGAATTATTCGATCCCGAAATGCCTGGAATTCTTCCGGTCCATAGGATTCGGGATCTTCCTGTCCTGAAGAGGGACCATACCGATCTACAAGTAATCGCATCAAACGATCAGAAACTGCTATTGCACGGTTCAGATTTACCAGGCGCTCGACAAGTTCAGCAGGATATCCATCCCCCTGGATTTTCTCCAGGATAGATGTGACTTCTTTTCGGCTTTCTAATATATCATTAATGAAATCAACACACCGCTTGGGAGTGATCGGTTTCATAATATAATCCTCGATAAAAAAAGAAAACTGTTCAGCCTCTTTAAAGGTAAGGTTTTTTCCGGTCTGCATAATGACCGGTATTTCCTTGAAAGTTCTGTCTGCTTTAATATGAGTCAGAGTTTCCCATCCATCCATGGGCTCCATCATCATATCAAGAAGAATCAGGTCAGGGACAAATGATGACTTCAGTTTGTCCAGACATTCCTTACCACCCAGAACGCCATCGGTAACAAACCCATATTTTTTTAGGCCAATAACAAAGAGCTCGTTGAGAGCAGGTTCATCATCAACAATCAGAATTGTTACCGCCATTCACACACTCCGGGATCAATACATATAGTGCTAAAGATTTTTTAATGATATGGTCAGGGTCATGTTTTTAGTCATTTCAAATTATACCGCTTCCATTAGATATGCTTCAAACCGACTGAGAATTGAAGGCATATTTTTTCTTCCATATCCCAATCGGAAATGGGGTGTAGTTGAACCAAAAACCGTGCCTGGAAGTAGGAGAACTCCCTGTTTCTCCCGAACTGCATTACAAAAATGTTCGATAGATAGATTTTCAGCAATCCGCGGATAAGAAGTCGAACCTGCTACCGGAGGAGACCAACTCAGTTGATCAGAATGCCGGGAAATAAACTGATGCAGAAGAGACAGATTTTCGGATATAATTTTTCGATTTCTTTTAAGGATCATATCTTTTTGCCGAAGAGCTATCGATGAAAGAAATTCTGATGGGCCACTGTTACAAATGGTGGTATAATCCTTAAATGCCTGGAACCGATTTCGAAAATCTGAATCTTTAGCAGCGATCCACCCGATTCGAAGGCCGGCGAGTCCAAGAGCTTTGGACATTACCCCAAGAGATATTGCATTCGGATTGAGATCTGCCATTGGGGGAAGAGCATGCCGGGGGTCGTGCTCACTTCCCCGATATACTTCATCTGACAGGATAACCAGTTGGTATTCCTGAGCGATTAGGTTTATTTCACCCCAATCTTTTTGGGAAAAAGTATATCCAGTCGGGTTGTGGGGTGCATTTATGACCAGAAGACGAGTTTTCGGAGTAATAAGACTGATAAGAACATCCAAATCCATTGTCCAGGAACCGTTCACTTCATGCATCTCCCATTCAGATATTGTGCAGCCAATTGATCGGGGGAGTTCATGAAGAGACTGGTAAGAAGGTGTCTGAACGATGACGTGATCACCAGGTTTGAGCAGAACCTGCATCGAGAGAAAAATTCCTTCTTCAGCCCCGGAAGTTACAATAATTTCATCAGCAGTGATACTATCATACCATTTGGCAATCTCTGAACGAAGTTCTGGGGAACCTTGTGATTCAGTATATCCAAGCGGAAAATTTCCCATTCGCTCTTTTGATCCAGATTCCATTTCCAGGAGTTCATGAATCGTTAAGGTTTCACAATCGGATGTACATAAAAGATAGGGGGCGGTAAATTCATATTGTGCCAGGTATCGCTCTAATTTGAATTCCCGAATATTCATACCATTATTTGCACTTCATTCTTTATTGCACTGATGATAATTCAGGAAAAAGAAGTTTCAGTTTAAGGCCATTCTTTTCTTTTGACGTCTCCTCATCCGGATCACGCCGGTAATAATGATGAGCACGATAAGAATAGTATATATAATCCAGATGGCCGGATGTGAGAAATTCGATCCGATTACCCAGGCGTGGATATAAGCGATTATAAGTGCAGGATAGATGAGACGATGGATGAATTTCCAGTGGGATTTAAGAGAATTTCGAAGAAGTCCAGCAATAAATGCAAAATATACAATTATTATTGCGACTTTGCCCCAGAGCAAAGGGAAAAAACTGGATGATGCCGTATCAGGGAAGATTATTGTCAAGTCAGGATTCATCAGCAGAAATAGAAGTGGATGCAAAGTGATGAGAATGAATCCTCCAAAGGCAAACAGGTGATGAACCGGAAGAAACGGTTTGCCGAGAATCTGCTGTAGATAAGGTTTGTTCAGGTTCATGAGCACTGCACACGAGAGTGACAAAAATCCACTCAGTGCACAGATCTTCATGACGGTATACTGGATGGTAGATCCTGTATCAGAAAGGATTACTACACTTATCACCAGCAGATAGACGAGAACGATACATCCGATAAGTATGCTGCGTGTATGGCTATTCTGCATAGACTCATGGTATGAAGTTTAGGAATATGAGGATATGCCACTAGAAATCTGGACCAACACACAGAGAGAAAAAGGGATATTTATCCGACCTGGATAGATCTGACACCGCTGAGAGAACCCTGATATGCTTCATCCCCGGCAAAATATGTTTTTACTTTATAATTACCACGATCATGAGGCGTAAAAGACAAAATATATCTCCCTGATGAATCTGTAATGACCGTACCATAGGTTTCCCAGATAAGGTAATCACTATCAATGTCATCAGAACAAAAACTACATCCGTATGGAGGAATTGCAACCTGGTACACGATCTCTTTATCCCCCATTCCAACCCCCTGAGCATCACGCAAATATCCGGTCATGGTGAGATCATTATCAATCCGGCCAGGTGCAGTATACGAATTGAGAAGATTTGTTGTTTTTAATATCGTAGTCCGGGGAGTGACTATTACATCAGATACCGGACTTACTTCATCCCCATACCGAATGGAAATCGGCCAGGTTCCCGCATTGTCTGTTGGGATGGAATAGGTAAAAGTACCATCTTCCCTTACCGCAACCGGAGTAAAAGCATCAAATTTACTGGGTTTGGGTGCTTTTACAATGAGAAGGGCATTTCCAATTGAAATTCCAAGAATCGATGTATCTATCACCCCATTGATAACAATGGGATTTCCGATTTCTACCGTTTCGGTTTCAGGAGTGAAAGAAATTAATTTTGAACCGATGGGTGTTTGATTTACTGCAGTTACAACTCCTGATAGACAAAAGCAAACGATCAAGGTTGCTATAATGATTCGCAGTATGTCAGTGATGTATTTCATTTTACCTCATCAAATGTATCTGATGTGTATCTCTCTGATACCATAAGTGATATCTCCTGACACCTGAATTACGGAGGAAATCCATGACGATACCCAGATACATTCAAACCTTTAGAAGTCCATATAATATGCATTGGAGTTGGTTGGATTAGTTATATAGACAACGATTCGGATATCGAAGAAACTGAAGGTACCGAGGCTGAAGTTACTGAAACAGTACAAAGTCCGGAACCGATGGAAACCATCCGGGTCAGATTGCCGAAAAAATATAATCGTGAACAGTTTGCACTCGCAGAGTTAATGATGGGAGCAAACCATATTCGTGTCAGATGCTTTGATGGCGTTACCCGAATGGGACGTATCAAAGGAAAAATCAAAAAACGCGCCTGGATTCGAGAGGGTGATATCGTAATCATTACTCCATGGAGTTTTCAGGATGAGAAGTGTGACATTTCGTACCGGTACACTCCGCCACAGCGGGACTGGCTGCGACGGAATAAATATATTTAATATTTTTCCCCGGTTTCGCCATTTTTTCTTTTTTTGAACTTCATGATGTCTCTTATCATAAGAGCCGTTTTTTCGAAACTTTTTTTGATTCAACGATAATAACCCTTATCGGCAGTTATTATAAACATCAATTAATAAAATTCATATAATAATATGCTCATTATGAATTGCGGATATAGATGGGATCATCTGCAATTGCGTACCTAACTGATACCGAAGAAGAAGTAATTCGCCTCCTTGTGGAAATAGGGATGAAAGCTCACGAGGCGCGATTACTGGCAGTCTTTTTCCGGGGGATAGAACCAACATCACGGGATCTTGAGCGGATTACCAATCTTCGGCAACCAGAAGTAAGTATTGCTATTACCAGTCTTTCGAAGCGCAAGTGGGTATGTGTTTCAAGTCTGATTAATGCTAATAAAGGGCGACCCGTAAAAATTTTCAAACTCACGGGTGCTATCGATGATATTTTAGATGAAATGAAAGGAGGTATTGTATCAGGTCATAATCAACAGATACTGTTACTTACAAAAATTAAGGAGATATTACACCGGTAATTTTTTTCTCCTTCTGTTTTCCTGGAGACAATATTTTTCCAGTTGAGGGGGAGAATAATCACTATTATCGCAAGAAAATAGTCTTCCCAATTTTTCCACTATTCAACAGACTCGACTACCAACAGTATTACTTCACCGGCTTTCTTTGTGGTTATGTAGAGATCTACAGAGGGAGGTAATCGGGAATAATTATGGTTCAGGGTAGCTGGTCTTCGGGTTACTGGCACACCTGTCTTGTAGGTTTCATTCACTGAGTTTCGAATAACACATCCTGAACAATGAATAGTCGCTCCACAACCTCCCGGGAGGATCGCATTTTCACATTCAAACACTTCTCCGCTGAGATGTCCGGTGACGTTTTGTATCTGCTTTCCCGTCATCTGGAGTGATAACGTATTTGCACCTAAAACATGCATATCAGGATCTACCAGAAAAACTGGTTTATCAAGCATATTCAAGTATTCTTTTAAATTCACTCCGAGGCTCGCCTTTGCATGGTTATAACAAGGAAGGCATATCCCATGGGATATCATATTGTCATCACCGGTTGGTGGCGATAATTCCTTATTGCAGAAGGAGCAGATGTGCTTCATTCGTAATCCCTATTCTATTACTTGTTAGATGAACATGGTAGAATAGACTTTTTACTTCAGACCATGAATGAAGGAAATATGCCTTTCTTTGTGAAGATACCAGTAATTTGACATCGTGCAATAGTTCGTTTGACCAAAACTTCTATTGACCACTGCAACTGAAAATTCTCCAGGACTTTCATCAGACAAAGAATTATTATATCTCCTATCCGGTTATTTTATACAGTGAGCTATTTCCTAAATTGGTGAAAAAATGAAATATTTTTTATCGCTGCTCATAATCTTCGTTCTGCTTCTAAACCCGGTATGTTCAGCAGAAAAACCTACGGTGATCATATCAAAGTATCAGATTACTCCCTCTATCCTTACTCCGGGGGAGATCGGATCAATTACGGTAACCCTCACTAACACTGCATCTCAGGCTACAAAGACAGCGTCGGTAACATCAGAGGGTAAGTCTCCTTCTACTGAAACAGTTACCCTTCCCGTAAATGCTTTCATTCAGAGTGCCATTCTTAAGACTAAAGACTTTGAAATACTGGATGGATGGTATGAAGATATCGGGGATATTGGTCCAGGACAGTCGACAACTCTGACATTTATGATTCGTGCTCCGGATCATGAAGGAGTATTCTTTCCCGAAGTGTGGATTAGAATTCAGGACGGAGAAAGTGTAAAGTATCCGATTCCTGTCAATGTCAATACCGGTTATGCTCTCAGTAAAAAACCCAACTTTCAAGTAATACGAACCGTTCCGGATCAGGTTATTCCAGGAGATTCTTTCAACATATCGTTGAATCTGTTGAATCAGGGATCGGCTCGGGCACATGATATTACCATCCAGGTGGTAACCCCGAATTCCTCAATATCTTCCCTGTCTCCTGAACAATATTATATTCCTGTTCTTGATCCAAAGGAAAAAAAGGAAATTAATCTCTCTTTTACTACTGATTCAGATATTCAGGTAGGAATACAACAGTTTCCCGTACTGATCACTTGTTTTGGGGCAGACGGGGAGAAATTCGCTCAATCAGCACTCATTGGAGTGTTGATTCAGGGAAAAGCTGAAGTAGGTATCGCAAAGATCCTTATGGAACCGAGCCGGGTGACAGCCGGAGATCCCTTTACTCTTATCATCAGGGTGGAAAATACCGGAACAGACTCAGCGAAATCTATCAGAGCCTCCCTGAATTTACCGGTAGAGGGAGGAAAAGAAACCTATATCGGAACGATTGATCCGAATAATGACGCTCCTGCAATATTCAATTTAAAAGCAAATGACTCCGGAGATTTCTCATATAATCTGACTGTTGATTATCATGATGAATGGGGTAGTCACACATCAGTGATTCCACTTCAAATTACCATAGAACAGAAAGGCGGAATAGCGGGTGTCGTGTTACCTCTGCTCCTCCTCATAATCGTATGTGGCGGGTACCTCTACTGGCAACGAAGTCAGCATGGAAAACAATGACAACCAGGGTTCGTGTTGCATTCTTTCTGGCAGTCCGATCTATTCAGAAAGGAAACCGGTTTACATTTTTCCTGACGGTTGCAATTATGAGCCTTGTCTTTGTAAACCTGATATTTCTTCCATCGATTATTTCGGGAGTTGTTGTTGTATTTGACACCCAGGCGATCAATTATAATTATGGGAATCTTATCGTCGAGCCAAGAGAAAACGAAGTGTACATCTCTCAGGTAGCCGACCTGAAGAGAAAGATTGATCAAATCCCTGTGGTCACCGGCACCTCCCCAAGACTCTCCGGGGCAGCGACCTACCAGCATAAAGGTCAATCGGTATCCGGGAGCTTAATCTCGTTTAATCCCCGGTATGAACAGGATGTAACTCTCATTCATACGAAAATCATAGATGGGGAGTATCTGAGCGAGGGTGATGCTGACTCGATTGTTCTTGGAACAACTCTTGCAGGAAACCGGGATGGAAGTGAAGGAGGTCGGGAATCTCTGGGAGGCGTTGTTGCTGGCGACTCGATATCTGTTACATTCAGTAACGGAGTAGTCCGGGAGATGAAAGTGAAAGGAATCCTTGATTCAGGGGTGTTCGCTCTTGATCAAAGTGGTTTTGTGTCTCTCAATGAGATGGAACGCGTTTTAGGAGTATCAGATAAAGGAACCCAGATTTTAGTTAAAGCGATTCGTAACGGAAAGGAAAAAGAATATAAAAATACGCTTATGGAATATGGAATACAGGAGCAAATAAAAACATATCAGGATAAAAATCAGGACATTCTTAATCAGGTGGTAACCAGTTTTAATATGATCAATGGCATTTCCACTGCTGTCAGCCTGATTATTGCTATCGTCATTATCTTTATTGTAATTTTTATTAACACAGTGAATAAGAGACGCCAAATTGGAATTTTGAAGGCGATTGGAATAGATAAACGGGTTATCGTATACTCATATATCTTTCAGGTTCTTGTCCTCGCAACCTGTGGCTCCATATTCGGCATTATATTAGCATCAGGATTAATTTTTTATCTGACAGTGGATCCGTTAATATTCCCCGGTGGTGCAGTATATCCTGTTGTTGAACCATTCCCGATAATCCGGAGTATTTTAAGTATCTATATTGTTTCTCTGATTTCGGGGTTTGTTCCTTCGTACCGGATTTCGAATGAGCCTATACTGGATGCAATACGTGGTGCCTGATGATAGAAGTTACCGATATTACCCGTACCTTTACTCTCGGTCTGGTTGAGGTCCATGCTTTGCAGGGGGTTTCATTCACTATCCACGATGGAGAATTTGTCGGAATTATGGGGGCAAGCGGCAGTGGAAAATCAACACTCCTTCATATTCTGGGACTCTTAGATCTGCCCACTGCAGGAACTCTGGCGATAAATGGAATTGATGTTCTTGCTCTGACCGAAGATGAAAAGACGTTGTTCAGGTTGAATAATCTGGGATATGTTTTTCAGGATTATGCCCTGGTGCCAGAACTCTCAGTTCAGGAAAATGTGATTCTTCCGGCGATGGCAAGGGGAATTTTAAGTGATCAGTATCTTCAGGCAAGTGAAGAGATTTTACGGCGGGTTGGATTAGGACACCGGATAACTCATCAGCAAAATGAACTATCCGGAGGTGAACAACAACGGGTCGCCATTGCTCGTGCCCTTATGAACCGTCCGGCAATTCTCTATGCTGATGAACCTTGTGCCAACCTAGATTCAAAAACATCACGAACGATTCTGGATCTCTTTCTTGAACTCAACAAAACATATGGGCAGACCATTATTATGGTCACTCATGAGGAATGGCATGAGGAATACATGTGCCGGGTAATTGATCTCGAAGATGGATTAATTGCCGGTGGTCATGATTGTAAAATGAATAAGGTTGGATGAATGAATGTGACTCATTCAGGTTTTTTATTCAAACTTCATCACATTTTTCATGGTTTAATTCTGAAAACCGATTAGGATTTGATAAAACAGAAAGGATCTGGAGCAGAAAAATCTTTTTCCATTTGATATGCTCGTATACGGCATCCCCCTCCACAAAGATCGAGAAAAGAACAGGATGCGCATTTGCCTTTCAAAGTCTGATTTTTATTCCTGAACCGGAGAAGAACGGGATTATCAGGATCATTCCAGAGTCTGGAGAACTGCTGTTTCCTGACGGATCCAATAAAAAATTCAGGTATCTGAGCAAATTGGCACGGGTACACATCTCCGGATGGGGAAATATTTGCAACCCTTATACCCGCACTACACCCTCCTTTCATCGAAGCAATGAGTTCGCGAGCCTCCGGGAGATCTTCTTCTCCTTCCTGTTCCATTGATTGAAGAAGATGGATTGCATCCTGAGGTCCATCAACAGTGAGAAACTCCATCACAGAGGGATCTACTGATTTTGCATATTTTTGAACCAGATTTAACGCTGATAGTAATTCATCTTCAGAAAGTTGGATTTCCTGATAGGTGTCAGTACCTCTCCCAGATGGAACCAGCCAGTATACACAAAATCGACATGCCCCAATACGTAGTGCAAGATCAATGAGATCGCCAAGTTCATGGTGGTTTTTTTTTGTGAGGGTCACTCTTATCCCAAATCTGATTCCTGAATCACGACACACAGAGAAGGCCCGTATTACTTGTTCAAAGGTTCCTGGACAATTTCTGAATTGATCATGGGTTGCAGCGGTAGCCCCGTCCAGAGAAATTCCCACATACCCGATACCGGCACTTTTTATCTTTTCAGCGATAATACGGGTAATTAGTGTCCCATTTGAACTGAGAGCAGTTTTAATTCCAAGTTTGTGAGCATGTTCAGCAAGGTACCAGATATCTTCCCGCATCAAAGGTTCTCCTCCAGACAGAAGAATGACGGGAACCCCAAGATCGTTACAATCATCAATAAACCCGATTGCTTCACTCGTAGTAAGTTCACTCTCTGACGTTTGATTCGGACCTGAAGAGTTGTAGCAATGTTCACAGGAGAGATTACACTTTCCGGTCAGATTCCAAAAGATGACAGGTCTGTATATGGTATTATAGGCAAGAAACTTATTCGTATTTTCAGATTCTGATACGGCCATCATCTCACTAACGGTGCCTTTTCCGTGGAGACACTGGGTAATCCTGTTCATAATGTATCCTCAATATCCGAGGCCCGGGTGTGAGGTGTTCGTTTAAATTCTTCTGTGCTAAAAAGCACCATATATTCAGAGTATCCGGTTTTCTCTGCTATCATTATTACTTCCTGAAGGACCTGTTCCCGGGACCATCCATGATGCACGGTATAATGGGTAAATTCCCATCTTCCCGGGATCGGTGTTCGCCGGTATGCATGGGAAATTTGTGGAAATGCGGATAAGGTAATTCCAGCGGAGTCATATTCCTCTTTCGGTATTTTCCAGACAACCAACGCATTTGCAGTAATCCCGATGCTTCGTTGATTAATTCGTGCCCTCATCCTCCTGATAATGTGCTTCTGCTTCAGTTCGGAAATCCGATGAATCACCTCATCCTCTGAAATTCCTAAACGGGAACCGATAATCGCATATGGATGTTCCTCCAGGGGGATTCCCTTTTCCAGTTCGATTAGAAGATTCCGATCAATAGAATCAATCATAATTCTCCCCGGTATATGGAAGTATCGGAAACCTCACATCAATCTTATATCGGTTTTCAGTCTTCAGGTTAAGCATACAATCGGGGTGAATTTCTGTTTTTGAGAGAATGTCTGATATGAGTGATGAGAGGGCTTCTTCCGAAGGGGCAGTCAGAGTGAACCAGAGATTATACTCATGTTCTCTTTGAAAATTATGGGATACCTGAGGATATTCATTGATCAAAGCAGCTACCCGGAATAGGCGATCTTCAGGAACCCTGAGTGCAATAAGGGTGGATACTATTGACGCTCTTTTTGCAGATTCAAATGTTGGAGCAATTCCCCGAAGAGTGCCGGATTTCGTCATCCGGGATATCCGGGTAAGCACTTCTTTACCCGAAAGGCCTATCTGTTGTCCGATATAATCCCAGGGAATACTCACCAGGGGTAGATCATCCTGAAGAATATTCAACAATATCCGATCTGTCTGGTCAAGAGGATATTTGGTAGGTAAAGTCATGCTTCTCTCTCTGGTACATACGGACAAAGGGGATCTTCAGCACATAGTTCACCGTCAATATCCTGCGGATAGGCAAGGCTTCCACATGAGTGCAGACCCGAACTTCCATGTCGGGAAAAGGATCTGGCCCTGCACCCGCCACAGATTGTTTTATAGGTACAGACCCCGCATTTTCCCTGTAATCGATTAAAATCCCGAAGTGCTAAAAAGACCTCTGAATTTTTCCAAATCTCAGGAAGGGAGCTTTCTCGCAGATTACCTGCAATTGCAGGAAGATATGGACAGGGAGTAACATCTCCGTTTGCATAGATACGGCAATACGATATGCCCGCTATACAGCCTCTCCCCCAGAAAGGCTCAGAGATATTCATTTCTTTTGCGACCCGGCGAAACTGAGGAATACAGGTTGGACGAAGAGCGATTCCCGTGCCCACTTGAGTATTAAGAATGTGTTTCAGAAGATCCTCATATGCCCCATACCGCTCATAATTTTCCTGAGAGGATCTTCCCGTAGGTACGGGGATAAATATTTGAAAATCACGAACTCCAAGAATGGTTCCTAATAAGATAACCTGATCCAAACGTTTGGGGTCCGGTGACATTATCGTCATATTGATCTGAACCTGAATGTTTTCCCGTAAACAGGCACGAATAGCAGTCACTGCCTGATTCCAGGATCCCGGACATCCTCTGAAGGTATCATGAGTAACAGGATCGGCTGAGTCGATACTGATAGCTACACTTTTGATACCTGAATTTTTTACCTTTTCCGGAGTTTTGTCGTCAAACAGATATCCGCTTGTTCCCATCGCCATCCGGAGTCCTAATCCCGAACCATATGCGGCAATGTCAAAGATATCCTCCCGCATCATTGGTTCTCCACCACTCAGGATAACTACCGGACTACCGGTAGCATTAATCTGATCCAGAATATGATATGCTTCGGTTGTGGAGAGTGGCCTTTCGACTTCTCTTGTCCCGGAATCAGAGTAGCAATGAGGACATTTTAGGGGACAACGTAGCGTAATATTCCATGAAATAATTCGTAAAGGGGGAGATATGCTGGTATCCATTCGTAAATGCATCTCGCTGTCCGAGTGAATATTTCTTATGATTGCTTAAAAGGTTGAATCATCCCTAGTGGAGATGTTTCTAAAATGAGAATTTAACGATTTATAATTTTCAGAGTATACTAGTATATGAGGTCAGAAGTCCCATATATACTAATACCATATTTGTTCTATCTACAGAATTTTTTGACAGAACCATTTGTACACTTATTCCAGGGAGTAATTATCATAAGAAAAAAAATATTTCGATTACTTCCCATAATGACCAAAGGGATCGTATCATGAGAATCATCTTACCTCTTTCCAGGGCAACCTTCGTTTTCCCGATAATCTGGATAAACCCGGGTTTCCTTCACAAATTCAAAACCGGTTGTGGTAAGATCGCGAGCAGGATCCGAATTTGGAAAATTTGTGACCTGAACAATTATTTACTGGAGCAAAACATTACCCGAATTTCCGGAATGGATATTGGCGTTATCAATTCAAAGTGTTTCTTCTCCCAGGGTAACACTGGAAAGCAACAATATTGTTCAGAGATTATGCAAGTTTCTGTGATTTTTTGTAACTATCTCAAAAAGATCTCCATCACTTCTCAGGGGATCGCATTTTTTTGAAACAAAAGGAGTAACCATGGATTTGACAATTTATTCAGCAAACCCTTCAGAGTTAGAACTTGAAAATAGTCAGCTTCGAGAGATTATTGAAATTCTTAAGGCAGCACAGCCGGCAGAATCGCCGGTCTGTATGATTACAAATATTATTTTAGGGAATATCAACGTCCATTCTGTTCTACTCACCGAAAAAGGACCTATTATTATCGATTGTAAAAAAGATAAACAAAATCTTTCTGAAAAAGATCCCAGTTTATGGGAGATGACTTCTCCATCCGATCATGTTGAGGAAACCGAGTTAAATCCGTTAGAATTATTAAAAATTCAACGATTTGGTTTTCTTCGTATCTGGAGAAAAATCGTAGATAAACACTTTTCAAAGCAAATTCCCGAGAAACAAATACTCCACTTTGGATACTGGCTCTATTATCAACCAGAAGATCTGAAGGTAGATGAGCAGATTAATAACTCCAAAAATAAATGGTTCCATGTCGTAACGAAAGATAATCTGATTGAGCATTTGAACAGTATTCACAATCAGTATCGAATCAGTAAAGCGGGTTATGATAAAATTCTGCATGAAATTGGTCTTGAATCACTTCCAGCAACAGATATCAGACAGTACCTTGAAAGTGATGAACAACCGGATGCAAAAGATGCTGAGAGGTTACAGGTATTAAAAACCCGATCCGGGCCTGTTCCGGTAATTATTCAAAAGAAAATCGTACAGATAACCATGCCTGTCAGAACCCAAAGGAGAACTTCGGAATTTCTGAATGCTTTTCAGGAGGCTACAAAAAGCTTAGGAAATGGCGATTATGAAAGAGCCCTTCGACTGATAGATTTTGCATTGAAGAAGGATAAATATGATCAGGAAGCCCAGATTCTCAAATACGATATCCTGAGTTTACTTGGAAAAGATAAGGATGCAGAAGAATTTTTATTAAAAGCTGCAAAGATGTAAAAATCAGGCACACCGGGATCATCTCCGGCTTTTTCTTAAAAACCGAATCCGAATGATTCACCTTCTGAAAATCAATGCTAACTAAATTGGGCAAACTGCTCCGGCAATCGAAAAACTATGGATAAAAAACTCGTCTACCTGGCAGGCTTTGGGTTAATCATCATAACGATAATACTTGCAGGAATACTTCTGGTTACCTCTCACCGATATGAAACAACGGATAGCGTTGATGATGAAATTCATAATACTTCACTTTCAGTCGTAAATAGTTCTAATATTACTATTCGTGATACATTTGTAGACATTTCTTATGAACTTGAGCTTACTGAACTTGGGGAAGAGGAATTATCTCTCATAAAAGTAGAAGTGCTCAATAAAAAGACCGGAGAAATTCTGAAAACCTTTGATCATAAGTCTCTTGAGCAGATCTATTCTCCGGGAACTATCAGTAAGAAGCCGACCATAAAGATTGCAATAACCCTGGCAAAAGGAGAATCTCTGGGGATCTTAACTCATCAGGTATATTTCATCAGTGAGAAAAAGGCTATGTTACCGTTTTCTATCAAAGGTGGAGAAGTTCGGTACAATAGCACCTGACTCTATCAACAGGAGAATTGGGAATGTTATTTTACCATTCCCGCCGATATCTTCCTTTAGGAACATCGATATCAAATATACAGGAAACCCCGTATTTGCCATGTTCTGCTATCGTAATCTCTGATAATGCGAGAATTTCCCTTGCGAGGAATAATCCATATCCGGTATTCTTTCCAAACCCTTTTTCAAAAATATATTCTTTATCTTCATCAGGTATACCAGACCCATTATCCTGAAACGTAATTCTCAATCCAGATTCAGTTTCTTCAGAAGTGATCTGAATCATTGTCAGATCTTTGCCATGCCGGAGAGCATTTTCCATCAGAGTATAACAGACTTTTTCAAATAAAGGGTCTGCCAGGATTGAGATTCCCTCGATAGTATTGATAACCGGTACCTCTCCAGGATTTGCCTGGGTAACAGCATGGGCGAATGCTTTTCCTACATCCTGCCAGATAGGAGTATTAAGGCCAATTTCCTGATATGTTTTCGTAAAAGCAATGATATTTTCTATATCGGTAAGAGAACGGTCGAGCGAGTTCAATGAATTCTTTTGATCATCATTGAGTGAAGTGATATTAAGGAAATAGACATACCCTTTGGATATTGCAATTTTATTTTTGATATCATGTCTGGTTATATTAGATAAAAGAGTTAATTTTTTATTCGCATTGCGTAATGCTTCTTCAACAAGTTTATATGAAGTAATATCCCGTATAGATTCTATTGCTCCAATAAGATTTCCTTTTTTATCATATAACCTGGCCGCCAATGCGGAATAATATTTTATATCTCCAGAAGATCCAATCCGGAATGTTGTCCACAATTCATCCCCATTTATTTCTAGGTTTGGATAATATGTTTTATAGGGCAATTTCGGATTTAATGCGAGGTCTACAAGAATTGGTCGCTTTTTCTTAAGTATTGCAAACGCATAATCCTCCTCACCGATTATTTCTTCCGCTTTCACTCCGGTCATTTTTTCGATCGCTTTATTCCAAAGAAGAACCTTTCCTTCAGTATTAATTACAAAAGTTGGATCCGGGAGGTGTTTGAGAATCAGCTGAGCTTCTGAATACGCCTCTCGAAGTGATTCCTGTTCAGCAAATGCGAAAATCGCTTTTCGTTGATCGGTGATATCACGGATATGAACCAAATATAAAGAGGAGTATTCAGTAGATAATCTCTTGATTCGAATATTCATATACTGTTCTTCTTCATCGAAAAACCGGGATATTGTCTTATCTTTGTATCCATCCGGAGTAGTTACTGTGGACGACTGAATCATATCAACTATTTCAGAACCGGTTTTCCCAAAAATGTCAGTGATGTCGTTACCCTTCGAATCTTCACCTGACATTCCAAACATAACCTCCCCTGCCTGATTCATTTCGACAAGGGATTGGCCATCTGTGAGAAAAATTGCATCAGCTGAAGATTGAAACAGATTCGAGTAACGCTCTTCACTAGATTTCAATGAAGTGAACGACTCATGTAATTGATCTGCCATTTGTTTGAAGGTTTGAGAAAGCTCACCGAGTTCATCTTTGCGATCCAATTCCTTCCATTGGTTCCAGTCACCTTGAGCTAGAGATTTGGCTGACTGATTCATCGATGAAATCGGGACCGTGATCCATCTACCCAGGTATATACAAAGGATAATCGTTCCGATAATGGATAAGAGAAATAATATGGCTGTGGAAATATTGTTGGAATATATTCTCCCCATGAAATCCGATTCAGGGATAATTACTACAATATACCACTCAAGCCCATAAGGGCCCTGGTATGGGGTAACCTGAACGAAATGGCGCTCATTATATAAGTCAAAAGAGAATTGAGAGATCTGATGACTCTTTTCTGAGGAATTTACATATGCCATAACCTCAAGGGCGGATTTCTGAATCATGGGATCTGAGCTTTCCGTCCCAATCAATCTGATAAGTTCACCATTGCCTCGTAGATATGGTTCTTTCACTGTTGAAGAAGCGAGAATTTCCCCGGTTTTTTCGATAATATACGCCTGACCGTGAGGGGATATTCTCAACTCCTGAAGAAAAGTCCCAATACCGGTAAGTGAGAGTGAGGTGTCCATTATTCCCAGAAGCTCTCTTTTTTCTGAATATACCGGAAGAACAGCATCCATACTTACTGCCCCAACTTCAAGCCACATAAAAACGGGTGTCCATGCCGGACCACTGGCGTTTACCCCCATCTGATACCAGGGTCTGGTTCGTGGATCATAATGTGGATATGAAAGGGTTCTTTCTATAATCTTCCCGGATTTATCTATCAGATATTCTTCATACGAAAAATTCCTGGATTCCAGAGGAGAGATAGCCCAGAAGCGATCCGTCCCATTGGCAACACCTGGCTTTCCTACAACGGATATGATTGAATAATTTCCATCAAGTTCACTACCGAAACATATTGAGGTCACGGTATTGAACTGGTATGATAATTTCTGAAAGGTTTTTTTCAGATTTTCCCGATCATGAATATCCAATCCTCTCGTGGTGATTAAATCTTCACAGAGTCGGTTAATGAGATGAGGGGTTTGTAGATAGGTGTCCAGGTGCTGCTCTATTCGTTCGGATACTTCATTCTGCAGTTGCCCTGAGAGATCATGGATAGCGTACTGACTATTAAAAAAAGCAAGAACTCCGGTAATTCCCATGGAAATGATGAGAACCAGAACTAATGATATGGTTAATACCGTACGTAATCTGAATCTTCCGATAACCCAATAAATACTATGAAATAGCGAAGTATCAGTTTCACCGGATGAGGTATTATTGAGATCTTCTTTGGTAATACGGGATTTTTTGTCCATGTCTGCTTAATCCGGGGAAGTGTTAAAAATACAATTATATACAGAAATTGAGGTATTCCCTGAATATGTAAACAATACCAGAGTTCGAGTGACGATAATTGATTCTTATGTCTAAATAACATTTTCTACTCAAAATCCTGATCCGCAGGGTCTGGAGCTTATCTGAATAATCCAGCACTGTTCGAAAACGGATACATTATCTACCCTTCCATGAGAAGAGGTATTTCTCCATTCCATTTCAGTTTTAATCGATTTTTTTATGGAAACCAGCTTCAAAATATCTTCACGCCAGTTGATACCTATTTTGCTCTTTAAAGACTAATGAATATCCAGGTATACATGGCATATGTTCACCGGATAGAAGTCCGTTATAAGGTTGATCCCCGCCTTACTGTCAGAACTGATCGGATCCGCTCGCTTGGGTTTTCCATAGAAGAACTCCATGTAGCTGATATTTATACAATATCTACGAATTCCCATGATTTTACTCCCGAAGAACTCAAAACCATCGGGCTTCAGCTGAGCAACCCGGTAGTGCAAAAATTTACGGTGGACGAGGGAACTCAGGCATACTTTGACTTTGCCATTGAAGTCGGGTTTTTGCCCGGTGTTACTGATAATGTTGGTGCAACCGCCCGTCAGACGATAGAAGACTTTACGAGGAGGAAATTTGATCCGGGTGAGGCGGTTTTCTCTTCGCTACTCTATTTTGTCTGTGGCAAATTATCTACAGAAGAGCTCCAGAATTTGGCAGCAACGCTGGCAAATCCCTTAGTGAACCGTGTACATATAAAAACGCGTCAGGAGTATGGAACTGTCGGCATGGATCGGGTTGTTCCCTTTGTAGATCTTCATGAACTGCCTACTGCTGAACAGGTACATCTGCATCTTGACGATTCAGAACTGATAAAAATTGGGAAAGAGGGTATTGTAGATCCTCAGTCCGGCCAGCGTCGGGGACCTCTTGCCCTGGATCTGGGACAACTCCATGCAATCAGGGATTATTTTTCTGCAAATGGGAGGAACCCCACCGATGTAGAGATAGAGGCACTTGCCCAGACATGGAGTGAACATTGCAAACATACGATCTTTGCATCACCCATCGATGATGACATGCCCAAAGGTCTCTATAAAAGTTGCATTCAGGCGGCGACCAATAAGATCCGACAAGAGAGAGGCGATAAAGACATATGCCTTTCGGTTTTTTCAGACAATTCCGGGGCAATAATTTTTGATGATCAGTACCTCGTCACCCACAAAGTTGAGACCCATAATTCTCCATCAGCCCTTGATCCTTTTGGCGGCGCTCTGACCGGTATCGTGGGAGTGAACAGAGATACCATCGGGTTTGGTCTTGGAGCAAAACCCTGTATTAATATATACGGGTTCTGTGTCGGTGATCCTGAAAGAAACCCGGCTCTGTTTCGGGGAAAAAACAGTGCTACACCTATTCTTTCACCCCGTAGAATTCTTGATGGCGTCGTTTCAGGTGTAGGTGTCGGAGGAAATTGCTCCGGTATCCCGACTCCACAAGGGTTTGTCTGGTTTGATGATCGGTACGTAGGAAAACCACTGGTCTTCGCCGGCACTGTCGGTGTAATGCCCCGGCAGGACGCTACCAGGAAACTGTATGAGAAACAGGCGAAACCGGGCGATCATATTGTGATGATAGGAGGAAGAGTAGGGAAAGACGGCATTCATGGAGCTACGTTCTCTTCCGAGGCACTCGACCCGGGAAGTCCGGTCACGGCTGTTCAAATTGGAGACCCCATCACTCAGAAAAAACTGTCTGATGTGATCATCAGGGAAGCTCGCGATCTTGGGCTATACAGCAGTATTACTGATAACGGAGCAGGCGGTATTTCGTGCTCCGTTGCAGAGATGGCAAAGGAATGCAACGGATGTCATGTCTGGCTCGATAAAGTCCCTCTCAAATATCCCGGAATGGCACCCTGGGAGATCTGGATATCAGAATCACAGGAACGAATGACCCTTGCCGTTCCACCTGAAAAACTCGATGAATTTATGGATTTATTGAGTCGCCGGGAAGTGGAAGCTACCGTTATTGGGACCTTTACCAATAGTGGTCGCTGTGTAGTAGAGTTTCACGGGACAATGGTGATGGACATTGAACTGGCATTTTTGCATGATGGTCTTCCACAAAAACATCTCAGGACGAGTCTTTTTGCATCTTCACCATCACAAATGGATATTCCAATCCCTGAGAACCTGGGTGAGACACTGAAAACGATGCTCCAGAGAAAAAACATCTGTTCAAAGGAGTTTATCTCTCTTCAATACGATCACACTGTGCAGGGCGGGCATGTCCTTGGGCCAGTGCAGGGAATTGGAAGAGTTCAGGGAATGGCGACGCTGACGAAAGTCGTTCCGGAGTCAAAGAAAGGGGTAGGGCTTTCCCAGGGACTATTCCCTTCATACTCAGAGATCGATCCCTACCGGATGGCAGTCGCTTGTATTGATACAGCTATCCGTGGGCTCATTGCTCTTGGAATTCCTCTCGATTCAATAGCAATACTTGATAACTTCTGCTGGTGCTCATCAGATGATCCCGGACGACTGGATCAATTAAAATCTGCCGCACTCGGGTGTTATGATGGAGCAACGGGATTTCAGACTCCGTATATATCAGGAAAAGACAGCATGTTCAATGATTTTTCCGGGTATGATGAACATAATAACCCGGTGAAAGTCTCAGTTCCGCCAACCCTTCTCATCTCTTCCATCGGTGTCCACCCGGATGTGACCAAATCGGTATCCATGGATGCAAAGATAGAAGGTGACCTAATCTATCTGATTGGAGAAACGTTGGAAGAGCTCGGAGGATCTGAGTATTTCGCTCAGTATGGCGGCACCAATGGAACGATTCCTGCCCTTGATATCCCGGCAATGAAAACCCGGTACCAGAAATTAACCAGCGCTATCTCTCATGATCTCGTTGCTTCTGCATTCCCGATTACCCATGGGGGCCTTGGAGTTGCTCTGGCGAAGGTTGCTATCGCTGGAAGACTTGGTATGGATATAACACTTTCCGGAGCAGGGAGGCCGGATTATCTTCTCTTCTCAGAAACACTGGGCAGATTTGTGGTAACGATTGCTCCAGACAAGAAACGCTCATTTGAACTGACGATGGGATCAGATGCGTCTCTGATTGGTCGAATAGGCGGAAAAAACCTCCAGATCACTGGAAGAACCCTGCTGTTATCGGTTCCGGTCAATGAACTTGAAACTGCATATAAAAAACCGTTTGGGGGGTATTAAGAGATGACAACGGTATTCTCCCAGGTCTCTGCGGCATCAGAAAAGGAATCCGGTATAAACAGGATCACGGACAAAGCCCTCATTATGAGTGGATTTGGTATCAATTCGGAGATGGAGACGAAGGTAGCACTTTCCCGTGCAGGAATGGATTCTGACATCGTTCACATTAACGATCTGATTGATCGAAAATACCAGATGTCTGATTATCGCCTTCTCGTATTCCCGGGTGGATTTTCCTATGGCGATGACACGGGTGCCGGTAATGCGTATGCAAACCGTGTGCGGAATAATCTCTGGAATGATCTGACCGAATTCCTTACCGGTGACAACCTGGTGCTGGGGATCTGTAACGGATTTCAGATCCTTGCAAACCTGGGTTTAGTTCCTGCATTTGATAAACAGTTCAAACGGGATATTGCATTAATGCCAAACCGCAAAGGTGTCCTTGAATGCCGGTATGTTACGATTAAACCAGCTGCTGATAATCTCTGGACAAAAGGGATTGAAAGGATTGTCTGCCCGATCTCTCATGGAGAAGGAAATTTCTCCTGTTCGAAAGAGACACTCCTTCGTTTGCAGAGCCAGAAGATGATCGCTTTTACCTATTGTCGGGACGATCTGAATCCGGCAAACGGTGAATATCCATACAACCCGAATGGGTCAGTTGCTGATATTGCGGGTATCACGTCTGCTGACGGAAAAGTTCTGGCAATGATGCCACATCCTGAAAGAGCCATGGATTTTGTCAATCTGTATGACTGGCCTCTTCGAAAAGAACAGATGAGGCGACAACAACTGCCAGTTCCAACTGAATCGGTGAATATGTTGTTATTCCGAAATATTGTTCATTATTTTCGATAAAATCCTTTCTTTTTTTGTTTCAAAGCCGGTGTCAGTTATTTCGAATAATTACGTGGGTCAGAATCTACATATCGCAATCTTACTTTCTCTCCCTTAATATAGACATTACCCCTCCGATAATCAGGCTTACAATCAATAATCCGGTTGGGAATCCGGCTTTCGTCGCCTCTGGTACCGGAGTCGGCGTTGGAGTAGTGGATACTTCGGGAAGAGGTGTGGGCTTTGGTGGATTTCCTATCAGGATACCGGTGACCGGAAGTGTCTGTCCCTCTATGGACTGGACTTTTGAAACGAAGTCTATGTATCCTGATTTTTGAAGAATTATCGTATGATCACCCGAAGCCAGGTTTCTCAGGGTGACCGGGGTGATACCCCGATACTCATTATCCACAAAGACATTCGCCCCGGAAGGTTCAGAATTTATTTGGAGAGAACTTTCTAATGGAACTTGTTCAGAAATTTTTGTGAGCACTGCGCTAATTGTTTCCATCTCATTTCTTTCGACATCTACCGTACGAATATACGATTGATATCCTGAGTATTCTACCCGGACCTGATATGAACCCGGTATAAGGTCATCAATCTCTAAATACCCGGAGTGAGGGACTTTTCCCCGAAATTTGTTATTTAGATAGACTTCTGCTCTGGCCGGAGTACTGATTATCTGAATCGCTCCAGTCCGATACCAGTCTTTATCGTGATAAGATCGGGAGTAATAGTCCTTGTCATAATATGAAGAATATCGGTAACGAGGGACCGGATCCTCATACACCGGGTAGATATTCACTGATGGTTCACACCATCGGGTAATCGGTGTCGGGGTAGGAGTTGGAGGGATGTATGGCCGGGTCGTGGGATATGGACATGGGTATTGATATTCCTGATTTGGGTACGAATACCTTTCATCAAGGGAGGGAGTAGAGAAAACCGGTGAGGGAATGACACCCTGGTCCGGTATAGAGCCCGGGTCAGGTTGTCCTGGCCGGTATTGAGAGTAAGGGCTGGAGTACCTCCCGCCATCTGGCGAATCTCTGTCTCCGGAAGACCCATCCCCTGAACCAGGCCATAACAGGTTATCACCCGGACCTATGATTGGATCATCAAGGGATATCGTAGGATTTGGTGAAATAAATTCCGGCTGTCCCTGAAATGAGGTTTCTGCACACACTGGGTATATGAAGATAGAAACCAGACAGATGAAAAGGAGAAATACTGTTGTCTGGAGATTCATACCCAATAATCTTCAATCAATGATAATGAAACTATGTGAACCTTTCATCGGTACCTGAGCACCAATAACGCACTATCCTGATAGGCATTGAGTAACCGATCTCATCTTTTCCCAGACAATATCTGATGCTACTACTTCCACCAATGAAAAATTTGTGAGCCTTGAGGTAAATTATTCTATTTGCTAACCCTTTTTCAGAAGATTGAAACTTTGCAGATGACTTTTCCATCATACTGTATCTTTTGCCAAACATTCTGTTCCCAGGAATTTTGCCCCCCAGTCACAGAGTGCCTGAATAATGGGAATCAGCGATGTGCCAAATTCAGTTATGGAATACTCTACCCGTGGGGGAATTTCCGGATATATTGTCCGGGTGATTACCCCGTCCTCTTCTAGTTCCCGAAGTTGTTTGGTTAAAGTTTTTGAATTTACTTCAGGAATTGCTTTTTGTAATTCAGAAAAACGTAATGTCTGGCTCCTGAGCATCCAAAGAATAATGGGCTTCCATTTTCCTCCAATCACATCCAAAGTCGCCTCAACCGGACAACTGTAGGTTCTGTCGTTTTTCGTATATACCATGATTACCTGAATGTAATTAACTGAACATAATTTCACTATAGAATATAAATTGCATTGATTTAAATCATACCATAGATGTAAAAAATTCCCTCACTTACTTTAGTCAAGTATAACACAAAATGAAAATGTATCTATTTTCATGAGATTTACTGGAGAACAAGACAAACGAAATGTAATACTATAGGAAAAAAATGGATAATTTACCTCACCATACCCCTTACTCGTTTTTAGAATCAAAAGCCATTGAAGTTGGAGCAACACAATCCAGATTGATTCCAGCTGAAGGAATCATCATAGAAAACCGGGGGACATTTAAATGTCGTTCTGGTTGTCCATATTATGGCTCATCTCTTGTATGTCCGCCTCATGCTCCTCACCCTGATGAATTCAGAATGGTACTGAAGGAATATTCTCATGCATTCATCGTGAGGTTTATTTCTACTGCCAAGGCAAGAGAAGAAATTTCCAGTTCGATATTACAGATATTGGCAAAACCGGATGTTCCTTCTGACTTGAAAGCAGAACTCCAGGATTTTTTTACGGTATTTAAAAAAGATAGCAGATTATTTCATCAGGCTATGCTTCAGCTGGAAAAAACTGCGTTTAACTCCGGTTATCCATATGCAGTAGCCCTGATGCCCGGACCGTGCACGTTATGTGATTCTTGTAATGGTATCAAAGGATCATGTTCCCATCCTACGATGAGACGATTCCCGGCTGATGCAGTAGGAATAAACCTCATAAAAACAGCGAAAATGGCTGGCATGGATATCATATTTCCATTTAATGAATGTCCGGATTCTATCGGAGTTCTCCTTATTGATTAACATGAAAAAAACTGCCCTCATGTAGACTTACAAGGATGGATAAAAACAATTTAATCAGGAATATTCATGAAATACCAGGTAATACAATTATTAAGTGAAACAGTACTTCTTTGCGTTCTCATCTCTTTTCTGATAACTCCTGCTTTAGCATCAGTGTATGGAGCAAATGGAACTGAAATTCAATCGGATTATCTTTTCAACGATATAAGGGATGATGAATCTTTGCTATTCGGAATTCTAAATCCTGGAGAGATTATCTTTTTTACGAATTCTCATTGCGGAGCCTGCCATGAAACAAATCAATATGTAAAATCTTTTGATTCTGACCATCCGGAGTTCCTAATCAGAACCTATGACATATTCAATAGTCCGGATAACCGGACCATTTTTGAAACGTATAAAGAAAAATACCACCAAAAGTATCTTTCTACTCCTTCGATAATGATTGGGAATCTCACCTTGGAAGGAAGTCAGGATATTCAAAGATATCTTGAGAGGATTGTCTCTCTCCAACAAAATAAAACGGAATCAACAGGGTTGTTCTCTTCGAATGCAAGGAATTTTGTTTCATCTTCACAAGGTATTCCCCTAATCCTTATTTTCGGAGCGGGATTAGTTGATGGGATTAATCCCTGTGCATTTGCTGTACTCGTTCTGATGCTCATCTCCCTGATGAAACAAAAAACCAGAAATGCAATGTTTATCGCTGGTATTACCTATATCACTGCAGTTTTTATTTTTTATTTATTATCCGGTATTGGTATTTTTTCGGTAATTCAGACGGCAGGGGTAACCAATGCATTTTCGTTCATAGCCGGATGTATCACCTGCATTGCGGGAATTTTGATGCTCAGGGATGCTCTAAAACCTGGAGATAGATCATTGCTTGGTATTTCTCCATCTCATATGGGAGTTATTCAACAGCTGATGAAAATTGCAACTCTCCCGAGTGCATTCATCCTCGGGATTCTGGTTGGGATATTTGAGTTGCCATGTACTGGAGGAATATACCTTTCAATTCTCTCAATGATATCATTAAAATCTAATTTCTCCCAGGCATTTGGCTATTTGATCCTCTATAACCTGGCCTTTATCATACCGTTAGTCAGTATACTTGTCCTAGTTGCTTTCGGTTTGCCTCCTGAACGGGTGAATACATGGCGACTCGAACAACGTCAAAGTTTAAAAGGAATTATCGGAGTAGTCCTTATCGGATTCGCTTTGTATATTTTCACCTTAAACATGGGATATTTCTTTATTTGGTGATTTTTGATAGCTATTTAATATCCTAAAAAAACCGATATCTCAATCCGGATTTTGTCGATATCAATCTCTTTCTTCATTTTTCTATCGGAATGTTGGTTTTTGATAGAGTGAACTGCAGGGATCGAATGTCACACCATCTTATAAGATTCTTATCAGTTCCGGGGCACTATTTTCGTTCATGAATCGATATCAATAAAGACTGAACTGAATGTACCCGGCAATGAATCGTTATGATTCATCAAAGGCATTCATGAAACCCGGTAATTATCTCATTATCACTCTTATCATCTCGTTCCTACTCACATGCCAGATAGATGTTGAGGGAGGATCCGTTCAGATTCCTGCCAATCAGCAAAATTCCCCGAACATATGGTAATGTCAGGTATTTGCGGTATAATCAAGTGACCCTATTCTCTACACAGACTGACACAACTGATCAATATAAAATGGATTAATCATGAGACTTCGGAAGGCTTGTGAAGTGAACACCTGCATGCATATCACAACAGAATCCTGGTACCAGATATCTAAAGTTTCGTAAACAGGGTGAAAGTGAAAGAGTCCGGGATTAAAATTATATTTTTGAGCCCCTTTTTTTAATCCAACAGATACCCAATTCTTATTCACTTTCAAAGCTCTGAGTCCGCATCAAGTACATTCAATTATCAATATTCCCTTTTGTCAGGAAGACGGAGTTCTCAGATAAGTTCTCATATCTCCATGACCTATTACTCAAAAATGTGTGGACGCTTTTGTATTGCTGCATCTCCAGGAGAGATCATGGAGCGTTACCACGTCCAGGTTCCAAGCCCATACAAGCCCCGTTATAATCTGGCCCCCGGTCAAAAATGTCTCGCAATTACTTGGAGTGACCATTCTTCAAAAGCCCGGATGATTGAATGGGGATTTCTTTTTTGGGTGACACACCGGGTAATCAATGCCAGGATCGAATCACTTCATGAGAAACCAATGTTTCGAAATCTTTTTCAGAAAAACCGGTGTTTGATTCCTGCATCAGGATATTTTGAATGGAAACATTCGGGAAATCAGAGAATACCCTATTATTTTTCCCTGGAACATGATACCATATTCTCATTTGCCGGCCTTATTCATCCATCTAACGATGGGGATGAAGCGGTCATAATTACCACCCGGGCCATCGATCCATATAATGAGATACATAATAGAATGCCAGTAATTCTGAACCCTGCTGATGAACAGAAGTACCTGGAAAGTGGAGAGATTATTCAGATAAATACCGATCTAACCATCCACGAAGTTTCTCACCGGGTAAATTCAGTGAGTGAAGAAGGGCCGGATCTGATTCGTCCCTGGGTCCACCGGGAGAAACAGCAGACCTTAAGTGATATAGGATAATCCTCAATTATCAGAGCAGCTCCTTTCTTGCACTATTGACGAAAAATTTTTAATCGGCGTATATAATACGTGCTTTAGGGATCCCCCATCCAATCCAGGAGTGCTTTCAAGATAGCATAGATACGGACAACCCAGGAGACTGCACCACAGGGGTTTTAGAGAGTATTTATCGAAAAGTATAATGTTGCACGGGATAATGTAAACCACCAGAAGTTACAATTTCAGGAAGCCCAGATTGCGATGACAAGAGGAAAACCGGACTTACGAGAGGAGAATGCAAAATATCCATCCTACCGGACCCGGCTCTTTATTGTCATCACCCTGATCATATTCCTCTTTATTCTGCTAATCTCCTGCATCACTTATGTCTACACCGTCGACCAGGTGATGTATGAATTTAATAATACCCGAATGCAGACCGAGAAGAATTTTGTCTCATCTGCGATTCTCGTAGAATATGGTGTAGAATCTTTTGACTCCCAGTATGACTTTCTCCTCCATGAACGGCTGCAGCGATTTTTGAAAGCCTATCGGGAGGCCGGGGGGAATCCTGCCCGAATCGATCTGGAAGGATTGAAGAGAGTAATGTCTGAAGGAGTATCAGGTACTATCGAACTCTATGTAATCAATAAGTCCGGGGTGATCGAATATACTACCTATCCAAAAGACTATCTGGTGGATTTTAGTAAGTATCCCACTTTCTTTTCATCACTCACAAAAATTCGTCAGGGCGATGTATTCAGATCCGACCCCTGGATCCGGAGTTATACTGACAGCCAGTTATACTGGAAATATGGATATCTTCCCACGGAAGACCACGAGTATCTGCTCGAGATCGGTCTGCTCAATGCAAATTATTCTCAGTTACATAAGGAAATGGTCATTAATCTGCGAAAGATTGCAAGCGAGGGACTGACCAGCCCAAGTCTTCTTCATGTGGAAGTGTATGATAAAGCCCACCGCAAACAGGCGATATGGTCAGAAGAGACAACCCAGAATATTTCCTCATTAACCGGTCTCTTTGCAGGGAAAGAACTGAATTCCCTTTTAAACCAGACATTTGAGAGAAAGCAGGCGATGTTAATCGAAAATCCACAAAAACATCAGATCATCTCAATCCAGTATCTGAACCTCTCAACCACCCGATCAGCATCCGGAGCTGAAATGAGTTATGTGGGATTTCTGGTCTTTTCCACTGAGGATATCGCGAAAACCATCGACTGGTACCGGACTGGTATCCTCATTATTACCTTTATCGCTCTGTTGATGGCGGTGATTATTGCTGAGTATCTTTCGGTTTATATATCCCGGCCAATAGAGATGATGTCTGATGATGTGAACATTATCACCTCTTCATCTCTCTCTCACTCGGTCCGAGCCACTGGCGTGCGGGAAACTGAACAATTGCGGAAAAATATCAATCAGATGGTCGCTAATATAAAAGATTACATCACTGAAATCGAATATAGCCAGGGAGAACTGAAAACCGAACTTGGCCTTCGAAGAAAAGCAGAAGAATCACTTGAACGAGTAAATAAACGACTAACTCAGCTCACCCAGATCACCAGGCACGATATTCTGAATCAGATCACTGCTCTATATGTATACCTGGATGAGATCCCGGAAACAAGCGACAAAGCGGAAGTAGATGAGTATGCCCGGAAAGCCCATGCCGTTCTGGATACGATCACTCATCTTCTCAGATATACCTATGAAGTGGAAAACATCGGGCTGAAAGGTCCCATATGGCAAAGCCCGGCCAAGATTCTGGATCAATGCCAGGAGGAATTTTTAGACAGGATAACCATTATCCACCATGTCGATACTATCGAAATCCTGGCAACTCCGCTTTTCAGCAAGGTCTTCTACAACCTTATCGATAATACTATCAGACATGGGAAGAAGGCAAAGTTCATTCAGGTAGGATTTGAAGACCGGGTTCATAGCGGTTGCCTGGTTTACGAGGATGACGGGGCCGGAGTTCCCCCTGTTGATAAAGAACGAATTTTTGAGCGGGGATATGGGGCAGGTACAGGATTTGGCATGGCCTTCATCAAAGAAATTCTGGAATCTGATGAAATGAAGATTGTTGAACGTGGTGTTCAGGGGAATGGAGTCCGGTTTGAGATCACCATCCCCTGCACCCATTACCGGATTATCGATTGCCAGGACAAATAAAGCGCAAAGGATACCAGGACCGGATAATATCAGACTTTTTTTCAAACTTCCAGAGTCAGATGACCAGTTCATATGATTACCATACTGGTCATTCTTGACAGGATCCATATCAGCGGGAGATAAATTCCTAATCATCCAAAACCTCTGCTCATATGAATTCACCTGAAACCTTCATCATACGTAAACAGTCATTCTGCAAAAAATTCCCTCCCGATATCTGAAGATAGGTTATCTATAAATTCTGCCATAACCACTATCTGCCATAGTTCTGTATTCATCTGGTAAGAGAGAAGGAGAATCATATGGTACAAATACTGGTTGTCGATGATCTGGAAGCACTCCTTGATGTGGTGAAATATATCCTGGAATCAAACGAGGATTTTCACGTTGACACCGCAAAGTCAGTTGATGAGGCTCTTTCCTACCTCAAAGCCCATGAGTATGACATAATTATCTCTGATTATTACATGCCTGAGGTAAATGGAATTGATTTTTTGAAAATCATTCGGGCATCAGGTATTGACATTCCGTTCATTCTCCAGACCGGACAGGGAGAAGATGTCATTGCAATGGAGGCACTTCAGAATGGTGCTGATTATTTCCTGGAGAAAGGAACCGAAGGCCCTCTTCAGTTCCTGGGATTTACCCAGATCATTAATCTTCTGGTATCAAAGCGGAAAACAGAAGAACGCCTGAGAAAAAATCTGGAAAAATATCAGAGTCTCCTGGAGTTAAATCCCGAAGGGATTGTATATGTAAATAAAAATGGATGCATTCAGGAAGTGAACCATGCTTTTACTCAAATAACCGGCTGCTCGGAGGACGATATTAAGAATATGTCGTTTTTTGATCTGATTCCGCAGGAGTGGAGCGACACAGACACCAAAGCCTTATTGGAACAGGTATTCACTGATGGACATTCCGAAGAATATCAACGGGATTATATTCGATGTGACGGCAACCGGGTACCGATATCAATCAGGGCATTGATAATGAAAGGCCATGAGGAGGGACCGGAAGGAATGTGGATTCTTGTCCGGGATCTCTCAGAGCAGGAATAAGAAGATCCATTCTTGATACAAACTCCAGAATCAGGAAGGATTCTTATGAGATGTAAAAACCAAATTCACTCTTATCTCGTATAAGGGACAAATATCCATGAATATTACAGAAGAGGTTCTTGATGGAGTCCGTGAGCTGATCACCATCGGGGTGGGACGGTCTGGAGGAATGCTCAGCCGTCTTACCCATGCCCACGTGACCCTCACGGTCCCGGATGTCCGGATATCTGATGATTCATCAGACAATGGTAAGATTGAAGATTTCAATCATCTCTCCTTTGATAACACCTCAAATATCACCCTTCCATTCTCCGGAGAGATTACCGGCTCACTGAGTCTGATGATTCCCCATGCAAGCGCCCTGAATCTGGTTGCAATTCTGAGCGGAGAAGAAGGATCCCCTGATGAGATGGATGCTCTGCGGGTGGAGACCCTGCTGGAAGTTGGGAATATTATCATCAGTTCGGTGATGAGTGCCATGAGCATTCTTCTCAGTTCCCGCCTGCATTTCGAATTTCCCAGTTACCAAACGGAGAAGATTCACAGTCCATTCAATCCGGGTATTCGTAACCGTTCAGATATTGCCATCATGGCAAATACGCATTTTGCTGTTCAGCAGAAAGATATTGCTGGTGAAATATGCATCCTTCTCACCCGGGAATCCTATGATCACATCGAGAAACGTATCGGTACTATTATGGAGACGGGGCTGTAATGAATTCAGATACTCCAGTCCTGGACTCGCTCTATCTCAATAATCTCCCGGTCGGGGTCTGCATCATCAGGGAGGATTATACGATCACCAACTGGAATCATATCCTCGAGAACTGGACCGGGATTTGTGCCGATGATGCAGTGGGGCGGATCCTCGAAGAGGTGGTTACTCCATTTTCTCACATAGAAATCAAAGACCGGATGAGTGTGGTATTCAGTGGAGGTGGCCCGGTCCTATTCTCTTCCCGTTTCCATCCTCGGATATTTCCCCTGGCTCTGGAAACACAAAATGAAGGCCGGGTTCAGCGGATATCGATATCTCCGTTTGAGCTCCCGGATGGACAGTCACGG
The DNA here is from genome assembly GCA_964624045.1 of uncultured Methanospirillum sp. Taxonomy (GTDB): domain Archaea; phylum Halobacteriota; class Methanomicrobia; order Methanomicrobiales; family Methanospirillaceae; genus Methanospirillum. The sequence continues at coordinate 4,186 of CAZUXC010000005.1, read as the reverse complement.
GCATTGATCGCGGTAGAAGATGTCACGGCGATAACTGAACAGGTGCTCAGATATCGTCAGATGAAAGAAAAAATTGCCCATGAATATGAAGAAAAAAAGAAGACCGAACGGGCACTTGCGGTTGCTATCAGTAAACTAAACACCCTCGGATCAATCACCCGCCATGATCTGAACAATATTCTCTCTGCTTTTCTTGGATATCTTAGTTTAGCCCAGGATGAAAAACCCAATGAAAGGATCACCGGGTACCTGGAAAAGATGAAGCAGGCAGCAGCAGTAATGAAAAGTCATATTGCATTTGCGAAGGACTATCAGGAGATGGGAAATTCGATTCCGACCTGGTTCAGAATTGATGACCTCGTGAGAACAACAACGGCGGGTCCGGGATTTTCCGGCATAACCTGGCACATAAGTACTGTAACTGTTGAAGTTCTTGCAGATCCCCTCATTGTAAAGGCTATCTATAACCTCCTGGAAAATGCAGTCAGACATGGAGAACATACGACGATTATCACGGTGACCAGTAAGGAAACCGACAATGATATGCTGATTATTATTGAGGATAATGGAAAAGGAGTCCCGATACAGAATAAGAACATAATTTTTGATCGGGGATTTGGATCAAATACCGGACTTGGCTTATTTCTGGTCAGAGAAATTCTGGGAATTACCGGGATGCAGATCATCGAAACCGGGACGGAAGGAACCGGAGCACGGTTTGAAATACGTGTTCCTTCCGGTCAATTCAGATATCATGAACAGGACAAAGAGAAAAAACCAGGACAGACATGATGCGAGCATACAAACCGTTACCGGAAATATGAGAGGCACCTGAATTATGACCCGAATTTTAATTGTTGATGACTCCCTGTTTCAGCGTCGTATCATTAGTGCTCCCTTAAAAGTGGAGGGATTTGATGTTTTTGAGGCAGTCAATGGAAAAGACGGACTTGAAAAGATCAGGGAGCAGAAACCGGATCTCATTCTGATGGATATTCTGATGCCAGAGATGGACGGACTTGAAGTACTTAAAAATCTTCAGGAGAGCCATAACACTATTCCGGTGATCATGCTCACCTCTGATGTTCAGGATTCTACCCGGGATGAATGCCTACAACATGGGGCAAAGGCGTTTGTGAATAAACCAGTAAAGGCAGAAGACCTTATTCCGATCATCAAATCTCTTCTCCCCCCATTATGACCCAGGTGCCCGCACCGGTTCTGGATGGAATACTGGAACTGGTAAACATCGGTATTGGGAGATCTGCAGGAAGTCTGCATACACTCATTGGCCGTCATGTCACGCTCCATGTTCCTGATGTCAGTATTATGCGGGCTCAAGAGTTGAAAGAACAATTCTCCCAATCATTCCCCGCTTTTTTCATGGTGTCTCAGGAGTACAGTGGGGCCTTTGCCGGTACGATGGTTCTGATGTTTCCAAAGGAAAGTGCGCAAAGCCTGTTTCAATTATTAACCGATGAAAGCGAATTAACTCCGTGTAATGCCGAACTCTGGAAAATTACTCTCCTTGAAGTGGGAAATATCCTTGTCAACGGAGTCATGGGATCCATCACCAATGTTCTTGAAAAGAAAATTGTCTTCCATCTCCCGGTATACCAGGAAGAAATGCTGAATCCCCTGATGGATTTTTCCTGGTTCGCTGATTCTGAATACGTTGTGGTTGCACATGCAATGTTCTCGGTTGAAGAGGAGAACATCCAGGGAGAAATTTATGTTCTTCTTGCAGATCAGGCGATTGAGGTTCTTGCTACGAGTATTAATGAGAAGATGGGAACAGATTGTACCAAGACCCTCTAATTCGTGTGCCCTGACTATAGTATCAATATCAAAATTATCCTGTTTTTTTAAACATTTCATGTATTTGGTGCGATTCTGCAGGATCAGGTCATCCATAATATTTTGAGGTGATTCGCCCTCATTTCTGGATAATCCTGGAAAAGAGTAAGCAGTGCGAAGATTAATTTCGTAAATGACCCAGATTACTCGGCAGCCGAATTATTTAACTGCTAAAATATTATCGAAAGAATAATTATCCTACAAGACAATTTTCAGTACTTTCATCATAAGGAGAGAGGGGGAGACAGATGCAAGAGAAGACTATGAGAGAAAGACTCATCAAATGTGGAGGGATTATTAAATTCTTCATCATCGGGGGGATGATCCTGTCGGGGATCGGAGTGACTTGTATGGCTGAAACCGATGGATCCGGGGTAATCGTCTCATCATCGGTAACTGCTCTGGTTTCCGGACATACCGGGGCAGATTATAATTTTACCGGAAATTATGCAAATGGTACTATTTGTATCAATCAGACAGGAGGGTATTACCTCACGAATGATTTGAATTCATCCACCTATGATTATGGAATCATAATCAATGCTTCCAGAGTATCACTGGATGGAAATGGGAAGAAGATTCTCGGAAATTCAGATGCGGGGATAATGGTTACTACATTGGGAACCCAGGGAGTGGTAGCAAACTTCAGTAATATTACCAGCCATAATACGGGTATTTACTCTGAAGCTGATTATGTTCAGATATCTGACACAACCATAGCAGGAAACAGGGAGTACGGGATTTACTCTGTCGGAAATCAGTCGGTAATCACCAATAACACAATATTTGATAACGGATTTGGCCTTGTGTGCACAATATTCAATTACCACTATCCCTTTGGTGGTGAATACCCGACTATTATGGATAATATCGTTTATGGGAATGAGTATGGAATCGGTAATGCCGGAAACTATGCACGTATCGAGCGAAATATTGTTGCCCAAAACGAATTAATAGGGATTGAAACAGCAGGACTGATCTATGAAGAACCAGATATCATGGGAACCGGATACTATGCTGATCTAAAAGACAATATTATCTATGAGAACGGGTTTGTAGGGATTTTCTCATATTCCCCCAGTTCCAAGCTTCGTAATAATATCATCTATCAGAATGGGCAGATGGGTATTGCATTATACTTCAACAATAACTGTTCAGTAGTAAATAACACTGTCCGAGACAATCAGGTCGGTGTATACAGTTCTTTTTGGGGCACCGGGTCCATGTCCCCGAATGGAACTTTCTCAAATAACACTATTCTGAACAATTCCGAAACGGGTCTGTATTTCTTAGCTCTGGACGAACCGGTTATGAATTTAGGTAATTTTTCAATCTATGATAATTACATCGCAAATCAGGTGAATACTGTCGCCTACGGAAATATCAGCAATGTTTCCTGGACTCATCCGAATGGACCGGTTGCTGGAACAAATATTATGAACGGTTCTTCCATTGCCGGTAATTACTGGAGTAGCCCGTCCGGATACGGATGGTCAGATATTCAGGAACCAACAAAAGCCGGATATTCAACCACTCCATTTGAGGTGATTAACGGTTCAGGATCATGGGATACTGCACCTCTCGTCAGAAGTGCGGAATACATTAATGCGACTCATGATACCTGGACAACCATGATACCCACCGGAAATTTCACAGTAGTAAAGGGTTCAGATAAGGCATTTCTCGCTCAGGCAAAACCCGGGGCTGAACTCATGCATATGATTATTGATGATCAGTCCATAGGACCAGCAGGAAACTACACTTTTACGAGAATTACCTCAGATCATTCTATCTTATCCACCGGTATTCCAATTCCCGGACAGGTACATGTCTTCTTTGCTCCCAATATTTCCTATGGCGCATCACCTTTGACGGTGTCATTTACCAACCAGTCCCTGGGAAATCCGACATCATTCTGGTGGAACTTTGGGGATGGAGAGAGTTCAGCAGAGCAGAATCCGGTTCATACCTATGATACTCCCGGAGTGTATTCAGTCTCTCTGAAGGCAATGAATGACCATACCGGAGGAGTTGCAACGCTTACCAACGCCATCACCGTAACAAACGGGCCTGTACCTTCTCCGACACCGACTCCGGTTCCAGGAGAGATTTCTGCTGATTTTACTGCAAGCCTGACCACAGGTCCGGCTCCAATCTCGATTCAGTTTACCGATAATTCAACAGGAAATCCGACCGGTTGGTTCTGGGATCTGGGAGACGGCTCATCTTCCACCCAACAAAATGTTACCCATACTTACCTGACAAAGGGGACGTATTCTGTCTCATTATCAGCACAAAATGCGATCTCTTCAGGTAAAGTAGAGAAGAA
>CAZUXC010000004.1:205180-281572 GCA_964624045.1 uncultured Methanospirillum sp. | reverse complement strand
CTTCTGCCTGAAATCGAGTAAGAATTTGACACTTACTGAAGCCCTTCTGACCTATAGGTAAAAAGACTCGAATGAAGATATTCAACTCCCTCAAAAACGAGATTGAGATCAAACCATTGCGTTTTTGGATCGATAATAGTATTTACGGGGCGTTAATCATTGGATTTCTCGCTAAGGTATTTATCTCACTGATCCGATTTGAGATCCCGGAACTGAAGCATACGTCAACCAAATTCATCAAAACGGCACTATCGAATTTGACAGATACGGTGGATTCGTGGATGATCTCATTGAGAATCTGAAGTCAAAGTGGCAAACATGGGCTTAAGCCGAAGAATCGGGAATATGTACCTATTCAAACGTGAAATTGAGGTTTGGCAACAAAAAAATAATGGAGAACAAAGGTCTGTCAATTGGCAATTCACATAAAATGATGCAAGGGTGAAACTTCGACAACGGTATCCTCAAATTGAAGTGACGAGGGGGACTTGGGAGGATATTATGTCATTTGTTTTATTTTTCTCCTTACTCAGATTCCAATTTTCTTTCCTCCATGACTTCACTCTGAATGGGCATTCGGGTTGATCTCTCCACACTTTAATGAGATTATGGTTAAGAAGATCTCTTCCCAGAATCAAATCGGTTGAACTTTAACCCTATATGGAGATAGTCCTACCATGGAACACACGATACCAAGGGAATTCTTCTGCTTGGTTATCCTCGTGTCGCTTGCAGGAGTTACATTCGCGGATGAACAACCCACGTATGTAATGTACATTCAGGGAGGAGCGAATTCCATTACCAGTGAAACAGATGGAAATGTGTCCATTACCATCCTGGATATCGTGCCATATGCGAATCTTATACATGGAGAGAGAAACAGCCTGCTCCCGGTAGAAATTTTGAATTCTCACCAGTGGCCTGCAACAGCGGTGGTAGTTCTGAACGATGGCAGTAATTCATCAATTTCGTTTGTTACAATCTCTGTTCTCTCTTTCTCTAAAGGGAACACGACCCTGAATATCCTGGCGTCACCGGATGAATTTTATGAAGGAGAGGCACTGGGTTCCTTTGCTTCGGGTAAAGGGGAAATACATACCCTTATCGATAAAAAATTCGACCATATCGGATTATATGTTGAAGGAGAATTACCCCCGGTAGCTAACGCGGAGGAGAGCCCTGATGAAAGGTACAATAGATGCGTTGCAGAGTGCAGGAATGGCGATAGGAATACGTTTCTAGAATCCGTTTGTGTTGCGTATTGTACCCAATAGTCCCGGAAATACGGAACGAGCGGGGAGAAATATACCGGTATGGTAAAACGTGACTCTCTCACCATCTCCAGCGAGAGAGATGCAATCGTCACTGCTATCAAGACCCGGGGCCGATGCATACTCGGGAGGTATTCCTGCATAATCCCCTTTTCTGTTTCTATCCGAATCCGGGAACATGAATTGGAAATATGGTGTTTCCATGGGTTTGTTCCTGGTTCTGGCCGGTCTGATCGGTTCTGCTGCTGATGTTTCTCCCTCAATCACCGCCGATGCATCGTTCTTGCTTGCGAGTTCTGGGCATACCGACAACGCAGCATATGCCTCCCGATAGCTGCAGATGCTTCAGAGATCACGCGGTCTATGACGGGAGATGATTCTCTTGCGGCTGATTTCTTTGTAACGAGTTCCGGTCAGATACTGGTCTCTGATTCTGCTTCCGGGAGGGGGTTACGGCTCTTCCTGACACCATCGCATGTATGTTCACGAAGTATGTTCTGAACCGGTAGCCGGAATCTGAACGGTATTCAATGGGGATACTAAGCAAGTGAAAGTATGCTACATCACCGATGGCCGGTCCCGGTCTTACATGTGGTATGAGGTAAACTGCTCGGGTTTTTTTAGCAGACTGCTTAACCGGAGATCCCGGAAAAAAGGAAAATGGGTTTTGCTTCACCGTTTCCGTGCAACATAGAAGGTAACCATATCCCGGGTTCCCAAATCATCATCGGGTAACAGGTCATCACCGGTGTCTTCCACAGAAAATCCTTCGTCATCAAGGAGGGAAACTACCCGGTCATGCGAGTAATAATGGGTCCAGAAACGGTATACCTGGCACTGATCCGGTTCTGAAAAGACAACATGCTGCTGGAGTATGACATTCGCCTCCTCATAATGAAACGACTCAGACAGGGCAAGATATGTCCCCTTTTTCCAGAACCCATCATCAACCATCTCCCAGGATTTACCCGGAATGGGCATGATGGCCGGTGCTTTGGCATTGAGCGTATCAAATATGAACAATCCCCCGGGTTTTAACGCACGAGAGATATTCTTCAGTAACCTGGTTCGATCCTGGGGAACGAGAACATCAAAATCACAGAATATGATGATTACCAGGTCGAACTGGTTTTCAAAGGAGATATCCAGATAATTGCTCTGCAGATATTCGATGGGTAATCCTTTCCGGGCACTACTCTGGCGGGCATAGTCGATGGAACGTTTTGAAAAGTCTACGCCCGTCACCTGATACCCGTGTTCTGCCAGGAGTTCACCGTATAAACCGGGTCCGCACCCAAGGTCAAGGATCGATCTCTGCCTGGTGTCCAGATGCCTCTCTATCCACTGGACGGTTTTTTCAATCGTACTTGGTTTTCTACTGGCTGCATCGCAGTTCTGATCCAGGTGGAGTTGAAGCAGGTGCCTGGAGATATGTTCATCTTCCCACATGCTTGCATTGCCAGGTTCATAGAGTGCCGGTTTCGTAATCGTTTTGATAAGACTGGATATTTGCATAGTAATCTCCAGATTCAGGATGGTTTCAAAAGACGTTTTCTGTTATTTCTTTCAGGTGCCTGTCAGGTAATGCCATACCTCATATGAGATACCTGTGATGGGCACGTGAACACTATCTGTTCAGATAGTTCTTATCTGGAAATTACCTGGTTCAAATCATGTAAATCTCTGCATATTGCAATAAAACCTTTCCTGCTGCCCATATGGATCCATCACTGGTATTTCTTTTATCCTGCGATACGGGAAGAATATCGTGGCAGCGATTCTGTAGTTCATCGATAGTTTGAATGGAAAGCACCGGTGAATGAAATCCAGAATAATGACTCATGCTGAAGGGCAATTTCAGCTGCTCTTGGTGTATCTGCCCCTTGGACCAAATCCTCCCTTCCATTTCTGGATGGTGAAGGAAAATTCGGAATGTGACCTGAACTTCTCCCTGTGTACATAATTCCCGTGTCCTGAAGGTAATCATTTAGATTAGAAAAATCACGATACAAAAAAGTGGTGGTATGGAGAGTAGGTCTGCTTCATGTTTGGGCGGGAATTATCCTTATTGAGTGGGATCTCCTATCCGGGATTTATCCCTTCACTGAAATCCCCCGGGTTGACGATTCCCCGGATCATGAATGGTAAAGAATCCTGTTCATGCAACATCTATGAAACCATTCAACGGCCGGTCCGGGAGGACAATCAAAGTCGTCTCTCTTCCTCGTGAAGATCTGATCCAGACTCAAGCCCACCCTGCTCTTTTCCCGTTGTCCATATGTCCCTCCCTCCGGGAGCCGGGAATATGAAACTCATATTGTGAGACAAAAATTGGTTTTAACCAATACCTATTCATGGAAAGGAGACAATTTGGCTGATTCGGTTCACCGGAGTGTAACACATAATTACCCTATCCCTACACCTGGCACATCGCCATTTTCCCTTTCGTATTGAGTATTGAGAGAATTATGCAACCATTTGATAAACTACGTAACCATAAACCGGAAGAGATCAGCTGGGCTGATTACTCCATGGTCCTGCTCATTTTCTTCTCCATGATCTCCTTCATTTTTATCGGAATTCTTAACCTGGTCTCCGTATACCTCTCGATATTTGCCCTCTTATTCGGATTTAACGGGCCGATATCAGATGTCGGGATATTAGGAATAATCAGCACGGCTCTTTTGACCGTAATCATTGTAGAACTCTATATCACCGTAGAGGAACTGAAAAACGGATTCATCAATATCAAACTGATCTTAATTATCAGTCTGACTGCGACTGTCCGTCATTTTATCTTACTGATATCCCAGGGATTTAATGAAAAATATGTCCTGTCTACTATTGGCGTTTCGATAGTGATGCTCATTTTTATCATCGGATTATGGATTGTCAAGAGTAAAAATATCGATAACATCTCTCATATCTGGACTCCGGTGAAAAAACCTGAATAATAGAAAAATCGGTGATATGATCAGATAAACCGAATACCTGAATCGAGAAGAGGTATCTGAAGATACCGGAGAGAAAACCCGGCTCCTATCCTGAATTGTCCCTGAAAGGAGTGGCCTTCTCCCACAAATTCAGATAAATTTCTTGTAATTGGGAATGTAATAACGCATCCTCAACCCTGATCATCACAAAGGGTTTCGTCAGATCCCGTTGATCCTCAAGTTCAAAAATACACGTGGTTGTATCAACAAGGATGAAGTTATGCTCTGTGTTTAATATCCGTATCTCTACCAGATTCCGATACAGTTGTTGCATCGATTCATCCTGAATGCAGGAGGCTATGTGAGAAAAGAAATTGAGATATGGTGAATCCGGGTAAATTACTTTTACCGGGATACCTCGTTTCAATAAACGTATCAGATTGTTCATTAATGAGAATAAGGTTCTCTCATCAATCTCTGATTGAAACGAACCATATCGTATTTGTGTTACATATCTGACTTCTTTTTTCGCTTCATTATGCACTCGGACAAAATACTCCAAAATATCTTCATTACTATACATAATTTGCATATTTTGAAGAATAGCGGGAGAAGGATTCTTTCTCTCTAACACGTGTTCGAGTTGAGTTATGGTTTTTTTCAGATCATCCCGTTGCTTTTCATGTTCAACATAATACTTCATGTATATTCGTTGAAATGCAATTTCGGGAATTACTGCTTCATACTTTTTCGGTCTGCCTGAATGCTCGATAATGATTTCATTCTCAAGAAGGAGTGATAACGTCTCATAGATCTTCCCCATGGGGACTTGAGATTCGGTTGATAATACTCTCGCATCAAGTGATCCTTTTCGAAGCAGGCAGGAATAGATTTGTGCCTGATATTTGGTAAGACCTATCTTCTGGAGCAACTCGATGTCGGACATTAAACTTCCCCGGGTTTATTTGGTGTGAATTGTTTAAATTCCTATACTCAGAACCTACTGATCATGACAACTGTGAATACAAACCCTCAGTCCCCTCTTGAGGTCGTGAAAGCATTTTTCGCGGCAATGGAAACGCTCGATTATGACACCGCATTATCCTTCGTGTCTGATGATTGTGAGTATGACAACATCCCGATGCCAGAAGCGAAAGTGTATGGTCCTGCAGGAATACGAGCATTACTCGAACCCTTTTTTAAACAGACAATTAAAAATGAGTTTGTTGTGCTTCGTGAAGCCGCTCAGGGGCCGGTGGTATTTTTCGAGCGTCTGGATCGGCACCTTCTCCCAACAGGCTGGATTGAGTTACCCGTAACCGGCGTAATGGAAGTTCACCATGGTCGCATCACTCTCTGGCGGGAGTACTTCAACTTACCTACGATTGCACCGATGTTTGCCCCGTTATTGTCTTGATGGGAGGATTCAGCGTATTCTTTCGATAACGGGATATGAGGATCTCATTCCTGACCGTAGCAGAAATGGAGAAGGGAGAATCCGGGCAATTTTTTGGATTTGCGAAGAATATTCATCAAACCAATTTCTCTCTTTCAGACCTGGTAATCCCCCGGATGATTCCTGCTCCCATTGTCAGCTCGTCTGTCATCCTGATCCCTGGGTGCGAAAAGCCCGATATCAGATGGTGACGTCAGGGGGAGTTGTCGTTCAGAATACTGACGGGTCATATGAAGCGGTCTCACCTGAAGAAGCAAAAATGAGGCTTGAAGCGATGGATCAGGAAAGAAGAGCCTTGTATGAGCCAGTTTCATTACCGGAGCAATAATCCTCTTCCTATTTATTGTAGATATCTTTTGAATCGGTTTTGTATCTCCTGAGGAACATCCTGGTAGATGATCTCACCTGGCATCTCCCCCAATCCGATTTTCATCGCATGACGAATAAACGGGTGATCGGATACCTGGAGAGTATACAAATCCTGGATATGCGGATTCTGATAAAGCATCATTTTTTCATACCATCGATGATGGAACGGTGCCGTTCGCTTCAAATCCATGAGGAGAGAAAGGGCAAAAGCTTCGGCTGCCACGACATCAGAACTTGCAAATATCAGACCGGGATTTGGAGCCCTGACATATGATTTGCCTAACCCCAGGCTTCCTCTTCTGAGACTGTAGGCATCCGGACCAAAGGTAACCTGGACTTTGGTTGCCGTATAAAGGGTGAGCCGGAGTTTTGCTTTGATGGCATCACTGATCTCTACTATCTTCTCAAAAAACATCCCGGTGTGGTCATCATGAGAGGGGAGATTGCTTCCCTGGGAATATTTTACAATAAAGGAATTAAATGGCCCATTGGCATGAAATTCAAGCCTGCTATCCTGGCGGAGCATTCCCACCATGATCTTCAGACCCAGAGTCACTCCAGCCTGTGCATGAGTACTGACCCGGGGAAGGGAGATGATATGATCCACCTTGTCAATGAGGGATGTCAGGTAAAATCCATTCTTCCAGGAACTGGTATTCTCTGACTGATAATGGAGAAAATCACGATCCCAGTCCGTCTCCTCGAAACTTACCAATCGGGTATCTTCAGCAAATCCCATTCCTGCATGTGAATAATTCGCCCGGGTGCTTCCTCTTACCACCCCTCCGGGATGATGAAGTACATGTTCTATGCCGGACTGTTCGCCAATAATCACCTTTGCTCCCCGGTCTTTGAGAATGTGTGATATTGTCTGAAGAGTAAGAGGGTGGGTAGTTGCAGGATAGGGATCTCCGGAATTGAGTGCCGGTTTTATGAGGACGGTATCTCCTTCACAAAGCCAGGAGAGATTATTGGTAGATCTCAAAAATACTTCGGTGATCTGATTTTCGAGATTGGAATCAGCGAATTGTGTAGGAATGCCCTGAACAAAGACATTGCTCATACTTTTAATCAGTTTCGGAATGCTTGAATATATCTCAAATGGGCAAGACAGGAAGGCATAACAGTACCACGGTAGATTTCGATAGCTGGAAAAACTCCGGTTATCTGAAGCATAACACCGTTTAGATATGATTTCATTGTCCGGGAGGCATTCCAGTAATTGAAGGGATCATGAAGTCTGGATTGGTACAATCCAGGATTACATCCCATCTCAATAATCAACAATATCTCTGCAATTTTTTCAATACCCTTAAATATCCAGGTTACGGAGAGATGATATGAAACGATGTATCTCCGTGTTTCTTCTTCTCACTCTCTTTGTAGCGGTCACGTATGCTGCCACCCCTTCTGGTACGGATCAAAACTCCAGTAGTTATTGGCACAAAACCGCATACGACCTTCAGAAATCAAAGAAATACGAGGAAGCCCTTACGGCTATTGATAAAGCGATTGAACTGAATCAGAAAAGTACTCAGATTTGGAACACGAAAGCGTCGATATTGAATTTTCTCGAGCGGTATGATGAAGCTCTCGCGGCGCTGGATCAAACATTCAAGCTGGATCCATCCAATATCAATGCCTGGAAGATGAAAGATAGCATCATGGAACGATCCGGGATATCTGATCCTTCCCTTGAGAATGATTTGGTGAAAAAGGCAAATCTTTTCATGAATACAAAGAAAATGGACGAAGCCCTTGAGGCAATTAATCAGGCAATTATGGAGGATCCCTCTAATCCCGATGCATGGAAGACGAAAGCATCGATATTGTCTAAATTTGGGAACAAAACCGGAGCTCTGGAAGCACTCAATAAAACCGTTCAACTCAATCCGGATGATGCCCGTGCCTGGTACACGATGGCATATACCTATTCCAATGTAGGGAGATACACAGAGTCAATATCGGCATACGATCAGTTGATACGACTAAATCCAGGAGACAGTAGTATCCTGAATAACAAAGCATATGTTTTGCAACAAATGGGTGACTATAAGAAAGCCCTTGAGGTTATCGATCAGGCAATTGCATTAAATCCAAATGATGAATATGCCCCGAAAACAAGAGAGAGCATATTATCCCATTTATCCAAATCGTGAAGGATTAATGCCGGGATCGCTATCACCACCAGGGAATACCCCTGTCTCTTTTTTACATCTTCATCTCCCATTATTATCCGGTTTTTCTTCCCATTCGAATAGTCGGGTGATGAGGTAAATGAAAACGATCGATAGATGTGGTCTGTCTTTCCCGCTCTGTTGATGGGCACTACTTGTCTCTCTTCTATGCGTAATGTATTCTGGAAATATTTACTCTGATTGCGGTTCAACAGGGTATGGATATACGCAAAATGCACATCAGATCTCTTCTTTCACCCCGGCTTTTTGATGGACGATCGGGAGTCATCTTGATCGGGATCCTCTATGGGATACTCTACCTGCTCAATCTTCTCCTCCCCCTTTCTCAGTTCTGGATCTTTACCTGGCCGGACAGAATGTCACGGATCTGGGGCGAGACAGAGATTCTGATTGGTATCTTTTCACTATTCATTCTCTTCTCAAACCTCCGGAATATTTCCTATCGCTCTCTGAGTGTGGCTTGTATCTGTGCAGTCCTGGGAGGATCTGCCAACGGTTTTTCCTCCAGCAGTGCCATTGACGGAATCCTGACCGGGGGAATTATTTTCCTCTCCTATCTTGCCGGAGTATCTCTGCTCACCCGGACCAAACCGCGATTTGCAATTAGTGAAACCCAGACGTTTCGTTCATTCCTTCTTACCGGACTATTGGGTATTGTCGTGAGCATTCCTTTTGCCGGTGTTAATCTTCTCTACTTTATGAATTCCGAGGGCCCGGCTCCAATGATGAATCCTCTCTGGTCCGGTTTTCTAGCGATAAATCCTGCAGTCAGTGAAGAAATCATCTTCCGGTTTTTGCTCATCTGCCTGACTCTCTTCCTGCTCCGGGAGGAGAAATCGGATCTACTAATGTTCTTGTCGGTCCTCATCTTCGCGATGCTTCCCCATAGTCTGAATCATCTTCCTGATCTGCTGCTTGAAAATCCCTCTGCAGCAGGTGTTCTTTTTGCTGCATCGAGTCTTCTGTTTGGACTTCCTATGGCTTTGTTCCAATTGAAGAAGGGATTATTTTCGGCAATTACCTTTCACTGGAGTATTGACTGGATCCGGTTTACGTTCGGGTATTAACCGGTAATATCGTATATTAACTGGAATCATCAAAACATCCCCATTTATTTCTCTTCTTCTCATCGAAAACCGGGGTAAATAACAGGCTGGATATGTCAGGGTTTTGGTAGGTCATCAGATGCCGACAACGACCGGGTTTTATATGGCGATGATAAGATATCCGATCCGGTGAATCCATCGGTACGAATAAGATGGTATGCGGTGCTCTTTATTTGATCTGGTGAATATCCTCTGTTTGAGCAATTGATTCCTGTCATGAAATGTACGAAGCCGATAATTACCCATATGTCCGGCTAATTTACAAAAACCTAATACGGATCCCTGCACATTTACCCAGATGAACCGAGTATTTCTGTTGTCCTTTCTGTTCTTTCTCCTGATAAGTTTCGGAACGGGTCATGCAGCAGAACCGTTGAATATGAGCAAAAATGTGGGGTACCTGGTGACAACCTCACAGGATCTTCCCAATAATTCCCACATCACCATCAACCTATACATGCCCATAAACGTCTATGTCGAAAGAGGTGACGGGTTTCACATTTTACAGATTGGAGATGGGAATCTAACCGCAGAAGTCCTGAACAGCACCGACCAGAACATGAGTCTGGAATCTGATCTTGGAAAAATCATTGTTCATCAGGGTCCGCTCGCTGAAATGATGCTAACCGGCAATAGTTCTCATCCGGTACCCGATGGGGATGAGATTGCATCCATGATCAGCGATAATATGCCCTCCTCTCACGATTCTACTCCTGATTCTCCATCCCGGAAATCCGGGATATCAGGGACGAGAGAGGGATGAGTTCAAAGGTTTGTTTATAATTCTTTGATGAGCGAAATAGAATAACAATTTATCCGTATTTAACGAAATTTCCCTTCACTGCCGGGAAAAAAGAAGAGCGATAAAGGAATCTGGTTTATACTTCCTTTTTGAGAATCTGGTAAAATGCAAATGCATAGTTCGATTCTGCTTTTTTCGTTCCGGTGTTCATATAGTTGATGGTAAGGGTTTCATCATCGGTGATCTGTGCAATGTACGTCCCTCCGCTGGAATCAACGATATATGCGGTCTTGCCATCAGGACTGAGAGTTCCGGCTACAGGTTCCTGGACCAATTTTGTTGAGTCATTAAAATAGTTCGTACCTGACACCATGTTGTCTTTCTGGGTGAGAACCCAGTAATCATCTTCTGAACCGATCAACGGATCTCCGGAATACATGAACCCGTCAATTTTCTGCTCAATCCATTTTCCTGTCAGGTTCAGGGAATTATCAGCACTGACCGAGGAGATTCCCAGTACGAAGAATACCCCGAGCACAAGCAGCAGGTTTGCTTTCATATAATTGAGATTTACGTTCATTCAAATATACTTTATGCCGCACAAAAAATCTTCAAAGATAGGGGATTTGTAGTCCAATGCTCTGCTTTGAAGGGATAATTATCCGGGTTGGTGATACCAGGATAATCACATTGACCTTGTTAATTATGTACTGTTTAATTGAATGTCAGAAATCATATCTGGCCAAATGGGAAATTGAATTTCCAATTTGTCCGCCCGGAGAGAAATCATGATTCTGCGAGCAGCCGGAAAAAATACGATTTTTTGCATCAGGATTTCCTGCAGTCGTTATTACCGGGCCCCGTCAGTCAGAGAAGACAACCCTTGCAAAGAATCTGTTCCCAGACAAACCCCATATTCTTTTTGAAGATCCTGATCCCAGGAGATTTGTAGAAGAAGATTCACGGAGTTTTTTTCCCAGTACCAGGACGCCGGGAAGATCTTGTGATGAAATCCCCTCTATTCGATGAGATGAATCATGGAAGCTTCGTTAAGCTGGGTTAATAGATTCGACTTGTTTAAAGAATTGATATTTATCCGGCTTCCGGATTAAGTGTAAGGGATGGGTGTTCGGACCCCTCGGGGGTGTTTTCTTTGGAAAGATCCGGGATTGATATATTCCTAATACCGGGTCAAATGTGGCCGGTTTATCGGAATTATACATCCGATTTATTATTGGAATTCCCATGACTTACTTAGGGAATGGTAGAGATATTATCCTGTTTCTGAAGAAACAATCGAAGAGTTCAAACATTCACTGGATGGGGTGAAAAACTAATTTATCGAGGATAGTAAGCCTACTGTGATTTTCTCTTTAATAGTTCTGCCACTACCCAGGAGTAGACCTCTTCAGCCATATGAAGTGCCGATTCATATTCCTCTTCATTGACATGTTCATAATCACCCGGATATCTGGTGTTCACTGCATATTCTGTGAGAGCAGAAGCCAGAATTACTGGTTTCGGGATGGTAATGCCTGCATTATCAAGCACCTTGAGTAAGATACCCACATTATGAGTCCTTGGAACCTCAAGATAGAGGGAGACCAGAAGTCCTTTCAGAGATTTCTCTGCTGCCTGTTGACAGTCATAACAAAGGTCTTCGAAGAGAATCCGGTCAGAAATACGGCCTTCTCTGGCACGATAGAGGTTGCTCTCTGCCCGGATTACCCAGGCCTCAACAAGTTCCTGGTTTTTCATATAGTATCTTTCCCATCTGATCTATCTCCCGGTAGATAAGGTGAGGATTTGTCTTGTTCTTATTATATGAATCCGGAGTTTCTACCAGAATATCTACCGGGGCACCTACATCCCATAGTTTCTGGTATAAGAGCATAGACAATTTTCTTCGCTCCAAAACTCCGGACTTTATAATGCAAAGGTCATAATCACTATCACTACGGGCATGTTCTGTCGCTCTGGAGCCAAACAGGATGATTGTGTCAGGATCGGCAGTGTCCACGATTACCCTGATGATCCGGGAGAGAACAGAGTCTTTCATAGGAATATCCTCTTACTGAAGAATATGTATAGATTTAGATGTTCCTGTATGATATTGTTGTGTCGGGGGTGATTCGGAATACTTAGATAATGCAACGTGATCGAATGGAATAAGGGGCTCATTCCTCCGTAGATTGAATGTTTAAACCACAATTATTATCATATTACTTGCGTTCATTTTATCTTCGTGTGATAATTGAACGTATTTGGAGGTATCATGGTTCATGTACCTGCACTAGTTATCTCGGTGTTTTTCCCGTCATAGAGATCAGAAGCAGATCAGTCCTGTGACAAACATGATACTCCTAAACCGATTCACACCACTCAATAGTCTGTCTCGCAATTTCTATCGCTTCTTCCGGGGTGAGCGTATCAGCAATGGTATCATCATACCTTGCCTTGACTGCATGGATTGAGAAGAGCAATCGTATCACAATCAACCGGCAGGGTAAGATGAATATCCTGAATTAATTCAGTAAGCTCAACGAGGTCGTGAATCTTCCTAATAGAAGTTCCTTTGCGGATCAGTACTGCTTTTAACCCCTTTTCTACTGTCTGTTGGGCATGAAAACAAATAATCGATGATGGCCCATCCTTTTCATACAGAATTTTAGCGGCAATAAGGTCATCTTGAGCAAGACGTATTAATCTTTGACTCTCTTTATCCGCACTCATACAGTACCTTTCCTTCAGATAGAGCCCAGAATACTACAGTTCCTGGAATCGGATCCCGGGTCTTTTCTATCGGGTAAACCAGAATATCAATCCCAACACCAGGGGCAATTCTTCCTGCAGCTTTCCTCAGCCTAACCATCTCCTTCCCCTGGTGCTCCACGGTATCCTCGATAACCATGATATCAACATCCGAATCAGGAGTCTCATCACCACGGGCATAGGAACCAAAGAGGATGATTTTGCATGGGTTTGCAGCCTTAACGAGCCGAGTCACCACTTTTTGTATGTCATCCATAGTTACCTGAACCTTATCCATGAAACACTCCCCTATTCACCGAGTACATATCCGTCCCGAATGATCTCCCGGTATATAGTACTGTTTGAGCTCTCTTATTACAAGAAACAGATGACTCTATCTGAAGATTCCTATGCATTCACCTCATATGACAACTGAAAAGTGCTTAGTTTTCTGCATGCCCTTCTGGAATTATTTTCCCATTTCCACTGAATAATGCGACTCTTCTCACTTCTTATGGGTAGGGTTACCGACGAACTATCTCTATTTCACAATCCTACTCCGGATGAAAATCTTTTCTCCGGGAGGAACGATATCATCCTCATGTGAGGAAATATAAATGGCTGGAGAAACCGGAGAAGGAATGGAAAACATTCTAAATAATCCGGAATCTGATTCAAACATAATAAGGAGAATTCATTGAGAGATAAACGATTTGTTGCCATCCATCGGGGAGGCTCCCTCTCGCCGGAAAATCACCGGAAACTCATGAAATGGGCCATCGCCTGCTATGAACATGTGTTGCCATATTATGGTGGGGACCTCGATCCGGTTTTCGTGGAGGCCATGGATTGTGCCACCGAATGGTCACAGGGAACCTGCTCAACCGGAGATGTGATGAAAGGATCACGGAATATCCATGCTTTTGCACGGACAATATCGGATCCTGTTGACAGAGCCATTGCCCGGGCTATCGGGCAGGGAGTTGCAACTGGCCACATGGCAGACCATTGCATTGGAGCAGCCCTGTATGCTCAAAAAGCAGTCATGCTGTCAGGAAATCCGTTATCCGAAGAAAAATCCTGGCAGATCGGAAAATTATATGCGGAACTGCCTGATGATATCATACAACTCGTTCTTCACACCATGCAGGTGAAGGGAAGAGGCCTCGGATTACCGGATGATCCATAGAGGAAAGGGGAGCGACACATCCCACTTTGGATCAGATCTCCCTTCCCTGCAAACAGTTCCTGATTCTGTAACCGATCTCAAAACCCCGGTTTATGATTCATCCCGGAGTTCTCTCCAGAGTGCAGAATCCAGGATACTGCCATTCGCATTCGCTTCCATCTCAAGAAACAACGAGAAAGGAACAGAGAACGTGAACTTGTCAGAGCCCAGTGTTTTTCGCACCGCTTTTCTTGCCATCAGATCGGTCATCCCCACAATAGCCCGGGGATTATCTGACTTCTCTTCATCATACGTGCAGACTCCAAATGCCTGACATCCGGAGGCGCCAGCTGCAACAACCACTCCATCCGTGATCTGGCCCCGGTGATAGTTAGCCAAAATGGACAGCACTGATATCTGGTCTGGATTAGCGAGAAAGATGACACTTTTAATCATCTCATCCGGCTCGGTGAGAGAGAGCGGCTTGAAGAGCACATACTCGGTGGAAACATCATACGAGGGTAATGCATGGAGAAATCCCTGTGCAACTGACGGACTTTTCTTTATCCGTTCTCCATCTCTGAGCATCTCTTTCTGGTGAGGATTTGAAAGGGTTTCAAGACGGGCATCATAGGCTTTTACATCTGTGCATCCTTCCCGTCCGTTCGAGAGGAAACAACAGAAATTTTCTTCATTTCCGGAAGAATGAGTCTCAAAGGGTCGCCCAAATCCAATACCCATCGCTGCACCGCAGCATCCGAACGTACTTTTGGATAACGCGGTTATCTTTCTCTCAAGGACCGCCTTGGCATAGTACCACATGATACAGGCCCAGGTTCCCGGGCGAATCTCAAGAGCATGTTCGGGCTTTGTATTGCTCCACACAATAGCAACCGGTTCATTTTTGAGTCCGGCTTTCTTCGCGATCTCACTTATGATACCCATATCAGTCTTCTCCTGTGTCCAGGTTTGCAATGACGCGTTTGATGAGAGAATAGAGGGCCTCTTCTTCTGAAGCAGAAAATCCGTGAAGAACCGTTTCATTGATCTGATCTCCGATCCTGACAAGATCCGGTTTTAAGGCAAGTCCGGGCTTAGTGAGAGAACAGATCCACTGCCGGTTATCAGGTGGCTGTCTTGTTCTGATAATGAGTCCGTAATCCTCAAGTTTTCTGATTTCTCTTGAGCAGAGACCCTTGTCTATCTCCAGATCTCCGGCGATCTGCTCCTGGTTGGAACCATCATGGTTGTAGAGATACCGGAGTATTGAATACTGGGTGATCTTTATCCCAAATCCGGAGAGTTCGCTGTTTAACCGTTTCTGGATAAGCCAGTACGTGAGTGACACATACTTTCCGAGTGGCCCGTCCGTATCTCTCATGCAATATGGTAATGAGTTATCCGGATATTTAATGTTGACTAGTCAACCAATTATGCTATTGACTGAAATCAGAAAAAACATAAAAGACATTCTCTGTTACATCCGGCTTCAATAGAAACTCTTCCAAATTACCAAATATTTTCGCCTCCCATAGTGCGTACAAGAAATACCCATGGAATACCAGACTCACCTCACTGATACCATCCGATCTATGGCCCTGAATTTGGGAGCTGAATTGATTGGATTTGCAGATATACAGGTATTTTCCGATTCTGCATACCAGGGAAACAACCCATCATCAATATTAGATACGTTGAAAACCATCATTCTCATCGGGATACCTGTTCCCAAAGGAGCATTTCTCCCACTTCCAAAGGGCCGGGCAGAGTATACAAATACCCTCATGGCAGGAACCGCAACGCTCCGGATTATGGCATACCAATTGGCAAGAAAACTGGAGCAGGAAGGGTTCCTTGCCAGTATTGCACCAAGTGAAGGGAGTGAATTCGGGTATTGGTATGCCAATAAAGAAACCCTGATGGCTGATCTTTCTATGAAATATACGGCCTATGTCACCGGACTTGGATCATTTGGAAAGAATCATCTCTTTATCTGTGATATGTATGGATCACGGGTCCGGTTTACAGCAATCCTCACCGATGCCCGGTTAAAACCGGATTCACCATCTGAACACTTTATTCATCCCTCATGCCAGGATTGTGATGCCTGCATTCGTGCCTGTCCGGTGCAGGCGATCAACCCGTCGGGTATATCACGGCACCTGTGTGCAGAATATATGTTCAAGACACTAGGTGGGCTCCGGTGTGGCATGTGTATCAAAGCCTGTCCAATGTCATTGAAATAATCCGTTCAGATATTAATGAAGTTATGGAGATCTGATGACGATTCCGGTCTTGATGAAGATACCCGGATGCATTCTCCATCAGGGCCCCCTCACGAGAATAACCCATGATTTTTATCATCCCATCACCTCTGTACTGATATGGATGCACCTCACCCCACAATCGGCGAATACCTGATTCAACGAATATATGATTCTGGTGCCAGACATGTTTTTGGAGTTCCGGGTGATTATATTCTCAATTTTTATGCACGACTCCAGAGCAGCCCGCTTCAGGTGATCAATACCTGCGATGAACAGGGAGCCGGATTTGCTGCCGATGCCTATGCCCGGAGACATAGGCTCGGGGTGGTGTGTGTCACCTACAATGTAGGAGGGCTGAAGGTGCTGAACCCGGTTGCCGGGGCATATGCTGAGCAATCCCCGGTTCTGGTCATCGCCGGAGCTCCGGGATGGAAGGAACGGGAAAAATATGACCTTCTCCATCATAAGATCCGGGAATATGATGATCAGCTCCGGATGTTTGAGCATATCACGATTGCTTCAACAGCCTTGCAGGATCCGACCCAGGCTTTCCTTGAGATCGATCGGGTTCTTCATGAGATCGTGACAAAAAAGCGGCCCGGATATATCGAACTCCCCAGGGATATGGTAAACCTCATTCCAGACCCTGGATTCGCTCATTTCTATCAGCCACCCGTGCAGAATATCGCTCCCATCCCGACTGAACTGATTGAGAACATCGTTTCCCGAATTAATTCCTCTCAAAAACCTGTCATCATGGCAGGTATCGGGATTGAACGAAATCATCTGGAGTCTGCCCTCAAAACTTTTGCAGAGAAGGCCAACATTCCCATCGTATCCACTCTCCTCGGAAAATCTCTAATCGAAGAGACGCATTCCCATTTTCTCGGAGTGTATGCAGGTTCTATCGGGGATGATGCTGTCCGGGAATATGTCGAATCAAGTGATTGTCTCATCGTACTCGGAGTTCTACTCACTGATGTTGATATGGGAGCAAATACTGCTGTTCTGAATCCGGAGGGGATGCTTTCTCTCACCGAAGAAGGTTGCAATATTGGCAGGGAGTCATTTCCGTGCCAGGGCCTGAAATTACTTCCTGAGATAATTACGAAAGACCTCACTCGTCATGACACCACCGGATGTCCGGTTCCGGTAAGGGTCCGAATGCCGGATTTTGTGCCGACCGGAGCAAATGTCTCACCAGAGAGTCTTGTTCTTGCACTCAATTCGATAATCGGTGAGCAGACGGTTTTGATTACGGAGGTGGGTGATGCGATCATGATGTCCCTGGATATCACCATTAAACGGGCAGGCGGTTTTTTGAGCCCTGCATATTACTCCTCTCTAGGGTTTGGGGTTCCGGCTGGTATAGGTATCCAGGCTGCAAATCCGGATCTGAGACCGGTGGTATTGTCCGGGGATGGAGCATTTCAGATGACCGGAATGGAGATCTCAACTGCAAGCCGGTATCATATGAATCCTATCGTGATTGTTCTCAATAATGGTGGATTTGGGACCGAGCGACCGATGATTGATGGCTCATTTAATGATGTTGCCCAATGGAAGTATCATAAAATTCCGGAGATGATCGGATCCGGGAAGGGATATCTTGTTCAGACCGATACTGACCTTGCCTCAGCTCTGAAGGAAGCCTATGCTTCAGCAGAATTGTCAATTATTGAAGTAATCCTTGATCCGTATGATATCTCTCCCCAGCTTCGAAAATTGTGTGCGATATTTTCGCAAGGGGTGAAACAACAGAAGCAGGATTGATAGTTACGATTGAGGCCAATATGGATAGAGGGGTTTCTTTTGAGAGGAAGAAATTTTCTTATGATTCTCCATAATACAGATCCCTGAAGTGTTAGTTTCGGGGATCTCCGTGATTTTCGATCTAGATACATGGTGGAATTTTCGGCTCATTAGATAAGGTTTCGTGCAACCACAAGAATTCGGATAAGAGATCCACCCCGGACCTGAGCTTTTGGGTGGAAACCAGAGTGGGACCAGCTTCTCAAACGGCAATCCTCCCGCCCAAAGACAATAGGCGCTAATTCCTCCAGAAAGGATTCGTTTTCTATAGTACCTAATTACCTCACTCCGATCCCCCGGTCCATATACCTGACAGATTTAGGCGAGTGTTCTTTGGATTTACGGATGCAAGGGGACAGGATTTTCTATGAGCGCCCTTGTGTTCCCCAACTCCTTTTTTTCTATCATCCTTCATTATGCTGAGGGACAACGATAGTTGGTTGAGAATGGTACATTATGCCAATGTATTTTATAATGAACGTCAATTTCATACCTAGTACTTCATTTGGGGTTATGATATGAACCGATTAAAATTTTCAGTTATTATTGAAAAAGATGAAGATGGGTACTATGCTTTCGTCCCTGAACTTGAGGGGTGTTATAGCCAAGGAACCACGTATGAGGAAGTATACGAAAGGATTTCTGATGTTATAAGGCTTCATGTTGAGGATCGGATCGCTTGTGGGGAGTCTGTTCACCAGTTTGAGCAGGTGAGTCTGACCATGGTCGAACTAGCAGTATGACTGGAAAATTACCCCGGATTACTGCAGATAAACTGATTTCTATCCTTGAAAAGAATGGATTTTCCCTGGTTCGTCAGAGTGGGAGTCATAAAATTTACCGAAATACCGGGCAGGTTAGGGTTACTATCCCATATCATAGCGGTGAGATCCTACACCCTAAAATACTCAGACAAATTCTTTCGGATACTGACTTGGATCCGGAAGATCTGAAATAATCCAATATCACCACTTTTGATGGTTTGATTTAGAGAGATTGGTATCATTTATGAGAAGATCAATTCCCCTCATACTACCATAATCTCTTTGAAAAATGAAACCGTAGTTGTGGATATGATGCAGGTTCTATCACCTGATAGCCAATTTAGCCGGTTTTATCTTCCCGACTATTGGAGAAGCAGGATCCAAGAGACCGTGATCTGCCGATATATCAACAAGGATATCCATATCTGAACGATTTGAATTCTATTACTGAAAAACTGAATCAATACCCTGATTCTGGTTGCACTACTTTATCAGTTCATCGATAGTTCTCTTTTTGTGGGAAAAAAAACTCATTTATGGTAAATGTCAGGTCTTCTCCAATTAGATAATGTTTATTAGTAAGGATTTTTTCTCAATTGCTTCTGATATCAACTATATCCCGGAAAATAACCTTCCCGTTTACTGCTCCCCTTAATTTTTTCCCGGTGCAAGATTCACCATGAATGGTATTGTATTCTATCAGGGAGGAGATCTCCTGTTTGAGTGGGAACATCCCGCTCTTCCATATGAAAACACCTGGAGCAAAACATCATGCAGAGGGGTGGTTCATTTTATCTGGAAAGCATATCTTGGACTTGATTCTCTTGGTCCCAGGACAAGTGACTCTGCATGATCAATGGATTCATGCTGAATATTGGGAAAAATCTGGTCACATATTTGGGGGTACCTTAGATAGGAATTCAAAGGGTAATGGGACAGATCCAAAAACGTTGAAAACATGAATGAATCGTAACTCAAAAAATGATGGACTAAATATCGCAACTACTATGATGATTCAGATTTTTTATTAAAATAGAAAAATAGGCCCTTCCCTCGTTTTTCCTTGACAATATATCCGAGATCATTCAAATGCATGAGATCCGTTCTTGCCGTTTGATATACCACATTGAAACGATCCGCGATTTGAAAAATCGTAAATATCTGGTTTGGAGATTCCATTATTTCGGAAAGAATTTCTGCCTGTCTTGGATTCATGTTCGGGTCTGACCGGATCAGTTCACCCGCTATCTTTTGCTGTTGTTGTTTTTCTTCAATATATGATATCAAATCACTCAATGCGTCATTCATACAGTCAATTTGATATCTGATAAAATAGGTCAGATCTAATCCATCATATTCGGTATAGAGATATGCTTTCGCATACTTTCCCCGGGATTTCAATATATTATTTGAAATCGAGAGGTATTCCATTAACCAATATCCTCGGGAAAGACAATACCAATAAAATAAACTCCGGGCAGTTCTGCCATTCCCATCATTAAACGGATGGATGTACCCGATGAGGAAATGAATAATAATTGCCTTAATGATAGGATGGATAAATTTCTTCTCATCATCGGTATTTGCGAATTTACATAAATTTTGGATATATTTTTCAATTTCCTGAAAATTGGGAGGGGTGTGCAGTACCGATCCTGTGGAGGTATCAACAACCCGCACATCGTTTCTTATCCTAAAATGACCTACATCCTCGGGATCTATAGTACCCTTTGTAACCGCCTGTTGAATTTCGAGGAGGAGATCCGGAGTGAGGATTTCGCCTTGTTTTAGGATAATCAACTGGAGAGTTTCGAAATTATTGAGAACCATCTGTTCCCCGAGGTTCTTCGGCTTCTTTCTCTGCTCTATCATCTCTCTGGCTTCTTTGCGAGTTGTTACCGCTCCCTCAAGCAATGAAGAGGATATTGCCTCGTCAATCAGTGATGATATAATATACCTTTTATCTAACCGAAGGGTCTTATTTTGAATTTGTATGGTTCCTGATAGATATCTGTCAAAAAGGTGAAGGCTCTTTTGAATTGGAGGAGTGATGCAATATTCCATTTTCAGTGGGGAGTATGGGGGATTCTCCATCTTTTGAGAACGAATTATTTTCATGGCAGCCCATATCCGTAACCTTTCCTTTGGATCTTCAACCCGATACGTCAGATCATCCCAATACAGATATCGCTCATTGTAAGAATCTACGGATTTTTTAAATTCAGAGTTCTCAAAATAATGCTTCACCACCGAATTGACCAATGATTGCTTCATATTTCCGGGTGGTTTTTCTGGTAACTTGTTCATCCTGAATTCTCACAACCGGTTATTGTTCTTTCTACTAATTTAGTTAAAATTAGTATATTTTAGTATTCATTTATGGACATATGCAATTGTCCAAAATTTATGAAATTCGTATGGTTAGTATGGGTGAATTCAGTTTCTTTTTTTAAGAAAGAGCATTATCTCACGCTCTTCCCCCCAGGGCTCCGATTTTCCTTCATGGCACCGGAACCGTCAGGCCTGGTGATATCTCATCACCCGGATGCACGGGTCCGGATGTGAGTGAGGAATAAGAAATCAGGGAAAACCGGAGCTGACCAACCCCCGGAATTCGTTTTGGCAGGGGATCTTAAATCAATCCGAGGATCCCGGAACCCCGGGGTTCTGGTACCTCTCGTCCGAAAAACTCCTGGCACCCTGGGTTTTTCAGACCTCTCAATAGATGTATGGTATCAGTTTCCAGGTCCCTTTCCGGTACTCCTCATATTCCCGTCCGAGCTTTGTACACAGGGCTGCCTCTTCATAGGTTATCCGGAGAAGAATGGCGGGCAGGAACATGGCGATGACGATGATGGGGATGAGGAAATTCTGAAACACTACTGTGACGCCGAATACACTGATCAGCAATCCGAGATAGGCCGGGTGACGGATATACTGGTATAGTCCGGTCTTCACCACGGTATGATCCTCCCGGATATGAATCAGGGTGCGAAAATGACGACCCAGGGTCCGGATTGCCAGGAACCGGATGATGATTCCGGCCACCATGATGGTGATACTCAAACCCATGAGGGTATCGGGGTCGATCTGCATCCGGAAGACTGGATATGTTCCTGCCATGTAGGCGAGTATCATTCCGGTGAAGATCGAGATCCCGATATATCTCCGGGATCCCCGGTCTTGTTGCCGGTTGGTGTTCCGATCCCGGCTGAGGAGATAGAGTTCACTGAGCAGCCAGAGGATGAGAGTTCCCATCCAGACCGGGGTCAGAGATGAGGTGAATGCCGGTGAGAGGATCATTGACTTGGGTGTACTGTTTGGTCCGGTACCGGAATAATTGTGGGATTTCCGGTAGGAATGACCATCGGTGTTTGAATCTACCTCTTTGAAGAATATGAGTACATCCAATTGAGCAGATATGGATGAGAATGACCTGGATTATCTGAACTCTACCATGATGTCAGGTTTTAGTTCACTGGGTTTAATCTGCATTCTATCGTAAATCTGTCAACATATTGTCTTAAATTGTAAAACTCGGCAATATTCAGCGTTATTCGTCTCTCTCTGATGTGTTCTGACTGGATATGACCCTCAGTCCGGTTTGGTAATTAATAGTCCTAATTTATGCTTTAAATTGAAAAATAACTAATATTTGGATCTTCGGCTTATTCTGCATACTCTTGTGTTTCTCAAATGGATGGTATGGTCTTGGTTTCCTCTGAAACCCGAAATAATCGCTTTTATATTGCTATGCTATTGATCATACTTTGATTGTCATACATCAGGTCATATCAGTGTGAGATCCGGGTCTATAACCCCCGTATAAAAACGATTTATGGGCTCCGATTTTAAGAGAACATATGGTGGGCACTGAATCGTGCTTTATCTCCGGGAATCATTGGTTCAAACCTGTATCCGGGATAATCTAATATGAAACCCTGACATATCGAGTTCTCTCTGTGTTCCCCTCATATTTGAGTGGGTTTTCACAACAAGCGTTTTAGACAGTACAGGAAAGGAATAATATGAGTGACTATCTCTAATATATACGTGTGATAATTCGATGATTCATGCCTTGAAAAAACATGCTATTGTTCAGGAAGATGGTTCTATCCAAATATATGTGCCTGAGTTCAAGGCAGGGACCATTGCCGAAGTCATTATTCTTGAATCATCAGAACAAGGGGAAAAACGATCATTAGTTGATATGATCGGGAAGGGAAGAGGATGTTTTCCATCGTCTGAGGATGTAGATTCATTTATTCTCAATGAGCGACATTCATGGGAATAACGAATAATCTGAAAGGGGAAAGGGTATATCTCGATACAAATATTTTTATTTATGCTCTTGAAGGTTACCCGGATTATCTGGACTCTCTCACAGCCTTATTTTCAGAAATAGATAAAGGGAAACTCAAGGCAGTGACCAGCGAATTAACCCTCGCTGAGGTTCTTGTTAAACCAGTTATGGATAATAACCACCATTTAGAGATTATTTATCTGGATACTATCCAATCCTCCGATAATCTTGAGGTAATTCCTATTGATCGTCAAATACTTATTGAAGCTGCGAAGATGAGGGCACAATCCACCACAATCCATCTTCCTGATGCGATACATCTTGCCACTGCTCGAATTAATCACTGTTCTACTTTTATTACAAATGATAAACGCTTAAAATTTATACCCGATATGTATGTGACCATTTTTTCAGAAGTCCAGTAAATCCTATTGGTTTCGCATGTCCCTTCGGGTGATCTCTATGTTCGGATAAAATTCCGGTCTCCCAGGCTTCTGGGGATTTTAATAAATGTTCAGTATCAGTTTCCAGGTCTCTTTGCAGTACTCATCATATTCCTGGCCGAGATGATTTCACAGGGCTGCCTCTTCATTGAATATCGGAGGAGAACTGCGTGCAGGAGCATTGTGATGATGATGATGGGGATGAGGAAATTCTGAAATATTACCGTGATGCCGAATATAATGATGGGAGAATCGCTATAGGCCGGGTGTCGGATATACCGGTATAGTCCGGTCTTCACTCCGGTATGATCCTCTCGGATATGGATCAGGGTGTGAAAAAGGCGGTCCAGGGTCCGGATTGCCAGGAACCGGAAGATGATATCGATACAATTTCTTTCATAGTATCAAGATCGATCTGGATTCGGGAGACTGCGTAAGATCATCCCATGTAGGCTTGTTTATTAGATGTTTTGTAAATTAATCATAAGATTTGATAAGCAAAAACCTGTAAGATCGGTTGTAGTACTTGATGGGAATATAAACCGAAATGGCTTTTCTCTCCCTGATTTATGTATCTCAATTACATTATTCCCCGGTATTAAATAGGATGAAATTTTATTTAACGGTATATTTGCATGTTTATCTCCAGTAACTGGGATTAATTGTAATCTTTTATTCGTCAGAAAAAGATAACCCTTCGCGACTTCTTCAAATGATGTCACACTTTCAGATTTACCGGCATGAGTACTTACTCGATAATTAACTCCTTTAGCAACTTTAATACTGAACCCCTGAGAGACTCCTCCATAATTGACTTTTTTACTTACTGGTTCTTTTAGTACTGATACAGTAATTAGATGAATAATTTCATTTGGTGCTAAAGGAATCAGAACTCCATTGGGATTTGAATAAGGCCAATATGGTAGATAACCATTAATTTGATAAAAATTTCTTATATATTGCGAATAAAAATATGTTAAATACTCTTCATTAGTTGCATATATATCCTGGTTTGGTAAGAGGTCTTCAAACAACGAATCGATATTTTGATTGAACTAACTAGGATTTTGTTTTAAAACTCCATACATTACTTGATATTGCTGTATAGGGGTGAGTAATTGAATAAACTCTCTAATATTGGGCGAAATATTTTGAAGATTTGTTTTTGAGTTAATTATTTTTATAAATAAGTCATCTTTTAGATTATCAATTTTCTTGGAGCAACCGGAACATATTTTGTTTGAACTAAAAATTGCTAAAAGTCCTTTCCTTTCTCCACAATGAAGACATTTTTTTTCTATTTTTCCACTATCTATTGAATGAACTATTTCCATATATTGGGTGATTGAATTGTTGAGATTGTTGTTTGGTTGTATCTCACTATTTAATGAAGTCGTAAGACTAGTAGAATCACTCTCCTTGGTAATATGAATGAATTCTTCTTCTGATATCTGAACGTCAGTTCCGGAACTATGTTTTTTGGTTACTTTAACTTTATTTTTTGTCTTATTTCGTTCATAAGTTTCATTATTTGGAGCGATGAGTAAGGCATTATCAAAGCATATTGATGCTTGCTCATAATCTCCCATCTTTGATAGACATATACCAAGTGCATTCCAAGCTTTGTGATTTTGGCTGTCAAGTTCAGTAACATTTACGAAATATTCAGCCGCTTGGTGGTACTCACCTTCCTTGAACGCCTTTATCCCGTCATCGAAAGACATTATTCATCATTATCTCTCGGTAAGATTAGTTTTTCCTAATTAACCCTAATCACCATGGTTAGTTATTCTAGAGTAGTAATAATTGTATTATCTGGTTTCTCCGGATTTTCAGGGTTCTCAATAGATGTATGGTATCAGTTTCGAGGTCCCTTTCTGGTACTACTCATATTCCTGTCCGAGTTGTTTACAAAGAACTGCTTCTTTGTTTGATATCCGGAGAAGAATAGCGAAAAGGAGCAATCTGATGACGGGAATGAGAAAATTCTGAAACACTATCGTGATACCGAATGCAGTGATGAGAGATCCATGGGGGGTAGGGTGTGGGTTTGGATTAGAGTGCTAAAAATGGCTACCTAGTGTCCGGATTGCCAGGACCGGATGGTGATATCGGGTTCGATCTGCTTGCATAAGACCAGATAGGTTCCTACCACCCATATCCCGGATCCCACCAAATATCTCCAATATAACTGTTTTCTTGGAACCCCCCCTCTCCGGCAGACAAATTCCCCGGACCGGTGACGTCATCATCTCCCGGACAGATACTGAGGAATCATTGAGGGCAATCATCAAAGAAGATCCCTCCTCCATCCATGATGGTGCCGAATACCAGATCATCTCGATGCTCATTCCGGATCTCACTGTAGACAAAGAAGAAATCCCCGGTCACAAAACCCGGAATACCCCTCGAGAGCCCCATCTGGATCTGATCTTGGGAATAGACGATACTTCTGAACCTGGGAATCAGCCGGTTCACCCTAAAAAAATCTCTTCACACCGGAACCATCCCGGATTCACGAAAAAAGATGCAGCTGATGAAGATACCACATATCAGAGACTTCTATCAGAGGGGGACTTCATCCACGAGAGTCATCTTTCCCTGGGGAAAGAACTCTCATCTCCCTATCTTGCACACTCAACGGATCCAAATTTCGGACAGACCGGGAATCTGTCACCTTCCGGCTACTTCTTTTTGAATCGTGAACTGCCCCGGTTAGCCGGATTGGTGGCTTTGGGAGCGTTCCGGTGAATGCTGTTTGTCCCATCAGTCGATGCATTCCGATGGATACTTTTTCCGGGAGATCCATCGGAAGATACCGGAGTACTGGATCCTTGAATGCTGGTTTGAGCATCTTTGGAGGCGGTTTTTTTATTCTTAATCATGTTTTTCTCTTCCTTCTCCAATATCGGATCCATGTACCAAAAGGATAATACAGGGATATTTCCATGAGAGGTACCTTTCCAATGATCCAGGGGTAGATAACTCTACCCCATCGTTGCAAAAAGCATGAGTCATTATAGAATCCGGAACCTTGGAAAGAATCATACCTCATGCACCCGGGAAAAATGCAAAAAACTCTGTCCTGAATCCGGAATAATTGGTGAATCAAAGACTTCCGGTTCATACATCCATGAACGCTTTGAATCTGCCGATACGTGCCACGGAAAATCTGAATTCCCGGATGACAGGAATCCCCGGATCTGGTTATCTGATCTCATGCAACTTCGGTTCTATTCCGGTGATCAGATTTCTGAATAGGAACTGTCTGAGTCTGACTCATAACACGGTTCAGAATCGAAATTAGTGATATGATTGATACGTCTTCGATCCGGAAGGGAGATACCCGAGCCTGCATAGGAGCGATCCAATGACGGTTCCTGATTCGGCATGGGAAAGGAGATCTTCACTCACCGATTCTTTTTATATGGGAACGATACAGTATCCATCATGAAGATTGCATGTGCCATCCTCGTTATCTTACTGGCCATCATCGGATGTCTGGTAGGTATCGTTTCTGCAGAAACATCAGAATCAACCGCTGTCTCCACACCGGATCTCGTTGGGATCTGGAACGGTACGGCAATCGGCCACACCAACGTCGATGGGTTTGTGGATTTTGATTCGGTATTGTATAACATCACCGGGCAGAAAGGACAGGCATTTACCGGGGCAAAAGAGTACCTGAAAAAGGACGGGAAGATGTATGATGAGACATTTTCCGGAATTATCGATGATGATGGAACAATTTTCCTGGTTGATTCTGTTGCCGGAGTAATCATCGGGAAATTAAACGGAGAGAATGATTTAAAACTCAAGTACTTTGAAGATGGTCCTGATACCAAAGCACTTCTTATTACCCTTTCCCGGCAGACCGGGTAATTCAGAATTTTTTCCCTCATCCCATTTTTTTGTCCGGCTCTATACAGCACTCGAAAATCACCGATCCAATCAGACCCCTATGAAAATGAAATACCAAATAAGATGCATTGAATGCATCGGAAAAATACTGATCGTTCCAGGCTATGGCAACTGATGGTTATCAATCACAGATTTCAATGCCCCTTTTAAAAGATAATAAGCGGTTGCGATATATTATTCATACAATATATTGATTCTCCAGGATATTGCAGAAACTGAAACTGCGTTATCAGATTTTTTTTCGTAAACTCTCACTTCCAATTACCAGTTCCGGATTATTCATGGATTATTTTATGAATAATGATGGAAATTTTCTCTTCATGGAGAAAGAATTTTCTTGTTCCCAAGCATTTGAACCATTACGATTGGGTTATGGACTACTCCGGGGGAACACATGAAATTACTAAATAATCTGCCGATTGCGTACAAACTTATTGGAGGATATCTCGTCGTGGTAATTATTCTGATAGGGATAGGATGGACCGGAATCACTTCAGTAAACCAGATGGCAGATCAAACAAATATGCTCTATGAAGATAATACGATCCCGCTCACGGAAATTGGAAATATTGAGGTTTCGTTAAATTCAATCAGGGCATTAACGTTCCGATGTATTGCGATACCCGAGGAGAACAAATTTGATATCAGCCGGATAGAGACTGAAGTAACCAACATAAACAGCAACCTAAGTTTACTTCAGACCAGTTCGATGAATACCGCACAAGCAGAGAGTTTTCAGGTATTTCTTACCCAGTGGGATGTGTACAACTCAACCGTAAATCAGTTTCTGAAGTATTTGTCAGAGAATAAGATTGATTCAGCAAAATCGATGATAATGACCGGAGGAGAACATGCAAATGCCAGACGTGCTACCGTATCAACATTTGCAGAGATGAAATCCTTAGCTCTTGCAAATGCTATCCAGCATACCCAGACCGCGATGAAGAACCGGGATCAGACAACCGCATGGATGATTCAATTACTGGTTTTGGTGTCTCTCATATCAGTCATTATCGGAATAATTCTGACCCGAAATATTACCCGGCCTCTATCTCATATAAGAACTGTTTTGGCAGAAATTGAAAACGGGAATCTTTCTGGAAGACTCAATCTGAATAGAACTGATGAGATAGGAAAACTAGCAGATAGCCTTGACCATTTCTCCGAGTATCTTCAGCTCCATATCATCTCCCGCCTTAAAGCCCTTGGAGATGGGGAATGGGTGGATTATCTCACCCCCCGGGATACGAAAGACCAGATAGCTCCAGCGTTAAACGCAATGATTGGGGCAGTAACCAGCATGGAAGAGGAGGTTATGAATCTCACGAAAGCATCTGCTGCAGGAAACCTATCTGTACGAAGTGATCTCTCCCGGTTTTCCGGAGCTTACAAAGAAATAATTCGGGGATTTAATACCGCTATGGATTCAATAATCGCACCTGTTCAGGAAGTGAAAAAAGTATCCGCCTCGTATGCTTCAGGAAATCTCACTGCTCAATTTTCTCCCGATATCATCGTTCAGGGAGAATTTCTTGAGATGAAAGAAACGATGAATCACATCGGAACTGAATTATCACAGGTTCTCATTGAAGTATTATCTGAAATGGAGAAACTTGAAGAGATCTCTCACCATATGCAGGATGGGATATCCGGTGTCTCAACCGGCTCTGAACTCCTGAAAAATACCGTTGAATCAGTCAATACCCATACCAAACTGATGCAGGATAAATACCAGACCATATTTCATGCAATGGAAGGATTGTCTCAGGCAGTAGTAGCAGTAACCAATCGAACTGAACTGGTTTCCGGACTCTCCCAAAAAACGAATGATGATGTGAAATCCGGGACATTATATTCCAAATCTGCTGAAGAGGGAATGAATACGATTGATCAATCAGTACATCATGTAGAATCCCTGATCCACAAGATTAAAGGGGAAATGGCCGAAATCCAATCTATTGTCACATTAATTAGCGATATCTCTGATAAAACTAATCTTCTCGCCTTAAATGCGGCAATAGAAGCAGCAAGGGCAGGTAATGTAGGACTTGGATTTGCCGTGGTTGCAGGTGAAGTGAAGCAACTGGCAAACGAAAGTCAGCAATCTACCGGGAAAGTAGCGAATATCATATCAAATCTCATGAACCAGACTGATGAGATCAATAGTGCCATGATGAATACGGTATCACTGGTTTCAACCGGTCATGAATCTGTGGTAAAAACGACCTCTCTCTTCAGTGAAATGGTTCTCTCCATCGATACGCTCTCAGATCATATGATCGATGTAGCATCAGCTTCGCAAGAACAGGCGGCAACTGTTGAAGAAATGTCAAGAGAAGTGAAAGAACTGAATGAAATTGTCTCTCTTCTTCATACTGAAACATCGGCTGCTTCCCGGGAGGCAGCGATAGAGGATGAGGCAACTTCTCAGTCTTTCAGTGAAGTTAACCAGGTAATGGAAACGCTCAATGTATCAGTTTCATCGATCAAGAAGATGATAGATAAATTTGTTCTGATATCAGAAAATACACCTGATGTCCTTTAAAACTCTTTTTCCGACATCAAATTCGGACCGGATTCAAATTCAGAGAACCTCTGAAAACGTCTTTGATGCCCGCTCTCCAAAATTGGTTTTTCTGATCATCTAATCCTTCAGCCCTCATTCATGGAGTTTTCCACCAAAATATCTCCTCATCATGAGACTCTTTCGATTTTCATGCATGAGATCCGGTTTATACTTCAGCAGCATAAATGGTCAGGAAGAGTTCACTTTGATCAAGCAATACTGATTCATTTCTCGTTTCCAAAGAGATTCCACCCTCTGGTAAGGAGGATCGGTGTTTTTCAAACCGGAATCGACACCGTATCCCCGTAACCGGGGGTGGAGGAAAGAATGATCCCGGGAGAATCCACCCGGCTCCCGGTGTCTTCCCGTATTACTGGACTTGCGAGTTTTTGTACATCCCGGAACAGACAATATACTGATTCCCGTCACTTCCGGTTGCAATCTGGTACCGGGTGGTCTTCCAGAACAGACCGGTTTCTGCAGGACTACTATAGATATAATCCACCCATCCGGTCCCATTGGTAAGAGCTCCCTCCACCAGCTGGTCCCGGAACGTCACTCCGGCCACATCCACCTTATTATGATAGTTCAGCCCGATCATCCGGGGATTATCCGCATGGGCGATCATGGTCACTTTTGGATCATACACAAACACGTAGAGATCCGGTTTTTCTGCATTCTTGTACGGTGGCTGACCGGCATTGATCTGCTCAATCGTTCCCGGAGCATTACGGGCAAGATCCGCTGCCGTCTGGTTGACGAGATCGGTCACATCCTGGGAGGTGACTTGTGAATCTGAAAAGGCCGGCTCTACATACCGGTACAGGATCTGGTCGTACATGCTCACTCCGGATGTGTCCTTTTCAGACCGGAGGAGATTCATCGTGTCCTGAAGAGAATTGACAATCCGGGGAGAGGTATTGCGGTTAAATGCAATATAAAAGTCATAGGTCTTCAGGGTCTGCACCGGAACAATTGCAGACGGATTTTTGGCATACTGACTGATCAGCTGACGACCCGGGAGTAATGCATATGCCCAGCCGTCAACAGATCCATTCTCCAGCATCTGAATCTGCACTTCCGGCTCGCTTGAGTAGACAATATCCTTTCCCCCGGCATTGACGAGCGTGGTCGCTGCAATATCTTCGGTGATCGTTGCTATCTTCATCTCTGATGGACTAAGTTTTTTGAGTCTCTCTGCAGAATCCCGCAGAGCAAAGATGACCACCGGTGTTCGATCTACCGGACCTGCCCATCTGAACAGGTTTTCCCGCTCAGGAGACCGGGCAAGGATTGCAAGAGCAGTCCCGTTCCGGGTCATCGTCGTCTTGTATACCTCTTCCCAGGTGCCGAACGTGAA
Organism: uncultured Methanospirillum sp.; assembly: GCA_964624045.1. Taxonomy (GTDB): domain Archaea; phylum Halobacteriota; class Methanomicrobia; order Methanomicrobiales; family Methanospirillaceae; genus Methanospirillum. Next base: position 250,142 of record CAZUXC010000004.1, on the reverse strand, counting down.
GAGATCATCAGGGATCCGGGCTCCGTAGAGTGAGGCAACATATTGCAGAATATCTATCGATATTCCCTTCGGAGTTCCGTTCTCTCTGAACGTATAGGGATAATATCCTTCAGTAAAATAGTGCGTTTGAGAAAGGCCGTCTCCCAGCATCCAGGAAGATACAATCTGGTCAAACTCACTCATCCCGCCGTCTGTGGGAGTTTCTTTCACCTCATCAAATGCGGTCTGAAATTTTTCCACGACTGCATCCGGTGTTCCTTTGCTAAACCCGATATAGACCGGAACAGATCCGATCTGACCGGAGAGTCGGTAATATGCAGAATTCCCGGTAACGTTTTTGATGTAATAATTGGCAGTAATGTCTCCGTAGGCAAAGAGATCAATGGTCCCATTCTCCAGATCCTGAACAAGGGCCCGGGGATCTGGGTTTGTGAAAATATCTTCCCTTTTCACTCCGGCCTGAACCAGGTTATCGACAGAAATATCATCGGTGATCGTTCCGATCCGGTAGGATGCCAGTTCATCGGTACTGGTGATGGTGATATTATTGCTTCTTTTGGAGTATAGGGAGATATTGTATGAGACAACCGGTCCGACCCATGTAAAGAGATCCTCCCGCTCAGGACTTTTTGCAATTGCAAAGATGGCCGTATCAGGTTCTGATGTTGCTTTCTGGTATGCTTCATTCCAGGGGAGGAACGTGAATGATTCCGGGGAAATCTCTTCTCCGGCTTTTTTTGTAATGGCTGAGATAAGATCTATCATCAGACCGGATGGGGTGCCATTTTCATGAAAGTTAAAGGGTGGATACTCTTCGGTAACCCAGGTGAGATCATGCAAAGTGGTCGTCAGTTCTTCTGCTATCGCAGGAATACAGACCAAACAGAGAAAACACATGGATAATGTCAGGATTGCCCATGGCCTTAAAATCATACACCATATTTGAAGAGTAGTTATATATGAATGCCGAAATCCTCTGGAATATCAGATATATCAGATTTAGGCACAAATATACTGATTGGAGAGTGGTTCCATCCGGGAGGACTGAGAAACATCCGGACCGTATCCATGAGTTATGATTCCTTTATAAATCCGGCTGGGGATCACCGGTTAGGCGTCAAAGGTTTCCGGTTCTCAATAATTAAGTTTCTATTGAGGAGTGGATTGTTTGCCTGGAACCTGAATGCCTCACGTTACTTGCAGTAATGGATATTATAGACGAGCTGTGAAGCGGGTTGTTGCACAATTAACCTGATAGCTCTCTATCACCCTTCTCCAATGTGTCAAAGACTGGGATATCGGGGATTGAGTCCATCACTGTCTTAATCCCCCTGTTTGGCATCCTGTGGTGATTGATGAATATATGCATTTTCCAGAGGCTCGGCTAGAATTTTTTCGTCGTTTATCGGTGTTTTATACACGGTAACTATATTCGGCCCATCCCTTACAGATGAATATAAAATTCATTTCATCCAGAGATTAGGCTTTCTCAGAGGAGAATTATTGATCTGATGTTACCAGGGCTACATTATCCCTGGTTAATATCACAACATTGATGGTTACCCATCGGAAATGATAATGAGCATGGTAATTCCCTGGTATTTTGTCCTGCTTACCTTCGCATGTGGAGGTATCATCCTCTACTTGTCAGTACTGGTATACCAGAGGAAACATATCAGTGGTCACTCTCTGGTCTGGGTAATTCTGGTATTGTATGCAATAATCTGCCTGACATTTGGTCTGGATAATCTCGGGATGATTCTCCCCGTTCCTTATTCAATATCTGTGTATTTGTTCTGGATAAATACGTACTGTTATTTTGCTCTTCCGGTAGCCTGGTTTCTCTTTTGTCTTCACTATATAGGAAAACCTGAGTATCTGACGGTAAGAAATTTTACTCTGTTGATGATTATTCCGGTCATAATGAGTCTTTTTCGGGCGTTTTCATTCGGGGACATATTTCAAGAAATATTCTTCGGCCCTTATTTTTCTTCTATCAACAAGGCAATTGACATCATCGGATACGGATATATTTATGGCCTGTCAATCGTTGGTAATCTCCTGTTAATCCGCCGATATCCTGATGTATCGGTAAAATTCAGGCATCAGATCATTTTTCTTATCACCAGTTCCTGTATAATTCTTATCGGGGGACTTATCACTGATAGTGGTATTATCCCGTCATTTGATCCCATGTGTCTGGAGGTTGCATTATCCGGTTTTATCCTCGCATTTGGCATTCTCCATTATGATCTCCTCCATCACTCACCCATATTCCGGGAAAAATTCTTTGATATCGCCAATTCAGGTCTCATTGCTCTGAGTTGGGACCGGCATATCATCGATATGAATCCGGTTGCAGAGAAACTGCTTCAGATCTCCCTGACTGATGCTTTTTCTCGCCATCCTTCAGAAATTCTGTCATTAAGACCAGAACTGAGAAAGATCCTTGAGCATCCGGATATTTTGTATGAACAGCCGTTCTCCCTTATCGGGGATGAAATCAGGTGGTATAGTGTATCTTTCCAATATCTCCAAAAAAATATGAAAAACCAGAGTGGGTACCTGGTTGTTTTTACTGATATTACCAACAGTATGAACCTTGAGAAACAGGTTCAGGACACAAAAATTCAGTTAACCAGGGAAAAAGAGAATCTTACCAGGGTTCAAAAATACCGGGAATTTTTTATGTCCCACCGGGATGCGATCATTATCATCTCAAAAGATCGGATAATTGAGGCAAATCCTCTAGCCTATGAAATGTTTTCAGAGTTTGGAGAAGATATCATCGGGATGGATCCGGTCAGTCTGTCTGCAGATCACCAGAGAAATCCTGACGATGTTCCTGAAAAAATCCAATATTATTATACCCAGGCGTTATCGGGTCGGATGATAGACTTTTCATGGGTATTTCAATCTCATAATGAAGAAATACCTGCCCGGGTCAGACTCAGTCGGCTGGTATATGATGACCAGATCCTGATTGAGATGAGTATCAGCGATATGTCTGATATGTATCGACAATTAGATGAATTAACAGAGAATAACCAGAGTCTTATGAATATCCTGTCAGAAGAGATTCACTTGTGGAGTCTGGTGTCTGATGTAGTTTTGAATGATTCAGATACAAAGTCAGATAATATGAATGAAATGAGAGAGATCATTGTCAAGGCAACAAGGAATATCGAGAAGATCGTAACATATCAAAATCCCACCCAACCGGATTCACTCCCAAAGGCTGAAAAAAAAGGGTTCCGGATTATACCCCCCGCTCTTTCAGGTACTGAATCAGAGGTGCCGGAGAAGGTTCGGCTAGACAGAGGTAGGTCCTCGATGTCTGTAGATACTGGTTTTGTAATATATGCCAAATCAAAGGCAGATCATGATGGGAATCAATAATCATGTCTGAAGAATTGATGCGTTCCGGGGAACACTCAAATGCGGTAATATGATCCTGAATCCGGGTTGCAATCTCGGAGGTAAGGATATCCGTGAGGAACCATTCTTTTCTCAAAGGAGTTCCACCCATTTGGAAGAGAGCCAGAGCGGTCTGGTTTGCAGACAATATTTTACCGTCTTTTTGGGTTAAAATGAGGGAGTTTTTTGTCTGATCCATCATCGTAGAAAGAATATTCATGAGATGATGGGTATCGGATAAAAGGGAAAGACATTCCTGGTTTTTCTCAGATAGTACTGAATATATCTTTCGATATTGATCCTGGTACTCCACCAAATTCGTCCTGATTTCTTCATCTTTTTGTTGAATGATGCCCTTCATCATGAGATAGCGGGACACAACCTGAAGAATTTTCTGCCATATCTCTGTCTGAAGCGATGTATTTATCACTCCGATACCGAAAATTCCGATGAGAGAGTGGGAATTCATTATTCCAATGAGGGAGATAGTATGGAATGGAAGCGTTTCCCGTAGGATTTGAATTTCTTTCTGACCGAAAATCGGCTCCAGAAGTTGAGAGATATCTTCATGCAAATAGGGTCTCCCGGATTTGTATTTCAGAATGCTCAGAGGAGGAATGGGTACCTCCCAGGTGAAAAGAGTAGGGATGATATCTGTTATTTTGCGGGAGGAGGATTTTCGATAGAGAATATCATTGAATCTCCCGGTTTGTGTCTTCTCATCGATAGTGAGGGTAATGATCAGATCATCAGGAAACTTTGAATGAATAATTTCTGCAATATGAGTAAATGCTTCATTCAGATTTTTTTGGATTATTTGCGGGAGGTTATATGAGAGTTCTTCCAGAAGATCCGATGATGGATCGCATTCCCGGATGGTCAGATCCCTTTTTTCTTCTGTCAATAAAACAAGTAGGAGTGCACGGGATTGTTCATGCAGTGTTACCCGGATACCCATCCACCGCTCTGACCCCGCATCTGACTCCAGTATTCGTTTGTCTCCTTCCTGCTTTGTATCAATGATCTGTTGAATGTCTCCGGAACGAAGATATGGGGCCAAATTCGCAATATTCGAGATGTGTTGACCAAGTAACTTACCAGAATTTGAATTATGTATTTTGAAGAAAGAATCACTGGCTTCGATTATAATGTATTTCTCATCAATGATCACCCATGGTTCATGGTGCATCTCAAGAAGAGTATGTACTGCTGACCGGTTTTTTAATGAATATATTTTTGCAGTATTGTGCTGCAAACAGTTGACAATTCCGGCACGGTGGAGATCATCAGCAATTTTTGCTGCTTTATTCCGGTTGATACCACTTTTTCGTGCGAGATCTGAGATAGATAATCCCTGAATATGTTGTTTGAAGGTTGTTAGAATTACTTCTTGATCTACAGTAGAAATCTTCATTTTGATGAAAACATGTTATGATTGGTCTGATTCATGGAAGCAGTGTACTGATGCAGATGGTCTTAGGCATATTTGAATCATGATGTCACATGGGCCGTTTTCATTCTCATAATATTTGGTATCTTAAGATATAAACTCAGATAATTACCCAATGTGGTTGTTCGGTGGATGTGCGAATATCTGAATATATTCGGAGAATTTTCCGGATTTTAGCCTTTCTAGTCCCGGATCTGAATGTGATTTTTCTCTCCCTGCATAAATGAAGAGAATTTCTCTTCTGCCTCACCGATGAAGTTCATTTTTTATCCTATCCGGACTTGTGGTCCAGATGGTTGCACATGTAATCTTGTTTCATAAAACCTGATGAAAATGTTCATATTTTTTTGAATGGTCTTCTTCCTGTATCTGAAATCTACTGGCAATAATATGCAACGATATGGGCTGATTTTTTTTATAATGCAGTTTTATCGTCGTAATAATGGTTTATGGTTCATAAATTGTCCTCATTATCGGGATTTCTCACTTATGTCTGCACATTTTAGGCAGATGAAGGCCAGTCCTTGGCAATTCATTCTATATTGGTAATTCAATAAATCCAATTCTCTGACTTTTCTGTATGTCTGCATCACGACTTTTCCCGGTTTTCCCCACCTTCCTTTTTTGGTTGCACTCATAAAAAATCATGAAATAATATGATTATTCCTGCTTTTTCCACCGGGAGGTTGATTTTCTGTTTGTTGATAATTGCATTGATTCCTTCAATAGCAGCGGACATCGGATCAGATCGGTATGCTTCCGGGGACTATACCGGATCTATCTCCTGGTATCAGGAGATGCTCAATCAGACCATTGGAACCGATCAAGCACCTGTTTTGAATAATATTGGTACCGGGTACATGGCCCTCGGTCAGCAGAATATTGCTTTTGAGTACTATGTAAAATCAATTTCAGTTGATCCTGATTATGACAGGGGGTATATTAACCTTGGAGTCGTGCAGGAAAAACTGGGGAGATCGGATGATGCCCTGCAGAGTTATGGAAAGGTATCAGAACGGGATCCTGTTATATATGCTGAAGCACAGGTCAAGAAAGGTACCCTGCTCTCTTCTCTGGGAAAATTGGATGATGCCCTCAATGCATTTCATCAAGCTGAATCCAGTGCGGCTGGATCCGTTCAGGTTGATCTCTATACCGGAATCGGAGCCGTACATTTCATGCAAAATAACACCTGGGAAGCTGAGAAAAATTTCCAAAAAGCGATTGATACAGATCCCAATGGTGCCCCTCTTGCTTGGACTAATCTTGGGGTACTTCAAATTGCCCAGGGAAGGATGAATGAGGCTAAAACATCATTTGAGACGGCAATTCAGCATGATCCTTCAGGAATAACGAAAGCAGCAGTATATCTCAAAAAATTAACCGGGATGACCGGAGGTGCGGTATGAAAAATGCCGGTCTGATACTCCTCTTCATGATACTACTTCTCATGTCTGGAGCGATTGTCCTTGCAGAGAGCAATACGACTCCGACTGATGTACCTACAACTGTTCCCACGGCTGATATTATCGAAACGGTAACCGATACTCCAACGGTATCACCAACTGAGATGCCAACCGAAGCAGTTACACAAGCACCAACCCCGGATCCCACGCTCCCTCCAACCCCTGAACCAACAGTTACGCAATCCCCCTCCGATGGCGATGAAATCGATCCAGGAACAACCTCCACTACATCCGAATCATCGGGAAGCATCGAGACCCCTTCAGGTTCCTTCTCTTCAGAATCTATAGATCCAGCCCTATCTGATTCGGGTAGTTCACCCGAGGTCATTGCCCTTGGAGAGATTGTCATCACTGCAACCGGGACAAAACTCTCCTCTGCAGGAGGGACCGGGTATACCTATTCGTCAGATGAGGGCGGATATTATATCATTACTAGCAGTGGCGATTATTATCTTGATGATGACCTCTCAACCTCCCATTCATTTGCCATAGAAATTCAGGCAAGCCATGTTACGCTTGATGGAAACGGAAAGTCAGTATCAGGATCCTATTCCGGAATCGGGGTGAAGATCGATTCAGGATCCAATGATGTCACGGTTCAGAATTTCGGATCGATTTCCGGCTTTGATTCTGGCATTGAATCATGGGGAGATGATACAACCATACGCAATAATGTCATTACTGATAATTGGTACAGGGGTATTTATGTTGCAGGTGATAATGCCGTCGTTGACGGGAATACGGTAAACGATAATGTGATTGACGGTATTCAATCATCCGGGATGAATGCCCGGATCACCAATAATACTGTGGAGAGAAATACCCTCGGAATTGAATCCAATGGAAAGGGTGCGAACCTGTCTGGCAATACCCTGACCGATAATACGAATGGCATCAGTTCGGGGGGGCAAAATGATATTGTCTCTGATAATATCATTCGTAGTTCAGTTGGTGGTTCGAGCAAAGGGATCGATTCCTGGGGGAGTAATGCCACCATCTCGAGCAATTCTGTGGAAGGGTTTTACTATGGGATCGATTCCTCGGGTTCCAATGCATCTCTCTCGGAGAATGCCATTCATAATAACTTGTATTATGGCATTTATTCGACCGGTTCTGCTGCTACCATATCTGATAATGATGTAAGTTCCAATGAAGGATACGCAGATATCTACTCCCGCGGAGATGACGCGATTATCACCTCAAACAATGCGGATAGTGGATTAAAGCAGACTTCTTATGGCATTCAATCCATAGGAAAGAATGCCCGGATTGAACAGAATCTCGCTTCAAACCATAAATATACAGGTATTCTCGCAACTGGGCAGAATGTAACGATTATACAGAATACGGCATCATATAACGGGGACGAGGGAATCCGGACAACCCAAGATAATGCAATCATCGAAAAAAATACTGTCACCGGTAATGACGCAAATTTCGGGATCAACGTGCAGTATGGTAAGAATGCGAAAGTCAGGAATAATTCCGTTTCAGGCAACCTTTATGGAATATATGTGGAGGAGAATACTAGTCAGATCTCTGGGAATACCGTGTATAATAATACTTTCGGGATATCCGACCGGGGAAGTGACGCGGTAATAACAGACAATACTGTCTATAACAACAGCTGGGGAATTCAAAATATGGATTCGGGTGTTGAAACAGTAAATGTTACCATACAGGATAACCAGGTATCACACAATATCTACGGAATTGCCGTCACCAATCCTTACTCCAGTGTCGTTGGAAATTCTGTACGTGAGAACCAGTATGGAATGTACTTGCCCGACTCTATCAAGTCAGCAAGAATTACCGGAAATACCATCCGAAACAATGATGTCGGCATTCAGATATTAAATGACGGAGGAGAAGGGAATGGTCTGATTGCGGATAACTACCTGGGCAACACCAAGAATATCGACGGAGATGGAGATGCCGGAGTCTATGACTGGAGTATTACTCCAACACCCGGAACAAACATCGTCGGCGGTCCGAATCTTGCCGGAAACTTCTGGAGTACTAATATGGAAAATGGTTGGTCCGATATCCAGCCAGGAAATTCCACCGGGTATACGACGACACCCTATGAAATCAGCACCGGGGTATATGACAATACACCGCTGGTCAGGATCGCAAGTCCGACTCCAACTTCTACTCCTTCTCCGGGCCCGACAACCAGTCCCTCTGATCCTTCTTCGTCCATCCGTGATACTCCCCGTGTCGACCAGTCGCCGGATACACCTCTCTATTCAATGAATGTAGTATCGGTGTCACTGCCACCGGGTGTCACTCCGGGATCAGCGGCAGACCTAATCATTACTCTCGAAAATAATGGTGAATTATCTCCCCCTGTACAGAGTACAATCAGGTTGGCACCGATAAATGATCTTGCTGAAAAAGTCGGAGAAATACCCGCAGATCTAGAAAATGGACAGTATTTACTCATATGCTCGATTACTATCCCCACAAATCCGGGATCCTATCAATATCTTTTCCAGCCGGTTTTGGTGATGATTGATCCGGCTACAGGAAAAGAAGTCAGGGTACCTATTGGAGGCCCGGTGAAATTTACCATAATCGTGAGTGATGCCGGGACGGTTGCAGTGAACAGGGACTAACAGATACCTATCTCTTAACACCCCTTTATCTCAATCTCTATCTGATATTTCCGACGCAGCACCATATCCACCCGTCCTCATCACTCCTGAAATATTCATTCCTCCCGGTTCTCTCAGCTTCCATCTCCTTCATGGAAAAGTGATGGGGTGTATCTCCTCCACCAGACCGGATAATTGATGCAATCTCTTCCTGGCTGTAGGAGTATATCGATTGCTGGGAACAGTGCTCTCTGATATGCCGGAATATTTCCCGGGGGTATTTTCTCCTCTCACCAGAAATCTCGCTGCAGGGCTGCATATATTCAACAATTACTGTCGAATTCGTTCCTTGTCTGGTCAGGTGACGTATAATTATCTCAATCTCTTCTGCTGTCAGGTAATAGGTAATCCCTTCCAGAACAAGAATCGTCTTCCAGTGGGGATTTGTTGTTTCCCCTACCCGGACAAGATCCTCGATCCGGGTGATATCCCCACTCATACTGATGAAACGGTTCTGTTCCCGGGGAACGATCTGTTGATACATACGTGATTTCTCAGCCATACCTTCGATATCAATCTCAAGAATGGATGGCAACTGCTTTTCATCAAACTCGGTTACCAGTTGCAGGGCAAGAGGGGACATTCCGGCTGCAGGAAGAATTACCTGGCAGGGTTCCGTCGATGACTCAATAATTTTCCTGACCATGGAATGAATCATGAATTTCCGGTTCAGGATGACTTCATCATACCATGGACAGGATTCCTGGCACCGGGCATAGAGTTCTGCACCTGATGAGAGATCCAGGAAATCAAAGAATTTCCTGGCTGCACCTTCCCGGTACAGGGAAGATCCCATCAGCATCACCAGGGCTGCACTTGGAAAGAGAGCGGTACAATTCCGGGCCTGACTCATCAAATATCGTAGGTTGTTTTGGTACAAATCCCTGATTATCTGATCCTGATACCCTCTCATTCCTCAATGATCTCATGGCATGGATTCTTTCGCAGCAATATCAGTACCCTTTGCAATTCGCACGCTTCTTTTGACCAGTTTGAAACCTTCCTCATCTCCTCCAATCAAATACGCTGATTTACCCATGAAACAAAATCGACTTCATCGGCGATTAACTACGGGGATACGGGTATTTTTTCCTATCATGAATGCTGGTAGAAATCCCGTGTATAGTCAGGATCTGCAAAAGGTATCATCTTCAGGAGATCAGAAGCAGGGTGATTCTATCCGGTGGAATTGGGCAGGGGAACTGAATAGGGATTCCAGCCAGCCGGGACGTTTCAATGACATTGATTCCGGCTGCTTCAAGAGGATATCGCATCTGTGACGGATGTATGCAGATACCCCCTTTCACGTTGCAGGTTTTACAGAGATTACAGGAATCTGCCGTGAGTGCAAGGGCTAGCGGATAACCTGCCTGAAATGCTGTCTTCTCCATCTCAAGCATAATGGTATGAATTTTTCTGGTTTCCTTTGCAAAATCCGTTTCAAATTGCAGGGTCTTCTCTTTCACTTCAGGGGAAATTCCTGAATCGAACCGGTTTTTCATCAGGGAATGGATGACGTTGGAATCCGGGGAAATTGTCGATTTGAACCGTATCAGGAGAGCATGGTGATATTCGTTGATCATTCTTCGAAAAGACGCAATATCGGGTACGTATGGAGGACAGGAGAGGGAACGACCATAGGAGGGGCATCCGGTTTTGCACTTCAGCATAATCCGCTCCTCAAAAATGATATCAGATATCGGGATCAAAACGGCATCATGGGCTCCGGTATCAATTGCGGCATCTTGCAAGAATTTTAAGGACATCTCTGATTGATTTGAACTCATTCCGGTGTTTATACTCTCCATATATTGGGTTTTTCTCGGCACTAAATCTCTCCGTCCGGTCAAATCGATATTGTCTTGTATCTATACGATAACGTATTGCCTGAATGAACCATGGACCCTGACATTTATTCTGAAGTAGTTCCTGAGGGTAAAAGTATCCTGGTGGTATCAGATTTACATCTCGGGGGATATGAAGGCCAGGAAACCGCAGAACGATTCTGTAATTTTCTCAAAACCCTAAAAACCGGATCTGTTTCAGTCACCTGTCAGTCAGATATACCTAAAGAGACCCTCATCAGAAACCTTCTCCCTCCGGCAAAGATCATTCTTCTTGGTGATATTCTTGATCTGTGGAATCCCCGGGATCAGGATCGAACCTATGCCTTTATCGATTCCCTTACGGTTTTTTTGCGGCTGCAGGAGTTTTCCTGTGATGTCATCTATGTTACCGGAAATCATGATGAAGATATGGGAGAACCGGTAACATCATACGGGCAGAATCCCCCGAATCCGGACAATCCGGCATATTCCATCTATCAACTGTGTAAAAAGAAATCCGGAAAAATTGAAGCGTTGAAAATAGCATGGAATGATGCAAACATCCTGGAATTAAGTCCCCGTCACTACCCGGCAACCTCGAAACATGGTCACGTTACCGGTCTGAATGCAGGGGGGATCCACTATGTCTTCATCCACGGTCAGCAGTTCGATGCCCAGCAGGTAACCTATACCATTGGACAAGCAATTGGATCTCGGTTTGATATCATCGACTCCATTGAGGAGATTTTGAACTGTTCGATTATCAGGGAGGTTCGGAAGTCTGCATGGGCACTCTCCTCAATTACGGTTTTTTCCCTTTTGGTGCTCGGTAATATGGTGAGTTTTTTTCTGCATGCAGGATCATGGTATGCACTTACAACAGCACTCACCGGATTTGTCGTAAGCTTCGGATTCCTGATCCTATTTGGGAAAGGAATTCAGTTATTTGGCATTCAAAACCGGGATCTCCCGTCTTCACCCCTGTTGTTTCGACTCTCTGCGGGTTTCGCAGGGGGGGAAATGATTCTGCTTCTGGCAGGGGCATATCTGAATCCGGTATGGCTGATAAGCCTGTTTCATTATGCAGGACTTTTCATCTTTTTCGGATTATTATTTCTGTTTACCATCCCGATCCTCTATGGGGCACTCAGTAACTGGATGTACAACACGTTATTCAGCGCGAAGAATTACAATGTCAAGGCAGTGTATGAAAATGCCCTAAAAAGTGAGAAATATACGTACAATGCCGAAGTATTGATCTTTGGTCATACCCATATTCCCGGTACCTACCCGGAAACAGAGGATGATATCAGACAGATGGGTGCATCCTGGCATGGGAAACCCCCGCTTCTCATCAATACCGGTGCATGGGTGAGAAATATCTATGGAATTGATGACAGTTTTGCGTATATCGATTCGGCAGGAGTAGGCCTGATGAAATGGAATGACGGACCAAAAAAGATCACCTGCACCAAATATTTCCCCAAAGAGATCATCAAAAAACGGTCTGCAATGCAGTCCAAATTATGATTGGTTTCCGAAAAATATGTGAACGATGTGTCTCCTGACTGATTTCAGTAATCTCAATATGTCTCTTTTTTCGTTTCATTACCGCAATATCCGGTCTTTTTCATAAGCACCGGAATGCCCCCGATAAGACAGAATAGTACCAGAGTCATCCGGAGGAATGTTTCCAGGAGCGGGCTTATGGCAGTAAATCCGACTTCTTTCAGCCCGGTCTGAAGGAGGAAATTGAGGAGCAGAATGACAATTGTGCCAATAATGACTCCCCCTATCCGGGTTGTTTTCTTATCCGGGGGATTCCAGCCGCCCCGGGATTTGAGAAATTCATATCCCAGAAGGCTTCCGAGGATAATTCCTGCAGCTCCACAGGAGAACTGGATCATATCAGGATGAATGGTTTTTCCCGTCTGAGCTTTTGCCAGTTCGATCCAGGGTAAGGGAACCTGCCAGTCACCGATGGAAAGAAGGGCCGGGATCGCCAGGATCAGGGGAATTGCTGCAACAATACATATCAGGATAATCCGGGCAGGCCAGGAAAGTTGGGATGCATAAGCCTCCACTTTTGGGACGAGGAGCAGAAAGGCAGAAAGGAGGAACAATCCGATGATCCATCCTCCAATCAGATCTCCGAAAAAATGAATTCCTGAAAATATCCGGACAAAACTCGTGAGAATGAGGAGAATGATACAGATGAGCACGACCAAGAAACGTCTGATGGTGGCTGCGATATACCCGTACAGTACAATCCCATACTGGGCCGCTCCTGAGGGAAATCCGAATGATGAGTGGGCTGATGCTGCTGAAACCGCAGATGAAACCCAGTATGGCCGGGGAAGATGACAGGCGAGTTTCACTGCTTCATTTAGCCCGGTGTTGATACCAAAGAGTGTGGCAAGCCTCATCCCATACCGGGGATGGAGTCCGAATGTGATGAGAGAGAACACCAGAAGGTACCAGGGCATCGTATCAAGAAATTCTCCTTTAACCATGACCGAAGTCAGACCGGAAGAGAAGTTCTGTACGGCAGCAATGATCCCGGGGTCCATCAGGAGATCAAGAACCATACATGAAAATGGATTGGAGAGGAGATGAATTTTCGTTTTTGCAATTTTGATGCCATGATGTCACTGAGTAGGTTCAAAGAATATTGTTACATCAGTGCGTTCTGATGGATAAGAAAAAGTCTGGAAGAGAATCTGATATTTACTGGGAGTGTATCAAGCAGTTCATCATCTGCATCCCCTGGTTCACAAGCCGTGATATAATCTTCTCCCATTTTTCTCTACCGGGTGGGTAATATGATGCCATATACCCTTTTCTCCTTCAATTCCGGGATACCATCGCTGATATTCAGTTCATATCTCATGATTTTGTGTTCATAACATAAAGGATTCATAGTTTGGCTAGAAACAAGATTAGGCTCCTGATTATTACGAGGATAACGATGATATTACGAGGAAATGTGTTTTCAAGAACGCTTGAGATGGAAACGGGAATTACCATAATTGCCCCAGGTGATTATCAAAGGAACCATCCATTGCAGGTAATCTACCTTCTTCACGGTCTTTGTGGCAGAAGTGGAGATTGGGCAGAGTATACCATGCTCCCGGTATATGCAAATCAATATCATACCCTGTTTGTATTGCCTGACGGTGCCAGGAGTTTTTATACCAATATGAAGTACGGGTTTCGGTATTTTTCATACATCACTGAAGAATTACCTCAAATATGTAACCACGTATTTCAAATCTCAGCAAATAGAGAAGATACTGCAATTATGGGTGCATCGATGGGAGGATATGGGGCACTCAAATGTGCTCTGTCAAAACCTGAACAGTATGGGTGGTGTTGTGCCTTCTCCTCTCCGTGTTTATTTCTCAAAGAAGATCTGGAGGACTTTAAAACAAAAGGTCATACAAAGGAATTTATCGCAATGTTTGGTGAACAACTGATCCGGGATTTTCAAGGTATTTTTGGTGAAGAGTATCCCTGGAGTCCGGAAGATGAGATTTTGGAGTTGGCAAAAAAAGTCAGTAGTCAGGCAGTAAAGCCGAATATCTACACCTCCTGTGGGACAGAGGATCCCTTTACTGCATACAATCGAAGATTTCGCGACGAAATGAGTCCAATCGATATTGAGTATTCATATGAAGAATGGCCCGGTGGTCATGACTGGAACTTTTTCAACGAGGCACTTCAGAAAGGGCTTACCCGATGTTTCACTCAATAATCACTGATGTAGATATTTTGTAATAGAAAAATATCAGTTCTTTTTTTGAATGTGAAACTGACCACCCCTCATACAAACACACTATCCTGAAGGATTTCAGATGGTATTATTTATCAATCACTGCTTTTCCACACATATCATGAATGGGAAATACTCTTCTTGTATGAGTGTTTAATGGAAAAAAGAACCATGAAGAAAATGGGAACGAATGAGATTTCTCTCCGGAATGAGAGATACCTGAATCTCTATTTTCAAGGAGGTCTGAATTATCTGATGGTAAATTCCGCATAGTACATATCTTTCTCATTCGCTGTATCAAAACGGTTTATCCGGCCAGTGCTCGGATAGATCTTCTGATGGATGATGTCCCATCCATTGGGCATCGGATTATCATAACTGGGCTTCTGGTTTGTTGCGTCCCAGATATTCACATGATAGGTTCCCGGACTGAATGCAGTTCCATTGTCGTTCTTCTCGATCGGAATACTCCAGTGTTTTAATCCAAGAACCGTCTTTTCTACCGGCCCGGTAGTCAGAAGATGATTTTGTGGTATCTCCATTGTCCGGGTCGACACTGTCCCGTCCGTATTGAACCGTACGAGATTGACTCCGGAAGGATCAAAATTTACTGAAGAAGATGCAATCAGGTTGAAAACAACCTTTCCGGAGGTATCTCCTTTAGCAAATTCACCTACAGAGTCCCAATAGGTTTTCGGAAATACTTCTATCCCAATCTTCGTACACTTCAGAATCGTAGAAGTTCCGGTGATCTGGATAGGATCACCTGGGTGATAATCTCCGATTGGATTGAGGGTTATTGTCTGATTATAATCAGCGAATGTAAGTGGAGTCAGAATACCCACAATAATTACCAGTACGAGAGCGAGTAGGTAGGTTTGTCTGAGTATCCGTGTTTTTGTCGGAATGATAGTATTCATGTGAAAGTAGAGAGTATTGCTTTTCATCTGTTCGCCTTCGTTCCTAATGGGTATCGGATGTCTGATATCTTTGATACCTGAAGCGGTATGCATTTTTCTCTCCTTCCTAATAGATTTCATCTTATCTGGTGGGAGACGAGTATGAAATCTCCTACATAATTGAATTGGTGATTCTTCGGATAATGGAAATCTTCTTCATGATGTTCCCATAGGAAATTCGAAAAGATTTTCTCTCATACATCTTCCTGGATTATCTAATTTCCCTAGGAAAAAATGCTCTTTCGGCATATTTATCCATACCTGAGATAATGTATCATGAAAGAAAAAGGAGAATTCATGAAGCTTTTTGTGTTAGTGGGTGTTCTGGTGATTTTTTCACTGTTCTGTGTATGTGTTGGTACCGCTCAGCAGGATGATGGTCCGGATAACAGCTCCGAATATATATGGGATGGGACATGGTCATCGCCAAACTATACTGCATATCTCAAGCAGGATGCCTCCGGAATCTCGGGTGAATATGTACCATCAGATCTGG
The DNA here is from genome assembly GCA_964624045.1 of uncultured Methanospirillum sp. Taxonomy (GTDB): domain Archaea; phylum Halobacteriota; class Methanomicrobia; order Methanomicrobiales; family Methanospirillaceae; genus Methanospirillum. The sequence goes on along the minus strand of CAZUXC010000004.1, from coordinate 234,099 downwards.
ATCTGCTGGATCCAGGGTTCTTTGAAGGAAATGTCTCTGATGATGGAAAGACGTATTCAGGAGTATGGGTTGAAACGGGTTCAAATACCTACATCCTTTCTGATGATTTGATGTCATTTACCATCGAAGGATATGCAGATCCCTATGGTCCAATGACTGAACCGGCAAATTATACCAGTAATGCAACAAGGATTGGGGATATTCTGGATCCGGAGAATCCCTGGAGTGGAAACTGGGTTAGCGGGAAGAAGTCGTATAATCTGGCGCAGCAAGGGACCTCTCTGACCGGTATCAACCAGCCGCTTGCCAATGTGAATGACGAAGCAGGCGTTCTTGAAGGAATGGTATCTGAAGATGGAAAGATTTACACCGGAAATTGGACCGAGAAAGGAGGATTTACCTTTGTCATGGAAGAGACAGGTTCATCTTTTAATGCAAAGATAGCAAAGAGTCTTGACAAGATGGCCGTTATCGAGCATATGATCTTCTCAAAATAACATTTTTCCTTCTGTACACTTTTTTTCAGAGACATTTTGTCTTTGAAACCGGGCATTCAGATCTCCTGTATTCAGGGGTATTTCAGACCACTTTTGAATTGAAATTAGAGATCCATTCTCTTCATTGCCTGATCTGTCAAAGAGATTGTAGTGATGTTTTATGAAATACATCAAAGATGTGGGAAATTTCCATTCTTCGAATATTTCAATCATCCGGAGGTTTATACTCCATTGATTCATGAGATCAGCTCCTATGGTAATCAAATCGAATAGTTTTTCGTTTCCTAAAACAAATGGAAACACAATTTTTTGGAACGTATATGAAACTGCAAAAGTTTTCCATATTAATATACATATTTTCGCTTATCCTCTTCTTAATCCTGGTAAATGTCGTTATTTCGCTGATGGTCCTTTCAAACTACGCAGATCTGGAAAAGCACTATGTTGAGGATAACCTGAAACAGGTGCTAAATAAATTCAATGATGAAATTAACACGTTGTCGCGAACAGCATCAGACTGGGGTCCCTGGGATGAAACTGCAGAATTTGTTCAGGGAAAAAATATCAACTATATCGTAGATAACCTGCAACCTGACACTTACGATAACCTATTTCTAAATTTTCTGGTAATAGCGAATACTTCTGGAGTTATTCTCTACTCCGGATCCTATGATTTCCAAAATAAAACCCTGGATCAACCTGCAAGGTATTTTTTCTCTCCTCTGGATTTGAACCATCCCCTGATGAATATGTCTGATCGGAGAACGACGAGAAAAGGGATCATTATGGTCTCCGAGTTACCCCTTCTGGTTGCATCTCAGACAATTGTAAATTCAGATTATTCAGGTCCGGTGTGTGGGGTTCTGATTCTGGGAAAAACTCTGGATACGAATGAAATTTCCCGATTGCAGTCTCTGACCCATACAAACAGTACTCTGTTATCAGTTCACGATCCCTCATTCTCCCCGGATCTTCTTACCAGAATCAAGAATAATGCGCAAAAGGGGCTCTGGTATGTTGAATCGATAAATCAGGATCAGATTGCCGGGTATGCTCTCCTGGATGATATATCTGGAAATAATGCGCTCATTCTCAAGATAGTGGAGCCACGGGATATATACAAACAGGGAATACAAACTACCTTGTTTTTCATCGGTATCATTCTGGTCGGAGGGTTATTCCTTGGCTGTGTTTTTATCGTTCTGTTAAACCGGTATGTACTGGGTAGAATGGGCTCTATCGGTCTTCAGGTCCAGGAAATCGGCCATTTTGGGACGACCAAGCAACGAGTGGATATTTGGGGGGATGATGAACTCTCTGACCTGGCCTTTGAAATCAACCGGATGCTTGATTTCATCGAACAGACCCGCAGGAAATTACAGGAAAATGAAGAACAGATCCGGGAAGTGGTGGAGAACATCCCGGATTATGTTATCATCTATAGTCAGAAACGGGAGATCCTCTACATTAATCCGGCGGCAATCCAGGCATTGGGATATTCTGTTGATTACATGGTGGGAAAGCCGATTTTTATTGCAATTGCTGAAGAATATCGGGACTTCGTGAAAACCTGTATGGACAATCGACAAAAAGGAGAAGATATTCCCCCCTATGAAATTGAAGTAAAAACACGTGAAGGAACGAGAAGAACTGTTCTGGTAAAAGGAAGAAACATCAGGTATCAGGGCGAACCAGCAACACTTCTCCTTTTAGTGGACATTACCGAAAGAAAGGAGCATGACCGGGAGAGAGAGATTCATACCCAGGAACTTGAAAGAATCTCCCTCTCTCTGAAACAGGCAAACCGGCAGGTGAATCTTCTTTCCAGTGTGACCCGGCATGATATTTTAAACCAGGTAAATCTGGGTTATCTCCTCCTCGATTCTCTCGGAATGAAATTCAAGAATCCCGAATTACAAAAAAAGCTGGATGATATTATCCTGGTAATTCAAACAATTCAGCACCAGATTGAATTTACCCGGGTCTATGAAGGACTTGGCATGCAGGAACCAGTGTGGCAGAATCTGCAGCAGATTATTTCTCTTCTCCCTATTCCTCCGGATATATCCTGCGAAATTCATCTCAAAGGCATCACCCTCTATGCGGATAAAATGCTGGAAAAAGTGTTTTTTAATCTGGTAGATAATTCAAGTCGCCATGGTCAGGGAGTAACCGAAATTCGCATCTATTTCAGACAAAATTCAGAAAACCTGGTCATCTCCTATGAAGATAATGGAATAGGAATACCTGAAGGAGAGAAAGACCAGATATTTGAACGGGGATATGGAAAAAATACGGGTTTTGGATTATTTCTGGTAAAAGAGATCTTGTCATTGACCGATATATCCATACATGAAACCGGAATTTTTGGAATAGGGGCACGATTTGAGATAACGGTACCTCCGGAAATGTATCGGATAATTGATGAGTAACTTCTCATTCCTCATGTGTCCATTGCTTTCGTATGCCTACTTTCGTATTCAGACATCGAATGAGCAAAAGACAAATAAGGAATTCTTTGGTCACGGTTATGGGACACTCCTTTGTTCTGTGAGGAGATCAGAAAAGTGGTGAACACGACGATGGCAGATCCATCAGATGACCTCACTTTGGATACCCGGTATCCGGTTAATCCGTTTGATCTCTCAACAGATCTCTTTTGCACGTTCTCCAACCAGGTTATTCATCTGGTCATCCATCTGGATACTCCTGTTCACTTTGATATCATGGAAAAAGCCATTGAACGAGCATCCTTGGCTGAACCAATAATCCGGTGCAGGATCATCAGGGATCAGGACACGCTCTTCTGGCAGATTCATTCCGGGTGGAATAGTGCTGATCACGTTCACCGGTTATCTTCCATGCATCCTGAAGAAGACCTATATCAGGCGCTTACCTATCCCCTCGATCCATACGAAGGAAACCTGTTCCAGGTTATTCTGATAGAACATCCTGATAAATCCGGTTGCATAATCGTCGTCAATGTTCATCATATCATCATGGATGGACGAGGTCTCAAGGATTTTGCGGCCCTGATCCTGCAATGTTACCTAGAGTGCCTGTCCGGAAAAATACCCGAATTTTCAGTAACTCCGGTCAAAGCCCGTGAGGTACCCCGGATTTCCACCCTTCTGGAAAAACCCCCCCCAATCGATACTTCATATTCCCCATTTGGCTGGTGCTCGCAGACATCAGTTCCGATACAGTCCCTTCATGGGGAGAGATATCAGTATTCCCTGATGATTTTTGATCAGAGCCGTACTGGGATCATCCAGAAGGAGAGGCGACAATGGGGGATTACGATGAATGATCTCATGATCGCTGTCATCGCACGGGGAATTGCTTCAGAGCTCCGGATGAATTCTGATATAACCGTCCCTCTGTATACTACGGTTGATCTCCGAAGATATCTCCCTGGTATTCCCGGACGTTCACTGATGAATTTCTCAACCTCATTTGAGGTTGGGATACCGGTAAAACCTGCAGAGCCTCTTGAAGATACTGCGAAAAGAGTTCATATCCTGATGTCCCGGATAAAATCCCGTATGCCGGGAATCCAGGAGACGATTGATGCTGAGAATCTTTTCGACTCCGGGTATTCCACTGCTCAGGGCTACATCAACAAGGCATGGGATACGATTCTGGATGCGAAAAGAAAAACAACCATTTTCTCTAATACTGGTGTTCTCCATTTTGAACTGAACAACCCCGGTGTTCTGTCTGTCAGAAATGCCTATATTCTTCCGGGATTTTTTCAACCTCCCGGATTTTTCTTTCTGCTCTCCACCTTTGCGGACATCATTACGCTGTCGGCATCATATGCTGTGCCTGCTTATGACCCTGATATGGTGCACCGGATGTGTAATTCCCTGGATCGCGATATTCCGGGATTTGCCGGGTATCCCGGTTCATACAAGATATATCCAAAAAACGTTTGAGTTTTTTGAATACTCCATCCCGGATATTCATCTTTTGATATGTTTCAGATGTGTTTTTCCAAATTTCAAGTGACTCATTAAAAACCATACCCATTCGGTATTGGAGCAACGAATACTAAGTTTTCTAATTTGTTGCGTGCGCAACTATTTATTTCGGAACTGATTATCAATATGGTTGCCTCCGCAACTTGTTTGAGGCATAATGGGATGCCAGTTTCCCATCAGAGATACGGGAATCAGTGATCAATCTCCTCCCTTCATGCAGGGGTTCAAATGACAAATATGGAATTTCTTGGAAAATACATTTCATTTCTCTCCAGGTATTGCCAGATGTATCTTGATTCAGAACTGCAGCCATATCGTATTGGATCGGGGCAGTTTTACCTTTTAATGCCTCTATTCGAAACCGATGGAATTCCTCAGGAGTCCCTTTCACAGATTATCAAAGTGGATAAAGCGACCGTTACCCGTTCTCTTCAGAAACTGATAGATGAAGGATACGTTTACAGAGAGCGGGATGAAGAAGATAAACGTGCGTATCGGGTTTTTCTGACCGAAAAGGGACGAACAATACAGTCTGATATAATAAAAATTGCATGCGGGTGGGAGGAAATTCTCTTGTCTGGATTCACTGTGGAAGAAAGGAAAATAATTGCGAATTCTTTTGCTAACATGATAGAGAATGCATCACGAATAATGGAAAAGTAATCCGGGATCATGGAATTTACACACAAGCACCTTATCCTCCTCTGTATTACCGCGTTTCTAGCAATGGCCGGAGGAGCACTTATCGCCCCCGCATTACCTGAAATGGTAGAACCCCTACAGACAACCACTCATTCCGTAGGGTTACTGATGTCAGTGTATGCTCTTGCAACGGCCATTTTCACCCTTATTATCGGACATTTCATTGACCGGGTGAATCGAAAAAAGATCCTTCTTCCCTGTCTAGTAATCTATGGACTGACTGGTTGCATCAGTTTCTTTGTATCAGATTTTCAGATGCTTCTTGCTCTCCGATTTATCCAGGGTAGCGGGGTTGCAGGAATGATGGTTTTAGCTCTGCTCATTGTTGGAGATGTATATAGTGGTCATGCAAGAGTGAAACCCATCAGTAATGTCAGCATGTCCCTTGCGATTGGTGCCATATCCGCACCACTCATCGGAGGAGGATTGGCAATGATCGGATGGAACTATCCGTTTCTCTTCTATGCACTTTCACTTCCTTTTGCATTTCTGGTGTTGACGTATCTTCCCGAGACCCGGGATCAGCGTCATATGACTCATCATAAAGGCATCAGGGAAATTTTTCCTTATCTCCAAAAGGTACCGGTGCTTTACACGATATTTCTGGGATTTGCTATCTACTTCCTGTTATTTGCCCTGGTTATTTACCTGCCCTTCATGGTAAAGGAGGTGTTGGGCTTTGGTTCCGGAGAATCCGGTCTGCTACTAGGGATAGAAGGGATAGCAGTGATTCTTCTGGCATCCCGGATGCATTTCCTGGCCAACCGGTTTTCGGTTCTTCAGGTAATTGTCGCAGGATTTATCATCCTTGGGCTGGCGCTCATTGGTATGTCCTGGATGCCTTCGATTATCGCATTAATTCTGTTACTATTACTATTCGGAGCTGGATACGGGCTTGCCCAGACTGCTATTGATGTACTGATAGTGCATGTTTCCCCTGCCTCTTCACGGGGAGGGATACTCTCTGTTCATACGTGTATGAAATATCTGGGAATGACGGTATCCCCGGTCATTCTTGGTGTTGTCCTTTGGTATTCTGACTTTTCTATGATATTTCTCCTGTCCGGAATATTTGGACTGCTTGTTGCTTTAGTTACCTTTATGCTGAAGAGTCAGCTCGACATTTCGATAACCCCTCCGGTATAATCATCAGATATCTGCTCATCAAAGTCATTCTTTGGAAAAGAATGAAATTTCTTTTTTTTCATTGATGAATTTTTATATACTTCTTTTCTTATATCCGGTGTGGACGAGAAAACATGAGATGGTGAAGGAATGGGCTCTAATCTCCGATACTTATTAGGTGATATAAAACCAATACCCTGATACTCCCCCTTAGTCATATGACTTCATATCTCTGGTATGCCATTTTTCGTTGAATGGAGTGAGAAGAAATATGCCGGAATCGTCAACCTCTATGACAAATATCCATGCAAAGCCTATCCCAAACAAAATATCCATTCTGTATGTCGATGATGAACCGGATCTTCTCAACCTGGGCAAACTCTATCTGGAACGATTGAACGAGTTCAGGGTTGATATCATGACCTCTGCGATTGTTGCCATGAACTCTTCTCAAACACCGTTGTACGATGCAATCATCTCTGATTACCAGATGCCAGGTATGAACGGGATTGAATTTCTCAAAAATGTTCGCAGTCAATTTGGGGATATTCCGTTTATTCTCTTCACCGGGAGGGGTCGCGAGGAGGTTGTCATTGAAGCAATCAACAATGGAGCGGACTTTTACCTGCAGAAAGGAGGGGAACCAACTGCCCAGTTTGTGGAGTTGTCTCATAAAATCAAACAGGCGGTCCGGAGAAAACAGGCAGAAGAGGCAGTTATCTCAAGTGAATCCCGTCTGCGCTCATTTCTGGAAACAAGTAGTGAGGCAGTATCCCTCATCGATGAAGAAGGGAGGGTGATCGAGTGGAATGCAGGATCTGAACAAATCACGGGAATACGGAAAGAACAAGCCTTAGGTCAGTTTATCTGGGATCTGAACTTTCACATGATCCCAACCGAACATCGGACTGAAGATCATCGGTATTCCCTTGAACAGGAGATTCGAAATTCACTCAGAACAGGTGTTCCCATCTTTGAAGAACCTCGGATTTTTGAAGTTTTTAGCGAGGATGAACATCGATTCTTTATTCGAAAGTCTATCTTCTCGATCAAAACAGAAAAAGGATTTCGAATTGGTTCAATTTCACTGGATGTAACAAAAGAAAGACTAGCAGATAATGCTCTCCGGGAAAGTGAGGAACGGTTCCGCAGTATGGCTGAACGCTCTTCTGATCTGATAATCATCCTTGATCAGGATATGCAGGTGACCTATGCTTCTCCTTCTGCCCAATCTATTATCGGATATGATCCGGACGAATTGGTCGGTATTTCGCTGAAGTTTGCTGCTCCAAAAATATTTTCCCAGAGTGTTCCTGAAATCCTGCATGTGGTCCAGACGTTGCAAAGAGGAGAATCTATCCAGAATCTGGAAATTCGGATAAGGAAAAAAGATGATACTCCGGTATATGTTAATCTGTATGCGGTGCCGATTTTTCAGAATGGGACATTTATCGGCGCCCAGTCATCATGGCGGGTGATTACCGATGATAAAACCATTAAAAAAGCACTTCGGGAGAGTGAAGAGAGGTTTCGCCACCTTGTTGAGCATGCAAATGAGATCGTTTACATCCTGACTTGCGATGGAACGTATTCCTATGTATCACCCCGGGTCACTGATCTGCTGGGGTATGAGATCCACGAAGTTATTGGGTATCCTGCATCAAAATTTATCCACCCGGAAGATTTTCCCCGGCTCCGGGAACTATTCAACCGGTCATTAACGGCCGGAGGAAGAATTGATGGGATTGAATACCGGGCTTTTCATAAAAATGGAACTTTTCGATGGTTTTCAGGAAATCACACTCCGATTTTGAATGATGAAGGAACCATTTCGGCGATTCAGGGGATCTGTCACGATATTACTGAGAGCAGGATTGCACAAGATGCCCTAGTAGAATCTGAACGTAATCTTCGGATCAATCAGCGGAAGCTGGATGATGCCATGAACCTGGCAAACCTCGTGTACTGGGAGTATGATGTGCAGAATGGAAAATTCTTTTTTAATGATCGGTTCTATGCATTGTACGGTACTACCGCGGAGCAGGAGGGTGGATATATTATGACTGCCGAGCAGTATGCCCGAAAATTTCTCCACCCGGATGACAGATTCATGGTTGATGAAGTAGGGAAGCAATCAAATTCAACATTAGACCCTGATTCTATCTTCCAGGCAGAACACCGGATTATTCGAAGAGATGGCGAGATCCGGAATATTATGGTTCGACTGGGAATCGTGAAAGACGCAGAAGGCAGGACAATTTGGGGATATGGGGCGAATCAGGATATCACCGAACGCAAAAGAACAGAAGAAGCGTTGAGAAAAGCAAACAGTCAGCTGAACCTGTTATCTGGCATCACCCGGCATGACATCCTCAATAAGGTAAGTTTTGCTCATCTCTTTCTCGATGATCTCCGAAGGATCTGTAATGATCCGGATATTACGGATAAACTGCAAAAAATTGAATCCGCTATCGAGTCCATTCAGACCCAGATCGAATTTACCCGCGTTTATGATGAACTCGGTTCTCATGAACCCCGGTGGATTCAGCTGAATGATGTCATACCTCGTTCGTTTCTTCCACCTTCGATCACCCTGTCAGCAGATGTGCATGGGGTATCCATATTTGCAGATCCAATGTTGAAAAAGATATTTTTTGATCTGCTTGACAATTCTCTCCGGCACGGGGAACGGGTATCCGAAATACGGGTTTATCTCCGCGAAACAACAGATTATCTGATCATCGTCTGGGAAGATAACGGGGTTGGGATCAGGGAAGAGGAAAAAGATCTGGTATTTGATCGGGGATTTGGGAAAAATACCGGGTTTGGGCTGTTTCTTGTCCGGGAAATTCTCTCCCTGACGGACATCTCAATTCTTGAGAATGGCATCCCGGGAGAGGGTGCACGGTTCGAAATGATGGTTCAAAAAGGGATGTTTCAGAAAAAAATTGAACCCTGCAGATAACTCTCCCATGGGATCCATTTTTGAGAAACCCAATCAAATATTCTCTGTCTGATAAAACGATCTTTCCGGTCTTTCATCTCATAAATGAGAAATTATGCTTCTTGCAACTATCCTTTATCCAGCGCAGCCCGCGTTGCGGATAATTTTCAGAAAGAGCCTTTTCATCGATAATCTCTTTTTCGTCCGGGTGTACTCAGCCAAACCACTGGTGAATTATAAATATTGCATCGGGAATAAGGGAATTCAATATGATCACCTCCCAAAATCACACACGTTCTGAAATTCTTTTCCTCGTGGAAGAGGCGACAGATGGAGGGTATTTTGGTCAGGCAATGTGTTATCCGATTTTCACTGAAGCAGACACCCTGGAAGAGTTTCATGACCAGGTTCGTGACGCGGTTCTCTGCTTTTTTCATGAAACAGAAGCCCCGAATCGAATCAGACTCTATATCGTGAAAAAGGAGATCATCACCATCTGATAGTCTCAGCGAGTTCCCTTTGATACCCTGCCATGAACAAAGAGTAGGAATCGATAAATTTTGACCTGCTGTCACTTCCAATCGTTGTTCCTATACCCTGGCAGGATCCATACTCAGGTACGAATACCTGAATGGAGAGGAATGCGATATCTTTTCTTTGATACGGAAACAACCGGACTTCCAATGCGTGGAGCGGATCCGGTCCAAAAGCCGGAATGCTGGCCCCGGATGGTCCAGGTAGCCTGGCTTCTTTGTGAGGATGATGGGACAATTGCCGATGAGCAGAGCCACATCGTATATCCTGATGGGTATACGATTCCTCCGGAAGTTTCCCGGATCCACGGGATTACCACCGAAATCGCAAAAAAGAAGGGCCAACCCTTACCTGAAGTATTATCCTGGTTTAGCGAGGCGGTTCGGAGGTCAGAACTTCTTGTCGGGCATAATGTGGAATTTGATCGGAATGTTCTGGCTGCAGAGTATGTCCGGTCCGGGCAGAAAATTCACATTCACTCCTGCCCGTACTTCTGCACGATGAAAAGCACGATTGATTACTGTAAGATTCCTTATCCTTCCGGGAGGAAAGGGAACAAATGGCCCAAATTGATGGAGTTGCATACAAAGTTATTTGATTGTGGGTTTTCAGATGCCCATGATGCTCTTGCTGATGTCCGGGCTTGTGCCCGATGTTTCTTTGAATTAAAGCAACGGGATGCTTTAACCTCTCTGCATGAGATAAAGGAAATCAGGCAGAGTCAGAAAAAACCGAAGAAAAGCATATGAATTTCTCCCGGTTCATAGATGTATTACTCCCCACATCCTCTCATGTGTATTCCCGCTCTTTCCTTCAAAGGAATATCTAATGAGTGGTAGACTTTCACTTTACCCGGGGGGAGATTTTGTAGATTTTGTGATCCTGCAATAAAAATGAGTGCGAATCCATTATTTTTATGCTTCTATAAATATATTTTGTATTTGGACTACTCAATTAAATCGCATATATGTGGATAGATAGAACCCATTATACTCATGATTAGGCATTGGCTTTTGCCGATACGTGAGTATAATTCTCGAGAGACAGGCCTTTCCCGAGGACTGTCCCATACAAGCGGGAAATTATAGAAGAGAGGATCTATTTGGTTCTCTCTTCAATGGAATAACATCTACTCTGTCCTTGCTGAGTGAAGCGCAATGAATTTCTTTTCAAAAACCTCACATTGGTTGATTCTGGATCCTGATCTTCTTCACTTCAGGTGAAGGGAAAAAAAGATTAAGCTAATTCGATCGCAATCTTTCCATAGTAAGTAAAACACTTTTTCAGATTACTCAACTTAATTTCGATATATTTATCGTCTCTTCTTGGAACAACGTTATTTGTTTATCATGCATTCATTCCGATAACGGACTTTTCATCGGTCTATCCGATTTGCAGAATCAGTAATCTGTTCTGCATCTGACAGGATGGCTTTTATCCGGGGAGCAACGGGAAGTTCCTCTGGTATTCAGGTGAAAAGAAGAAACATGGTGAGCCAAGGGCACGTTATGTGTCCTTTCCGCTTGTATTGAAAACTCGGGGATACTAGATGTCTACGAAGCCTACTAATCTAGTACGATATGTTCAGACTACCTGCCCGTATTGCGGTGTTGGGTGTGCTCTGAATTTAGTCGTCAAAAATGAGAAAGTGATCGGGGTTGAACCCTGTAAACGCAGCCCTATTAATGAAGGCAAGCTCTGTCCGAAAGGATTGACCTGCTGGGAATCTGTTCACAGCCCTGACCGGCTTACCACTCCTCTGATTAAGAAAGATGGTAAGTTTGTTGAAGCGTCCTGGGACGAAGCTCTGGATCTGGTTGCACAAAAACTCAAAGACACGAATGCAAAACACGGGGCAAAGGGTTTTGGATTCCAGGTCTCTTGCAGAACCGTAAACGAAGACTGCTATATTATGCAGAAATTCGCCAGGGTTGCTTTTAAAACCAACAATGTTGATAACTGTGCACGTATCTGCCATGGTCCTTCCGTAGCCGGACTTTCACTCTCCTTTGGTTCCGGAGCAGCAACGAATGGTTTTGAAGATGCTCTGAATGCAGACTTCATTCTGGTCTGGGGATCCAACGCTCTTGAGGCACACCCGCTTGCCGGCAGACGTCTGGTACAGGCAAAACAGAAAGGCATTCCTATCTATGCAGTAGATCCACGCCTCTCCACAACCGCTAAAATTGCAGACAAATGGATTCAGTTCAATCCGTCTACTCACATTGCCCTTGCCAACTCCATGATGTACTGGATCATCAAAGAAGGCAAACACGACAAGAAATTCATTGATGAGCGGGTTAACGGATTTGATGACCTGAAGAAGACGGTTGAAGGCTACGCTGATGCAGAAGCTATCCACGGTGTCCCACTGGCAACCGTGAAAGAGATGGCATTCAAATATGCAGATGCAAAGAATGCAGTCATCATCTATTGTCTGGGTATCACCGAACTGACCACTGGCACTGACAATGTCCGTTCGATGGGTAATCTCGCAATGGTAACCGGTAACGTCGGACGTCCGGGAGTCGGAGTGAACCCGCTTCGTGGCCAGAACAATGTGCAGGGTGCCTGCGATATGGGAGCATACCCGAACGTCTATTCCGGATACCAGAAATGTGAGATGGCAGAGAACCGGGCAAAGATGGAGAAGGCCTGGGGCGTTACTGATCTTCCGGACTGGTATGGGGTCACTCTCACCGAGCAGATCAACCAGTGCGGGAATGAGATCAAATCCATGTATATTCTCGGTCTCAATCCGGTAGTCACCTATCCCGATTCAAATCATGTGAAGAGACAACTGGATAAACTTGATTTCCTTGTTGTCCAGGATATCTTCTTCACCGAAACCTGTAACTATGCAGATGTCATCCTTCCGGGAGCCTGCTTTGCAGAAAAGGATGGTACCTTCACCAGCGGAGAACGCCGTATCAATCGGGTGAGAAAAGCCGTCAATCCACCGGGTAAATCAAAGGAAGACATTCATATCTTCTCTGATCTTGCAGAGAAGATGGGTGTCAAAGGCTTTGAGCTCCCAACGGCCAAGGATGTCTGGGATGATATGCGATCCGTCACTCCTTCGATGTTCGGTGCCACATATGAGAAACTGGAGAAGCCCGAGTCGGTAGTATGGCCATGCCCGACAATTGAGCACCCGGGAACTCCGATTCTGCACACGGAACGCTTTGCAACAGCAGATGGGAAAGGAAACCTGTTTGGCATTGAGTACCGGGCACCGGCAGAAGTCGCTGATAAGGAATATCCGTTCACTCTTATGACTGGACGCCTGATCTTCCATTACCACTCCCGATCCCAGACAGACCGGTGTGCAGCCCTTCATTACGAGGTTCCTGCATCTTACGTGCAGATCAACACCGAGGATGCGAAAACCCTTGGTATTGCCCAGGGTGAGAAAGTGCTCCTGAAAAGTCGTCGTGGCGAGACCGAAACGGTAGCCCGGGTAACCGATGATATCGGCAAAGGGGTTCTCTACATGACCATGCACTTTGCTGATGGAGTAAACAATCTGACCAACACGGCTCTGGATCCGATGTCCAAGATGCCTGAACTCAAACACTGTGCTGTTTCGGTAGCAAAAATTGCAGGAGGAAAATAACATGGCAGCAAAAGGAGATCTCCTCTATGCATGGACCACTGACAGCGGACTTGCCAAGAAGGCAGAATGCGGTGGTGCGGTTACCGGACTCCTGCGGTACGCTCTTGAGAATAAGATTGTTGATGTCGTTGTTGCTGTCACCAAGGGATATGATCTCTATGATGCGGTTCCGGTAGCAATCACCGATCCGAAAGAACTTGATAAGACCGCAGGATCTCTTCACTGTGGAACTCTGCTCCTTTCGACGTTCATCAAGAACTACCTGGACGGAGCAAAGGATATGAAGATCGGCGTAGTGGTGAAGGGATGCGACCTCATGGGCCTGCTTGAAGAAGCAAAGCGTAATGATGTCAACATGAACAACATCATTACCATCGGGGTCAACTGTGGAGGATCCGTCAATCCGATTGTGGCCCGGAAGATGATCAAGGCTAAATATGGCGTTGATCCTGACACCGTTCACAAAGAAGAGATTGATAAGGGTCAGTTCATCATTGAGTATGAAGGTGGCCACAAAGGCATATCTGTAGATGAACTTGAGGAAGATGGATATGGCCGCCGCAGCAACTGCCGCCGGTGTAAGTACAAAGTCCCCCGTCAGGCAGACCTTGCCTGTGGTAACTGGGGAGTTATCGGCGAGAAGGCAGGCAAGGCTACCTTTGTAGAGGTTTGCAGCGAAAAAGGCGCTGACCTTGTGTCTAAAGCTGTTGCAGCCAAGAAGATTGAGGTCGAATCAGCTGCCCAGAAGGGTATCGAGATCCGGGCAAAGGTCGAAGGAGCCATGCTCAATCTCGGAGAAAAGTGGAGAAAGCATGATTTCACTGCTCTTGGATCTGACCTCTGGAATATTATCAACAAAGAGACTTCCCGGTGCATCAAATGCTATTCCTGCATTGAGAAGTGTCCGGTCTGCTCCTCAACCTCGTTTGAAGGAAGAGAGGAGTCCTATATGGTTCGCCGGGGTGTTCTGCCCTCTGATCCGATGTTCCATCTGCGGAGATTTGCTCACATTTCTGACAGTTGTATTAACTGCGGACAATGTGAGGAACTGTGTCCGGTAGAAATCCCGCTGGCACTCTTCTCCCATGCAATTCGGGTAGAAGCAGACAATGCCTTTGAACCAAAACTCGGAAAACCGACTTATACAAACTGATACAGTCTGGCTCCACTCATCCCGGACGACCATCAAAGATACCTGAAAATCGTTCCAAATCGCACTTTGTACCAGCCATCTGACCGCTGTATCAGAAGGGGATGAAAGCGTCCAAACCCGGACGATTCAAACTTCCCCTTCTGGTGTATCGCACCTTGCTTACACGGAGGATCATTCATGAAAAGTGACGAATTCAAAAAAATCCTGCTGACTGCAATAGATCGGGAAGTTGATTCCTATGCCCTCTATACTGCTCTTGCAGATAAAGTAAAAGACAGTGCACTCAAGACTACTTTTAAAGAGTTGGCCCAGGAAGAGACGTACCACCGAAAGACCCTTCAGGAGTATCTTACCGGTTCCAGGAAGGAATTGAAATTTGACGAGGTAAAGGATTACAAACTTTCAAATCTCCTGGAAAGTCCATCCCCTACTTCTGATATGAAGCCTCTTGACGGGCTTAAACTCGCCATCAAGAAAGAAGAAGAAGCAATGGAAATGTATGAAAAACTTGCTGAGGCAAGTGTTGATGGTGAGCAGAAGAAGATCTTCTCTGAACTTGCAAAAATGGAGCGGGGACACAAAGCCCGGCTTGAAGATCTTTATACCAATTCTGCTTTTGCAGAGGCCTGGTAACCCCTTTTTTTCTGCCACTCTCTCTGGTTCATCACTAACCAACTCATACCCTGGAAATTGACACTGCATCTGATGGATCCACATCGGAGAGAAGTATGGGAACGTTATCGGTTTACTCTGGATTATCCAGTCAAATCCGGTGAATGAGGAGTCTGTTTGGATATCCCGATGAGAGGAGAAGGCGAAGGGTATTTGACCGTATCCTTATATATCGGGTAAATCAACAGGAACATAATATACCCTGAACGTATCATATCAATCAACTAATCATACACGAGAAATTTATCAGACAGGAATTCCATGAACCCGGGGTTTATCTACCTACTTATGCTCATTGCGTCAGCTGCATGTATGATGGGACTTGCAGTGTATAGCAGACGGTTCCATGCAAATCCCGCATCTATTCCTTATCAACTTCTGATGTTTTGTGCAGCCATGTGGGCTTTGCTATATGCAATGGATCTATCCACCACAGATTTCCCGATGAAAATTTTCTGGCAGGAAACCCGGTATCTTTTCCTCCCTTTTATTCCTGTTCTGGAATTATGGATGGTTCTGACATTTCTGAAAAAGGAAACCTGGATATCTGGCTTGAAACTGCTTTCCCTATGCCTTATTCCCTGTATTACGGTGATTATGGCTTTTACCAGTCAGTATCATACGCTGTTCCGGTTTAACTATGAGCTCATTGATACTGGCCTGTTTATTGCGCTTAAGGTTTCCAATGGACCTTTTTATTATCTCAATATTACCTATACCTACATTCTCATCGCCGTTGCCCTTTTTCTTCTGATAACTACAAAGAATGAAACCCATCAGACATATCAGATGCAACGGATTCTCCTCTTTATCGCCTTGTTATTCCCGGTAGTCATTGCGTTTGTATTTGATATGGGTATGACTCCTCTCCGTGGAGTGAATTTAACTCCCGTATTTCTCTGGGCTCCGGGTATTCTCTATGTTTTTGCTCTTTTTCGATACAAATTTCTCGACATTATTCCTGTTGCCCGGAGTAAAGTTATCGATGAAATGGGAATGCCGATGATTGTTCTCAATGGACAGGGAAAGATCGTGGACATCAATCCTGCTGCAGATGCTATTTTGAAAAAAAACGGGCATGTAATGATTGGAAAAAACCTTTCAGATACAGATCCACAATGGCCGGAGCTGCTGAGCTTTTTCTCATCAATCAATCATGGCAGGCAGGAGATTACCCGGAATCTGGGTGATACTTTGCAGACTTATGAAGCAAGAATTGATACCATCTTTTCTGATTCCGGTTCTATAGAAGCGAAGATCATCCTTTTGACTGACATCAGCAGGCAAAAAATTCTTGAGCAGAAACTTCGGGAGGACGAACAACGATGGAGAAGTATTGTTGAAGGTGCTCCATTTCCAATAGTCATCACTCGTGTATCGGATAACCGAATTCTTTTAGTAAATTCCCGAACTGTTGAACAATTTGGAGTGTCTGATACGGAAATGGTTGGCCAGATCACGGAACAGTTTTATGTGGATATCGATATGCGCAATTCTTTAATAGAATTGCTAAAACGCCAGGATTCTGTTGATGACATAGAAATGGCAATGAAATCCCTGGATGGCAGAATATTCTGGGTGTATGCATCGGTGAGAAAGATACAATATATGGGGGAAGTTGCATATTTTATCTCTTTTGCTGATATTTCTTCACGAAAAGCACTGGAGAATGCACTCCTTGAGAAAAATGCGGATCTGGAGATGGTGACTCAGACTCTGAAGGCGACTAATAAGAAGCTCAACCTGTTATCAAGCATTACCCGTCATGACATTCTGAATAATGTCCAGGTGATTCTGCTGATGTCAGAATTACTCAATTCGAACTCAATGAATGCAGATATGATAGAGAAGGTTGGAGTACTTCATACTGCAGGAAAAAATATTCATCAACTGATCAGTTTTACTGCGGAATATGAGACTCTTGGACAGACAAAACCCAAATGGCAGAATATCTCCTCGATAACCGGAGACCCTCTCATCATCCGGTTACTTACCGGAGTATCTGCAGAAATACCATCACAACAGGTAGAAATATTTGCAGACCCCCTGCTCAGAAAAGTCTTTTACAACCTGATTGAGAATTCCTTCCGTCATGGGGGAGATGTCAAAAAGATCCGGATCTCTCTTGTCACTTCAGGAAAAGACCTGATTGTTGTCTATGAAGATGACGGGCTGGGTGTCAGGCAGGAAGATAAAGTGGCGATATTCTCCCGAGGGTTTGGAAAAAATACCGGCCTTGGATTATTTTTCATCAAAGAGATTCTTGATATCACCGGAATGAAGATCACGGAATGCGGAGTTCCGGGAGAGGGGGCGAGGTTTGAAATATGGATTCCGGAAGGGAAATTCAGACTCATCAAGGACTCCGAGTATCTGGAATAGAAAATTCAGGTGATATTCTTTGGCTTTTCGTTGATCATTCAAAAGCCAATATAACCTTCCAATGGTAATAGAGTGATATACATGTTAAGTCCTCCTCCCCTTCCTTCTATCTTAAAATCCATCGGTCTGGTCTTTGGTGATATCGGAACCAGTCCGATATATACCCTTGCGGTGCTTTATCTCGTGGTAAAACCGAGCACCTTTCATATTTACGGAACCATCTCTCTCATTTTCTGGACACTCCTCATCCTGGTATCCCTACAATATGCTGTTCTTGCCATGCGACTCTCCAGTAATGGAGAAGGAGGAACGATCGTTCTCAAGGAGCTGCTCCTCCCATTGGTGAAAAGCCGGGCCGGAATCCTGGCGGTCACTACCATCACCTTTGCCGGTGTTTCTCTGATGATTGGAGATTGTGTCATTACTCCGGCGATCAGTATTCTATCGGCAGTTGAAGGTATTCGTCTTATTCCGGGACACTCCGGAATTGAAGAAGGATCTTTGGTGATCCTGGCGATACTGATTACCCTCGTCCTCTTCTGGTTTCAAAAGCGGGGAACTGATAAGGTTGGCATCACTTTTGGACCGGTGATGATCCTCTGGTTCCTCTCTCTTTCGGTCTTTGGTCTGATCTCTATCGCCAGGACTCCGGAGATCATCCTTGCGTTAAGCCCCACCCATGCGATATCATTCATTCTTCAGGATCCGGATCAGGCGTTCCTCTCCCTGTCGCTGATCATTCTCTGTGCAACCGGAGGAGAAGCGTTGTTTGCTGATATGGGTCATCTTGGAAGAGAACCGATTCGATGGGCCTGGCTCATTGTGCTGGTAGCACTCACACTGGTCTACCTTGGACAGGGGGCGTTCCTTCTTCGAACCGGCCCGGTGGAAAATCCGTTTTTCAGCATGATCATCAGTGAAGCAGCAATTCTGTTTGTTCCATTTCTGATTCTTACGGTGATGGCGACGATTATTGCTTCACAGGCGGTGATCAGTGGTATCTTCTCGGTAATTTATCAGGCAATCAACACCCATCTGCTTCCCCGGCTTCCGATAGATTATACCTCCTCGGAGCTTCGGACACAAATTTATATTAACTCGGTAAACTGGGGCCTCTGTCTCGCGGTAATCTTTATGCTGCTGATCTTTGGATCTTCAGAACGGCTTGCTGCAGCGTATGGTATCGCCGTCAGCGGCACGATGCTGATTACCGGGGTGATGATGAGCAGTATTTTCCTGATGAGAAGACAGACTCTCGCTGTCATCCTCTCGGTTTTTGTCACTTTTGTAGATCTGATCTTCTTCTTCTCACTTCTGCATAAGATCCCGGTAGGAGGATACTGGTCCCTGGTCATCGCAGCAATACCTTTCTCGGTATTTGTCATCTTCACCGAAGGACAGAAAGTGCTCTACCGTGGTCTGAACCCGATGGATCGGACGACATTTCTCAAAAAATATGAGGATCGGTATACTCATTATCCAAAACTGCCGGGCACTGCAGTATTTTTTGCCCAGTCTGTGGATCATATCCCGGCATATATGACCCGGACCATGTTTGTCCATGGGATCATTTACAAAGAGAATGTGATCATCTCGGTGCAGCCCAAAGAAGCAGCATACGGGGTATCCTGGAATCTGAAAGAGATACGGCCAGGTCTACGATATCTTTCAATTGAATACGGGTACATGCAGGTCATTCATCTTCTGACGATAATGAGGCAGGTTGGGATAGAAGAGACTACGGTCTTTTATGGGATGGAAGAGATTGTCACGAATAATATCATCTGGAAGATCTATGCGGTGATAAAACGACTTTCCCCGTCCTTTGTTCAGTACTACCGGCTTCCTCCGGACCGGGTGCACGGAGTGGTTACCCGTCTGGAGATGTAAAAAAATTTTTTTAAGGGAGGAGACTGCCGTGTTTTCACAACACTTGGCATAAGGCTCTTTTTTCCGCGATTCTTCGCCAATTTTCCGTCAGTTTCCTCATCGCTATCAGAAGGATATTATACTCACGCTTCAGTAACGCTCTATTGCATCTGTACCTATCCGGTATCGTACAGGATTGATTCTTGTGCATTCACAAAACCTTCTATCTACCAGCATAAAGCAGGTAAAACCTGCAATCATAATTTTTGTACTGCTCACCGTGATAACGGGAATTGCCTATCCGCTTGCTATTTACGGGATTGCTCACATGGCATTTCCCTGGCAGGCTCATGGGAGTCTTATCACTCAGGACGGAAAAGTCACAGGCTCAACACTCATCGGCCAGCCATTTTCGTCAGAAAAATATTTTTGGGGAAGACCTTCAGCAACATCCCCTGCGTATAATCCGGGTCTTTCATCAGGATCAAACCTCGGCCCGACCAATCCCGGGTTACATGACCGGATAATTTCATGGGTTACCACGTTGCATCAGACATCACCCCGGACCCAGGATCTCATTCCGGTAGATCTGGTAACCAGTTCGGCGAGTGGTTTGGATCCTGATATCAGTGTTGCATCAGCGTATTATCAGGTTTCAAGAGTCGCGAAAGACCGGGGTATTTCAGAAACGGAAATAACGGCTCTCATCAATCAGCAGATTCAGGGTCCTCAGCTTGGTATCCTTGGAGAAAGCCGGGTAAATGTTCTCGCACTCAACCTGGCACTGGATCACTATCAGTCATCCGGAAAGGCCGAAGCGCAATCTCTCTCCGCTGATCTGAGTCAGAAGGTATCAGGCAATTCCAGTACCCTGTTTGGGCTTCGTGAAACAGATCTTCTGCAAGGATTCCTCATATTTATCGTTCTCTTTGCTCTGGTTGTTCCCATAGGCAGATTCATGGTCCGGATATATCAGGGAGAGCCCACCCTGCTCTCCCGGGTTATCATTCCGGTTGAAGGATGGATCCTCCATAAGGCCGGAATCCGTGCTGATGATGAGATGGACTGGAGAACGTTTGCCAGTTCCCTGGTGATATTCAATATTCTGGGAATCGTAACGGTGGTAATTCTCCAACAGATTCAGCAGTATCTTCCCCTCAATCCCCTTCATCTGGGCAGTGTTGCTCCCGACCTTTCTTTAAACACTGCCGTGAGTTTTGCGACCAACACCAACTGGCAGGCCTATGGCGGTGAGACCACATTGAGTTATCTTACCCAGATGGTCGGACTAACGGTGCAGAATTTTCTTTCTGCTGCTACGGGTATGGCGGTGCTCATAGCTCTCATCTATGGTTTTTCCCGGAAACAAACCGGATTCATCGGAAATTTCTGGGTACTCATGCTCCGGAGTGTCTGGATTCTTCTCCCCTTAAGCATCATTCTCTCACTTGTCCTGATCTC
Source organism: uncultured Methanospirillum sp. (assembly GCA_964624045.1). GTDB lineage: Archaea > Halobacteriota > Methanomicrobia > Methanomicrobiales > Methanospirillaceae > Methanospirillum. The sequence goes on along the minus strand of CAZUXC010000004.1, from coordinate 213,161 downwards.
CCAGGGCTCAATCCAAAACTTTGACGACCCGGTAACGGTTCCCCTCCTCGATCCTCTCACGGAAAATGGGACTGTTCTCTCTTCATCCCAGAGTATTCCTCAGGGTCCGGCAGCATCGCAAATTGCGATAAAACTGCTTGGAACAAACGGTGGGGGATTTTTTAATGCAAACTCAGCCCACCCGTATGAAAATCCGACCCCGCTTTCAAACGTTATTGAGGTAATTGCCCTTCTTCTGATTCCGGCAGGGCTGTGCTATACCTTCGGAAAGATGATCGGTTCAGTCAGAAAAGGCATTACGCTTCTGGTAGCAATGACTCTCATTCTCATACCCTTGATTGGGATCTGTTACCTGACAGAACAAGCAGGAAATCCTCTTCTGGAAGCTGCCGGAGTCGATCAGACTGCATCATCATTGCAACCAGGGGGAAATATGGAAGGAAAGGAATTGCGATTTGGTATCTTCCATAGTGCTCTATTTGCCGTTAGTACGACTGCGACATCCTGTGGTGCAGTAAATGCGATGCACGACTCCTTCACTCCTCTGGGCGGAATGATACCGCTGATCATGATGCAGTTTGGGGAGATCGTGTTTGGAGGGGTCGGTTCCGGACTTGCTGTTATGATTGTGTATGTGATTATCGCTATGTTCATTGCAGGACTTATGGTTGGCCGGACTCCGGAGTACCTTGGAAAAAAGATTGAACCTCCTGAGATGAAGCTTGCGGCTATCATCATTCTCATACCAATAGCGGCGATTCTGATTGGCACTGCGGTGTCGGTCATGCTGGAGGCAGGAACATCATCCATACTGAATCCCGGGGCCCATGGCTTTACCGAAATTCTCTATGCATTTTCGTCTTCGGTTGGGAATAATGGAAGTGCATTTGGAGGACTGACGGTGAATACCCTTTTTTATAACCTTACTCTTGCTTTGGAAATGATTGTGGGAAGGTATCCGATGTTAATTCTCCTCCTCGCTCTTGCCGGCTCTTTTGGTCAAAAAAAGATCATTCCTTTCTCTGAAGGAACCCTGCAGGATGATCGTCCGCTCTTCTTGATCTGGCTGGTTTTTGTCATCATCAGTATTGGCATCCTGAGCTTTCTTCCCTCCCTGGCTCTCGGTCCGATTGCTGAATACCTGATGCAGGGAGGTGTGTTATCTCATGTCTGATTCCCCTCGTCCTTCCCGTCATCCCTCTGTCAACCATGAGTTATATCTCAATGCTCTTTATGAATCGGTAAGAAAACTCGACCCACGGCTCATGAGCAAAAATATCGTCATGTTTGTCGTGGAAGTAGGGAGTCTGTTAACAACGGTCTTCTGGATTTTGGCAGTTTTTGGAGTTGGTGATGAATCTGCATGGTTTATCGGAATGGTTTCACTCTGGCTCTGGTTCACGGTAATTTTTGCAAATTTTGCAGAAGCCCTGGCAGAAGGGAGAGGAAAAGCCCAGGCCCAGGCTCTGCGACAGATGCGACAGGATACACTGGCCAACCGTCTGATTCGCCGGTATGATCCCCTGCAAAAAAGTTTCCCTGCTATTTCCCAGACTGAACGGATCTCCTCCTGTGAGCTTCGGAAAGATGATCTCTTTGTAGTATCTGCTGGTGAGATAATTCCCGTTGATGGAGAAATTATTCAGGGAATTGCATCAGTAAATGAGAGTGCCATCACTGGTGAGAGTGCTCCGGTTATCAGGGAATCAGGTGGAGATCGCAGTGCCGTGACCGGAGGAACAACCGTTCTCTCTGACTGGCTGGTGGTCAGAGTAACCGCAAATCCGGGTGAAGGATTCCTGGATAAGATGATCTCTCTCATTGAGGGAGCAAAACGACAGAAAACGCCGAATGAGATTGCATTACAAATTCTTCTCATCAGTCTCACGGCAATTTTTATCATTGTCTGTGCCACCTTGTACGCTTTCTCCTGGTATAGTGTCAAGGCTTCCGGTTCCGGAACTGTCGTCAGTATAACGATTCTCATAGCCCTGCTCGTCTGTCTTGCTCCGACAACTATCGGAGGGCTGCTCAGTGCAATAGGGATTGCAGGAATGGACCGGTTGATCCGGAGAAATGTGATAACGACATCGGGCCGGGCGATTGAAGCAGCCGGTGATGTGGATGTTCTGCTTCTGGATAAGACCGGTACGATCACTCTGGGAAACCGGGAAGCGGTTGAGCTGATACCCGTTGACGGTACAGATATTCCCTACCTTGCGGAAGTTGCCCAGCTTGCTTCACTCGCTGATGAAACCCCTGAAGGCCGTAGTATTGTCGTCCTGGTAAAGGAACGATATGGCCTGCGGGGTCGTTCGGTAGGAGCTCATGATGATTCCCCGGTGATGCAGTTTATTCCTTTCTCCAGTCACACCCGGATGAGCGGGGTTGACTATGACCAGACTCAAATCCGGAAGGGATCTGCTGAAGCAGTGTTTGCATACATGAATGAGCGGGGCAATCCTGCATCAGATGAACTCAAAGAGAAAGTTGAGGGAATATCCCGATCGGGTGGAACCCCTCTTGTGGTAACAAAGAATGGCAGGGCTCTGGGAGTAATTTATCTGAAAGATATTGTCAAAGGTGGAATGAAGGAACGATTCGCCCAGCTTCGGCATATGGGAATCAAGACTGTCATGATCACCGGTGATAACCGGCTTACCGCCGCAACGATTGCAGCAGAAGCCGGTGTTGATGATTTTCTTGCTGAAGCCACTCCGGAAAGTAAGTTACGACTCATCAGGGAATACCAGGAGGGAGGAAGACTGGTTGCTATGACCGGCGACGGTACCAATGACGCTCCTGCTCTTGCCCAGGCAGATGTTGCCGTCGCAATGAATACCGGGACACAACCTGCCAGAGAAGCAGCGAACATGGTAGATCTCGATAGTAATCCGACAAAGCTGATTGAGATCGTCGAGATTGGAAAGCAACTGCTTATGACCCGGGGTGCCCTGACTACCTTCAGCATTGCAAATGATATTGCCAAGTATTTTGCCATTATCCCTGCTGCATTTGTTGGAACCTATCCGGCACTGTCTGCACTCAACGTGATGGGTCTTCACCAGGCTATCCTCTCTGCGGTAATATTTAATGCTCTGATAATCGTTGTTCTCATTCCTCTGGCTCTTCGGGGTGTTCAGTACCGGCCAATGACTGCGGATGAGGCTCTTCTCCATAATATCCTCATTTATGGGCTGGGAGGAGTAATTGCTCCGTTTATCGGCATTAAGCTCATAGATATGATCTTTGTGATAATTGGCATAGGATGATTGTATGAATGATGGCAGACCTGATCCGGATCTTCTCCTCTCACAGATACAAAATGAAGCAATCCGGGAAAAGAGAGGAAAATTAAAAATTTTTCTCGGATATGCCGCCGGGGTAGGAAAGACCTATGGAATGCTGAAAGCTGCTCATGAACGTCAGGATGATGGGGTGGATGTCAGGATTGGGTATGTTGAGACACATGGAAGAGAAGAAACTGATGCTCTCACTGAAGGGCTACCGGTTATTCCCCGGCAGTCAGTCCGGTACAAATCAACAACCCTCTCGGAGATGGATCTTGATGCCATCCTTGCTCAGCAACCGGAACTGGTTCTGGTTGACGAACTTGCTCATACCAATTCCCCTGATTCCCGGCATGCCAAACGATACCAGGATGTTGAAGAAATTCTTCAGGCCGGGATAGATGTCTATACTACGCTTAATATTCAGCATCTGGAGAGTCTTCGCGATGTCGTTGCTCAGATTACTTCCATTATCGTGAGAGAGACAGTTCCGGATCGCATCATCGATCAGGCTGATGAGATTGAGCTCATGGATATTCCTCCACCTGAGCTTCGTGCACGACTTGCCGAAGGGAAGGTCTATGTCCCTGATATGGCATCCCGGGCAGTGGAACAGTTTTTCAATGAAGGAAATCTCTTTGCTCTTCGGGAGTTATCCCTTCGAAAGACTGCAGACCGGGTAGATAATCAGATGCTTGAGTATATGCAGACCCGGTCAATTCCCGGCCCATGGCCGGTATCTGAGCATCTTCTGGTCTCCATCGGACCGAGTCCGCTTTCTGAGAAACTGATTCGGACAACCAAACGACAGGCTGATCGGGTGAATACAGACTGGAGGGCAGTGTTTGTAGAAACACCGATGCATCATCGACTGTCTCCATCTGCGAAAGAACAAGTCTGGAAAAATATTAAACTCGCGGAAAGCCTGGGAGGCAAGACTGAAACGCTATTTGGACTGAATATCCCGGACACCCTGATTGAGTATGCAAAAAAGCACAATATCACCCGGATTATCATTGGCAAGACTCTTCGGCCGAGATGGAAAGAGCTCATCTTCGGATCGATAGTTGACCAGATGATCCATAAAAGTGGAGAGATTGATGTGTATGTGGTCAGTGCTTCCCATACAGAGGTACAAAATATTTCGTATTCAGATGAAGCCTTCATCCCAACGCTCGTTCCGGGTCGTTATCTGGAAAGTCTGATTCTCGTCAGTCTGGTGACCATTTTTGGAGAGCTGACAAAAAACGTGATCTCTCAGACCAACCTGATTATGCTCTATCTGATGATTGTAGTGGTTGCCGCATTTCGCCGGGGTGTGCATCTTGCTATCTTCACTTCTGTCATCGGGGTTTTGTTGTTTGATTTTTTCCTGGTTCCCCCTTATTATACCTTCCAGGTTTCAGATACCCAGTATCTCATTACTTTTTCCGGAATGATTCTGGTGGGTATTGTCATTAGTATTCTGATAGCAAAGGCTCAGGATTATGCCATATCCGCTCACTCCCGGGAGAAAGAAAATGCGATGCTTTATCGGCTTGCAAAAAAACTTACTGGCTCAACTGACCTTCCCACTGCTGTTTCTGTGGTTATTTCAAAGATCGAAGAGAACTTTAACTGGCAGGCGGTAATTTTTCTCCCGGAAAACCAGTCTCTACGGATAGCGGGTTCCTCTACAGCGTTGACTATTAATGAGGATGAGATGGCAGTGGGGTTATGGTCCTTTACCAAAGACACCGTTGCCGGGTATGATACGGACACTCTTCATGGTTCCCGTCTCCGGTTCATCCCAATCCGGAGTAGAAAGGGAGTCATCGGAGTGTTAGGAATAAAACCTGAAGAAGTCGGAGGGGTAATTTCTCCTGATGAAGGCAGGGTTCTTGAAATATTTGCCGATCTGACTGCTCTTGCAATAGAACGATTTGAAATTGGGTAGTATTCCTTATATTCGTATAAACTGGATTGATCAACGAATAGGGAGTTAATCGGTTTTCCATATAGCCACGAACAACGTTTCGAAAAAAGAATGGGTGTTCAAAAATACCCGGATATAGGGTGATATTTACCTAGGGCCGAATCAGGATGCTGTTCCCTTAAGCAGGGACTTAATGTCTATCCAGATGAGGAGTTCTTTTCGTTTATCATCCCGGTCTCCGGATGCTTTCTTGATGATTCCCAGGATATAATCGGTATCCTCTCCACTATGGGTCTTCTGATCAATATCTGAAACCGGAACTGTCAGAACTGAAGTTACATCATCAACTAAAATTCCGGTTTTGACATTCGTGACGCTGTCATCAAGAACAATGAACCGGGAATCGACCTGACCGTTTGAGTTTTTAGCGGTGATTTTCAATACGGATTTCAGATCAATCACCGTGGTGATCTCCCCTCTGAGATCAATAATCCCTTTTACATGAGCAGCGGCATGGGGAAGCGGGGTGATTCGGAATGATTCTACGATCTCCCGCACATCAAAGAGATTGATGGCAAATTTATCCTCCCCAAGGATAAATTCAACAACCTGCACCTCATCGATGGTTGAGTCCGGTTTATTTCGAGATTGATTCTGTGCTGATTCTTCCATTTTTTCCTCATACCACAAATTTTGCCATCTCTGAAGCGACTGAATCCACTGCTCCACTTACATTTGAGACGATCTTACTTATCTGTTCAATAGAAGCAGATGCTTCCTGGGTCGCTGCAGCAGCATCTCCGGCCTCAGTGGAAGTATTCACAATAAGGATGGAGACCTCATTAATGCTTGCGGTCACTTCTTCTACTGAAGCTGCCTGTTCTTCAGATGCAGATGCAACATCCATTGCATTCCTGGTGATATCTTCAATGGAGCTGGCAATCTTATTAAATGCTCCCAGGGTTTCGGTAAGGGATTTACTGCCTTCTTCTACCTTTTCTCCGGCCAGGCCCATGGCGATGGTAGCTTTCTTCGCCTTATCCTGAAGGGTTGAGATCATATCAGCGATATTTTCAGCAGATTGCCTGGAGTCCTGAGCCAGTGATTTTACTTCAGCAGCAACAACCGCAAATCCCCGTCCTGCTTCACCAGCTCTGGCTGCTTCAATTGCAGCATTCAGGGCAAGAAGGTTTGTCTGATTGGCGATATCAGAGATTAACCGGACAATTTTTCCGATCTCTTCCATCTGCTGGTTAATGTCCTTGACGATCTGGTCTACCTCAACCGATGACCGGGTAATCTCCGTCATCGATACTTCAGAACGTTTAGCGAGATCGATACCCATCCTGGAGAATTCATTTGCCTGCGTTGCAGTTGTAGAAACCTGTTCTGCCCGTTGTGATACTTCGCTAACGGTGATGGTCAGATCTTCCATGGCTTTGAGAACCTGGGTGATTCCATCATTTCCTCGCTCAGCATTGAGACTTACTCCTCCAGCATTTTTTGCGATCTGCTGGGCACCTGCGGATACCTCTTCAATACTGGCGGTGGCCTCTTCAGCATTTGAGGCAAGAGTCAACAATTGATCATTGATAATCCCGACAGCACTTCCTATCTGGGTCCCGATGTTATCAAGTACGTTTTTAAATTCTATCCAGTCTCCGGCTACATTGAGGGAGGGATCAACTCTGGCCCTGAACTGGTAATTGGCGTACTCTTTGGAGACACGAAGTGCTTCCTTGACCGGGACTATTACACTATCCAGAGTATCGTTCACGCCTATGACAATCTTCTGGAAATCTCCCCGGTGCTTGGATGCATCAGCCCGTGTCTCAAGTTTTCCATCCAGAGCAGCTTTTGCGAGTTGATTTGCATCGCTTACGAGGAGGTTTACGGCATCGATACAGGTATTGAGGTTGTTTTTGATGATATTGAAATCTCCATTGTATGAATCAGTAATCTTCACCGGGATGTCTCCCTTACTGATCCGGTCTACATAGTTGGCAGCAACATTGAGTGGATTAATAACTGCATTCAGGGTATCATTGACACCTTTGACAATTACCTTGAAATCTCCCTGATGCTTGGTATCATCAGCTCTGGTTTCGAGTTTTCCTTCAACTGCAGCTTTTGCGAGTAGATTTGCATCACTCACGAGGAGATTTACCGCATCGATACAGGTGTTGAGATTATTTTTGATGACATTAAAGTCCCCGTTGTATGAGTCAGTAATTTTCACGGGGATATCGCCCTTGCTGATCCGGTCTACATAGTTGGCAGCAACATTGAGCGGATTGATGACCGCATCAAGAGTGTCATTGACTCCTTCTACGATCTCTCTGAAGTCTCCCTGGTGCTTTGTTGCATCTGCCCTTGTGTCAAGTTTCCCTTCTACTGCGGCTTTTGCAAGCATTCCTGCATCACTGACCAGGAGGTTTACGGCATCAATGCAGGTGTTGAGGTTGTTCTTGATCTCGTTGAAGTCCCCATTGTATGAATCGGTTATCTTTTGGGGTATATCTCCCTTGGAGATCCGATCCACATATTCAGCGGCAACATTGAGTGGCCCAATGACAGAATCAAGTGTCTGATTGACTCCTTTTACTACTTCCCTGAAGTCTCCCTGGTGTTTGGTATCATCAGCCCTTGTGTCAAGTTTCCCTTCTACTGCGGCTTTCGCGAGCATTCCTGCATCGCTGACCAGGAGATTAACCGCATCGATGCAGGTGTTGAGGTTGTTCTTGATCTCGTTGAAGTCCCCATTGTATGAATCGGT